>NZ_VFTG01000001.1:0-520000 GCF_006439355.1 Mesorhizobium sp. B4-1-3
CACCCCTGGGCAGCGTGGCGATGCGCCACTCGCTCCGGCTCTGCTCGACGGCCTCTCGCCGCGCCGGGTGCTCGCCGGCAAGGCCTATGATTCCAATGCCCTGCGCGACCTGATCGCTGCGATGGGAGCCGAGGCGGTCATCCCCTGCAACCCCACCCGCAAGCAGACCATCCCCTATGACTTCGAGGCCTACAAGGTCCGCAACACCATCGAGCGGTGCTTCAACAAGCTCAAGCACTTCCGCCGCATCGCAACACGCTTCGACCGACGAGCCGTCCACTTCCTCGGCTTCCTACAACTCGCCGCAGCTTTGCTCTGGATGCGTTGAATGTCGATTCAGCCTAGAGCAATCCAGGACAAATGTGACGGTTTTCCGTCCGCAATTGCGTAAAAACAAAGAGATAGAGCGGTCCTGACCTTTTAGATTTCCAGGGCTTGCGCGGCGCGTTTTATGAGCGCGCCGCGTTCCAGGGTAAAGCCCGACTCGACCCATTCCCTCTCAAGATTCTTCAGTGTGGCGCCGAGCTTCGGCCCCGGCGAAGCGCCAAGCGCGGTCAGGTCGGCGCCCTTGATCGGAAACACCGGCTTTTGCCATTTCAGGGTGAAATTGAGCAGGCGTGAGAAACCGCCGGCCTCCATCATCGCCTGGTTGTCCTCGACCGCGCGCGTCCGCGCCGCGGCGAGCGCCAGCCGGATGCGATCAAAATAGCCTTCGCGATTGCCGTAATAAAGTTTCTTGGCCAGTTCGGTCTCGGTCGCCTTGGCATCCGGCGTGACGGTCAGCGCCCAATGCCGTAGCCGGTCGGCATCGTCGTTCGACAATCGCAGCCGCTCGCCAAGCGTCTTCATGCGGATGGCATCGGGCGGGACGATCGCCTCCAGTCTCAGCATCGGATCGGCGGCCCAGCCGAGATCTTTTCCAGCCTTGACCAGGCCATGGATGGTGTCGATGCCCCATTTCTCGCTTTCCGGCAGCACGGCGGAAAGCACGCCGGCCTGCCGCATCCAAAGCAAGGCGCGCGACGGATCCGCGGCCGACAACAGCTTCTTCAGCTCGGACCAGACCCGTTCGGCGGAAAGCTGGGCAAGCCCGTCCTTCAGCCTTGCGCAGGCCTTCAGCCCTTCCGCGTCCGGCCGTCCCTCGCCATACCAGGCAAAGAACCGGAAAAAGCGCAAGATGCGCAGATAATCCTCGCGGATGCGCGCTTCCGCGTCGCCGATGAAGCGCAGCCGCCGCGCCTCGACATCGGCGATGCCGCCGACGAGGTCGACGATCGTGCCGTCGGCTTCGGCATAGAGCGCGTTGATGGTGAAGTCGCGCCGCGCCGCGTCCGCTTTCCAGTCACGTCCGAAGATCACTTTTGCCCGCCGCCCGTCGGTCTCGACATCGGCCCTGAGCGTCGTCACCTCGTAAGGCCTGCCGCCGGCAATCACCGTGATCGTGCCATGCTCGATGCCCGTCGGCACCGTCTTGAAGCCGGCCGCCTCGGCGCGCCGCATCGTTTCCTCGGGCACGGTGGTCGCGGCGATATCGATGTCGGCGACCGGCTGACCGATCAGCGCGTTGCGCACCGCGCCGCCGGCGACACGCGCTTCCTCGCCGCCCTGCTTCAGCGCCGCAAGAAGTTTCTGCAGATGCTTTTCGGCCAGCCAATCGGCCCTGCCCGAGAGTGACGCCTCAGCGCTCAACCATAAAGCCTTTCATAGAGCGTGCGAATGATGCCGGCGGTGACGCCCCAGATGCGCTGGCCGCCATAGGGCATCTCGTAGAAGAACCATTCGAGCTCGTTCCACATGCGGCTGTCGCGCGCGTGATTGGCCGGGTCCATAAGGAAGCTCAAGGGCACCTCGAAGGCGGCGTCCACCTCATCGGCATTGAGCGTCAGCGAAAAGCCGGGCTGCACGATGGCAAGCACCGGCACGATGCGATACCCGCTGCCCGCGACGTAGTCCGGCATGCGGCCGATGATCTCGATATGGCCACGATCGAGGCCGATCTCTTCGAAAGTCTCGCGCAAAGCGGTGGCCTCGGGGCTTGGATCGGTCGTATCGATGGTGCCCCCCGGAAAAGCCACCTGGCCGGAATGGCTGCGCAGCTTCTCGGCGCGTTTGGTGAGCAGCACCATAGCGCCCTCGGCGCGGTCGATCACTGGGATCAGCACCGCCGCGTCGCGCAATGGCTTGACGCGTTCGAGCCTGGGATGGCCGGGATTGAAGCGATGATCGCCGAAATCATCACCCGGCTGCGCCTCGGCTTGCGCCGCGACGCGCGCCCGAAAATCCGCAATTGAAAACGGCGCCGGCGTCACCTGGTCCATCACGCGCTCAGCCGCTTCAGCTTCTCGGCCGGCATGATCGGATAGACCTCGCCGCCCGAGCGGACCGAGAACATCGTCTTGCCGTCGATGTCGATCTCCTCGCCGTGCTCAACCAGTTCGTACATCACCGGCCGCGCCACCAGGGCTTCCAGCCGCCCGCGCACCAGCACATAAGGCTTCAACCCGCCGGTTTCGTCCTCGTCGACGAAGCGCAGCGGATGGCCGGGCCCGGCGGCGACGACGTCGCCGACGTTGGTGCGGAAGGTGATGACCTGGTCGTCCCCGCTTCCGGAAACGTTCATCTCGACGGCGATGAAGGGCGCATCGGCGACGCGTATCCCGACCCGCTCGACCGGCGTCACCAGATAGGTCTTGCCGTCGGCATCCTTGCGCAGCACGCTGGAAAAAAGCTGCACCAACGGCATGCGTCCGATCGGCGTGCCAAGGTAGAACCAGGTGCCGTCGGCCTTGATCTCCATGTCGAGGTCGCCGCAGAAATCCGGGTTCCAGCGCTCGACCGGCGCCGGTCCCTTGCCGGCCCGCGCCGCGCGCGAGATCAGCGCCTCCAGGCCGCGCGCCTCCGTGGCGCCAACCAGGCTCTGTTTGCCCAGGCTCTGCCCGCCCCGGCTTTGTTCACGATGTTCGCTGCGTTCGGCCATGGTCACGAAATAGTCACTGTTCTCCCGATTGTCAGCCTTGTCCGCCCGAGTCTGTGATTTAAGTTCAATTACAAGCGTCAGGTGAGGCCGAATCGCGGCATTCTGCGCCATCGAGAATGCAGGCCGGTATCTCCAACCACAAGGATCGAGCGGCATGAGCGTGATGATCAAGGAAAGCCCGATCAGCGAAAAAGCGATGATCGAGGAAGCCGAAAAGGCGCTGGCTGACATCTCCAGGGTCCGCGATGCGGTCGGCCGGGTGATCTTCGGTCAGGAATCCGTGGTCGAGCGCACGCTGGTGGCGCTGCTGGCCGGCGGCCATGCGCTGCTGGTCGGCGTGCCGGGCCTCGCCAAGACCAAGCTGGTGGAGACATTGGGCATCGTGCTTGGCCTCGATTCGCGCCGTGTCCAGTTCACGCCCGACCTGATGCCGTCGGACATTCTCGGCTCGGAGGTGATGGAGCAGGACGAGTTCGGCAAGCGCTCTTTCCGCTTCATTTCCGGGCCGATCTTCACGCAATTGCTGATGGCGGACGAGATCAACCGCGCCTCGCCGCGCACGCAGTCGGCGCTGCTGCAGGCAATGCAGGAATATCACGTCACCATCGCCGGCGCCCGCCACGACCTGCCCTCGCCCTTTCATGTGCTGGCCACGCAGAACCCGCTGGAGCAGGAAGGCACCTATCCGCTTCCCGAGGCGCAGCTCGACCGCTTCCTGATGCAGGTGGATATCCTCTATCCGGAAATCGAGGCGGAACGCCGCATCCTGCTCGAAACCACCGGCGTCGACGAGGCAAAGGCCGACAACGTGCTGCAGCCGGCCAGGCTCAGGGAAATCCAGACGCTGATCCGCCGCATGCCGGTGCCGGAAAGCGTCGTCGAGGCGATCCTCAAATTGGTGCGTTCGGCCAGGCCGGGCCAGGGCAATGCCGAGACCGACAGGCATGTCGCCTGGGGGCCGGGCCCGCGCGCCAGCCAGGCGCTGACCCTGTGCGCCCGCGCCCGCGCCCTATATGATGGCAGGTTGGCGCCCTCGGTCGACGACGTCCGTGCCTTGGCCGAACCGGTGCTGCAGCATCGCATGGCGCTGACTTTCGCCGCCCGGGCCGAAGGCACATCGGTGCGCGACGTGGTGGCGAAGCTGGCAAAAGGCATCTGATGGGTCGAATAGGCGAGGTCCAGGCACCGGTTGCGACGCGCGACGCGCTCGCCCGCGGCCGGTTGCGGGCTTCACTGGTGCCGGACCTGCTGGTCGAGGCCCGTCGTATCGTCAACACGGTGATTGCCGGCTGGCACGGCCGCCGCAAGCGCGGCATCGGCGAGAATTTCTGGCAGTTCCGGCCCTATGTCGAGGGCGATTCCTCGCGCATCGACTGGCGCCGCTCGGCGCGAGACGACCATACCTATGTGCGCGACCGCGAGTGGGAAGCCGCGCACACAGTCTGGCTCTGGGCCGACCCCTCGCCTTCCATGCTCTACAAATCCGCCGGCGCAAGCGTCTCCAAGGAATCGCGCGCGCTGGTGCTGGCGCTCGCCTTGGCCGAGCTTTTGTCGCGTAGCGGCGAGCGCATCGCCTGGCCGGGCCTGACCGACCCGTTCACCGCCCGCAACGGCGCCGAGCGCATCGCCGCCCAGTTGAGCCACACCGCCGCGCTGCCCGCCAAGCCGGATCTGTCGGCCATCCGCCGCTTCTGCGATATCGTGCTCGTCAGCGATTTCCTCGATCCGGTCGAGGAAACCAAGGCTTGGCTCGACGTCCTCGCCCGCCACGGCGTGCGTGCGCATCTGATCGAGGTGGCCGATCCGGCGGAGGAAACCTTCCCCTACGCCGGCCGCACCGAGTTCACCGATCCCGAGACCGGCGACAAGCTGACCGCCGGTCGCGCCGAGATGCTGGCCGAGGAATATCGCCTGCTTTACCAGGCCCGCCGCGAGGAACTGGCCGCCTGGTGCAAGCGTCTCGGCTGGAGCTACACCGTCAACCACACCGACCGCCTCGCCTCGGAGGCGCTGGTGCGCGTCCACCTGGCGATGACCGCTGACGGCGTCAATTTCGGAAAGGCGGTCGCATGAGCTGGCTGCCGCTTTCCTTCGGGGCGCCCATGGTGCTGTGGGGCCTTCTGGCGCTGCCGGTGATCTGGTGGCTGCTGCGCCTCACCCCGCCGAGGCCGCAGACGGAGGTTTTCCCGCCGCTGAGAATTCTCGCCCGGGTCCTGAGGCGCGAAGAAACCCCGCAGCAAAGCCCTTGGTGGCTGACGCTGCTTCGGCTGCTGATGGCGGCGCTCGTCGTGATGGCGCTGGCCGAGCCGGTCTTCAATCCGCGCGAAAAACTACCGGCGGAAGGTGCCGCCCTGGCGCTTGTCATCGACAATGGCTGGGCGAGCGCCGCCGACTGGAACAAGCGCATCGCCACCGCCGAGCGGCTGATCGCCGACGCCGGCTCGAACGGCGTGCCGGTGGTCATCGCCTTCACCGCCGAGAAGCCCAATGCCGAGATCGGTCCTTTCGACGCCTCGGCCGCGCTCGACCACCTGCGCGCCACCAAGCCGCGGCCGATCCCCACCGACAGGCCCGCCGTCTACGCCCGCGTCGCCGCCGCATTGGAGCGCCTGCCGGGCGCCAGCGTCGCGGTGCTCGCCGATGGGCTTGCCGCCAAAGGCGACGAGGCCGCTTTCAAGACGCTGCTCGAAAAGCACGCGACACGGCTGGTCTGGGCCACATCCGACCGGCCTTCGGTGACCGGCCTGATCGGCGCCGACAACCAGGTCGACGGTTTCGCGCTGACTGCCATCCGCGCGCCTGGCAACCCGGCGCCGGCGCAGGTCACCGCGGGCGCCTTCGACGACAAGGGCCGCCGCATCGCCGATGCGACGCTGACCTTCGCGCCGGGCGAAGCCACCGCCACGGGGACGATGGCGGTTCCCTTCGAGTTGCGCAACGATTTCGCCTCGATCGCGCTCGACGGCGAGCACCAGGCGGGTGCCGTGCGCGTATTGGACGAGAGCTCGAAACGCCGCCGCGTCGGCCTTCTGTCGCAGGCCGAGGCCGATCGGGCGCAGCCGCTTCTGTCGCCGCTCTACTATATCCGCCGTGCCCTGCAGCCCTTCGCCGACCTGGTCGAGCCGTCGAGCGCCGATCTCGCGGACGCCATTCCGCAGCTTCTCGACCAGAAGCCGGCGATGATCATCATGGCCGATGTCGGCACCATCCCGGCACAGGTCAAACAGCGGCTGGTCGACTGGGTCGACAAGGGCGGCACACTGGTGCGTTTTGCCGGTCCCCGCCTTGCCGCGGCCGGCAATGACGACGACCTTTTGCCGGTCAGGCTGCGCGGCGGCGAGCGCGCGCTGGGCGGCGCGCTGTCCTGGACGACGCCGCAGGCGGTGACCGAATTCCCGAAGACCGGTCCTTTCGCCGATCTATCGCCGCCCTCCGAGGTGACGGTGAGCCGGCAGGTTCTGGCCGAGCCGACGCCCGACATCGTCGAGCGCACCTGGGCCACGCTTGCCGACGGCACGCCGCTGGTGACGGGCATGAAGAAGGACAAGGGCACGCTGGTGCTCTTCCATGTCACGCCCGAGGCGACCTGGTCGAACCTGCCGATCTCCGGCAGCTTCGTCGAAATGCTGAGACGCGTCGTGCAGCTGTCGCGCAACCAGGGAGCGGCGATCGCCAATGCCGAGGCCACCGCCGCATCGCTCGCGCCATACCGCATGATCAGCGCCGACGGCATGCTGACGCCTCCCTCGCCGGATGCCCGGCCGCTGGTGCCCGGCGCCGGCCCGCTGCCGGTGACCTTGGAAAATCCGCCCGGCCTTTATGGTTCCGAGACGGGCGTCTTCGCGCATAATCTGCTCGATGCTTCGAGCACGTTCGCACCGCTGCTCCGTCCGCAGGTTTCGCTGCCGGTGACGGCCATCCCCTATGCCTTTGACGAATCGCAGAATCTCAAGGGGCCGTTGGTCGCCATCGCGCTCCTGTTGATGGTGCTCGACACTTTGGCCGTGTTCTGGATGGGCGGCCTGCTGGCGCGCCGGCCACGCCGCGCAGGCACGGCGGCGACAGCCGCGGCCGTTCTGGTCGTGCTGGGCGGCCTCTTCGGCCATGCCGATCTTGCCCGCGCCGACGATTCGAAGCCCGGCGACACCCAGGCGATCGAAGATATTTCGAAAACCCGCATTGCCTATGTCATCACCGGCGAGCCGGGCGTTGATTCGATCAGCCGCGCCGGCCTCGAGGGCCTCACGCGTTTCCTGATCGAGAAGACGGCGCTCGAGCCCGGTCCGCCGGCCGGCGTCGATATCGCCAAGGACGAACTGTCCTTCTTCCCACTGATTTATTGGCCGATCGATGCGACGGCGCCCATGCCGAGCCAAGCGGCGATCGCCCGCATCGATGCCTATATGCAGCAAGGCGGCACGGTTCTGTTCGACACGCGCGACCAGTTCTCGAACGGCATCGGCGCCGGCTCGGCAAGCCCTGCGACCGAGCGGCTGCGCGACATATTAGGCAATCTCAACGTGCCGCCGCTGGAGCCGGTGCCCTCGGACCATGTGCTGACCAAATCCTTCTTCATCCTTCCGGAATTCCCCGGCCGCTTCAACGGCAGCCCGCTCTGGGTCGAGGCTTCGCTCGACGCCAGCAATACCGAGAACCGCCCCGTGCGCACCGGCGACGGCGTCTCGCCGATCATGATCACCGCCAATGATTTCGCAGGCGCCTGGGCGATCGACGAGAACGGCGATCCGATGCTGCCGACCGTGCCGCCGGACCCAATGCAGCGCGTCTACGCGCTGCGCGCCGGCGTCAACATCATGATGTACATGTTGACCGGCAACTACAAATCCGACCAGGTGCATGTACCGGTGCTGCTCGAACGGCTGGGGCAGTAGATCATGAACTGGTCGATCTCGTTCGAACCGCTGGTCTCCTGGCCGCTCTTCGGCCTGCTCTTCGTGCCGTTGCTCCTGCTTGCGCTGGTCGGCCTGTGGTTCCGCCAGCGCGGCTCGGCTTTGCGCTTCATCGCGCTGCTCGCGCTTGCCGCGGCTTTGCTCAATCCGGTTTTCCTCGCCGAGGAGCGCGAGGTGCTGAAGAGCGTCGTCGCCCTCATCGTCGACCGCAGCCAGAGCCAAGACATCGGCGACCGCGCCAAGCAGACCGACGAGGCGCTGGCCGGCCTGCAGCAACGTCTTGCCCGCTTCAAGCAGTTCGATGTCCGCGTCGTCGAAGCCGGCAAGTCCGAAGCCGCCGACGACCGCACCGAAACCAGGCTGTTCAGCGCGCTGGAGGGCGCCTTCCGCGACGTGCCGCCGTCGCGCATCGGCGGCGCGGTCATGATCACCGACGGCGAGGTGCATGACGCGCCGGCCGGCGCGCCGGAGTTCAACGCTCCGCTGCACGCGCTGATCACCGGCAACGAGCACGAGAAGGACCGCCGCATCCGTTTCGACAACGCACCGCGCTTCGGCCTCGTCGGCAAGCCGCTCGACATGACCTACCGCGTCATTTCGACGGAAGGCGACGGCGCGCCGGTGGACGTGCGCGTCTCGGTCAATGGCGAACAGGTCTCGGTCGAGCACGCGACCATCGGCCAGCCGATGAAGCTCTCGGTCACGATACCCAATGCCGGCCGCAACATCGTCCAGCTCGGCATCGACCGGGAGCCCGGCGAGCTGACCGACGCCAACAACCGGGCGATCGCCCTGGTCGACGGCATCCGCGAGAACCTGCGCGTGCTCCTGGTCTCCGGCGAGCCGCATGCCGGCGAACGCACCTGGCGCAACCTTTTGAAGTCGGACGCGTCGGTCGATCTCGTCCACTTCACCATCCTGCGCCCGCCGGAAAAGCAGGACGGCACGCCGATCAACGAATTGTCGCTGATCGCTTTCCCGACGCGCGAGCTGTTCGTCGAAAAGATCAAGGATTTCGACCTGATCATCTTCGACCGCTACCAGCACCGCGACGTGCTGCCGATCCTCTATTACGACTACATCTCCGAATATGTCGAAAAGGGCGGCGCGCTGCTGATTGCCGCCGGCCCCGAATATGCCGGCGAAAACTCCATCGCCCGCACGCCGCTCAACGCCGCGCTGCCCGCCTTGCCGACCGGCGAGGTGGTGGACAAGGCCTTCTATCCGCGCCTGACCGATCTCGGCCAGCGCCACCCCGTGACGCGCGGGCTCGACGGCTCGGCGAGCGAGCCGCCGCATTGGAGCCGCTGGTTCCGCACCATCGGCGTCAAGAACCCGGAAGGCGAAGTGGTAATGAAGGGCGCCGACAACCGGCCCCTGCTCCTGCTCGACCGCAAGGGCGAAGGCCGTGTCGGCATGCTGCTCTCCGACCAGGGCTGGCTGTGGGCGCGAGGCTTCGAAGGCGGCGGCCCGCATGTCCAGCTCTACCGCCGCATCGCGCACTGGCTGATGAAGGAGCCGGAGCTGGAAGAGGAACGGCTGACCGCCGACGGCCGCGGCATGGTGCTTGAAATCCGCCGCCAGACGATGAGCGACGATCCGGGTCCCGCCCAGGTCATCACGCCGTCCGGCAAGACTGTGACGGTGAAGCTCGAGAAAGCCGAGCCCGGCATCTTCACCGGCAGCCTGCGGACCAGCGAGATCGGCCTTTACCAGATCGGCAATGGCGATCTCACTGCGCTTGCCCATGTCGGCCCGATCAACGCGCCGGAATTCCAGGACGTGGTCTCGACCGAAAACCGGCTCAGGGCGCCGGCTGAAGCGACCGGGGGCAGCGTACGGCGGCTGGCGCCGTCATCGACGCTCGCCAATCTCGCCGGCGGCGTGGCCCTGCCGTCGATCGTGCCGATACGCTCCTCGGCAGCCACCTCGGGCGACGATTGGATAGGCCTGCGCACGACTGACGACAGCACCCTCAAGGCCGTGTCGCGCGTGCCTCTGTTCGGCGGCTTTCTCGGCCTCGGCCTCTTGCTGCTCGCCATCGGCTCGATGTGGTATCGCGAAGGGCGGTGACTTTCTTACCTTCCCCTCGTGGGGAAGGTCGGATTGCCCCCGATTGTCCTTCACAAATCGGCTGGCAATCCGGGTGAGGGGTAGCGGCGCCAAACTGGAACACCCTCATCCGTCTCGGCGCTGCGCGCCGATCCACCTTCTCCCACGAGGGAGAAGGAAAAGCGTCTGCCCCTACTCTTCCGGCTCGGTCGTGAACAGCAGCGGATAGCCCTTGGCCTTGCCGGCATCGGTCGCGCGCGTCGCCTTGGTTTCGGCGACGTCGCGCGTAAACACCGCGACCACGCACACGCCGCGCGTATGCGCGGTGATCATGACACGGTGCGCCTGATCCTCGCTGAGCTTGAATTCGCCCTTCAGCACCGTCACCACGAACTCGCGCGGCGTGAAATCGTCATTGACGAGGATGACCTTGTAGAGCTTCGGCCGCTCGGTCTTCGGCTTGGTCTTGGTGCGGGGCTTGAGGACGGTTTCAGGCATCGGAATCCACCAGTGATGAACTGGGTTCGTCTCACTTTGTCACGCAGGAACGCGCACGTCCATTTGTCCGCGCGACGGCAACGGGGCCAAGACGATGAAAACTCTATGTGGGGAAGCGTCGCCTGCCGGTCAACGCCCCTGCCGCCCGGCCGTGCGCGACCTGCCGGGAGCGCCCGATCCGCGCTCCAGCAGCGCGAAGAGCATCCAGCCCACAAAGCCGATCATCGTCGCGCCCGTTAGCACGAGCAGAATCCAGGACTGCGCCGGCGTGATGTAGTCGAAGCTTGAAGAGATCAGCGGCGCGAACAGCTCAGGCTCGGTCCTGCCGCTGGCGGGATCTGGCACGGGGCTTGCGGTAAACATGATCAACGATCGCGCGGCCGCGGTGACGATCAGGCCGCCGAGTGTCAGCAAACGCATCGGGGAGGAAAACCGCTTCTTCATGCGGATTGTCCTACAGCACTGGCATTGCAATCAGGTTAAGGGTCGCGCCAGGCGCGACGGAAATTGCCGGTTGAGAAGGCTTCCGTCGCGCGTAAGCCGCTCCGGCCGAGTTGGCCGGAACGGCTTTGCAAGATGATGCCGAAGCCTGGATCAGGTCTTCGGGGCGTCCTTCTTGTCGGTCTTCTTGACGACCTTCTTGACAGCCTTCTTGTGCTTCTTGGCCTTCTTGACGACTTTCTTCGCCGGCTTGGCGGTGCTGTCGGCCGGAGCGGTCGTGGTGGTCGCGGTCGAAGCAGCCGGAGCGGTGGTGGTCGTCTGGGCATTGCCGAGAGCCGGCATCGCGAAGGCGAGAGCAACACCGAGGCCAAGGGCGGAGAGGATGGACTTCTTCATGGCTTCATTTCCTTTTCTTGCAGGTCTGGATGAGCGTCACTGAGCGGGATCGATCGGTGTCACTCCAAGCAGCTTCAAAGCGTTTGCGAGCATCCGGATTCCCTGTGCCTGTTTCTTGTTGGCGCAGAACCGGTTTCCCTTTCTTTGCAGTGCCTTCGCCGCGGTGACCTGCGTTGCCGCGGCATGGGTTTCGAGGGCTTCGTCAACCTGACGGCTCAGATTGGTGCAGCGCTCGGTCCGGGTGAGCGGGGCGACCTTTGCGGTGGAGGCGCCGGCCGCGGCTGTGATGAGCGATATGCTGAGCAAAGCACCCATCACGCTGATCCAGAACCTCTGCATTGGTCTTGTCCGTTACTCCGAAACTTGCGTCGCAGCCGATGACCTGACCGCCACGCCACCGGTTATGACCTTTAAATTTTTCACCAGTTTTTCCCGACTGTAGAATTTTGTTTCTGGATTGTTTCTGGGGAACCCGGCCGGCGCGGAGGATGCGACCACTGGCCAAGATGTGGCCCGAATTCTATCGTGTGGGTGTTCCGCGAAGAATGTCCGGCAAAATAGAATGATAGGTTTCGAGTGAAATCCGATGCGCACATACTGATCGTCGACGACGACAAAGGCATACGCGACCTGCTGCAGGAATTCTTCCAGAAGCGCGGCCTGCACACGACGGTGGCCGGCGACGGCACCGAGATGGAAGCGGTCCTGCGCCGCACGCCGGTGGACCTGATCGTTCTCGACGTGATGCTGCCCGGCAAAAGCGGCCTCGAGCTTTGCCGCGAGATCCGCGCCAATTACACGACGCCGATCATCATGCTGACCGCGGTCACCGAAACGACCGATCGCGTGGTGGGCCTCGAAATGGGCGCCGACGATTACGTGCCCAAGCCCTTCGATCCGCGCGAGCTTCTGGCCCGCATCCGTGCGGTGCTCAGACGCAACGGCAGCACCGAGCCGCGCCGTCCCGACGCCAAGCAGGTCTACCGCTTCGCCGGCTGGACGATGGATTGCGCGCGGCGCCGCCTGACGGCGCCCGACGACGTCCGGGTGGAGCTGACGATGGCCGAGTTCAACCTGCTGCAGACCTTCGTCAAGAGCGCCCAGCGCGTGCTCACCCGCGAGCAGCTGATCGAGCTTTCGGGCGGCGACACCGGCTACAGCTTCGACCGCAGCGTCGATATCCTGGTGAGCCGTCTGCGCCGTAAGATGGAAGACGACCCGAAGACGCCGAAATTGATCCTGACCGTGCGCAGCGGCGGCTATCAGTTCCTGCCCGAGACCACCTCCGAATGAAACGCTTCCTGCCGCAGACCCTGCCAGTCTGGGTGCTGCTCATCGTCATTGCCGGCCTCATGATCAGCCAGGTGGCGACGCTCTATATCGTGGCGCGCGACCGGGCCGCCGCCAACGGCATCGTCGATCTCTACCGGCTGAACGACCGCGCCTACTCGCTGGTGCAGCTGATGCACGACGCCACGCCCGAAGAGCGCAAGGCGACGGCGTCCGGCCTGTTCAACTCGACTTATGCGCTTACGGTTTCGGACACGCCCGCCGTCACCTCTTCGATCGCCGGCGATGACGAGCTGGCCGAGCTCGAGGACATACTGGTCGGGCGCCTGTCGAAATTCGGCATCACCGACGCACGCGTGCGGCGCGATCCGGCCACTCAGGAATCCGACGTCCCGGACGGCGAAGCTGTCAACAAGGATGTTGGCCAGGTCGAGCGCGACCTGCTGGTGCTGGGCGCGGATTTCGCACAGAGCGACAAGCTCACCGCATCGTTGCGCTTTTCCGATGGGCAATGGCTGAATTTCACCGAGCCGATCACGCCTCCGGGGCCGATCCTCAGCCTCGACAGCTTGCCGCTCTACTCGCTGATTGCCGGTTTGATCGTGGTGATGTCGATCTGGTCGCTGCGCCGCCTGACCGCGCCCTACCGGATGATGGAAACCGCGGTGAAGCGCATCGGCAACGACCTGAAAAGCCCGCCGATCGCCGAGAGCGGCAGCCGCGAGATCCGCGCCGCGGCGAAGGCGATCAACGCCATGCAGATGCGGCTGCGCGATTATGTCGAGGATCGCGAGCACCTCGCGGCGGCACTGGCGCACGACCTGCGCACGCCGCTGACCCGCATGCGCCTGCGCCTTGAACTGCTGCGCAAGTCGCCGGCGCGCGAGGCGCTCGCGCACGACCTTGCCGATATCGAAAGCATCGCGAGCTCCGTCATCGACTTCGCCAAATTCGAGGTGACCGAGGAAAAGGCCGAGCGGATCGATTTCTGGTCGCTGGTAGAATCGGTGGCGGACTCCTTCGACGGCGCGTCCTTCGACGAGGACGTGGTCCCTTCGCGTGGCCTGATCTGCATCGCGCGACCGGTGGCGCTGCGCCGCTGCGTCACCAATCTGATTCAGAATGCGGTGATTTACGGCAAGAAAGCGCATCTCGGCGTGCGTCGATCGGGCGACACGATCACGCTCTCGATCCGCGACGAAGGCCCTGGCATCCCGCAGGCCAAGCTGGATGCGGTGTTCGGCTCCTTCGTTCGGCTTGAGGAATCGCGCAACCGCACGACCGGCGGGCTCGGCCTCGGCCTGACCATCGCCCGCAATATCGCGCGCGGCGCCGGCGGCGAGGTCAACCTCTCCAATTATCCCGGCGGCGGCTTGTTGACGGAGCTGAAACTACCGGTGGCAGCTTGAGTCAGCAGGTCGTCGTTCCGCCGCATTGCGTCACTGGATCGGCCGCCTCTTCCTTGTGATAGTGCAGCCCGCTTGGTCACGAGGGAATCCATCCATGTTCTACGCCGTCCTTGCCTATCACGCGGAAGACACCGTGCAGTCCTGGACGCCCGACGAGGACGCGGCACTGATGAAAGACCTGCTCGCGGTCAACGACAGGCTGACCCGCGAGGGCAAGCTCGGGCCGGCGGCCCGGCTTGACGCGACGACCAAGGCCGTGACGCTGCGCGGCCCGGGCGACGGCATGGTCATCGACGGTCCCTTCGCCGAGACCAAGGAACAGTTGCTCGGCCTCTATGTCCTCGATTGCGCGAACCAGGACGAGGCGATCGCCGCCGTGCGCGATCTCAAGCGCGTCAACCCAACCGCCGTCTACGAGATCCGGCCGATCATGCTCTATCTGCCGGGCGCCGCGCTGCAGGCCGGTTGAAATAGGCCCAAAGCGCCTCGCGATCTTTCAGATTCGCTCCCTGCGCTTTAAGTCTTTGTTTTGATGCATGTCGTTGTCCCAGAACCGCTGCACACTTCTGGGCGACATGCATTAGGCTTTTGATTTTCCGCATGTCTTTGCCCCGAAACAGGTTTCCACTTTCGGGAGACATGCTTAGGCAGCACGCTTCACAGTGATGTCGCGACAGCCGCGATTTCCCGCCCCAGCCGAAGCATCTCGCCGACCAGCAGGTCGAGATCGTCGCGTCGCGTGCGGTGATTGGTAATCGCCACCCTCAGGCAGTGCCGGCCGTGGACAGTCGTGTCGGACAGAGCCGCGATGCCCTCTTCCTGGAGTCTCAGCATGATCTCGGTGTTGAAGGCCTTAAGCCGCTCTTCGGACGCGCCGGCCAACCGGGAACGGAAGCTGACGATGTTGATGGTGGTCGGCGCCATCAGTTCGAACGCCGGCTCCGCCTCGATCAGCCGGGTGAGGTAGCGGGCCTGGGCGATGTTCTGGTCGATCAGCCGGCCGAACTTTTCGACACCATGCTCCTTCAGCGCCATCCAGATCTTCAGCGCCCGGAAACCACGCGACGTCTGCAGCCCGTAGTCATGCAGCCACGCCCCGGAGGCAAGGCCGCGCGGCGTCGATTCCAGATATTCCGGCGTGACGGCAAAGGTGTTGCGGTGCTGGGACGCGTCCCGCACCAGCGCGCAGCCCGCCTCGAACGGCGCATGCAGCCATTTGTGCGGATCGAGCGCGATCGAATCCGCCTGTTCGATGCCGGCAACGAGCGATCGGCTCTCGGGCGCGATAGCGATCAGCGCCCCGATGCAGCCGTCGACATGGAACCAGAGGTCTTCTTCTGCCGCAATGGTTGCCAACGTTTGAAGATCATCGACGGCGCCGGTGTTGACCGTGCCGGCGGTGCCGATCACGCAGGCCGGCTTGAAACCCGCGTCGCGGTCCTCGGCGATTGCCGCCTTGAGAGCGGCGATATCGATGCGCAACCCTGCGTCGGCCGGGATCCGCCGCAGCGCACGATTGCCGAGACCCAGCGCCTCCATCGCCTTGCGGTGACAGGAATGGACCTGGTCCGAGGCGTAGTAGCGCAAGGGTTTCGGCATTGCCCCGACGCCGCGCTCGCGAACGTCGACGCCCGCCTTGACATTGCGCGCCACGGTCAGGCCGATGATGTTGGCCATCGAGCCGCCGCTGACCAGCGTGCCGCCGGCCGTGGCCGGGAAACCCACCATCTCCTTCATCCAGTTGACGACCTGGCTGTCCATCAAGCCTGCGGCATGGTTGCCGCCGCCGAGATTGGAGCCCTGGACCGCTGCCAGGAAATCGCCGAGCGCGCCGGTGAAGTTGCTGGCTCCCATATACCAGGCCCAGAAGCGCGGATGCACGTTGCCCATCGGGTAAGGCATGACGTTGCGGGCGACATCGTCATAGACCTCGGCCACCGGCGCCGGCGAACGCGGCAACGGCGCCGAGAAGAAAGATCGCACCTCGGCCGGCATTTCGCGCCAGACCGGGCGCTCGCGCACATCCTTAAGATAGACGATGGCGTCGTCGAGGACCCGGTGCGAGAGTGCTCCCACCTCCGTCCAGTCCGGCGGATCGAGCGTTTCGTCCGTAGTCGTCGCTTCCTGAAGGCTGTCCATCCGTATCTCTCGCCGGCATGTGGATGATGATGTGCACGTAGCGACGCCGCCATTTCGAACGGCGGCGTCGCGCTATCGATCTTCAGACCTCGAACTGGCAGCTCGGCGTCGAGCGCGACAGCGCCGTCTCCTCGGCGTCCATCTCCGCCTCGATGCCGTCGAAGAGCGGCGTCGACATGTAGCGCTCACCGGTATCGGGCAGCATGCACAGGATCACCGAGCCGGGCGGAGCCTTGCCCGCGATCTGGCGCGCGACGGCGAAGGTGGCGCCGCCGGAGATGCCGGTGAAAATGCCTTCCTGCTGCGCCAGCGCCTTCGCCCATTTGATGCCTTCGGGACCCGGGATCGGCACCACCTCGTCATAATAGCGCTGGTCGATCGCTTCCTGCAGGACATTGGGGATGAAGTCCGGCGTCCAGCCCTGGATCGGATGCGGCTCGAAAGCCGGATGGCTGGCGGCCGGCGCACCGCCGGCGCCGCGCTCCTGGGCCTTGCCGCTGCCGATCAGCTGCGCGTTCGCAGGCTCGGCAAGCACGATCTTCACCTCCGGCCGCTCGCGGCGCAGCACCCGGCCGACGCCGGCGACCGTGCCGCCAGTGCCGTAGCCGGTGACAAGCACGTCCAGCCTGGAACCGGCGAAGTCGTTGATGATCTCGCGCGCCGTGGTCGCCTCGTGGATGGCGGCATTGGCCTCGGTCTCGAATTGGCGCGCCAGGAACCAATCATTGGCCTCGGCAAGCTCGACCGCTTTGTTGTACATGCCGAAGCCCTTCTGGGCGCGCGGCGTCAGCACCACCTTGGCGCCGAGCATGCGCGTCAGCTTGCGGCGCTCGATGGAGAAGCTGTCGGCCATCGTCACCACCAGGGGATAGCCCTTCTGCGCGCAGACCATGGCAAGGCCGATGCCGGTGTTGCCGCTCGTCGCTTCGACCACGGTCTGGCCGGGCTTGAGCTTGCCGCTGCGCTCGCCCTCCTCGATGATGTTGAGCGCCAGCCGGTCCTTCACCGAGGCCGCCGGATTGAAGAACTCGGCCTTCACATAGATCGTGGCGTGACCCGGCCCGAGATTGTTGATGCGGATGACCGGCGTGTCGCCGACCGTGTCGAGAATGCTGTCGAACAGCCGGCCGCGCCCGGCCGTGGTCCGGATTTTCAACTGATGCAACATGGGGCTTTCTCCTCGAAATCTCACATACCGGTTACAAACCGGCGGATTGGGCGGCGCGGTTTCGACACCTTGCCGCGTTAGGTTGCTTGATCTGCCGCAAAATGCGGCAACGGCGGCGTTCCAGCGCGGAATGGGCTGCCGGCTGCCTCCTGTCATCTTTGGTGATAGTATATGGACCAACTGGCCAGCGTTGGAGAAAGCGTGGAAACATACGTGGAATCCACCCGATCGAGCCTGAACGATTCCGTTGGATTGTCCGTAAGGCTGCTCGGGCAACTGACGATTGCTCGCGACGGTATGCCCATTACCTTGCCGTCGTCACGCAAGCTGCGCGCGCTGCTCGCCTACCTCGCTCTGGCGCCCCACCCTGTTAGCCGCGGCCGTCTTTGCGAACTTCTCTGGGATGTGCCCAACGATCCGCGCGGCGAGCTGCGCTGGTGCCTGAGCAAGCTGCGCGCCGCGCTGGACGAACCGGGCTTGCGCCGGATCGAGACGGAAGGCGACACCGTGGCGCTTCGCCTCGGCGGTGCGAGCGTCGATGCCGTCGAGGCGGCTGCTGCGGTGGCGGAAGGGATCGAGACGCTTGGCCTCGACCGTCTGCGGACGCTTGCGCAACTGTTCGCTGGCGACTTTCTCGACGGGCTGGAGCTCGATCGCAGCCCGCATTTCGGCAGTTGGCTGACGGCGCAACGCCGCCGTTTCAGCGCTTGCCATGTCGCGGTTCTGGAGCACATCATCGGCCTTGTCCCGCAAGGAGCCGACGAGGCCGGCGCCTATATCGACAAATGGCTGGAGCTGGCGCCGTTCGATAGCCGCGCGCATGTGGCGCTGCTGGAAAACCTGGCCCTGCACGGGCAGTTCGGCGCCGGCGAGGAGCACCTTGCCACGGCGGCCGAGCTGTTCCACTCGGAAGAACTGGATTTCACGCCATTGCGCGAGGCCTGGCAGGAGATAAGAGCCCGCAACGCCGGCGCAACGCCATGCGCCCGGTCCGGGCCGGCCTTCCCGGCCACGGACCTGCCGGTCGCCACGATCGAATCCGAACCGGCGGCGACGCGCCGGGCGTCGCTCGCGGTGATGCCGTTTGCGGAGAGCGCCGGCACTGGCGGTTTCCGTGGCGGGCTCGCCGACGGCCTCACGCATGACATCATCACGCGGCTTGCCAAGCTTCGCGATTTCTTCGTCATCGCCCGCGGCTCCGTCTTCGCGCTCGCCGAAAAGAACATCGCGCCGGAAGACGCCGGACGCAGGCTGAATGTCGACTATGTCGCGACAGGCGCGGTGCGGTCTCTGCCGGGCCGGTTCGTCATCTCGATCGAGCTTGTCGAGGTCCGCACGGCGAGGATCGTCTGGGCCGAGACCTTCGAGCACAAGCCCGACGACATCTTCATCGTCATCGAGGATATCGGCAACAGCATCGTCTCCTCCATCGCCGCCGAGATCGCGACGGTGGAGCGCAACCGAGCATTGCTGAAAGCGCCCAATTCGCTCAACGCCTGGGAGGCCTATCATCGCGGCCTCTGGCACATGTATCGCTTCACCCGCCAGGAAAACGAGCTGGCACAGCATTTCTTCGGCGAGGCGTTGAAGTTGGACCCCACTTTCGCGCGCGCCTATGCCGGCATGTCCTTCACCCACTGGCAGAATGCTTTCCAGCGCTGGGGCGACCGCGACCGCGAGGCCGCGCTTGCCTTTGAAAGCGCCGGCCAGAGCCTGCTGGTCGACGACCGCAACCCTGCCGCCCACTGGGCGATGGGCCGCGCGCTATGGCTGCGCGGCGAGCAGGACGGCGCGCTGCTGGAACTGGCGAGCGCCGTCGACCTCAGCCCCAATTTTGCGCTCGGCCATTACGCGCTGTCCTTCGTCCATTCGCAGTCGGGCGATCCGCGATCGGCGATCGGTTCGTCCGACCATTCGCGCCATCTCAGCCCCTTCGATCCGCTCTTGTTCGGCATGATGGGCGCGCGCGCCATGGCGCATGCAAGGCTCGGCGAATTCGAAGCGGCGGCCGAATGGGCGCTCAAGGCGGCCGCAAGGCCGAACGCCCATGTCATCATCCTGGCGATCGCCGCCCATTGCCTGGCGCTGGCCGGCCGGCAGGACGAGGCGCGCAGCTTCGCCAACGCGATCCGCAACACATTGCCGAACTATCGCGCCGACGATTTCATCGCCACCTTCCGCTTCGACCGCGATGCGGAAGCCCTGTTCCGGAACGGCGCCAAGCTGATCGGGCTGAACTGAGCAGCCAGGCCAGCATCGCCTGCAATCGGCAGACTCCTAAGGTGTGTTGAAATTCAGGTCAGGCCGAGTCGAAAATGGTGGGTTCCGGGGAACCGGAGCGGACGTACTTAAGTACGTGAGCACCGGAAGCGCAGGAAACCGCCATTTGCAGGCCAGCGTCACCTGAATATCAACACACCTTAGTGCATCAGCGGGCCGCTGGCCTTCCGCCATGCATCGATGCCGCCCTGGATGTGGCGGGCGCTGGAAATGCCTACATCCTGCGCCGCCTGCACCGCCATCGCCGAGCGCTCGCCGAAGGCGCAATAGAACAGGAGCTGCTTGCTGGTCGATTTCGCTAGCTCATGCAGCATGCCGCCGGCGGCGATGTTCTCCTGCAGCCGCGCATAGGGCAGATGGATCGCGCCGGGAATGACACCGTGCCTCTCGCGTTCCGACTGCTCGCGCAGATCGATCAGCGCGACGTCGGGCCGCCCGACCAGCGCCAGCGCCAGCTCCGCGCTCACCGCCCAGCCGCGGGCGGCGATATCGTCCTGATGCAGCCCGACCCGCATGTTCGCCGGCACGGCCACGTCCATCATCTTCGGATTGGACAGGTTGAGATTGTTCATGATGTGGACGTACTCGTCGACCGATTTCACCTGCAGGCGCGGGTTGAAGGCCTTCTCCTCGCCGATCGTCGAAACGGTCTCGCCCTTATAGTCGTGGGCGGGGAAGATCATCGTCTCGTCGGGCAGCTTGAGCAGGCGGCCGAAGATCGATTCATACTGCTGGCGCGGATCGCCGTTCTGGAAATCGGTGCGACCGGTGCCGCGGATGAGCAGCGTATCGCCGGTAAAGACCCGGTCGGGCAGGACGAAGCTGTAGGAATCGTCGGTGTGGCCTGGCGTGTAGATGACGTCGAGCGCCAGCCCCTCGATGCCGAGCTTGTCGCCGTCGGCAAGCCGCATCGATACCACGTCGGCCTTGGTCTGCTCGCCCATGACGGTCACGCAATGGGTCTTGTCACGCAGCGCGCCAAGGCCGGTGATGTGGTCGGCATGAAGATGCGTGTCCACCGCCTTGACCAGCCTCAGGTCCAGCTCGTTGACCAGTTGCAGATAGCGATCCACCTTCTCCAGCACCGGATCGATGATCAGCGCCTCGCCGCCGCGCCGGCTGGCGAGCAGATAGGAATAGGTGCCGGAAACGGAATCGAACAGCTGACGGAAGATCATTCGCGCCTCTCTCGCCTGAGGCCGGTGGCCCGGCTGTCGGCCAGTCTAGAACAAGCGCGCTGTGCCCGCCAGCAGCAGACCGCTTGCCCGTCCAAAGGCTGGAAACCCCTACCGCCTCAGCACCGCGCTCAGCACGTCGCGGATGCCGATCGCGCCGACGAAGCGCGAGCCCTCATCGAACAGCGCCACCGGCGCCGTCTGCGAGCGATGCATGGCGAGCATCACCGTTTTCAGCGGCGTGCCGGGATTGGCCCAGAACACCTGGGCCCCTTCCTCCGGCTGACGCTCAACATCCGCGCAGGAGACCCACACCGCCGGCTTGCCGTCGCGTTCGGCTGCCGCCACCAGGCCATGCTCGTCGATCTTGAAGCGCGTCGTCTTGCGCCGGTCGAGCCACACCCATCCATTGTCGCCCTGCTCAAGGTCGCGGCGGTCCCGCATCACGTTCCACGCTGTCAGCACCGACAGGGGATTCACATTGGCGATGAAGTCGCGGACATAATCATTGGCGGGCCGCAGAACGATGTCTTCCGGCGCGCCGGTCTGCACGATGCGGCCACCTTCCATGATCGTGATGTGACTGCCGATCTTCAGCGCCTCCTCCAGGTCGTGGCTGACGAAGATGATGGTCTTCTTCAACTCCGCCTGCAGCTGCAGCAGTTCGTCCTGCAGCTTGGTGCGGATCAGCGGGTCGAGCGCCGAGAACGGCTCGTCCATCAGAAGGATCGGCGCCTCGGTGGCGAAGGCCCGGGCGAGGCCGACGCGCTGCTGCATACCGCCGGAAAGCTCATGCGCGTATTTCTTCGACCACTGGTCGAGATGGACAAGCTGCAACTGCTTCTGCACCCGCGCCTTGCGTTCCGCCTCCGGCACGCCGGCAAGCTCGAGGCCGAAGCCGACATTTTCCTCGACCGTGCGCCAGGGCAGCAGGCCGAACTGCTGGAACACCATGGCGACCTGCTTCTGCCGCAGCCGCCGCAAGGTCGCCTCGTCGCAGGTGACGACATCGACGATGCGGTCGCCGTCCTTGACCAGCACCTGGCCGCGCGACACGACGTTCAGCCGGTTGACGGCCCTCAGCAGCGTCGACTTGCCGGAGCCGGACAGCCCCATCAGCACCGAGATCTCGCCTTCGTGCACGGTGAGGCTGGCGTCGGCGCATCCGAGCACATTGCCGGTCTTTTCCAGGATCTCGGCGCGGGTGGCGCCCTGATCGATCAGCGCCAGCGAACCGGCCTGATCGGCGCCGAAGACGATGTCTACATTTTTGAAATCAACCGCGACGGTCATTTCTTGCCTCCAACGCCGATGCGGGTCATGCGGTCGAGCACGATGGCGAGCACGACGATCGCAAGGCCCGCCTCAAGCCCGAGATCGATGCGGCGCGAGCCGAGCGCGCGGTTGATTTCCGTGCCGAGACCGCCGGCGCCGATCAGCGCCGCGAACACCACCATCGACAGCGACAGCATGATCGATTGGGTGAGACCCGCCATGATGGTTGGCAGCGCCGAGGGCAGCTCCACCTTCCACAGAAGCTGGCGCTTGGTGGCGCCGAACGCCTCGCCCGCCTCGATGATCGCCTTGGGCACTGAGACCACGCCGAGATGGGTGAGACGCACGGCCGTCGGGATAACGAAGATGATGGTGACGATCAGGCCGGGCGCGTTGCCGAGCCCGAACAGGGTGAGCACCGGTATCAGGTAGACGAAGGTCGGCAGCGTCTGCATCAGGTCGAGCACCGGCAGCATGACACGGTAGACCTTCGGCTTGTGCGCGGCCCAGATGCCGAGCGGCACGCCGATCGCCATCGCCATGGCGGCAGCGGCAACGACCAGCACCAGCGTCTGCACCGTCTGCTTCCAGAGATTCTGATTGATGATGAAGATCAGGCCGAGGAAGACGCCGATGGCGAGCGGCCGCGAACGCTGCAAGAGCCAGGCGATGATCGCGATGACCAGCGCCAACAGCACGGGCGGCACCATCAGCAGCAGGTTCACCGCTCCGTCCAGGATGAAATTCAGCCCGTTTGAGAAGGCCCGGAAGATGGTGTCGAAATTATCCGTCAGGAAGTTGAAGAAGGCCTTGCCCCATGGCCCGATCGGGATCTTGTAGTCGGTCAGCAATTTGGAAATCGGATCCATCATCCCCTCTCAGCCTCGCCACGCTTGCACGGTCATCTTCACACGTCCGGGCATATGAAAAAGGGCAGCCTCTTCCAGGGCTGCCCTTTTTCGGAAATCATGCCGGTCCCAAGCGGATCAGCCTCCGAGCGCGGTCTTGATCGCAGCCGCCGCGTCACCGCCGTCGAAGGTGGTCACGCCGGCGATCCATGGCTTGACGGCATCCGGGTTTTTCTTGAGCCAGTCGGTCGCCACAGTCTGCGGATCGCCACCCTTGAGGATTGCGTCCATCATCTGGCCTTCCATATCCAGATTGAACTTCAAATTGGCGATGAACTTGCCGGCATTGGGGCATTCCGTGGTGTAGCCCTTGCGCACGACGGTATGAACGGTGGCGGCGCCGAAGCCGCTGTCGCCCATGCCGTCGAGATAGGTGATCTTCATGGCGCCCATCACCGGATGCGGCGTCCAGCCGAGGAAGGCGATCCACTCATTGTTCTTCATCGACTGCTCGGCCTGCGTCAGCATGCCAGCCTCCGAGGACTCGACCAGCTCGAACCCGGCCAGATTGTCCTTCGGGTTCTTGATCATGTCGAGGATGATGCGGTTGCCGTCATTGCCGGCCTCGATGCCGTAGATCTTGCCGTTGAACTTGTCCTTGAACTTGCCGAGATCGGTCAGCGTCTTGACGCCGGCATCCGCGACATAGGTCGGCACGACGATGCCGTAGCCGGCGCCGGTCAGATTGGTGCTGATCGTCTCGATCGAGCCTTCCTTGGTGTAGTCCTTGATGTCGTTGGTCATCGACGGCATCCAGTTGCCGAGGAAGACGTCGAGGTCCTTGTTCTTCAGCGAAGCCATGGTCACCGGCACCGAGAGCTGGATCGTCTGCGGCGCATAGCCGAGCGCGGTGAGCAGCACCGAGGCGAGGCCCGTCGTGGCCTGGATGTCGGTCCAGCCGACATCGGACAGACGGACCGCCTTGCAGCTCGCCGGATCGCCGGCATAAGCGGCGGTCGTGGATAGAAGCGCCGCGAGGCCGAGGCCTGCGACGAAGGATTTCATACGCGACATGAACTTTTCTCCCATTGGAACTTCGAGGCAAAGCGAAGTCACGGTTCTTGCGCCCGCCTTGTTTCGTCAGCCAAACACCATTTTGAAGTTGTTTCAAGCGGTTCAACGTCACGACGAGCGGCGCGTGCTGGCCATTAAGCGACATGACAGGTTTTTGAACGACATCGAGTTTTGGACGGCGGGGAGTTTTTGGTGGACGGAGCCTCGGGCCCTCTCCCTGTGCGCCGATATGTGGGCGTAGAAGGACGGCATGGCCAAGCTTTACTTCCACTACGCGACGATGAATGCCGGCAAGACGACCATGCTTTTGCAGGCGTCCTATAACTATCGCGAACGCGGCATGTCGACGATGCTGTTCGTCGCCGGCCACTATCGCAAGGGCGACAGCGGCCTGATCTCGTCGCGCATCGGCCTCGAATCCGAGGCCGAGATGTTCCGCGACGGCGACGATCTTTTTGCCAGGGTCGCCGAGCATCACCAGCATGCCCCGGTGCATTGCATCTTCGTCGACGAGGCGCAGTTCCTCAAGGAGGAGCAGGTCTGGCAGCTCGCCCGCATCGCCGATCGCCTAGGCATTCCGGTCATGTGCTACGGCCTGCGCACCGATTTCCAGGGCAATCTGTTCCCCGGCTCGCGGGCGCTGCTCGCCATCGCCGACGACCTGCGCGAGGTGCGCACCATCTGCCGCTGCGGCCGCAAGGCGACGATGGTGGTGCGCTTGGGGCCTGACGGCAAGGTGGCGAAGCAGGGCGAGCAGGTGGCGATCGGCAAGGATGTCTATGTTTCGCTCTGCCGCCGCCATTGGGAAGAGGAGATGGGCAGGGCCGAGCCTGATGACTTCATCGGTTTTGTCGGCTCCTGAGCCGGAGCCTTATGGCTGCCGGCCGTTGGGTAGCCGGCTGCCACCGGATGCAGTTGCGCGGCCTTATGCTGCCTTTGTTAAGGCCCGCGCCCTATCTTTCGCTGCAGCTGAATGCCATCGGGAGGATCCCTTCAATGCTTCGAACCATCTCGTCCGCCGCGGCCCTGCTGCTTGCCGGCGGCCTTGCCGCGCATGCCGGTGGCGATGCGGCGCTGGGCAAGAAGGTCTTCAACCGTTGCATCGCTTGCCATGAGGCAGCGACGGATCGCGACAAGGTCGGACCGCATCTGCTGGGTGTCGTCGGCCGCAAGGCCGGCTCGGCGGAAAGTTTTCAGAGCCATTATTCGCCAGCCATGAAGGATGCCGGCGCCGCGGGCCTCGTCTGGGACGAAGCCAACCTCACCGAATATCTCAAGGCGCCCAAGCAGAAGGTTCCCGGCAACAGGATGGCCTTTACCGGCCTGACCAGCGATGACGACATCGCCAACGTGATTGCCTATCTCAAGGCCGACCCCAAACCATGATCGCTATCGGAAGAAATGGGGATTGCAGCGCAAGAGCAATTCCCAGGAAAAGTGTGAGCGGTTTTCGTCCGGAATTGCGCAAAAACAACGAGATAGAGCGGTTGGCCGTTTCCGGGAAACGGTGAACCGCTCTAGAGATTTGCCGGCGCTGCTTCATCGCCTTGGCCGTCCGTAAAAACAACAACTTAAGGCATATAAGCTGAAGCTGTTCGAGGCGGCGTGCATTATTGGACACCATGCGCATGCTTGCCTTGTCTTTCAAGAGTCTAACCAAGTCTTTTGTTTTGACCCCTCTGTTTGTCTTCCTTCTTTCAATCGCTTGAAGCCCCACATATATTCGCCGCCGCGACACGGAAACGGATGCCGAAGCGGGAGACCCCAATGGCGACATTGCAGAATTTCGATGCCGAAATTGCCAAGACCAAGCAGGTCGTGCAGGACATGCGCACCAAGATCGAGCAGTCCGGCACGGTGCTCGACACGCTCGCCCAGGCCGACAAGAAGATCGGCGACGCCAATTTCGACATCGAGAACGCCCGCATCGAGGACGTGCTCAAGCAGCAGAAGGTCATGGAAGGCAACATCGCCGACCTGATCATCGGGCTCGAGGACGCAACCAACGTCTTCGGCGCCGAATTCGAGAGTATGAAGAACTACACCGGCTGGGAAAACTTCGTCGGCATCTTTTCGGCGCACCGCAAGCAGCGCATGCGCACCGACCGCGTGCGCAACATGTCGCTGGCCGGCAATCTGCAGGAGCTTTTGGCGAAGTCGGATACCATCGTCGGCATCCTGAAGGCGCAGAAGCAAGTTCTTGACCAGCGCTACAAGACCTCCGAGACCAGCCTGTCGCAGGTGATCGAGCGCCGCAAGACGACCATGTCCAACCTCGAAGCGGTGCAGAAGCGCATCGAGGAACTGAACCCGCTGCTGCTCGACATCGAAAACAAGATCGCCGCCTCCACGACCCAGAAGGAGCGCACCGAGCTCGAGGGCGAGCGCTCGAAAATGGCGACCGAATACAACGAAAAACAAGCCAAGGAGCAGGAGCTTCTGGCCGAAAGCCAGACGCTCGAGCGTTACACCTCGATGTTCCAGACCTTCGTCGATTCGCTCAACAATCAGATCGCCGCGCAGTCGACGCTGATCAACAAGCTGACCATCGACACCGAGCAGCGCATCGTCCTCTACAAGGCGCTGGAGGATTCGCTGAAGACCGCCGCCCAGCAGGACGTCGCCCACAAGATCAACACGCTGGGCAGCCAGGTCGACAACACGGCGGAAGAGACCATGGCCGGCATCGGCGCCGCCTCGCAGAAGCACATCGGCGACCTGCTCGAGATGCATGAGAAGAACATGGTGGCTTCAGCCGACATCCAGCGCCGCAAGAAGCTTGCCGACGATGCCTTCGCCCGCCGCTTCGACGAGATCATGAAGAAGCACAATGCCGCCAATTATGTGCAGTCCTAAGCAGGTTCCGCAAAAGTGTCCCACGGTTTTGCGGTCAGAACCTGCGAAAAACAAAGGAATCCAAGCAGATGTTCGTGGAGCATTCCACGAATATCTGCTTGGGCGGCGCCGCTGATTTCATTGCAACGGCAGTTCCCATGACACCTGAGAACGACGCGGCGGCACGCTATTTCTCCGCCATCACGGCGGCGCTGAGCGGGCTGGAAGTGTTCATGCGCGACGACCGCTCGCCGCTTTACCGGCACGGCATCGTCGCCAGGATCGTCGCCGAGTATATCGCACGGCTGGACAAGTCCTTTGCCTGCTGGCGCAACCGGCTCGGCTTCATGGACACCTTCCGCATCTCGCGCGCCGAGAGCGGCTATCCCGTCTTCCAGAACCTGCTCGAATTGGAAAACGACCGCCAGCAGGCCGATGCCCGGCTGGCCAATATCCCGCAGGCCGCCGAGCTGCGCGAGGAGATGGCCGACTTCATCCTGCGCCACAAGGAGTTTCCCGCAGCGCTGCAGAAGTCGATGGCCGAGTGGCTCTATCTGGAGGACGTCAAGAGCGAGGCGACTTTCGGTCCGTTCACGCTTGCGCAGACGGCCAAGGTCTCGGTCAACCCGAAGACCATGCGGCCCTATTACCTCGTCCATTGGGCGACGTTCGACGGCAGCGCCAACCTGCCGCTGATCTACATGGTGACGGTGGAGGACTCCTCCGAAAGCATGGTGCGCCAGCTGGTCGACAACGGCACCGGCAAGCTGAACGAGAAGGTCGAGATCCCGCTGCCCGTCGACGGCCTGCTCAACCCCGAGCTTGCGCACCGCTTCGACGACTTCACCGAGAAGAACTCCGCCTACACGCTCTCGCCGGTGACGATCGCGGTCAATCTCGACAAGGATTTCGAGCCGCTGCATCCCAAGCAGTTGCGGCGCGTCGTGCTCGGGCCCTTCTACTCGGCCGGCATCACCGACAACAATTCGACCGTGGCCGAGGTGCTCTCCAAGGTGCGGAAGCCCGAGAACGCCTGGCTGCTCACCTGGACCATTCAGGAGGTCTTTTCCAAGAGCGAGAAACCCGGCCGCAAGGGACTGTTCTCCAGCGAGAAGACGACGCAGGAATTCTTCATCAACACCGACGATCTCGAAGCGGCGCGGCAGGGCGTTTCGAGCTACGAGAACCACGCGCTGATCCCGCACGAGGCCTACCAGGCACTTTACGCCGCGGGCGAGGCGCAGAAGATCTTTTCCGGGTACAAGGTCCACATCCTGTCCAACGGGCAGGTGATCAGCGACGTCTGACCGTCAAATCGCGGAGCATCCTTCATGGACACCGGCCTGACAACGATCTCGGAAGTCGCAATCGGAAAGCACCGCGCGACCGCGCAGAGCTTCATCACCCGCATCGTCGTGCTGGAGGATCCTGCGCGCGAATCCGGCACGGCGATTGCCGGCACCAACCGCCGCTTCGTCTCGACCGTGTCGGTCGGCTCGGTGCGGCGCACGCGCGAGGTCGAGCTCACCAAGACGGTTGCGGCGATACATCCCGACGACCAGTTGATGACGATCCCGCAGCACACGCTGCTCTACCGCGCCCGCCGCGGCCTGGCGATCGCGCTCGCCATAGCGGGTGTCTTCGCCGAAGGCTCCGACCTCGAAAGCCTGCAGGCGAAAAATGCCCGGGCGCCGCTGGAAGGCGACGAGGCAGCCACCTTCAAGAAGCTTCTGTCGGCCTCGGCCTACGTCTCTGCCTTCAGCTTCGCCTCTTATTTGTTCCAGCTTATCGACAGCGACGGCGAGGCGCCGAACGACATTCCCGAGCCCGACTTCCTGTTTGACACGCCGCAGGACGCGGTGAAGTCGATCGTCGCGGGCCTCGACAAGGCGATCGCCGGTTCGAAGGATGACGCCGATCTGACGACGCGGGCGCGGGCCTTTGCTCGCGTCGCCATCGACGGGCTTCTGGCGCGCAAGGGCCGCTTCGACGGCATCGGCCCGTTCGAGAACGCGCATATCCGCATCGATGTCGATGACTTCACTCTCGATGGCTTCGACGTCGCGCCCGGCAAACGCTCCAAGCCGCTGGTGATGACCTTCAAGAAGCCGGAAGAGGTCGTCGGCAACCATATCGCCAAATACCAGTCGGTCAAATTGGCCAAGATGCTGATGGCCTATGATTTCGAGCGTGAGCTCAACCCCTTCGTCGAGCTCGGCGGTTTCCTGTTCACCTTCATCGGCGACGGCGCGCCTGGCACCGGCAAGACGACGCTGATCCAGATGATCGCCGGCCTCGTCAATGGCTACTGCCAAGTCGCCGGGTATCCGTTCGCCTACGAGAATTTCGGCGTCGACCAGATCTCGTCCTATCAGGGCAAGTCGGGTCAGAACTGCCGCCGGTTCATCAACAATGTGCTCAATCCGCGCGTCATCGGCTTCGGCACCATCGACGACATCGACCAAGTGGCGGCGCGCCGTTCCGACGACCGCGCATCGGCCGGCCAGCAGGAGATTACCGGCGTCTTGATGGACGCCTTCGCCGGCGCCTCGACGGTGGTGCGCGGCAATTGCTCCTTCGGCATGTTCTCCAACTATCCGGAAAATGTCGACGACGCGCTGCGCCAGCGCGCCGGCGCCCGCTGGCTGGTCGACGGCCCGCAGACGCGCGACGACTATATCGACATCTTCGTGCTGCTCGCCGGCAAGAACCACAAGATCCCGCTCGGGGACCACGAGCTCTATGCCGCGCAGGAAATCCAGCGCACCGTGGCCGAAGCCTATGAAGAGCACGAGAAGCCGCAGGAAGACGGGCTGATGAAGGTCTATGAGCGCTACATGAAGGAGAATGGCGCGCCCAAGACCATGGCCGATGTCGGCACCTACCTGCACCTGATCAAGGACGCCGAGCCGCGCTTCACCGGCCGCGCCATCAAGAACGTCACCGATGCGATAAAAATGCGCGCCATGGACATCGAGCTGCCGGACGATTGGTTCGAGAAGCCGGAAGCCTTCATGCATAAGAGCTACGACGACAAGAAGGCGATGATCGAGGAACTGCGCGGGCCATTTTCGATGGACATGGTCATGCAGGAGATCAACCGCTACGCCGATTCCGAGTTCCGTTATTCCGACAAGTCCGACGATGCCGCGGTGGAGAAGCTCCTGCGCGACGCAAGGCTGCGCGAGCGCGCCACGCGGGAAATGGAGGAGCTGAAGAAGAAGGGGGCGTGGTGATCTTTTCCTTCTCCCCGTTTACGGGGAGAAGGTGCCCGAAGGGCGGATGAGGGGCAGCGCCATGCGTGGCAGAAATGAACCGAAAGTAGCGAGAGCCCGCGAGCTGCGGCAGGTTGAGAACGATGCTGAGGAACGGCTGTGGCATGAATTGCGAGGGCGACGATTGAATGGCCACAAGTTTGTTCGCCAACTACCCATCGGCCCCTATTTCGCGGATTTCGCTTGCCGTGAAGCCAATCTGATCGTGGAAGTCGACGGCAGCCAACATGCAGGTCGGTCCCGGGATCGATACAGAGATGAGACGATGAATGGAAATGGTTGGTCGGTACTGAGAGTTTGGCATGCGGATGTCTTGACCAGCCTCGCGGGCGTGCTCGACACGATCGTTGCAGCCTTGGATGGTCGGCTGGATCGCAAGATGATTGGTGTCGATGCGAAATTTCTGCCTGCAACGAACTCGGAGCGAAGATGATGAGCGTCTGCGCCGCCCCTCATCCGCCCTTCGGGCACCTTCTCCCCGTGAACGGGGAGAAGGACAGATGAAAGCCGCCAAGAAACCAGACCTTCTGCGCGACAACGAGCTGATCTACGGCCGCTTGCTCGCCATCGACGAGCCGCACCTCATCCAGCGCTACAACAAGGCGCTTGCCGCCTTCGGCCTCGAGCCCACCAAGCTCGCAAGCTTCCAGATCGACCGCACCGGCTTCTCACCGGAGATCGCCGAGGAATGCGGCGACTATGACTATCTCGACCCCAACGAGGTCAACCGCCGTTTCATCATCCTGACGCCGTCGCAGATCGACCTGCCGGTGGTGCATACCGCCTTCTCCAACACCTCGCAGCTGATGTTCGAGTTCATGTCGAAGAACCAGCGCGCCATCGACGCGCTGACCATCAAGGACGTGATCTACGGCGAGATCGAGGACTCGGTTCCCAAGGTCAACGACATCGAGGACCTGCTGTCGATCAACCAGGTCGAGTTCAAGGTACTGTCAGCCGAGGACGTACTCGGCAAGGCGGCCGAGCTCGGCAAGCTGGTCGACCGGCTGAAGCAGGAGCCCGACGCCTGGCGCGACAACGCCATGCTCCAGCGCATGGTCGATCTGGCCAAGGTCTGCGGCGACATCCGCGAGAACGCGCTGGTGCCGGACCAGGTGATCTTCCGTCACAACGCCTACTGGACCAGCCATTTCGGCGGGCTCTACGTCTTCGTCGACCCCGATATGACGACGGTGATCAGCGATCCGGCCGCCCCCGGCTTCCGCCGCTCGCGGCCCTGGCAGGTGAGCTATCTGTCGATCAACGACGCCGACAAGGTGTTCCACTTCCTGGCCGCCACCGGCCGCCTCGACCTGCCGCGCGCTTCATGGATCGAGGCCTCCGGCTATCTCGAGCACCGCGCCGAGATGATCGTGCGCGCGCTGATCCGCGATGCCGAGCCCAACCGCAATCTGACCGATGTCGACAAGGTGTGGCTGCAGACCTGGATCCACGGCCATGCCGATCTGATCGCCCAGGACGGGAACTTTCCCTTCCTCAATGCCGCCAAGCGCGAAATCGCCCAGTTCGGCCATCTCAAGATCGAGGATGTGCGGCCGCGCCAGCGGTTCCTCGTCGTGCGCGCCAAGCCCGACCACCCCGATGCCTGGCTGACCGACCAGTTGATCTCGGATTTCGTGCCGCAGGACTTCGTTTCGCGCTACGTCTTCAACAAGCCCGGTTTCTACAAGGACTATGACGGCTTCAGCGACGCCTGGCGAAGCCATGTTGTGGACGTTCTGAAAACCACATATTTGAAGGACAAGGCGGCGTTCCGCGCGCGCCTTTACGGCTTGACTGACTGAGGGGGTGACGAGAGCCATGCTTGACCCGATCGTGAACTTCTTCACCCGGATTTTTCAATGGATCGGTCGCGGCATCGGCTTCGTCATCGGCGTCGTTCTGTGGCCGTTCATGTGGGTCGGTCGCTGGTACGGGCAGCGCGGCTGGATCGTCAAGGCGGTGGTCGGTCTTGCCCTCCTGGTGCTGATCGGCCTCTATGTCAATTTCTTCTACGCCACGCAGTGGTGGAATAATTTCGATCCGAATTATCCCGACAAATATGCCTTCGAGAAACGCAACGTTTCAGCCGGCGAGCAGGTTTCGGCCGGCACCGGCACGGATACCGCAAAGACCTGCGGCAACTCGGCTATTGCGCAGGTCGCGGCTGACCTGACCGACTTCAACGTCAACCAGAATGCCTGGATCTCCTCGATGATCCTCTACAAGCTGGGCCTGTTCAGCATCAACTGGGACGACACGCCGTGGATGGACAACAAGGCGTCCTTCCAGCGTGGCATCAACCAGGCGGTGCGGCGCACCGCGACCGAGCTTGCCGACAACCTCGGCCGCGTGCGCACGACCTCGCAGATCGACGCTGACCTGCAGGATGCGCGCGGCAATCTGCAGTTCGACGAATACACTTGGTATTTCGGCCTGAACCCGTTCGGGCCCAAAACGCCGACGCCGAGCTACTATCGCGATGCGGTGCGCAAGCTGCGCTCCTTCAACGCCCGGCTCGCCACCTGCCAGGCAACCTTCGATGCGCGCGCCGACAATCTCAAGCAATATATCGACCGCATCGCCAGCGACATCGGCTCGACCTCCGCCATTCTGAAGGAACGCGCCGAGAACCATAATGACGGCTGGTTCGACTTCCGCGCCGACGACCGCTTCTGGTTCGCCTATGGCCAGCTCTATGCCTATTACGGCCTGATGAAGGGCGCCCAGGCCGACTTCGAGGACGTGATCAAGGAAAAGCACCTGCAGAACCTGTGGGACACGATGGACCAGCAATTCGTTTCGGCGCTGCGCATCCAGCCCTTCATCATCGCCAATGGCCGCGAGGATGGCTGGCTCCTGCCGACGCATCTGACGACAATGGGCTTCTATATCCTGCGCGTTCGCTCCAACATGGTCGAAATCAGCAACGTGCTGACGCAATAGCGCCGTATCGAGACGGCAGTGCGGTGGCGGATTTGCGTCGTCGCCTCTGTCGCTTTTCGCGTATTCAGCGGCTGTTTTGAGACGGCGAAGCGGCATCCGCTCTGGCTTCTATACGCCCCAACGACCAGGCCCGGAATGATCGCCTTGAAGAGGCCAGGCGACAGGAACGCTCTTTCTTAACAGGAAACATAGTTGCATGGAAGTTGACGTCGTGAGAGCGACAGGGTTACATGCCCTTGCGTCCGGGCGGCGTTTCGACCATGCACGAATGATCGAACCCCTCCCCTCCACCGCCTACCCCAGAGGAAAGCCGTCATGGCCGAAGTGAAGTCCGACATCGAGATCGCCCGCGCCGCCAACAAGAAACCGATTCAGGAGATCGGCGCCAAGATCGGCATCCCCTATCAGCACCTTTTGCCTTACGGCCACGACAAGGCGAAGGTCTCGGCCGAGTTCATCAAATCGGTGAAGGGCAACAAGGACGGTAAGCTGATCCTCGTCACCGCCATCAATCCGACGCCGGCCGGCGAAGGCAAGACCACCACCACGGTCGGCCTCGGCGACGGTTTGAACCGCATCGGCAAGAAGGCGATCATCTGCATCCGTGAAGCCTCGCTCGGCCCGAACTTCGGCATGAAGGGCGGCGCCGCCGGCGGCGGCCTCGCCCAGGTTGTGCCGATGGACGACATGAACCTCCACTTCACCGGCGACTTCCACGCCATTACCACCGCCCATAACCTGCTTTCGGCGCTGATCGACAACCACATCTACTGGGGCAATGAACTCGGCATCGACACCCGCCGCGTCGCCTGGCGCCGCGTCATGGACATGAACGACCGGGCGCTGCGCGAGATCATCTGCTCGCTGGGCGGTGTCGCCAATGGCTTCCCGCGCGAGGCCGGCTTCGACATCACCGTGGCTTCCGAAGTGATGGCGATCCTCTGCCTTGCCACCGACCTCAAGGACCTCGAGAAGCGCCTCGGCGACATCATCGTCGCCTATCGCCGCGACAAGTCGCCGGTCTATGCCCGCGACCTCAAGGCCGACGGCGCCATGGCAGTGCTGTTGAAGGACGCCATCCAGCCCAACCTGGTGCAGACGCTGGAGAACAACCCGGCCTTCGTGCATGGCGGCCCGTTCGCCAACATCGCGCATGGCTGCAACTCGGTCGTCGCCACCACGACCGCGCTCAAGCTCGCCGACTATGTCGTTACCGAAGCCGGCTTCGGCGCCGACCTCGGCGCGGAAAAGTTCTTCGACATCAAGTGCCGCAAGGCAGGCCTGAAGCCGGCGGCGGCCGTCATCGTCGCCACCGTGCGCGCCATGAAGATGAATGGCGGCGTCAAGAAGGAAGACCTCGGCAAGGAAGACATCGAGGCGGTGAAGAAGGGCTGCCTCAACCTCGGCCGCCACATCGAGAACGTGAAGCAGTTCGGCGTGCCGGCGGTGGTGGCGATCAACCACTTCACCACCGACACCGAGGCCGAGATCCAGGCGATGAAGGACTTCGTCAAGGCGCAAGGGGCCGAGGCGATCCTGTGCAAGCACTGGGCGCAAGGCTCGGCCGGCATCGAGGATCTCGCCCGCAAGGTGGTCGAGATCGCCGAATCCGGCGCATCGCAGTTCTCGCCGCTCTATCCGGACGAGATGCCGCTGTTCGACAAGGTCAACACCATCGTCAAGCGCATCTACCGCGGCGGCGAGGCGATCGCCGACAAGTCGATCCGCGACCAGCTGCATGCCTGGGAACAGGCCGGCTACGGCAACCTGCCGGTCTGCATGGCCAAGACCCAGTACTCATTTTCGACCGACCCGAACCTGCGCGGTGCGCCGACCGGCCACACCGTGCCGGTACGTGAGGTCAGGCTCTCGGCCGGCGCCGGCTTCGTCGTCATCATCTGCGGCGAGATCATGACCATGCCGGGCCTGCCCAAGGCGCCGTCCTCGGAAAAGATCTTCCTCAACGAACAGGGTCAGATCGAAGGCCTGTTCTAAACATCTTTAAGGCTGGAAACGATCAAGGGCGTCGCCTCATCGCGGCGTCCTTTTTGCTTCGACGGCTTTCACGCCACCGTGGGCGAGCCGAACTTCTTGATGCCTGCGACCGACATCGAGACGAACTGGTCGAGGATGGCGAAGAAGATGTCCAGGCTGAAGCCGAACAGGAAAGCGAAGGTGAACAGGCTGAAGCCTATGCCGGTGACCTCGCCGCCGAGCTTGGTGTGCCGGGCGCCATGAACCAGGCGAGGATCATGCCGGCAAGCCCGCCGAGCGCGATCTGGTGGACGAGGCGCGACAGCGGCGGATTGGGCAGAAGCGGGTTCAGGATCATGCGCATGTGGAACATGATGCCGCCAAGCGCGCCGTAGAGCGCGGGCAGGATCCAAAGCGCATAGGGGCTGAGCGCTCTGCCTCGAAATCAGCCGCCAAGGCAAAGGCGCCGCATTCCGGCGGCGCCTTGCCGTGCGAAAGCGGTTCAAGCTGAAGCATGTCTCCCGAAAGTGGTAATCGGTTTCGGGGCAAAGACATGCGCAAATCAAAAGCCTGAAGCGCATGGAGCGAACCTGAAGATCGCGACGCCCTTTAGGCGGCGTTCCGCTGCAAGGCCCGCTGGTTGGACGCGTGGATCGTGTCGCGTTCGGGCAGCTTCCCCGTCTTCAGGCAGTCGATCCATTCGGCGGTCTTCAACACCGCGGCGAAGCGCGACTGCAGAACCACGCTCACCACCTGGTGTATGTCCTCGGCCGACGCATAGCCGGCGCTGTTGGCATAGGGCACCGAGCCGCTGGCATCCGACAGGAACTCGACCGCAAAGCCCATATGCACCGCGTGGATGATGGTCGACAGATCGCAATTGTGAGTCATGTAGCCGACGACCGCGATCGTATCGATGGCACTACCGCGCAGCCAGGTTTCCAGGTCCGTGCCGGTGAAGGCCGAAGGCAGCGTCTTTTCGACATAATGATCGCGGCCGCGCCGGGCGATCTCGGGGTGCAGCTCGCCGCCATGGCTGCCCTTGGCGAAGATCGGCGAGGTCTCGGGCGCCATCTGCTTGACGACGACGATCTTGATTCCGGCCGCCGCGGCCGCATCCATGGCGCGCGCGGCATTGGCGACGGTCTCGGTGAAGGGCGGATGCTGGATGGCGAGATTGCCGCTGTCATAGTCGTTCTGGACATCGACGACGACAAGCGCGCGGCGCGGCTGGGTGGCTGGCTCTGACATGGCGGTTTTCCTTTCGACCGGGTTGATGCGCAAAGCTAGGCGGATGTTTCGGGTCGAGAAAGTGGCCCGATTGACATCAGTCGAAAGAATTGGGACATTCGGCTTTCAACGGAACGATGCCCGCCATGAAGAAGCCGATTGTCGCCGCTGTCGCTTTCGACGGCATCAGCCCGTTCCACCTCTCTGTGCCGTGCCTTGTCTTCGGCGCCGATCGAACCAAGCTTGGACTGCCGCGTTTCGACTTCCGTGTCTGCGCGATGCAGGGCGGACCCGTTCATACCGATGCGGGGCTGAGCATTGTCGTGCCGCATGGGCTTTCGGCGCTCGACGAAGCCGACATCGTCATCATCCCGAGCTGGAAGGATCTCGAGGCGCCCCTTGCCGCACCGTTCGAGGACGCGCTGCAACAGGCGCATCGGCGCGGCGCGCTGATCGTGGGCTTGTGCCTCGGCACCTTCGCCATTGCCGGCGCCGGATTGCTGGCCGGGCGCAAGGCAACGACACACTGGGCCTATACGGAGCGGCTGCAGGCTCTTCATCCCGACATCGCGATCGACGCCGACGTTCTCTACGTCGACGAGGGCGACATCATCACCTCGGCCGGCGTCGCCGCCGGGCTCGACTGCTGCCTGCATATCGTGCGCGCTCGCTATGGCGCGGAGGCCGCGCTTCGGCTTGCTCGCCACGTCGTGCTCTCGCCGCACCGACAGGGCGGGCAGGCGCAGTTCATCGAGCGCCCGCTTGCGCCGACGCCGAACGCGGACCGCTTCGCCAAGGCTCTCGATGAGGTGCGGGCATCGCTCGGCAAAGCCCACAGCCTGGACAGTGTCGCCGAAGCGGCGGGCCTTACCCGCCGCACCTTCACGCGCCGCTTCCAGAAAACCACCGGCACCAGTTTCGGCGACTGGCTGGCCGACCAGCGCGTCGCGCTGGCGCAAAGGCTGCTGGAGCAAACGGACAAATCGATGGACATCGTGGCCTTCGAAGCCGGCTTCGGCAGCGCCACCTCGCTGCGCCAGCATTTTGCCGCGCGGCTCAGAACCTCGCCGCGGCAATATCGCCGAGAGTTTTCCCGAAACACCCAGGCGGCAGCCCGAAACACTCAGGCGCCAGACGGGCTCAGCCTCTTGTAACGACCCGTGCCGGGTTGCCGACGACGGTCGCATTGGCCGGCACGTCGCGGGTCACCACCGCGCCCGCGCCGACGATGGCGCCCTCGCCTATGCTGACGCCGGCGAGGATTACCGCGCTGCCACCGATCCAGGCGTTGTCGCCGATTGTCACCGGCTTTGCGATCTCCAGCCCGGCCAGCCGTCCAGCCGCTTCGCGATGATGCTCGGCGCAGTAGATCTGCACATTGGGCCCGAGCATCGTCCCCTTGCCGATGCGCACCGGCGCGGTGTCGAGGATGGTGCAGCCGGCATTGAAAAAGACGCCCTCGCCGAGGAATAGGTTGAAGCCATAGGCGCAATGGAACGGCGCCTCGATGCGCGCCCCCTCGCCCGCACTACCAAGCAGGGCGCGCAAGGCCGGAGCGACGTTGCCGCGCTGCCGGGGCGGCAGGCCGTTGTGCTCGAACACCGCATCGCGCGCGGTGACGCGCAGCGCCTCCAGCTCTTCGTCGATGCAGCTGTACCATTCGCCCGCCGCCATCTTCATGCGCTCACTTGCCGTCATGGCGACACCTCCGGATTTCGTCTGCTGCCAAAGCATAGTCGCTAAAGCATAGTCGCCAAGGCATAGTCGCCAAGGCATAGTCGATTGTCCGACAAAAGCCTCGTGGCCAAACGATCGGCTTATGCTAGCTTGCCATCACGGAACCGAGCGAGGTTCCGTGACGAGGGGGTCGATCATGCTTTACCTTCTTGCATTGATGATTGGCGTCGTCACCGGCCTTCGTGTCGGAACGGCGCTTGCCGTCACAGCCTGGGGTGCTTGGCTCGGCTGGCTGCCTGTCGCAAACACCTGGGCGAGCTTCATGGGCCACTGGATCGCCGTCGGCATCTTCACCGTCCTGGGAATAGTCGAGCTCATCGCCGATCAACTGCCGTCGACGCCGAGCCGCAAGGTGCCGCCGCAGTTCGGCACGCGTGTCGTCGTCGGCGCCTTCTGCGGCGCGGTCATCGGCGCGACCGCCGGCGCCACCATAGGCGGCCTGATCGCCGGCGCGGTCGGCGCGGTGATCGGCACGCTGGGCGGCGCGGAAGCGCGTGCGCGACTGACAGCGGCTTTCGGCAAGGATCCGCCCGCCGCCTTCATCGAGGACGCGGTGGCCATCGTCGGCGGACTGCTGATCGTGGCGGCGGTCGCATGAGCGCAAAGAGCTTCGACGCCATCGTCATTGGCGCCGGCCAGGCCGGGCCGCCATTGGCTGGCCGGCTCGAGGCCGCCGGCATGAAGGTCGCGCTGATCGAACGCAAGTTCATCGGAGGCACCTGCGTCAACACCGGCTGCATGCCGACCAAGGCGATGGTAGCGAGCGCCTATGCCGCGCATCTCGCCCGTCGCGCCGCCGACTACGGCGTCGCGCTCTCGGGTCCCGTCGGCGTGGACTACAAACGCATCAAGGCGCGCAAGGACAAGGTCACCAACGACGCTCGTGGCAATCTGGAAAAGTGGATTGGAGGCATGAAGGGCTGCACGCTCTATCGCGGCCATGCGCGTTTCGTCACCGCCGATACCGTGCGTGTCGGCGACGAGCTGCTCACCGCGCCGAAGATATTCCTCAACACCGGCGGCCGCGCCTCGGTGCCCAACCTGCCCGGCGTCAACGACGTGCCCTACCTCACCAACGCCTCGATGATGGATCTCGATGGGCTGCCCAGCCATCTGATCGTCGTCGGCGGCAGCTATATCTCGCTCGAATTCGCGCAGATGTTCCGCCGCTTCGGCTCCGAGGTCACGGTGATCGAAAAGGCGCCGCGGCTGACCGGCCGCGAGGACGAGGACACCTCCGCCGCCATCCTCTCCATCCTCGAGAACGAAGGCATCGCCGTTCATGTCGGCGCCGGCGACATCAGCTTCGCAAAACAAGGCAAGGAGATCGCCGTCACCTTCGCCGCCGGCAAGCCGGCGGCGGTCGGCTCGCATGTGCTGCTGGCTCTGGGTCGCACGCCCAACACCGACGATCTAGGCCTCGACAAGGCCGGCGTCGCGGTCGACCAGCGTGGCTACATCGTCGTCGACGACCAGTTGCGAACGAATGTACCCGGCATCTGGGCGATGGGCGACTGCAACGGCAAGGGCGCCTTCACCCACACTTCCTACAACGACTTCGAGATCGTCGCCGCCAACCTGCTCGACAACGATCCGCGCAAGGTCAGCGACCGTATTGAGGCCTACGCGCTCTACATCGACCCGCCGCTTGGACGCTGCGGCATGACGGAAGCCGCGGTGAAGAAATCCGGCCGCCGCGCGCTGGTCGGCCAGCGGCCGATGACGCGTGTCGGCCGCGCCGTCGAGAAGGGCGAGACGCAAGGCTTCATGAAGATCCTGGCCGATGCCGACACCGGCGAGATCCTCGGCTGCTCGGTGCTCGGTCCGGGCGGTGACGAGGCGATCCACTGCGTGCTCGACCTCATGTATGCCAAGGCGCCGATCTCGACGCTGGCGCGCGCCATGCACATCCATCCGACTGTCTCGGAGCTGCTGCCCACCATCGCCCAGGAGCTCAAGCCTCTGGGCTGAGATCCGCGGTAGCGTTCTCCCGTTTCTGCATTGCAGCGTTGCAACAATGGCGCTTGCGCGTCGGCATGTCTGCAGGACAGTTTCGATTTTGAACCGATTCAGTCCGGATATCCCATGCCGCTGCCGATCCTAGCGCTCGCCATTGCATCCTTCTGCATCGGCACCACGGAATTCGTCATTATGGGCCTGCTGCCGGAGGTGGCGGCGGATCTCGGCGTCTCGATCCCCTCCGCCGGCCTCCTGGTCACGGGCTACGCGCTGGGCGTCGTCTTCGGCGCGCCGATCGTCGCCATGGCGACCGCGCGCTTGCCGCGCAAGCCGGTGCTTGTCGGCCTCGCCGCCCTCTTCGTCATCGGCAACCTCTTCTGCGCCATCGCCCCGAACTACTGGCTGTTGATGGCGGCCCGCGTCTTCACCGCTTTCGGCCACGGCGCCTTCTTCGGCATCGGCTCCGTGGTCGCCGCGAGCCTCGTGCCGCGCAACAAGCGGGCGAGCGCCATTGCGCTGATGTTCGCCGGCCTGACGCTCTCCAACATCCTCGGCGTCCCCGCCGGTACGGCGCTGGGCGAAGCTTTCGGCTGGCGCGCCACTTTCCTCGCGGTCGTCGGCATCGGCCTCGTCTCGGTCGCCGCCATCGCCTGGCTGGTGCCGTCGGATGTCGCGGAACCCAGCGGCGGCGGCCTGGTCGGCGAATTGCGCGTGCTCTCCAAGCTGCAGGTCTGGCTGGCGATGCTGATCGCCTCGCTCGCCTCCGCCAGCCTGTTCGCCGTCTTCACCTACATCAAGCCTTACCTCACTGGCGTCTCCGGCCTGTCGACGGCGACCGTCACCTGGGTGCTGCTTCTCTTCGGCGCCGGCATGACCATCGGCAACATCATCGGCGGCAGGCTGGCGGACTGGAAGCTGATGCCGACGGTGATCGCCACGCTGCTCGCCATGGCCCTGCTGTTCGTCGTCTTCACCGGGCTCGGCACTATCGCAAGCGTGGCCGTGGCCATCGTCTTCCTGTGGGGCATGCTGATCTTCATCGTCGTGCCGCCTTTGCAGATCCGCGTCGTCGAGGCGGCCGCCGAAGGACCGAACCTGGCCGCCACGCTCAACCAGGGCGCCTTCAATGTCGGCAATGCCGGCGGCGCCTGGATCGGCGGCCTCGCTATCTCGTGGGGCGTGTCCTACGCCAACCTGCCGCTGGTCGGCGCGGCGCTCGCGCTTCTCGCCGTCGCTGTGGCCGTGCTGTCGCAGGCACTCGACCGCTCCACGACCCTGCAGCCGCAGCCGGCGGAATAGCGGCGTCTGCCCCGACAGCCGGGAGCGGCTGGACCACTCGACAGCCCGATTGCAAAAATGCATGGGTGAACCTCTTCACGCGGAGGTATCCCATGCAGAAGACGATCGAGCGCATCGCCGGCGACAGCGAAGGCGTCGCCTACGAATTCCCGGTCTTCCGCTTCGAGGGCAAGGACAAGGCGGCCCCATCCGCCTATCTGCAGGCCGCTCTCCATGCCGGCGAGCTGCCGGGCGTCGTCGCCATCGACGCGCTGATGCCGATGCTTGCTAAGGCGGAGGCCGAGGGCCGCATCAAGGGTCCGATCACCATCGTGCCCTGGGCCAACCCGATCGGCCGCGCGCAATATCATTTCGGTGAGCACCAGGGCCGCTTCAATCTCGGCACCCGCACCAACTTCAACCGCTCCTTCCCGCTGCTTGCCACACCCGACGCCAGGCTTCTGCCGGATGTCAGCCTGGGCGGCGCCGATCGCCGGTTGAAGAACCAGCTCGTCCAGCTGTCGCTCGGGCAGGACATCGTCCTCGACCTTCACTGCGACGACGAAGGCCTTGCCTATCTCTACATCCACACCAGCCTGTGGCCGCATATGGCCGACTGCGCGGCCGCCATGGGCGCCGAGGCCGTCCTGCTGTGGAGCGAGGACAACAGCGGCACCTTCGAAGGCGCCTCGATCATGCCCTACCAGAACGCGCCCGCAAGCGTCGCGCGCTTCGACCGCCGCGCTGTCACCACGGTGGAATATCGCGGCATACTCGATGTCGACGCCGACCTGGCGGCGTCCGATGCCGAGGGACTTTACCGTCTGCTGGTGACGCGTGGCGTTATCCAGGACTCGTCCGTACCGAAATTCGAGAGATTTTCCGGCCCTGTCGTGCCGCTGGAAAACATCGACATGATGCCCTCGCCCCGGGCCGGCGCGATCCTCTACGACGTCAAGCCCGGCGACCGCGTCGAGAAAGGTAACAGGTTGGCGACGATCGTCCATGCGCCCGGCGAGGCCGGCGGCCGCACGGAAGTGTTTGCCCCGCAATCGGGCTTCATCCTCACCCGCCGCTCACGTCGCATCATCCGCGCCGGCGAGGATATTCTGAAGCTCGCCGGCGACGCCAGGAGCAGCGACGCGCGCTCCGGGACGCTGGAAGACTGAGGCTGAGCGTTCGGCATCGGCGTGAAATCCAGTTGCATGGACCTCCATTCGCCGCTATGGGAGTCCCCATGAACATGCGTTCGAACAAGACCATTTGGTGGTGGGCTCGCTGACAGCGGCCTGTTCGTGCGTGTGCGCGTGAAAAAGAGGGTGGCCGCAGCGGAATGTCCGGGCGGCCATTTGTTTTTTAACGCCATTCCCGGGTCCGTTGCCCAAGACGCTGATGGAGACGGCAATGACGACTAAAGTTCTGGACAACGGGGCCGAGCGCTTCGTCACCGCGGGCGGCGTGACGATCACCCGCGAGCGGCACGACCGGCCCTATGAAGGCGCGATCGATGCCTATGTCGACGGTCTGAATTCGCGCCGTGGCGCCGTGTTCTCCTCCAACTACGAATATCCGGGCCGCTACACGCGCTGGGATACGGCCATCATCGATCCGCCGCTGGTGATTTCCGCGCGGGGACGCACGATGCGCATCGAAGCGCTGAACAAGCGCGGCGAAGTATTGCTGCCGGTGATCGGCAAGGCGCTTGGCGAACTCAGCGAAGTGACGGTCGTCGAAACCTCGAAGACGCTCATCCGCCTCGACGTCGCCAAACCAGGCCGCGTCTTCACCGAGGAGGAGCGCAGCCGCGTTCCGTCCGTCTTCACGGTGCTGCGCGCCATCACCGCTTTGTTCAAGACCGCCGAGGACGCCAATCTTGGACTCTACGGCGCCTTCGGCTACGACCTCGCCTTCCAGTTCGATCCGGTCGACTACAAGCTCGAGCGCAAGGAAAGCCAGCGCGACCTCGTGCTGTTCCTGCCCGACGAGATCCTCGTCGTCGACCATTATTCGACCAAGGCCTGGACCGACCGCTACGACTATTCCGGCGACGGCTTTTCGACCGAAGGCCTGGCCCGCGACGCCCAAGTCGAGCCGTTCAGGACCGCCGACCGCATCCCGCCGCGCGGCGACCATGAGCCCGGCGAATATGCCAACCTGGTGCGCCGGGCGATGGAGAGCTTCAAGCGCGGCGACCTGTTCGAGGTCGTGCCCGGACAGATGTTCTACGAGCGCTGCGAAACCCAGCCCTCCGACATCTCGCGCAAGCTGAAATCGATCAACCCCTCACCCTACTCCTTCTTCATCAATCTCGGCGAAAACGAATATCTGATCGGCGCCTCGCCGGAGATGTTCGTGCGCGTCAACGGCCGCCGCGTCGAGACCTGCCCGATCTCCGGCACCATCAAGCGCGGCGACGACGCCATTTCCGACAGCGAGCAGATCCTGAAGCTGCTCAACTCGAAGAAGGATGAGTCCGAGCTCACAATGTGCTCGGATGTCGATCGCAACGACAAGTCGCGCGTCTGCGACCCGGGTTCGGTGCGCGTCATCGGCCGCCGCCAGATCGAGATGTATTCGCGCCTGATCCACACCGTCGACCATATCGAGGGGCGGCTGCACGAAGGCATGGACGCCTTCGATGCCTTCCTGTCGCATGCCTGGGCGGTCACCGTCACCGGCGCGCCGAAACTGTGGGCCATGCGCTTCATCGAGCAGAACGAGAAGAGCCCGCGCGCCTGGTATGGCGGGGCGATCGGCATGGTCAACTTCAACGGCGACATGAACACCGGGCTCACCTTACGCACCATCCGCATCAAGGAGGGCATCGCCGAGGTGCGCGCCGGCGCTACCCTGCTCTTCGACAGCGTTCCCGAGGAAGAAGAAGCCGAAACCGAATTGAAGGCATCCGCCATGCTCTCCGCCATCCGCGACGCCAAGACCGGCAACGCCACCGGAACCGAGCGCACCACTGCGCGCGTCGGCGACGGCATCAACATCCTGCTCGTCGACCACGAGGACTCCTTCGTCCACACGCTCGCCAACTACTTCCGCCAGACCGGCGCTAACGTTTCCACCGTGCGCACCCCGGTGCCGGAAGAAGTCTTCGAGCGGCTGAAGCCCGATCTCGTCGTGCTGTCGCCCGGCCCGGGCACGCCGACGGATTTCGACTGCGCCGCCACCATCAAGAAGGCAAGGAGCCGCGACCTGCCGATCTTCGGCGTCTGCCTCGGCCTGCAGGCGCTTGCCGAAGCCTATGGCGGCGAGCTCAGGCAGTTGCACGTCCCGATGCATGGCAAGCCGTCGCGTATCCGCGTCTCCAAGCCCGGCATCATCTTCTCAGGGCTTCCCAAGGAAGTGACCGTCGGTCGCTATCACTCGATCTTCGCCGATCCCGTGCGCCTGCCCGACGGCTTCGTTGTCACCGCGGAGACTGAGGACGGCATCATCATGGCCTTCGAGCACCGCAAGGAGCCGATCGCGGCGGTGCAGTTCCACCCTGAATCGATCATGACGCTCGGTCACAATGCCGGCATGCGCATCATCGAGAACATCGTCGCGCATCTGCCGCGCAAGGCCAAGGAAAAGGCCGCTTAGGAACGATGACGGAAGCGCCGGACAGGACGACGGCCGCGGCCAAGGCCGCGACCAGGCAGAAGGTCGCAAGACTGGCCTTCTGGTCGATCGTCGTCGCCGGCGTGGTGCTCGCCCTCAAGCTTGCCGCCTGGTACATAACCGGCTCCGTCGCCCTCTATTCCGATGCGTTGGAATCGATCGTCAACGTGATTGCTTCGGCCGCCGCCTTCTGGGCGATCCAGGTCAGCTACAAGCCCGCCGACCAGGATCATCCCTTCGGTCATCACAAGGCCGAGTATTTCTCGGCCGTGCTCGAAGGGGTGCTGATCGTCGTCGCGGCGCTCCTGATCCTCAACGAGGTCTGGCGGTCCTGGCAGCACCCCGCGCCGCTTGAACAACCGTGGCAAGGCCTTGCCGTCAACGGCGCGGCCACTGTAATCAATGCGGTCTGGGCCTGGATGCTGATCCGCACCGGCCGGAACGCCAAGTCGCCGGCTCTGGTTGCCGACGGCCAGCACATCATGACCGACGTGGTGACCTCGATCGGCGTGTTCGGCGGCCTTGTCGGCGCAATCCTGACCGGCTGGCAGATCCTCGATCCGGCGCTCGCCGTCATCGTCGCGCTCAACATCCTGTGGCAGGGCTGGCATGTCATCGGCTCGTCGATGAACGGGCTGATGGACCGCGCCGTCGACAACCACGAGCACATGCAGATCCGCGACATCATCTCGGCCAATTCAAAGGGCGCGCTCGAGGTGCATGACCTGAAGACGCGCATCGCCGGCCGCGCCACCTTCATCGAGTTCCACCTGGTGGTCGACGCCGACATGACGGTCGGCGCCAGCCATGTCATCTGCGACCGCATCGAGGACGCGCTGAGGGCCGAGATTCCCTCGGTGCGCGTCACTATCCATGTCGAGCCGGACGACGAGGCGAAGCTGCCCAAAGGCACCACGGCGGTACCTTTCGCTTAGAGCAATTCCAGGAAAAGTGTGAGCGGTTTTCCGTTCGGAATTGCGTAAAAACAAAGAGATAGAGCAAAAAAATCGTCACCAGGGCGAAGCAGGAGCGAAGCTCCTGGAATGAAGAAGTGAACGTTAAGGCGCGCAGGCCGATTGCGGCATTGGCTGCAGCCGATAGACCTTGTCGTCGGACTTGGTCTTGCCGTTCGCCGCCTTCGAACAGAGATCGACGACCGCCACCGCATTGTTGGGGTTCGAGACCATCATCGTGCCGTTGGGGCCGCGCTTGAGGAAAATTTCCTTCTGCGAGATGTCGCAGGAAAAATCGCTCATCTTCGCGCTGGCCGAGCAGCGCCACTGGTCGGCCTCGCCCTGACAGGAATAGGTCTGCGTGATCTTGGCTCCCTTCTGCCTTGTCGTCACCGAAACGGCGATATCCGCGCCGTCGGGCCAGTTCACGGCATCGCCGCCGGCGGCGAAGGCGGCAAGCTCGATCGGCCCGCGGAAGACGCGGATCGATTGCGTCAGCTGGCCGGGATGCGACTTCAGGTGCGCGTCGTCGTAGTCGCGTCCGAAGCAGAAGGGCTGATCGGGCTTCAGCCGCACGCGCAGCGGATCGCCGAGCGCCGGATCGATCGGATCGATGCGCGCGAACTCCGCCTTGCAGCTGTCGGCCGGCATCGGCTCGAGCTTGAAATTGTCGTCCTCGCTGCCGAGCGCCTGCTTGTTGTATTCGGCCTTGCTCATCGATTCCGACGCGTCGGGATCGAGATAGATATCGGGCGACAGATCGGACAGAAGCAGCTTGCCCTTGTCATCGACCTTCAGCGAAGCCAGGGTGCGGTCGCAATCCATGCCGCAGCGGATGCCGCTCGACGGGTCGCCCGGATCGTTCTTGTTGCACCAGCCGCTTGCCCACTCCGGCTTCTTGGCGTCACGCGCCGTTGTCGTGAGGAAGCCGTTATGAGAGTTATCCTGGTTGGCGAGCGGCTCCTCGTTCGGCCGGCTGACCGGATCGTGGCCATAGTAGAAGAAGATGCGCGCCACCTTCTGATGCGGATGCGCCTTGAGATGGGCTGCGTCGTAGATGCGGCCGAAACAAGCGTCGGCGCCATTGGGACTGAGTTCTTTGAGGCTGAGAGCATTGTCGGCGCGCGCCGCGCCGGCAAGGGCAACGCAAAGCATAGCGCCCATGGTCCTCGCTACCATGGTCCTCGATGTCATGTGATCCTCCTCCCACCGACAGGACTTGGATATGCTAGTCTAGGAGTGCCGCCCGGGCCATGCAAAATCGTGCTGGCGGGCGGGCGAACGGAGGATAGGATGCTGCGCCGTGACATTTTTCGCGCCGGTCTCGCGGGCGCCGCAGGCCTTTTCGGCCTGAGCCGGGCAAATGCGACAACGGGTGAGGAAAGGCTGAAAGTCGCCTATCACCTCAGCGACGCGGACAAGGTCAACTTCGTCCTCGGCAACATCAAGAACCATTACGAAGGCACGGGCGGCAATGTCGATATCGTGCTTGTGGTGCACGGCCCGGCTCTGGCCGCCTTCAAAGCCAAGGGTGCTTCCGGCGCTGTTTCCAGCCGCTTTGCCGGCCTCGTCCGGCAGGGGCTCGTACCGCAAGCCTGCGGCAACACCCTGCATGGCATGGACATCACAGTGACCGATCTGCTTTCGGGCTTCCAGCTTGCCGAAAGGGGCGGCGTCGTGAAGCTCGCCGAACTGCAGCACCAGGGCTATGTCTATCTCAGGCCCTGAGCGCGACGATCCCCACTTGAACGCAAGGCCGGCAATGGCCTACGAAAGACGGCAACGCGGAGGCCGGCCGACATGACGACACTTGCCATCCCCGATCTTGCCGGAAAGACGGTGCTGGTCACCGGCGCTTCGACCGGCATCGGCGCGGCGCTCGCGCTGGCCTATGCCGGACAGAAATGCCGCGTCGCGCTACACTACAATTCAAGCCGCGACGCCGCAGAGAGGCTCGCCAAAACCATCGGCGACGACGGCGGCGAGGTTTATCTGACGCAGGGCGACTTCTCCGTTCCCGCCGATGTCGAGCGCGTGGTCGAGGAAAGTGCTCAGCATTTCGGCCGGCTCGACGGCCTGGTCAACAATGCCGGCGGCATGCTCGGCCGCGTCGCCTATGCAGATCAGGACGAGGCGCACTACGACGCCGTGATGGACCTCAACGCCCGCTCGGTGCTGACCGCCTCGCGCAAGGCGATCCCGTGGCTGAAGCGCCAGGGAGGCTTCATCATCAACACCACCTCGATCGCCGCGCGCAACGGCGCTGGCGGTGGCGCCGGCCTCTACGGGTCGTCCAAGGCCTTCGTTTCCAACGTGACGCGCGGCATGGCCAAGGAGCTGATCGGTTTCGGCATCCGCGTCAACGCCGTGGCGCCTGGCACCATCCTGACGCCCTTCCACGAACGCTATTCGAACGCCGAGCAGATCAAGGCCATGGTCGCCACCATTCCTCAAGGGCGCGCCGGAACGCCCGAGGACTGCGTCGGCGCCTATCTGTTCCTGTCGTCCGATCTGTTGAGCGGCTACATCATCGGCCAGGTGATCGAGGTCAATGGCGGCCAGTTGATGCCGTGAGCCGGCGATTGCATACTTGATGCGGCGTGCAATCTGGAGGGAGAGCAAGGGCATGTACGGACTGATCGGCAAGATGCGGGCGGCGCGCGGCCAGCGCGATACGGTCATGGACGTGCTGCGCGAAAGCACCACCGCGCTCCCCGGCTGCCTGAGCTACATCATCGCCACCGATCCGGCCGACGCCGACGCGATCTGGGTCACCGAAGTGTGGACCGACCAGGCGAGCCACAAGGCCTCGCTGCAATTGCCGGAAGTCCAGGCGGCGATCGCCAAGGCGCGTCCCTTCATCGCCGGCTTCGAATTCCAGATCGAGACCAATCCGGTCGGCGGCTTTGGATTGCCTGCGCCGGAACAGGCCGGCTGATTTCCCGGACGCGGATTTTTCCGCGAGAAGCGGGTTCGCATTGTCTGCGTCCCGTCTAAGGGCCCGATATGGACTCCTCGCCAGAGCAACCATCCCAGGATCAGCCGCCGACCGAGCGCATGGCGCGTCTGCGCCCGCCGCTACAGTGGCTGGTGCTTTTGGTGTTCTCGCTGCTCTTCGCCGGTGCGCTGGAGCTTGCCGCCCTGCCCGCGGCGCTTCTGATCGGCCCGATGCTTGCGGCGATCCTCGCCGGCACCAACGCGGCCACGGTGCGCGTGCCGCGACCGTTGTTCGGCTCCGCCCAGGCGATCGTCGGCTGCCTGATCGCCGGCTCGATCTCGGCCGACATCTTTCCGGTGCTCTATCACGAATGGCCGCTTTTCCTCGGCGTGGTGGTCGCGACCGTCGCCGCCTCCAGCCTGCTCGGCTGGCTGATCAGCCGCTGGCGCATCCTGCCCGGCACCACGGCGGTCTGGGGCTCCTCGCCCGGTGCCGCGACCGCCATGGTGCTGATGGCCGGTGCCTTCGGCGCCGATCAGCGTCTCGTCGCCTTCATGCAATATCTACGTGTCATCTTCGTCTCGATGACGGCCGCGCTCGTCGCTAAGATGTGGGTCGACACATCCGGCGTCGACGTGCCGCCGATCGTCTGGTTTCCGCCGATCGATGCCTTCGCCTTTACCGCCACGATCGGCATTGCGGCCGTTGGCGGCCTGGCCGGAAAGCTGGTCAGGCTGCCCTCGCCGTTCTTTCTCGGCACCTTCATCTTCGGCGCGGTGATCCATCTCGGCCTCGGCGTGCCGATGCAATTGCCGCCCTGGCTGCTGGCGATCAGCTACACCATGGTCGGCTGGTCGATCGGGCTGAACTTCACCCGGCCGATCCTGCGCCACGCGGCGCGCGCCCTGCCGCAGATCGTCGGCTCGATCGTCGCGCTGATCGCCTTTTGCGGCGGCATGGCCTTCGTCATCAGCCGCCTGCTCGGCATCGATCCGCTGACGGCTTACCTGGCGACCAGCCCGGGCGGCATGGACAGCGTGGCCATCATCGCGGCGGCGGCGCGGAACGTCGACATCTCCTTCGTCATGGCCTTGCAGTCTGCGCGCTTCCTGGTCGTGCTGCTCATTGGGCCAAGCGTAGCCAGACTGGTGGCGCGAAACGTCAAGGCCTGATTCGCGGTAATGCAAGGGGAGCAGAGGATTTGCCAATGAACCGTCGTCAGAATGCCGTCGATCTTTCCGGCCGCGTCGCCGTGGTGACGGGCGGCGCGCAAGGCATCGGACTTGCGGTCGCGCGACGCTTGTTGTCGTCGGGCGCCAGCGTCGCCATCTGGGACGTCGATCAGGCCGCAATGAGCAAAGCGGTCGCCGAGCTCGCTTCGCTCGGCCGCGTCGAGGCCCTCCTCTGTGACCAGTCGCAGATCGAGGCCGTCGATCGCGCCGCCGCCGAGACCGAGCGGACGCTCGGTCCCGTCGATCTCCTCGTCAACAATGCCGGCATTGCCGGGCCGGCGGCGACGGTGGTGGACTACGACCCCGCCGCCTGGCGCCAGATCGTCGATATCGACCTCAACGGCGTCTTCTACTGTTGCCGGCGCCTTGTGCCCGGAATGGTCGCGCGCAATTACGGCCGCATCGTCAACATCTCCTCGGTGGCCGGCAAGGAAGGCAACCCGAATGCCGCCGCCTATTCCGCCGCCAAGGCGGGCGTGCTGGCACTGACCAAATCGCTCGGCAAGGAGCTCGCCGGACACGACATCGCCGTCAACGCGCTGACGCCCTCGCCCGCCCGTACCCGCATCCTCGAGCAGCTCACCGAGGCGCAGGTCGCCTATATGCTCGGCAAAGTGCCACGCGGCCGCTTTGTCGAGGTCGAGGAGGCCGCCGCCATGGTCGTCTTCATGCTGTCGGACGAGAACTCCTTCACCACTGGCGCCACCTTCGATCTCTCCGGCGGACGCACCACCTACTGATCATCGCCGCGGGCTCTCTTCCCGCCCGACCGCAAGCCGTTCAGGTAGGAAATCGACGAAGACGCGGACCTTCGGCGAAAGATGGCGGTTGGACGGCCATAACATGCGGAACTGGCCGCGGCCGTCGACATGATCGTCGAGCACGGTGCGTAGCTTTCCCTCATGCAGCGCCTCCCGCACCAGGAAATCGGGCATGCAGGCGATGCCGAGACCGGCGATCGTGGCACCCTTCAAAGCCTCCATGTTGTTGCAGGTCAGCATCGAACGGATCTGCGGCGCGGCGCTCCCCGTGATGAACGGCCAGTCGAGCAGCCTGCCGCTGTTGAGGAAGCGGAAATGTATGCCGAAATGCGCCTCGAGATCGGCAGGCGTGGCGGGCGTGCCATGCCGATCGAGGTAGGAGGCGGCCGCGCACAAGATCATCCGAAAGGGCGCGACCGGTCTCGACACCAATCGTGAATCGGGCAGCTCGCCGCTGCGGATCGCGACGTCGATACCCTCTTCGATGACGTCGACGATGCGATCGTTGAAATCGATGTCGAGCTCGATTTCCGGGTATCGCGCCATGAATTCCGACAGCACCGGCAAAAGCAGATGATAGGTGACGATTGGGGTGGAGATGCGCAGTCGTCCGCGTGGCGTCTCGCGTGTCCGCGACAGCATCGCCTCCGCATCTTCGATATCGTCGAGGATGCGGCGCACGCGCTCGTTGAACAGCTTGCCCTCCTCGGTCAGGCCGATACGCCGCGTGCTGCGCTGCAGGAGCCGCACGCCAAGCTCCTGCTCGAGCCGGGCGACGCTCTTGCCGACGGCGGAAGCCGAGATGCCGAGTGCCCGTCCGGCGGTGACGAAGCTGCCAAGCTCGGCGGTGCGGGCGAAGGCAAGAAGGCCGTTGAGACGATCCATTGCTTGAATCCATTCGAGCGCTTCATTCCGGGATGACCGGAGATTTAATACTATTCCGCCGTAAATGTCGCCGCCCTATCTTGTCGTTGCGATCGGCGCCGTCAGCTGGCGGCACGCCGGCAACCCGCCTGAGATAGGAAATCCATGACTTCGATGACCAGGACCGGCCCGGCCGGCAGATGGCTTGTGCTGTTGTCGGTCTGCCTTGCCGCCATGACGATGCCGTTGAGCTTTACCGGTCCCGCCGTGGCGTTGTCCCGCATTGCCGCCGATCTCGGCGGCAGTCCGCTCGCCCTCAATTGGGTGACCAACGCCTTCATGTTGACCTTCGGCGCCGGCTTGATGGCGGCCGGAGCATTGGCCGACAATCGTGGACGAAAGCGGATCTTCCTTGCCGGCCTCGCCACCTATCTCTTTGCCGCGCTGGGCTGCATGCTGGCGCCCGGCATCGTCTGGTTCGACATGTTCAGGGCCCTGCAAGGCATTGGCGGCGCCGCCGCTTTCGCCGGCGGCGCCTCCGCGCTCGCGCAGGAGTTCGACGAGCAATCGCGATTGCGCGCCTTCAGCTTCCTCGGCACCAGCTTCGGCATCGGCCTTGCCTTCGGTCCCGTTGCCTCCGGGCTGCTCATCGACGCATTCGGCTGGCGCGCGATCTTTCTTCTCGTGGCGGTGCTTGGCACAGCCGCCGCCGCGCTCGGCCTGCGCACGATCGTCGAATCGCGCGACCCGGATGCAACCGGGCTCGACTGGGCGGGAGCCGGCACCTTCACCATCGCGCTCGCCGCACTGACCTGCGGCGTGCTGCGGGCGCCGCAGAGCGGCTGGGCCAATCCCTTCGTTATCGTGCTCCTCGGTGTGGCTGCCGTCTTCTTTGCCGCCTTCGTCATCGTCGAGCGGCGCGGGCGCCGGCCGATGCTGGACCTGACGCTGTTTCGCTTCCCGCGTTTCGTCGGCGTCCAGTTTTTGGCTGCGGCGCCTGCCTATGCCTTCGTCGTCCTGCTCGTGCTCTTGCCGATCCGCTTCATTGGCGTCGGGGGGATGAGCGAGATCAAGGCGGGGCAATTGATGATCTGCCTCTCCGGCCCGCTGCTGATCTTGCCGCTGCTGGCCGGCCAGGCGGCACGCCGGATCGCTCCGGCGACGATCTGCGGTGCGGGCCTCCTCGTCGCCGCGGCCGGCCTGGTCTGGCTGAGCCGCGTGCCCGCGGCGGGCAGCGCGCTGGTGGCCCCGCTGATCCTGATCGGCATCGGTATCGCCTTGCCTTGGGGGCTGATGGACGGGCTTGCGGTCAGCGTCGTGCCGAAGGAACGCGCCGGCATGGCGGTCGGCATCTTCAACACCACCCGCGTCGCCAGCGAAGGCGTGGCCCTGGCGATCGTCATGGCGACCTTGTCCGGTTTCACGGCCGCGCAGCTTAGCGCTCAAGGACTGGCCTCGCCTGCCGAAGCGACCGCGGCGGCGCAGCTGCTGGCAACCGGCAGTATGAGCGAAACGGTGCAACATCTGCACTTGGCCGGCGTCACTGCCCTGGTCCAAGCCTATGAGACGGCTTTCGACCGGTTGCTCGTCGTGCTGGCGACGATCACCGTGCTCACCGCCATCGTCGTCTTCCTCGGCTTGCGTCGCGGATCGGCGCCGGAACAAGACGTCGCTCCCGTCCCCGCCTGCCAGGAAGGTTAACCGAGGCCGAACCTGCGCCGGTCAGGGTCTTCGCCGGCCGGTCCGAGCTTGCCGCCACATGTGAGTGGCAACCGCCGCGCACTGACCGACGCCGCGCGGAAGACGCGCAATATGCCCCGGTTCAGCTGATGACCAAGCTTGCGATCCGGTCTCCGTCTAGCCTGAAGGCCATGTCGCCTTCGCCATTGAAGCCGTTGCCGGTCACGGCGACGCGGACATGATAGACGCCGTCGTGCAGCGCGACGCGCACGATGCGAAGGTTGGACTGCACGCCGATATTGTCCGACTGGTTCCACCGCGCGACGCCATCGCGGCCACGGAAATCGCGACCCCAGTCGCTCAAGAAAGCATCGTCGCTAAAGATAGCCAGAAAGGCTTCGCTATCGCCGGCGTTGGTGGTTTCGACAAAGCGGCGGATCGGATCGGGCGTGGCCATCAGTCCAGCCTGTGCATCAGATCGTCATCGAGCCAACGGCCGAAGAAATAGACAAGCTGCTTGTGCCACCACGGCCAGTCGTGGCTGACGTCGCCGCCCCAATAGTCGATCCAGGCGGGAATGGGATTTGTCGCGCAGCACCTGTTCCAGCTCGCGCGTCTCGACCAGCATGCGCTCTTCCCAGGCGCCCTGGCCGCAGCAGAAGATCAGCCTGAGCGCCCTGAGCCGCCCGAGCAGCTTCTGGTCGACGATGCCGGGCAGGTAGTCGAGCGGGGAGTTGAAATAGATGTTGCCTTCCAGCGCCCGGCCGAAGAAATCGCGGGCCGAATAGACACCCGACAGCGAGATCACGCCGCTCGCCAGCTCGGGAAAGCGGAAGACGAAGTTCGACGAGTGGTAGCCGCCCATCGAGCAGCCACAGAACAATGGCTTCAAGGTGCGGCCGCCATTGGACTTGGCGGCTACCGCCTGCAGCTCCGGCAGCGCCTCCTCGCGCACATAGCGGAAATAGGCTTCGTGGCGGGCGATGCGGTGCGCCGCGTCGGCATGCTTGTCGAAGAAGGATTCCGTATCGATGCCGTCGAGCGTGAAGAGCTGGATGCGGCCGGTGTCGATGAACTCGCCAAGTGCTGCGACCCCGCCGGAATCCTCGAACTGATAGAACCGTCCTTGCGAGGTCGGGAACACCACCACCGGCCGCCCGGCATGGCCGTAGCGCTTGTATTCCATGTCGCGGCCGAGATTGCGGGCATGGCCCTTGTGATAGGAGACGTCCATCGGCTCAGGCCTTTTCCGCGTGGATATAATCGACCGCCTGGCGCAGCGCCTTCGGATCTTTGGATCGCATCTGATAGGCGTAGTTGCCCATGGCGCGGCTGAAAACCTCTTCGATGGCCTGGTGATGGACGATCTTGTCGCCATGGGCGGCTAGCACGTCCGTATGGCTGTGCAAATAGTCGATATGGCGTTTGCGGCTGGCATAGGCGGTGAAATACTTACCCTTGTAAGGGCCGCCGGCCGCATCCTTGACCACCATGTCGGCCCAGGCTGCATAGACGTCGATGTCGAACGTGTAGTTGATGGCGTCCGTCATCCAGGCGCCGGGCGGGCGCATGTTGACCTCGAGCGCGATGATGCGCTTGTCCCTGGTCTCGAACAGCTCGATGTGGAAGAAGCGCTCGCGCACATCGAACGCCTTCAGGATCTTGCGGCCCGCTTCCTCGACCTCCGAGCTGATCTCGGGAAAGCAGGTGTAGCTCATATGGCGATCCTTGTTCACCGCCTCCATGATGCTCTGGTCGTAGCGGTGGCTCGCCGCCAGCACCACCTCGCCGTCGCGGTTGACCAGCCCGTCGAAGATCACCACCAGCCCCTCGATGAACTGCTCCATGACGAAGGTGACGCCCTCCGGCTTGTCACGGAAGAACTGGTCGAGCTCCCTGGCTTTGGAGATATTGAAGGTGTTCGAGGCGCCGGAGCCCGAATCCGGCTTGACCACGACCGGGTAGCCGACACGCCGGATGAAGGTCATGGCGCCGGCTCGGCCGGAGCATTTGCGCTGCGGGATGGTCTCGACGCCGCTCTTGCGAAAGAAGGCGCGCATGCGGCTCTTCCGCTTCAGATTTTTCACGAAATCGACCTTGGTGCCGTAGATGTTGAAATCGGTACGGATGTTGGCTTCGAGCTCCAGCCAATGCTCATTGAGCGACTCGAAGCGATCGATGCGGCCCCATTTGTGGATGAAATGCCCCATCGCCCGCAATACCGCGTCGTAATCTTCCATGTCGGTGACGCGGTAATATTCCGACAGCGCCGCCTTCAGCTTGTCGTTCAAAGCCTCGTAAGGCGCATCGCCGATGCCCAGCACCGTGGCGCCGGCCTTCTTCAGCCGGTCGCAGAAATCGGCGCCGTTGGCCGGAAAATGCGGTGAGAAGAACACGAAATTCATGGGCGACCCCCTCCCCGGAGCTTCGCTCGATAGCCAAGCCTTCAGGCCGAGTCTGGCGCATTTGCGAGGCGCGGGGAAGACATCAGCATCCGCGACGAGACCAGGCTCCATGCATTCGCCCCTGCGTCCCGCTTGCCTCCGCCGGGCCGCTCCTGTAAGAGAGCCGCCATGACCACGCGCGTCCGCTCCGTCGCTTCCTCTCGCCCCGGCTTTGCCGGCGAGACCGCGCGCGCGCTCGCTTCGACCCTGCTTCTTCTCGGCCTTATCGGCGATCGCCGGGTTCGCTGAAGGAGCGCCCGGCGGTCGTACCCGCCGCCTCAGGCGCATGCTCCTTGGCAAAATCACAACAAGCGAACAAAATTCTGGTAGAGGCGACGCTCGCCATCAATCCGCCCAAGGCGAACATGCGAGCCGCCCGGAGAAGAGACGATGAACGCACGAGAAGAAATCCGCGCCGGCGAGTCTGAAGGCAAGCATGCCGCTCAGGGCATGCCCAACGCGACCCGAAAATACCAACCCTATCCAACCGTCGGCCTTGCCGATCGCATTTGGCCCGACAAGGTTATCGACAAGGCGCCGATCTGGTGCTCGGTCGATCTGCGTGACGGCAACCAGGCGCTGATCGACCCGATGGGCCAGGAGCGCAAGGCGCGCATGCTGGCGCTCTTGCTCGACATGGGCTTCAAGGAGATCGAGATCGGTTTCCCATCTGCCTCGCAGACCGATTTCGACTTCGCCCGCTGGTGCATCGAGGAGGGCAATGTCCCCGATCATGTGGACCTGCAGGTGTTGGTGCAGTGTCGTCCGGAGCTCATCACACGCACCTTCGAGGCGCTGAAAGGCGCCAAGACTCCGATCGTGCACTTCTACAACTCGACCAGCGAATTGCAGCGCCGCGTCGTCTTCGAGAAGGACGTCGCCGGCATCAAGCGCATCGCCACCGATGCCGCCAAGATGATCACCGACATGGCCGCCAAGGCTGGCGGCGGCTACCGGTTCCAATATTCGCCGGAGAGCTTTCCAGGCACCGAGCTCGAAGTCGCGCTGGAAATCTGCAACGCCGTCACCGAGATCGTTCGGCCGACGCCCGACAACAAGCTGATCATCAACCTGCCCTCGACCGTCGAATCCTCGACGCCGAATGTCTACGCCGACCGTATCGAATGGATGATCCGGCACCTGGACAATCGCGACAACCTGATCATTTCGCTGCACCCGCACAACGACCGCGGCACCGGCGTCGCCGCAACCGAACTCGCCCTGATGGCCGGCGCCGACCGCGTCGAGGGAACGCTGTTCGGCAATGGCGAGCGGACCGGCAATGTCGATATCGTCAACCTGGCGCTCAACATGTACACGCAGGGCGTCGATCCGGAGCTCGACTGTTCCGACATCAACCGGATGAAGGACGTCTACGAGTATTCGAACCAGCTGAAGATTCCGGAGCGCCATCCTTATGTCGGCGAATTGGTCTACACGGCCTTCTCCGGCTCGCATCAGGACGCCATCAACAAGGGCATGAAGGCGCTGAAGAAGGCCAACACGCCGCTCTGGGAAGTGCCTTATCTGCCGATCGATCCGGCCGATGTCGGCCGCACCTACGAGGCGATCATCCGCATCAACTCGCAGTCGGGCAAGGGCGGCATCGCCTATGTGCTGCAGGCGGATTACGGCCTCAATCTGCCGCGCAACCTGCAGATCGAGTTCAGCCAGGCGATCCAGGCGATCACCGATGCGGAAGGCAAGGAAGTGCCTGCCAAGCGCATCCACGAACGCTTCCTCGAAACCTATGTTGACCAGCCCGGCGCGCGGCTGAAGTTCCTCGACCATCGCACCTTCCCCGATACCGAGATGAAGGGCCGGCGCACGGTCGAGGCGGATATCCTCGACAACGGCAAGGAAGTTACCATCACCGGGTCGGGCACCGGCCCGATCGACGGCTTCGTCGATGCGCTCTCGCGCCATGTCGGCGTCGACATGTCGGTGCTCGACTATTCAGAGCATTCCTTGCAGCGCGGCTCCAACGCCTCGGCCATCTCCTATGTCGAAATGGAATATCCGGGCGGCAAGCTGTTCGGCGCCGGCATCAACACCAACATCGTCGCCGCCTCGCTGGAGGCCGTTGTTTCGGCCGCCAACCGTATCATCGGCCGCAAAGCCGGCTGATCTGATCCAGTGATGAAGCGTGGCGCGGCCCAGCTTGCACCACGCTCAGCCACAGACGCGAGAGCTGGCATTCATTAACCGCCGGGGGAATTTCCGGTGGCTTACGCGATCGCATAATACAAGCATCCTTGTGCGCCGGTGCGAGCGTTATATGATCGCGTCCTAACCTGTGCCGACTTCGAGAGGATCGACACTTGGAGCATGCCCCGCCTGCCGCCCCCGCAGTGCGCGAGACATTGGAGCGACTGCTTGCCAGCGAAACGTTCGGACGTTCCGAGCGTGCTCGCACGCTGTTACGCTATCTGGTTGAACGCGAGCAGGCCGGCGAGGCGGACAGACTGAAGGGCGTTTCCATCGCCATGGACGTCTTCGGCAAGGACGGCGACTTCGACGCCTCCACCGATGCCGTGGTCAGGGTGCAGGCCGGTCGGCTGCGCGAGCTCCTGGACCAGTACTTCGCCAACGAAGGTATCGCCGAGCCGGTCCGCATCGCGATCCCGCGCGGGGGCTATGTCCCTTCCTACGAGCCGAACGCGATTCGGCTGCCTGGCAACGCCAGGCCCGCCTCCGACACCATCGCGCAGCGGTCCGACGCATCGGCCGAAGCCGCCCCGGCTGTGTCCGAGCATCTCGACAGCGCTGTGCCGGGCGAGCCTGCGATGCTGACGGCGCCGGCGGCACCCGCACAGTCGCTTACGCGGCAGCTGCGCTTCTTCTGGGCCGCCATGGTCCTGGTCATCGTCATGCTCGGCGTGCTCATCGCGCGTCAAGGCAATGCCTTCCTTGGCGACGGCGACACGATCGCATCGGCCGAAACGGCGGTCACGGCGAGCACGGCTGCCCAGTCGACGTTCGACTCCCTGCCGCTGATCTACATCGCGGTGAATGCCGACGGGCCGGAGGCGGCTCGCGTCGCGTCGTCGCTGCGCGCCGGCCTTGCCGGTTTCGACACCATCGATTTCATCGGCCGCGATGCGGATTCGGCGCGCAATCGGTCCGCCGATCCGATCAGTTTCGTTTTCGAAGTTGTTCCCGGACCCGCTGCCGGCGACGTCACGGTGGAGTTGCAGAGCGTCGCGACCGGGCGGGTTCTCCTGTCGCGCAACCTGACATCGGTCGAAAGCGCCCCTGGCGTGGTTGAAAGCAACATCGCCAGCCTCCTCACCTCGACCGTTCCCGCCTCTGGCGCGATCTACAGCTACATCGACCAGAGCGACATCCGGACCAACCAGATCGGATGCCTGGTGCTCGACGACCGCTATTTTCTCGATATGAGCGCCCAAACGCACGAGGCCGCGTATCGCTGCTTGGAGAAGCTGGTCAGGGAAGGCACCAAATCGTCGCTCGTCTACGCTGAGTTGGCCGCGCTTCATGGGGAGGCCGTCACCGCCCACTATCCGTATCCGCCGGAAGCGACGCTCGAAAAGGCCATGTCGCTTGCGCATCGCGCCGTCCAGATGGGGCCTATGAACCCGCACGCGCATCGCGCCCTCGGCTACCTCAACTCGCGCCTCGGCAACGCGGACGAAGCGATCCGCTTGACGCGCAAGGCCTACGAGCTCAATCCGTATGATCTCGGCATGGCCGCCGCCTATGGTTACGGGCTGATCTTCGCCGGCAAATATGACGAGGGAACGCCTATCCTGGGTCACGCGGTCGAAGCCTTCAGCGGCCATCCGACCTGGTGGGACTATGGCCTGTTCGTCGGCGCCTTCATGCAAGGCGATATGAAGAAGGCCGCGATCGCCAGCGAGTCGCTGCGCACGACGGCATCCAAGTCGCACTATCTGGCCGCGCGCCTGATCGGCGCCAAGATTTCAGGGCGCGACAAGCTCGCGGGCGAGCTAGCCAACGAACTCACCGCCAAGTTCCCGAACTTCGTCGCCGACCCGCGCGCGACATTCGTCGACCGCAAATACCCCGCCGACCTCACCGACCGGCTGGTGCAGTCCTTGCGGGCCGCCGGCATCGGCAACCCGAGCTAATCCAGCCCTGCGCCCGTGCTTGGGCCACGCGACCCCCAAGCACAAAAACAACGCACTTTGATCCGGCAGGTATTCAAGCATGTCCCCCGAAGTGGGAACCGGTTTCGGGATAAAGACCTGTGCAAAATCAAGACCTAAAGCGCATGGAGCGAATCTGAAGATCGCGGCGCGCTTTAGGACACGCTTGTGCCTCGAGCGCCTGACGGGCGTCGCGGTCGCAAAAATTTTACTGGCCATGGGGTTGGATCGGGAGCAATTCAGCCGCAATTTCTAATTGCTGCATGTCTTGTTCACCGCTCCATTTTCATGCTTCCATTCCCTTATGCCGTCGCGGGCGGCGCTGGTCCGAAGACGATCGTCTTCCTGCACGGCTTCGGAGCCTGCCGTGAGACTTGGCGTGACGTCATGGCATCGCTGGCGGCCGAAGCAAGACTGTTGGCCTATGACCTGCCTGGCCATGGGCAGTCCCTGGAATGCGAAGGCATGGGCGGTGCCAAGCCGGCCGCGCGGGCCATTCTCGCCGATCTGGCCGAGCGCCGGTTGGGTAAGGTCCATCTCGTCGGTCACTCCATGGGCGGCGCGATCGCGACATTGATGGCGCTTGCCGATCCCGGCCGGATTGCTTCGCTGACCTTGCTGGCACCCGGCGGTTTCGGCCCGGAAATCAATGCGGCCTTGCTGCGCCGCTATGCCGCCGCGACCGGCAGGAAAGAGGTCCGGGCCTGCCTTGCAGCCATGTCGGGCCCGCGCAGCGTGGCGCCTGACCATGCGGTCGATGCAATCTGCCGGATGCGCGAACGGACGGGCCAGTTGCAGACCTTGATCGATATGGCGGCCGCAATGACCAAGGATGACCGGCAAGGCGTTATTCCCGCAGCGCAACTGGATGCGCTCGATATGCCGGTGATGGTCGCCTGGGGAGCGGAGGATCCGCTCCTGCCTGTGGCGCAGACCGAGGCCCTGCCGCAGCATTTCCACCTGCATCATGTTCTTGACGCGGGTCATATGCTGGTCGAGGAGGCCCCGGCCCTGGTTGCCGAGATCGTACGTCGCAACACGCGACGGCGCGCCAGACGGTTGCGTCCACCGCTGGGCGCCGCGGCGGGTTGATTGCCGGGTGCCCTGCTGGGATTGGCTCTCCCGGACCGACCTCGAAAGCGTCCGTGGCGCGCTTCATGCGGACGGGGCGTTCGCGCCGCTCGTCGTCGCCAGTGCATTTTGTCGGCGACTGTGTTAACTCGCTGTTAACCAACAACGAGGCAGCCGCCCATGAAGGACGCAGGCGACAAGATCACTCCGATAGAGCCGTCGCGGAAGCTCTCGGATGCCATACGCGACGTCAAGAACGCGTTCGCCGACCGCGATGACGTGGTCGTCGACATGCGCGAGGCGCACCGCATGCGGCTCGATCTCTTGGCAACCGAGCTTGCGCCGGTCTTTGCCGATGTCCCGGCCGACATCGACAGCTTCGACTTTGCCGTCTCGTCGGGCCTGCAGCCGAGGCTATGGATCGACGCGGTGAGCCATGTCGCCATGGGACGCGACCGCCGCACCTACCGCTTCCTCAAGGATACGCGCGTCGGCCGTGTCGTGCTGGCAGAGACGACCGAGATGAAAGCCGTCGCCGATTCGGTGACGCGCTACGTGGCCGAACGGGTCGTCGAGCGGCAGCGCATGATGGAGGGCGGCATGGAAAGCGCCGTTCCCGGCCTGCATCGTCCCGTGGTACGGGAAGCGGAGCCGCCCATCCGATCCGAAAGCCGCCTCAATGGCTGGACGACCTTCTTCGCCGGCCTCGGCCTGATAGCCGCCGGTGCCCTTGTCGGTCTGGCGCTCTCGCTGGCGATGTTCTGGGATCGCATCGCGCACATGAGGATCAGCTTCTGACGAGTTCGCGGTCCTTTATGTCGAGATCCGTCGTTTGCAAATCCGAAGGCGGCAGCGCCGGCCCGGTCAGGCCGCGCCGCGTCAACCGCACGCGCCAGGCGCCCTTTTCGCCATCGATCTCGAACAGATTGTACTGAGCGGCCGGATGCTTGCCGCCCGGCGCCTGGCCCGCGGCGGCAACCCCGACCACGGGCACTTTGGCGCCGCGCGCGCCGATGCTGAACAAGGACGGCAGGTGCGAATGGCCGTGCAGGACGAGCTCCGCGCCATGCCGGCGAATGACCTTGTGAAAACGAGCGATGCCGAACAGCCGCTTATGTTGCTGGACGGCGCCGCGCACCGGCGGATGGTGGATCATGATGGCGCGGAACAGCCCTTGTTTAGCCGCGTCGTCGAGAACCTTGCCGAGCCGCTCGGCCTGTCCTTCCATGAAGAAACCGTTGGCCATGAAAGGCGCCGTGGCGCGCGCTGTGGTGACGCCGATCAGCGCAACTTTGCCGCGCACGCGCAGATACGGAAAGGAATTGCGGTCGACCGGACTGTTGACGCCGTCGCCCGTCATCCAGGGAGCCCACGCCCGGCAGACCTTGTCGAAGGCGCCCGGCACATAAGCGTCGTGATTGCCTGGCACCACGGAAACGTCGTGCGGCGATCCAAGCGTCTCCAGCCAGTGCTTCGCCATCTCGATCTCACCGTCGAGCGCCAGGTTGACGAGATCTCCGGTGACGGCGAGATGGTCCGGCGCGTTCGCCTTGATGTCGGCGACGATGGTGTCGATGACGGCGTCATGCATATGGCGGCGTCGGTTGCGCTGCCAGTTGACATAGCCCAGCACCCGCTTGGACGCGAGATCGCGATAGGTTACATCGGGTAGCGGTCCCAGATGAGCGTCGGAAATATGCGCGAGCCTGAACATGATCCCTTCTTAAGCGACGCCGGCGAGGCTTTCCACTCACCCTTTGCTGTTCGCCCAAGCAGGTTCCGCAAAAGTGTCCCACGGCTTTGCAGCCAGAATCTGCGAAAAATAATGAAGGCCAAGCAGATGTTCGTGGGGCAACCCGCGAATATCTGCTTGGGGATCGTCGCATGAACGACCGAGCCGATCCGGAAGAGGCGTTCCGCCAGACCGGCTGGCCGGGACTGCGGGCAAGGCTGTTCCATTTTTACTTCCTGCTGCGCCGCCCCATGACACTCGGCGTGCGCGGACTGGTTTACGATCGCGCCTCCAATTCCGTCTTCCTGATCCGCCACACCTATGTTCCAGGCTGGCAGTTGCCGGGCGGCGGCGTCGAGATCGGCGAGACGCTCGAGGAAGCACTGGCGCGCGAGCTGGCGGAGGAAGGCAACATCGCCCTGACGGCTCCGCCGGTACTGAAGTCGATGCATTTCAACCGCCGCTCCAGCAAGCGCGACCATGTCGGCCTTTATCTGATCGAAGCCTTCAGCCAGACCGCGCCGAAACGGCCGGACCATGAGATCGCCGAAGCGGGCTTCTTCCCGATCGACAGCTTGCCCGGGGGCACGACGCCGGCGACTCTCCGGCGGATTGGAGAGATTTTCGGCGGCGTACGTATCTCGGCTTACTGGTGATCACGCCGCCTTCCTGAACCTGTTCCGGTCATGCGGCGCGGCATAGTCGAGCTCCGGCCCCGCCGGAACGATCCCCGTCGGGTTGATCGATCTGTGGCTGCCGTAATAATGCGCCTTGATGTGATGCAGGTTGACCGTGCCCGAAACGCCGGGCACCTGGTAGAGATCACGCAGATAGTTCGACAGGTTCGGATAGTCGGCGATGCGGCGCAGATTGCATTTGAAGTGGCCGACATAGACCGGATCGAAGCGCACCAGCGTCGTGAACAGCCGCCAGTCCGCCTCGGTGATGCACTCGCCGGCCAGATAGCGTCGCTTCGAAAGCCGCTCTTCGATCGCATCGAGCGCCGCGAACAACTCGCCGAACGCTTCCTCATAGGCTTTCTGCGTGGTGGCGAAGCCGGCCCGGTAGACGCCGTTGTTGATCGCCGGATAGACCAGCGCGTTGATCTTGTCGATCTCCGCGCGCAGCGCCGCCGGATAGAAGTCGAGACCCGCGTCGCTCCATTCGTCGAAGGCCGAATTGAACATGCGGATGATCTCGGAGGACTCGTTGTTGACGATCGTCCTTTCCTGTTTGTCCCACAGAACCGGCACCGTTACACGGCCTGAATAGGCCGGGTCGGCCTTGGCATAGATCTGGTGCAGGAAATCGAGGCCGTAGAGCGTATCGCCAGTGGCGCCGTCCTCGGTTTTGAAGGTCCAGCCGTTTTCACCCATGAAATGGTGCACCACGGAGACGGAGATGATGCCCTCCAGCTTCTTGAGGGCACGGAAGATCAGCGTGCGATGCGCCCAGGGACAGGCGAGCGATACATACAGATGATAGCGGCCGGGTTCCGCCTTGAAGCCGCGCGTGCGCCCTTCCGCCGGCCTGCCGTCGCGCGTGATCCAGTCGCGCCATTGCGACTCCGTCCGCACGAAGCGTCCACCGCTGTCGGTGTTCGGCCCACGATCCTGCCATTTGCCTTCGATCAGCAATCCCACGCGAAAATCTCCTCGTGCCTCTACACATATCTAGATCGATAGGCGGGCGGGCGAAGCTTTCGGGCACTGAACAGTTCGTCAAACGACGACCAGCACCGTCAAACGGCGAACCAGTTCGCCAGTTGGCGCAAAGAAAGGCAAAAGACGCCGATTGCAGCGGCACAAAATTGGTGCTAGCGGAGGCGCCCATGTTCGACTTTGCCTCGATCCGGTTCGACCGACGACGAAAGGGCGCCCGCGCTTAAGAAGCGCTGACTGGCGAACGCTGCCGCTTTGCAGCAAACCTTCCTCGCATACCGGAACGCAAAGACCATGAGCCTTGCCGACGTGAAATACCTGCCGGAAACCCCGGCGCATGATGCCGAAATCGAAGCCATCAACGACGAGGCCTTCGGCCCCGGCCGTTTCGTGCTTGCCGCCTACAAGATCCGCGAGGCCGGCGGGCACGACCGCTCGATGTCCTTTGTCGCCGTCAAGGACGATACGGTGATCGCATCGGTACGCATGACGCGCGTCGCTGCCGGCGCCGGTCGCGCCATGATGCTGGGCCCGCTTGCGGTGCGCCCCGCCTTCAAGAATCTCGGCATCGGCCGCAAGCTGGTCGCGATCGCGCTGGAGGCTGCCAGGAAGGCCGGTGCACCTGCCGTTATCCTGGTTGGTGACGAGCCATATTATGGACCGCTCGGCTTCAAGCGCTTTCCGCGCGGACAGATCACTATGCCGCGCCCCGTCGATCTCGACCGGCTACTGCATCACGAGATCAAGCCGGGCGCCGTCACCCGTTTTGCCGGCGATGTCTGCCACGCCAGCACGGCAAGAGTTGCGGAATTTACCCCGGCTGTAGCGCGTTCGGCCGCCAGTGCGCAGCCGTCGATCGACCCGCCTATTGCGGTTGCGCCGCCTTTGCGCGCTTCGTAGCATAATCCGGAATCCTGGGAGGCTTGCATGAACCCGAACGGCCAGATCGCGATCGTCACCGGCGGGGGATCCGGCCTTGGCGAGGCGACGGCGCACGCGCTTGCCGCCAAGGGCGCCCGTGTCGCCATCCTCGATATCGGCATCGAGCGCGCGGCGAAGGTCGCGGCCGACATCGGCGGCATTGCCGTCCAATGCGATGTCTCTAGCGGCGACAGCGCCACGGTCGCGATCACCGAAGCGGCTGAAAAGCTTGGGCAGCCGCGCATCTTGGTCAATTGCGCCGGCATCGCCATCGGCGTGAAGACGATCGGCAAGGACGGACCGCATCCGCTCGATCAGTATCGCAAGGTGATCGAGATCAACCTGATCGGCACCTTCAACATGATCCGTCTCGTCGCCGACCGGGCGGCGAAGCTCGACCCGCTCGCCGGAGGCGAGCGCGGCGTCATCGTCAACACCGCCTCCGTCGCCGCCTATGACGGCCAGATCGGCCAGGCCGCCTACGCGGCCTCCAAGGGCGGCGTCGTCGGCATGACGCTGCCTGTGGCGCGCGACCTGGCGCGGTCCGGCATTCGCGTCTGCACCATCGCGCCCGGCATCTTCAAGACGCCGATGATGGCCGGCATGCCGCAGGAAGTGCAGGATTCGCTCGGCGCCTCGGTCCCCTTCCCACCCCGACTCGGCGAGCCCTCGGAATATGCCGCACTTGCCCTCCACATCGTCGAGAACCAGATGCTGAACGGCGAGACCATCCGCCTCGACGGCGCCATCCGCATGGCGCCGAAATAAGCGGGATGGCTGGCTCGCCGACAGGCGCCGGTGCCTCTCCCGAAAAGACTGGCCCGCTCGCCGGCCTGAAAGTGATCGAGATGGCCGGGCTTGGTCCGGTGCCGCTTGCCGCCCTGATGCTGTCCGAGATGGGCGCCGAGGTGCTGCGCATCGAACGCGCCGATTCCGGCCAGCCGCTTCTGAGCCTGCCGGACGAATACGATTTCGACCGCCATGGCCGTTCCATCCTCAAGCTTGACCTGAAACGTCCGGCGGGCGCGGAACTGCTGCTGCGCCTTGCGGCAAAGGCCGACATCCTCGTCGAAGGCTTCCGACCCGGCGTGATGGAACGGCTCGGCCTCGGGCCTGCTGTCGTGCTCCGGTGCAATCCGGCGCTGATCTATGGCCGCCTGACCGGTTTCGGCCAGGACGGGCCGCTGTCCGGGCGAGCCGGGCACGACATCACCTATCTCGCCTATGCGCGCCTGTTGCATGCGGTCGGCAGGCAGGACGCGCCGCCGGTGCCGCCGCTCAACCTCGTCGCCGACCAAGGCGGCGGCGCCATGATGCTGATCGCAGGCGTGCTCGCCGCACTTTTCCAGCGCTCCCGGACCGGCAAGGGCCAGGTGATCGATGCCTCGATGATCGAGGGAGCCTCGATGCTCGCAGCACCGATCCACGCCTATATGGCGTCGGGTCTCTGGAGCGACAGGCGCGGCGAGAATCTGCTCGATTCCGGCGCGCCGTTCTACGATACCTATGAGACCGCGGACGCAAGGCACATTGCCGTCGGCTGCCTCGAACCGCGCTTCTTCGCCGAATTCGCCAGGCTGCTGCCGCTCGACAGTCGTTTTGTGGGCACCCAGTACGACAAGTCGTCGTGGCTCGCGATGCGCGCCGCCATTGCCGGCCGGGTCAGGGAAAGAACACGCGACGAATGGGCCGCTGTTTTCGCCGCGACCGACGCCTGCGTAGCGCCGGTGCTGTCCCTGGCCGAAGCCAGGAACCATCCGCACAACCGCGCAAGGCAAAGCTTCGTGAAGTCCGGCGGGCTCGATCGCCCCGCGCCCGCGCCGCGTTTCTCGCAAAACCCGCGGTCGCCTGCCGCGGCGCCGGCCGTCGCCGATCGGAAGCCGTCTGGCATATTGACCCATTTCGGCTTCAGCGAAGAGGAGATCGCAGCCCTTGCAAAGGCGGGTGCAATCGACCGATAACCGGAGAACGAAAATCAACTTATCTCGGGTGAGCCTGTGACCGAGCCGAAAAAAGACGTCATCCGCGAAACCGACGCCGAAGCGGTCAGGCTGGCGAAAACCCTGATCCGCTCGGCGCGTTTCGGCGCGCTCGCCGCGATCGAGCCTGGCACCGGCGCGCCGCTGGCAAGCCGGGTCGGCGTCGCCACCGACATCGACGGCGCGCCGCTGATCCTGATCTCGATGCTGTCCGCGCACACCGGGGCGTTGCTCGCCGATCCGCGCTGTTCGCTGCTGCTCGGCGAACCCGGCAAGGGCGACCCGCTGGCGCATCCGCGCATCAGCCTTGCGTGCCGCGCCTTGCGGCTGGAAAGGGGATCGGCCGATCAGATCCGCGCCGAGCGGCGCTACCTCAACCGCAATCCGAAAGCGAAGCTTTATGCCGGGCTCGGCGACTTCTCGTTCTTCCGGCTAGAGCCCGAGCGCGCCAGCCTGAACGGCGGCTTCGGCAAGGCCTTTCTTCTCCACCGCGACGATTTCATTACCGGCGCAGCCCTTGTCGAGGAGTTCGCCGGCAGCGAACAGGCGGCACTCGATCACATGAACGCCGATCATCGCGACGCGCTCGCCCTTTATGCACGCCATTTCGGCCGCGCCGAGGGCGACGGCTGGATCGCCACCGGTTTCGACCCCGATGGCATGGATCTCGCCGCCCCGGATGCGACCTGCAGGATTTTCTTCCCCCAGCCTCTGCAAAGCGCGCGCGAATTGCGTTCCGCGCTTGTCGCGATGGCAAAGGCGGGGCGCGTGGCAGAGCAAGAGCGATAGTTGATCGCGAGCCGGCGAAAGCAACGCTTGAGATTTAGATAAAATGATCTACCTTCGTTTCGACGCTGATTCAAAAGCGCCCATCGACATCTGAACATTGTGGAATCAGGCGCCATTGCCCCCTGGCGCCAGGATGAGCCAGACCCTTGGGGGATCTATGATCTCAAATAAGCTTATCGCCAATGCGGAATCGGCAGCCGCGTTTCTCACGCTCATGGGCAACGAAAAGCGACTGCTGATCGTGGCCCATCTAATGGATGGCGAAATGTCGGTCGGCGCCATCGCCGAGAAGGTGCAGCTCAGCCAATCCGCGCTGTCGCAGCACCTCGCCAAGCTGAGGGCACTTGATCTCGTTGAGACCCGGCGCGACCGCCAAATGATCTACTATTCCTGCAAATCCGAAGCGGTTCGCGAATTGCTGCGCATGCTGGAAGGCATTTTCGGCGAAGGCGATCTTTCCCAGATGGCCTACCGGTTGCGCCGCGCCGGGACTTGACCCGCGGTTCCAGTCGCTCATACCTCGCCGACCACTCTTCGGCGAGGCGTGCATGAACCTCATCCCTATCGACGATCCCCAGGACCCCCGCGTCGCCGCCTATCTCGACATCCGCGAGCGCGATCTCGTGGGCCGGCAGGGCCGCTTCGTCGCCGAAGGCAAGGTGGTGCTGGACCTCCTGTTGTCGACCGGGCGCTTCGCCGCCGAGTCTGCGCTCATCCTCGAAAACAGGCTGGCCGGCGTGCAGGAAATCTTGCGCAAGGCGTTGCCGGATTTCCCCGTCTATGTTGCCGCCGGTGAGGTCATGGACCGGATCGCCGGCTTCCACATGCACCGCGGCATCCTGGCGATCGGCATGCGCGGCGCGCCGGCGCCCGCCGAAATTCTGGTGGAGGCTCTGCCCAGGCGCGCGTTGGCCGTCGTCCTGGTCGGCATATCCAACCACGACAATATGGGGGCGATCTTCCGCAATGCCGCGGCCTTCGGCGCGGACGCGGTGCTGCTCGACCCGACCTGCTGCGATCCACTCTACCGCAAGGCAATCCGCGTTTCGGTCGGCGCGGCGCTGAAGGTTCCCTTCGCGTCCTTCGGCGATACCGGAGCCTTCACCGCGACGCTCGATCGACTTGACTTCAGCCAGTTCGCTCTGTCGCCGAGCGGAGCAACCGACATCCGCGTCGCGAAGCGGCCAGCGAGGCTGGCGCTCTATCTCGGCACCGAAGGCGAAGGCCTGCCGCGGGACCTGCTTGCCAGGCTGCGCACGGTGAGGATCGGCATGGCGGAAGGCTTCGACAGCCTGAACGTCGCCGCAGCGTCGGCGATCGCCCTGCATCACTTTTCGAACCGGTAGTGCCCGACCTGGAGCCCGAACAGCTGCGACGCTTGGAGGTGTGTTGAGATTCAGGTCAGGCCGAGGCGGGTTCCGAGAACCGGCCCACCCTCAAGTCATGGATGCTTCAGCCGGCGAAGACCGGAAGCGCAGGAAACCGGCATTTGCAGGCCGGCCTCACCTGAATATCAGCACACCTCAGTTGGACGAGCCGGCTTTCTGCAAAGCCCTCACGCGGTCGGCAAGGCTGATGCCGCACCCATTCTGCTGCCCCTCGCCCGCCAGTGCCTTGGCGATAGGGGAATCCGGCCCGTCGAGCTTCATCGTCAGGTTGACGACCTCGGCCGCCAGTTCGTTCATCTGTTCGCGAAGGCCGGCGCCGGAGCGTGCGTCGCCCGCCGATTCCGGCATGGCCGTCCCCGAGGCGGCAAGATCGGTTTTCAGCCGCTTGTTCTCACGCGCCAGCGCCGTCAACCTTGCCTCCAGCCGTTCCCGGTCGCCTTCGAGCCTGGCGATTGCCTTGTCGACATCGTCGCTTTTCGCATCCGAGCCGGCGGCCAGCCGCGCAACGCCGTTTGCCGCGGCGGTCTCCTTCGAACGTTCACGTATTCGAGCAAGGTCCTTCTCGCGCCGGTCGAGCTTTTCCTCGCGGTCGGCAAGCGTGGCGAGCAGCCGCTCAACCTTCTTCTCGAGCTCGGCCGTTTTCTTCTTCTCGACCTTCAACGCTTCGCGCGCGGCTTTGCTTTCCGACGCGATCTCCTGGTTGCGCCGGTCCGCTTCCTTGCGCTGGCCCTTGAGCAACGCGATGTCGCTGGCGAGCTTTTCCAGCTCCGATTCGCGCGCGACCAGCTCGATCTGGCGGTTCGAGGACGAGAAGCTGGCGTCTTCATACATCTGCTCGAGCTTCTGCAGCTCCAGCGCGCGCTTCTCCAATGCCCGCTCCGTCTGTGCGAGCTTTTCCGACAGGCGCTGCAGATCCTCCTCGCGCTGCCTGAGCTCCGCATTTTTGGCCTGCAGATCGGAGAGCGCCTGGTTCTTGTCCTTCGTTTCGACCGCCAGCCCCTTCAAGGCCTCACGCCCGCGTCCGATCTCGACCAGCTGTTCGGCCACCTTTTCCTGCAGGTTCTTGACGGTCATCTCCAGCCGCCGCGTCGTCATGGCATATTCGGCGCGGACCCGGTCCTTGTCCGCCTGGATCTCGGCTTGTGTCAGCGGCAAAGAAGCCTCGAGACGCCTGCGCGTCAGGATAACAGCCCGCCGCCAGACCGCCGGCGCGACCAGCGACACCAGAAAAACAGCGCAAAGGAAACCGAGTACGAAGAACAGGACCGACTGGACCAAGGCGTTCTATCCACTTTACGGAGCGGCAATCGCGGGACTATGCCACCTTGGCATGGCGGAAATTCAACGCCGCGGCAAGAGCTTGCCGCGGCGCGGTCAGCACGGTCCGAGCGATTGTGACGAGCGCAATCCGATCAGAACGGGTTCCAGGTCGGCCGTTCGGTAAGCTTCAGATAGCCGAGATTGACCCCGAGACGAGCACCAACGCCGGTGCGGATCGGCACGAGCAGCACCCGGTTACTCTGCAGCACGTTGAAGCCGACGCCGGCAATGACATAGGCGGAGCCGGCAACGCCGCCAAAGCGGTTGTAGAGGCTGCTGATGTCGTCGAGATTATAGACCAGCATCATCACCCGCGAGCCTTCGCCGCCGAAATCCCAGCCAAGCGAGGGGCCTTGCCAGAACACCTTATGGTCGCCGGCGTTCTTGGTGTAGAGCGTCCCTTCGCCATAGGTCAGCCCGCCGATCAGGGCGCCGGATCCTTCCTCGCCGAGCAGGTAGCCATTGGGCAGGCCGTAGGAGGCAAAGATCTTCTCGACGACGGTGGCCAGGCCGCCGGACGTCTCGCCGAAGAATTTGTGACCGGAATCGACGATTTCCTGAGCGGTGTACTGCTGAGCCCGCGACGCAGAGGTCGAAAGGACCAAAGCCGCCAGGAGTGTGATGGTCATGGTGAGGACACGGACGAATGTCCGGTCGTAGTATCGGGAAAACATGCTTCCAAATCTCCGTCAGGGAGCACTTTCGCCGACGCCTCGCACCCCTGCGGCTCTTGCCGGCCGTTCAGGGTGGCTATTACGGGCAAACTATGCCGTAATCCTTTTTCAACCATTAAGCTCCCACACGAAGATGGCGGTTCGAAGGCTGCGTTTGCGCCTCTGCGTCGGGTTTCGCCCGCGAACACACCATTTTCGTCGCCGACAATTTTGGACTTGTTGATGCGCGCTCGGGCCCTGTGTATTCAGAAAGCCTTGGAAAAGAGCGTGATTCGTGTGGGCAGGCGCGAAACTGTCGCTCGGCCATGAACAAGTGACTTAAGCAGGGATTTCGCCGATGGCCGAGCTTTTCACCCTTTCCGCGCCTGATCTCGCGGCGCTGCTGTGCAGCCGCGTCTGCCACGACATCATTTCGCCGGTCGGCGCAATCAACAACGGCCTCGAACTGCTCGACGAAGGCGGCGCCGATGAAGACGCCATGAAGCTCATTCGCCAGAGTGCCAAGAACGCCTCGGCGCGGCTGCAGTTTGCCCGCATCGCCTTCGGCGCCGCGGGTTCCGCCGGCATGATGATCGACACCGGCGATGCCGAGGCCGTGGCGATCGCCTTCTTGAAGAACGAAAAACCGGAACTGGTTTGGAACGGCTCCCGGGCGCTCCTGCCCAAGAACAAGGTCAAGCTGCTGCTCAACCTCATTCTCGTCGCCAACGCAGCCATACCGCGCGGCGGCAAGCTGGTGGTCACGCTGGAGAACCTCGAAACCGAGCCGCGTTTTTCGCTGTCGGCCAGCGGGCCGATGCTGCGCGTGCCGCCGAAATTCCTTGAATTGCATTCCGGCCACAAGCCGGAGGAGCCGATCGACGCCCATTCGGTCCAGCCTTATTACACGCTGCTTCTGGCGCGTGAGGCCAATATGACGATCTCGATCCACGCGACCGCCGACGAGATCGTGCTGACGGCCGCATAAGAAAGGCCGAAGTATCTTGTACCGCTGATTTGCGCCTGCAGTGCAGGTCGAGCAATGCCAGCCGCAATCCATGTAACGTCGCCGCGGGGCCAAAACCGCGCGATATGCCTGTTTGGGAAAACTTTACCTACCGGCTTTTCGGCTTCTTTACCAGATTGGCCTATGGTGCTTCCGGTTACCCGGAGGTTGCCGGTTCGGCAGATGGGCAAAGAGGACCCGGACATGAAGCGCTGCCTGTTCGTGGATGATTCGAGCGTCATCAGGAAGGTCGCAAAACGCATTCTTGGCGGCTCGGACATTATCGTCGTTGAGGCGTCGACCGGGGTCGAGGCTGCCGACATCTGCGCCGACGACATGCCGGACGTGATTGTCATCGATGGCGGGCTGACCGACATTCGGGCGGTCGACCTCATACGTCGCATCCGCGCCGTCGAAGCTCCCGTCAAACCGCAGATCCTGGTGTCGCTGGTCGAGGTTGATGTGGCTGCTATCATGCGCGCCAAGCGCGCCGGCGCTCAAGGCTATCTGCTGAAGCCCTTCAACCGCGCGCAACTGCTCGAGAGCTTCCGCTTCCTCAAGATCGCCGCCTGATTCGCGGCACCGATCCACAAAAAACCCGGCCTGATCCGGGTTTTTCGTTCGAATCGTTTGGATGGTCTACGCGCTGACGCGGATATCTTCCGGCTCGCGCAGCACATAGCCGCGGCCCCACACCGTCTCGATATAGTTCTGGCCGCCGGACGCCGCGTCGAGCTTCTTGCGGAGCTTGCAGATGAAGACGTCGATGATCTTCAGCTCCGGTTCGTCCATGCCGCCATAGAGATGATTGAGGAACATTTCCTTGGTGAGCGTGGTGCCCTTGCGCAGCGAGAGCAGCTCCAGCATCTGATATTCCTTGCCGGTCAGGTGCACGCGCTGGCCGCCGACCTCGACCGTCTTGGCGTCGAGATTGACCACAAGGTCGCCAGTAGTGATGACCGACTGGGCGTGGCCCTTGGAGCGGCGCACGATCGCATGGATGCGTGCCACCAATTCGTCCTTGTGGAAGGGTTTGGTCATATAGTCGTCGGCGCCGAAGCCGAGGCCGCGCACCTTGTCCTCGATGCCGGCCATGCCGGACAGGATCAGGATCGGCGTCTTGACCTTGGAGAGGCGCAGCGTGCGCAGGACTTCATAGCCCGACATGTCGGGAAGATTGAGATCCAGAAGGATGATGTCGTAATCGTAGAGCTTGCCGAGATCGACGCCTTCTTCGCCGAGATCGGTCGTATAGACGTTGAAGCTCTCCGATTTCAGCATCAATTCGATGCTTTGTGCGGTTGCACTGTCGTCTTCAATCAGCAGAACACGCATTTCATTCCCCTTTTCTGCTGCCGAGCCATCTCACGACCCGTCCGGGACCCGGAGCAGTGATTGCCTGAACAGAAGGTGCCACCGACTGGTTAACAAATCCTAATTTCGTGTCATCCACGATATCAGATTTTTTAACCCCTTTCTACACCCACTTGAATCTAATAACGAATCACAGACTCAAACTGCTAATGCACCACATTAATAAGTCAGCCTAAGTGACTCTAGAGACTCGCAGGCCCGGGCTTCCGCCGAGAGCCGGAATTTTTACCCGGCCTTAAGTCCTCGCCCGTATGATTAACAATGCCCGTAAACGAATGGTTACCGCCGGCAAAAATCTTTAGGGCTTTGTTTCCCATAGCCCAGGGAAAGCCGGGGGAAACGGGCGGCGCTTGGATCGTTCCGGGCGGACTGGGCGGTATTGCAAGTGTGCGTTTGCGGAGTATCGAGTCATGAAGTCACGTGAAAACCTCGTTCGACTGAAGCAGTTTCAGGTGAATGAGAAGCGGCGGCAGCTCTTGCAGCTGGACATGATGATCGCCGAGTTCGAGCGCATGGCCGTCGAGCTGGAAGCGCAGATCATTGCCGAAGAGAAAAAAGCCGGCATCACCGACATCAACCATTTCGCCTATCCGACCTTCGCCAAGGCGGCGCGCCTGCGCCGCGACAACCTCAGAAACTCGCAAAGCGACCTCGCCCAGCAGCGAAGCACCGCCGAATCATTACTCGGCGAAGCTGAAGCGGAGCTGTCCAAGGCGGAGATGCTGGAATCGCGGGACACCAAGATCCGCGAGGCCGAAACAGGCGGCCGCAGCGCCATGATCGGCTGATCGCCGGGCATACTCGCAGTCATGCCGGAGACCTCCGGCAACTTCATAACCGGCGATCGGTGGCATCGGCCTCGCCGTCTTCAGGGCGCAGCGCCCATCTCGCCATGATCTGCCGATGCCCGGGCTCGGGCATCCTTGATTTCGGGCGCATGCTCTTCCGCCCAGGAGCGTATCTGGCTGAGCAATCCCGCCAGGTTTTGGCCAAGCTCCGTCAGTTCGTACTCCACGCGCGGCGGAATGACTGCAAACACCTCACGCCGCACAAGGCCGTCGCGCTCCAGCATACGCAGCGTCTGGGTCAGCATCTTGGGCGTGATGCCCTCCAGCTTGCGCGCCAACTCGCCATTGCGTAGCCGCCCGCGCCGCAGCGCGCAGACGGTGAGATAAACCCATTTGCTGGCCAGCATCTCGAGCACGGTGTGCGACGGGCAGGTGCGCCGGAACGCGTCGTAGCCGAACGGGGATCTGTCTTCACTATCCATAAGGTACCTATGTATAGAATCACTATCCATAAGGTACCTATGTATAGAAAAAGGTACGTACTCGACAATCGAATACTACTATCCAAATGATAGCGGCACATCCACTTGAGCAGGAGGCGTTCATGCGTGCCGTTATCCAGACTTCCGTCGGCGGACCCGAGGTCCTTTTCGTCGCCGAGCAACCCGACCCCGCGCCCAAGCCCGGTGAAGTGCTCGTCCGCATCAAGGCGGCGGGCATCAACCCGGTCGATGGCGCCGTGCGCGGCGGTTTCTATCCGCTGCTCGGCGACCCGCCTTTCATCCTGGGCTGGGACATTTCGGGGACGGTCGCGGCGCTCGGAGACGGCGTGAGCACCTTCAAGGTCGGCGACGAGGTGTTCGGCATGCCGCGCTTTCCCAAGCAGGCCGGCGCCTATGCCGAGCTGGCCGCGGCGCCGGCGGACGAGATCGCCGCGAAGCCAGCCGCTATCGACCATGCGCATGCCGCGGCCCTGCCGCTGGCCGGCCTCACGGCATGGCAAGGCCTCGTGCGTCATGGCGGCCTGCAAGCAGGGCAACGCGTGCTGGTTCATGCCGGAGCCGGCGGCGTCGGCCATCTGGCGGTGCAGATCGCCAAGGCGCGCGGCGCCTGGGTGGCCTCGACTGCCAGCCCGGACAAAACGGACTTTGTCCGCTCGATCGGCGCCGACGAGGTCATCGACTACACGAAGGGCGAATTCACCGGAAAGGTCGGCGATCTCGATCTGGTGCTGGAGACGGTCGGCGGCGATCATGCCGCGGATTCGCTCAGGGCGTTGCGCGACGGCGGCGTCCTGGTGTCGCTGCTCGCTGCCCCCGACACCGTGAAGGCGAAGGCCAAGGAGCGGAACATCCGTGTCGAGCGGATGTCGGTCACGCCCGACCGGGAAGGCCTTGTCGAGCTTGCCAGGCTCGTGGATGCCGGGAAACTCGCGCCCCATGTGGCGAAAGCGTTTCGGCTCGACCAGGCGGGGGCTGCGCACGCTTTCCTCGCCACGCGGCCGATCGGCAAGGTCGTGCTGACGGTCTGAAGCTTTTGCAGGAAGTGAAAAGGGCGCGGTGTTCCCGCGCCCTTTCGTCTTAAGTCTTAGCGGCCTAGTGCCGGTATTGCTGGATCCGCGTGGTGCGCAGTCCGGCAAGGCCGTACTCGTCGATCGATGCCTGCCAGGAGAGAAATTCTTCGGTGGTGAGCTTGTAGCGTTGGCAGGCTTCCTCAAGGCTGAGCAGGCCGCCGCGCACCGCCGCGACCACTTCCGCCTTGCGCCGGATAACCCAGCGCCGCGTATTCGTCGGCGGCAGATCGGCGATCGTAAGAGGGCTGCCGTCGGGCCCGATAACATACTTGACTCTAGGTCTAACCAGATCGGTCATCGTACTCTCTACTAAAAACTCAAAGACCCAATCCCCGCCACAGTACCGCCACAGCTTTAAAAATTGCCTAAGCGAACCCTAATCACTAGGTAAGGATCATGAACGCCCGGTTAGGATTTCGTTTAGAATTTGAAACACCGGCCTCCCAGGCCTTGAAATTGCCGGTAATCTCGGCCTGGGTCGCAAGCTGGCGCACGCGTGGCGCTTGACCTATATTCCGGCCATTGGCATTGAGCGCCGCACAGTGAAAGCATCATGAACAGCCTCGATCTTCCTCGCCGCCCCGAAGGAACCCGCGTCGTCGTCGCGATGTCGGGCGGAGTCGATTCGTCCGTGGTCGCGGGCATCCTGAAGCGCGAGGGCTATGACGTCGTCGGCGTGACGCTGCAGCTTTACGACCATGGCGCGGCCACCCATCGCGCCGGCTCGTGCTGCGCCGGCCAGGACATCGACGACGCCCGCCGCGTCTCCGAGACGCTCGGCATTCCGCATTACGTGCTCGACTATGAGGAGCGCTTCCGCAAGGCGGTCATCGATCCCTTCGCCGAAAGCTATGTCGCCGGCGAGACGCCGATCCCTTGCGTTTCCTGCAACCAGACAGTGAAGTTCGCCGACCTTCTGGCGACCGCGCAGGACCTCGGCGCCGACGCCCTTGCCACCGGCCACTATATCCGCTCGCGCGCCAATGGCGCGCATCGCGCGCTCTACCGCCCCGTCGATGCCGACCGCGACCAGAGCTATTTCCTGTTCGCCACCACGCAGGCGCAGATCGATTATCTGCGATTTCCCCTCGGCGGCCTGTCGAAGCCGCAGGTCCGCGCCATCGCAGAGGAAATGGGGCTCACCGTCGCCGCCAAGCAGGACAGCCAGGACATCTGCTTCGTGCCGCAGGGCAAATATTCCGATATCATCGCCAAGCTGAAGCCGGCCGCGGCCAATCCCGGCGACATCGTCCATATCGACGGCCGCGTGCTCGGCCGCCATGAAGGCATCCTGCGCTACACGATCGGCCAGCGCCGCGGCATCGGCATCGCCTCCGGCGAGCCGCTCTATGTCGTTCATCTCGACGCCGACCGCGCGCGCGTCATCGTCGGTCCGCGCGAGGCGCTGGAGACGCACAAGATCTATCTGCGCAACATGAACTGGCTGGGCGACGGACGGCTGTCGGATGTTCCGGCCGCCGGGATCGAGCTCTTCGCCAAGGTTCGCTCGACCAGGCCGCCGCGTCCGGCCGTGCTGCACCACCGCGACGGGGTGACTTCCGTCGAGCTGGCCGACGGCGAATCGGGTATCGCGCCGGGCCAAGCCTGCGTGCTCTATTCCGACGACGGCAACGAGGCGCGCGTGTTCGGCGGCGGTTTCATCGAGCGTTCCGAGCGCGGCGCGGAAGCCGAGGCGATGCTGTCCAGACTGGCGGCAAGACCGGCGCAGATTCCCGCCGAGTAAATTCTCAGTCTGATTGCTCTATGCGGACGAGCCGGTGTGGATCACCGTGCCGGCTGTCAGGATGCGCAGCACCCGGATCGCTTCCTCGCCATCGGTGCGCGGCTTGGCGCGCGTCTCGATGCATTGCATGAAATGGGCAAGCTCGCGCGTCAGAGGCATGCCCTCGCCGACGGCCACATAGGAAGGCTCGTTGGCGGTGAAGGCCCACTGGCCGCTGTCCTGCCACACCGCGTGGCGGTAGACGGCAAGCTTGCGCTCCCAGGGCTCGACGTCGTCGAACACCGCCATCGCCTTGGTGCCGACAACCGTCAGCCGCCGCTCGCGATAGGGATTGAGGCGCGAGGCGAAGAGATGGCTGCGCAGGCCGTTCGGGAAACGCATATGCAGATGCGCGAAGTCGCTGAGGTTGTCGAGGAGCGCCGCGCCCTCGCCCCTGACCTCGATCGGCTCCGTGCCGGTGATGGCGAGGATCATCGACAAATCGTGCGGCGCAAGGTCCCAGAGCGCGTCGTTTTCGGTGTGGAACTTGCCGAGGCCGAGCCGGTGCGAGTGGATGTAGCGCACCTCGCCGAGTTCGCCATTGTCGATCAGCGCCTTCAGCGTCTCGAAGGCGGGATGGAAACGCAGCACATGGCCGACCATGAAGATCCGGCCATTGTCCTTTGCCGCCTTCACCGCGCGCTCGGCGTCGGCGACCGTCAGCGCGATCGGCTTTTCCACCAGCACGTCCTTGCCGCTTTCTACGGCGCGCACTGCGGTGTCGGCATGGAATTGCGGCGGCAGCGCCATGACGATGGCGTCGACGTCGTTGCGCTCGAACAGCCTGTTCGGCTCGATCGCCAGGCAATCCTGCTCGCTGGCGAAACCTTCGGCGCGGGCGCGATTGACGTCGGAAACGGCATGCAGCGCGCCAAGCGCCTTGAGGGTGCGGATATGGTTGCTGCCCCAGTATCCGCAACCGAGGACGGCGATGCGCGGCTTCATTCGTTCAAACTCTAGAATTTCATGGCCGAGACATAGCGACGTGCCCCGCCGAACTCAACCCCGGGACCTGCCCTGAGTGTCTGTCTGGCAAAGCTTTTCCGGGACGAGATTAAGCCGGCCGGATTATGCCGGCATGTCGGCCTCATCCAAGCTTGACAGGCTCACCCTCGCAACCTTATATCCGCGCGACCTCGGCGAACGCCTCGCGACGCCCGTCCATCCAGGACGGTTTTCCGGGCCATTGCCACCCTGGCGGGGTAGCTCAGTTGGTTAGAGCACGGGAATCATAATCCTGGGGTCGGGGGTTCAAGTCCCTCCCCCGCTACCAGCCCTTTCAGGGGCACCCAAAAACCTAATGAAAGCGCTCGGATACCGAAGCGGCGCGTCCGGACACGTCCCGATGCATCCCTTCCGGGCCCTAATATCGAGCTTAATTGAATTCGCTTTGGCGGCGGCCTATACGTCGGCCATGGAAACCATAGCAAGCGCCCAGAAAAACATAGCACCGCTGTCCGGCAGCAAGCCTCATGCCGGGCGGGCAGCGCCGTTCCTGCCGATGAGCCGCGCCGAGATGACGGCGCTCGGTTGGGATGAATGCGACATCGTGCTGGTCACGGGCGATGCCTATGTCGATCATCCGAGCTTCGGCATGGCCATCATCGGTCGCCTGCTCGAATCCCAGGGTTTTCGGGTCGGCATCATCTCGCAGCCTGACTGGCAGTCGGCGGAGCCGTTCAAGGCGCTGGGCCGGCCGAGGCTGTTCTTCGGCGTCACCGGCGGCAACCTCGATTCCATGGTCAACCGCTACACCTCGGACCGCAAGCTGCGCCACGACGACGCCTATACGGCGGGCGGTGAAGGCGGCAAGCGACCGGACCGCTGCACCATCGTCTATACGCAGCGCTGCCGCGAGGCCTACAAGGACGTGCCGGTGGTGCTGGGCGGCATCGAAGCCTCGCTGCGCCGCATCGCCCACTACGACTACTGGTCCGACAAGGTGCGCCGCTCGATCCTGGCCGACGCCAAGGCGGACCTCTTGGTCTACGGCAATGCCGAGCGCGCCGTCGTCGAGGTGGCGAACCGGCTTGCCGCCGGTGACACGCCGCGCGATCTCGATTCCATCAGGGGCGTCGCCCTGTTCCGCCGCGTGCCCGAGCACTTCACGGAACTCCATGCCAACGATCTCGACTCCGCCGACGAGGGCGCGAGCCGCAAGCCCGGCGACATCGTGATCCGGCTCCCGTCCTTCGAGCAGGTCGAGGGCGATCGCGATGCCTATGCCCGCGCCTCGCGCGTGCTGCATCGCGAAGCCAACCCCGGCAATGCCCGCCCGCTCGTCCAGCGCCATGGCGACCGCGACCTGTGGCTCAATCCGCCGCCCATCCCGCTGACCTCCGAGGAGATGGACGCGGTCTACGACCTGCCCTACGCGCGCGCCCCGCACCCGTCCTATGGCGATGCCAAGATCCCCGCCTGGGACATGATCAAGTTCTCGGTGACGGTGATGCGCGGCTGCTTCGGCGGCTGCACTTTCTGCTCGATCACCGAGCATGAAGGCCGCATCATCCAGAACCGCTCCGAGGGCTCGATCCTGCGCGAGATCGAGAAGATCCGCGACAAGACCCCCGGCTTCACCGGCGTGATCTCCGATATCGGCGGGCCGACCGCCAACATGTACCGGATGGCCTGCAAGGACCCCAAGATCGAGGCGGCCTGCCGCCTGCCGTCCTGCGTGTTTCCCGACATCTGCCCCAACCTCAACACCTCGCATGACGACCTGATCCGGCTCTACCGCAAGGTCCGCGAGGTCAAGGGCGTCAAGAAGGTGATGGTCGCCTCCGGCGTGCGTTACGACCTGGCCGTCAAGAGCCCCGAATATGTCAAGGAACTGGTGACCCACCACGTCGGCGGCTACCTCAAGATCGCGCCCGAGCACACCGAGCGTGGGCCGCTCGACAAGATGATGAAGCCCGGCATCGGCACCTATGACCGCTTCAAGGAGATGTTCGACGCAGCCGCCAAGGAAGCCGGCAAGAAATACTATCTCATTCCGTATTTCATCGCCGCCCATCCCGGCACGACCGACGAGGACATGATGAACCTGGCGCTCTGGCTGAAGAAGAACCGCTACCGCGCCGACCAGGTGCAGACCTTCCTGCCTTCGCCCATGGCGACCGCAACGGCCATGTACCATACCGGCATCAACACGCTGAAGGGAGTCCGGCGCGGCGCGACCGACAAGGTCGACACCGTCCGCGGCGGGCGGCAGCGCCGCCTGCACAAGGCATTCCTGCGCTACCATGACCCTGACAATTGGCCGCTGCTGCGCGATGCCCTGAAGGAGATGGGCCGCGCCGACCTTATCGGCCCTCGCCCCGACCAGCTCGTGCCCGCTCACCAGCCCCCCGGCACCGGCAAGGCCGCCGGCACGAAGCGCCCCGTGCGTCCTATCGGCAGGGGGCGGAGATTCACCACCAAGGGTGTGCCGCTGCCGAAGAAGTGAGCGGTAACGCTCCGTCAGCATAGCTGATCTGCCGGGTGGCGATCCGAGCCACAAGCAGATCCGATTTCGCCGGCAGCTTGGCGCCTCTTGTCGGCCGTTGAGGATCTAATAGGCGCTCCCCAAAAGCGGACGAATCTTTTTCCAATTGGCTCAGAGCCATTAGATAGTTCGAATCCTGCTGGGCGCGCCACAAATATCATGAATGCCAAGCGGTTGAGCGGGGCGATTAGGGAGCCCGCGCAGATATGCGATTGGGAGCCCAGGTCTTGCAGTTTTCCGCGGTACAAATGACCCTGACCGATTAGGATGGCCTAGCGGCCTGTCCGGCGACCAGAAACCATGCGACGCGATCAGGACGCAGCAGGGAAGCAAGAACGCTGGAAATCCGGACCGCGGGAGACGCCAGTATCGTGTCGGCGCTCAGATGCGCTTCGATCTTCGACCATTCGGCTACGAGATCACGGACGCTGAAGACGGTGTGGCCTATGTTGAACGAGAAGTTCGTCCCGTCCTCGATAAGGCCTGCTCCGAATGTGCTGAAGTCGGTGGGGACGAAGATATTGATGTTTACGTGGTCGAAGCCCTTCATCGCACCGTCGGCGATATAAGCGAGCCCGCTTCGATCCATGACCAAAAGCACCGCTGGCAAGAGGCTCGTCGGATTCGCCAGAATGTTCCGAAAGTCATCACAACGTCCGTCGGCAACGGCAGTCAGAAACCGTAGCGCGTCCTCGCCATTCAGCCCTGGACCGGCGATCCTCCCGCCTCGTTGATGAAGAATCCTGAGCAGCAGGCCAGAAATCGATTCCATCTCCTCTTCGCAGCCCAAGACATCGGCGGCAGCCGCAAAAGACACGTAGAACGGGGTCATCTCGTCAGAAACTGGCACGATCGAATTACTGTAATGCGCCATTATCAGGCGCACGAGGTCGGCCGCCTTCGGAGCGATCACCGCTGTGCTCTCGCCGGACATAGTCTGGATGTGGACCGCGGCACCGAGCCAACCCAGGATGCTCATCAGCCGCAGCGGCAGGAAGTAGAAGTCGGCGATGCCGCCGTCCTTCGAGAGCAACGCATAGGTGCTTCCGGTAAAGTCGGCCAAAAGCTGATCGGTCCCCTCGCCAATCGACGCAACGACCCCTTTCGATAGTTGCATGATGGCATCGGCGCAGTGCGTGCTGGAAACAGCCATTGGCAGAAGCGCGACCGCGCATGCAGACCGGAGTCTGGCAACGTCGAAGTGATCGCCCGTTGCGGCAATGCGGGCGCCGAAGGTCGCGGCCAACCCCATTATGAAGGCGGAAGCGACCGCGGGCTCCTCCTCTAGGTTTGCGCAGACTGGCTGGACGACATCCAGAAACCGCTCGGCGTCAAACTCTCTGGTGAGCGACAAATACTGCTCCCAGATTGCATCCGACGCGGCGCGGATATGCTCGTTGCCTGCGCCGTCCGAAGCCAGACCCGGGAAGGTCTCGCTGATGTGCGCACTACCTCCGGAGAAGCGAGGATTCTTAGCGAGTTGGGAAATACCGAAAAGATTGATCCCCCAGCAGACTGGGGACTGGCCTGTGCCATGCATCAGCCTTGACACGACTTGTCCGACCTCAACTAGGTCAAACGACGGTCGGGTGGTCTGAACAGGTGTTTCTCCTTTCAGGCACGACATCAGCGCGCTCGTGCAGTGCCCGGTTCCATCCGACTCTCCTGCATATTCGTCGGAACCCGCCGCGGCCAGGATGGAAATGGCCAATGATCCTGCCTTTCCAATCACATTAGGGTTGAGGAGGACGCCGATGTCATGGACGACGCCGCCTGCGTGGCAGGCGTCGATGATCAGGTTGGTGTGACGGATCTTTGCCTCGGTTATCCAGCCGAAGAGCTGTGGCATCGACAGGGCGTTCAGCGACATCCGGCCGACGTCGGTATCCTTCAGGCAGAGAAAGTAGCCGTTGTCCTTCACGCCGCCGTGTCCGGCAAAGAAGAACGTCAATTCCTCGATGGGCGGGCCGGAGAAGAGTGCGGCTTCGATGGTCGATCGCAACTCCGCCATCGTCGGCGACAGCAGCAGCTTCGACTGCGCCTGATCGTACTCACCCCAGTTCTTCGCCGCGAGGTGCTCGAAGATTGTCGCGGCGTCGTTCTCCGCGCCTGCAAGGGGCTCGAGAGGCGGATTGTCGTAGGCGTCGCAACCGATAGCGATCAGCACTCTCAAAGCGAGTCTCTTTCCCAGGCCGGAGGGAATTTCGCAAGTCGCTCGCTTTCCCGCTGTCTGGCGAGTTCGGACTTCTCGGCCTTCACCTGTTCGATGCGCTCGGTGAACTCCGGTCCCTGCGCTTCGAGATCGGCTATGGTCTTTTCGAAGCTTTCTCGTCCCATGTGAAATTGGGGCAGACTGACTTGGCCATTCTCGTCAATGCCAAATTCGATCATCTCAAGGGCGGCCAGGAAGGCCTCGGCAGGAGACTGCCCCGGGCCGACGACAACTGTATTTCCCGATTTCTCGGTGGACTGGCTGATCGTCTGGTAAAGGGAAGCTTGGAACTGCGTCATCAGCCCCTCGACCAAACGGTTTTTCGCCTCAACGAACTTGGTAAGGTCGTGGTTGACGACATCGTCGAAGTGGGACGAGAACTCGAAAGAATGCGCCTGCATTTCGCCGGCGTCGTCGCCGTGCTCCGTAGGCTTTGTCTTCCACATTCGGCCATGCTGGAATTTCTGCGCATTCCGGGGGGAGATGAGTTCGTCGCACCGCTTCTGCAGCTCGGCCGCAACCTGTTTGGTGAACGCCTCGCTGAATTCCTTGATGCCGCTGCGGTATCTGAATGGCGTCACTTGGCGACTCGCGGTTGCGGTGGTGTTCACATCGATATAATCGTGAAGATATGTCCGGACAACGCTGCGGACTTGACGATTCCAAGGTGAAAGGCGCGCCGATAGCATGTTGCCGGCAGCATCTTCGAGATTACTGCAAACCGCGCTTAGAGGGCTATCTAGTAGACAAAGTTATCTTCTTTACCCCACGCGGCGCACCGGTCGAGACTCGGGCCTACTATTTTCTCGCACCTCTGCTTTCTGATGCTGCTCCCGAAAAGCAGACAGTCTCGTAACGGCCCCATTCGGACATTCAAAAAATGGACCGCGAACGGCTATGGGCGGCCGCGCCTGGGAGCGCGCCTCCCCGCTGCATGACGGCGGCGAAGAAGCCGTCAGTGTCGTTGCGTGCGGGCGTCAGCGACAGGTAGTCGGAATGGGCTGAATTCGTCAGCTGCGGCGCGGCCTCGTCAAGCGGCACGGCGCGAAAAGCGGGATGCGCCGCAAGGAAAGCGGCCACCTGCTCCTCATTCTCTTCCGACAGCATGGAGCATGTCGCGTAGACCAGCCGTCCGCCGGGCTTCACCAGGCGCGCTGCGCTCGACAGGATGCGGGCTTGCAGCGACACGAGCTTGTCCAGGCCCTGTTCCTCCGGCGCCCGCCAACGCGCGTCGGGATTGCGTCGCCACGTGCCGGTGCCGCTGCATGGCGCGTCGACCAGCACGCGATCGAAACCAGCCTTGTGGCGCTTGATCCATCGATCTGTCTCGCTGGCCAGAAGCCGCGTCTCGATATTGTGCAATCCTGCCTGCCGGAAGCGCTCGGCGTCGCGCTTCAAACGGCCTTCCATGACGTCGCAGGCGACAACATAGCCCTTGTTGTTCATCTGCGCGGCGATGGCCAGCGTCTTGCCGCCGGCTCCGGCGCAGAAATCGACCACGCGCTCGCCCGGCCGGGCATCGACCAGCATGGCGACAAGCTGCGAGCCCTCGTCCTGGATCTCGACCTCGCCTTTCTTCAGCATCGGCAGGCTGGCCAACGAGGGGCGCTCATGCACACGAATGCCGTAAGGAGCCATGACCGACGGCTGCGCCTGCAAGCCGAGATCCTTCAACGCGCCAAGCATGGCCTCGCGCGTCGACTTGATCGGATTGACGCGCAGGTCAAGCGGCGCCGGCGTCAAAAGCGCGGCCATCTCTTGGCCGAACGCTTCCCCGAAACGGCGCCGCAGCGGATCCGCCGCCCAGGGCGGACATTCGAGGCGCACCTCTTCCGGCATGCCGGGATGGTCGATCGTGGATCCCTGCAATCTGACCAGCAGCGCGTGCTCGTGACCCGTCAGGATGGCAGGCGCGAATTTCACGCCATTGAACAAGCGTTCGATCTGATCGGGCGTCCTGCTTTCCTTGAGCGTCAGCCATGCAAGCAGCCGGTTGCGGGGCTTGTCCTCGCGCCCATGCCTGGCCAGCCACCAGCCAAGCCGCGCATGATGCCGCAGGAGCGCATAGAGCAACTCCAGAATCTGGCCACGGTCTCTGTCGCCGATATGGCGCCGGGCCCGAAACCACGCCGAAACGACGGCATCCGCGGGACGCGCGATGCTGTCGACTTCATGCATAAGTTCGATTGTGGCTTGCAGGCGGGCGGCAGGGGTCACGGAACGGCGATCAGGCTGAAAAAACGCCTGTATAATCGACAGAGCTGCTCCTGACCATTGTTCGCGTCCCGGGGCTCATCCCTTACGTTCCTGCAGGATGTTGCCGCCATCCACGACGAGGACGGCGCCGTTGACATAGCTCGCCGCGTCGGAGGCCAGGAACAGCACGGCGGCCGCTACTTCCGCGGGGCTGCCGGCGCGGCCGAGTGGCGTGTTCTGCGCGGCGACGAGCTCTTCGGGCGTCGAGGCGCCCGTCGCGATCCACCCCGGCGCCACGGCGTTGACCGTGACGCCGCTGCGGCCGACCTCCAGGGCAAGCGCATGTGTCAGCCCGATCATGCCGGCCTTGGCCGCGGAATAGGCCGCCTCGCCTTCGTTGGACACATATGGGCCCGTCACCGATGCCATGTTGACGACGCGCCCATGACCGCGCTGCACCATGCCGGCCAGGAATCCGCGCGTGCTCAAGAAGGCGGTCTTCAGGCTGACATCGATGCCGCGGTCCCAGTCGCTTTCGCTGAGGTCGAGAAACCGGCGCTGCAATGCCGGCTGGGCGACGGTGCCCATCCCGGCATTGTTGACGAGGATGTCGATCTCGCCGGCCTCGGAGCGCAAACGCTCGACGTCGCCGGAGAGCGTCAGGTCGGCCACCAAAGCGCTTATATCGAGCCCTTCCCCCCGCAATTCCTGTGCCCGTTGCTCGACGCGAGCGGACGAGGCGGTGATGACGACGGAAAGACCGGCTTCGCCCAGCGCCCGCGCGGTCGCGATGCCGATGCCGTCGGCGGCGCCCGCGCCTGTTACCAACGCCCTGCGGGATTTGAGGAACACGTTCATTTCCACCCCACGACGCTCAATAACCGGCACTGACGCCGAAATCGATCGAAAGCGCGGCTCCGGTGATCGGCGCCGCGCCCGGCTGGCAAAGATAGTGGATGAAGGAAGCGATCTCTTCCACCCGGATGAACCTTGCTTTGTCGCCCTGCGGATAGTGCCCGAGAAGCCGGCGCTTGTAGCCGTCGGGATCGTCTCCGCCATAAGTCCTGGCCTGATATTCGATCATCGGTGTCGCCGTGTCGCCGGGACAGACGGCATTGACCCTGATGCCTTGCGGGGCGAGTTCCAGGGCGAGAGCCTTGGTCAAGAGCACCAGCCCGCCTTTCGACGCGCAATAGACGGAAGCCCCGTTGTTGCCGACGATGCCGGCGTCGGAGGCGATGTTGACGATCACACCCTGCGCTGCCGCCAGATGCGGGATGGCCACCGAGATCAGGAAGAAGGCGCCCTTGAGGTTGACGTCGAGCACCAGATCCCACTGCTCTTCTGCAACCGCGCTCGCCGGCCCTTCGAGCCAGACACCGGCGGCATTGACAAGGATGTCTATCGCGCCGCCCCAGTCCCTGGCCTTGCCCACCACGTCGCGGCAGGCGGCGACGGAGCGAATGTCGAGCGGCAGGCCGATCGCCTCCGCCCCCGTCGCCGCGATCGTCGCGACGGCGGCGTCGAGCTTGGGGCCGGCGAGATCGGCAAGCGCGATCCGCTCGCCGTCAGCCGCGAAACGCAGCCCGGTCGCGAGACCCATTCCCCCGGCGCCGCCGGCGATCAGAACAGTCCTGCCAGCCATTCGCTAACCTCCATGAAACGCAGTTGGCAAGGCAACCACGTCATCGGACCATGTCGCATGGACCAGCCGGGCAAAACAATGGTCTCAGCACGTCGTGCCGCGTGCGATCCGGCGGCCTGCAGCATGGCCGTGAATTGAACTTGACCGGCCGGTACATCGATATGCAGTGCCTCGCCGGCGGTCGCGTCCGCGAGATCCCCCGTTGCCGGGGCTCAGGTCCGCCGGGAGTCGTCAAATCAACCCAGGGCTGCAGGCCCGAGTATTATCGGACGGGTTTCCCAAACCGATGCAAAGAGTTAGCAAGAAATTCACCGGGTAGTCGTTCTTTGTTCCAATGGGCAACTGGACATGGCCGGCGAAGATTGGGAACCTTCATTTGTCGTTGCTTGGAATCGCATGGAGTGCCGCAGGAAATGCCGTTGAGTGCCGCAGAGATCGCCCGTCATCCGGCAGCGCTTCGCGGTGTGCAGGAGCAGGCCAAGGCGCTCATCCATATTTACGAAACGAGCCCGCGGCTGGCCGCCGTCTTTGCCACCCAGCAGCGCTGGCTGCTCGGTCATGCCGGCCTTGCGCTGCATTTCCGGCGCGACCCCAACGACCGCCGCACCGAAATGACGATGGCGCGCTTCATCGAACTCGTGCGCCGCCATTCGGTGGCCAGCCGCAACACCGCCGAGGCCTTCGTCAAGGAGATGCTGCACTACAACGTCGCCGAGTACATTTCGCCCAGCGGCGATGGCCGCGCCCACCCCATACAGGTCACGCGGGGCACCATAGAGACCTTCACCGGCTGGATTTACGCGCATCTGAGAACGCTCGACCACATAGACGGCGCAAACCGGCTGGAAACCTTCCTCGACCGGCCCGAAATGCTGCCCACCCTGCAGCCGCTGATCGCAGACGGGTTGCTCACCAGCGACGGCGTGCGGGAGCCCGGACCGACTTTCTCGTTGTTTATCTGGCTGAACAACGGCGGCATCGTCATGGACTGGCTGATGTGCGGGATCGAACCCGACGACGCCCATCTCGACAGGATACCGACCGGCGTCATCTCGGTCAGCGAATTCGCGCACTGGCTGAAGCTCTCGCGCACCCATCTGGCGCGCAAACTCCATGATGCCGAGGCGCTCGGCAGCATCGGCTGGGTCGGCCAGCGCGGTCATTCCGTGATGTGGGTTTCAAGGGCCTTCTTCGATGAATACATGGCCGTCCAGGCGTCGAAGCTCGCCGTCGTCGACGAGGCCTTCGAAGCCTGCCTCTCGGCCCTGAAAGGGCGTTGACCACCGGAACCCGGGCACGGCCTCGCGCAAAACCGCCCCCGCGCTGGCGAGTGCCGGCCAAAGCTGCTATCCGCAACGTGCGAGCATACGGCATCTTTGGGTAGAAGCTGGAGGATGCGTTGACCTACGAAGACATTGCCGGTCACCCGGCATTGCCCGCTTGCGGGCGCGCACAAGCCTTGGCGATGCAACAGGCCTATCAAGGAAACCCGCGGGCCTCCTCGGTCTTTGCCACCCAGCGCTGGCTGATGGCCCATATCGGTCTTGCCTTGTATTTTCGCAGGGACCCCAGTGACGCAAGGAACTGACGGCGGCGCGTTTGTCGACGTCACCGTTCAGCATGCCGTGGCAAGCCGGAACACGGCTACGGCGAATACGTCATCGCCCAAGCGGTCAAGCTCGCCACGTCGACGCGGCCTTCGCCGCCAGCATGACGCAAGCGACCGACTGATCGTAAGGCACTTCTATCCGGCCTTCAGGATAGCGGAGAAACGCGGATCGAAGGCCCGGCTGATCGGCTCGGCCGCGGCGCCCACCGCGATCGCCCAGGGATCGGTGCTGCCGAGCTGCAGCCGCGGCAGGCGCCGGACGGGCCGGTCCGCGATCGAGGGCAGCAGCGGGTGCATGGCCTGAAGCAGCAGCCGGGCCAGCGCCTCGGGCGCGCTGCTGGTGAGGATAACGGTTTGCGGGTCGAAGATCGTCTCAATCAGATGCACGCTCCAGCGTAGGTCGGACGCGGCCCTTTCGACCCAGCTTATGACCCTCGGGTCTTGTGCGAGCGCCAGCGCGCCGAGCGCTTCGTAAAGCCCACTCTCGGTGGGGTCGAGCCCAAGATGCTGGTAGAGCGAGGCGAGCGAGGCGCGGTGCTCCAACGGCGTGGAGCCGGGACCGGCCGGCGACAGCAATGCCCTGCCGATCTCGCCGGCATTGCCGTTGCCGCCGTTGTAGAGCTCGCCGTTCAGGATAAGCCCCGCGGCGATGCCATAGCCGACATAAAGGCAGACCGCATGATCGACGCCATGCGCGGCGCCGACGATGCGCTCTGCCGTGGCGCACGCAGCGGCGTCGTTCTGCAGCCCGACATTCAATCCGGTGCCGGCGGCAAGCGTCTCAAGCAGCGGGAATTGCTGCCAGGCGGGCATCATCCATTTGTCGTCGGACTCCTTCAGCCCGAACGGTCCCGGCATGGCCACGCCAAGGCCGACCAACCGCCGTTCGAACTGCGCGGAAATGCCGGCCAGCTCGCGCCTGACATCCGCGACGAGACCAAGGATGGCCTGGACGCCGGGAGACGGCTCATCGAGCCGCAGACCCGCGTCGGCGCGTGCGATCACCTTGCCGACGAGATCGACCACCACCACCCGCGTCAGATGCCTGTCGATCTGCAGCCCAATGGCAAAAGCACCCTCGGGAACCAGCCGATAGGGCGTGAAGGGCTGCCCCCTGCCCTTGCGCACCGCATTGAGGGCCACGACCAGGCCGTCCCGCTCGAGATCCTCGACGATGTTGGAGACAGCCTGCTTGGTGAGCTGTGTCGCCCGCGCCAGGTCGGCGCGCGACAGCGCGCCGTTGAGCCGCAGCGCCTCGATCATGACGCGGCGGTTATGCGCGCTGGTACCCTCCTGGTTGGTGCCGCTCTTGGCACGGATCGGGCTGATGTCGTGCACCGTCGCTTCCCCTCTTGACTCCATTAAAGGATTGATCGACTAATTAAGTCAAGCGAATTGACTTAATAGGTGAGGCCCGCGCGGCTCTACAAAAAGACGGCAAGGCTTTCGGGCTCCGCCGCACGCCGCCGAGGATGGATCCGGTCACGCGAAGCGAATTCGAGGAAGCGGCTGGCCGCCCACTCGCAGCTGTCTAAAATGGGAGAAAGGCAAATGCTGAAATCGATCGGTAAGATACTTCTGGGCGCGGTGTTCGTCGGCGGACTGTTCGTCCCCCACGCCTTCGCCGAAACCACCTTGAACGCGCTCTTCATGGCGCAAGCCGCCTATAGCGAGGCCGACGTGCGCTCCATGACGGAGGCCTTCACCAAGGCCAATCCGGACATCAAGGTCAATCTCGAATTCGTTCCCTATGAAGGCTTGCACGACAAGACCGTGCTCGCCCAAGGATCCGGCGGCGGCTATGACGTGGTGCTGTTCGACGTCATCTGGCCGGCCGAATATGCGACCAACAAGGTGCTGGTCGACGTATCGTCGAAGATTACCGACGACATGAAGAAGGGCGTGCTGCCCGGCGCCTGGAGCACCGTCCAGTATGACGGCAAGTATTACGGCATGCCATGGATCCTCGACACCAAATACCTGTTCTACAACAAGGAGATCCTGGAAAAGGCCGGCATCAAGGCGCCGCCGAAGACCTGGGAAGAGCTCGGCCAGCAGGCCAAGATCATCCAGGACAAGGGCTTGCTGAAGACGCCGATCGCCTGGAGCTGGGCACAGGCCGAAGCCGCGATCTGTGATTACACGACGCTGGTCAGCGCCTATGGCGGCGACTTCCTCAAGGACGGCAAGCCCGACTTCCAGAATGGCGGCGGCGTCTCGGCGCTGAAATACATGGTTGACAGCTACAAATCGGGCCTGACCAATCCGAATTCCAAGGAATTCCTGGAGGAAGACGTCCGCAAGGTGTTCGAGAACGGCGATGCCGCCTTCGCGCTGAACTGGACCTACATGTACAATATGGCCAACGATCCGAAGGACTCGAAGGTCGCCGGCAAGGTCGGCGTCGTGCCCGCGCCGGGCGTTGCCGGCACCAGCGAGGTCTCGGCCGTCAACGGATCGATGGGCCTTGGCATCACGGCGGTGTCGAAGCACCAGGACGAAGCCTGGAAATACATCGAGTTCATGACCTCGCAGGCGACGCAGAACCAGTATGCCAAGCTCTCGCTGCCGATCTGGGCCTCGTCCTATGACGACCCGACCGTCACCAAGGGCCAGGAAGAGCTGATCGCCGCCGCCAAGCTCAGTCTCGCCGCAATGTATCCGCGCCCGACCACGCCGAAATACCAGCAGCTGTCGACGGCGCTGCAGCAGGCGATCCAGGAATCGCTGCTCGGCCAGACGACGCCGGAAGACGCGCTCAAGACCGCCGCCGAAAACAGCGGCCTCTGATCTGGCGTTCCTCGACGCGGGCGGCCTCATCCACGAGCGCCGCCGCCCGTGCTGTTTCCAGAGCAATTCCGGGAAAAGTGTGAAGCGGTTTTCCGTCCGGAATTGCGTTAAAACAAAGAGATAGAGCGGTTCGTCGTTTCCGTGAAACGGTGAACGCTCTGACCGGATGAAGGAAGAGAGGCGCCTCTGATGTCGGGCACCTGGATGACGACTCGCGCGTGGCTGTTGATGCTGCCGCTCCTGGCGATCATGGTCGCCGTTATCGGCTGGCCATTGGTCGATACCGTCAGGCTTTCCTTTACCGACGCTCAACTGGTCGGCACGGCGGGCAACTACGTCGGCTTCGATAATTACGCCAAGATGCTGACGAGCTCGAATTTCACCCGCACGCTGACCACCACCACCTGGTTCGCGGTCATCTCGGTCGCCGCCGAGATGGCGCTCGGCGTGCTTGCTGCACTCCTGCTCAATCAGGAATTCCGCGGCCGCGCCGTCTTGCGCGGGCTGATGATCCTGCCCTGGGCGCTGCCCACCGTCGTCAACGCGACGCTCTGGCGGCTGATCTACAATCCTGAATACGGCGCGCTGAACGCCGCGCTGACGCAGCTCCATATCATAGACGATTATCGCTCCTGGCTGGGTGAGCCAGGCACGGCGCTCGCGGCGCTGATTGTCGCCGACTGCTGGAAGAATTTTCCGCTTGTCGCGCTGATCGCGCTCGCCGCCCTCCAGGCCGTGCCGCGCGACATCACCGCGGCGGCGCTTGTCGACGGCGCCGGGCCGTTCAACCGCTTCCGCTTCGTCATCCTGCCCTATCTCGCCGGTCCGCTGATGGTGGCGCTGGTGCTGCGCACCATCGAGGCCTTCAAGGTCTTCGACATCATCTGGGTGATGACGCGCGGCGGCCCCGCCAACAGCACGCGCTCGCTGTCGATCCTCGTCTACCAGGAAGCCTTCTCCTTCCAGCGCGCCGGCTCCGGCGCCTCGCTGGCGCTGATCGTCACGCTGCTCGTCACCGTGCTCGCCGTCGTCTATGCGACGCTGGTCAAGAAGACCGCCGGGAGCGCAGCCTGATGGAACGCAAGAGCCCGGTCTTCACCGCTTTCATCTATGTCTGCGCCATCCTGCTTGCAGCCGTGATCCTGGCGCCGCTCGCCTGGCTCTTCGTCATGAGCATATCGCCGGCGGCAGATCTTGCCGCCAAGCCGCTGCGCTGGTGGCCGCAGACGGCCGACTTCTCGCGTTACGCGCAGCTTCTGTCGAGGGCCGAGAACAGCGCCGGTGCGGCTTTCACGTCATCGCTACGAAACAGCCTGGAGGTCGCCGGCATGGCGACGCTTGCGGCTGTCGTCCTTGCCGTGCCCGCCGGCTGGGCCGTTTCGCGCACGCCTTCGGTGGGATGGTCGCTGTCGATGGTGATCGCCACCTACATGCTGCCGCCGGTGGCGCTGTCCGTGCCGCTTTACATGGGTCTGTCCTGGCTCGGCCTGCTCAACAACGTCTTCGGGCTGGCGCTGATCTACCTGACCATCCTGGCGCCCTTCACCACCTGGCTGATGAAATCAGGCTTCGATTCCATCCCGCGCGAGATCGAGGCCGCGGCGATGATCGACGGGGCGGGCCTGCTCCAGACGTGGCGCATCATCACCTTGCCGCTGGCCGCGCCCGTGGTGGCGACATCGGCGCTGTTTGCCGTGCTGCTGGCCTGGGACGAATTCTTCTACGCCCTGCTCTTCACGTCGGATCAGCGGGCAAAGACGCTTACCGTCGCCATCGCCGATCTCGCCGGCGGACGCGTCTCCGACTATGGACTGATCGCCACCGCCGGCGTGCTCGCGGCCTTGCCGCCAGTGCTGATCGGCCTCGTCATGCAACGCGCGCTGATCTCGGGTCTGACCAGCGGCGGAGTGAAAGGATAATCATGACTGCGGAAAAGAAACGCCCGGCAGGGCTTGTCGCGATCGACCGCGAAATGGCACGCCAACATGAGGATGCACTGGCCTCCTTCGAGAACAATCGGGAGGCAGCCGCGGAGGTGGCCGCCTCGATCAAGAGGAAGGGCAGGCTCGTCCTGCTCGGCATGGGCGCCTCGCATGCCGTCGCCCGCGCGGTCGAGCCGCTCTATCGCGCGCATGGCATCGACGCCACCGCGCTGCCGCTGTCGGAACAGCTCGGGCAGCCGCTGCCGCTTGAAGGCAGGACGGTCCTCGTCACCTCGCAATCCGGCGAGAGCGCCGAGGTGCTGCGTTGGTTTGCCGAGACCGGCGGTCGCGCCGAAACCTTCGGCCTGACGCTGGAGACTGGTTCCTTCCTCGGCCGCACCGTGCCTTGCCTCGTCGGCGCCGGCGGCACCGAGCTTGCCTTTGCGGCGACCCGTAGCCTGACCGTGAGCTTCGCCCTGCACCTCGCCATCCTAGCCGCGCTTGGCGACGACCCCAGCGCCGCGCTTGCCGCGCTGAAGACCCCGGAAACGGTTGAGATCGATGCGGCGCTTGCCGCGCTCGGCAATGTGGCGACCGTGGTCACATCGGGCCGCAGCCTTCAAGGCGTGGCTGAAGCCCTGGCGCTCGGCTTCACCGAACTGTCGCGTCTGCCTTGTTTCTCGCTCGAAGGCGGCCAGCTGCGCCACGGACCGATGGAGATGCTGGGCCCAAGCATTGGCGTCGTGCTCTTCCGCGGCAACGATCCGACCGCCGACCTCGTCACCGCCATGGCCCTGTCCGTCGTCGAAACCGGCGCGCCGCTGATTGTCTTCGACGCCTCGGGCATGTCGCCGGTCCCGGGCGCCGTCACGTTGAGCTTCACGCCTGCATCCGGATTGGCGGCGATCTTTGCCATGCTGCCGGTGGCGCAACGCCTGATGATCGCCTTCGCCGATTCCCGCGTCGAGAATGCCGGAACGCCGGTGCGCACCACCAAGGTCACTAGGAGCGAATGATGCGGCCGCTCGCGGTGATCGGCAACGTCAATGTCGATCTGATCGTCGGGCCGGTCGCGCCCTGGCCGAAGGCCGGCACCGAGACCGTCGTCGATCACGACGATCTGCGCGTCGGCGGCCAGGCCGGCAACACGGCGCTTGCCTGGCAGGCGCTGGGCATCGCTTTCGAGATCGCCGCCAATCTCGGCGACGACCAGTTCGGGCGCTGGCTGCGCGAGGCATTCGGACGCCGGGCGCAGAAATGGCCGGTTCGTCCCGAAGGCACGACATTGTCGGTCGGCATGACCCATCCGGACGGCGAGCGCACCTTCTTCACGACGCGCGGCCACCTGCCACGCTTCAGCCTCGGCGACGTGCTCTCCGTGCTGGACGGCAATCGGCTTTCCGGCGGCTATGCGCTGCTCTGCGGCTCTTTCCTCACCGACGACCTGACGCGCGATTACGATGCCTTCTTCGACTGGGCCGAGGCGCACCGCATCGCCGTGGCGCTCGACACGGGCTGGCCGATCGACGGCTGGACCGCGGCGAACTGCGCCGCTGCGCGCGGCTGGCTGTCGCGCTGCGAACTGGCGCTCTTCAACGAGGTCGAGACCACGACATTGGCCGGTCTCGGAAGTCCGGCGGAAGCGGCGCGCAAGATCCGCGACGGCATGAGGAATGGCGCGACGGTCGTCGTCAAGCGCGGACCCGACGGCGCGATTGCCATCGGCGCCGACGGCAAATTCATCGAAGTTCCCGCGCCGCGCGTCACCGTCGTCGATACGATCGGCGCCGGCGATGTCTTCAACGCCGCTTTCCTGGCCGCGCTGGTGCAAGGGCGGCCGCTGGAGGACTGCCTCTCCGCCGCCATTCAGGTGGCGTCGCGCGCCATCTCAACCCTGCCCCGCGACTATGGCGGGCCGATCCAATTCGAGGATGCCGCCCATGAGCGCGCTTAAAATCCGCGATGTCCGCAAGAACTACGGCAGCGTCGAGACGCTGAAAGGCATCGACATCGCGCTTGAGAACGGCGAGTTCCTGGTGCTGCTCGGCGCGTCGGGCTGCGGCAAGTCCACCTTGCTCAACATCATCGCCGGTCTCGCCGAAGCAACCAGCGGCGACGTGCTGATCGGCGGCCGTTCGGTGCTTGGCGTGCATCCGAAGAACCGCGACATCGCCATGGTCTTCCAGTCCTACGCGCTTTATCCGAACCTGACGGTGAGCCGCAACATCGGCTTCGGCCTGGAGATGCGCAAGGTTCCCGCCGTCGAGCGCGACAAAGCGGTGCGCGAGACGGCGAAGCTCCTGCAGATCGAGAACCTGCTCGACCGCAAGCCCGGCCAGCTTTCCGGTGGACAGCGCCAGCGCGTCGCTATCGGCCGGGCGCTGGTGCGCAAGCCGCAGGTCTTCCTGTTCGACGAGCCGCTCTCCAACCTCGACGCCAAGCTGCGCATGGAAATGCGCACCGAGCTCAAGCGCCTGCACGAGATGCTCAAGACCACGGTCGTCTACGTCACCCATGACCAGATCGAGGCGATGACGCTGGCAACCCGCATCGCCGTCATGCGCGACGGCCGCATCGAACAACTCGGCACCCCGGAAGAGATCTACAACCAGCCTGCGACGCTCTATGTCGCGGGCTTCGTCGGCGCGCCTTCGATGAATATGCTGGAAGCGACGGTCGAGGACGGCAAGCTCGCAGTCGTCGGCACGGATGCGCGGCTGGCGCTGCCCGCGCGCTATGCGGGAGCGGTCCGCGACGGTGCGAAAGTCGTCGTCGGCATCAGGCCTGAAGCGCTCCGCCTCGGGACGGGCAGCGGCGCCGAACTGTCTCTGCCGGTCGAGATCGATGTCGTCGAGCTGACCGGGCCCGAGCAGGTCACCACCGCCCGGATCGGCGCGCAAAGGCTGACGGCAACCCTGCCGCCGCAGGCCCGCGTTGCGAAGGGCGAGCGATGCGCGTTTGCGTTCGACGAAGACGCGCTTCGCCTGTTCGACCCGGCGACCGGAAAGGCTTTCTGAAGAGCAATATCGAGCGGTTCGGCTTCTCCAAGCCGAACCGCTCGCTTGTTTCAGTCGATATCGAACGAGACACCCTGCGCGAGCGGCAGCGCCTTGGAGAAGTTCACCGTGTTGGTGGCGCGGCGCATATAGGCCTTCCACGCGTCCGAACCGCTCTCGCGGCCGCCGCCCGTCTCCTTCTCGCCGCCGAACGCCCCGCCGATCTCGGCGCCCGAGGTACCGATGTTGACGTTGGCGATGCCGCAGTCCGAGCCGTCGACGCCGAGGAAGCGCTCCGATTCCTGCAGGTCGCGCGTGAAGATCGACGACGAGAGGCCGGCGCCCACCGCATTGTGCTGCTCCAGCGCCTCGTCGAAATCGGTGTATCTCATCACATAAAGGATCGGCGCGAAGGTCTCTTCCGTCACCGGCGAGACCTGGGCTGGCATCTCGACTAGCGCCGGATGCACGTAATAGGCGTCCGGATGGCCGTTCTCGACGCGCGCGCCGCCGGTCACCTTGCCGCCATGCGCCTCGGCCTCCTTCAGCGCCTTCTGCATCTTGTCGAAGGCAGCCTTGTCGATCAGCGGGCCGACCAGCGCCTTGCCTTCCAGCGGATTGCCGACCGAGACGGTCTGATAGGCCTTCTTCAGCCGCGGCAGCAAGGCGTCGTAGACGCTGTCATGCACGAACAAGCGCCTGAGCGTCGTGCAACGCTGGCCGGCGGTGCCCATGGCGCCGAAGGCGATGGCGCGTAGCGCCATGTCGAGATCGGCGGTGGGACAGACGATGCCTGCATTGTTGCCGCCGAGCTCCAGCACGGCGCGGGCAAAGCGCTTGGCGAGTCGCGGACCGACCTCCCGGCCCATTCGGGTCGACCCGGTGGCCGAGACCAGCGGCACCTTCGGATGGTCGACCAGCACCTCGCCGACGGCGCGGTCGCCGATCAGCACCTGGAGCAGCCCTGCCGGAGCGTCAGTGCCGAAGCGCTTGGCGGCGCGCCTGAAGATCGCCTCGCAGGCGAGTGCCGTCAGTGGCGTCTTTTCCGACGGCTTCCACACCACGGCATCGCCGCAGACGAAGGCAAGCGCCGCATTCCACGACCACACCGCGACCGGAAAGTTGAAGGCCGAAATCACGCCGACGACGCCGAGCGGGTGCCAGGTCTCCATCATGCGGTGCCCTGGGCGTTCGGTGGCGATGGTGAGGCCATAGAGCTGGCGGGAAAGACCGACGGCGAAATCGCAGATGTCGATCATCTCCTGGACTTCGCCCAGCCCCTCCGACGGGATCTTGCCGACCTCGATCGACACCAGGCGGCCGAGCGCGTCCTTATGCGCCCGCAGCTCTTCGCCGAGCAGGCGCACCAGTTCGCCGCGCTTCGGGCCTGGCACCAGCCGCCAGGCCTGGAAGGCCTTGTGCGCGGCATCGATGGCCCTGCCGGCGTCGGCCGCCGAGATCGACTTCAGCGCCGCGATCTGCTCGCCCGTCACCGGGCTGCGCACGGCGAGGTCGCCGCCCGACAGCGCATCCCCGGCGACGCCGAGTTTCTCGAGAAGTGAGGCCGTTTCCTTCGCTAATGTCATTCTTTATCCCTTTCACGTTCCGCCTCTACAGGGCGGGGATGGAGCCATGCGCCATGTCCTGGAGGTGCCCTCAGGCACGCCTGGGCGCTTTGATGGCGTGGCATTACTCGTTTCGGGGAAAAACCGCCACCCCGGCATGGTCTAAGGCCGGGCTGCGAAATTGGGCCAGGCCGCGGACAGCCGAGACGAAGGCGTGTTGAGATCCAGGGCAGGCCGAGTCGAAAATGGTGAGTTCGGAGACCCGCAGCGGAGCGTACTAACAGTACGTGAGCACCGGAAGCGCAGGGAGCATTTGCAGGCCGGCCTCACCTGAATATCAACATGCCTTAGCGGGCTTTCTGGATCGACGACTTCCCGGCGCTTTCCTTGATGAGCCGGTCGATGTGCATGCGGATATGCGCCGCCTCGGCGGCGGTATTGGCCAAGGCGATGGCGCGGTCGAAGGCGACGCGCGCCTCCTCGTTGCGGCCAAGCTGCATGAGCAGCCCGCCCCTCAGCCCGAAGAAGTGGAAATAGCCCGACAGCCGCCCTTCCAGCGGCTCGATCATGGCAAGCGCCGCCTCCGGGCCGCGTACCTTGCTGACCGCGACGGCGCGGTTCAGCGTCACCACCGGTGAAGGCTGCATTTGCTCCAGCAGGCCGTAGAGAAGGTCGATCTCGGTCCAGTCGGTATCCTCGGCCGTCGCCGCCCGCGCGTGCAGCGCCGCGATCGCCGCCTGCACCTGATAGGGGCCAGGCTTGCGGTGGCGCAGCGCCTTCTCGACCAGCGCCAGGCCCTCGTCGATCATCTTGCGGCTCCAGAGCGAACGGTCCTGATCCTCGAGCAGGACGATCTCGCCATGCTCGTCGAAACGCGCCGGCGCCCGCGCATGCTGGAGAAGCATCAACGCCGTCAGCCCCATGATTTCTGGTTCCTGCTGGAACAGCCTGAGCAGCAGCCGCGCAAGCCGGATCGCCTCCTCGCAAAGCGGCGCGCGGGCCGGCGCCTCGCCGCCATTGCTCGAATAGCCCTCGTTGAAGATGAGATAGACCATCGCGGCGACCGAGGCGAGCCTTTCCGAGCGCTCGACCGCGCCCGGCGTCTCGAACGGCACGCCGGCGTCGGCAATGCGCGCCTTGGCGCGGGTGATTCGCTGTTCCATGGCGCTCTCGCCGACCAGGAAGGCGCGCGCGATCTGCTTGACGGTGAGGCCGGAGACAATGCGTAGCGCCACCGCGATCTGCTGCGTTGCCGGCAGATCCGGATGGCAGCAGATGAACAGGAGCCGCAGGATGTCGTCGCGATAATGCGCGCCGTCCAGCCGCTCGGCCATGTCGCTCTCTGCGTCCTCCAGATCGGATACCTGGTCCTCTTCCGGCATCGGCGCCTGCTTGGCGCGCTTGCGCACCGCGTCTATGCCGCTGTTGCGGCCGACAAAGATCAGCCAAGCGGCCGGATCGCGCGGCGGCCCGTTCTTTGGCCAGTTCTTGAGCGCCCTCAGGCACGCGTCCTGGAAAGCCTCTTCCGCGGCGTCGAGGTCACGGAAGTAGCGCAGCAGCGCGCCCATCGCCTGCGGACGGGCGTTGCTGATAGCGGTGCTTATCCAGGCGAGATCCGTCATACCGCGACCTTTGTCGGATTGAAGACCGAAACCGGCCGGATCTCGTAGGAGCCGCCGCTCGGATTGACCTCGGAGAGCTCGCGCGCGAATTCGACGGCTTCGTCGAGGTCGTTGCATTCGAGCGTGTAGAAGCCCAGGAACTGTTCCTTGGTCTCGGCGAACGGACCGTCGAGCACGACCGCCTCGCCCTTGACCTTTCTGAGCGTGGTCGCCGCGGTCGTCGGCAAAAGCCGCGCCACGGGCCCTAGCCGGCCGGCCTTGGCGTATTTGTCCTGAACGTCGAGGATCTTCGCCATAACCTCGTCGTCCTGTTCCTTGCTCCAGGAGCAGACGACGTCTTCGGAGGCGTAGCAGAGGATGGCGTAGAGCATGATCTCGTCCTTTCCGTATCAAAGGACGCGACACTAGGACCCTTCCCGACACAAGGTCGATAAAAAAATTTATCGACGGATCACGGACTTGGCGATCTTTGCGCCTGCCTGTCAGGCACCGCGCGCCTGCAGCCACCTGAGCACCAGCGTTTCCTCCTCGTCGAGCCCGGCTATCAGGCGTTTGTGTTTGTTGGCTTCTGCCATTTCGTCAAGCAGGCGCCCTTTGCTCCAGGCCTCGAACACCAGCGGATGAATGTAGCATCTGCGGCAAACCGCCCGGGTGTTTCCCAACCGCTCGGCGACCTTGTCGACGACACTGTTGATTACCCGTTTTTGCTGTGTCTTGCTTTCCGGCAGCTCGGTCGCGGCAAACAGCGACGCAGCATGGATCGTGCCGCCCCAGGTGCGGAAATGCTTGGAGCTGAAGTCGGCGCCGGATGCATCACGGATATAGCGGTTTACGTCCTCCGAGCGCACCGGCCGCCGGTCGCCATTCTCATCGAGATACTGAAACAGCTTCTGTCCCGGCAAATCCTGGGCGCCGCGCACGACCTTGGCTATCCGGCGATCGACCAGCTTCAGCTTCCATTCCTTGCCCGACTTGCCCTTGAAGGCGAAGCGCAGGCTGGATCCGGTGATCTCGACATGGCGGTCACGCAAGGTGGTCAGCCCGAAGCTCTTATTGTCGCGCGCATAAGCCGCGTTGCCGATGCGGATCATGGTGTTGTCGAGCAACCAGACCACCGAGGCGACGACACGCTCCAGAGGCAATCCGTGCCGACGCAGATCGGCATCGATCTGCCGCCTGAGAGCAGGCAGACTTTCGGCGAAGGCGACGAGGCTTGAATATTTGACGCCGTCGCGTTCCTCGGTCCATTGCGGATGATAACGATACTGTTTGCGGCCGCGCTGGTCCCGGCCGGTTGCCTGGATATGGCCGTCCGGATCAGGTGATATCCATACATCCGTCCAGGCGGGCGGGATGACGATCGCCTTGATGCGTGCAAGCGTCGTTTCATCGACGGTTCCGCCATCGGCCCGGACATAAGTGAATCCCGTACCCTTCCTCAATCTGCGGATGCCGGGATCGGCATCTGATACATAGTTGAGCGACGTGCCTTCGGCCGAGGCGCGGGCGCCGTTCCTTCGGGCTTCCTCGTCCCGCGCCGAACGATCCGATGACAATTGTGAATGCTGCAGCATGCCGGCTCCGCGAAATGACCCGTAGATAAAGCCGCGCGCCGAAGACTGGTTCCGAACACGGTTTTCAGTCCCGCCAGTGGGCGACGAGATCCGCCATCCAGAGCCCGCCGTCGTCGGCATGAGCGGGAAAGTACTCTCGCCCGGCCGGCACGGCCTCGAGGACCATTCCCCACTCGTCCGCCAGATAGTCGTAGCCGATCTGCTGCAGCCGGCGATCCGGATCGAGGCGATTGTAGAGATCGCGACGCGACGCGCGCCGCTTTGGCTCGATCATCTTCAAATGATAAAGATTGAGACCGCTGTCCTTCAGACTGAAGCCGATGTCGTCCGGAAACCAGGCGCCGTGCAACTCCTTCGATCGATAGCGGTCGGGGTGGTAGGCGGCAAAAAGCCGGTGCTGCATCTTCTCGCCCCAGGGGCCGTCCACCCTGTAGCTGGCCGGCGTGTACATCTCCCGGCAGCGGAATCCCCAGGCGATGCGCCTGGACCCGCTGGTCAGCCGGCCGATCCGGTCGGCGACGGCATTTTCCAGCCTTTCGTCGGGATCCATGGCCAGAACCCAATCGGCGCCCGCCTCATGCGCCGCGGCGATGAGCGCGCGCCGCCTCTGCGGCTCGCTGCTGAAAAGCCCTTCCGAGGCGCGGTCGTCATAGGCGATCCAGCCGTCGACGACAGGGGTGAGGTTGGCGATAAGGTCGGGGACGAGATGCTGATCGTAGCGATAGCTGAAGACAGCGACGATTTTGCGCCGCGACCAAAGCCATCGGCCGCGCCGCCGGCGCGGTGGCTTCATCTCGACGGTGATCATCGCTGGCCCTCCGTCCTGTCGCCATACCGGGCGCCCACCGATGCGCCCAGTGATTTGGTGAACAATGCCAGCCACACGATCGGCAGCGACAGCCTTGCGAAGGTCCTGTCCTTGCCGGACAACCCCTCCTTGATCAGCTTGCCGACATTGCGCCGGTCGCGGAACACCTTGCGGAACGGACGGATGGGTTTTCCGGTTTCGAGGGACCGGAGATAAGCGCCGTAGCGGCGCCCGCGGCGATACTGGTCGGCAAGCAAGCCGAGCAGGCGCGTCTCGTTGCGATGGATGGTCAGAACCCTCGGTTCCCAGACCGGCCGCAAAGCCTCCGGCAGCCTGGCCATGAATTCGGTATCTTCTCCGGTCGTCAGCCGCTCGTCGAACGCTCCATATCGATCGAACAGCGTCCTGTCGAACGAAACGCCGTAACACTGCGCCTTCCCGGCCGGAAGACCGGGCAGGCGTCGCATATAGGTAACGAGATGCGCAGCGCAGGCAACCAGATTGCGCGGATGGCTGTTGAGGACGGCACTCGCAACAGCCGCCTCGCCTTCCCGGTGACGCCGCAGCCTGGCTTCGGCCCATCCCGCACAGGCCAGGCAATCATCGGCGAGAAAGGCGACGAACGGAGCCTGCGTTGCGGCAATGCCGCGATTCCGCGCGGCGCCGGCAAACAGTCGCTCTTCGACATCGATCACTTTTACCTCGATGCCGCAGTCGGCAAGCAGTGCCTTGGCGCTGCCGCCGCCGGAATTCACCACCACGATCTCGAGGGGAACGTCCTGGTCGAGCACCGACCTTACCGCGGCCGCCAGTGAGGCGGGCGCCCGGAAACCAATCACCACGACCGCAAGATCCGTCCTACCGGCCATCAGGCGCGTTGCAGTTGGACGGCCGGCGCCGAGAACCGGCGCCTGAGCGCGATCTTCCACCGATAGCGCATGCAGCGCCAGGCATCCGCGCCCGCCCGTGGCGCGGCTTCGGCCACGCCGAGGAATCTTGCCGCCGTCTCGAAATCGCCGCGCGCATAGTGAACGCGCGCGATCTTCAAAGCCACGAGGCCTTCCCTGGTCTTGAGCGACCGCTCCGCGATGCCGCTGGACCGAAGCCGGCGCAGCGCCAGCCGCCATTCGAGAAAGCGCGCGGCAGGCCTGACGGTGAAACGATCGTCGGAGCGCTCCGCCGACACGAAATAGATGAAGATCGGTCGCGTCAGGACTGCAAGCGAGGCTTTGGCCATAAGGCGCGCCCAAAACAGCGTGTCCTCGTCATAGCCGAGCCCGGTCGGGAACCTCGTGTCGCCGACAAGCCGCCGCGACACCAGCGCGCTGCCGACGGCGATCGACCGTATCCGCCCTTCGAGATAGGCGCAGGCGTTGGCTGGTGCGCTTGCCGTGTAGCCGCCCGGCAGCTTGGTCGACCGTTCCTCGCCGTCGACCTGTCGGCAGTAGGCGCCGACCACCATGTCGGCGCCAGGATCCGCTACGGCCTTGGCCAGCAGCGCGCGCAGGCCGCCTTCCAGGTGAATGTCGTCGGCATCAATCAGATATATCCAGGGAAAACGAGCTTCCTCCAGTGCTCGATTCCTGGAACCACCGGCGTCACGACAGCTTGATTTGATGACGCGCAACGGCAAGGCAAGCCGCAACGCCGCCTCCGTAGCGACGGCCGCAGTGGCGTCGGACGATGAATCGTCGACCAGCAACACCTCGCCGATAGCTTCTCTTTCCGACACCAGCGAAGCGAGCGTCCGGACAATCGTCCGGGCCGCATCATGTGCCGGTATGATGACGCTTACCGCTTCCAAATCCGCCTCCGCGCCGCTACGTGATCCGAGAGCAGCCAAACCCCGATGCTCAAGATACCGGGGACACCTGTCCTTGAGAAGCGTCCGCGGGTGACCGGCTTGCTGTCACACCTTTTCGACCGCGACCGGAATGACGTCGACCGCCTGCTCGCCGACTTGGCCGCCTGTCGTCTTCAGCACGCCGACGATTGGCGCAACGTCGGAATAGTCGCGGCCGTAGCCGACGGTGATATGGTCGTTGCTCGCCCGCATGCCGTTGGTAGGGTCGAACTCCTGCCAGCCGGCATCGCGCCCGCACCAAGCCTTGACCCAGGCATGCATGGCATCCGCGCCTTCGAGCCGAGGCTTGCCCTTGGGTGGGATCGTGCGCAGGAAACCGCTGACATAGCCGGCCGGAATGCCAAGCCCACGCAGTCCGGCGATCATAATATGCGAGAAATCCTGGCAGACCCCGCGCTTCAGCGCAAAGGCGTCGCTGGCCCGCGTCTGCACCGTCGTCGCCTTGCCGTCATAGGTGAAATCGCGGTGGATGCGGTTGCAGAGATCGACCGCCGTGGCCACCGCCGAGCCGGCAAGGCTCTCTCGCGCATAGGCGGTGATCGCCGTATCGATGCAGACATGATCGCTGGCCGCAAGGAAATGATGCGGCGCGGACGGCGATAGCGACCGCACCAGGTCGAGTTCCGACTTCAGCCCGCCGATGTCGGGCGAGACATTGAGGCCTGGTTCGGGCCGTGAGACCGAAATGCGCGCGCTCATCCGGATGTCGAGCGTCTCATGCGCGTCGCGAAAGGCGATCGAGGTGACGTTGTTGCCGAAGAAATCGGAAAAATCGGCACGTTCGGCCGGCGGCGGCTGGAAGGACAATGAGGCGGCGATGACGCGCTGCACCCCGGCGATCGTCTGCGGCATCACGCGCACCTGATGCCGTCCGCCGCCCGCGGCGGCGGCATAGTCGTAATGCAGATGGAGTTTGATGTCGTAGAGCATTAAGGCAATTCCAGCAAAAGTGCGCAGCGGTTGGGCTCGGCGGCTTCGCCGTAGCCTTGCGTCCGGAATTGCGCAAAAACAAGAAGATAGAGCATTCGAAGCGATCCTTTTCGCTGGAAATGCTCAACCGAAGTAGGCTCGAGCGAGGCTGTTGTAGAGATATCCGATCTGGCCGGCGAGGTCGTCGAGCAATTCGGCGCTCATGTCGGACGGCTCCATGACGGCGATTGCCGTGTTGAGCTGCAGGATTTCCTTGGCGGCGGGCGACATATGCCCCTCGCCGCCGATCGAAGGCAGCATGCCGATCTCGGCCTTCAGCCGCTCGAGCTGGAACAGGATGGAGCGCGGATTGAGCGGGTCGAGCGCGAGCAGGTCGATCACCGTGCGCCGCCCGGCCTGCACCGGATATTGCCGGCGATGGGTCATGACGCTGTCGCCGATCTCCAGCATCATGTCGAGCGCGCCATCGGGCGCGCCTGCCTTTGTCAGCCGGGCGAGCGTGCGGGCAGTCTGGATGCCGCGCTCCAGCCTGCGGCCGATCTCCAGAAAACGCCACCCGGTGAAGCGATACATGTTCTCGTGCAGCAGACCGGAAAAGCCGGCGAGCTTGCGCAGCATCACCGTCATTGCCCGTGTCGCGTCGTCGCCCGGCGCGACCGTCTCGGCGAATTTGTGGATGGTCTTCGACAGATCCTTCAGCGCCAGCCAGCCATCGGGCGAGAAACGGTCGCGGATCTGGCCGGCGCTGTAGACCGCGCTGTCCAAAGTGCCGATCAGTCCCGGTGGTATCGCCGTTTCGATCTCGATGCCGAACGGCTCCAGATAGTCCCTGATGTCGGCAAGCAGCGGCATATCCGGATCGGATGTCTCGGCAAGCCGCACGTGATAGGCGCGCAGCACGCGCACCGTGTCTTCCGAGCGCTCGATATAGCGCCCGAGCCAAGTCAGGTTCTCCGCCGCGCGGCTGGGCAAGCTGCCCGGCATGGTGCGGGTGAAGCCCTCATGCTCCTGCGGCAGCAGCGTCTCGCGCTCGACCGGCCGGTCGCTGACCACCCAGACATCCGCCGCCTGGCCGCCGCGCTGCATGGCGATCGCCGTCGGATCGAGCGAGAAGCCGACGCGGGCGAAGCCGCCGGGCATCACCGCCCAGCCTTCCGGCGTGCGCGCCAGATAGACGCGCAGGCTGGCGGGCCGAGGCTCGAGCAAGCCGCCGACGAACACCGGCGTGGTCGACAGCGTCACCGCTTCCTGGCCGACGAAACCCTCGCCGTCCGCCTCGATGCGACCGACGAGCTCGGCCCGCTCGCCGGCCGAAAGAGACAATCCCAGCCGGGTCGCGCCATCGTCTTCGAAGGCAAGCCGGGTCGAGAGCGCCGGACCGACCACCATGCGGTCGATGTTGGCAAGCACATGCGCGCGCTCGGCCTCCTGCCCGCACCACCAGGTGGCGATGCTCGGCAGCTTGAGATCGTCGCCTTGCAATTCCCGCGCGATCCTGGGCAGGAACGACAGCAAGGCCCGTGTCTCGATCAGGCCGGAGCCAAGCGCGTTGACCGCCGAGACCGTGCCGCGCCTAATTGCCTCGGCCAGGCCCGGCGTGCCGATTTGCGAGTCCGGCCTCAACTCCAGCGGATCGGCGAAGGCGGCGTCAAGCCGCCGCCACAAGACGCCGATCGGCATAAGGCCGGAAACCGTGCGCACCATCAGCCTGCCGCCGGAAACGGTCAGGTCCTCGCCCTCGAGCAGCATGATGCCGAGATAGCGGGCGATATAGGCGTGCTCGTAATAGGTTTCATTGAGCGGCCCCGGCGTCAGGATGGCGACACGGCCGCCGGACTCCTTGGCCATTCCGTTCAGAGCATCGCGGAAACGGCGAAAGAAGCCGGCGAGCCGAGGCACATGCATCTCGCCATAGATGTCCGATAGCGCGCGCGTGGTGGCGACGCGGTTCTCCAGCGCGAAGCCGGCGCCGGACGGCGCCTGGGCGCGGTCGCCCAGCACCCACCAGCGTCCGTCCGGGCCACGGCCGAGCTCGAAGGCGACCATGTGCAGGAAATGCCCGCTGGCCGGCCTGGCGCCGGCGATGGGGCGCAGATATTCCGGGCTCGCCGCAATCAGCCCAGCAGGCAAAATCCCTTTCTCGATCAGCCGGCCCGGGCCATAGATGTCGGCCAGGAGCGCTTCAAACAGGTCGGCGCGCTGGGTGAGCCCCGCGCTGATCTCGGCCCATTCCTTCTCGTCGATCAGCAGCGGAACATGCGCGAGCGGCCATTCCCGCTCATTGGCGCCGGCTTGCTCATAGACGCGGTAATAGACGCCGGCGTCGCGCAGATACTGGTCGGCACGAGCAAAGCGCTGCCCCAGCCGCTCCGCCCCCAGATCGTCGAGCGCGTCGATGAAGGAGCGCCAGACCGGACGCGGGTTGCCCGACGCGTCGATCATCTCGTCGGCGACGCCTTCGATCGGCCGGTAGCGTTCCAGCAGGCCCCGCGCCCGCGGCCTGCCGCCCGCCCGTCTCTGATTCCCCTTGGCCATTTTCGATCAGAATCTCGCCGGCCGCCTGAGGTCAAGGGTCATAGGAAACTCTTCAGGGGCTTCTTCGTCATGCAGCACATAGCCGCCCGGCGTGTGGCCGCGCGGTTCGAACCGGGCAAGCCGCCGCGCCTCGGCCTCGTTGCCGTTGACCGGGAAGGTGTCGTAGTTGCGGCCGCCGGGATGCGCGACATGGTAGACGCAGCCGCCGACCGAGCGACCCGACCAGCGATCGTAGATGTCGAAGACCAGCGGCGTGTTGACCGGCAGGGCCGGATGCAGGCCGGAGGCTGGTTGCCAGGCCTTGAAGCGCACGCCCGCCACCGCGACCTCGCGATTGTCGGTAACCTTCATCGGCACGATGCGGCCATTGCAGACGATGGCGTGACGCTCCGGATTGAGGCCCTCGGTTCGCACCTGCAGTCGCTCGACCGAGGAGTCCACAAACCGGACCGTGCCGCCGATGGCGCCCTGCTCGCCCATCACATGCCATGGCTCCAGCGCTTGCCTCAATTCCAGCTTGACGCCGGCTTGGCTAACCTCTCCGCAGAAGGGGAAACGGAATTCGAGCTGTGCAGCGAACCACTCGGGGCGGAAGTCGAAGCCGTTGAGCTTCAGGTCCTCAAGCACGTCCAGGAAATCCGCCCAGACATAATGCGGCAGCATGAAGCGGTCGTGCAGCGACGTGCCCCGGCGCACGAAGCGCCCCTCGAGCGGATTCATCCAGGCGCGCGCGATGATCGCGCGGACCAGCAATTGCTGGGCGAGCGACATCCGCGCATTGGGCGGCATCTCGAAACCGCGGAATTCGACGAGCCCAAGCCGGCCGGTCGGACCGTCCGGCGAGAACAATTTGTCGATGCAGATTTCCGAACGATGCGTGTTGCCAGTCACATCGGTCAGGAGATTGCGGAACAGCCGGTCAACCAGCCAGGGCAAGGGTGTCTCGCCCTTGTTGGGTTGCGGCACCTGCGCCAGCGTGATCTCCAGCTCGTAAAGGGAATCGTGCCGCGCCTCGTCGATGCGCGGCGCCTGGCTGGTGGGGCCGATGAAAAGGCCCGAAAACAGGTAGGACAGCGACGGATGCCGCTGCCAGTGCAGCACCAGGCTCTTCAACAGATCGGGCCGGCGCAGGAACGGGCTGTCATTGGGCGTCGCGCCGCCGACCACGACATGGTTGCCACCGCCGGTGCCGGTGTGGCGGCCGTCGATCATGAATTTGTCGGTGCCTAGCCGCGATTGCCGCGCCTCCTCATAAATCGCGCTCGTCGTCGCGACGCATTCCCGCCAATTGGAGGCCGGATGGACGTTGACCTCGACGACGCCTGGATCCGGCGCCACGCGGACGACGTTGAGGCGCGGATCGTGCGGCGGCGCATAGCCCTCGACATGCACCGGCAGGCCGATCGCCTTGGCGGCATTCTCCGCCGCCGCCACCAGTTCGAGATAATCCTCCAGCGCCTCGACCGGCGGCATGAACACGCAAAGCCGGCCGTCGCGCGGCTCGACGGTGAGCGCGGTCCGCACCGCGCCGCCGATCTCGGTCAGTCGCTGCTCGACGCGGTCCTGCTTGGCGGTGGCGGCGGTGAAGGAGGCCTCAGGCTGCTGACGCGCCATTTCGTCCGCGCCGCCGGCCGGAGCTTCCGGCAGGATTTCGGCGCGCGCCGGCAGCGGGCCACGTGGCACTGAGGGGTCGACCGGCACGATATAAGGGAACTGCGCTGGCGGAACATGGGGCAACGTGCCGAGCGGCAGACGGTATCCAACCGGAGAATCGCCGGGCACCAGGAACAGGCGCCCGCGCCTGGTCTTCCATTTCTCCGAGCGCCAGCGATTGCCGGCGGCCTGGCTGTCCAGCGCTGCACCGGCAGCACGTAGCCCGACGGCTTGGTCAGCCCGCGCTCGAAGACGCGCGCCATGCGGCTGCGCTCTTCCGGGTCTTCCAGCTTCGAATTGGAAGGATCGACATTGTCGGGCAGCTTGCCTTCCTTGAGCAGCCACTCGCCCGGATCCTCGTAGGCCTCGCTCACCATCGCCTTGTCGATGCCGAGCTCGCCGGCGACCGCCTTGAGCAGGCTTTCGGCCTGTTCGGGCCCGACCGCGGCATTACCGTTTTCCCTCGCGATCAGCGACGGATCGCGCCAGACCGGCTCGCCATCGATCCGCCAGTAGAGCGAGAAGGTCCAGCGCGGCAGGCTCTCGCCCGGATACCACTTGCCCTGGCCGTAATGCAGAAAACCGCCTGGCGCGAAGCGCTCGCGCAACCGGCGGATCAACTCATCCGCCTTGTCGCGCTTGGCCGGGCCGACGGCTGCCGTATTCCATTCGGCGGACTCAAAATCGTCGATCGACACGAATGTCGGCTCGCCGCCCATGGTGAGCCGCACGTCCCCATCCCTCAGCGCCGCGTCGACTTTTTCGCCCAGTCGATCGAGCGCCTCCCAGCTTTCGTCCGAGAACGGCTTGGTGATGCGCGGATGCTCGGCAATCCGGTCGACGCGCATATCGAAGTTGAAATCGACATTGGCGAAGCTCGCCGTGCCGGAGATCGGCGCGGCGTTGCGGAAATGCGGCGTCGCGGCGAGCGGCACGTGGCTTTCGCCGGTGAGCAGGCCCGAGGTCGGGTCGAAGCCGATCCAGCCGGCGCCGGGAATATAGACCTCGCACCAGGCATGCAGGTCGGTGAAGTCGATAGCGGTTCCGGGCGGTCCGTCGAGCGAGACGAGATCCGGCTTGAGCTGGATCAGGTAGCCGGAAACGAAGCGCGCCGCGATGCGGAGATTGCGCAGGATCTGCACTAGGAGCCAGCTCGAATCCCGGCACGAACCTTTGCCTGCGGCGAGTGTCTCTTCGGGCGAATAGACGCCGGTATCCATGCGCACGATGTAGGCGATCTCGCGCCGCAGCCTTGCATTGAGGTCGACCAGGAAATTGACGGTGTTCGCCGGGCTGCGGTCGATACTTGCCAGGAAGTTCGACAATAGCGGCCCGGCCGGCTCCGGCGCGCGGTAGATGGCGAGGTCTTCCCTGATCTCTTCCGGGTAGTCGAACGGGAAGGTCTCGGCGCTCTCCTCGACGAAGAAGTCGAACGGATTATAGACCGTCATGTCGGCGACGAGGTCGACCTCGATTTTCAGTTCCGTCACCGGCTCCGGAAAAACGAAGCGGGCAAGGAAATTGCCGTAGGGATCCTGCTGCAGATTAACGAAGTGGTTTGCCGGCTCGACCTTCAGCGAATGGCTGAGCACCTTGGTGCGCGAATGCGGCGCCGGCTGCAGCCTGATCACCTGGGGACCAAGCACCACCGGCCGGTCATACTTGTAGTGGGTCAGGTGATGGACGGCCGCCAGAATTGCCATGGTGCCCCGGAGAATGGCGTGTACCGCCAGACCCTGACACAAGTCCTGGGCATTCTCCAAGCAGAGATGTTGCGCTGCACCTAATTTAAGCAGCCTTGCCGCCTAGAAGAACGCCTGCAGCCCCGTCTGCGCCCTTCCGAGGATCAGCGCATGCACGTCATGCGTGCCTTCATAGGTGTTGACCGTCTCCAGGTTCTGCGCATGGCGCATGACATGGTAGCCGATCTGGATGCCGTTGCCGCCATGCATGTCGCGGGCCTGGCGGGCGATATCGAGCGCCTTGCCGCAATTGTTGCGCTTGACGATCGAGATCATCTCCGGCGCCATCTTGCCTTCGTCCATCAGCCGGCCGACGCGCAACGAGCCCTGCAGTCCGAGCGCGATCTCGGTCTGCATGTCGGCGAGCTTCTTCTGGAACAGCTGCGTGCCGGCAAGCGGCTTGCCGAACTGCTTCCTGTCGAGGCCGTATTGCCGCGCCCGGTGCCAGCAATCCTCGGCCGCGCCCATGGCGCCCCAGGAGATGCCGTAACGCGCGCGGTTGAGGCAGCCGAACGGGCCTTTCAGGCCCGAGACATTGGGCAGCAGCGCGTCCTCGCCGACCTCGACGCCTTCCATCACCACTTCGCCGGTGATCGAGGCGCGGAGGCTGAGCTTGCCGCCGATTTTCGGCGCCGAAAGCCCCTTCATGCCCTTTTCCAGCACGAAGCCGCGGATCTGGTTGTCATGCGCTGCCGACTTCGCCCAGACGACGAAGACGTCGGCGATCGGCGCGTTCGAGATCCACATCTTGGAGCCGGAGAGCTTGTAGCCGTTCGCCGTCTTCTCGGCGCGCGTCTTCATGCCGCCCGGATCGGAGCCGGCATCCGGCTCGGTCAGGCCGAAGCAGCCGATCCACTCGCCCGAAGCGAGCTTCGGCAGGTATTTTTTGCGCTGCGCTTCCGAGCCATAGGCGTGGATCGGATACATCACCAGCGAGGACTGCACGCTCATCATCGAGCGGTAGCCGGAATCGATGCGCTCGACTTCCCGAGCCACCAGGCCATAGGTCACATATCCGGCGCCGAGCCCGCCATATTCTTCCGGAATGGTGATACCGAGCAGGCCCGCCTCGCCCATTTCCCGGAAGATCGACGGGTCGGTCTTCTCGTCGGCATAGGCTTCCTCGATGCGCGGCGCGAGCTTGTCGGCGGCGAAGGCGGCCGCGCCGTCGCGCACCATGCGCTCATCCTCGGAAAGCTGGTCCTCGATCAGGAAAGGATCGTTCCACACGAAGGCATTCTTCTCGGCGGCCATGGCCCGCTCTCCCGGCATATTTTGAGGTGCCCGGCTTATCGGCCTCCGCAGGGAAAAAATCAAACGAAATTGCATCGCAGATCAATGACCGTTAGTAATGGATCATGAGCGTCCAGCGTCGTCTTCTGCCGAACACCGCCGCCCTTGCGGCCTTCGAAGCGGTGGCGCGCCTCGGCTCCTTCACCGCCGCCGCGCGCGAGCTCGATCTGACCCAGGGCGCCATAAGTCGGCAGATCAGCCTGCTTGAGGAACAGTTCGGCCAGCGGCTATTCGAACGCGACAGCCGCAATGTCCGGCTGTCGGCGGCCGGCGAGATTTACGCCGAAGCGGTGCGCTCGGCGCTTGGCCAGTTGCGCGACGCAGCCCTTGGATTGATGAGCAATAGGCATAGCGGCGTGCTCAACCTTGCCATCCTGCCGACCTTCGGCACGCGCTGGCTGATGCCGCTGATCCCGGATTTCGTCGCCCGCCACCCGGACGTCACCATCAATTTCGCCACCCGCGTTGGCCGCTTCGACTTCGCCCGCGAACGGCTCGATGCCGCCATCCATCACGGCATGCCCGACTGGCCGGACGCGGACTGCACGCTTTTGATGCGCGAGACAGTGATGCCGGTGGTTTCGCCCGAATTCCTCGCCGCCCGCGCCATCGTCGCGGCATCCGATATCAGTCGTCTGCCGTTGCTGCATATGGCGACCCGCCCCGGCGCCTGGAGCGAATGGTTCGAGCATCAGGGGCTCGAGGCGCCGACCGGCCCAGGCATGCAGTTCGAGCAATTCGGCACGGTCGCGCAGGCCTGCATGGCGGGCCTCGGCGTGGCGCTGCTGCCGGAAATCCTGATTGCCGGCGAATTGCGGCGCGGCCAGCTGGTGCCGGCGCCCGGCGAACCGATGCAAAGCCGAAGCGCCTATTATCTGGTCGTGCCACACGACAAACGAAGCCATCCGCCCGTCGCCAGCTTTCGCGACTGGCTGCTGGGCCAGATCGGCAAGGAGCCGTCCGTCCTGGCCTGGTAGCTACTTCCGCTTCATCGCCTCGGCCAAAGCCGCGCCGAACGCACCTTGCGACGGCCGCTCCGGCTGGCGCTGCGGCGCCGGCGAGCGCGACGCCGGCTTGCCGCCGTAATCGCGCTGGCCGCCGCGAGGCGCCCCGCCCTCGCCGCCATCCTTGCGCATCGACAAGCCTATGCGCTTGCGTTTGATGTCGACGTCGACGACCCGCACCTTCACCACGTCGCCGGCCTTCACCACCTCATGCGCATCCTTGATGAAGCGGTCGGCAAGCTGCGAGACATGCACCAGACCGTCCTGGTGCACGCCGATGTCGACGAAGGCGCCAAAGGCCGCGACATTGGTGACGGTGCCTTCGAGCAGCATGCCTGGCTTCAGATCCTTGATGTCGTCGACGCCTTCCGCGAAGGTCGCCGTCTTGAAGCCGGGGCGCGGGTCGCGTCCTGGCTTTTCCAGCTCCGAAATGATGTCGCGAACCGTCGGCAGGCCGAAACGCTCGTCGACGAAGACGCGCGGGTCAAGCGCCTTCAGCGCGGCGCTGTCGCCCATCAGCGCGCGCACGTCGCGGCCGCAAGCGGCGACGATTTTCTTCGCCACGCCATAGGCTTCCGGATGCACTGATGACGCATCGAGCGGCTCTGTCCCGTTCGGGATGCGCAGGAAGCCGGCGCTTTGCTCGAACGCGCGCGGCCCGAGCCGCGCCACCTTGAGCAGGTCCTTGCGGCTGGCAAACGGCCCGGCCGCATCGCGATGCGCGACGATCGCCTCGGCGAGCGACGGCCCCAGTCCCGACACGCGCGCCAAAAGCGGCGCCGAGGCCGTGTTGAGATCGACACCGACCGCGTTCACCGCATCCTCGACCACCGCTTCGAGCGAACGGCCGAGCCGGTACTGATCGACATCGTGCTGGTACTGGCCGACACCGATCGACTTCGGCTCGATCTTGACCAGCTCGGCCAGCGGATCCTGCAGCCGCCTGGCGATCGACACCGCCCCGCGCAGCGAGACATCGAGGTCCGGGAACTCGGCCGCCGCCGTCGCAGACGCCGAATAGACCGAGGCGCCCGCCTCGCTGACGATAACCTTGAGCGGCTTCGGCCCGGCGCCGGCCGGCAGGTCCGACAGCATGTCGGCCACCAGTTTCTCGGTCTCGCGGCTGCCGGTGCCGTTGCCGATCGAGATCAGCTCGACCTTATGCTGGCGGATGAGCGCCGCGAGTTCCGCCTGCGTGCCGCGCACGTCGTTCTTCGGCGGAAACGGATAGACGGTCGTCGTCGCCACCAGCTTGCCGGTACCATCGACCACAGCGACTTTGACGCCGGTGCGGATGCCGGGGTCTAGCCCCATGGTCGGCCTGGAACCGGCGGGCGCGGCCAACAGCAGGTCCTTCAGGTTGCGGGCAAAGACGTGGATCGCCTCTTCCTCAGCACGCTCGCGAAGATCGCGCATCAGGTCGAGCGTCAGATGCAGCGACAATTTGATCCGCCACGTCCAGCCCACCACCTCCATCAGCCATTTATCGCCGGGCAGCGTCGCACCAATCACATAAGCATTGGCGATCATGCGCTCCACCGGCTTCACCGGCGACTGATCGTCGGCATCCACCTCGATATCGAGCGACAGCACCTCTTCGTTGCGGCCGCGCAGCATGGCCAAGGCACGGTGGCTTGGCACGCCTGACCAGCGCTCGACATGGTCGAAATAGTCGGAGAATTTTGCGCCGGCCTCCTGCTTGCCGTCGACGGCTTTTGACCGCAGGAAGGCGCGTTCCTTCATATAGGCGCGCAGCTTGCCGATCAGGTCGGCATTCTCCGCGAACTGCTCCGACAGGATATCGCGCGCGCCTTCGAGCGCCGCCTTGGCATCCGCCACCTCTTCCGTGACATAGGCGAGAGCAAGTTCGGCCGGAACTTTCGAGCGATCGGCCAGGATCGCCTCGGCGAGCGGCCCAAGCCCGCGCTCCTTGGCGATCTCCGCCTTGGTGCGCCGCTTCGGCTTGTAGGGAAGGTAGATATCCTCGAGTTCCGCCTTTGTGGCGGCCGCCGCGATCTTGGCTTCCAACTCCTCGGTCAGCTTGCCCTGCTCGCGGATGGAGCTGACGATCGTCTCGCGCCGCGCATCGAGCTCGCGCAGATAGGCGAGCCGCTCGGAAAGGTCGCGCAACTGCGTGTCGTCGAGCCCGCCGGTGACCTCCTTGCGGTAACGCGCCACGAAAGGCACCGTCGCCCCCTCGTCCAGCAGCCCGATCGCCGCCACGGCCTGTTCCGGCCGCGCGCCGATCTCGGCCGCGATGATTGCTGCGATGCGCTTGATGTCCGATGCCATGCTGGTCCCTGCAGAAAAGAGCGGCGACCATAGGCCGGGAGAACCGCTACGCCAACCGCAACGGTTTCATCATGCGTCGAAGGTCCACAGAAAACAGCCCTTGGAACCGGCGCCAGCTAGCTCAGACCATGCCGCTCAGCGCCTCGAAGAACGCCACGAGGTCCCCATCCAGCTTGTCGTCCACCGGCTCCGGCTGCGACGACATCTTGGCGATGACCACTTCCGCCTTCGGATTGACGTAGAGCCACTGGCCGTGAATGCCGATGCCGCAGAAGGCGCCGCTGACGTGGCCGGTCTGGTACCATTTGTTGCGGTAGCGTCCCTTCGGAAACAAAAATACCATCGTGCCGCGCTGCCAGGCTTCATGGCTGCCGCCGGCGGCGACCGTGTCGTGCACCCAGGCTTCCGGAACGATGCGGCGGCCGTTCGCCGTGCCGCCCTGCCGCATCATTTCGCCGATGCGGGCAAGGTCGCGCGGCGTCATGGACATGCCGCCGGCCGTGCGCGCCGTGCCTTCCATGTCGACCGTCACCGACATGTCGCTCGCGGCGCCTAGCGGTAACCACAGTTTTTCGCGGAGCAATTCGCTGACGCGCATGCCCGACGCCCGCTCGACCAGGATGCCGAGCACGTCGGAATTGGGCGAGCGGTAGCGGTAGGTCTGGCCATGCGGCTCGGCGAGCCGCTGGATCGTCATCAGGAAGGCCGTGAGGCTCTCCGAGCCGCCGCCGGGATTCCACAGCGTCGAGCGGCGGTAGCGGGCGAAGGCGCTTTCCGGATCGAGATAGGCTTCCTCGAAATCGAGGCTGACCGTCATGTCGAGCACGTTGCGCACGCTCGCATCGCCATAGGCCGAGCCCTTGGCCTCGGGGATGTATTTCGTTACCGGGGCGTTGGGATCGAACACGCCTTCGCCTTCCAGTATGCCCGCGAGGATCGCCGTCACCGACTTGCTGATCGAAAATATGATGTGGCGGGAGCCGAACGGCATATGCGGCGCCGACCAGTCGCCGACAAGCTTGCCGGCCTTCAGGATCGTCAGCCCGTCCGTGTCGGAACGCTTCAGGAAACCCTCGACGGTCTCACTGCCGCCAGCGAACGAAACCTTCTCGTCGAGCAACGCGCCGAGCGATTTCGCCTGGCTCTCGCCGCCGGGCGCCGCCGCGACATGCGCGCTCGGCACCAGTTCGCCGACATTCTGGAACGACCATCGGTTGAACGGCGAAAGCCGCCAGGTTTCGAGCCACACATCCTTGCGGGCAAAGCCGTATCTGGCCTCGAAGGCGCTCTTGCCGGTCACGACATTCTCCGAATCTGTTTGCGGTTTCAGGCCAGCGCGGCGGCGATGGCATGCACCGCCTTCTGCGTCGCCACTGAATAGGCCAAGTTGAGGAAATCCGGATAGGTCGAAAGCTTCACCACGACCATCCTGTGCTCCCAGCTCATATGGATCAATTGGCCGAACACGCCGCGGCACATTAGCGAGCGTGAGCGAGAATCCTCGATCCAGAACTGGTTGCGGTAGCTGCCGTCCGGAAGGCTCGGGCTGAAATTCGGCCCATGCTTGCCGCTGCGCGTCGCCTCGATCCAGTCGGCCGGGATCACGCCGCCGCCATTGTCGAGGATCAGTTGCCCGAAGCGGCCATAGTCGCGCAGCGTCGCGTTGAAGCCGCCATCGGCCAGCGCATAGCCGGCGCTGTCTACGGTGAAGCAGGCGCTCTCGTCGGCGCCGAGCTTTTGCCAGAGCTCTTCCGAGACGAGCTGCGCCAGGCGCTTGCCGCTCACCCGCTCCATGATGAAGGCGAGTACGTCGGTCTCGATCGAACGGTATTCAAAGGCCTCGCCATGCGGGCGCACTTGGTCCTTCAGCCGCAGGATCAGCTCGAACAGGTGCGAGGGCCACGCAAAATCCGGATCGCTGCCTGGCGGGATCGGCTTCCAGCCGGTCGCGACATCGACTTGGCCGATCTCGGAATAGCGGTCGGTGTATTCCTCGGAAAAGCGCACGCCCGTCGTCATGTCGAGCACGTGCTGGACCGTGGCGCCGGCCCAGCCGGTCTCGCCGAGCTCCGGCAGGTAATCCGTCACCTGTCTGCCCGGATCGATCAGGCCGCGCCCGACCAGTATGCCGCACACCGATCCGGTCACCGATTTCGCCATCGACTGCGACAGATGCAGCGTGCGCTCGTCCATGCCGTTGAAATAGCGCTCATACGCAACCTTGCCGTTCTTCAGCACCAGGAAGCCGTCGGCATAGGTTTCGTCGAGCAAGCCGGCGAGCGTCGTCGGCTCACCGGTGCTGTCGACCACCGGCAGATCGTCGAGATCGACCTCCGCGCGCTCGAGGCGATGGCGGTGGCCGTTGCCGCGCCACACTTCGACCGTCGGCAGGAATTCGCGGATATGCTGGAAGGCCCAGCGATTCCATGGCGGCCTGTCCCAATCGAGCTTCGGCGGTACCAGCTTCGGCGGCGAGCCCTGCATGATCGGCGGCCGCGGATCGGAATTGCGATAGGACGACAAGATTTCCTCCCCGATGCATGCTGCTCAAAAGTGCGTGAGCGGTTTTTCGCAGAATGCATGCACAGAAACAGTCACAAGAAAGGGAGGCCGGAGCCTCCCCTCCTTTCATGCGTTTGCGCGAAGATTACTTGCGCAGATTGGTCCAGATTTTGTTGTAGATCTCCACCACTTCCGGCGGACAGGGCGGCACAAATTCGGGGGTAGGCGAACCCGCGGGCGGAGTGATCTCAGGCGAGTTGGCGAACTCCGGCGACAGGAACTTGTGGCTGCCCGCGATGCCGTTGTCATAGCCCGCGAATTCCGAGATCAGCGCCGCGTTTTCCGGAGCCATGATGAAGTCCTGGAACAGCTTGGCGTTCTCGAGATTTTTGGCGCCCTTCAGCACCGCGACATTGTCCATCCAGCCTTCAACGCCTTCCTTCGGATAGGCATATTTGATCGCCGGGATCTTCTGGCGCGAGCGATAGGCCGCGCCGTCCCACTGTTCGGTCACGATCACGTCACCGGAAGTGATCTTGGTGATGGTGTCGTAGCTGAAGGTCTTCCACGACGGCTTGGCGGCCATCAGGATGTCGTTGACCTTTTTCAGATTGGCCTTGTCGGCGCCGCACCGCGGCACGCCGGCATAGCGCTCGGCCGCATGCATGACGGTGTTGACGTCATCCAGCATGTTGATCTGGCCCTTCAACGCGTCCGGCGGGTCGAACAGGATCGCCAGCGTGTCGATGTTGCCTTTGAACTTGTCCATATTGACCGCGAACGTCGTCGTGCCGAACTGCCAGGGCACGGTGTAATGGCGGCCGTCGTCCCAATAGACGTTGAGGAAACGCGGATCGATGTTCTTGCCGTTCGGCATCGCATTGGGCTCGGTCTTCTCAAGCAGGCCCTCCTCGATCATGATCTTCACGGTGTAGTCGGACGGCACCACAATGTCATAGCCGGAATTGCCGGCGCGCACCTTGGACAGCATGGTTTCATTGGAATCGTAATCGTCCAGCGTCACCTTGATGTTGTACTGCTTCTCGAATTTGTCGATCAGCTTTGGGTTCGTATAGTCACCCCAATTGTAGATGTGCAGTTCACCGTCGGCGAGCGCCGGCACTGCCCACAGCAGAACGGCCGCGGAAACGGCCGCCATCAGTTTTCCAGACATTTCATATTCTCCTTGCCTTCCCATTGTTGTGTTGGAGCTCTCAAGTCATTTTGCGCGTCGCCGCGCGATCAGGAACGAGACCGAGACGAACAGGATCGACACCAGAAGCAGGATCGTGGAGATGGCGTTGATCTCCGGCGTCATCGGCCGCCGGATCTGGTTCCAGATATAGAGAGGCAGTGTCGTCTGGCCTGGGCCGGCGACGAGCTGCGTTATGGTGAAATCGTCGAAGGAGACGATGAAGGCCAGCGCCGCGCCCGACATGATGCCGGGGACCAAGAGCGGCAGAGTGATGCGCTTGAAGGCATTCCATGGCGTCGCGTAGAGATCGGCCGCCGCATATTCCAGTGTCAGGTCCATATCCTCGAGCCGTGCCCTGATCGGCATATAGGCGAAAGGGATGCAGAATACGGTGTGGGCGAGGATCAGATTGCCGATGCCAAAGTTCAGTCCGAACACGCCGGCGATCAGCGCGAAGAAGGAGAGCGTCGCCACCGCCGTGATGATCTCCGGCACCATCAGCGGCAGGTTGATGACCATGAAGGCCGCGGCGAGCCCTCGCCACGGCTTCACGCGCGTCATGCCGATCGCGGCAAGCGTCGCGCAGATGGTCGAAACGATCGTCGCGGTCACCGAGATGATCAGCGTGTTCTTCGCCGCGCTGTGGAACTCCTCGTTGAGGAATGCGCTGCCGTACCATTTGAGCGTGACGCCTTCCCAATGCGTGACCAGCGAGCCGCTGTTGAACGAGAAGATCATCAGGATCAGCACCGGTATATAGAGCACCAGCAGGCAGATGACCGCGATCGAGCGGAAGCCCGGCTGGTCCTTGATGTCCATGACACGGGGCTCAGCCATGCTGCACCTTCCCCGACGTGTTGCGGACATAGAAGAACAGCGCCACCAGCACCGCCGCCATCAGGATCAGCGCCTGCGCGCAGCCGAGCGGCCAGTTGCGGCCCGAACCGAATTGCTGCGCGATGAGGTCGCCGATCATCAGGTGCACGCCGCCGCCCAGGATCAGCGGCGTCACATAGGCGCCGAGCGCCGGGATGAAGACGAGCAGGCAGCCGGCGATGATGCCGGGCTTGGACAGCGGGATGATCACCCGCCACAGCACCTGCCGGCGCGTCGCGTAAAGATCGTAAGCTGCCTCGACCAGGCGGAAGTCGAGCTTTTCCAGGCTCGAATAGAGCGGCAGCACCATGAACGGCAGGAAGGCGTAGAGCAGGCCGAGTTGGATGGCGAAGTTGGTATAGAGCATTGTGATCGGCTTATCGATCACGCCGAGCGCAAGGAGCGCGTCGTTTATCAGCCCCTCGTCGCGGATGATGAACATGATCGCCAGCGTGCGGACCAGGAGGTTCGACCAGAACGGAATGGTGATCAGAAGCACCCACCAGTTGCGCTGCGCCGGCGGCCGCGTCGCCATGAAATAGGCGGTGGGGAAACCGAGCAGCAGGCAGATGATCGTCGTCACCACCGCGAACAGGAAGGAGCGTAGATAGATGATCAGGAAATCCGGCGTGAACTGCAGCGTGTCGTCGAAGATGTCGCGCTGGAACAGGAAGTTGAAATAGGCGTCGGTCGAGAACTGCCACTGCACGCCGCCATAGGGCGCGGCGACGAGGAATGAATAGACGCAGATGATGATCAGTGGCAGCACGCCGAAAACGCCGATGATGATCAGCGCCGGCAGCGAAAGCAGCCGGTTGCGCCGCGCACTGGTTTTCACCGCCTGGGCTTCGAACAAAGCGGCCTTGGAAAGCGTGGTCGGGGAGAGCGTGGCCGTTGTCATCAGTCTTTCAGGACGCGGGCGGCGTCCTCCTCGAACTGGACGCCGACTTTGATGCCGGTCTCGTAGGTCACCGCGCTCGAACGGCTGTTCTGGTGACGCACGATGAAATTCTCGCCGCCGCCGTCGAGCTTGACGTGGTAATGCGTGTCGGTGCCGAAATAGACGATGTTGGAGAGCGTGCCGGTGATCGTGCCCTTGGCCGGATCGGGAACCAGATCGGCATGCTCGGGACGCACCACCAGCGTCACCTCGCCGGTCGGATCGAAGCCTTCCGGATAGCCGGCGCTGATCGTGGCGCTGCTGGCGAACTTGACCGTCGCCACGCCGGCCTGTTTCGACACCACCGTGCCGGGCAGGAAATTCGTTTCACCGATGAAATCGGCGACGAAGCGTTCGGCCGGCCGGTCGTAGATGTCGCGCGGCGTGCCGACCTGCAGGATCTTGCCGGCCGACATCACCGCGATGCGGTCGGACATGGTCAGCGCTTCCTCCTGGTCGTGGGTGACGAAGATGAAGGTGATGCCGGTCTCGTTCTGCAGCCGCTTCAACTCGATCTGCATTTCCTTGCGCAGCTTGTAGTCCAGCGCCGACAACGGTTCGTCGAGCAGGAGCACCTTCGGCTGCGGCGCCAGCGCCCGGGCCAGTGCCACGCGCTGCTGCTGGCCGCCCGAAATCTGGCTGGTGCGTCGCGCCTTGAGCGCTTCCATCTTGACCAGCTTCAGCATCTGCGCGACGCGCGCCTCGATCTCGTCTTTCGGCTTGCCGAGCATCTCCAGTCCGAAGCCGATGTTCTGCGCCACCGTCATGTGCGGGAAGAGCGCATAGCTCTGGAAGACAGTGTTGACCGGGCGTTTGTAGGGTGGCAGCGGCGCAATGTCCTGGCCGTGCAGCAATATCTCTCCGGCGGTTGGGAAATCGAAGCCGGCAATCAACCTCAGCAGCGTCGTCTTTCCGCATCCGGACGGGCCGAGCAAAGTGAAAAACTCGTTCTCGCGGATCGACACCGAAACGGTGTCGAGAGCGGCTACCTGATTTTCGCCGGTACCAAAGACCTTGCGAACACCGCGAACTTCGATCGCGTTCTTACCCGGTTGTTCCGGCACGATTACCCCATTGAGAGCGCCTGCTCTTGTCGGCAGGTGTGTTCCTGTTTGATTGTCACCACAAGCTGGTCGGCTTGGCAACTGCGCAGCAGTGACTCGATCCGAGTCCCCGTTCAATTAAGCAATTCCTATGCCATCGTTAGGCTTGGTAGGTGATCCTCCCCCCACAGATGGTGGTCACCGGATGCACGGTGTGCAACGCTTCGGGCGCGGTCGCCTCGATATCTGCCGACAAGACGACGATGTCGGCGAGATACCCGGTTTTCAGGCGACCCTTGCGATGCTCGTTGAACTCCGCGTAAGCGCCCTCGACCGTATAGCCCTCGATCGCTTCCCGCAATGAGAAGCTCTGGTCCGGCATGCCTTCTGCCCAAGGTTTGCGCATCACTGCCGTCTGGATCGACAGGATCGGATCGACCGGCGAAACCGGCCAGTCGGACGCGAACACCACGCGCGCGCCGGCGTTCTTCAACGTGCGCCAGGCATAGCTCAACGGCCACTTGTCGCGGCCGATGCGCGAGATCGTCGGCTCCATCGGGAAGTTCAGCGCGCCCGGCGGATGCGCCGGCTGCATCGAGGCGAGCACGCCGAGCTCGGCGAAGCGCGGTACGTCGGAGGCCGTGATCACCTCGATATGCTCGATGCGGTGCCGGCTGTCGCGCCGGCCGTTCTTCCTCAGCGCCGCCTGGTAGCCGTCGAGCACCGCCCGCACGGCGCCGTCGCCGATCGAATGCACGGCGATCTGCAGCCCGCGCCTGTCGGCCTCGACCGCCACCTCGGCGAAATGCTCGGGTGAAAACAGCGGCTCGCCGCGCCATCCCGGCCGGTCGTCATAGTCGTCGACCATCACCGCCGTCCAGGAATCCAGAACGCCGTCATAGAAAACCTTGACCATGCCGGATGTCAGCCATTCGGAATTGTAGGTCGCGGCCATTCGCGAAGCTTTTTCCAGCATGTCCAGCTTCATGAAGTTCTTGAAGTGGAATGGGATCTTGGTGCGGCAGAGCAGCCGCCCCTCTTTCTCCAGACCGGCCAGCAGCTCGAGCTGATAGAGATTGCCGTCCATGTTCTGGATCGAGGTGATGCCGTGCTTGGCGCACCATTCAAGACCGCGGTGCATCAGGTCGCGATCGGCTGCCAGTTCCTTCGCCGAAGGATAAGGATCGGGCTCCGCGCCCTCCAGGCCAAGCCGTGTCCGGTTCGCTCCGTAATAGTCGAGAAGCGGCCCGAAGGCCTCGCCTTCGCGCAGCTCGCCGGCGGCGAGCCCGTCGGCGCCCATGACGATCTCGTTGCCTTGTCCGACCTCCCTGCCGTTGAGCAGCCCGGCCTCTTCCAGCGCCTTGGTGTTCGCCCACATCGTGTGATGGTCCGAAGCCGACATCGCGAAGGGACGGTCGGGAATGATACGGTCGAGATCGTGGCGCGTCACCGGCTCCGGCAGGATGGCGTAGTCGACCCCGGCGCCGATCAGCAGCCTGGCGTCTGGGCGCTTGGCCGCAAAATCCTGGATCGCGTCGCGCAGCGCGTCGAAGCCGTGCACGCCCGCCAGATGCAGGTTGTCGAGCTCGGCCGCGCCGCCGAACAGATGCATATGCGCTTCGATGAAGCCCGGCAGAACGGAGCCGCCCTGCGCATCGACGATCTTTGTCGTCGGACCTTTGAGCTCCTCGATGGAAGCGCGGCTGCCGATGGCGATAATGGCGCCGTCCTTGACGGCGACAGCTTCAGCGGCGGGATTGTCGTCGTCCATGGTCAGCACACGGCCGTTGACGACCACCAGATCCGCACCACCACCCGCAACCGACATCGCGACTCCACATTTTGCTGAAGAACCGACAGCGCCAAGGTCCAACGAGCTGCCGCTCCATCGGGCAGCGCCATGGGACAAAAGTCGGTGCCGGTGCGCCGTCTTCGAAATTCCCCTTGTTATCATTGAAGACAGCGTGGATAAAGAATGCGACTGTTTAGTCGCGTTTGTCAACAGCCGGAATTTGCAATGCATAGTGGACTGCACCGCGCGCCGATGGTGGGGTCGAGCGGGGAACGGGGGCAACGAGCAGTGAAGCGCAGTCTCGGCCGCAAGACCAAAATAGCGCTCGAACCGCGCAAGCAGCCGCGGCAGCAACGGTCAAGCAAGGTGGTCGACAGGATTCTCGACGCGGCCCTGATCCTGACGCGGGAGCAGGGAACCAGGACGCCGACGACGCTCGCCATCGCGCAGCGCGCGGGCCTGTCGGTCGGTTCGGTTTATCAGTACTTTCCCAACAAGGAAGCCATTCTTCTGGATCTCGCCCGGCGCTGGCTGTCGTCTTTTCCTCAGGTGATCCAGAAGCGTATCCACGCCCCCCGGCCAACCAACCGTGACGAGTTTCGGCGTGAAGTGCGCAAGCTCTTCATCGACACGTCAAGGCTCTATCTGGACAACGTCACGTTGATGCCGGTGATCGAGGCCATATCCGGCAACGCCGATCTGAGGCCGATCCAGGACGAATACGACAAAGAGATCATCGCCCTCTATGCTGCCTGGCTGCAGCATGTGAACCCGGCCCTTGAGGAAAGGACCGCCAAGCGATTGGGCCTGGTGATGATGGAGGTCGGGCACGCCTGCAGGCTTGTCGGACTGAAGCGGGATCGCAAGACATTCGACCTCATCGAGGACGATGTGGAAGCCATGTGGCTAGCTCTCGTAAACCCCTATCTCAACCTCGACTGATTTCGCATTTCCAACTGATCTCGCACTCCAGGGGAATTCCATGAAAACTGTCTTTTCACCTCTCCACGCCGGCCATTCAGGCCAGATGGAACTGGTCACGTCGGCAATCGTGCCGGGTTTCGAGAAACCGTCGCGGGCCGAATTCATCAAGGCGCGGGTAGAGAGCGAGAAGCTCGGGCCGATTATCGGTCCGGTCGAGCATGATCTTGCCGCCGCCAAGCGCGTCCATGAAGCTCACTACATCGATTTCCTGCCGACGGTGTGGCCGGAATGGGTGGCCGCCGGTTTCACCGGATCGGCCATGGGCTTCACCTGGCCGACACGCGGCCTGCGCGGCGACGTGCCGCCGAAGCGCATCGATGCCTTGCTCGGCTATTACTCCTTCGATGCCGGCGCAACCTTCGTCGAAGGCACATGGGCGGCGATCAAGTCCTCCTATGACGTCGCGCTGACGGCGGCGGCCCTGGTCAAGGGCGGCGAGCGCACCGCCTTCGCGCTCTGCCGTCCGCCAGGCCACCATGCGGGCGCTGCCTTCATGGGCGGCTATTGCTTCATCAACAACGCCGCCGTCGTCGCGCAATGGTTTCGCGACCAGGGCGCGAAGCGCGTTTCGATCCTCGATGTCGACTACCATCACGGCAACGGCACGCAGGAGATCTTCTATCGCCGCGGCGACGTTCAGGTGCTCAACCTGCATGGCGATCCGATGGTCGAGTATCCCTTCTTCCTCGGCCATGCCGACGAGCGCGGCGAAGGAGAAGGCGAAGGTTTCAACATCAATTACCCGATGCCCTTCGGCACCAACTGGGACGGCTGGGGCGCATCGCTGGAGGACGCCTGCGCCAGGCTCGCGGCCTATGCCCCAGACGTCGTCATCGTCTCGCTCGGCGTCGACACCTTCGAGAAGGACCCGATAAGCCAGTTCAAGCTGAAGAGCATCGACTATCCCAAGATCGGCCGCCGTATCGCCAGACTCGGCCTGCCGACGCTGTTCGTCATGGAAGGCGGCTACGCCGTCGAAGAGATCGGCATCAACGCCGTCGGCGTGCTGACCGGCTTCGAGGACCGCTGAGCCGCACCGAATGGACATGCGCCTCCGGGATGCACCGGGGGCGTATTTTTGCGCCCACGCCGCGAAATCGTCGGCTCAATTCAGCTTTGAAATCACCACCAAATAACGCGAAGACCGGCTGCTGAGTCGCAATGCGAGTCCACCGGATTCGATTTTGTCAAATCGCGTTTGATGTCGGATTCATCTGCGGGTAGATTACACCCGAATCAGCCGGTCCACGGGGGGCGCGGCGACCAACCCAAAGTCTCAAGTTCCGGCGCCAGGCCGGTACCAGACGCGGACGGTTTCGCGTTCCCTAGAGGGATTCGGCGCGATTGGGCGCCGTTCGCGCCCGCGAGTGTGTCTTCGTAAACGTGACGCGTTTCGGTCCGGCCGTTGGCTTCGCCAGCACCGGGCACAAGGATCGATTCCGGCAAGAACCCCAAGAATTAAAATGAGCAGTTCCGCCGCGCTTCTCCAACCCGATGCTTCAGGCTCGCGCCTGACGTCCCGCGGCGATCTCACCAGTTTCTTCATGCAGCTTGCCGCCGATATCGGCGCCGACAGCTATATGCTGGTCGCCATAGTGCACGACCAGGACCGCAACGATGCGCGCATCGTCTCCTCGAACTGGATATTCGACGGCATAGAGCTGATCGGCAAAAGGCTGATTGCCAATTTGGCACTGGGCCCCTTGACCGTGGCTCCGGGCGTGCGCCCGAGGCCGTTGGTGGCGGCGCACGCGCCCGACGCCGGCGCATTACTGACCGGCGAGGAAGCCCGCCTGCTCGACGTGCTCGGCCACGCCGAAATCTATTCGCTGCGGCTCAACGTCGGCCGGCAGCGCCTGTTCGTCCTGTTCTCGGCCGCAGAGGCGGGCAAGATCGACCTCACCGCCCTGATGAAGGCGCAGATCAAATGCTGCTATGCGCTTTCCAGCATTCCGCAGCTGATCGCGGCGGCATCCATGCAGGATCCGCTGTCGGACCGCGAGCGCGAATGCCTGTTCTGGGTCTCGGAAGGCAAGACCACCGACGAGGTCGCCGTCATCCTTGGTGTCTCGTCGAACACCGTCAACAGCTACATCACCCACGCCATCCAGAAGTTCGCGGCCTCGAACCGCGCGATGGCGATCGCAACGGCAATCAGGAGCGGCATCATTTGAGGCACGCACAAGTCAGAGAGGTGGCAGCCGCCCTTCTCAACGATCAGCGCAGTCCCTTCGGCGCCTTCCCGCTCGGCTCCGAGACCCATCACACCGCCACCATTCCCGACGCGGTGCGCCGATGCCGCTGGATCGCCGTCGATATCAACGCGTCGGCCTTCGGCCTCTATTTCGTCAATCCCTCGCCCGAGCGCGCGCGTCTCGTGGCGTGTTTCGATTCCGACTATCCCGGCACCGCAGTCGCGACCAAATTCATCTCCGGCGCCAACGGCGAGGATATGGTGCGCCACAGCCGCCTCTCGACGGCGCCGCGCTGGTGGACCGACGACGGCGCCGCCGGATCGCGGCAGGTCTTCCAGTCGCTCGCCTGGGCTGAGCCGACCGCGCCGCTGGCGCCCGGCACCAACGGCATCGCCTTTCCGGTGCATGCCGATCGCGGTCAATGCGGGCTGGTCGTCTTCCTCGGCACGGAGATCGCGCTGTCCGACGACACGCTTTGCGAGATCCACGCCCGCTCCTTCGAGCTCTTCGCGGCCGTCGCCCGCATTCGCCCCAGCGACACCGGCCGAATGCGGACGATCTCCAAGCGCGAGCTCGAATGCCTGAAGCTGACCGCCAACGGCAACACCAGCGAGGAGATCGCCAAGCTCCTCAAGCTGTCGGTGCATACCGCCAACCAGTATCTCACCCAGTCGACGCAGAAGCTCAACGCGGTCAACCGCAACCAGGCCGTCGCCAAGGCCCTGCGGCTCGGCCTGATCGAGTGACGTCACGCCGGCGGCGCTGAACGTGCCGCGGCTAAAGCATGTCACCCGAAAGTGGGAACCGGTTTCGGGGCAAAGACATGCGCAAATCAAAAGCCTAAAGCGCAGAGCGAATCTGAAAGATCGCGACGCGCTTTAGATCGGCTCGCCGCTTCTCAAATCATCAGGGAAATGCCAGCGGCTCGGTCCTGCGGATACGAGCCTCTTCGATCGCGCCCTCGAGCAAGGTCGTGTTGTGCTCCGGCGTCTCGCCGGGCTTCTCGAAGGACACGTAGTTGACCACCACGGACGCCGCGTGCTCGGTCAGCGTTAGCTGGAAATAGACGGTCACGCCGCGCGGCCGCAGTTCCAGATCGAGCACGATACGCGGGCTGCCGCTCCAGTCGACATGCGCCTCCGCGCCATGGCCGAGCCGCAGCGTTCCCGGCCGGAAGTAAAGCTCGACCGCCGAATCCACGAGATCCGACAGGCAGGCAAGATGCTCGAGCCGGATGAAGGCGATATAGTCGGCAACGTCGATGAGCCTCAATTCGCCCACCACGGCCTCGATGGCGCTGGCGACGATCAGCTCGCGGGAGTTGGCGTGTGGTTGCCGGTCCATGGATTAGCGGCGTCCGTTCATTGGGTTGCTTTTCGCGGTGCCTTCTTCGAGTAGACGATCCGCACCAACTCGGCGACCGCCTGGTAGAATTGCGACGGGATCACGCTATCAACCGAAACTTGCTTGTACATGGAGCGCGCAAGCGCGACGTCCTCGAAGATCGGGATGTTGTTCTCCCTGGCGATCTCGCGGATCTTGAGCGCCACCAGGTCCTGTCCCTTGGCCAGCACGATCGGCGCGGAATCCTCCTCGCGCACATATTTCAGCGCGATCGAATAGTGCGTCGGGTTGGCGATCACGAGCGTCGCGCGCGGCACGGCCGTCATCATGCGTCTGCGCGCCCGGTCGCGCGCCAGCGAGCGCAGCCGCGACTTGACGATCGGATCGCCCTCCGACTGCTTCAACTCGTCCTTGACCTCCTGCTTGGTCATGCGCAAGTCGCGCCGCCAGTGGAAGCGCGACCAGACGATGTCGGCCACCGCGATCAGTCCCATGACGAAGACGATCGCTGCAAGTATGTCGACGAAGATGCCGCGGATGACGAGGCCGAACGAGATCGGGTTGGTGATCATGCCGGCGAGCAGCTTGCGACGATCTTCCGAGAGCGTGAAGCACAGCACCGCGATGGCGAAGCCGAGCTTGGCCAGCGACTTCAGGAACTCGACCCAGCCCTGCATGCCGAACATCCGGCTCCAGCCCTTGGCGATCGAGATGCGCGAGAGCTGCGGCCTGATCCGTTCGCCGACGATTTGCGGCATGTTCTGGAAAACCGAGGCGCCGACGCCGGCGACCGTCAAGAGCACCAGCAGGCTGACGACGGCGCGGCCGATCTCGGTCATCACCTGCTTGTAGAGCGAGATGACGTCGGTCTCGGTGTCCATCGGCCAGGCTTCCGGCTTTTCAAGGAAGGTCGACAGGAACATGCCGAGATCGACGATCGCGTCCTTGGCGTAGAAAACGGCGAAAACCAGTATGGCGAGGAAGGAGGCAAAGATCGCGGTCTCGCGCGAATGGGGCAGCTTGCCCTGTTCGATCGTGTCGCGGATCTTTTTTTCTGTGGCTTCCTCGGTTTTGGAATCCTTGTCGACCGCTTCAGCCATGGCGCTCTGACCGGGTGGTCATCGTCAGGCGGCTTCGGCGGTGGCCTGCATCGAGGGCAGCTCGAAAGCTCCTTCGCGCGACAGCCGGATGGCGGCGACCGATATGTTCTTGCGCGCCGCCATGATGTCGGCAAGCGCAATGCCTTCCGATCCCTGTCCGAGTTCGGATTCAATCATGCGGCGGGAGCGCGCGCCGATCGCCGACAGCGCCGCTTCGGCGAGTTCCGGCGACGCGCCGCGCAGCGCCAGCGTGACGAGTTCGGTCGACAGTCCATCGAACAGCAGGACGCGGGCTTTTTGCGGCAGCAGCGGGAGATAGTCGAAGGCGAACAGCCGCGACTTGACGCCGGCGAGATCGGGCGTCCCGGCTTCCTCCAGGTCCTGCATGAGTTCGTCCAGTTCGGGCTTCGCCATTTCGTTGAGCATGCTGGCGACGCGCTCCTGGCCGGCCGTGGTGTCCCGGCTGGCCTTCTGCGACAGCACGCTCACGCGCAGCTGGTTTTCGACGATCCTGGACGCCGCGTCCGGGACATTGGCCATCGTCACCATGCGCTTGATGATCTGGCTGCGCAGCGGCTTTTCCATCGTCAGCAGCACGTTGGCGGCTATCTGCGGCGCAAGCTTCGACAGCACCATGGCCGATGTCTGCGGATGCTCGCCGGCAAGGAAGCTGCCGAGCCGCGACGGCTCGAGCTTCTCGAGGTCCGGCCATATCGGCGGAGGCCCTTCCATGACCGGCTGGAACTTCTTCTCGCCCATGATGGCGCTCATCTCCTCGGGCGACAGCGATTCGTTGAGGATCGTGTCCATCCGGTCGGCGGAATCGAGCAGGCCCGCGCCCTCGGTGAATTCGGCTTCGAACTCGGCGACGATGCGCTCCAGATCGGCTTGCGGAATGGTGCGCAAGAGACGCGCGCCCTCGATCAGCGCCTTCAGCTCGTCCTGCTTGAAGAATTTGAGCAGGCGGCTGGCCGCGGGCTTGCCCATGGCCACCAGTATGGCAGCCGCTTTTTGCGGACGTGTCAGCGCCAATGCCGTCGTCATGCGTGTTGCCCTCGCTGCCGATTGATCCGCCCGCCGGTCATTGTCAGGCGCTCTTCGTCGCGTCGATGATCTCGGTGAGCCGGATGCCGAAGCGCGTCGGATCGCTTTCCAGCACCGTGATCTCACCGCGCGCTATTCTGCGGCCGTTGACGACGACGTCGACCGGCTCGCCGATACGGCGATTGAGCGCGACCGTGGAACCCTTCTGCAGCGCCATCAGCTCCGAGACCGGCATCTCCGTGCTGCCGAGGATGATCTGCACGTCGACCGGAATGGTCATGATAATGGAGGAATTGACGCCCGACTGGAGAGCGGCGTCCGGGCGCTTTTCTTCTTCCCGCAGCACGCCCCGCAGTTCCTCGATGGCGCGGTCGAGTTGCTCGTCGGGCTGATCGGGTTCGGCTTCCACCTTGGTTTTTGCCATCTGTCGTCTCCATGAATCCCGCGCCCGGCATCAGCCCGGCATCAGCCCGTCGATGAAATCCTGCCCGGCATCATGCGGATGGCTGATGCGGACGGTGTAGTTCTGCCCCAACTTGCCGAACTCGCAGACAAACAGCGTTTTATCGCGGGCGCTGAGCCTGGCGTTGAGCTGGGCGTTTTCCTCCAATTCGATCACCTGGCCGGGCTCGAATGCCGTAAGGTCACCCAGCGTCAGGCGGGCGAGAGGCATCGTCGCTTCGAGCCGGACGGTCGAGCGCATCACCTCTTCGGAGAAGCGGGCCCGCCAGTCGAATTCAGTGGTCTCGCCATGCTCGCCCGTATCGACGTCGCCGCTGCGCGAGGAAAGCAGCAGGCGCTGCGGGATCATCACCGTGAGCATGCCGCTGTCGGACGGCGTCGACAGGCCATAGACGATGCGCACGGCGGCGCCGTCGCGCAACACGCGCCGCCTCGCCTCGTTGCCGGACATTGCTTTCGGCACGGGCAGGCGCAGGTCGAGCGAACGTTTGCCGGATCCGTTGAGAGCCGTCGCGACCTCCTGGAACACGGTGGTCGCCACATCGGCCTCGATCTGCGACAGGTCGCGCTCGATCGGCGCCACCGGCTGGTCCGGATCGCCGCCGAACAGCGCGCTCACCATGACGGCGATTGCTTGCGCATCCATCACCAGCGTCATGGCGTCGGCCGAGGCCGGCGAGGACACGACGGTCAGCGCGAAGGCATCGCCGGCGCGTGAACGCGCTTCGGGAACGCGGCCGACCTCCACCGCTTGCAGATCGACGGTCACCGGCGCGCCGAGTTCCGCGGCAAGCGCCTTCTGCAGCAACGGCAGCGCCCGCTCGGCCATGCCGCGGCCGACGCCGATCACCTGCGCCGCCTCGCCGCTGTCGCCGACGAGCCGCTCGATGATCAAGGCCCGCGTTTCTGACGGACTGGCCGGGCTGGTCATGACGGCAGGCGGCCCTGTCTCGGATGCTGCATGCTCAGGCCGCCTTCTTCTCGGCGGTGCCGGCGCTCATGGTGCTCTGCTCCACCGCATCGATCGTCGGACGTTCGTAGGAGGATATGGTCTTGCGGCCGAATTCGATCGCCACCTGCGGCAGGGCGCCGTTCATATACGCAAGCAGCGTCTGCTTGACGATGATGTAGAGGCGGTTCCTCTTTTCGCGCACCGTCTTGATTTTGGTGGCGACCGGACCGACCACCGCATAGGATAGGAAGATGCCCAGAAAGGTTCCGACGAGCGCGGCGCCGATCAGGCCGCCGAGTATTTCCGGCGACTGGTCCAGCGCGCCCATCGCCTTAACCACGCCGAGCACGGCTGCCACGATGCCCAGCGCCGGCAGGCCGTCGCCGACCGCGACCATCGCGTGATAGGCCTTCAGCTTGTCGGTGCGGATCGTCTGGATCTCTTCGTCCATCAGCGCTTCGATCTCATGCGAGCGGGCATTGCCGATGATGATGATGCGGCAGTAGTCGCAGATGAAGTTCGTCAGGTCATGGTTCTTGAGCACGGTCGGGAAGGCCTGGAAGATCGCCGATTCTTCCGGATTGTCGATATGCGCCTCGACCTCGCTGCGTGACTTCGAGCGCAGCTCGCGCATCAGGCTGTGCAGCACGCCCAGCGTCTCGAGATAGTCGCGCTCCTTCGGCACCGCCTGCTTGAAAGCTTCCAGGATGCCTTTGCCGGTGTCCTTGACCGTCTTCATCGGGTTGGCGACGAGGAAGGTGCCGAGCGCGGCGCCGCAGATGACCACCGCTTCCCACGGCTGCAGCAATACATGCAGATGCCCGCCCATGGCCATGAAGCCGCCGAGAACGCAGCCGAGCGTCACCACAAGTCCGATCAGAATGCCCACGACAGGTCCTTCCGCATGTCACGTCGTGGATCAGGGATAGTCTCCGTGCCTTGTGTGAGGCTTGAATCGAAGGCAGCGGACGCCATTCAGCTTCGCGCAAGGAAGTGACGTTATTGTGTGGGGATAGCTTCGGCGGGAGGCATGCCCTTTGCTCAGTACCTACATCAGCTATCAGTTGGTCGCCAAAGACATCCCCAAGTCTATCGCCCGCATCGAGCAGCAGCCGACGGTAGATCGCGACACGCAATACTATCTGGCCAACATTACCAAGGTGAAATCGATCGACGATTTCGTCAACAACGACCGCCTGTTCAAATATGCCATGAAGGCCTACGGCCTGGAGAACATGGACTACGCCAAGGCCTTCATGGTCAAGGCGCTGAAGGAAGGCGTCTCGGACCCCGGCAGCTTCGCCAACAAGCTGACCGACAAGCGCTACGCCCAGTTCGTCGCTGCCTTCAACTTCGCGGCCGATGGCGCCAATGCGACGGTGTACAACCCGACACAGCAGCAGGTTACCGCGAATTACGCCACACAGGCAGAGATCGCAGGCCTGGATCCGGATTCGGATTATGTGAAAGGCGAGACGACCTACTATCTCGCCAACATCACCAAGGTGAAATCGATCGACGACCTGATGTCGAACGACCGGCTCTACACCTACGCGCTGGCCGCGTTCGGCCTGGATTCGGCCACCGAGGACAAGGATCTGATCAAATCCGTCCTGCAAGGCGGGGTGAAGGACCCCGATAGTGTCGCCAACCAGCAAACCAACAAGGCCTATGCCGGGCTCGCCGCCGCTTTCAACTTCGCGCAGTACGGCGATACGACCACCACCCGCGTCACGGCGCAGCAGCCGACCGTCGACATGTATCTGCGCCAGACATTGGAGGAGGATGCCGGCCAGACCAATGAAGGCGTGCGGCTGGCGCTCTATTTCCAGCGCAAGGCGCCCGACATCACCAGCTGGTACGACGTGCTCGCAGATACCGCTTTGGCCAGCGTGGTGCGCACCGCGCTCGGTCTGCCCGATTCCTTCGCCACCGCCGACATCGACAAGCAGGCGCAGCTCTTCGAGCAGAAGCTCGACATCAAGGACTTCACCGACCCCGAGAAGCTCGGCAAGTTCCTGACCCGCTTCACCAGCATGTACGAGATCGCCCACCCCACCTCGACGGCGGTGACGTCGGTCAGCGTGCTCTTCGCGCAGCCGACCACCATAGGCATCTCCACCGATCTGATGATGGCCATGCAGCAGTTGAAGTTCTGAGAAGATCATGCAGGATAGCCTTTACGTCGCCCTTTCCTCTCAGATCGCGCTCGAGCGCCGTCTCGATACCATCGCCGACAACGTCGCCAACGCCTCGACCATCGGCTTTCGCGCCACCGGCGTGAAGTTCGAGGACGTGGTCTCTGGCACCGGGCCGAAATCGGTCTCCTTCGCCTCCTCCGGCAAGACTTATCTTTCCGGCGCGCATGGCGCGCTGACCGAAACCCGCAACCCGTTCGATTTCGCCATCCAGGGCGACGCCTGGTTCGCCATCGAGACTCCCGCCGGCACGGTGATGACGCGTGACGGCCGCTTCTCCATGAACGAGAACGGCGAATTGATGTCGATCGAAGGCTATCCGGTGCTGGACGGCGGCGGCGCTCCCATCCAGCTCGATCCCCGCAACGGCCCGCCCAAGGCAGGCGCCGACGGCTCGCTCAGGCAGAACGACCAGCTGGTCGGCGCCATCGGCCTCTACAATTTCGACCCCGGCGAGAATTTCGTCCGCTACGGCAATTCGGGCATCGTTCCAGCGCGCACGCCCGAACCCGTCGCCGATCGTTCGGACGTCGGTGTCGCTCAAGGGTTTCTGGAAGAGTCGAACGTCAACCCGGTGCTGGAAATGACCCGGCTGATCCAGGTGCAGCGCGCTTTCGAGAACACGGCGGCGCTGATGCGGCAGACCGATTCCTCCACCGACGACGCGATCAAGACGCTCGGCTCGAAGTGACGGCATGACGACCGGCTCGGCCCTGTTGCGCGCTTCCGAGAGCCCGGCGGACACCGGACGGGTCGACAGGCTGGCCGCGCTCGAACGCGTCTGGCGGCGGTTCGACGATCCGCAGGCGCTGCTTGCGCGCGGCGGCCGCATCGTCGAGATATCGCCGACGCATTACAAGGTTCGCGGCCTGTCCGGGATTGCCAGGCTCGGCGACATCGTCGAGCAGCGCGGCAAGGCCGGCGCGCGACGCGGCGAGATCGTCAAGATCGGCAGCGACGAGGTGGTCGTCGCGCCCTTCGAGCGCAGCGCCGATGCCGGCATCGGCGACGCCGTCTTTCGCCGCGGCCCTCTCGCGGTCACCCCGCATGTTTCCTGGCGCGGGCGCGCCATCGACGCCTTGACCCGCGTCATCGACGGCGGCCGGCCGCTGATCAGGGCGAATGCGGCGGATGCAGTGCATGGTGCGACGCCCGGCGCCCTGGCGCGCCAGCGCGTCGGCACCGGCTTTCTGACCGGCGTCAGGGTGATCGACATCTTCACCCCGCTCTGTTTCGGCCAGCGACTCGGCATTTTCGCCGGTTCCGGCGTCGGCAAGTCGACGTTGCTTGCCATGCTCGCCGGCGCCGAGGCCTTCGACACGGTGGTCGTGGCGCTGATCGGCGAGCGCGGCCGCGAGGTGCGCGAGTTTCTCGAGGACACGATCGGCGCCGAGAGCATGGCCAAGACCATCGCCGTCGTCGCCACCAGCGACGAGAGCGCCATGATGCGCCGGCGCGCGCCCGACACCGCCATGTGCGTGGCCGAACATTTCCGCGACCAGGGCCATCGCGTGCTCCTGGTGCTGGATTCCATCACCCGCTTCGCGCATGCGCTGCGCGAGGTGGCGACCGGAACGGGCGAGCCGCCGGTCGCGCGCGGCTATCCGGCTTCGGTCTTCACCGACCTGCCGAAATTGCTCGAACGCGCCGGGCCGGGCGTAGAGGGCAAAGGCTCGATCACCGCCATCATCTCCGTGCTGGTCGACGGTGACGACCACAATGATCCCGTCGCCGATTCGGTGCGCGGCATCCTCGACGGCCACGTGGTGCTCGACCGCTCGCTTGCCGAGCAGGGCCATTATCCGCCGGTCAATCCGCTGTCGTCGATCTCACGCCTTGCCGATAAGGCCTGGAGCCCCGAGCAGCGCATGCTCGTGACGAAGCTGAAATCGATGATCGCGCGCTTTGAGGATACGCGCGACATCCGCCTGCTGGGCGCTTACCAGAGCGGCGCCGACGCCGAGCTCGACAATGCGGTACGTCAGGTGCCGTTGATCTACGAGGCGCTCACGCAATCGCCGAGGGACCGCGCATCGGCCGATCCGTTCGCCGACCTCGCCCGCCATCTCAAGGGGAAGCTGAATGGCGATCAAGGAGACTGAGCTCCAATATACCGAGCGCATGTTGCGCGACAGGCTTGCTGAGGCCGAGGCGGCGGAGAAAGCCGAGGCCGACGTGGCAAGAAGCGCCAAGGACAAGCCCGCGCATGCCAAGACACAGATGACAGCGGCTCTCCTGACCAGAGCCGAAAGGTCCCATCCGCCGCGGACATCCGCCCTCGGGACCGCCGATGTCGCGCAGGCCAGCCGCGATTCCTTGCTCGACGGGCTCTTTCCCCGCACTGAATGGCCGCAGCCGCCGAAAGCCCAGTTCCCGCGCCTCGCCAATACGAGCGCCGACCGCCGCAGCGATTTCGTCATCGCCGCGCTCGGCATCACGCTCGGCCTGATCTGCGCGTTGTTCCCCTGGTACATCTTCTTCAACCAGGAGCAGTTCGGCGTCCAGACGATCAAGTTTGGCGGCAGCGGCAGCAATGCCGGACGCAAGGGTGGCGGCGGCGTGGCCGAACGCAGCGGGCCGCTGACGGCCAAGGACATCCCCAATACCGATATCGACCTCTTTGCCACCGGAACGGTGGAGGACGATCCCGCGCCGCTGCCCGCCGACCAGCCCTTCCCTGCCGCCGCCTCGGAATTCAGGATGGTGCATGTCGCCAACGGCCGCGCCATGATCGAGGACGATGCCGGTCTGTGGCTCGTCCAGCGCGGCTCGGTGCTGCCCGATTCCAGCCGCGTCGCCGCGATCGAGCAGCGCGGCGGCAAATGGGTGATCGTTACCAGCACCGACAAGGTGATCTCGCTCTCGAAGTAAGCAAGTCGGGCCATGTGGCCCCCGCGCAAGGTCCGCGCAAGACTGGCCGCCTAGTCTTGTGCGTACTTGCCCGGGAGATTCCCATGGAACCGGTAAATCTTTTCGATCTCGCCACGCGGCAGTCGCAATGGCTGGCCGTGCGCCAGTCGGCGATTGCCTCCAACGTCGCCAATGCCAACACGCCGGGCTACACGGCCAATGACGTCGAGCCCTTCGAAAAAGTGCTCGACCGGACCGCCGTGACGCTTGCCGCCACGCAGGCCGGCCACCTCGGCGCCGAAACGGCCAATGCCGGCTTCAACGTCAAGCCCGAGGATCCCGACGGCGCAATCATGCCGTCGAAGAACACCGTGGTTCTCGAACAGGAGCTCATGAAGGCCGGCGAGGTCCGCCGCTCCTTCGAGCTCAACACGGCGATCGTCAAGGCCTTCCATTCGATGATGACGATGGTGGTGAAGAGCTGACCATGGACGCCCTCACCGCAGCCCTCAAAGTCGCGGCCTCCGGCCTTGGCGCCCAGTCGGAGCGCCTGCGCGTGGTCTCGGAAAACCTTGCCAACGCCCAGTCGACTGGCAGCACGCCGGGCGCCGATCCCTATCGCCGCAAGACGATCACCTTCCAATCCGAGGTCGACCGCGCGACCGGCGGCTCGCTGGTGGAAGTCAGCGCGATCTCCCGCGATCCTTCGGACTTCCCGATCGAATTCCAGCCCGGCAACGAAGCCGCCGATGCCAAAGGGTATGTCAAGATGCCCAACGTCAACACATTGGTCGAAATGGCCGACATGAGCGAGGCGAACCGCTCCTATGAAGCCAACCTGCAGGTCATCAAGCAGGCTCGCGATCTGATTTCCATGACCATCGACCTGATGAGGAACCAGTAATGATCGGCGGTATCGGGGCAATACAATTCAAGACGGCGGTTAACGGAGCGGAGCAGGCGTCACCAAACCTCCTGCAGGGCGGCGTCGGAACGCAGGCCGGCGAAAGCATCGGCAGCAGCTTCGCCGAAGTCCTCAGCCAGGCGGCGACGAAAACCGTCAACACGCTGCAGGGTGCCGAGCAGATGTCGATACAGGCACTGAAGGGCGACGCCGACACCCGCCAAGTGGTCGATGCGGTGCTGAGCGCTCAACAGGCGCTGCAGACCACCATCGCCATCCGCGACAAGGTCGTGTCTGCCTATCTCGAAATCAGTCGCATGAGTATCTAGGACCGTCATGAAAGCCCTTGCCATCGCCGCCACCGGCATGAACGCCCAGCAGACCAACCTGGAAGTCATCGCCAACAACATCGCCAACATCAACACCACCGGCTACAAGCGGGCGCGGGCCGAATTCTCCGACCTGCTCTACCAGGTCGACCGCACGCAGGGCGTGCCCAACCGCTCCAACACCTCGCTGGTGCCTGAAGGCGTCTCGATCGGTCTCGGCGTCAAGACGACGGCCGTGCGCAACGTCCACACCCAGGGCGAGCTGGCCAGCACGGGCAACAGTTTCGACCTGGCCTTGACCGGCAGGGGCTGGTTCCAGATCCAGGGCGCCGACGGCGGCACGCTCTACTCGCGCGCCGGCGCCTTCAATACCAACGCCACCGGGCAGTTGGTGACCGTCGACGGCGCCGAGGTCATTCCGGCCATCACCGTGCCGACCAACGCGGTCGAAGTCATCGTCAACAAGACCGGCCAGGTCTTTGCCCGCTTGGACGGTCAGACGAATTTGCAGCTGCTCGGCCAGCTTCAGATCGCCAACTTCGCCAACGAGGCGGGCCTGGCGCCGCTCGGCGACAATCTCTTCCAGGAAACGGCCGCCTCGGGTCCGGCCAATGTCGGCGTGCCCGGCGATCCGGGCTTCGCCACGATCCAGCAGGGCTATCTGGAATCCTCCAACGTCGATCCGGTCAAGGAAATCACCGAGCTGATCTCGGCGCAGCGCGCCTATGAAATGAACTCCAAGGTCATCCAGGCCGCAGACGACATGGCCTCGGTGGTCTCCAAGAACATCAGGTAACGGATGATGGCCGGGCCGATCTCCTTCGCACTCCGTCGCGTCGCGCTGGCCACCGTCCTGGTGGCCGCCGGCATGCCGGCTTTCGCGCAGGACGCGACCGGCCAGTCGGCGAACCAGATCGCCGCCGGCCAGTCCGTCGGGGAGGCCGTCCTGATCCCCAACCGGGTCATCTATCCCGGCGAGACCATCGAGCCCGCCTCGCTCAAGCAGGTGACGCTCATCCCCGGCAAGCACAAGCCCGACGGCATGGCGACGCGCTCCGAGGAGCTTCAGGGCAAGGTCGCCAAGCGCACGCTTCTGCCTGGACGCTACATTCCGGTCACGGCAATTCGCGACGCCTGGCTGGTCGAGCAGGGCGCTTCGGTGCAGGTCTATTTCACCGCCGGCGCGCTCACCATTTCCGCGACCGGGGTCACGCTGCAGCCAGGCGCTGCCGGCGACCAGATCAAGATCCGCAACATCGACAGCGGCAAGATCATCTCGGGCACCGTGATGGCCGACGGCACCATCAAGGTCGGCGCTTCGTGATGCGCGCCTTTGTCCTTCTGCTCGCGGCGGCCATCGGTATTCAGCCGGCTTTGGCGGATGGCCTGACGCCCAAGGCCAAGCGCGAGCTCGCGCAGCAGAATGGCGGCGTCTACGACGATCCCGAATATGATCCGGCCACCACCCAGCGCATGTTCCGGGTCTCGACCGGTCCAAGCACGCTGCCGCCCGGCCAGGTCGCCGCGCGCATCAAGGACATCGCCCAGCTGCAGAGCGCGCGCGACAACCAGCTTGTCGGCTATGGCCTGGTCATCGGCCTCGCCGGCACCGGCGACAGCCTGCGTAACTCGCCCTTCACCGAGCAGTCGATCCGCGCCATGCTGGAGAATCTCGGCATCGCCACCGAGGGCGGCAGCGCGCGCGCCAAAAACGTCGCCGCCGTCATCGTCACCGCCAACATGCCGCCCTTCGTCCAGTCGGGCGCCCGCATCGACATCGACGTCTCCTCGATGGGCGACGCCACCTCGCTCGCCGGCGGCACGCTGGTGATGACGCCGCTGAAGGCGGCCGACGGTGAGATCTATGCCGTGGGGCAAGGCTCGGTGATCGTCGGCGGCTTTACCGCCCAGGGCCAGGCCCAGCAGCTGACGCAGGGCGTACCGACCGCCGGCCGCGTCCCCAACGGCGCCATCGTCGAACGCGCGGTACCGGCCGAGTTCGACGACCAGGGCGTGCTGACGCTGCAACTGCGCAATCCCGATTTCTCGACCGCCATCCGCATCGCCGACGCGATCAACGATTACACCTCGCAGCGCTTCGGCATGCGTGTCGCCGCCGAGCGCGATGCGCGCACAGTGCAGATCAGGCGGCCGAAGAACACCTCCGCCGCGCGCTTCTATGCCGAGATCGAGAATCTGGTCGTGGAATCGGATGCCCCTGCCCGCGTCGTCATCGACGAGCGCACCGGCACCATCGTCATCGGCAACAATGTGAGGATTTCGCGCGTGGCGATCAGTCACGGCACGCTCACCGTGCGCATCACGGAGGCGCCGAGAGTGGTCCAGCCCGAACCGTTCTCGAGAGGCGAGACCGCAGTCGAGCCTTTCACCGCCATCCAGGCCTCGCGGCCCGACGCGCGCGTCGCCGTGCTCGACGGTCCCGATCTCGAAACGCTTGTCTCCGGCCTCAATCGTCTCGGCGTGAAGCCCGACGGCATCATCGCCATCCTGCAAGGCATCAAATCGGCCGGCGCCTTGCAGGCCGATCTGGTTCTCCAATAGGGACGCCGATGATTGCGCTTCTTCCCTCGAAAACACGCCGCCCCCTCGCAATGATCGCCGCTGCGGCGGCGGCCACGCTTCTCGGCGGCGCGTCCGTCCGCGCCGAGGAAGTCCGGCAGGTCCTGCCTGGAGGGCAGGCCCCGGCCCAACCGGCCGAACTTACGCGCGAGAAGGAGCCGGCCCAGCCGGCTGCGCTCGCAGGCGGCAAGACGCCGGACGAAAGCGAAGTCCAGCGCTTCTGCTCCAACATTGCGGACGCCGCGCGCGACCGCCGCTACGCGCTTCAGGCCGAGGAATTGAAGCAGCTGCAGGCCGGCATCGACGAGCGCATGAAAGCGTTGGAGGCAAAAAAGGCCGAATACGAGGAATGGCTGAAGCGCCGTGAAGTGTTCCTGGCGCGCGCAGAGGACGGCGTCGTCAAGATCTATGCCGGCATGAAGCCCGACGCCGCCGCCGAACGTCTGGCGATGGTCAATGCCGAGCTCGCGGCGGCCATCCTGATGAAGCTCGATTCGCGCAAGGCCGGCGTCATCCTCAACGAAATGGACCAGAAGGCGGCGGCGACGCTCACCGGCATCATGGCCAGCGCGGCGCGAAGGGTTGATCCGTCATGAAGTCGAAGTTCTTTGTCCTGGTCGCGATAGCGGCGCTGTCCGGCTGCGGCACCAATTTCAAGGAGATCGGCAGGGAACCCGCTCTATCGCCGGTCGGCTCCGGCATTGGTGAAGGCGGTTCCGGTCCCTACAGCTATCCCGAGCCGCCGGCCTCGCGGCCAAAGAAGTTCTCGCTGTGGGATGACCGCCAGAGCCGGCTCTTCACCGACCCGCGCGCGCTGCGCGCCGGCGACATCCTTACCGTCAACATCAAGCTCAACGACAAGGCCAATTTCAAGAACCAGAACGATCGCAGCCGCACCGCCGCGCGCAAGCTCGGCTATGACATCACGCTCGGATGGGATGGCAAAAGCACCAGCGGCAAGGGCGACGCCGGCCTGAGTTCCAGTACCGAGACCAATGCCGATGGCGAGATCAAGCGCTCGGAGGACATCGAGCTCAATGTCGCCGCCGTCGTCACCGAGGTGCTGCCCAACGGAAATCTGATGATCAGGGGCTCGCAGGAAGTGCGCGTCAACTACGAGCTTCGTGTGCTGACCATCGCAGGCATGGTTCGTCCGTCCGACATCGGCGCCGAGAACACCATCCCTTACGAGCGCATCGCCGAGGCGCGCATCTCCTATGGCGGTCGAGGCCGAGTGAGCGAGGTCCAGCAGCCGGCCTATGGCCAGCAGGTCCTCGACCAGGTTCTTCCTTTCTAGGGCCGGGAGAGCGCTGCCGTGGCGAATGTCGAGCGGGTTCAGCCCAAGAAGGGACCTTCCCTGGTGATCCAGCTCGCCATGCTCCTGGTCATGACGTGCGCGGCCATCGGCTTGGGTTGGGTCTCCGGCGGCTATCTCAAGCAAGGCGAAACGCCGGCGCCGGTGCCCGCGGCGCCGGAAAACGCCGGCACCGCGGAAAAACCCGCAGACGGCGGCAAGGCGGCTGCCGGGCCGACGCTGGTGCAACTGGCGCCGATCACTACCAATCTCGCCTCGCCGTCGGACGTCTGGATCCGGCTAGAGGTGTCGCTACTTTACGATGCCCCCCAGCCCACGGAAATGACCGAGCAGGTCCATCAGGATCTGCTCGCTTTCGTGCGCACGCTCAAGCTGCACCAGATCGAAGGCGCCAGCGGCTACCAGCATCTCAAGGCCGATCTCGATGAGCGCGCGGCGCTGCGTGCCGGCGGTCACGTCAAACAGGTTCTCGTCAGGACGATGCTGCTCGAATGAGAAAATTCCTCATAGCCACGGCGCTCATCGTCGTCACCACCTCCGTCGCCGCGGCCCAGCAGCTCGATCTCGGCGGCATCGGCAAGGCCGACGGCACGACCGTCGGCTACCTGATCCAGATGTTCGGTCTGCTCACCGTGCTTTCGGTCGCGCCGGGCCTTCTGATCATGGTGACGAGCTTCACCCGCTTCGTCATCGCCTTCTCGATCCTGCGCGCCGGCATCGGCCTGCAGTCGACGCCGGCAAACCTGATCCTGATCTCGCTGTCGCTGTTCATGACCTTCTATGTCATGGCGCCGACCTTCGACCAGGCCTGGAACACCGGCGTGAAGCCGCTGATGGACAACCAGATCACCCAAGGCGAGGCGTTCGAGAAGATCTCTGGTCCGTTCCGCGACTTCATGCTGCACAATGTGCGCGACAAGGATTTCGACCTCTTCGCCGACCTCGCCCGCGAGCGCGGCCAGACCGTTTCGCGCGGGACCGTCGACCTGCGCATCCTGGTGCCGGCCTTCATGATCTCGGAAATCCGGCGCGGCTTCGAGATCGGCTTCCTGATCGTCCTGCCCTTCCTCGTCATTGACCTCATCGTCGCCACGGTGACCATGGCCATGGGCATGATGATGCTGCCGCCGACGGTGGTGTCGCTGCCGTTCAAGATCTTGTTCTTCGTTTTGATCGACGGCTGGAACCTTCTGGTCGGCAGCCTGGTGCGATCCTTCACCTGACGCACCCGGCCCGGGTGCCGAAACAGCGCCCCACTGCATTGAATTTTACGCAATATATTTTCGATTAACCGTCCGATTTAGCTCTTTGGTAGCAACTTGCCGCCATAGTCGCTCGCAGATGGCGGGTGACCCAACTCAGCGGTCATTGGCATGATGCCGCACCGTCATACCGGACATGCCGGTATGTCACAAAAATCCGTGTAAAAACAAGGTACGAGTACCATGGCCAGTATCATGACCAACGCCTCGGCGTTGACCGCTCTGCAGAGCTTGAACGCCACCCAGAAGAACCTCGACACCACCCAGGCCCGCATCTCGACGGGCTATCGCGTCTCCCAGGCTTCGGACAACGCCGCTTACTGGTCGATCGCCACCACGATGCGTTCCGACAACCAGGCCATGTCCACCGTTTCTGACGCGCTCGGCCTCGGCGCCTCGAAGGTCGACACCGCCTATACCGGCATGGACAGCGCGATCTCGACCATCAACCAGATCCAGCAGAAGCTGACCGCTTCCTACGGCCAGACCGATGCTTCGAAGGAAAAGACCCAGGTCGAAATCGCTGCTCTTCAGAATCAGTTGAAGGCCTATGCCGACGGCGCCACCTTCTCCGGCACCAACATGCTGTCGGTCAACAGCGGCGCCACCGCCACCAGTGCAGCCGACGTGAAGATCGTTTCGGCCTTCAACCGCGACGCCAGCGGCTCGGTTTCGATCTCGACGATCGACGTCAATGTGGAAAGCATCAAGCTCTATGAGGCTGGCACCGCGGCGGGTGTGTCGAAGGGTATTCTCGACGCCGACCGCGCCGGCGCGACCGGCGCTGTCACCACCACCGTGCAAAACCCGACCCTCGGTGCGGCATCGGCGGCGGGCGACACCTATTCGGTGGCCACCATGAAGATCTTCTCTGGCACCACCGCGGCCAGCGATACCCAGATCGCGGATATGATGAAGGTCGTCGACGCTGCGCTCAAGGACATGACGAACGCCGCCACCAAGCTCGGCGCCGCCAAGAGCTCGATCGACCTGCAGAAGACCTTCACCTCGAGCCTGATGGACTCCATCGATCGCGGCGTCGGCCAGCTCGTCGATGCCGACATGAACAAGGAATCGACCCGCCTCCAGGCGCTGCAGGTACAGCAGCAGCTCGGCGTCCAGGCGCTGTCGATCGCCAACGGCTCGTCGCAGTCGATCCTGTCGCTCTTCCGCGGCTGATCGTTCTATACCGACCAGGCCAAAGCATCGGGCCGCGCCAAAAGCGCGGCCCGATTTTTTTTGGAGCGGTTCGCCATTTACGGAAACGGTGAACCGCTCCATCTCTATTTGCTTTGAAGCAATTCCGGACGGAAAACCGTTTCACACTTTTCCTGGAATTGCTTTGCTCAAGGTCCGCGCAACCTTCGCCTCTTAACTTCTCGGAAGCCTACTTTTAACAGGCCATTAACCATATCGCGCTAGGTATGGTTAACCAATGACATACGACAGGTTGTCGACTCGGCCCGACCGGCACGATCGCAACCGATGGGCAGGTCGGGCCCCGGCCTGCGTGGCATGCCGGCTTTTGAGAAGGAGCGAGTTTCTTGGCGAGCATCATGACGAACGCTGCGGCGTTGACTGCACTTCAAAGCCTCAACGCCACCAACAAATCGCTCGAGCAGACGCAGGCCCGGATCTCGACCGGCTACCGGGTCTCCGAGGCCTCCGACAACGCCGCCTACTGGTCGATCGCCACCACGATGCGCTCCGACAACTCGGCGCTGTCGACCGTGCAGGACGCGCTCGGCCTCGGCGCCTCGAAGGTCGACACCGCCTATACCGGCATGAACAACGTCCTTTCGACGATCGGCCAGATCAAGACCAAGCTTTTGTCGGCCGTCGGCCAGTCGGATGCCAACAAGGCCAAGACGCAGACCGAAATCACCACGCTGCAGGCGCAGATGAAATCCTTCGCCGACGCCGCCACCTTCTCCGGCTCGAATTATCTCTCGGTGACGTCGACGCAGGTCGCGGCCGCCAATGACGGCGTCCAACCGGACGCCAAGATCGTCTCCTCGTTCAATCGCTCCTCGTCGGGCGCCATCTCGCTTGGAACGATCGACATCAATGTCGAGAGCACCAAGCTGTTCGATTCCGGCCTCTCCACCGCCGTCAAGAACCAGGGCATTCTCGACCGCAAGACGTCGATCTATTCCACAGCTGCGGACCAGTCGGCGTATGACGCCGCCTACGCTGCCTCGATCGCCGCCGGCAGCACCGACATCGCCGCCAACACCGCCGGCCAGACTGCGGTGACGGGCACGCCTGTCAAGATCGACAACGTCTCCGCCTTCAATCTCGACATCACGGCGACGGGCGTGACCGACGACATCATCACCCAGATGGTCACCAAGATCGACAACGTGATGAGTCAGCTTACCGACGCCGCCACCGTGCTCGGCGCCGCCAAGAGCTCGATCGACTTGCAGAAGACCTTCACGCAGAGCCTTATGGACTCCATCGATCGCGGCGTCGGCCAGCTCGTCGATGCCGACATGAACAAGGAATCGACCCGCCTGCAGGCGCTACAGGTCCAGCAGCAGCTAGGCATCCAGTCACTGTCGATCGCCAACAGCTCCTCGCAGTCGATCCTGCAGCTGTTCAAGAACGGCTAAGCCGCCTGATCACCATCGACCGACGGAAAGGCCGCGTCCGAAGCGCGGCCTTTTGCGTTAGTGGGAGGGAAATTGCGCATTCTGCATCTTGCCGGCTCTTTGGCGGGCGCACCCTATCATCCTCGCACAAGCTTCGCGGTCTAGTCTTCCGGCGGGCAGTCATGCTGGGAGCGGTTGAATCGTGCCGGAACAGATCCAGAGCATCATCGCGAATTTGAAGAGCTTCGGCGTGAGGCGTCTGGCGCTCATGGGCGGCATCGCGGCCCTGGTCATGGCCGTCATCGGCATCGCTTCCGTCTATCTCAACCGCCCGGCCTACGAGACGCTCTATGTCGGCCTCGAGCGTTCCGACGTCAACCAGATCGGCCTGGTGCTGGCCGATGCCGGCATCGGCTTCGATGTCGGCTCCGACGGCACCTCCGTGCTGGTGCCGGCCGGCACCACCGCGCAGGCGCGCATGCTGCTTGCCGAGAAAGGACTGCCGACCAGCGCCAATGCCGGCTACGAGCTGTTCGACAATGTGGGCTCGCTCGGCCTCACCTCCTTCATGCAGCAGATCACCCGCGTGCGGGCTCTGGAAGGCGAGATCGCTCGCACCATCCAGTCGATCTCCGGCGTCAAGGCGGCGCGCGTCCACATCGTCATGTCCGAGCGCGCCAATTTCCGGCGCGACGAGCAGCAGCCCTCCGCCTCGGTGGTCATCCGCTATGCCGGCAACGATGCCGAGAAAAGCGCCATGTCGATCCGCCACCTCGTCGCCGCGGCCGTTCCGGGCCTCTCGGCCGACAAGGTCACGGTGCTCGATTCCAACGGCAATCTTTTGGCCGCCGGCGACGACCCATCCAACACCAGCGCGGCGCGCACGCTCGGCGTCGAGCAGACGGTCGAGGCGCAGATCGGCGACAACATACGCCGCGCGCTCACTCCCTATCTCGGCCCGGACAATTTCCGCGCCAGCGTCAAGGCCGACGTCAACACCGACAGCCGCCAGACCGAGGAGACGATCTTCGATCCGAACTCGCGCGTCGAGCGTTCGGTGCAATCGGTGAAGACCAACGAGGCGAGCAACCAGAAGCAGGCTTCGACCCCGACCAGCGTCGAGCAGAACCTGCCCGAGACGCAGACCACCACCACGGAGGGACCGCAATCCTCCTCGCAGAACGACCGCAAGGAAGAGATCACCAACTATGAGATCAACTCGAAGAAGATCGCGACCGTTTCGAACGGCTACACGGTCAACAAGATGTCGATCGCGGTCGTCGTCAACCAGGATCGTCTGAAGACCATCCTCGGCAAGGACGCCACCCCGGAGCAGATCGCCAAGCGCGTCGCCGATATCCAGAAGATGGTCGCCTCGGCGACCGGCTTCGACGACAAGCGCGGCGACGTCATCAACGTGTCGGCGGTCGAGTTCATCAACGGCCTCGACGGCGAGCCGATCGAGCAGCCGGGCATCCTCGCCCCAATCGGCACCTATACCGGCACGCTGATCAATGCCGGCGCCTTCATCGTCGTCGTCTTCCTGGTGGCCTTCTTCGGCCTGAAGCCGATGGCCGCCGCGCTGACGGCGTCGGCGAAGCCCGCGGCCATTGCCGGACCGAGCTTCGACGACGTGCAGCGTTCCTTGCCGACGCCCGATGCTCCCGTCGCCGCGATCACCGCCGAAACTCCGGCCGGCACGCTCCCCGGCGCACGCGCCGGCGGCGCGACACCGCTCGACGACCTGCGCCAGAAGATCCGGCCGGCGCCGCAGGAGCGACTTGCCCGCATGGTCGACCTCAACGAGGAGCGCACCGCGCAGATCTTGCGCAAATGGGCTGCCGCCCCGGAAGCCGTGGGGTAGGCCATGGCTTCGGCAGCCCTCTTCGATCTCCTGCCCGATTTCGGGTTGCGGACCTCGGCAGCTAGCCAGGCGCCGAAGGATCGCGACGTCCAACATAGTCCGGCCGCGCCGCCGCCGCAGGCCGATATCGGCGCGCTGATCGCCGAGGCTGTGGCCGAGGCAGAGGCGGCGCTCGAGGCACGCCTCGCGCTTTCACATCAGGCCGCGCTCGACGCCGAGCGCCAGGCCAATAACGAAGCCGCGAAAGCATTCCTCGAAAGCTTCGGCGGCGATCTCGGCACGGCCGTAGCCACGCGCGTCGAGGCCATGGAGCGGCGTGTTGCCGAGCTTGCCGGCGCGACGGTCGCCCGCATCGTCAGCGGCCTTCTCAGCGACGACCTGCAGCAACGGTCGCTGCAGGCTCTGTCGCAAGCCATCAGCGCCGCGGTCGCCGACAGCGAGGCCGTGCGCATCGGTGTCCGGGGCCCGCTCTCGCTGTTCGAGCCGCTGAAAGAGGCGCTCGGATCCCGCGCCGCCAATCTCGACTTCACTGAGGCCCCGGGCTTCGACCTGACCGTCACCATCGACGAAACTGTGTTCGAGACACGTGTCGCCGAGTGGTCGGCGTCGTTATCGGAGGTCCTGTCATGAGCGCCGTCGACCACGCCGACCCCCGGCACGAGATCATCATCGTCAAGCGTAATTACGACGGTCATGACGACGCTCACCATGGTGGCGTGTGGAAGATCGCTTTCGCGGACTTCATGACGGCGATGATGTGCTTCTTCCTCGTCATGTGGCTGATCAACGCCGCCAATGAGCAGACCAAGGCTGCCGTCGCCAGCTATTTCAATCCGGTCGAGCTGATCGACCGCAACTCCAGCCGCAAGGGCCTGGAAGACCTCGGTGACGGCCCGAGCAAGGTTGGGCTGACCGCGGACAACCCACAGCAGGGCGCGACCAAGGCGGGCGATGACGGCAAGGGCGGCGCCGGCTCCTCCGAACGCCGCCAGACGAAGGACGGGGCGCAGGATGCCCAGTTGTCCGATGAGAAGCTGTTTGCCGATCCCTACGCGGTGCTGGCGGAGATCGCCGCCGATACGGGAGTGATGCAGAATATCAGCGCCAAGGGCGAAGGCGGCGCCCAGACGGCCGGTCCGGCGACCGGCGCCTCCGGCGGCGAATCCTACCGCGATCCGTTCGCGCCGGATTTCTGGTCGCAGCAGGTGGCGGCGCCTGGCGCCGAAGCCACCGCCGAACGCGCCAAGATCGAAGGCGATCCGGCCAAGCCCGGCGAGAAAGTCGCCACCGTCGCGGTGCCGAAGGTGAAGGCCGTTCCGGCTGCACCTCCGCTCACGGCCGCGCCGCTGGAACCGCCGGCGACTCCGGGCACCGACGCCAGGAGCGGGCAAAAAACGTCGCCGGGCAAAGCGGAGAAGCCGTCGACCGAAGCGTCCGGGAGCGACAAGGCACAGGGTCAGAAAGGGCAAGCCGACAAGCGCGAGGCAATGGCCGGCGAGGCTAAAGCCGAGGCGGCGGAGGCGGAAAAGGCCGAACAAGAGCAGACCACCGATAAGGGCGACAAGACGCCGAGCAAAGCCGCCCTCCAGGAAGCGGCTGATATCAAGAAGGAACTCGCCAAGGCATTCTTGCCCGGCGAGAGGCTCGCCGACGGCGTCTCGGTAGAGGCGACAGACAAGGGCGTCGTCATTTCGATCACTGATCAGCTCGATTTCGGCATGTTCGAGATCGGCTCGGCCATGCCGCGCCGCGAGCTGGTTCTGGCGATGGAAAAGATCGGCCACATCATCAACCAGAAGAAGGGCACCATCACCATCAGCGGCCACACCGACGCGCGGCCGTTCCGCAGCGACACTTACGACAACTGGCGGCTGTCCACCGCGCGCGCTCATTCGGCCTACTACATGCTGGTGCGCGGCGGCGTCGATGAAAGCCGCATTACCGAGGTCGCGGGCTTCGCCGACCGGCAGCCCAAGATCGCCTCCGATCCGATGGCGGCCGCGAACCGCCGCATTGAGATCCTGATGACGGCCGGCGGATGAAAGGCAGGAGCGTCATCGGCGGCGCGATAGCGCTGCTATTGTTAGCGGCGGGGGTGCCATCGGCGGCCTTCGCACAGGACACGCTGCAGCCCTATCAACTGGTGCGTTCGCTGCAACTGATCCAGGATCGCATAGCCGGCGGCGATCATGCCGCGCTGCCGATGCAGGCGAAGCTCCTCGAAATGGTCGACGCCCGGCTGCGCGACGCCAACGCCGAGGATTTCAAGGAGCCGAAGAATTTCCGTGCCTTGCTGGTCTACGGCATGAGCGGCGGCAATCCGGTGACGGTCGCGGCGGCGGCTTCGCGCGCGATTACCGACGCGCAAAGCCTCGCCATCGCCAAGGGCGTCGTCGCCTATCTAAACGGCCGGCCGGCCGAGGCGATCGAAACGCTGAAGCCGATCGATCCGATGAGCGTGCCCGCCGATATCGGCGCTTTCCTGGCCCTGGTCAAAGGCTCGCTGCTTGCGACCGATGACCCGGCAGCAGCGCTGACGCTGCTCGACGTAGCGCGCCTTCTCAGCCCCGGCACGCTCGTCGAGGAGGCTGCACTGCGCCGCTCTGTCGGCATCGCGGCCGCACGGGGCGACGCCGCCCGCTTCGCGCTGGCCTCGACCCAGTATGTCGCGTCCTATCTCTATTCGCCCTACGCCAGCCAGTTTGCCGATGCCTTCGTTTCCGGCGTCATCACGCTTCACATGGCGATCAGCCAGGACAAGATCGCCGACATCACCTCGATGATGGATCCCGAGCGCGAGAAGGTGATCTACCTGCGCATCGCGCGGCACGCCGCGATCGACGGCATGACGGAGCTCTCGGCTTTCGCCTCAGCCAAGGCGGAGCGGGGCCGCAACGGCAACCAGGATGACCCGCGCACCCAGCTCTATTCGGGCCTTTCCACCATGACATCGGCCAGTGTCGATGAAGTGCGCGCCAAGCTCGGCAAGATCGACCGCAGCCAGCTTTCGCAAGGCGACCGCGATCTGCTCGACGCGGCGCAGGCGGTCGCAGGCGAAGTTGTGGCGCCAGTGAAAGCGGCCGCGAAAGCCGACGCTGCGCCGGCAACCGCCGCAAAAGGCGAGGACGCGAAATCCGCGGCTGAGACGTCGGCCGATCCGACCGATGCGGACCTGCCTCCGGTGGAAGGAGCGATGCCCGACCAGCCTGCGGTCGCGGCGAGCGGTTCGACGGTCGCGTCAAGTGATCCGGGGAAAGACGCGCCCGCGGCTCCGCCGCCACCCGCCCCGCAGCCGGCGCAAACAACGGCTGAAACGCCGGCGGCCGTCCGCGCGCCGACTGCCGCCCAGCCGGTGGTGCAGGCATCCGCGCCGGCGATGCCCGATCCGCAAGACCCGATCGATGCGGCGGTGACCAGCACGCGCCGTCAGCTCGACCAGATCGACCAACTCCTCGGAGCAGCTCCCAAATGACCAGCGTCAGCCAGACCTTGCCGGGCTTCGCTTCGACCCAGTCGCAGCCCCGGCAGCACGCCGCCGACGGTAAGGACAAGGACCAGAATTTCGGCGAGATAGTGCAAGGCGCGGAAAAGCCCGACCGGCCGCGGAGCGGACATGCCTCCGGACCGGCAACGCCGGACGCACATCCCGCAAGGCGCTCATCTGCCATAGGCAAAGGCGAGCCCGACCTGGCGCCGGGTGGAAAATCCGCCCAGTCGAAAGCGACCACAGGAAAGGCCGCGAAAAGCAGTGCCCAGATCGAGGACACAAAGCCAGGGCTGGATGAAGATACCACAGCGCAAACCAGCAATTCCGCGCCGCTGCAGGGCCGTTTGCCGCTCCTGATGGCGCTGAGCGACATGAAGCATTTCGCGCAGTCCTCGAGCGCCGGCGGCAATGGTCCCGCCGACGGTGAAGATGGCGCCGGCGGGCATGGAACGCCGCAATTGCCGCTGCGCCCGGGCAAACGCGCGGCGGTCGACGGCTCCGGCGGGCCGCAGTCGCGATCCGTCCGTTTGGCCGCGGCTGAGGACCACGGGCCTGACTTAGGGCAGAAGCCGGTGAAGGCTGACGGGGCACTCGACATGCCTGGCCACAGCGATGCCAAGATCGTGCCGGCGCAAGGCAACGAACCGCAGGCCGACAACCCGGTACCGCCGCAAGGCTGGCGGCCTGCTTCCGCCTCCAAGGCCTTGCAACAATCGCAGTCGACCACGCAGCAGCCACCGGGCAAGCCGTCTTCGTCCGCCGCACGCATGGAAGTCGTCAGCCAGCAGAGCTTCCCGGCGCCGGCGCAGAACCCGATCGGCCAGACGGCATCGGCGCTGGTTGAGGCGCTTGCCTCCGACAAGGGCGTCCAGCACGCCTTCGCGGGCGCCTCGGCAGGCTGGCAGACGACTAATTCTGTTGCCGTTCCGACACACGTGCTGAAGATCGAGCTCCACCCTTCGGAGCTAGGATCGGTCACCGCTAGCCTGCGGCTCTCGGGCGAGCAACTTTCGATTGAGATGAAGCCCGAGACACACGAGGCCTACCGCCGTCTCACCGCCGACAGCGATGCCATCGTCAAATCCATGCGCAGCCTTGGCTTCGATGTCGACAAGGTGACGATCTTGCAACCCTCGATAGCAGTACATGCGGCCGGCCGCGCCGACGCGACCAGCGCCATGCCGATGTCGACTGGCCGCGACCAGCCTTCGTTCCAGCCCGGGAACTCTGGCGGCAACAGCGCGGGGGGCGACCGGCAACCGGAAAGGAACGATGGCAATGGCGCGCAGGAATTCGCTCGTGCCGCTTCGCCTCTTCGCGAGCGTGCTGACGACGATATGTATATCTAGCTTCGCCGTCGGAGCGGCCGGTGCCGCCGCCAATCCCTGCGAGCCTGAGATCCTGCGCGCCGCCGACCGCTACGGCGTGCCGGCCGGCATTCTTTACGCGGTCGGCCTGACAGAGACCGGAAAGAAGGGAAGCCTTCAGCCTAATGCCTTGAATATAGAAGGGAAAGCTGTCTTCCCGCGCAGCCGCGCCGAGGCTCTGGCGACCTTCGAGAATGCCCGTCGTGAAGGCAAGGTACTGATCGACCTGGGCTGCATGCAGATCAACCACCGTTATCATGGCGATCATTTCCGCAGCGTCGAGGACATGCTCGACCCGCATCAGAATGTCGACTACGCGGCGCGCTTCCTGGCAAGCCTGCATGCCAGGCACATGACCTGGTCGATGGCCGTCGCCCGCTATCATGCCGGCCCCGACAACGACCCGGCGCAGAAGGTCTATGTCTGCCGTGTCATCGCCAACATGGTCGCCACCGGCTTCGGCAAATGGACGCCGAATGCCAGCACTTTCTGCAATCAATAGTTGCCAACTCTCAAACGTCGATCGACCGTCGCCGGCATACGCGCTGGTGCCAATATCGTCGGCCGACAGTTCGGCGCGAATAACCTGCACAGCCGCCTTTATTACGGTCTCCAAAAAAACTCCCAAGAAAATAGCTACAAGAAATGATGGTTTTTCAGGATTCGCCGGGCCGGGTACCCCTTTCCGCACGGGGCAAGTGAATTTGATTCGGAGGGTGGGCCGATGATCGTGATCGTTGACGAGCGAGAGCTCGTGACAGAGGGCTACTCTTCACTTTTCGATCGCGAGGGAGTGGCCACGGCCGGCTTTGCGCCAGGCGAATTCGGCGAGTGGGTGAGTTCCGCCGCCGATACTGATCTCAGATCCGTCAGGGCCTTTCTGATCGGGGACTGCCGCGACGGCGCAATATCGCCGCGCCAGATCCGCGACCGCACCGGCGCGCCGGTGATCGCGCTCAGCGAACAGCACTCGCTCGAACATACGTTGCGGCTGTTCGAAAGCGGCGTCGACGACGTCGTTCGCAAACCTGTCCATATTCGCGAGATTCTCGCCCGCATCACCGCCATCCGCCGCCGCGGCTCCGAAGAAGCCGCCTACACCGAAGTCGGCGCGATGCGCATCTTCATGGACGGCCGCGATCCGGAGATCGACGGCGAGCCGCTGCCGCTGCCGCGCCGCGAGCGGCGCATCCTGGAATATCTGGCTAGCAACCGCGGCCGGCGCGTGACCAAGACCCAGGTCTTCAACGCCATCTACGGCATCTTCGACGAAGAGGTCGAGGAGAATGTGGTGGAGAGCCACATCTCGAAGCTGCGCAAGAAGCTGCGTGAGAAGCTCGGCCACGACCCGATCGATTCCAAGAGGTTCCTCGGCTATCGGCTGGTGTTTTGATGGCCCCGAAAATGCATGTCCCGCGCCAGCCTCGCGCAAGACACGAGGCCTAGTTTCATGGCCTGCTACCAAGGCACTGCGGAGATCCATCGATGAGCCTCTACGGAATGATGCGGACCGGCGTTTCCGGTATGAACGCGCAGGCCAACCGCCTCTCCGCGGTGGCCGACAACATCGCCAACTCCGACACCACTGGCTACAAGCGCTCTTCGGCCGAGTTCTCGTCCCTGATCATGCCCGGCACCGGGGGCGCCTATAATTCCGGCGGCGTGACCACCACAATCCGCTCCGCTGTCAGCACGCAGGGCGTCATGACATACACCACCTCGGTGTCCGACCTTGCCGTCAACGGCGACGGCTTCTTCGTCGTCCAGGATGCCAGCGGCACGCCCTATCTCACCCGCGCCGGCTCCTTCGTTCCGGACGCGCAAGGCCGGCTAGTCAATGCCGCGGGCTACCAGCTTATGGCCTACAGCTATGCCAATGGCGAGCCGTCGGCGACTGCCAACGGCTTCGAAGGCCTGGTGCCGGTGCAGATCTCCGACCAGGAAATGACGGCGACGCCGAGCACGGAAGGAACCTTCAGCGGCAACCTGCCTGCGGGCGCTACCCCGGTCGCGGCCGGCAGCCTGCCCTCCACCAATAGCGCTTCGGCCCAGTACACGTCGAAGACCTCGCTGGTCGCCTATGACAATCTTGGCAACAAGAAGCTGCTCGACGTCTATTTCACCAACACCGGCGCCGGCACCTGGGAAGTCTCCGTCTTCGATCAGTCGAAGGCGACGCCCGGCACCTCCTTCCCCTACACCGGCGGGGCATTGGCATCGACGAACCTCACCTTCGACACCACCACGGGCAAGCTCACCGGCGCGACCGACAGCATCTCCTTCACCGTGCCGGGCGGCTCGACGCTGGACCTCGATCTCTCAAAGGTGACCCAGCTCGGCACCGGCTTCACGGTCGCCGACGCCAAGGTCAATGGCAACGCGCCGAGTTCCATCCAGAAGGTGCAGATCGGTCAGGACGGCGTGATCTACGCGCAGTTCGAGGACGGCTCGACCAAGGCGCTCTACAAGATCCCGCTGGCCGACGTTCAGAGCCCCGACAACCTCACCGCGATGCCCGGTAACGTCTATGTGCAGAGCACCGACTCCGGCGCCGTCCGCATCGGCTTTGCCAATGAAGGCAAGCTCGGCTCCATCGTCTCCGGCGCGCTTGAAAACTCCAATGTCGATATTGCCGAGGAACTGACCAACATGATTGCGGCGCAGCGCAGCTACACCGCCAATTCCAAGGTTTTCCAGACCGGTTCGGACCTGATGGACGTCCTCGTCAACCTGAAGAGATAAACGACGGGCGCCGCCCGTGAAAGATCAGCATGTCGCTTTCCTCCGCTCTAAGCATTGCCCAGTCGGCGCTTCTGGCCACGTCCAAGCAAACCAGCGTCGTGTCGCGCAATGTGGCCGATGCGTCGAACCCGGACTACACCCGCCGCATCGCCGTGGTGACCAGCACGGCGCCGGGCGCCAGGGCGGTGGAGATCCAGCGCACCGCCAATGATCTCCTGTTCCGGCAGAATCTCTCGGCGCTGTCGGCATGGAGCGGCCAGAGCGCGCTTTACGACGGCATGGATCAGCTCGACCTGTCGGTCAACGGGGTCGACAATGCGTCCTCCCCCTCCACCGCGATCGCCAACCTGCAAAAGGCCTTGCAGCTCTACGCCACCACGCCGTCGAACCAGAACCTTGGAACCAGCGTCGTCGATGCTGCCAAGCAGGTGGTGAATTCGCTGAACAACGGCACCAAGGCGATCCAGGATTTCCGCACCCAGGCGGACAGCCAGATCGCCACCGCCGTCGACGATCTCAACTCGCTGCTCAGCCAGTTTCAGGACGCCAACAAGGCGGTCATCTCGGGCACCCGTTCCGGCACCGACGTTTCCGACGCGCTCGACCAGCGCGACGCTATTTTGAAGAAGATATCGGAATATGTCCCGGTCTCGACCTTCACGCGTGGCGACAATGACATGGTCATCACCACCAAGGACGGCGCGACGCTGTTCGAGACAGTGCCGCGCTCGGTGACTTTCACGCCATCGGCCGCCTATTCGGCCGGCACGCCCGGCAACACCATCTACATCGACAACGTGCCGGTCTCGGCCGGCACCGGCGACAACACCACCGCCGACGGCAAGCTTGCGGGACTTCTGAAGCTGCGCGACGGCGTCGCCTCGACCATGCAGAGCCAGCTCGACGAGATCGCGCGCGGTCTCATTACGGCATTTGCCGAAACTTCGTCGTCGCAGCCCAATGCGACCGGCCTGTTCACATGGTCGGGCGCTCCGGCCATTCCGGCCGCCGGCACGCTGGTCGACGGACTCGCCGGCACGATCAGCGTCAACGCCGCCTTCGATCCGAGCGCCGGCGGCAATCCCGCGCTGTTGCGCGACGGCGGCGCCAACGGTGCGGCCTATGTCGCCAACACCGGCGGCGGCGCATCCTATGCGGACCTTCTGATCGGCTACTCCAACAAGCTCGATCAGCCGATGGCCTTCGACAACTCGGCCGGCATCACCGTCAGCTCCGGCGTATCCGACTATGCGGCCAATGCGATCGGCTGGTTCGAAGGTGTGCGCCAGCAGGCCTCGACCAATGCCGACAGCAAGCAGGCTCTGGCGGCGCGCACGGCCGAGGCGCTGTCCAATGACACTGGGGTCAATGTCGACCAGGAGATGTCCCTGCTCCTCGACCTCGAGCACACCTATCAGGCCTCGGCGCATATGATGAAGACGGTAAGCGACATGCTGGACGCCCTGATGAGCGCGGTGGGATAAACTCATGAAAGCGACAGGCGTTTCCTCGGCTGCCATTTCCAACGCGCTGCGCTACCAGCAGGTGAAAATGCAGGCCGATCTCGTCAAGGCGACGAAGGAATCACAGACCGGCACGGTCGCCGATGTCGGCCTGGCGCTTGGCAGCCGTACGACCCAGGCCGTCACCTTCCAGCGCGATCTCGACCGGCTGAACGGCATCGTCGATTCCAACGCGCTCGTCGCGGCGCGCCTGACCTCGACTCAGGATTCGCTCGGCCAGGTCGCCGACACCGCGCAGAGCTTCCTGTCGGCACTGACCAGCGGCGTCTCGGGCGATTCCTCGGCCAGTATCCTGCAGACCGCCGGCGCCTCGGCGCTGCAGCAGATGACGGGTATTCTCAACACCAGCGTCAACGGCGAATATCTGTTTGCCGGAACCAACACCGACGTCAAGCCGATCGACGATTTCAATGCCGCCGGCTCGCCGGCCAAGGCGGCCTTCGATGCCGCCTTTTGGAGCTATTTCGGTTTCACCCAGACCGACCCGGCGGCGGCCAACATCACCGCCGCGCAGATGGACGACTTCATCACCACGAAGGTCGAGCCGCAATTCCTGGGCACCGGCTGGCAGACCAACTGGTCGAACGCCACCGACGACCAGATCACCAGCCGCATCTCCCTCAACGAGACCACCCAGACCTCGATCAGCGCCAACGAGCAAGGTATCCGCAAGCTCGCCATGGCGGCTGCCATAGTCAGCAGCCTGGTCAATGGCAATATCAGCGAGGCCGCCCAGAACGCCATCGTCAGCCGCGCCCAGACGCTGGTCGGCGAAGCTATCGGCGGCATTACTCAGATACGAGCCGAGACCGGCATTGCCCAGCAGCGCGTGTCCGATGCCAGCGACCGCATGAAGACCCAGGTCGACCTCTTCGAGAAGCACATCGTCGATCTCGAGGGCGTCGATCCGTCGGAGGCCGCGACCCGCGTCGCCGACCTGACGCAGCATATCGAGACATCCTTCGCTTTGACCGCGCGTCTGCAGCAGCTCAGTCTGCTCAACTATCTGACTTGAACACGTAAACCGGAACGCCAGAGCGCCGACGATGTATCAATTCTCATACGCCGACATCCAGACCGACTCCGTCGCCGATGCCAAAGACCGGGAGCGGCAACTGCTCACCCGCTCGATCGACATGCTGGCAGCGGCAGCCGCCGTCGGCACCGATTCCATGGAAGCGGTCGAGGCGCTGCACTTCACCAACCGCGTCTGGACCGCCTTCGTCGAGGATCTCGGCTCCAGCGACAACGCGCTCCCCAAGGAGCTGCGCGCCAATTTGATCTCCATCGGCCTGTGGCTGCTGCGCGAGACCGAGGACATCCGCCAGGGCCGCACCAACAATTTCGAAGGTTTGATCGAGGTTTCCCAGATCATCCGAGACGGCATCCAATGACCAACACGCTGAAGATATCGCTGAAGCCGAACGAGAAGATCTATATCAACGGCGCGGTCATCCGCGTCGACCGCAAGGTTACCATCGAGCTGATGAACGATGTACAGTTCCTGCTCGAAAGCCATGTGATCCAGGCGGACCAGGCTTCTACGCCGCTCAGGCAGCTTTATTTCATCGTGCAGATCATGCTGATCAATCCGGCGGGCGCCGCGGAGGCGCGCGACATGTTCCGCCGCTCGCTGCCGATGCTGATCGCAAGCTTCGACAACCAGGACATCTGCAACAGCCTGAAGCAGATCGACCGCATGGTCGGCGAGGACGATATCTATGAGGCGCTAAAAGCGATCCGCGCGCTCTATCCGCTCGAGCGCAAGGCGCTCGAAGACAATGACGACATTCCCGAAACGCGGCGCGCGCTGGCTGTAGGAGCATAAGATGGCCGTCGACATGACGACAACGATCCCGGTTGGCGCCAACCAGGCCAGCCAGCAGACTTCGAAGACGGCGGTGGACTACCAGTCGTTCCTAAAGCTGCTGATCGCCGAGATGAAGAACCAGGATCCGACCAAGCCGATGGATTCGACGCAATATGTCGCGCAACTCGCCACCTTCTCGCAGGTCGAGCAGTCGGTGCAGACCAACACCAAGCTCGACCAGATCATGCAGTCCTCGGCATTATCGCAGGCCGACGCGCTGATCGGCCGCTCGATCACCTCGGCCGACGGCAAGACCACCGGCACCGTGGCTTCGGTGACGCTCTCCAGCAGCGGCCTGATCGCCGTGCTGCAGGACGGCACCCAGGTCCCGGTCGGCGCCGGCGTGTCGATCAAGCCGGCCGCCTAACCGGTTTCGCGCAGAGCCAGCCGATGAATGAGGCCGATGCCCTCGATATCGTCCAGTACGCGGTGTGGACGGTTCTGACCGCGTCTGCCCCAGTGGTGCTCGTAGCGATGGTGGTCGGCATCGGCATCGCGCTGATCCAGGCGCTGACCCAAATCCAGGAAATCACGCTGACTTTCGTTCCGAAGATCATCGCCATCATGCTTGTGGTGGCGCTGACCGGCCCGTTCATCGGCAGCCAGATCTCGGCCTTCACCAACGTCATCTTCGAGCGTATCGAACACGGCTTCTGACGCGAAGCCGCGGCGAGCGTCTGGCGGTCCGCTTGCAAGCCGCTGGATCCCTTGCGGTGGCCTTCGTTGCAGCTAGAGTGTAGGCGCGCCGGCATCGGTCGACGCCATTGTCTCAGGCGATTTTTCAGGAAGCGATGCATCAGGCAAGAACAGCCGGCGGGCCATGTGCGGAATAGCCGGCGTCTGGCGAAAGCGCGATCCGATCGGCAGCGGCGATCTTTCCGATGTCGCAAGCATGATGCGGGCGTTGGCGCATCGCGGTCCCGACGATCACGGCAACTGGAACAATGCGCGCCTGGCGCTCGGCCACCGCCGGCTGACCATCATCGACCCGTCGCCCGCCGCGCGCGAGCCGATGCTGACCGCCTCCGGCGACGGCGTGCTGTGCTACAATGGCGAGGTCTATAATTTTCGCGCGCTGCGCAAGACGCTGGAAGCGGAAGGCCTGACATTCCGCACGGTGTGCGACACCGAGGTGGTGCTGCAGGCCCTGCATCACTGGGGACCGCAAAAGGCGGTGCCGCTGTTCGACGGCATGTTCTCCTTCGCCTATTTCGATGCCCGCGACGGCGCCCTTTGGCTTGCCAGGGACAGGCTGGGCATAAAGCCGATGTCGGTCGCCGACACCGCAGACCGCGTGCTGTTCGCCTCCGAGGACAAGTCGATCCTCGGCTGCCGTGATTTTTCGCGCCGGATCGACACGCGCGAGCTGACGCTGCGGCTCGCCTGGCAGAGCCGCGATTCGAGCTACAGCGTCTTCGACGGCATCGAGCGGCTGCCGCCGGCCGGCATTTGGAAGATCACCGGAGAAGGCATCGAGAAGCATCGCTTCTGGCACGTTCTCGACGTCATCGACACCGCACGTATCATCGGCGACAAGACGTCAGACGCCGAATATAAGGCGACGCTTGAGAAGCTGCTGGAGGAAAGCGTCGAGCTGCATTGCATCGCCGACACCAGCCTTGCGACCGCCTGCAGCGGTGGCGTCGATTCCGGCCTGATCACCGCGCTTGCCAAACGCTACAGGCCGGAGCTGCACGGCTATGTCGTCGACCCGAAGCTCGGCCGCAGCGAGGCGCCGGACGCCGAGCGGACCGGCCGCCATGTCGGTGTCGGGCTGCGCCGGGTGCCCTTGGACAAAAACCGGTTCTTCGAGCTCTGGCCGCGCGCGGTCTGGCATCTCGAAACCGACGGCTGGCATGCCAGTCACGCGGCGCTGCTGGCGCTTGCCGAACAGTGCCGCGCCGACGGCGTCAAAGTGCTGTCACCGGCGAGGGTTCCGACGAACTCTTCGGCGGCTACAAATGGCAGGCGTCGACGACCAGGCTCTGGCGCCAGTCCTGGCTACAGCGCCTGTTCCGCTCGAAGGCCAGGCGTGACCGCAAATTCGCTGAATTGCGCCGCACCCCGTTCCGCAACTCGATCGGTCGCGGCTCGCCCTCGGACCGCGCCGTGGCGCTCAGGGCCCTGTCGCCCGAACTGAACTTCCTGCAGACAAAGCTGTTCGACAGGCTGGAAGGCGTCAGGCCGCCTGGCGACCGCGCTTTCCTGGCCGCCTGCTTCTACGATCTCTACTCGCATCTGCAGGACCTGCTGCACAGGCACGATCGGCTAAGCATGGCGGCGTCCGTCGAGCTCAGGGTGCCGTTCCTCGAGAGCCGGCTCATCGACTTCGCCCTTCATCTGCCGCGCAGGCAGAAATATCGCGACAGAACCGGCAAGTGGCTGCTGAAGAAGGTCGCCGAACGCCATCTGCCGCGCGAAAACATTCATGCGGCGAAGAACGGCTTCGAGATGGCCGACGCCTTTTCGGCCGGCACGCAAGGGCTGCTGCGCGGCGGTCTGCTGCGCGACGCGATGAGATGGTCTTCTTCCGAATTGGACGACCTGATCGACATGGCAAGAAGCCAGGAAACGTCGCGTCTGCGTCTCGTCGGCATGGAAATGCTGCTCCGGTTATACATGAATGGCGAGACGACAGGCGCGTTGACCGAGGCCCTGCATGCCGAGGCGAAAGGCGCGAAATAACCAAAAGTTGGTCCAGACGGCCGAGATGCTTGGTTTAAAGCTTCGCCGACGCATTTTCGCCTTTGCCATCCTATTTTTGGGTCGCACTCTTTGGCGAGTCGCCCCCCCGCGGGCACGGCGAGCCTCTATAGCGGACGAAGGCGCAACCATGATCGACGACGAGCCGGAAAGCGAACGCGTCTCCGCGCTGGCTCCGTTCCGGCACGGCATCTTCCGCGCCGTCTGGTCGGCCAGCCTGGTGTCGAATTTCGGCGGCCTGATCCAGGGCGTCGGCGCCGCCTGGATGATGACCACGATCGCCACCTCGCCCTATCAGGTGGCGCTGGTCCAGTCCTCGACAACCTTGCCGATCATGCTGTTCGCGCTCGTCGCCGGCGCCATCGCCGACAGCTTCAACCGCCGCAAGGTGATGCTGGTGGCGCAGACCTTCATGCTGGTCGTCTCGGCGCTACTCACCCTGTTCACCTGGCAAGGCTGGATGACGCCGTGGACGCTGCTTGCCTTCACCTTCCTGATCGATAGCGGCACGGCGTTGAACAGCCCGTCATGGCAGGCCTCGGTCGGCGACATGGTGCCGCGCGCCAAGGTGCCGGCGGCGGTCGCGCTGAATTCGCTGGGCTTCAACATCACCCGCAGCGTCGGCCCGGCCATCGGCGGCGTCATCGTCGCTGCCGCGGGTGCCGCGGCCGCCTTCGCCGCCAACGCGGTCAGCTATGTCGGCCTGATCGTCGTGCTCGCCCGCTGGAAGCCGGCGCTGCCCGAGCAAACCCTGCCGCGCGAATCGCTGGGCGCCGCGATGGGCGCCGGCCTGCGCTACGTCGCCATGTCGCCCAACATCGCCAAGGTACTGGTCCGCGGCTCCGCCTTCGGCTTCAGCGCCGGCGCGGTGCTGGCGCTCCTGCCGCTGGTGGCGCGCGACGTGGTCAAGGGTGATGCGCTGACCTACGGCATCATGCTCGGCGCCTTCGGCATCGGCGCGGTCGGCGGCGCACTGATCAGCGTGCGGCTTAGGCAGCTGCTGTCGAGCGAAGTGATGGTGCGCATGGCCTTCTGCGGTTTCGCGCTTTGCGCCCTCAACGCCGCAGTCAGCCGCAATGGCTGGCAGACGTCCGCGGGCCTGTTGATCGGCGGCGCCTGCTGGGTGATCGCGCTCTCTCACTTCAACGTCACGGTGCAGATGTCGACGCCGCGCTGGGTGGTCGGCCGCGTTCTGTCGATCTACCAGACGGCGACCTTCGGCGGCATCGCGCTGGGCAGCTGGATCTGGGGCGTCGTCGCCGACGCGCATGGCGCCGAGATTGCGCTGATCGCGGCGGCGATCGCCATGCTTGCCGGCGCAGCCATCGGCCTGGTCCTGCCCTTGCCGAAGCAGACGGTGCTCAACCTCGATCCGCTCAACCGCTTCAAGGAACCGATGCTGGCGCTCGACGTCAAGCCGCGCAGCGGCCCGATCGCCGTCATGATCGAGTACATCATCCGTGAGGAGGACGTGCCGGAATTTCTGGCGACCATGGCCGAGCGCGGCCGCATCCGCCGCCGTGACGGTGCCCGAAACTGGACGCTTGCGCGGGATCTCGAAAATCCGTCGGTGTGGATCGAGCATTACCACACGCCGACCTGGGTCGAGTATATCCGCCACAACCGGCGCGCCACCCACGCCGACGCCGTGGTCGGCGAGCGCATCCGCGCGCTGCACAGCGGCGAGAACCCGCCGCGCGTGCGCCGCATGATCGAGCGCCCGACCACCGCGGGCACGACGCTTGTCTCGCCGAAAGGGCCGATCGATCACTGATTATAAGTCGCCCGAAGCGCAACGCTTCAGGCGAACGGCATTCCTCAAGGAATAGGCGCTCAGCCGGCGCTCTGGATCATGTAGAGCTTGCGGGTGGTCTCGTGGATACGCCACTCGCCCTTCCACCCCTGCGGCAGGACGAGAAGGTCGCCCGGCCCCAATGCGCGCATCTCGCCGTCGGCGCGGCCCACTTCCACGCGACCGGAGATGATGTGGCAAATCTCGGACGAGTTCGTGCGGTCGGCGGTAAAGCGGCCGGGGGTGCATTCCCAGATTCCGATGTCGACGCTGCCATCCGGCGATCGGAAGAAGGATCGCGCAGCCTCCAGCTGATCCCCTTCGATCGAGGTCGGCTTCGGTGAGAAGGCGCCGATGTCGGCCTTGGCGAGGTCGTGAAAAGTCGAAAGATCGATCAAGCTGGTCTCCATAAATCAGGGCAACTCCGGCGGTCTGGAATTGCGCGAAAACGAAACAGTTGGAACGGTCCTGCGAACCGCTAATGGCCGGTGATGCCGTCGGCGAGAGCGGCCAGTTTCGAGGTGTGATTGAGCCCAGCGGCCTCGCGGTTATCGGCGATGCGGTAGAGCTGGTACATCGAATGGACGCCCAACCAGCGGAATGGCTCCGGCTCCCAGGGCCGCACCTTGCGGTTGACCCACGGCAGCCGCGTCAGTTCGGTGTTCTCGCCAAGCACCAGATCGGCGAGCGTGCGCCCGGAGAGATTGGAGCTCGACACGCCGAGCCCGACATAGCCGCCGGCCCAGCCAATGCGTGTCCTGGGGTCAAGGCCGACGGTCGTGCACCAGTCGCGCGGCACGCCGAGCACACCGCACCAGGCGTGGTCGATGCGGCTCCCCGCTGTCTGCGGCAACAGCGTCGTGAGGATCGTATGCAGCTGGTCGATCGTCGCCTGCTGCGTCTGGCCATTGACGTCGGTGCGCGAACCGTAGCGGTAGGGCACGCCGCGCCCGCCCATGGTAATGCGCCCCTCGCGCGTGCGCTGGGCATAGCAATAGGCATGCGCGGCATTGCCGAGCAGCTCGTGCCCCTCCCAGCCGATCTTGCGCCAAAGCTCTTCCGACAGCGGCTCGGTGACGATCTGCGCGCTGTTGAGCGCCAGCCACGTCCGCTCCTCGCCCGGAATGCCGGCGGTGAACCCTTCCGTCGCCCGGATGACGGTTTCGGCCCGCACCGTGCCGCGGTCCGTGGTCACGACGCCCTTGGCAATGGCAGTCACCGTCGTCTTCTCGCAGATCGAAACGCCGAGACGCTCGACCGCCGCCGCGAGCCCGCGCACCAGCTTGGCCGGCTGCACGCGCGCCTGGCCGTGGATGACGAAGCCGCCCATGACATTCCGGATGTTGATGCGCGCTCGTGTCGCCTCGGCGTCGAGCAGCTCGATGCGTTCGGGATCGGCGTCCCAGGAGCGGATCGTCTCACATTCCTCGCGCACGCGTTCCAGCTGCGCCGGATTGGTGGCGACCGTCAGATTGTCGACGCGGCGGATATCGGCATCGATGCCCTCTTCTGTCGCCACCCGGATCACCTCGTCGACGCAGCCTGCCATCGCCTTCTGCATGGCGGTGACGCCTTGCCGGGTCGAGGTCTTGAGATATTTCTCGCGCGACCAGCCGAAGCCGCCAGACAGCCAGCCGCCATTCCGCCCCGAGGCGCCGAAGCCGGCGAACTCGCGCTCGAGCAGCACGATGCGCAGCGAAGGCCTGGCCTTCTTAAGGTAATAGGCCGTCCAAAGCCCGGTATAGCCGGCGCCGACGATCGCGACATCCGCCTCGGTGTCGCCGGGCAAAGGCGGACGCGGCGCGGGGATATGGCCCAAATCCGCATACCAGAACGAGATATCGCCGTTGCGCTTGACTTGCATGGGATGGTTTCCGCCAGAGCAATTCCAGGAAAAGTGTGAAACGGTTTTCCGTCCGGAATTGCGTTAAAACAATGAGGTGATCAGGTGAGTGTTGTGTCGGCCGTGCTGTCGTCGGGCAGGAGTTTCGCATCGGCGCCGTCGAAGCACAGCTCGATCTTCTCACCGAGGCTAAAACTTTCGCCGGCGAGCGGCGAACGCACGATTGCGATCGAGCCGTCGCCGAGCTTCACTTCATATTTCGAGCCCGAACCGAGGTAGATCGCCTCGGCGATCGTTCCCGACAGCCGGTTCGTGCCGCCGGCATCCTGCCCCGGCCGGCGGATGGCGAGTTTCTCCGGCCGCAGCAGCATGACCGGATTGGCTTCGCCCGCGAGCCGGCGCGGTGCGCTGACCGTCTCGCCGGCGATGGTCAGCGCCGTGCTTGTGCCGTCGCTCTTCACCTCGCCGCGCAGAACGGTGGAATCGCCGATGAAGCGGCCGACGAACAAAGTCGCCGGTTCGTCATAGAGCTGGCGGCCGGTGCCGACCTGCTCGATGCGGCCGCGGTTGAAAACGGCGATCCGGTCCGACAGCACCAGAGCTTCTTCCTGGTCGTGCGTGACATAGACGAAGGTGGTGCCGAGCTCGCGATGGATGCGCTTGATCTCGAGCTGCAGCCATTCGCGCAGCTTCTTGTCGAGCGCGCCGAGCGGCTCGTCCATCAAGAGCAGCGGCGGATCGAAGACGATGGCGCGCGCCAGCGCGACACGCTGCTGCTGCCCGCCGGACAATTCGCTCGGATAGCGATGCGCGAAGTCGCCCATCTTGACCATGTCGAGCGCTCTCGCGACGCGTTTCTTGCGCTCGTCCTGGGCGATGCCGCGCAACGTCAGCGGATAGGCGACGTTGCGCCCGACTGTCATGTGCGGGAACAGCGCGTAATGCTGGAAGACGACGCCGATATTGCGCTTATGCGCCGGCACGCCGACCACGCTTTTCCCCCCGACCAGAAGCTGGCCGCTGGTCACGTCGGTGAAGCCGGCGACCACGTTGAGCGTCGTCGTCTTGCCCGAGCCGCTCGGCCCGAGCAGCGTCATGAACTCGCCGGGCTCGATCCTGAGCGAGACGCCGTCCAGCGCCTTGAAGGCGCCATAGGCCTTGCTGACCGTATCGAGGTCGATCGCGGCGCCGCGATTTTCCGCTCTCGGGTTCATAGGCGACCCTTCCGCTCGCGGCCAAGGAGGAGCATGCCGCCGCCGATCAGGATCGTGGTGGCGCATAACAGGATGGTGCCGACGGCCGCGACCGTCGGATCGGCATCGCGCGTGATCGAGGAAAATATCTGCACCGGCAACGTCTTGAGATAGGGGTTGGTGATGAACAGCGACACCACGATCTCGTCGAAGGACGTGGCGAAGGCGAACAGCAGGCCCGACAGGATGCCGGGCAGGATCAGCGGCAGCGTCACTGTGCGGAACGTGGTCAGCGCGCCAGCGCCGAGACTTGCCGCCGCCGTCTCAAGCCGCCTGTCGAACACTTCGAGATTGGCCGAGACCGCGATCAGCACGAAGGGCAGCGCGAGGATGGTGTGCGCAAGCACGAAGCCCGTCAGTGTGCCGACGAGTTGCGCGTCGAGATAGACGGCATAAATGCCGATGGCCAGAACCACGCCCGGCACCACCATCGGCGTCAGCATCAGCATGCGCAAGAGATTGGCCGGCCGCGCCTTCATCCGGTCGAGACCGAAGGCGGCGAGCGTGCCGAGCACCGTCGCCAGCACCGCCACCAGCGAGGCGACCTTGAGCGAGTTGAGGAAGCTGGTCGACCATTCCGGATTGGTGGCGAAGTTCTGGTACCATTGCCAGGAAAAGCCCTGCGGCGGGAAGGCGAGCGACTTGTTCTCGTTGAACGACATCGGCACGACGACCAGCGTCGGCGCCACAAGCCAGATCGCCACCAACAGGCAGACGAGGCCGAGGATGAGGCGGGTGAGCGGCTTCATCTCCATCAGCGTCGCCCCGCCTCGCGATGCCTGGACCGCATGACCGGCGCCGCCAGTGCCAGCAAGACGAAGGTCGCGACCAGGAGCACCACGCCCATGGCACCGCCGCGCCCCCATTGCAGCAAGCTCAGCACCTGCGTCTGCACCAGCGTCGACAGCATGGTCGATCGCGGTCCGCCGAGCAGCGCCGGCGTGATGTAGAAACCCAGCGCCAGGATGAAGACGATGATCGCGCCGGCATAGACGCCCGGCAGCGACAGCGGCAGATAGACGGTGAAGAAAGCGCGCGACGGCCGCGCGCCCAGGCTTCGCGCCGCCTGCACCAGTCTGAGATCTATACCCTTCATCACCGAATAGAGCGGCAGGATCATGAAGGGTAAAAGCACCTGCGCCATGCCGATCACCACGCCCGTCTGGGTGCGGATCAGCCGGACGCCGTCGAAACCGGCTGATCTCAGCAGCGAATTGATGACGCCCGAATCCTGCAGCAGGATTACCCAGGAGAGCGTGCGCACCACGCCGCTCACCCAGAACGGGATCAAGACGCAAAGCACCAGGATAAGCCGCACGCGCGGCCCTACCGCGGTCATCAGATAGGCGTAAGGATAAGCGCAGAGCACGCAGACCACAGTCACCCATGCCGAGATGGTGAAGGTGCGCTGGAGCACCGTCAGGTTGACTGGCGCGCCGAAGAACCAGGCGTAGTTCTGCAGGCCCCATTGCGGCTCCGACAGGCTGCGCAGCACGATGGTCAGCAGCGGATAGCCGATCACGGTCACCAGCAGCAGGAGCGCCGGCAGCGTGAGCGCGTACGGCCGCCATGCCCAGCGCGCCCGTTGCGGGGCGGAAGGCGTCGTCGGTTCGAGCGCGCTCACGTGCTTTGCCTCCCGTTCAGCCGGTCAGTTGCCGGCCATCAGCGCGGCCCACTTCTCCTGCGCCACCGCGAAGTTCGGCACCCAGAACTTGAAGTTCTGCTTGTAGCCCTGCTTCTGGCGCTCCGGCGTGTTGGTCAGGAAGGCGGAGACGGAAGCGTCCACCTTGGGCTGCGCCTCGCTGTTGATCGGCGTGTAGGACGTCTTCTCGGTCAGGATCTCCTGGGCATTCTTGCCGAGATAGGCGTTGAGCAGCGCGTAAGCGGCATCCGTGTCCTTTACGCCGACCGGGATCGTCATCTGGTCCATCACCACCAGCCAATCCTGCCATGCCGGCGCGTATTTTGCGCCGTTCTTCACCGCGGTCATGGCGCGGCCGGTCCACATCATCAGCATGTCGGCCTCGCCGGATTCGGCGAGCTGCTGCGATTCAGCGCCCGTCTTCCAGAAGATGGTGTCGGGACCGAGCTTGCGGACCACGTCGATGGCCTTGTCGATATCGGCCACGGTCATCGCCTTCGGATCGCCGCCGGCATATTTGAAGGCCTGTTCGAGCAGGCCACCGGTCGGGCTGCCCGAACCGTCGACTCCGCGCACGCCGGGGAATTTCTGCGTATCGAAGAAGTCCGCCCAGCTCTTGGGTGGATTATCCTTGTACTTCTCCTTGTTGTACATCAGCACGACGCCGTAGTTCATCGCCGGCACCGAGCATTCGCCGACTTGGCCTTCCGGGATCTTCGAGACGTCGAGCTTGGTCAGGTCGAGCTTCTGGAACAGCTTGCCGCAATAGACGTAAGGCGGCAGGTCGTCCGTATCGACGACGTCCCATGTGACATTGCCGGATTCGACCTGCGCTTGCAGCTTGGCAATTTCCGTCGGACCATCATTGAGCAGCTTGACGCCGGACTTGTCGACGAACTCCTTCAGCGCCGCCACCTGGCCATCCTGGTAGATGCCGCCATAGGAGACGAAGGTCAGGGTCTTGCCTTTGAGCGAGCCTTCCTTCACCTCGCCAGCCACGGGCTTGTCCTGCGCAAAGGCCGCGCCGGTCAGAACCCCAAGCGCCAGGACGGCGCCAATGCCATATCTCGATTTCAGCATAACGATAACTCTCCCATTCATGCCCGCGGTTTGGTCGTTTACCTGGCGGCGGGCGGTTTCCAGGTCGTGTATTGATCGAGCTCGGCGCGCGGCGAGGTCGGCGGCGCGATGACCCACATCACTTCGGCCCGGCCACTACCGATGTTCTCGGTGCGATGCGGTGTAGATGTCCTGTATTCGACGCTGTCGCCCTCTTCGAGCACATGGCGCGTCTCGCCCAGGAAGACCTCGACGACGCCGCGCAGCACGATCAGCATCTCATGCGCGTCGCCATGTGTGTATTGGTCGGGGCCCGTCGAGCCGCCGATCTCGAACTCGCCGACATAGACCTCCATGTCGCTGAGCGGCGGCCGCGAAAGCAGCATCTTGCGGCAGCCGTCGCTGGGCGGCAGGCTTGGGCGCTCGCTGCGCCTGAGCACGCCGTGGTGATCTTGAGCCGTGCTCTCCGCGAAGAGCAGCGCGACGCTAACGCCGAGCGCCGAAGCCATCTGGTTGAGCGACGCCGTGCTGGCGCCAGTCAGGCCGCGTTCGAGTTGACTGATGAAGCTGGCACTGGTGCCGGTCGCCTCGGCGAGGTCGCGCAAGGAAAGCCGGCGGGCAAGGCGAAGGTCCTTGAGGCGCATACCCAGCACTTCTTGGGCGGCTGTCACAACCAAACCGTTCTTGTTCCCGTTTGAAGCCTGGCCCTTATCGGAAACCTTGGGCATCTCGTTTGTTCTCCACTGCACAGTTTGTACAGTGACACTGTACAATTAGCAAGCAGCGAGCATCCGGCCAAAACCAGCCTTCAGCTGGGCCAGTTGACCGAACGATCGATAAATAGTTCTTCGTACGGCAGTAAAGTGGGTCAGCCTTCGCCCGACAGGTCGCGGCGCGCCTTGTCGAGCTCTTCGGCATAGCGGCGCATCAGATGGCTTTCGGTGAGCAGGCCGAGAACGATGCGCTCGTCGAAGTCCTCGACCACCGCCAGCTCTTCCGCTCCGGTGCGCTGGAAGGTCTCGGCCGCAGTCTGGACGTTCATCGACGGCACTAGTACCGCATCCTTGAACTGGGCCAGCGCGCTCACCGGCGTGTCGTCGTCGGAGCGATCGCTGTGCAGTACCGGCACCAGCAGCATGCCGACATATTGGTCGGCCTGCTCGACGGCGATGACGCGCTGTCCCGAGCCGAGCGGGACCTCCTTGCGGAATTCGGCAAGCGTGGTCGAGGCGGGGATGGTACGGACGTCCTTGCGCATCATCGTGCCGACGGTGAGGCTGCGCATCCAGCCGACGTCATGCGCGCTGCGGATGGTCTCGCCGCGCAGATGGAAGCGCCAGGTCGAGAAGGAGTAGCCGAAGGTCTCGCGCACTAGGATCGCCGACATGATCGAGGCCGCCAGCACCACGCCGGTGAGCGTCAGGTCGCGGGTCGATTCCAGCGCCAGGAACGTCATGGTCAGCGGACCGCCGACGACGCCGACCGCGAGCGAGGTCATGCCGACGACGGCCGCGACCGCCGGGTCGATGCCGGCCGACGGCGCGGTCATCGCCATGACACCGGCGAAGACCTTGCCGAGCAGCGCTCCCAAGAACAGCGAGGCGAAGAACAGGCCGCCGCGGAAGCCGGAGCCGAGCGAGATGGCCGAGGCCGCCAGCTTCAACACGAAGACGCTCGCCACCACCGGCAGCGCGTAGTTCATGGCGAATTCGCGGTGCAGCGCGCCGTGCCCGCTGGAGAGCACTTGCGGCGTGACCAACCCGAGCAGTCCGACGAAAATGCCGCCGATGAAGGGCCTGACCGAAGCGTCGATCGACAACCGCACGAAGAGGCGCTCGACGATGCTCACCAGATGCATGATGGCGATCGACGCCGCTCCGCCGAGCAGTCCCAGAAGCAGGAACGGCACATATTCGCTGGCGGTCAAATTCGGCAAACCGGACAATTCCAGCGGGAACGGCACGCCGCCGAACATTTTCGCCGTCAGCGAAGCGCAGATCGCCGCCGTCATCACCGGCGCCACATTGGCGACGGAGTAGATGCCGATGACCAGCTCGAAACCGTAGAAGGCGCCGGTCAGCGGCGCGTCGAAGGCGGCGGCGATCGCGCCGGCCGCGCCGCAGCCGACCAGGATGCGGATATCGTTGCGGCGCAGGTGGAAGGCGCGGGCAAGTCGGGAAGCAATCCCGGAACCGATCTGCGTGTAGCCGGCTTCCAAGCCGACCGAGGCACCGAAGCCGCTGGAGATCAACGTCTGCGCCACGATGATGAACGTGTCGGTGAGCGACATGCGCCCGCCATAGAGCGCGTTCGCCTCGATCGGGTCGACCGGCGTGCGGAACTTGCGCTTTCTGAGCCAGATCACCGAAAGGCCGAGCAACAAGCCGCCGATCGCCGGATACATCGCCTGCGTCGGATCGGCGAGCGAGAACATCGCCGAAAGCCGGCCGCCCGGCTGCACATCGAACAGCAGCCAGTGCATGCCTTGCACCAGCGCGCTCATGCCAGTGACCAGCGCGCCCGCGATCATGCCGACCACGCCGGCCATCAGCACGATCACTATGCCGCGCGCCTCGAGCACGGGGATCGAGCTGATCAGCACCGCGCGAAGCCGGCGGGCGTAGACTTGTGGGTCGTTTCTGGCAGGCAACGGACGGCTCGCCGGTATGCGGAAGAAAAACAGCTGCCGTGGGTGATACGCGCGGCCGCTATGCGTGGCAACCGCAATGCCGACCGCTTGTGGCGCCATTTTGGCGTTGCGCGAATTAGCGTTAATGCATGTCGCCCAGAAGTGTGGAGCGGTTCTGGGACAACGACATGCATCAAGCAAAGACCTAAAGCACGTTGCGCTTCAGGGAAGGCTTTCCGCCGCGACAAAGGCCATAGATTTAATCAGCTACCGGAATGGTCAGCGGGCCGCAATCGTCCTCCGCGACGAAGATCGCCAGCAGTTCCGCCGGCTCGGTGGCGCTAGCGTTCTGGGCGAAGGCGTGGATTGCGCCCGGCGCTTCGAACCAGATCTGACCCTGAGTGTAGGTCATTGCCGGACTGCCTTCCATCTGCGAGCGCAGCGTTCCCTTGATGACGAAGGCCGTAACGGAACCCGGATGACGGTGCCGCGGCGTGTAGGCATTGGGCGGAAATTCGACCAGCGCCGTGGTGATCGAACGCCCCGGAACATTCGGCAGCTTTTCGCAGGAGAGCGGCTTTACCTTGGTGGTCGGACGCGCCGTCGCCCCTTCTCCGGCATCGGCCCCCATCATGTGGATATGCGCGTCCATTTCTCCAGTGATGGCGGCTGCCCTGTTGCCCTGGACTATGGCCATGCCAAGCAGCGTCGTGGCGATAGCGGCGACGCCAAGCAGCGCCAGACTTCGCGAAGAAATGCCTTCGAGCATGACGGCCAACTCCCTCGTTTACTCGGCCATGCGAAAGCCGGCGTGCCAGCCGAGCTCGGTGACGGCCTTGTCGGTCGTGATCTGGCCATTCGGCTCCGCCACATTGAAGGCGCCCTGCGCACCCCGCTCGACGGCAAGCAGCGCCGCATAGGCGGCAGCGTCGACATGGACGGCCGGCTCCGCGGCGCTTTCCGCGCCGGTGCCTGGTCCATAGAGGTGGCCGTAGCGCAGCACGATGCCGGTGATCGGCGAGGCGCCGAGCACATGCTTCTCCAGCGCAATGACGCCGCCGATGCTGACGGCGCGGCTGCCCTCGGCGCCGCTGTCCAGCGGATCCGTCTCGGCATGCGGCTCGGCTCCTGGCGCATAGACCCAGGCGATGCTCTGCGCGATCAGCCGCTTGACATTGGCCGCCTTGGCTGCCTCGACGAGGTTACGCGTTCCCTCGTTGCGGATGCGGGCATTGCGTATGGTTGCTTCAGCCATCTTCGATGGATCGAGCCCGGCGGGCAGATCTGTGAGCTGATGGATCACGATCGCCGGTTTCGCTGCCATGACCGCGGTGCGCAGCGCGTTGGCATCGAACACATCGACCACCACCGGATCGGCGCCGAGCGCGCGAAGATCGTCTGCTTTTGCCGCCTGGCGCGTCGTCGCCGTCACCTGATGACGAGCCGCCACCAATTGCGGCACCAGCCGGCGGCCGATCGCGCCCGAGGCGCCCGCGAGAAAAATACGATAGCCCATCGTCTTTCGTCCCTTGATGCGATAATATCAGAATACGAACAACATATAAGAGCTATGATATCATGCGCAAGGGGAGTCCATCCATTCCGTCCGCCGGCGAGGGCAAGCGCGGCGAGCAAGGCTATCTCGGCTATCTGCTGCGCCAGGCGGCGGCCGCCTACCGCCTGAAGGTGGAGCGCGCGCTGGACGAATTTGGCGTCACTCAGGCGCAGTTCGCGGCCCTTACTATGATCTCGGCCTATCCGGGCCTGTCCAATGCCGATCTGGCCCGGCTGGCCGTACTGACGCCGCAGACGGTGAGCGTGATCGTCGGCAATCTGGAGAAGGCCGGCTCACTTGTCCGCCGGCCTCATGCCGTCCACGGCCGCATCCAGCATCTCGACCTCTCCGACAGCGGCCGCGCCCTGCTGAAGAAATGCCGGGAACGCGTCTACAGGCTTGAAGGCGAGCTGACCGCCGGCCTCTCCGCCGAGGCGGAACGCGCCATACGGCGCTGGCTGGTCGCCATCGCGACCGCGGAAGCGGCACAGCGGTAAATAGCTCAGACGATCAGGTCGGCGCGCCGCCGTCCGTCTCGAAAAGCGTGAGCTTACGGTCGCCGATGCCGAGTTCCGCCCAGCTCGCGCGCCATTCCGCGATATGCACCGACTTGAAATGCGCTTCGAGCGCGGCGCGGTCGCTCCAGACCTCTGAGACATGGATGAGGCCGGCATCCAGCACATCCTGCGCATAGGAATAGCCGAGGCAGCCCGGCTCGGCGCGGCTCGCCGAGATCATGCGTTGCATCGCCGGCTTTGCCCGTTCGAGCCTGTCTGGCGGCAGCCAGATCGTGCCGATGATCAGGAGCATCTGCCTTCCTTTCGCAAATACCGTGGCCAGGTTCCGTAGCCACTCTCCCACCTTCGCGCAAGCTTGGAGGGTTACGGTAAAGGGGCTGCCCTGTGCGTGGCGATTGTTGATTGGGGACGAGATGGCGATCAGCGAAACACTTGTGCCTGGCGCGGTAGCCAAGAACGGCCGCGACGTCTTCTTCGCGCTCGGCATCGTCGTCATCCTGGCGGTGCTGTTCCTGCCGATCCCGGCCTTCCTCATCGACATCGGCCTCGCCTTCTCGATCGCGCTTTCGGTGCTGATCCTGATGGTGGCGCTGTGGATCCAGCGGCCGCTCGACTTCTCGTCCTTCCCGACGGTGCTGCTGATCGCAACCATGCTCAGGCTATCGCTCAACATCGCCACCACGCGCATGATCCTGTCGCACGGCAATGAGGGCACGCATGCCGCGGGCTATGTCATCTCCGGCTTCTCCAAGCTGGTGATGTCGAGCGACTTCGTCATCGGCCTCATCGTTTTCATGATCCTGATCGTGGTGAATTTCATCGTCATCACCAAGGGCGCGACCCGCATCGCCGAAGTCGGCGCGCGTTTCACCCTGGACGCCATCCCCGGCAAGCAGATGTCGATCGACGCCGATCTCTCCGCCGGCATGATCGACGACAAGACGGCGCAGCTGCGCCGCCGCGAGCTGGAGGAAGAATCCTCCTTCTTCGGCTCGATGGACGGTGCGTCCAAATTCGTGCGCGGCGACGCCATTGCCGGCCTGATCATCACCGCCATCAACATCGTCGGCGGCATCGCCATCGGCTATCTGCGCCACGGCATGGGCCTCGGCCAGGCGGCCGACGTCTTCATCAAGCTGTCGGTCGGCGACGGCCTGGTCACCCAGATCCCGGCCCTCATCGTTTCGCTCGCCGCGGGCATGCTGGTCTCCAAGGGCGGCACGCGCGGCTCGGCCAACCAGGCGGTGTTCGGCCAGCTCGGCGCGCATCCGCGCGCCCTCTATGTCGCCGCCTCGCTGCTGGTCATCCTCGGCCTGATGCCGGGCCTGCCGCTGTTCCCCTTCTTCGCGCTCGCCGGCGGCATGGCCGGTCTGGGCTACATCATCCCGCTGCGCCAGAGCCGCGAGCGCGCCGCCGCCGAAGCCCTGAAGACGCAGGAGAAGGCCAACAAAGTCGAGGAGGAGAAGAACTCGGTCAAGGCCTCGCTGGTCACCGCCGAGATTGAGCTTCTGATCGGCAAGCAGCTTTCGACCAGGCTGATGGTGGCGCATCAGGAACTGGTCTTTCGCATGTCGAAGATGCGCAAGAAATTCGCCCAGCAATACGGCTTCGTGGTGCCGGAGGTGCGCGTCGCCGACGACTTCGCCATCCCGCCCAAGAGCTACCAGATCAAGGTGCACGGCACGGTCGTCGCCGAATACCAGATGCGCGTCGGCGAGATCATGGTGCTGCTCGGCACGCGCGGCGTGCCGGAAATTCCCGGCGAGGAGATCCGCGAACCGGCCTTTGGCATGCGTGCCTATTCGGTGCTCGAAACCTTCGCCGAGGATCTGAAGCGCGAGAACTTCACTTTCGCCGACAACATGTCGGTCCTGCTCACCCATCTTTCGGAAGTCATCCGCAACAACCTGCCGCAGCTTCTCTCCTACAAGGACATGAAGGCGCTCTTGGAGCGGCTCGATCCGGAGTACCGCAAGCTCGCCGACGAGATCTGCACCTCGCACATCTCCTATCCCGGCCTGCAGGCCGTGCTGAAGCTGCTGCTTGCCGAGCGCGTCTCGATCCGCAACCTGCATCTGATCATCGAGGCGATCGCCGAGATCGCGCCGCATGTGCGACGCACCGAGCAGATCGTCGAGCATGTGCGCATCCGCATGGCGCAGCAGATCTGCGGCGACCTCTCCGAAGGCGGCACGCTCAAGGTGCTGCGCCTCGGCAACCGCTGGGACCTCGCCTTCCACCAGAGCCTCAAGCGCGACGCCAAGGGCGAGGTGCGCGAGTTCGACATCGATCCGCGCCAGCTCGAGGAGTTCGGCCAGGACGCCACCAAGGCGATCCGCAAGCATCTCGAGGCCGGCGAGCGCTTCGTGCTGGTCACCGCGCCGGACGCCCGCCCCTATGTGCGCATGATCATCGAGCGGCTGTTCACGACCCTTCCGGTTCTCAGCCATGTCGAGATCGCCAAGGGCGTCGAGATCAAGGTGCTCGGAACGATCTCGTGAACGCGCTCTCGCAAGGCGTCGTCATCGCCGCCTTCCTCGCCTTTTGCCGCATCGGCGCCTGCTTCATGCTGATGCCGGGCCTGTCGAGCGCGCGGGTGCCGATACAGATCCGGCTCTTCGTGTCGGTGGCGGCGACCGGCGGCCTGCTCGCCTTCCTGTGGGACCGCATCTACCCGTTCGTCGATCCGCGCCCGCAGATCCTGGCGCCGATGATCGTCTCCGAGCTGCTGGTCGGCGGGCTGATCGGCGCCATGACCAGGCTCTATATGGAGGCGCTGCGCTTCATGGGCTCGGCCATCGCCATGATGATCGGCTATGGCGGCTCGGGCGGACCGGCGATCGAAGAGCCTGAGCCGCAGGCAGCGCTCGCCGCCATCATCTCGTTCTCGGCGCTGCTTCTGCTCTTCGTCTTCGACTTCGACCACGAGATCGTCAAGGCGCTTGTCGCCTCCTACCAGGTCGCTCCGGTCAACGTGTTCTTCAACCCGCAGGCGGCCCTCGTCGACGTCACCGATACCGTGTCGGACGCGTTCTTCCTGGTCATCCGGCTCGGCAGCCCGTTCGTCGCCTATGCCATCCTGGTCAATCTGACGATCGGCTTCGTCAACAAGCTGACGCCGCAGATCCCGGTCTATTTCATCTCGCTGCCCTTCGTCATCGCCGGCGGCATGATCATCTTCTATTTCGCCGTCGGCACACTGTTGTCGCTGTTTGTCGACGGCTTCGTCGACCTCACGCTGGCGAGATAGCCATGACCGCGCGCAAGGATCGCCTGAAGAAACTGGTCAAGGTGCAGGAGCAGTTGAAGGCGTTGCACGAAACCCGCCATGCCGGTTTCCTCGCCGCCGCAGTCAAGGCCGAAGCGGAGGCCAAGGAACTGATCGAGCGCTTCGATACTGACAGTTCGCTGGGTTCCCTCTTTCCGGAAATCTATCATCGCCGCATCACCGACGCGCTCGGCCGTCAGGAACGGAACCTCGAGAATGCCCGCCAGGAAGTATCGCTGATCGCCACCGCGACAGCGCGCACCAACATGGTCGAGCGCGCCTACAAGGACGAGCGCCGCCGCGACGAGCGCGAACGCTCCGACCGCGAGCGGCTCGATCTGATCATGCAGAAGCGAACCTCCGACGGCTAATCACCGCAAGCCTGCCACAAGCTTCTTGAGTCATTGTGCAACTGACAAAACCGTCAAAAGGCAGAGCTTTCTTGGCCATTTCCCCACCCAGCGACATCGTCATGGACGTTGCCCGCGCAGCGGAGCCGGCCGATGTCGAGGCCGCGCGCGCGGCGCTCGCCAGAAGAGCGAACGGCGCCTCGGCGCCATTCGCTCTCGATCCCTCGGCGACGGTCGATGCCGGCTCCATTCTCTCGCGTGCAACGGCCGACAAGGCGGAAGCCGCCAATCCGGCGAAAAAGTTCCAGCGCTTCGAGGCTATGGTGCTGACGACTTTCATCCAGAACATGATGCCCAAGGACACCGAGGGTGTTTACGGCAAGGGCCTGGCCGGCGACATGTGGAAGTCGCAACTCGCCGAAAAGGTGGCCGATGTCATGGCCACGCATGGCGGCATCGGTATCGCCCGATCAATGCTCGCCGACCACTATCTCGACGGCAAGCACAAGGTGCCGGTCGGTCCTGTTGCCGGCGGACCGCAGAAAGCCGAGCTCGACCAGCAGACCCGGTTTTCGACCTCGATGATCGAGGAGCTCGAGCGCAAAGCCGCACGGTCGATAACCGGCGACGAAACGACCATAAAAACGGACATCAAGATCTAGGGACCTACATGGCCGACCAAACGGACCTTTCCAACCTTCCCGCACGCACCAACGCGATGGAGGCACCCGCCGCCGCACGACCCGGCAACCTCGCCGCCATCATCGGCCGCATCGAGGAAGTCGTGGACGAGGAGACCGCCGGCATCCGCAGCGGAACGGCCTATGACCTCAAGGCCTCGAACGCGCGCAAGAGCCGATATCTTTACGAGCTCAACCGCGCCTTGAAGGGCGCCAACGAGATCGAATTCCTCGAGCAGCATAAAGAAGGCCTGCTGCGGCTGCGCGAGAAGCTGGCGAAGAACGAAGCGGCGATCCTTGCTCATCTCAACGCCGTCAACGAGGTGGCCACGCTTCTGAGGAACGCCATCCAGCGCGCCGATGCCGACGGCACCTATTCGGCCGGCGAGTTCGGCATGGCGCGAGCATGATCCCGAACCGCAGGACCGCGTCAGCGAAAAGTGGAGGCCGGTTTTTCGGACAAGATCATGCTCGAAGCAAATAGAACATGATAAAGTTCATCGCCGCCGCGCTGTGGATCTGCGCCGTGACGCTCGGCGCGGTCTTCTATTCCTTCCAGGCGGCCGGCCAGCGCGGCGCAGCCGAACCGCCAAAGCCGATGCTGGGCGGCCTCGACTACGTCAAGACCGACATGATCTCGGTGCCGCTGCTGCGCGACGGCAGCATCGACGGCTATTTCCTCACCAAGCTCGTCTATACGGTCGAACCGGCAGAGATAAAGAAGCTGTCGATCCCGGCCCAGGCGCTGATGACCGACCAGGTCTATTCCTATCTCTATTCCAACCCGCAGATCGATTTCACCAAGAAGGAATCGATCGATCTCGACGCTTTCCGCAAATCGATCCGCGACACCATCAACACCCGCGTCGGCGTCGAGCTGGTGCACGAGGTGCTGATCGACCAGGTCAACTTCCTCTCCAAGGACGATATCCGCGACAACGCGCTTCGCCGCCGCAAGAATGCCGGCGAAACCGCCGCAGCGATGACCAAGGCGTTCAAGACCGCGCCGGAGCATTGATTGCCCGGCCAAACTCGGCACGGATGTCTTAGTCGAGCTTACCCCTGATGCGACATGACGCATGGTCACCGCGTTGACGTTTACGTCAACTCGAAGCTATATGCGCGGCGACGGGCGGCCGCTTAGGCGCGGCGCGCCTACCTCGCCCAGCGGCTCGATAAGCCGGTGCGCGTCAACGCTACCAATGAGGAGAACCGCCATGGGCGTTCAGGAGATTGCCGACAAGATCAGGTCGCGCGTGGCAAGCGCGGGGTTCGAGCACTCGGTCAAGTTCGACACCGGCAGCGACGGCGTCGTCGTCATCGACGGCGCGACCGTCTCGACCACCGACGCGCCGACGGATTGCACCGTCAAGCTGTCGCTCGACGATCTGGATTCGCTGATCGCCGGCGACCTCAACCCGACCATGGCCTTCATGGCCGGCAAGCTCAAGGTCGAGGGCGACATGACGGTCGCCATGGCGCTCAGCCAGTTGCTCGGCTGATCCTTCGTAAAAACAAGAACGCCGCCCGACGGGCGGCGTTGCTCTTTTTGTCGAGGCTAAAGCCTTCAGGCCACGAAGCCCTGGGCTTGATCCTTGATCTTGCGGCCGGCGGCCTTGATCGTGCCTCTTGAGGCATCCAGCGCGCCTTCCTTCAGCTCAAGCGCCAGAAGCCGGTGCCGCTCATAGGGGCCGGGCATGGCGAGCGCCCCGGTGCGGTCGGCCGAGAAGCCGAACCGTCCGTAATAGGGCGCATCGCCGACGAGCAGGATCGCACCATGGCCGAGCCGCGCGGCCTCGGCAACGGCATGCCGCATCAGCGCCGAGCCGATGCCGCCGCTCTTCAAGCCCGGCTCGACCGCGAGCGGGCCGAGCAGCAGCGCCGCCGGACCGCCCTCGCCCAGCCTCACATCCCAAAGCCTCACCGTGCCAACGACCGCGCCCGAAGCGTCGCGGGCGACGAAGGCCAAGCCTTCCGAAGACCGGCGTCCGCGCCGCAGCTTCTCGGACGACTTCTTCTTGCGCTTCGGCCCCATGGCGCGGTCGAGCAACGCTTCGCGAGCCGCGACGTCGCCGGCGCCTTCGCCGACGATGACGAAGGCCGGCACCTGGGCGGCCCCCTCGTCCGGCGCGCCGCGCGAGCCAGCCTGTGCCCAGTAGGCAAGGGAGGGCGCCAACGCATTTTCAGGCGAAATGGAAACCGGTTCGCCGTAAGAAAATGCGTTACGAAGCACTGCCGTCGAGCCATTCTCCCCCGCGGGGGAAAGCTCAGCCGACGGTCCGGACGAGGGGGCAATTTCGGTGGCCGCAATGGCCGATTTGATCTGGTATTCCATATCCGCGATCCTTCACGAGCGGAAATCTGTCCCACAAACGAGCCCGGGCGGGCGACATCATCGCCCGCGCCGGATGATCTGAACGGTCCTTGCGGACCGGTCAGATCACGTAGGATCGGAGGGGCTCGAAGCCGTTGAAGGCGACCGCCGAATAGGTGGTCGTGTAGGCCCCGGTGCCTTCGATCAGCACCTCGTCACCGATCGTCAGCGACAAGGGCAGCGGATAAGGCGTCTTCTCATACATCACGTCGGCCGAATCGCAGGTCGGGCCGGCGAGCACGCAAGGCGCGGTCTCCGAGCCGTCATGGCGGGTGACCAGCGGGTAGCGGATCGCCTCGTCCATCGTCTCGGCGAGACCGCCGAACTTGCCGATGTCGAGGAACACCCAGCGCACATTGTCGTTGTCGGCCTTCTTGGAGATCAGCACGACTTCCGACTTGATGACGCCGGCATTACCCACCATACCGCGGCCTGGCTCGATGATCGTCTCGGGCAGCGCGTTGCCGAAATGCTTGCGCAGCGCCGAGAAGATCGCCTGGCCATAGGCCTGGGCGGCAGGCACGTCCTTCAGGTAACGGGTCGGGAAACCGCCACCCATATTGACCATCTTCAAGACGATGCCTTCCTCGGCGAGCGTCGAGAACACCTTCTTGGCGTCGCCCAGGGCGCGGTCCCAGGCCGAAAGATCGGTCTGCTGCGAGCCGACATGGAACGACACGCCATAGGCGTCGAGGCCGAGCCCCTTGGCATGGCGCAGCACATCGACGGCCATCGCCGGCACGCAGCCGAACTTGCGCGACAGCGGCCACTCGGCGCCTTCCCCGTCGGTGAGTACGCGGCAGAACACGCGCGAGCCGGGGGCGACGCGGGCGATCTTCTCGACCTCCTCGACGCAGTCCACCGCAAAGAGGCGGATGCCGAGCTGGTAGGCGCGTGCGATGTCACGCTCCTTCTTGATGGTGTTGCCGAAGGAAATGCGGTCCGCCGGCGCACCCGCGTCCATCGCCATCTCGACCTCGGCAACCGATGCGGTGTCGAAGGACGAGCCCATCGCAGCAAGCAGGCGCAGGATTTCCGGCGCCGGGTTTGCTTTCACCGCATAGTAGATCTTGGAATCGGGCAACGCCTTCTCGAAGGCGCGGAAATTGTCGCGCACGACATCGAGGTCGACGACGAGGCAGGGACCGTTCGGACGTCGGGTGGCGAGGAAATCAAGGATGCGCTGGGTGGCCATCGGGGTCTCTCCATAACGCCTTTCGGCGCGCACAAAGGCTGCTGACGCGGGCGCTCAGCCTCGCGTACTCGCGGTCAAACAAAGGCGGGACGTCAAATCCATGGAACCAGCCGGTGGAGACCCCGGAACCATGGAATGCCGTCTCGCGGCGATGAACCTTGGCCTTGCCCGGCCTCGGTTCGCTTTGTCTGCCTTGGCTTGGATGGGAGAGCCCGTCCGCACTGCCGGCAATGAAGGTGTGCCTCTTTAGTAACCCCGGTCTTTGGACAACCGGAAGAGAACCAGAAAGGCCCGCACCGTCGTTGCTTCAAGGTGTCCTCGGTCTTGTGGTTGGCCACTGACCGACTGGAGGGGTTGGCTCCAGTTACCTTACCGACTGCCCTCACCATTCGAGGATCGGCGGACACCCACAGGCACGTGCGACTTTGGGCAAGCGCGATATAGGAGCGAAGGGGTTCACAATCAATAAAAATCGTAAGCCCAGGTTGTAAAATTTCCGGCATCGAACAATGTTGGTCGCACAGTATCCGGAAATCGAACGATGCCAGGAACTCAAGGACCGCTGAACGCCTTCCTCGATCTGCGCCAAATGCCTGTGGCGCATGCGGAATTGGGCCCGCTCGCCGGCCTGCGCCTGGCCGTCAAGGACATCTACGACGTCGCCGGCTACCGCACCGGCTGCGGCAACCCGCAAAAATTCGAGGAAGCCAATGCCGCTTCGCGCACGGCCGAAGCGGTGCAGACGATCCTCGATGCCGGCGCGCGATTCGTCGGCAAGACCCAGACCGACGAATTGGCTTTCTCGCTGTTCGGCCAGAACGCGCATTTCCCCTACCCGGTCAATCCCGCCGCGCCCGATCGCGTCACCGGCGGCTCCTCCTCCGGCTCGGCAGCCGCGGTTGCCGGCCGGCTGGCGAACATCGCCACCGGCTCCGACACCGGCGGCTCGATCCGTGCGCCGGCAAGCTTCTGCGGCCTGATCGGGCTGCGCACCACCCATGGCCGCATTTCGCTCGACGGCGCGATGAAGCTGGCGTCGAGCTTCGACACGTTCGGCTGGTTCGCCGACGACATCGAGACCTATGAGGCGGTCGGCAAGCTTCTGCTCGGCCGTGATCCGCACCAGCACCCGCTCAACCGCCCGCTGTCGATCCGCTGGCTGGACGCCTTCGTCATGGGTCCGGCGGAAGCCGCCGAATATACGCGTATGAAGGCGTTGGCGGCCGCCGTCATCGGCCAGCCGGTGGAGACCGAATACGCCTTCGCCTCGTCTCCCGACGAGCTTTACTGGTGCTTCCGCCGCCTGCAGGCTTTCGAGGCCTGGCGCGAGCATGGCCCCTGGATCTCGGCCGGCGGTCGCCTCAGCCCGGGCGTCGAGGAGCGTTTCGGCTTCGGCCGCACCATCGATGCCGAGTCCGCCGCCGCCGAAGCGGCGCGGCGGCTGGCTTTCCGGGCCGAGCTTGGCGCCCTGCTCGGCAACAACGGCTTTCTGGTCCTGCCCACCGTTCCCGGCGCGGCGCCGCTTGCCGCCGGCACGCCGGAACAGTTCCAGGGCTATCGCGAAAGGGCGCTGCATCTCTTGTGCCTTTCGGGCCTTTCGGGCTTTCCGCAGATCACCTTGCCGATCGGCTCGGTCGACGGCGCGCCCTTCGGCCTGTCGCTGCTCGGCCCTTCCGGCAGCGACGTTGCCCTGATACGGCTCGGCCGCAGGATTCTCGACGCGGCACGAAAGGTCTGACCATGGATACATTGACGCGCATGCGCGCCTTCATCGACGTGGTCGAGGCGGAAGGCTTTTCGGCCGCTGCGCGCAAGATCGGTCGCTCCAAGGCGCTTTTGTCGAAATATGTGCGCGAGTTGGAGGACGAGCTCGGCGCGCTGCTCTTGAACCGCACAACGCGCCAGTTCTCGCTGACCGAAGCCGGCCACACCTATTATCAGCGCGCCTCCGAGATCGTGCGCGAGGTCGACAGCCTCGCCGAGGCGGTGCGCCAGTCTTCCGGCGACGTCCGCGGCAGGATCAAGCTGTCGGCAGCCCGCACCTTCGCCGACGCGCCGATCGGCCAATCGCTGGTCGACTTCGCCAGGCAGCATCCCGACATCGTGCTCGACATCCATCTCGACGATCGCTTCGTCGACTTGGTCGAGGAAGGTTTCGACCTTGCCGTGCGCATCTCGCGGCTGGAGAACTCTTCGCTGATCGCCAGGCGGCTGGCGCCGTTTTCGGTCAGGCTTTGCGCGTCGCCGGAGCTGATCGCCAAGCATGGCAAGCCGACGCGTCCGCAGGATCTCGCCAACATGCCCTGCATCGTAGACACCAACGGCCGCTCGCTGTCCAACTGGCGCTTCAAGGGCGAGGCCGAGGACTCCATCAGCGTCGCTGTTTCGGGTCCGATCGAGGTCAATAGCCCGATTGTGGCAAGAGCCGCCGCGCTTTCCGGGCTGGGCTTTGCCATGCTGCCGGATTTCATCGCCGCCTCCGACGTCGCATCCGGCAAGCTGGTCACAGCGCTCGACGATCGCCTCTTGGCGGGCACCGGCATCTTCGCCGTCTATCCGCACCGCCGCTATCTGCCGGCCAAGGTAAGGGTCCTCGTCGATTTCCTAGTGCAGTGGTTCAAGACGCGCGACACAGCGTAGTAACCCGCGTCCCAATTTCGCCCCCTTTATGTTAACTGTCGGGCCTCGCTCCCGAAGTCGATGGAATCGCGGCCCGGAATGCATTTGAAACGGCAAGCAGCCATGCTGGCTTCGGCCCTCGCGGCCACGTTCGCTTTGGTCGAGCAGGCCGAAGTGCACCCGCATGTCTTCGCCGAAGCCCGCCTCGACGTCATCCTCAGCCAGGATCACCAAAGTGTGACGGCGCTGCGCCACCTTTGGCGCTTCGACGACCTGTTTTCGAGTACAGTGATGATGGAGTTCGACAAGAACTCCGATCTGAAACTTGACGACAAAGAACTCAAGGAAGTGGCCGACACCGTCCATTCCTCGCTGGCCGAGTTCAATTACTTCCAGCTCGTAACCCAGGACGGCAAGGACGTGCCCATGGTGCCGCCGCCGCATCTGATGGCGAATTTCGACAACGACCAGCTGATCATCCTGTTCGAGTCGCAGCCGAAGACCCCGATCAAGCTCGCCGGCAAAGTCGACATCGGCGTCTACGATCCGACCTTCTATACGGCGATCGACTTCACCGACGACGCCAACCTTGCCGTCGAGGGCCTGCCCTCGACCTGCACCAAGAAGGTCATCCGGCCCGATCCTGACGAGGCGATCAAGGAAAACCAGAAGACCCTGACGGAGGCGTTCTTCAATGATCCGACAGGCACCAACATGAGCAAGATCTTCGCCACCAAGCTCGAGTTGAACTGCCCGCCGGAAGGATGATGGTGATGAAACCGTCGCTGCGCGCAAGCAGGTTCCGCAAAAGTGTCTCACGGTTTTGCGATCGGAACCTGCGACAAACAAGGGAATCCAAGCGGATATTCGTGGGGCATCCCACGAATATCCGCTTGGCCCTCGGGCTCTTGGCCGCCGCCTTGATGGTGACCCATCTGCCCGTCGTGGCGCATGCGCAAAGCTCGCTCGGCATCGGCACCAATGACGGCATGGCGCCGACCACCACCGGCCCGTTCGCCCACATCCTGATGTGGATCAATCTCCGGCAGCAGGAATTCTACCATTCGCTGGCCGCCGCCATGAAGGCGATGCGCCAGGATGGCAGCAAGCTCTGGCTGCTGATCGGCCTGTCCTTCGCCTATGGCATCTTCCACGCCGCCGGCCCCGGCCACGGCAAGGCGGTGATCTCGTCCTACATGGTCGCCAACGAAGTGGCGTTGCGGCGCGGCATCATGCTCTCCTTCGTCTCGGCGCTGCTGCAGGGCCTCACGGCGGTGGTCGTCATGATGCTTGCCTATTTCGTGCTGCGCGGCACCGCGATCTCGATGACCGACGCGGCCTGGTTCCTCGAAATCTCGAGCTACGTGCTGGTGACGCTGTTCGGCGCCTGGCTGTTGTGGCGCAAGCTCGGTCCGTCGATCCTGCGCCTGTTCGGCAGGACGCCTGCCTACAGCCTGTCGGCCGCGCATGCAGGCCATTCGCATTCCCATGCGGGCCAGTCGCATGCGCATGCCTATTCGCATGCGCACGCCGCGCAGCACGTGCATGACGATCATGATCATCATGACCATTCGCATGCCCACGCCCACGATCATGGCGCGCATGAGCACCACCATCACGCCGCGCACGACCACGCCCATCACGACCATGGCCCGGGCGAAGTCTGCGAGACCTGCGGCCATTCGCATGCACCGGATCCGGCGATGCTGTCGGGCGACCGCTTCGACTGGAAGACCGCCTGGTCGGCGGTGGCCGCCGTCGGCATCCGCCCCTGCTCCGGCGCGCTGATCGTGCTCAGCTTCGCGCTGCTCAACGGCCTGTGGGTCGGCGGACTGCTGTCGGTGCTGGCGATGTCGATCGGCACCGCGATCACCGTCTCTGCGCTGGCGACGATCGCCGTGCTTGCGAAGAACTGGGCGGTCTATTTCGCCGGCGACGGACGCATCGGCAACCGCATCCATTCCATCGTCGAGATCGGTGGCGCCGCCTTCATCTTCCTGGTCGGACTGCTGCTTCTGTCGGCCAGCCTATCGGGCGGCGCCTGAGGCCGGTCAGGCGATCTTCCCACCAAGCTCATCCTCGATATGCGCGCGGATGATTTCGTCGAAATTCTTCTCGGCTGCAAAACCCAGTTCGCGTGAGCGGCGCGCCTCGAAGCGCGTCGGCCAGCCTTTGACGATCGCCCAGATCGTCTCGTCGGGCTGCTCACGGATCCGCTTCGCGACCGCGGCGCCGGCGATGCGCTCCAGCGCCTCGATCTGCTCGCCAACGGTGACGGCGACGCCCGGCATTGTGAGGTTGCGGCGCGGACCGACCTTGTCACCGTCGATTTCGGCCGCATGGATGAGGAAATTGACCGCCGAGCGCGGACTGGCATGGGTGTGCAGCACCGAGCGTGGCACCGGCAGGATCGCTTCCTGCCCGGCGAGCGGCTCGCGGATGATGCCGGAGAAGAAGCTGGAGGCCGCCTTGTTCGGCTTGCCGGGGCGCACGCAGATCGTCGGCAGCCGGATGCCGATACCGTCGAAGAAGCCGCGCCGCGTGTAATCGGCGAGCAGCGCCTCGCTCATCTGCTTCTGCGTGCCGTAAGAGGTGAGCGGCGTCGGATGGAATTCGTCCGGGATGACATCCGGGAACGGCGCTCCGAACACGGCGATCGACGAGGTGAAGACAAGGCGCGGCGCAAACGCCGCCAGCCGCACCGCGTCGAACAGCGCGCGCGTGCCGTCGAGATTGACGCGGTAGCCGAGGTCGAAATTTGCTTCCGCCTCGCCCGAGACGATACCCGCCAGGTGGAAGATCACGTCCGGGCGCGGAGCCACGAGAGCCGCCATGGCCCCAGGGGACGACAGATCGCCGGTATGAAGTGAGACATCGACGCCCGTGAGCGCCGGTGCCTGCGGCGCCACGATGTCATGCAGGTCGAGCGCCGTTATCTTGCGCCCGCGCAGCATACCGTCCTTGGCGAGCCGCGCGATAAGCTTGCGGCCGACCATGCCGGCCGCGCCCGTGATCAGAATTCGCATCTTCAGAGACCTTTCTTGCGCTGGCTGCGTCCGCGCAGCCACAGGACGACGAACAGACCGACCATGAAGACCACGGCGATGACGGCCGCCAGCACCGTCGACACCTTGCCCGCGGCCAGCATGATGGCCGGCAGGAAATAGGCGGAGAGGCCGAACAGCAGCAATATCACCGCTGCGGCGATCGCCGCGTTCCTTGTGTCACGGTCCATCAGCTGGCGGTCCTCGTTTCGAGGCTGTTCGGTTTCATCGTCGCGGCGGGATCAGTGATAATGCCGGCGATCGGCAGGCGCGCCATGCGCGTGGTCGTGATCATGGTGATGGTCATGCTCGTCATGGCTGTCGGCGCACTGTCCGAATTCGGGCTCGACCGTGGCATGGTCGATCCCGTGCTTGGCCGCAAGCCGCTTCTTGATGGCGCTGACCACGATATGCGGATCGACGCCGTCGTTCAGGCAGGCATGCAGCGTCGCCATGTTGGAGGTGCCGTCGAGCGACCAGACATGCATGTGATGCACCTCGCGCACGCCCTTGACCGCGCCCTCGATGTCCTTGGCGATCACGTCGCGGTCAAGGCTTGCCGGCACGCCTTCGAGCAGGACATGCGCCGCCTCGCGCATCAGCGACCATGCTGTCGAAAGAATGAGCAACGACACCAGCACCGACAGGATGGGATCGATCGGCGTCCATCCCGTCGCCACGATGATGATGGCGGCGACGATCGCCGCCGCGGAACCCAAGAGGTCGCCCAGCACGTGCAGGATGGCGCCGCGCATATTCAGGCTCTCGCGGTCTCCGCCATGCAGCACGAAGAAGGAGGCGATGTTGACCAGCAGACCTGCCACCGCCACCACCAGCATCGGCCCGCCGAGCACCGGCGCCGGATTCATCAGCCGCCCCCAGGCCTCGTAGACGATCCAGAGCGCGATGGCGAAGATGGCGATGCCGTTGCTGTAGGCGACCAGCGTCTTCACCCGGGCGAAGCCGTAGGTGAGACGGCCGGTGGCCGGACGCCCCGCCAGATGGAACGCATACCAGGCAAGGCCGAGCGCGATCGAGTCGGCGAGCATATGGCCAGCATCCGCGAGCAACGCCAGCGATCCGGTGAGCAGACCGCCGAGCACCTCGGCGACCATGAAACCGCCAGTCAGGCAGGCCGCGATCAGCACCCGCTTCTTGTCGGTCGAGCCATGTACATGGCCGGCGCCATGGCTGTGACCGGCCGGGCCATGATCGTGCGAAGCGTGGTCATGCGCCATGGATGAACTCCAATCTGACCTTGCCCGGCAAGCGGTTTCCCGCTTCCGGAGGTCGTGGTCTATGCGCCGAAGTCGGCCCGAAAATCCTCAAGCCGCCGCTTCTGGCCGCCTTCGTCATCGAAATTCGCCGGATCGAGCCAGCCTTCATAGGCTTTGCGCAAGGCCGGCCATTCCTTGTCGATGATCGAATACCACGCCGTATCGCGGTTTTCACCCTTGACCACAAGGTGCTGGCGGAAAATGCCTTCGAACTTGAAGCCGAAGCGCTCGGCGGCGCGCTTGGAAGGCTCGTTGCGGTTGTTGCATTTCCACTCGTAGCGGCGGTAGCCGAGTTCGTCGAAAAGATATTTCGCGAACAGGAACTGCGCCTCGGTTGCCGCCGGCTTGCGCGAAATCAGCGGCCCCCAATAGATGTTGCCGATTTCGCCGACGCCGTTGTTGGCGTCGATGCGCATCAGCGTCTGGCGTCCGGCAATCTTGCCGCTCGCCTTGTCGATGACGGTGAAGAACAGCGGATCCTCGCTGGCTTCGGCCTTGTCGAGCCAGGGCTGGAAGGCGGCGCGGGTTTCCGGCGGGTAGTCGGGCAGCCAGGCGAAACGTCCGCCGGCATCGGAAACCGAGGAGGCCTCGTAGAGGCCGTCGCCATGTTTTCCTGCGCTCAGCGGCTCGAGCCGGACGGTGCGTCCCTCGATCGCTTTGCGTTGCGGCCGCGGGCGCGGCTGCCAATTCTTCAGATCTTCCGACACCGGCCACTCCAATCCGTTTGACTTTTGCTGCCGGACGGTCACAAAAACGCTCGCCCACAGAAAGAACCACAGGGACGGGAAAAATGCTCCACACGATCGCGGCCTTCGACCGGCTCGGCGAGGAAAACGCCTTCGCAGTGCTGGCAAGGGCCACCGCGCTTGCCCATCAGGGCCGCGATATCATCAATCTCGGCATCGGCCAGCCCGACTTCAAGACGCCGCAGCACATCGTGGAGGCGGCGATCAAGGCGCTGCGCGACGGCCACCACGGCTACACGCCGGCAAACGGCCTCTTGGCCACGCGCGAGGCTGTCGTGCGCCGCACGCTGACCACCACCGGCGTAGAGGTGTCGCCTGAGAATGTGATGATCCTGCCCGGCGGCAAGCCGACCATGTTCGCCGCGATCCTGATGTTCGGCGAGGCGGGCACCGAGATCCTCTATCCCGATCCCGGCTTTCCCATCTACCGCTCGATGATCGAGTTTACCGGCGCCACGCCGGTGCCGGTGCCGATCCGAGAGGAGAACGGCTTTGCCTTCTCGGCCGACGAGACGCTGGCGCTGATCACGCCCAGGACCAGGCTGCTGATCCTCAATTCGCCCGCCAACCCGACCGGCGGCGTCACCCCGCGGACCGAGATCGAGAAACTGGTCAAGGGTCTGGAAAAGCACCCTGATGTCGCAATCATGTCGGACGAGATCTACGACGGCATGACTTACGACGGCGAGAAGCACTGCTCGCTGCTCAACTTCCCCGAAATCCGCGACCGGCTGATCGTGCTCAACGGCTGGTCGAAGACCTGGGCGATGACCGGCTGGCGCATGGGCTGGTCGATCTGGCCGAACGGCGAGAAGGGTGCGCATCTCTATGACAAGGTGCGCAAGCTGGCGGTGAACTGCTGGTCCTGCGTCAACGCGCCGAGCCAGTTTGCCGGCATCGCCGCGATCGACGGCCCGCAGCACGATGTCGACAAGATGATGCGCGCCTTCGACAAGCGCAGGAAGATCGTGGTCGAAGGGCTGAACGCGCTGCCAGGCATTTCCTGCATCACGCCGAAGGGCGCCTTCTACGCCTTCCCCAACGTTTCGAAGACCGGCTGGAAGGCCAAGAAGCTTGCCTCGGCGCTGCTCGAGGATGCCGGCGTGGCGCTCATCGGCGGCCCCGATTTCGGCATTCTCGGCGAAGGGTATATCCGCCTTTCCTACGCCAATTCCGAGGAGAACATCCTGCGCGCGCTGGAGCGGATCGAGGCGTTTCTGAAGAAGTGACCCGTCAGGCGCTTATCCGCGCCCGACAAACGGCATCTTCGTCGCCATCACCGTCATGAACAAAACATTCGCATCGAGCGGCAGACTGGCCATGTGCAGCACCGCGTCGGCGACCCGCTGCACGTCCATCACTGCCTCGGCGGCGATAGAGCCATTGGCCTGCGGCACGCCGACCGTCATCGGCTGCGCCATCTCGGTCAGCGCATTGCCGATGTCGATCTGGCCGCAGGCGATGTCGAAAGGCCGGCCGTCGAGCGCCAGCGTCTTGGTGAGGCCGGTGATCGCATGCTTGGTCGCCGTATAGGGCGCGGAGCCGGGGCGTGGCGCATAGGCCGACACCGAGCCGTTGTTGATGATGCGGCCACCCATCGGCTTCTGCCTTCGCATCGCGCCGAATGCCGCGCGGGCGCACAGGAACGAGCCGGTGAGATTGACGCCGACGACATCGTTCCAGACCTCGACCGGGATCTCGTCGATCAGCGTCGATTTGTAGCCCATGCCGGCATTGTTGAAGAGCAGGTCGACGCGGCCGAAGGCCTCGAGCACGGTCTCGAACATGTCGTCGACCTCCTCGGCCTTGCTGATGTCGCAGGCGACGGCCAATGCCTTGGCCTGCGTCTTGCCCGCATCGGCGATCGCCTCTTCCAGCAGCGTCTTGCGGCGGCCGCAGAACACCGTGTTCCAGCCCGCCTGGAGCAGCGCCGTGGCGACGCTCTTGCCGATGCCGGTGCCGGCGCCGGTAATGATAGCGGTTTTCTCTACTATGGCTGTCATCGCCGTCCTCCGGTCATGCTTGCAAAGACGTGGCATCGCAAATGCCTGGGGTCATGGCAAGCCGCTGTTGGCAATAAAGAAAAGACCAACAAAAAGGGCGGCCATCGGCGACCGCCCCGATCTGAACCGCGCTTGGGAGGAGGAAAAGCCGGTCCGACTGATTAGAATGATGCGCTTGCTGGGTGAACGAGAAGTTAACGGCAACCGCACCCGCTAACCCTGGTGTTTACCAAGGCGAACTTGGAGCGCTTCCGGCAGGCACTTTGGCAGCCGAAACCGTCGCCTCAACATGATCGACCAGAGCGTCCGGGAGGCCGAGGCGGCCGGCCAGCAGGTCGAGATAACCGCGCTCGGCGCGTGTGTCGGGATCGATGGTAAGCCGCGAGGCGGTGTAGAGCTCGAGCTTCTGCGCATCGGTCTTGGCGCCGGCGACCAGCGTGTCGAGATCGAGCGGGCTTTCGAGTTCGGCAAGCAGGAATTTTTCCGCTTCGGCGCCAATACCGGCGAGCTTGAGCTTGTCGGCGATCTTCTTGCGCTCTTCGTCATCGACATGGCCGTCGGCCTTCGCCGCCGAGATCATCGCCCTGACCAGTGTCAGCGTGAACTCGGCCTCGCCTTGCGGCGCCTGCGAGGGATGGAAGGCGCTGTCGGCCGGCGCCGGCAGCAACTCCGGCTCGCCTGATGAAGGCGCCTGCTCCGGCGCTTTGCCGGCCTTGTAGTTCTGGTAGGCCTTGTATGCGAGGCCACCGATCGCGGCCAGGCCGCCAAGCTTGATGGCCGCGCCAGTCACCTGCCGGCCGGTACCCGTGCCGAGCAGCACTGCGGCCAGCGCGCCGGCGGCCAGCGGATTGTCCTTCGCCATCTGCACCGCCTGCCCCGCCTTGTCGCGAACGGTCGAGCCCGTGCCGGGAATTTGCGAGCCGAGAAGGTCGTCGAGCAGCTTCTTGGGGTCGAGCATCAATGCCTCCAGAATTGGCCCGGCCGAATGCGCGCGGGCAAGGTTTCGGACCGGCAAGAGGTAGGCCCCGCGCTTTGGCATTACAATGACGGGCGACTTTTCGGTCGCAGGCCGCCCTAATTGCCGATATGGCGCTTGCCGCCGCGCGCTTGCGCAAGTTCGACCTGGCGGTGGCGTTCGGCATAGCGCTCGCGATCCGCATCGGACCGCGCCTCGAAGCAATGCGGGCATGAAACGCCGATTGTATATTTCGGCGACAGCCGGTCCTCGACCGTCAGCGGGTGCCGGCAGGCGCGGCAGAGCTCCGCCTCGCCTTCGGCCAGACCATGCGAGACGGACACACGCTCGTCGAAGACGAAACATTCGCCTTGCCAGAGGCTCTCCTCTGCCGGCACTTCTTCGAGGTATTTCAGGATGCCCCCCTTGAGATGGAAGACGTTTTTGAGGCCGAGCGACTTCACATAGGCCGTCGCCTTCTCGCAGCGAATGCCGCCGGTACAGAACATCGCCATCTTGCGGCCTTCGAGCTCCTCGCGGTGCTCTTCCACCCAGGCCGGGAACTCGCGGAAGCTGGAGGTCTTCGGGTCGACCGCGCCCTTGAACGTGCCGAGCGAGACTTCATAAGCGTTGCGGGTGTCGATGACGACGGTTTCGGCATCCAGGATCAGCGCGTTCCAGTCGGCCGGCGCGACATAGGTGCCGGCGCTGGTCGCCGAGTCGATATCCTCGACGCCCATAGTGACGATCTCGCGCTTCAGCCGCACCTTCATCCGGTGGAACGGCGTCTCTGCGGCGCTGCTGTATTTGACTTCCAGCCCGGCAAGGCCTTCGATGGCCTGCAGATGGTCAATGAGCGCGGCGATCGCCTCCTGGCTGCCGGCGACGGTGCCGTTGATGCCTTCATGCGCCAGAAGCAGCGTACCCTTGATGCCGCGCCCGCAGCAGAAGGCGGCGAGCGGCGCGCGCAAGGCCTCGTATCCGTCGAGCCGCGCGAATTTATAGAGCGCGGCGACGCAGACGGGCTGAATTTCCTTGGCTATCGTCATGGCCATGCCACTAGACCGTGCTGAAAGCCGTTTCAAGGCAAAGCAGGAAGGTGGTCAGGTGCGCGGCATCGCGACACGCCGGGCTTCGTGGACTTGAGCGAACCCTTCTGCTAATCGGTTTAAAAGATCGAAATGGAGACCAGCACATGACCAGCAAGACCGAAAAGCTTCTGTCGCTCCTCAATGGTCAGCCGGTCATCCCCGTGCTCAAGATCGCCAATGTCGCCGATGCGGTGCCGCTCGCGCGCGCTTTGTCGCGCGGCGGCTTGCGGGCCATCGAGATCACTCTGCGTACCGCCGACGCGCTGGAGGCGATCCGCCGCGTCGCGGCCGAAGTGGAGGAAGCGGTTGTCGGCGCCGGCACCATTCTCGACGCCAGGCAGTTCGACGAAGCGGCCGCCGCCGGCTCGAAATTCATCGTCAGCCCGGGCATCACCAGCCAGCTTCTCGACGCGGCCAAGGACAGCCCGGTGCCGCTGCTGCCCGGCGCCATCACGCCCGGTGAGATCATGGCCGCGCGCGAGGCCGGCCTGCGCTTCCTGAAATTCTTCCCGGCCGAGCAGTCCGGCGGCATCGCTTCGCTGAAAGCCTTCGCCTCGCCGCTGGCGGACGTGAAATTCTGCCCGACCGGCGGCATAACGGCCAAGAACGCCGCCGACTATCTGAGCCTGCCCAACGTCATCTGCGTCGGCGGCTCCTGGGTGGCGCCGGACGATCTCATCAAGGCCGGCAAGTGGGACCAGATCGAAGCGCTGGCGCGTGAGGCGAGCAAGCTCAAGAAGTAGTCAGCGCTTTCACCAGGGCAGCGCGCCGTTCTCATCGAAATAACCGCCGGTCGGTCCGCCGGGCTTCAGCGTCGCCAGCCGCACGATGATCTCGGCCGCCTGCTGCACCGTGCGGCCGCCTTTGTGCGCATTGAGGTCCGTCGCGGTGTAGCCGGGAGCGGCGGCATTGACCATGACGCCGCGCGGCGCGAGCTCCCTGGCGAAGGCGAGCGTAATGGCATTGAGCGCGGTCTTCGAGCTGCCATAGCCCATGACATTGGGCGACTGGCTGTTGCCGGACCCGCGCGCCAGCGATCCGAGATAGCTGCTCACCGTGACGATGCGGGAAGCGGGCGATGCCAGGAGCAGCGGCAGGATCGCTTGGGTGACCCGCACCGGACCGAAGACATTGACGTCATAGGTGGCTTTCATGTCAGCGATATTCTCGCGGCTCGGCGGCCGCTGATAGCGGCCGTCCGGGCCCAGTGCCTCGACATAGCCGGGCGCGATGCCGGCATTGTTGACCAGCACGTCCAGGCTGGGCGTCCGCGCTGCGACGGCTTTGGCCGCCGCCGCGACGCTGTCGTCGCTGGCGACGTCGAGCGCGAGCCACTCGACATCCAGCCCTTCGTCGCGCAAGGCCTGCGCCGCGGTCTCGCCGCGCTCGGCGTCGCGAGCGCCGAGCCACACCTTGTAATCCAATGCCCCCAGTCGCCGGACGGTCTCACGGCCGATGCCCTTATTGGCGCCGGTCACCAGCGCATTCTTCGTCGTCATATCCATGTCTCCTGTTCGGTGACCTAGAGATGACGTGAGTTGGTCCGCTTCGCGCGCCGGAAGCTCTCATGCTCTTGCCCAATCCTCTCAAGCGCGCGTCGCCACGTGCGAGGCGCCGCCCTCGCTTGCTTGCGTGGCTGCCGTGGATCGGCAATGTTGAAACGATGAACGAAGCGCTTCGGGAATTGATCGCGATCGCCGGCCGGCATGCGCGCGGACGGCGGACGAAGACGGCCATCCCGCGCGTCACGATCGGCCGCAGCGAGGTTCCGACGCCGCCGCTGCCCGAGCTTTGCCAGCCGACCACGCTGTTCGTGTTGCAGGGAACCAAAACGGTGCTGATCGGCGACCGCACGCTTGCCTACAGCGCCGGCAGCTATTTCGTCTATGCGGTCGAGACACCCGCCACCAGCCAGCTGATCGAGGCGAGCGCCGCGCGGCCTTACATGGCCATCGCCTTCGCGCTCGATACCGAGCTGATCGCCGGCCTGCTCATCGACCACAAGCCGGCGATCGATGGCGACAGCTTCGTGACCAATCAGGTCGATGACTTGCTGCTCGACGCATGGCGCCGGATGCTTCGGCTGCTCGACAAGCCGGCGGAGATTCCGGTTCTCGCGCCGATGCTCGAACGGGAAATCGCGTTCAGGCTTTTGCAGGGCCCGCAAGGCGAGAAGCTGCGCCAGCTCGCGCGCGCCGATGGCCGCCTGTCGCAGATCCGCCGCGCCACGGCCTGGATCCGGGCGCATTACAACGAGCCGATCGATGTGACGCAACTGTCCGAGCTGTCGCATATGAGCAACGCCGCCTTTCATCGCCACTTCAAGGCGGCGACGGCGATGAGCCCGATCCAGTACCAGAAGCAGCTCCGCCTGCTGGAGGCGCGCCATCTGCTGATCGCCCAACCTGGGAACGCCGCGCAGGTTGCTTTCACCGTCGGCTACGAAAGCGCTTCCCAGTTCAGTCGGGAATATGCGCGCCAGTTCGGATTGCCTCCGGCGCGTGACGCCGCGCGGCTTCTGGCCAGGGGCGAAGCGGCCGCGCTGGAAATCGACTGATCAAGAAAACCGGCCGGCTTGCGCCGGCCGGGGTAGTCTTGAAACGCAGCTATCTGCAGACCCTGACCTTCTCGACTACCCTGTGATGGTGGCGCCAATGCGTCACCAGCTTGGTCACGCAATGATGTCGTCAGGTCTTGACGATCACGGTTCGGCTTGGGAGGGAGCGACGACAGCCGATGCCGCGGCCAGCGCCAGAACTGACGCCAATACAATCTTCTTCATGAATATCCCCAGTTTGGAACGACCCGTTTTAACCCATCATTGGGCGCGGCGTTCCAACCTCACGGCAAGTTTAGCCTGGCGTGAACATGCGCCCGCGGAACGCCGGTTGACACCTCGCCGTGTCTGGTTCCCGCTCATGGATTCGAACCACGATTCACGCCTTCAAAGGGCGCTGTCCTACCATTAGACGAAGCGGGAAGACCGGCCGGCCAAATAGACCACAGAGATTCTCTAAACACAAAAGCCGCGCTGGCAGGCCAGCGCGGCTCTGAGGCGGGCCACGCCGGCTCGCCTATTTCGTTTGGAAGCGGGCGACCGAGAGGAACTTCACCGCATTCCCGGTGAAGCGGTTTGCATCCGGCACCTGGCCATCCGTCTGGAAGCCGGCCGTATATACTTCGCTCGGCGGCGTGTGCACGATGTTGTAGGCATAGCGCGGCGCTGTCGTCGGGTCGGAAACCGAGGCAATGTTGACGCCGCTGCCCAGCGCCCAGCGCGCGGCCTGCGGCGGCGGCGCCACCACCACGGCCTTGGGGCCGGGCTTCAGATCATGGGCCGACGCCCTGCTTTCCTTGGCCGTCGTCTTCACGCTGCCGCCGATCGCCTGCGCGGGATCGGTCCCGGCCGGCAGGGCGGCGATGACCTGGCGCGGCGAGGCCGCATCGACGCCTGACGGATCGTTGAAGGCGGAGCGCGGCTCCGGTTCGGTCAGCGACGCCAGTTGATATTCGGCGCCGCCGCCATCGGCCCCGACGGTCGCATTGGCCTGTTCGAGGACGGCCTTGACCTCATCCGGCTTCCCGGGCTGCGGCCGTGCGGTCGGCAGCACGGAGAACGCGTCGGTCGCGCTCTTGTCCTGCGAAGCCGTTTCGGCCAGCGCCAGAAGCACGTTCTTGTCCTTCGGCGCCAGTTCCGCCGGCGTCGAGCGGTCGGGGCGCCAAGTTGGCAGCGGGATGTTGTTGACCGCCACCTGCGCCGGATCCGTGCTCGCGGCCTCGGCGGCGCTGGCTGCGCCGAACGGAATCTTGGCCGGCGCGGGCGCCTGCGCCGTCGAAACCGCCTGCTCCGTCGTCGCCGAGGCATCCGCCATGGCGAACGGCACGTTCTGCGGCGTCTGCTGGCCGACATCGACCTTTGGACGCGGCGCGAAGTCGGGCAGCGGAACCTCCTTGGGCGGCAGCGCAGCGATGATCGTCTCGGGCGTATCCTGCTCCGGTTGCTGCGAATCATCGGCGCTGTCATCCGCGATCTGCGGGATGTTGGCGCGCTTGGCATCCTTCGGCGAAACGATCGCGATGCCCGGAAGATTGTTGGTGCGGGCCGAGGCGGCGCTCGCGACCTGAACCTGCTTCGCAGTCTTCTGCTGCGGCGCCGGGGCGCTGTCATCGGCCTCGTCGTCAGCCTCGTCGGCGCCGCCGCCGCGGAACCAGGCGAACAGACCGCCGGACCGCTTGGTCGAGCTACCGGCGCTGGCCAGTTCGATATTGGGCGTGCCGGCGCCCTTACGCGCCTGATAAGCGGCCAGCGCCTGCTCATAGCCAGGCAGCGGTCTGCCGTCGCTCGGCACATGCAGCGTCTTGCCGTTCGGGAACAGGCTGACCAACTCCTGACGGCTGATGCCCGGCCAGTGGCGCACATTGCCGACATCCATATGCACGAAGGGCGAGCCGGAGGTCGGATAATAGCCGACGCCGCCACCCTGCATCTTGAGGCCGATGTTGCGCAGCTTCTTCAGCGGCACGCCGGGAATGTAGAAGTCCATCGCCTTGCCCAGCATGTGCTGGCTCTTCTCGGCGACGCCGCGGCTGCGCGAGCGCAGCATCGCGTTGGTCGACGGCGAACGATAGCCGCAGACGACCTGGATATAATCGGTCGCGCCGCTTTCGCGATAGGCTTCCCAGACGAGGTCGAGCAGCCGCGGATCCATCTTGGTCGGCTCGTTGCGGCGCCAGTCGCGCAGGATGATGTTGATCTTGCGCAGGCCTTCCGGATCGTAACGCCCGTTGCGCTTGTAGACGATCTCGGCCTTCTCGTGCGTGTGCAGGTGATAGAGCTTGAGCGTACGCACTTCCGCCCTGGCGCCCGACGTCGCCGCGGACAGGAACCCGACAGCCAAAATCACAAACGCCAGCCACCTCGGCCAGACGCTCATGTGAAAATGCCGCCCGTTTTTGTGTCGTTCGATTTTGTTCAAATCAAATGGCTTTCAGGCTGCCGTTTGTCCCCGGATTTGACCAAACGGATGCGTCGTTTTCACATCCGAATATCGATCCTAATGGTTAATCATCGTTTATTGAAGCCGAAATGCGGTAACACCGTGGCGATATCCCGTCAAAAATGATGCACAGCACTTCGTGGTAAACCACTGGTTTAGATGAAGAATCCGGCCCCGGCCAGAACACGATCTGTTACCGTTGGCGTTAATGCGTGATCCGCGGCAACGCCAACCGCTGAAAACACCGTGTTTTCACGTCAAAAGCGACAATTTGACTCGGTTTTTAGGCAGGCAAGCTGGTTCGAGGCTTGCCCCTCATGAGGCAAGCCGGTCGACGCGACCAGCTTCGGGATCAATGCCATATTCCTTCAACTTGCGGTAGAGCGTCGAGCGGCCGATGCCTAACCGGCGGGCGACTTCACTCATCTGGCCATTGTAGTGGTCGATCGCGAGCTTGATCATCTCGAGCTCGACGTCGGCAAGCGCCCGCACATTGCCGCGCTCGTCGAGTGCCCGAAGCGTTCCGAAGCGCGGCTGCGTCCTGGCCGGCGCCTCGCCGTCGGGCAGGGCAGGCCCGGTTGCGTCGGCAACAGTCTCGTCCCGACGGGTCGCGTCCTCGGTCGTTTCGAGGACGGCGGATGCCGGTTCCGCTCCGAGGTTCACGGTGCCTTCCACCTGCGCCCGGATCTGCGGGAACTCCTCCTCGGTCAGCACATCGCCCTCGGCAAGCACCGACGCGCGGAAAACCGCGTTCTCCAGTTGCCGGATGTTGCCAGGCCAGTCATAGGCCTGCAGCATCGCAAGCGCCGTAGCCGATATGCCGGCAAGGCGGCGGAGCGGATCCGTCGGGGCGATCTTTTCCATGAAATGCCTGACCAGATAGGGAATGTCGTCGCGGCGGTCGCGCAGCGGCGGCACGAAGATCGGGTAGACGTTCAGCCGGTAGAACAGGTCCTCGCGGAACTTGCCGTCCTTGACCTGCTGCAGGAGGTTGCGGTGCGTGGCCGAGATCAGCCTTATATCGACCTTGACGGTCGAGCGGCCGCCGACCGGATCGACCTCGCCCTCCTGCACGGCCCGCAGCAGCTTGACCTGGACGTCAAGCGGCAGATCGCCGATCTCGTCGAGGAACAGCGTGCCGGAATTTGCCTCGACGAATTTGCCGATGTGCTTGTCCGTTGCGCCGGTGAAGGAGCCCTTCTCATGGCCGAACAGGATCGATTCGACGAGATTGTCCGGGATCGCGCCGCAATTGACGGTGACGAAGGGCTTCGAGCGACGATCGCCGCTGCCCTGGATGGCGCGCGCCACCAGTTCCTTGCCGACGCCGGACTCGCCCTCAATCAGGATTGGGATGTTGGAGGCCGCAGCCTTCTGCCCAAGACGTATCACCCGGTCCATCGCCGGGCTGCGCGTGATCATGTCCTTGAAGGTGAGATGGCCGCCGCCGCGCCGCCGCGAGGCGCGCTTCATCTCGTCCTCGACCGCTTCCACCTTGAGCGCGTTGGAGATCGCGGTCTGGAGGCGGTCGGGCGACGCCGGCTTGACGACGAAATCGAAGGCGCCGTGCCGCATCGCCGAGACGACCGTCTCGATGCCGCCCTGCGCCGTCTGGACGATGACGGGAACGTTGATGGCGCGCTCGCGCATCGCCTTCAGCACGCCGATGCCGTCAAGGCCGGGCATGACGAGGTCGAGAATGACGACGGAGACCTCGCGCGCGTTCGGCCCGTCGAGCACATCAAGCCCGGCCTCGCCGCTGTCCGTGACGATCGCGGTATGGCCGAACTTGGTCAACGCGGCCTCGACCAGCCTGCGTTGCACCGGATCGTCATCGACTATGAGTATGGAACCTGTCATGACTGTTTGAGTTGTCCGCCCGAGAAATCCCCCATGGATCATCTTGGCACAGGGTTCTAAATAAGGTTTCAAAAAACCCGGTGAACGAATTCCTTAGGATTTGACCGGCTTCTCCTTTCCCTTTGATTCTGGCCCCTTGGTTCAAAGAAGGTATCGTTGATGCGCATGATGTTTGGTCGGCGGCTTGCGGCGCCAGCGTCCGGCCAGGGTGCTGCGGGGCTTGGCGACCTCCCGGAATGGAATCTCGCCGATCTCTATTCCGGCATGGAAGCGCCTGAGTTGAAGCGCGACATCGCCAAGGCGGCCAGCGACGCCGTCGCCTTCGAGACCCGCTGGAAAGGCACGCTGGCCGCGGAAGCCGGGCGCGGCGGCGCCGGTCGCCTGGGCGAGGCGCTCAAAGCCTATGAGGCGCTCGAGGAACTGATCGGCCGCATCGTCTCCTATGCCGGCCTCGTCTATGCCGGCAATACTGCCGATCCGCAGCGGGCCAAGCTCTATGGCGACGTCCAGGAAAAGATGACGGATGCGAGCGCGCATCTTCTGTTCTTCGCGCTCGAGCTCAACCTAATCGACGACGCGGCGATCGAAAGCGCTTTGGCCGCCGACAAGGCCTTCGGCCACTACCGGCCCTGGGTGCTCGACCTCAGGAAGGACAAGCCCTACCAGCTCGAGGATCGTGTCGAGCAGCTGTTCCACGAAAAGTCGGTTACCGGGCGCGGCGCCTGGAACCGCCTGTTCGACGAGACGATGACCGACCTGCGCTTCCACGTCGACGGCGAGGAACTGACGCTGGAGCCGGCGCTCAACCGGTTGCAGGATGCCAATGGGGAAGTTCGCCGCCGCGCCTCCGAGGCGCTGGCCGCCACCTTCCGCAAGAACCTGCGCACCTTCACCCTCATCACCAACACCTTAGCCAAGGACAAGGAAATCTCCGACCGCTGGCGCGGCTTCCAGGACATTGCCGACTCGCGCCACCTCGCCAACCGCGTCGAGCGCGACGTGGTCGATGCACTGGCGGCGGCCGTGCGCGAGGCCTATCCGCGGCTATCGCACCGCTATTACGCGATGAAGGCGCGCTGGCTGGGCATGGAGGTGATGAACCACTGGGACCGCAACGCGCCACTGCCGGAGGCGCCGCAGGCGGTGATCAGCTGGGACGACGCCAGGGACACGGTGCTCTCCGCCTACCAGCGTTTCTCGCCGGACATGGCCGAAATCGCCCGCGGCTTTTTCGATCGCAGATGGATCGACGCGCCGGTCAGGCCGGGCAAGTCGCCCGGCGCCTTCGCCCATCCGACGGTGCCGTCGGTGCATCCTTACGTGCTGCTCAACTACATGGGCAAGCCGCGCGATGTGATGACGCTGGCGCATGAGCTCGGCCATGGCGTGCACCAGGTGCTGGCCGCCGGCCAGGGCGCGCTGATGGCCTCGACGCCGCTGACGCTGGCCGAGACGGCCTCCGTCTTCGGCGAGATGCTGACCTTCCGCTCGCTGCTCGAGCAGACCGGTGACAAACGCGAGCGCAAGGCCATGCTCGCCCAGAAGGTCGAGGACATGATCAACACCGTCGTGCGCCAGATCGCCTTCTACGAGTTCGAGCGCAAGGTGCATGCCGAGCGCAAGAACGGCGAACTGACCTCGGACAGGCTGGGCGAGTTCTGGCTGGAGGTGCAGGCCGAGAGCCTGGGACCGGCAATCAAGCTGCGCGAGGGCTATGAGGTCTTCTGGACCTACATCCCGCATTTCATCCACTCGCCTTTCTACGTCTACGCCTATGCCTTCGGCGATTGCCTGGTGAACTCGCTCTACGCCGTTTACCAGAATGCCGAGCGGGGCTTTCAAGAGAAGTATTTCGAGATGCTGCGCGCCGGCGGCACGAAGCATCACTCCGAGCTTCTGGCACCCTTTGGCCTCGACGCCACCGATCCCGCTTTCTGGCAGATCGGCCTTGGCGTGATCGGCTCGCTGATCGACGAACTGGAAGCGCTCGACAAATGAACAGCAACAAAGGTGCATCGGCAGCTATAGTTTAGCCAAGATGCATACTAGCAAGGATCTATTCTTGCCCTAAATAGCTGTTCTTGAATAACTCTCCGGCGCATTTTCAACTGGCTTTCGACAAGCCATATGATAGCGTCCGGCCTCAAGCTCAGCCGGACGCATCGCAGGCCAGAGATGGCCGGTCGCGACGCCACGGCGAATGCGATGCTGGCCGTCGGCTCAGGACAAGGCCGAACGCCGATGGCTCCATTGAAGCCGGCGGTTCCGCCAACCACGGAACCTTTGACGATCCTTGGCGTGTGCTCGCCTTTCCGGGCCTCGGCCGACAGATCGGACTGGAGAGGGAAATGAGCACTTTCTTCTACATGCTCCTGGCATTCGTTGTGGGTATCCTGGTTGGCTGGTTCATCTGGGGCCGCCTGCGCGGCGAGCTCGACAGTCTGCGTGGCGATCTCGACCGAACGCGAAGCGAGCGCGACAGGCTGCGCGCCGACAGCGATCGGCTGAAAGGCGAACTCGATGCCTGCGGCCGTGCCCGCGCCGATCTCGAAAGCCGGCTGCGCGACGCGCCTTCCGCCAAGGCCGGCGCCGACAAAGCTGCCACGCCGGCGCCGGCGGCGCTGATGTCGAGCCCCGCGATACCGGCGGCGGCAAAATCCGCTCCCGCGAAGTCGGCCGCCGCGAAGAAACCGCCGGCAACGAAGACCGCGGCGGCGCAGAAGCCGGCTGCCAAGGCTGCTGCGCCCAAGAAAGCGGCGGCCCCCGCGGCAAAGAAAGCTGCCGCGCCGACGACAGGCAAGGCAGACAATCTGCGCCGCCTCATCGGCATAGGGCCGGTCAACGAAAGGCTGCTCAAGGGCCTGGGCGTCACCAACTATGCCCAGATCGCAGCCTGGACCGACGCCGACGTCAAGCGCGTCGAGGAGGTGCTCAATTTCGACGGCCGCATCGCGCGCGAGAAATGGATCGAGCAGGCGAAATTGCTGGCCGCCGGCGACGAGGCCGAATTCGCCCGCCAGTTCCCGACAGCTGGCACCACAAGCAATAGCTGAGCAGCCTGCCTTGTCGACAGGGAGCCGGCGTCCTCACGGGCGCCGTCTTTGTTTCCGCCCAGCCGCCTTTGCGCCGTTCGACGCCGTTCCCTCGACTGCGCCACGCCGAGCCCCCATATAGAGCGGTCGACTTAGAGCAATTTCAGGAAAAGTGTGTAGCGGTTCCGTTCGAGATTGCGCCAAACAAAGAGATTCTCCGCATCCAAGGCTCATGTCCCTGCCCGCAGCCATTTTCCGCAACGACGCGACCGCGCGTCAGCTGGTGTTCGAGCGGCCGCACGAGATCATTCTCGCGCACACCGCGGAGGAGTTCGCGCCGGCGCTCGAGCGGGCCCAGGCTGCTTCCGACGCCGGCAAATGGCTGGCGGGCTATTTCTCCTACGAAGCCGGCTACCTGCTCGAGCCGAAGCTGGTGCCGCTGCTGCCCGAAGGCCGCCGCGCGCCGTTGGTCTGCCTTGGCGTCTTCGATGCGCCCGACGAGCAAGAGGTCCCGCAATCGCGGGCGTCTGCCAGCAACGGGCCTATTTTCGATGCCAGGGCGACATGGTCCGCCGAGGACTATGCCGGCCGTTTCGCGCGCCTTCACAACCACATCCGCAAGGGCGATTGCTACCAGGGCAACCTCACCTTCGCGGTCCATGCGCAGTGGTCCGGCGATCCGCTCGCCGCCTTCGACGCGCTGACGGAACGCCAGCCGGTCAAATATGGCGCGCTGGTTTCGCTCGGCGATCCGGTCGTCCTGTCGCGCTCGCCCGAATTGTTCTTCGAGATCGATGCCGACCGCATGATCGAGACGCATCCGATGAAGGGCACCGCGCCACGCGGCGCGACCAAGGCCGAAGACGCGCGGCTGAAGGCCTTCCTGCGCAATGACGAGAAGAACCAGGCCGAGAACCGGATGATCGTCGACCTCTTGCGCAACGACATCTCGCTGATCAGCGAAGTCGGCACGCTGGACGTGCCGGAACTGTTCCGCGTCGAGACCTACCCGACGGTGCACCAGATGGTGAGCCGCGTGCGGGCGAAGCTGTTGCCCGACATCGGCATCCGCCAGGTCTTCGCGGCGCTGTTTCCTTGCGGCTCGATCACCGGCGCGCCGAAAATCCGTGCCATGGAAATCCTGCATGAGCTGGAAGACGCGCCGCGAGACGTCTACTGCGGCGCCATCGGCTGGATAGCGCCAGGCGGCAGGATGCGTTTTTCGGTGGCGATCCGCACCATCTCCCTCTTTGCCGACGGCCAAGCCGTCTACAATGTCGGAGGCGGCGTCGTCTTCGATTCCACCGCCGAGGAGGAATATCGGGAGTGTCTGTTGAAAGCGCGCTTCGCGACGGGAACGGTGCCGGCTTCGAGCTGATCGAGACCATGCGCTGGGAGCCTGGTTCCGGCTTCCTGCGCTCCGAGCGCCACCTGGCGAGGCTTTATGCATCCGCCGCCGAGCTCGGCTTCACCTGCGATCCCGGACGGATCGGCGAGGTGCTTTCGAACACCGTCGGGGGATACGGATTTGCCTTGCGCGTGCGCCTTGCCTTGCAGCGCAATGGCGAAGCGACGGCCGCCGCTCAAGCCTATGAACCGCTGCCGGCGGACAAGGTCTGGCGGCTGCAACTGGCGCGCATCCGCCTCGATTCCGCCAACACGCTGCTGCGCCACAAGACAAGCCTGCGCCAGGTCTACACGCAGGCGCGCGCCGAATATCTCGCGACCCGCGCCGATGAAGTGCTTTTGGCCAACGAGCGCGGCGAGCTCTGCGAGGGCACGATCACCAATCTCTTCGCCGATTTCGGCGACGGCCCGCTCACCACGCCCCGCCTCGACTGCGGCCTTTTGCCTGGAATATTGCGCGGCGCGCTTCTGGACGAAGGCCGCGCGGTGGAAGCAATTTACAGCTTCGACGATCTGACAGCGGCGAAGGCGGTCTTCGTCGGCAACTCGCTGCGCGGGCTGATCCCTGCGACTCTCGGCTGACTGGAGCCGACGACGATTTTCTGTTTGAAGAACGCATGACCATTCGCCAGCCGACCCACACGCCCTATGACGGGTCCTCGAAACTCTTCAACATCGGGCTGAAGCCGCTCGACTTCGACCGCTGGATCGAGGTCGATGAGTTCCTTTTGCCGCATCTGGCCGAAAAGCAGCGGCTCTATGCGGAAATCCCGGAAAAGGTCTTTGTCGAGGAAGACGGCACACGCGACGCTCAGCGCGAAGTGCTGGACCTGCTCGTCGCGCATCTCGAAGCCGCGCATCCCGGCACGCACCGCCGCAGCGGCGCCGAGCCGATCGGTTTCGAGGGGACGATCGGCAGGCTGCCTCCTGCCCTGCGCGGAGCGCCGCTGGCAAGGGCCTCGCTGCTCGTCCAGGAAGACCTGATCCTGATGCGTCGCGACGAGCGCGGCTGGCGGCTTGCCGCCGGCTCGCTCTGCTTCCCTTCGTCCTGGTCGTTGCGGGAAAAATTCGGCAAGCCGCTGCAGGAGATCCACGAGCCGGTGCCTGGGTTCGGACCCGGCACGCGGCCGGCCGAGCTCATCAACCGAATGTTCGACGGCCTGCAGGGCCAGGCGGTCGAGCGCTTCAACTGGTCGATCCAGGCGGGCGGTGCGCTCTATCATCCGCTTTCCAACGTCGAGCGAATCGACCGCGCCACCAACCGCCCGAGCCGCTTCCCCGACGGCGACGTCAAAGCCCATGCCTTCATCCGCGTCGAACGCCAGACGCTGCGCAAGCTCCCCGCTTCGCGCGACATCCTCTTCACCATCCGCATCCATCTCGATCCGCTCGAGCTGCTCATGCGCCATCCGGACCGGGCAGCGCTGGCCATCTCCTTCGCGGAGCAGCTCCTGGCCCTCGACCAGCAGCAACTCGATTACAAGGGCCTGACCGCCGACCGCGACCGGCTGGTCGAATTCCTCGGCGGCATGGCCCGCACGCCTTAACCAAGACGCCAGGCTGACTTGGCCGGCGATTGGCGCTTTTCGCTGGTTTATGACAATGATCTGTGGTGTAGCGCTTGGCCGTCGGGCGAAAGGCGCCCGGTTGCGCGTGTTTGAAGGAGTATGCGAAAAAATGGCGAATGAAAACTGGCCCGTTTACGGTGAAATCACCGGTCCTGTCGTGATGATCGGCTTCGGCTCGATCGGGCGGGGAACGCTGCCGCTGATCGAGCGCCATTTCAAGTTCGACAAGTCGCGCATGGTGGTCATCGACCCGCGCGACACCGATCGCAAGCTGCTCGACGAGCGCGGCATCACCTTCATGCAGGATGCCGTGACCGAGAAGAATTACAAGAAGCTGCTCACGCCGCTCCTGACCAATGGCGGCGGCCAGGGCTTTTGCGTCAACCTGTCGGTCGACACCGGCTCGGTGGACCTGATGAGACTGTGCCGCAAGCTCGGCGTGCTCTACATCGACACGGTCGTCGAGCCGTGGCTCGGCTTCTATTTCAACGCCGAGGCCGACAATGCCAGCCGCACCAACTACGCGCTGCGCGAGGCGCTGATCAAGGAAAAGCACGACAAGCCGGGCGGCACGACGGCGGTCTCCACCTGCGGCGCCAACCCCGGCATGGTCTCGTGGTTCGTCAAGAAGGCGCTGGTCAACCTCGCCACCGATCTCGGTCTCGAGTTTTCGGAGCCCGGCCAGGAAGATCGCGAGGCCTGGGCCAAGCTGATGAAGAAGGCCGGTGTCAAGGGTATCCACATCGCCGAGCGCGACACCCAGCGCACGAAGAAGCCGAAGCCGATGGACGTGTTCTGGAACACCTGGTCAGTGGAAGGCTTCATCTCGGAAGGGCTGCAGCCGGCCGAGCTCGGCTGGGGCACGCATGAAAACTGGATGCCGAAGAACGGCAAGAAACACAAGCACGGCTCCAAGGCGGCAATCTATCTCGAACAGCCCGGCGCCAACACGCGTGTGCGCAGCTGGTGCCCGACGCCGGGCGCGCAATACGGCCTTCTGGTGACGCACAACGAGTCGATCTCGATCGCCGACTTCTTCACCGTGCGCTCGAAGAAGGGCAAGGTCCAGTACCGTCCGACCTGCCACTACGCCTATCATCCCTGCAACGACGCCATGCTGTCGCTTGACGAGATGTTCGGCGCCGCCGGCAAGCCGCAGCCGGTCCACCATGTGCTCGACGAGAACGAGCTGGTCGACGGCGTCGACGAGCTCGGCGTGCTGCTCTACGGCCACGACAAGAACGCCTACTGGTACGGCTCGCAGCTGTCGCTGGCCGAGGCGCGCAAGCTCGCCCCCTACCAGAACGCCACCGGCCTGCAGGTGACTTCGGCGGTGCTCGCCGGCATGGTCTGGGCGCTGGAGAACCCGACCGCCGGCATCGTGGAAGCCGACGAGATGGACTACCGGCGCTGCCTCGAAGTGCAGTCGCCCTATCTCGGGCCGGTCAGGGGCTACTACACCGACTGGACGCCGCTCGATAACCGGCCGGGCCTCTTTCCCGAGGACCTGGACAAGGACGATCCGTGGCAGTTCCGCAACATTCTGGTGCGATAGCAGTCTGTCTGACCGGCCTCACCGCCTTGCAATCGCCCGGAAATCGGGCGATTGAGAAGGCGGACTGAGGAGAGGATTTTCACAATGACGATTGCGCGCAAACTGCTTTCGCTGGGCGCCGCGGCGAGCCTTCTGGCTGCGGCGGCCTGCACCACCACAGAACCTTCACAACCACTGCCCGCCGCCGCACCCAAGGGCGTCGAGGGGAACTGGATCGACGCCAAGGGCACCGGCCTGTCGACCTTCGCGGCCGGCAAGTTCACTACCGTCGCCACCGACACCGGCCAGAAGCTGTCGGAAGGCAGCTACACCATGACCGGAGCCACTTCGGTCGAGATCCACGGCACCTCGCTGATCCGCCAGACGCCGGTTAGCTTCAACTGCCTGATGGTCTCCACCAGCCAGCTCAACTGCACCAGCGCCGCCGGTCAGAACTTCGTGCTGACGCGCCGGGCCTAAGGCTGGCGAATGTCTCGTTGACGGGACGGCGGCGCGAGCCGCCGTCCTTTTTTGCCGGCAAACATCTCCCTGATTTGTGCTTGCATCGACCGGAATCCGATGTGAACATGACCCGGGGCTGACTGTTATTTTCCGGTCAAGCGGGGGCATTAAGCACGTCCCAGTCAGCTCATCCGGGAGACGAACATGAAGAAGATTGCCGCGATCCTGGCCCTGTCGGCCTCGGCACTCGGCCTATCGGCAGGCATGTCTTTTGCCGACTACACGCTGAACATCCTGCATTTCAACGATTGGCACAGCCGCATCGAAGGTAACAACAAATACGAGTCGACCTGTTCGGCCGACGAGGAGACCAAAGGCGAATGCATCGGCGGCGCCGGACGGTTGATCACGGCGATCGCTCAGGAGCGCAAGAAGCTCGAAGGCCAGAATGTGCTGCTGCTCAATGCCGGCGACAGCTTCCAGGGGTCGCTCTTCTACACCACCTACAAGGGCGCGGCGGAAGAGGAATTCCTCAATCAGATCAAGCCCGACGCAGTGACGCTCGGCAACCACGAATTCGACGACGGCGAGACCGCCCTGGTGCCTTACCTCGACAAGGCGAAATTCCCGATCGTCAGCGCCAATGTCGTGCCCAACGACAAATCCGGCGCCAAGGACAAGATCAAGCCTTCGATCGTCGTCGAGGTCGGCGGCCAGAAGATCGGCATCGTCGGCGCCGTCACCAACGACACGCCGGAACTCGCCTCGCCCGGTCCGAACATCGCCATCACGGACGACGTCAAGGCGATCACCGCCGAGGTCGAAAAGCTGAAGGGAGAAGGCATCAACAAGATCATCGCAGTCACCCATATCGGCTACAGGCGCGAGCGCGACGTCATCGCCAAGATCCCGGGCATCGACGTGGTGGTCGGCGGCCACAGCCACACGCTCCTTTCGAACACCGACCCGAAGGCCGAGGGACCCTACCCGACGATGGTCGACAACCCGGACGGCTACAAGGTGCCGGTCGTGCAGGCGGCGTCCTATTCGAAATATCTCGGCGAGTTCAAGGTCGTGTTCGACGACAACGGCGTCGTCAAGGAAGCCAGCGGCGCCCCGATCTATCTCGATAAGTCGATCACGCCCGATCCCGCCGTACTTGCCCGCATCAAGGAGCTTGGTGCGCCGATCGAGGCGCTGAAGAACAAGGAGGTGGCCGAGACCACAAAGGCGATCGACGGCAGCCGCGAGAATTGCCGCGCGCGCGAATGCGAGATGGGCAATCTCGTCTCCGACGCCATCCTCGACCGCACCAAGGGCCAGGGCGTCGAGATCGTCATCTCGAACGGCGGCGGCCTGCGTGCCTCTATCGACCAGGGCACGGTGACCATGGGCGAGGTGCTGACCGTGCTGCCGTTCCAGAACACGCTGGCGACCTTCAAGATTTCGGGCAAGGACCTGGTTGCGGGCCTCGAAAGCGGTCTCAGCCAGGTCGAGGACGGCGCTGGCCGCTTCCCGCAGGTCGCCGGGCTGAAATATTCCTTCGACAAGTCGGTCGCACCCAACGCCGGCCGCGTCAAATCGGTCGAAGTGATGGAGAACGGCGCCTGGACGCCGATCAATCCGGACAAGCAGTATCTGGTGGCCACCAACAACTATGTCCGCCAGGGCGGCGACGGCTACAAGGTCTTCGCCGACAAAGCGACGGATGCTTATGACTACGGCCCGGGCCTCGAACAGGTGGTGGCCGACTATCTCGGCGCGCATCGGCCCTATACGCCGAAGCTCGACGGCCGCATCACCGAGATCGCGGCAACGACGGCGGCGGCCGAGCCGGCCAAACCTGCCGAACCGGCAAAGCCTGCCGAAACCGCTCCCGCCGCCATCCAGGCGCCTGAAGGCGAGGCCGCAAAACCGGCCGAGGCTGCGCCGGCAAGCAGCGAACCGGCGATGCCGGCTCTGCCTTCCGGTTCCAGCGACATTGCCGGCACGCCGCCGGCCGTTCCGGCTGAAACCGCCCCGGCCGCGCCCGCCGAGGGCGCGGAGCCGGCTGAGACGGCGCCCGCGGCTCCGGCCGCGCAACCGGCAAAGCCGGCCGAGGCTGCCCCGGCAACCTCTGCTCCCGCCGAACCGGCCAAGGTCGCCGAAGCGAAGCCGGCAGAAACCAGCCACACCGTCGCCGCCGGCGATACCTATTGGGACCTCGCCAAGAAAGCCTATGGCGACGCCACCAAGTGGAAGCTTATCTCCGAGGCCAACAGGAACTTTAAGCCGCGCCGCCTGCCGCTCGGCGCGACGCTGACCATTCCCCCCGCCGCGAAGTAACATCTGGCCGGAACTGATCTCGGCCGCCTGGACAACCGGGCGGGTGTTCCTTTTCCAGGCACAAACACGATAAGGTGCGGCCAGACGCGGCATTGAAAACCGGCAGGGCATCGCTAGTTTCGCGGCGCTACGGAGACCGTTGATGACGCTTGCCAGCCCCACCGATGTCAAAGCCGCCAGGGCCGTCGGTCCGCTGTCCGCCGACGCCGCGGCGGTCAGGCCGGGCAAGATGGGCATCATGCTGGTCAATCTCGGCACGCCCGACGGCACCGACTTCAAGCCGATGTGGCGCTACCTGCGTGAGTTCCTCTCCGACCCGCGCGTCATCGAGCTCAACAAGGCGATCTGGTACCCGATCCTCTACGGGCTGGTGCTGACCACCCGGCCGAAGAAGTCCGGCGCCAACTATGCCAGGATCTGGAACCGCGAGATGAACGAGTCGCCGCTGCGCACGTTCACCCGCGCTCAAGGCGAGAAGCTGGCCGCCGCGCTCGCCGACCTGCCCGACGTGGTGGTCGATTGGGCGATGCGCTACGGCAATCCGTCGACGGCAAGCGTCGCCCAAAGACTGGTCGAGCAGGGCTGCGAGCGCATCCTCACTTTCCCGCTCTATCCACAATATTCGGCGACGACGACGGCGACCGCAAACGACCAGCTGTTCCGTGCGCTGATGAAGATCAGGCATGCGCCGGCGATCCGCAGCGTGCCGCCCTACTACGACGAGCCGGTCTATATCGAGGCGCTCGCCCGTTCGATCGAGAAGCACCTGGCGACCCTCGATTTCGTGCCGGAGGTGGTGATTACCTCCTATCACGGCATCCCCAAGCCCTATTCCGACAAGGGCGACCCCTACCGGGCGCATTGCCTGGAGACGACGCGGCTGCTGCGGGCGAGGCTCGGCTGGGACGAAAACAAGCTCATCACCACCTTCCAGTCGCGTTTCGGTGCGCAGGAATGGCTGCAGCCCTATACCGACGTCACGGTCGAGAAACTGGCCAAGGACGGCGTGAAATCCATCGCCGTCGTCAATCCGGGCTTCTCCGTTGATTGCATCGAGACGCTGGACGAGATCGGCCGCGAAGCGGCCGAAACCTTCCATCACGCCGGCGGCAAGAACTTCGCCCATATCCCCTGCCTCAATGACAGTGCCGAGGGCATGGCTGTCATCGAAGCACTGGTACGGCGCGAGCTCTCCGGCTGGGTGTGACCGGCTTCACCGACAGCTTGAAACCGGTGCGCAAAAGCCTTCGCTAACGATCACCTGATTGTAACATTGCGGAAACACACTTAAGTGATTCCGTGAGGTCGCCGCCTTTGAGGGAGAGAAGCGAAATGAGCTTTAGCGGTTTCGATATTGCGATAATGGTTCTTGTTGGACTTGTCGTTTTGGTGCTTTTCAAGGGCATTCGGACAATACCCCAAGGCTACAACTACACGGTTGAGCGTTTTGGCCGTTATACCAAGACACTAAGCCCCGGTCTCAATCTCATCGTTCCGTTCATCGACCGCATCGGTGCCAAGATGAACATGATGGAGCAGGTGCTCGATGTTCCCAGCCAGGAAATCATCACCCGCGACAATGCCATCGTCGGCGTCGATGGGATCGCCTTCTTCCAGATACTCAACGCGGCGCAGGCTGCCTACCAGGTCTCCGGCCTGCAGAACGCCATCCTCAACCTCACCATGACCAACATTCGCACGGTCATGGGTTCGATGGATCTCGATGAGTTGCTGTCGAACCGCGACGCCATCAACGAGCGCCTGCTGCGCGTTGTTGATGAAGCCGCGCATCCATGGGGCATCAAGATCACCCGCGTCGAGATCAAGGACATCAATCCGCCGGCCAATCTCATCGAATCGATGGGACGGCAGATGACGGCCGAGCGCAACAAGCGCGCGCAGATCCTGGCCGCCGAAGGTCTCAAGCAGTCGCAGATCCTCGAGGCCGAAGGCCGCAAGGAAGCCGCCTTCCGCGATGCCGAGGCACGCGAGCGCTCAGCCGAAGCCGAAGCCCGCGCCACGCAAGTCGTGTCGGAGGCGATTTCCAAGGGTGACGTCCAGGCCCTCAACTATTTCGTCGCCCAAAAATATACCGAGGCTCTGACCAGGATCGGCTCTGCCACGAACAGCAAGGTCGTGCTGATGCCGCTGGAGGCCTCCTCGCTGATCGGCACTCTCGGCGGCATCGGCGAGATCGCCAAGGAGGTCTTCAGGAACGAAGGCACCGCCGGCGCGCAAAGGCAGGCCGCCCGACCGCCGGTGGTTCGCCCGAGCGAGAATTGATGTCTTAAGGAACGCACTCATATGCTCGACCGCATTATTTCCGAACTGGGCCCGTGGAACTGGACGGTTCTGGGTATCGCCCTGCTCGTGATGGAAGTCGTTGCGCCGGGTATCTTCATGCTGTGGATCGGCATTGCCGCCCTGATCATCGGCGCCGTATCGCTGCTCATCTGGGACGCCGGGTTCTGGACGTGGCAAATCCAGGTTCTTGCCTTTCTCGCCCTATCGCTGGTTTCAGCCTATGTCGGCTCGAAGCTGGTCGGCAGTCGGCAGGATCCAACCGACCAGCCGCTGCTCAATCGCCGCGGCGCCCAAATGATCGGCAAGATGGCGACCTTGGCCGAACCCATCAAGGACGGCCGTGGCCGCGTCAAACTCGGCGATACACTATGGCGCGTCTCAGGCCCGGATCTGACGGCCGGCACACAGGTGCGCGTGACGGGAGCCGCTGATACTGATCTTGAGCTGACTGTCGAGGCTGTTTGAGCAGATAACCAGCCTCACCTGAATATCAGTGCGCCTTAAGCCGCGCCGATGCGCAGCAGGTCGTGTAGATGCACCAATCCCACGGGCCGCCCGCCCTCGACGACCATCAGGCTGGTGATGGCGGAGGTGTTGATCGTCTGCAGCGCCGTTGCCACCAGCGTGTCGGGGCTTGCGGTCTTCGGCTTCTTCGTCATCACCTGATCAACGCTCATCGAAAGAAGATCGCTGGCGATGTGGCGGCGAATGTCGCCGTCGGTGATGATGCCGGCCAGCGCGCCGTCGGCGGCGGTGATCGCCACGCAGCCGAAACCCTTGCGCGACAATTCCAGGATCGCCTCCCGCATGCCGGTTCCCGACGGCACCAGCGGCAGTCTTTCGCCGACATGCATGATCTCGCGCAGCTGCGTCAGATTGGCACCGAGTTGGCCGCCCGGATGGAAGGTGCGGAAATGATCAGGCGTGAAACCGCGCGCCTCGAGCAGCGCGATCGCCAGCGCATCGCCCATGACGAGTTGCAGCAAGGCGGAGGTTGTGGGCGCCAGCCCATGCGGACAGGCCTCAGGCACGGCGGGCAGGAGCAGGACCACATCGGCCGCCCGCGCCAGCGCCGAGTTCTCGCCGGAAGTGATTGCGATCAGCGGGATGGAAAAGCGCCTGGAATAGGCGACGATGCCCATCAATTCCTTGCTCTCGCCCGACCAGGACATGGCGATGATGGCGTCATCCCGGGCGATCATGCCGAGATCGCCGTGATTGGCCTCGGCCGGATGGACAAAAAAGGCTGGCGTGCCAGTCGAGGCAAGCGTGGCGGCGATTTTTGAGCCGATATGGCCGCTCTTGCCGACCCCGGTGACGATGACGCGGCCCTCGATCCGCGAAATCAGGTCGATTGCGGCGACAAAAGGCTCGGACAGCCCATTTGCGAGCGCGGCCGCCAAGGCCGCTACACCGGCCTGCTCCGTCGCCACCGTTCTCAGCGCCGATTCGATCGCAGCCTGCCTGTCCGGCTGCTTTCTTTCTGGGGACCCCGCATGCATAGGCGAAGCGATTAGCGCTTTGCCGCGCTCCTGTCCAACAGATTTGCCTTAGCCTCGGACGGGAGGGGCTCCGAGGCGGCTCTCTCAACCCTCCGTTAACCATCCGCATTTACGGTTCGGTAAGTATGGCGCAACCGCGCCGCGCAAGCAGTGGTGACGATGTCCGGGGGCCAGTCTGAAACAAAAATCGGTCGGAAGGGCATTGCCGTTGCAGCACTGCTGCTGACGGCAAGCGCGCTTGCCTTGCTGCGCCCGGCGCCTGCATTCTCGCAGGAAACCGAGCTGCGCGGCGAGGTTTCCGAATCGGCGATGCTCGCCGACCAGCAGCGCAAGGCCAGACAGTTGAGGGCGCAAGGGGCGCTGGATCAGAACGCGCCCGCCGCCGCAGCCGGCCAGGACACGGCCCCGACGACCTACCAGCCAGCAAGCCCCGGCGCCGTTCCCGATGACGATCAGACGGCGGACGCGACGGACAGCATCTTCGACCAGCCGCAGGCAACGGACGATCCATTGGCCGGTATGACGAAGCCGGCAAAACGGCGCCGGCCCTCGACCGCTGCTCAACGCGCTCGGGACGCCAAGACCGACACCAAGGCGGGCGCCAAGACCGCCGACAAGAAGAAGGCCAAGAAGAAGGCGGGCGAGGCTACCGACAGCACCACCACTGCCGCGACCGCCTCCACAGCCGAGAAGGCTGTTGCGGCAGCGGCCGAGGACGACGGCAGCAACCGCCGGGCCGTCACCATCGACAGCGTCGACAAGCAGAAGCTCGACCCGGGCCAGGAACGCACCGGCTCGATCGATGGCCAGAAGGTCAAGCCGGAGGAAGATTCTTTCGCTGCTCCCGGCGTCAAGGTCGGCACCTTTGTCTTCCGGCCGACGCTGGAGCAAGGCTTTACCGCGACGTCAAACGCCGATACCAGCAGCACAGGCAAATCCGCGGTTCTGTCCGAGACGGCGCTGCGTTTCACCGCGACCTCCGACTGGCGTGAGAATTCGGCTCTGATCACCGGCTACGGCCAGTTCCGCAACACCGTCTCGGGCGAAAAAATCAACGACGCGCAGGGCCGCATCGAAGGCCAGCTCAATGTCGACCTCGACAACGAGCTGCGCGCCATCGCCAAACTCGGCTATGAGGCAGCACCGGAATCGGCGTCCTCGCCGGATGCGATCGCCGGCGTCAACCAACAGCCGCTGCGCCAGACCCTGGACGGCAGCCTCGGTCTCGAAAAGAGTGTCGGCAAGATGCGCTACACGCTGACCGGTGCGGTCTCGCATGACTTCTATGGCGATGCCGAGCTCACCGACGGCACCACCATCTCGCAGAAGGACCGCAACAATACGCTCTACACCGCCACCTTGCGCACCGGCTATGAGATCTCGCCGGCGCTGACGCCCTTCACGGAAGTCGAGCTCGGCCGCAGGGTCTATGATCAGCGTCTCGACACTGACGGCTTTGAGCGCTCGTCGAAGCGGCTCGGCGCGCGTGCCGGCCTCGAGCTCGATATGGGCGAGAAGCTATCGGGCGAATTCTCCGTCGGCTGGTTGCGCGAGGCGATCGACGACAGCCGCCTGCCGGCAATCGCCGGGCCGTCCATCAATGCCGACCTCAAATGGTCGCCCGAACGCGGCACCATCATCGGGCTTACCGGCAAGACCAATGTCGAGACCACCACGACGGCGGACCAGAGCGGCGACATCCTCTACTCCGGCCGGCTGACGGGCGAGCGCCAAATCCGCGCCAACCTGACGGCGAACTCGGCGCTTGGCCTCGATTGGCGCGACTACACCGGCTCCGACGGCCACGATCTGATCCTGAGCGCCGAGGCCGGGCTGACATGGTGGCTGAACCGCTATGCCGGCCTCACCACGAAGGTGCGGACGGAGAAGCTGACCAGCAACCTGCCTGGACGCGATTATACGGCCAACAGCGTCTATCTCGGACTGAAGGTCCAGCGCTGACGCCTCTCAGTCTCGGACCCGGAGCGAACGCGCAGACCCGAAGGTGACGAAAATACTGTAGCCTAAAACGCGGCGCCGCGGCGCTCCGCCGGCCGCACCTCGTCGAGCAACGTGCGGATGACACCGGCCATACTAGCGTTCATGTCGCTGCGCCACAGCGCGAAGGCGACATTGGCCTCGACGAAACCTTCAGGCGAGCCGCAATCGAAGGTGCGACCCTTGTAGTGATAGCCGTAGAAGGGCTGCTGCTTTTCCAGCTTCAGCATCGCGTCGTGCAGCTGAATCTCGTTGCAGGCGCCACGCTCCTGGCTTTCCAGGATGCCGAAGATTTCCGGCTGCAGGATGTAGCGGCCGTTGATGTAAAGATTGGAGGGCGCGGTCCCCTGTTTCGGCTTCTCCACCATGCCGGTGATGCGGAAGCCGTGATGCGCGTCCTCGCCGCGGCCGACGATGCCGTATTTATGCGCTTCCGCCGGATCGCATTCCTGCACGGCGACGATATTGTTGCCGGTCTCGGCATAGAGTTCGACCATGCTCCTCGTGCAGCTCTTTTCCGACTGCATGATCATGTCCGGCAAAAGCAAGGCGAACGGTTCGTTGCCGACCAGCTCGCGGGCGCACCAGACGGCGTGGCCGAGACCCATCGGCACCTGCTGGCGCGTGAAGCTCGTCTGCCCCGGCGCCGGCTGCAGCCGCTGCAGGCGGGCGAGTTGGTCGTCCTTGCCGCGCTGGGCGAGCGTGTCATAGAGCTCGAACTGGACGTCGAAATGGTCTTCGATGACCGCCTTGTTGCGCCCCGTCACGAAGATGAAATGCTCGATGCCGGCCTCGCGCGCCTCGTCGACCACATATTGGATGACCGGTCGGTCGACGACGGTGAGCATCTCCTTCGGGATGGCCTTGGTGGCCGGAAGAAACCGCGTGCCGAGACCTGCAACCGGGAAAACTGCCTTGCGAACGCGCTTCATGCTGACACCCCTGCGTTTGAGCCAATTATCCGCTCGGCGGCACGCTCCGCAATCCCCCCAAACATTTTCGCGCCGGAAATCATTTTCACGCCGAAATGTTGGATTACCGGCAAGCGTTGAATGTGAGAGCTAAAGCGGCGATACGTCTTTTCGTTCCCGGCAGCCCCTATGGTAAACTAAATACTAACCCGGTTCGGCGTTGAATGATCCTTCCTGATTTGACGAAGGAGGAAATGATGTCCGTTCGCAACACCGCGAGGCGCATGACGGCCCTGGTGACGGCCGCCGGCCTTACGCTGGCCTTGCTGATGCCCGCCGGTCCCGCTTTCGCCGATGCCGGGTTCCGCCAGTGGGTCGCGGGCTTCCGCGCCACCGCGGTGGCGGGCGGCGTTTCGAGCGCTGTCTACGACCAGTCCATGAGAGGCATCGAGCCCGATCCGGTCGTGCTGGAAAAGGCCCGCACCCAGCCGGAATTCACCGCGCCCGCCTGGGACTATTTCGACAACCGCGTGCACGACCAGGCGGTCGCCAACGGCCAGGCGATGGCACGCAAATGGAAACCGTGGCTCGACCGCATCGAGGCGCGGTTCGGCGTCGATCGCAACATCCTTCTGGCCATCTGGTCGATGGAATCGAATTATGGCGAGACGCTCAAGCGCGACGACATCATGCGCAACGTCGTGCGTTCGCTGGCGACCCTGGCCTATGGCGATCCCAAGCGCTCGAAATATGCCCGCACCCAATTGATCGCGGCGCTGAAGATCCTGCAGACCGGCGACATCGACGAAAGCCATCTGATGGGCTCTTGGGCCGGCGCGATGGGCCAGACCCAGTTCATCCCGACCAGCTATCAGCGCTATGCGGTCGACATGGACGGCAACGGCAGGCGTGACATCTGGAATTCGATCCCCGACGCGTTGGCGACCTCCGCCAATCTGCTCAAGAAGAACGGCTGGCAGGCCGGCAAGACCTGGGGCTATGAGGTCACCATCCCGGCCGGCAAGCTGCCCGGCGGCGCAAAGACGATCGCGCAGTGGCAGGCGCTCGGCGTCGTCAGGGCCAACGGCAAGCCGTTCAGGAACCTGACCGACAAAGCTACACTGAAAGTGCCGGACGGCCGGGGCGGCCCCGCCTTCCTGATGATCAGGAACTTCTCGGTCATCAAGGCCTACAACAATGCCGACAAATACGCTTTGGCCGTCGGCCTGCTCGCCGATGAGATCGCCGGCGGTACCGGCCTTGTGCAGGACTGGCAGCGGCCCTTCACCAAGCTCACCTTCGAGGAGCGACAGGAGCTGCAGAAGCGGCTTTCCGAGCACGGCTACTACGACGGCAAGTTCGACGGCAAGATCGGCGACGGCTCGAAGGCCGCCATCATGGCCTACCAGGCAAGGGTCGGCCTGACGCAGGATGGCTATCCGAGCCTGGAAGTGCTCAAATGGCTCCGCAAGCAGTAGAGCCTGCGTAGGCGCCAGGCGTCCTTTCAAAGACGACGAGGATGCTGTAGCGCTTCGGCTTGCGCATGACTTTCCCGCGTCTGCCTGGTCATGCGCCAAGGGATGGAGAGGTGTTTGGTTTCGGTTGCGCGTATCAGGCAGAGCATTCGCCGGGCGCCCGTCCTGATTCTCGCCCTTGCCGTGCTTGTCGTCACCGCCGCCGGCGCTTTCCATACCCCTGCATTCGCGCAGGAGGAAAGCCGTGGCTGGTCGTTGCGCGACCTTCTGTTCCCACGCCGCAGCGAACGCATCGAACCCCCGGTCGAAGTTCAGAAACCGAGGCCGAAGCCGAAGAAGAAATCCAAGCCGCGACCGCCGGCGGAACCGGAAACGCCGATCGTCGAGAAGACCAATGACGCCCGGGTCGTGCTGGTGGTCGGCGATTTTTTGGCGGGCGGGCTGGCGGAGGGCCTGGACACGGCCTTTGCCGACAATCCCGCCGTTAGGATCGTCGCGCGCAGCAACGGTTCGTCCGGCTTCGTTCGCGACGACGTCTACAATTGGCCAGCCCAGATCAAATCGCTGATCGAAACCGAGAAACCGGCGGCCGTGATCGTCATGCTGGGCTCCAACGACCGTCAGCAGATGAAGGTCGGCGATGTGCGCGAGCAGCCACGTTCGGAGAACTGGACCAAGGAATATGAGCGCCGCACCGATGCGTTCGGCAAGGCCATACAGGACACCAAGGTGCCGTACCTGTGGGTCGGCATGCCGGCTTTCGGTGTGTCGAAGATGAACTCCGACATGCTCGCCTTCAACGACATCTATCACTCGGCTGCCGAGAAACACGGTGGCGAATTCGTCGATGTATGGGACGGCTTCGTCGACGAGAATGGCGCTTTCGTCACCTCCGGCCCGGACATCAACGGCCAGCCGGTACGGCTGCGTTCCGACGACGGCATCAACGTCACCAAGGCCGGCAAGCGCAAGCTCGCCTTCTACACGGAAAAGCCGTTGGCCAAGATACTCGGCCTGGCGGCGCCGGGAAGCGTCACGACCATGTCGGCGCCGGCCGGCGCCCCGGTCGAGGCGCCGAAGCCGACCGCCGCGCCCGTCATCGTCGACCGCACCGCGCCGATGCTGCTCGCCGACCCGGCGCTCGACGGAGGCACCGAACTGCTCGGCGCCGCGCAGCCGACCAGGGCCAATCCGAATTTGCCCGGCGAAAAGCTGATCCTTGAAGGCAAGGCGCCGGCCGCTTCGCCCGGCCGCGCCGACGATTTCTCCTGGCCGCCGAAGCCGCCGGCGACCGCCGCCGCTCAACCCGACACGGCGGCGGGCGTCAATCAATAGCTCATCGGCTCGGAGACCGTTTCAGAAATTCGCTCCTGCGAGTCAGAGGGTGGTGTTTTCGAGAGCCGGAGCGGAGCGTACGTTGACATACGTGAGCACCGGAAGCGCAGAAAACGCCAGCAGCTTGGGCGCAGGAGTAGAATTTCCAGAGCAATTCCAGGAAAAGTGTGAGCGGTTTTCCGCCCGGAATTGCGTAAAACAAGGAGATAGAGCATTTCACCGTTTCCGTGAAACGGTGAAATGCTCCAAACGGTCTCAGCGCGGCAGCACCGTCGACCCCATCAATGCCTCATCGATCGAGCGCGCCGCCTGACGGCCCTCGCGGATCGCCCATACCACCAGCGACTGGCCACGGCGCACGTCGCCCGCCGCATAGAGCTTGTCGACGCTGGTCTTGTAGTCGCGGTCATTGGCCTCGACATTCTTAGAGCGGCGGCTGTCGGTGACGACCTTGATCTTGCCGTCGAGCTCTTTCATCAGGCTGTCGCTCGCCGGTCCGGCGAAGCCGATGGCGATGAAGGCGAGATCGGCACGGATGACGAATTCGGAACCGGGGATCGGCTTGCGCTTGTCGTCGACCTCGCAGCAGCGTACGCCGGTCAACTGGCCGTCCTCGCCGATGAATTCGAGCGTCGCCACCTGGAATTCGCGTTCGGCCCCCTCAGCCTGCGAGGAGGATGTGCGCATCTTGGTCGCCCAGTAGGGCCAGACCGCCAGCTTGTCTTCCTTCTCGGGCGGCTGCGGGCGGATGTCGAGCTGCGTCACGCGCACCGCGCCCTGGCGGAAGGCGGTGCCGATGCAGTCGGACGCTGTGTCGCCGCCGCCGACCACGACGACGTGCTGGCCGCCGGCGATGATCGGGTGCGAGGGCCAGGCCACCGACTGGATCGGCTCGCCGCCGATGCGGCGGTTCTGCTGCACCAGATAAGGCATCGCGTCATAGACGCCGCTGAGGTCGCTGCCCGGAATGCCGGCCGGACGCGGCGTTTCGGAGCCGCCGCAATAGAGAACGGCATCGAATTCCTCGATGAGATCGGCCGCCTTCATGTCGACGCCGACATTGACGCCGCAATGGAATGTCACGCCCTCGCCCTGCATCTGCTCGATGCGCCGGTCGATATAGTGCTTTTCGATCTTGAAGTCGGGAATGCCGTAGCGCATCAGCCCGCCGGGACGGCTTTCGCGCTCATAGACATGCACGTCATGGCCGGCGCGGCCGAGTTGCTGCGCCGCTGCCATGCCGGCCGGGCCTGAGCCGATCACGGCAACGCGCTTGCCGGTCTTCTTCTCCGGCGGATAGGGCCGGATGTGGCCGGTCTCATATGCCTTGTCGGCGATCGCCTGCTCGACCGTCTTGATCGCGACCGGAATGTCCTCGAGATTCAGCGTGCAGGCTTCCTCGCAAGGCGCAGGACAGATGCGGCCGGTGAACTCCGGGAAATTGTTGGTCGAGTGCAGGTTGCGGATCGCGCTGTCCCAGTCGCCATTGTAGACGAGGTCGTTCCAGTCCGGGATCTGGTTGTGGATCGGGCAGCCGGTCGGCCCATGGCAGAACGGAATGCCGCAATCCATGCAGCGCGCGGCCTGTTTCTCGACCTCCTTGTCCGACATCGGCAGCGTGAATTCGCGGAAATGCCGGATGCGGTCGGATGCCGGCTGGTACTTGTGCACCTGCCGGTCGATCTCGAGAAAGCCTGTTACCTTGCCCATAGTCCAGTCCCTGCTGTCCGAAGGCACGCTTTTGCAGCGCACCCGTTAACCCCATAAGGCTGCCATGGCAACCTTCGTTCCGAGGTCAGGATTGTTGGTGAGGATGCCGGCCGGAAAGTCATCTTTCCGGCCATGCCCGAAACTATTCCGCCGCCACGCTCATGCGCATGCGTTCCATCTCGATCAGCGCGCGGCGATACTCCACCGGCATGATTTTCCGGAATTTCGGCCGGAAGTTCTGCCAATCGTCGAGGATTTCGCGGCCGCGTACCGAACCGGTGAAATGCACGTGGTTCGAGATCAGCTGATAGAGCCGTTCCTCGTCATGGCTGGTCATGTCGCCCGACACGTCGACGCGGCCCTTGTGGTCGAGGTCGCCGCCGTGATGGAGCAGCTTCTCCATCAGGTCGTCCTCTTCCGGGACAGGCTCGAGCTCGACCATCGCCATGTTGCAGCGCTCGGCGAAATCGCCCTTCTCGTCCAGCACATAGGCGACGCCGCCCGACATGCCGGCCGCGAAGTTGCGCCCGGTCTTGCCGAGCACGACGACGATGCCGCCGGTCATATATTCGCAGCCATGATCACCGACGCCTTCGACGACGGCGGCCACGCCGGAATTGCGGACGGCGAAACGCTCACCGGCGACGCCGGCGAAATAGGCCTCGCCTTCGGTTGCGCCATAGAGCACCGTATTGCCGACGATGATCGAGTCCGCCGCGACGATTCTAGCCTCTTCCGGCGGGCGGATGACGATACGGCCGCCCGACAGGCCCTTGCCGACATAGTCGTTGCCGGCGCCGACGAGCTCGAACGACACGCCGCGCGCCAGGAACGCGCCGAAGGACTGGCCAGCGGTGCCGGTGAGCTTCACCTTGATCGTGTCTTCCCGAAGGCCTTTGTGCTTGAACCGCTTGGCGACTTCACCCGACAGCATGGCCCCGACGGAGCGGTCGACATTGCGGATCGGCAGCTCGATGGTGACGGGCTGCTTGGCATCCAGCGCCGGCTTCGCCAGTTCGATCAGCTTGCGGTCGAGCACGTCGTCGATCGGATGCTTCTGCCGTTCGGTCCAGTGGAGCGCCTCATGCGGCGCGTCCGGCTTGAAGAACATCTTCGAGAAGTCGAGCCCGCGCGCTTTCCAGTGCTGGATCACGTCGCGCTTTTCCAGGAGATCGGTGTCGCCGATGATCTGGTCGAGATGGGTGTAGCCCATCTCGGCAAGCAGCGCCCGCACCTCCTCCGCCACGTAGAAGAAGAAGTTGATGACGTGCTCCGGCGTGCCCTTGAAGCGCTTGCGCAGCACCGGATCCTGCGTCGCCACGCCCACCGGGCAGGTGTTGAGGTGGCACTTGCGCATCATGATGCAGCCGGCCGCGATCAGCGGCGCGGTCGAGAAGCCGAACTCGTCGGCGCCGAGCAGCGCGCCGATGATGACGTCGCGCCCGGTGCGCAAGCCGCCGTCGACCTGCAGCGCGACGCGCGAACGCAAGCCGTTGAGCACCAGCGTCTGGTGCGTTTCGGCAAGGCCCATTTCCCACGGGCTGCCGGCATGCTTGAGCGAGGTCAGCGGCGAAGCGCCGGTGCCGCCGTCATAGCCCGAGATGGTGATGTGGTCGGCGCGCGCCTTGGCGACACCCGCCGCGACCGTGCCGACGCCGACCTCCGACACCAGCTTGACCGAGACGTCGGCCGCCGGATTGACGTTCTTCAGGTCGTAGATCAGCTGCGCCAGATCCTCGATCGAATAGATGTCGTGATGCGGCGGCGGCGAGATCAGGCCGACGCCGGGCGTCGAGTGCCTGACCTTGGCGATGGTCGCGTCGACCTTGTGTCCGGGCAACTGGCCGCCCTCGCCGGGCTTGGCGCCCTGCGCGACCTTGATCTGCATGACATCGGAATTGACCAGATATTCCGCCGTGACGCCGAAGCGCCCCGAAGCGACCTGCTTGATCGCCGAGCGTTCCGGGTTCTTCCCGCCGCCGGGCAGCGGCAGATAGCGGTCGGCCTCTTCGCCGCCCTCGCCGGTGTTGGACTTGCCCCCGATCTGGTTCATGGCGCGCGCCAGCGTGGTGTGCGCTTCCCTGGAAATCGAGCCGAACGACATCGCCCCGGTCGAGAAGCGCTTGACGATCTCGGCCGCCGGCATCACGTCCTCGATCGAGACCTTCTTGCGGCCGGTTTCCTCGGCTGTTCTGATCTTGAACAGGCCGCGGATGGTCTGGGCCCGCGCGGTCGCGCTGTCGATCTGAGCCGAATACTCCTTGAACGTGTCCCAAGACCCCTGGCGCACGGCATGCTGCAAGGTAGCGACCGCATCCGGCGACCACATATGCGCCTCGCCGCGCATGCGGAACATATATTCGCCGCCGACCTCGAGATTGTTGCGCAGCACCGGATCGCTGCCGAAGGCATCGCTGTGACGGCTGAGCGTCTCGGTGGCGATCTCCTCCAGGCCGACGCCTTCGATCAGGGTGGCGGTGCCGGTGAAATACTTCTCGACGAAATCCGACTTCAGCCCGATCGCGTCGAATATCTGCGCGCCGCAATAGGACTGGTAGGTCGAGATGCCCATCTTGGACATCACCTTGAGGATGCCCTTGCCGATCGACTTGATGTAGCGCGAAACCACCTCGTATTCGTCGACCTCTTCCGGCAGCTCGCCGCGCTTGTGCATGTCGAGCAGCGTGTCGAAGGCGAGATACGGATTGATCGCCTCGGCGCCGTAGCCCGCCAGGCAGCAGAAATGATGCACCTCGCGCGGCTCGCCGGATTCCACGACGAGACCGACCGCGGTGCGCAGGCCCTTGCGGATCAGATGATGGTGCACCGCCGCCGTCGCCAGAAGGGCTGGAATGGCGATGCGGTCGGGCCCGACCTGGCGGTCAGACAGGATGATGATGTTGTAGCCGCCGGCGACCGCCGCCTCGGCCCGCTCGCAAAGCCGATCGATGGCGCCCTGCATGCCGGCAGCGCCCTCGTTGGAGGCATAGGTGATGTCGATCGTCTTGGTGTCGAAACGGTCCTCGGTGTGGCCGATCGAGCGGATCTTCTCGAGATCGCCGTTGGTCAGGATGGGCTGGCGCACTTCGAGCCGCTTGCGGCGCGACGTGCCGACCAGGTCGAAGATGTTCGGCCGCGGCCCGATGAAGGACACCAGGCTCATCACCAGTTCCTCGCGGATCGGGTCGATCGGCGGGTTGGTGACCTGGGCGAAGTTCTGCTTGAAATAGGTGTAGAGCAGCTTCGACTTGTCCGACATCGCCGAGATCGGCGTGTCGGTGCCCATCGAACCCACAGCTTCCTGGCCGGTGGTCGCCATCGGCGCCATCAGAAGCTTGGTGTCTTCCTGTGTGTAGCCGAACGACTGCTGGCGATCGAGCAGGCTGACGTCCTTGCGCAGCGCCCGCGGCTCGACCGGCTTCAAATCTTCCAGGATGAGCTGCGTGTTGGCGAGCCAGGTCTTGTAGGGGTGCCTGCTCGCGATCTCCGACTTGATCTCCTCGTCAGAGACGATGCGGCCCTTGGCAAGGTCGATCAAAAGCATGCGGCCGGGCTGCAGCCGCCACTTCTGCACGATCTTTTCCTCCGGCACCGGCAGTGCGCCGGCTTCCGACGCCATGATGACGCGATCGTCATCGGTGACGATGTAGCGCGCTGGGCGCAGGCCGTTGCGGTCGAGCGTGGCGCCGATCTGGCGGCCGTCGGTGAACACCACCGCCGCGGGGCCGTCCCACGGCTCCATAAGTGCTGCGTGATACTCGTAGAAAGCCTTGCGGTCGGCGTCCATGAGCTTGTTGCCGGCCCAGGCTTCCGGGATCAGCATCATCATGGCGTGGGTGAGCGAATAGCCGCCCTGGAACAGGAACTCGAGCGCGTTGTCGAAGCAGGCTGTGTCCGATTGGCCCTCATAGGAGATCGGCCACAGCTTCGAGATATTGTTGCCGAACAGCTCGGAATCGACCGAGGCCTGGCGCGCCGCCATCCAGTTGTTGTTGCCGCGCACGGTGTTGATTTCGCCATTGTGCGCGACCATGCGATAGGGATGCGCCAGCTTCCACGACGGGAAGGTGTTGGTCGAGAAGCGCTGGTGGACCAGGATCAGCGCCGTCTCGAAGCGCGGATCCTTGAGGTCCTTGTAATAGGCGCCGACCTGGTAGGCCAGGAACATGCCCTTGTAGACGATGGTGCGCGCCGACAGCGATACGCAATAGGCGCCGACATCCTTGTTGTCGTTCTCGGCGTAGATGCGGCCCGAGATCACCTTGCGCAGCAGATAGAGCCGCGCCTCATACTCCTCGTCGTCCGGGATGTCGGCCGTGCGGCCGATGAACACCTGCCGGTGGAACGGCTCGGAGGCGACGATATCCGGCGCCTTCGACAGCGACGAATTGTCGACCGGCACGTCGCGGAAGCCGATGAGCGGCAGCCCTTCCGACTGCGCCGATTCGGCAATGATCTCTTCGATATGCGCGCGCAGTGCCGCGTCCTGCGGCATGAACCAGTGGCCGACGCCGTATTGACCGGCCGGCGGCAGTTCAACGCCCACGACCGCCATTTCCTCGCGGAAGAAAGCGTCCGGGATCTGCACCAGCACGCCGGCGCCGTCGCCGACCAGCGGATCGGCGCCGACGGCGCCGCGATGAGTGAGATTTTCCAGCATCGCCAGACCGTCCTCGACGATCCCGTGCGACTTCACGCCCTTCATGTTGGCGATGAAGCCGACGCCGCAGGCGTCATGCTCGTTGCGCGGATCGTAGAGGCCCTGCGCGGCAGGGCCGTTGGTGGTTCGGCCGGCTTTGGTCAGGACGGTGTTTTTAACGGCTGCCGCTTTGGTCTGCGCGGCCTGGCCGTTGATCGCAGATGGCGTCAGTTCCGTCATCGTCCTATCTCCGTTCTCCACCTTGGCCCTGACCGTTTCAGGGCGCTGGTTTGCCTTGGGAAGCGCGAATGCCTCTCCTATATCTTGCTGCACGTCTCGCGAAATCCATCGAACCATACGGCTATACGCCCGGTTCGCATCCGGTATCGTACAGGTCAGAGCCGGGCCGTCTACCCGCCGCTCGCGACAATGGCCGGATTGGCAGCAATGATACGCCAGTCCAGCCTGTTTTGTGCGACAAAATAAGACAGCACTACTGTCCTAAATTTTTTATGGCAGAAATCAGGGGCCTACACAAGACCGATTCACAAAAAACCTGAGCGTGCCGCGACATAAAATTTCGCGACGAGCACCGGAAATGCAAGCTTTGGTCGGGGTCTTTCGAGGCGACGCGCTGGCTTCACCGCTTTGCCCGCGATTGGCCCTTGCGCTTCTTCCGCCGAAGCGGTCAAGTCCCGCCGCTTTTGCCAATCACGATACGGACCTCTCGATGTTCTTTGCATCCGACAACTGGGCAGGCGTCCACCCCGACATTTCGGCCAACCTGTCACGCCATGCCGCCGGCGTCGCCACAGCCTATGGCGACGGCGATCTGGACCGCGCCGTCTATCGCCGCTTCAGCGAGATCTTCGAGCGTGAGGTGCAGGTCTTCTTCGTCGCGACCGGCACCGCGGCCAATGCGCTCTCCATGGCTGCATTGAACCGCATCGGCGGCATCGCGCTCTGCCATTCCGAGGCGCATATGAATGTCGACGAGTTCGGCGCGATGGGTTTCTACACCGGCGGCGCGCGCACCGCTCCGGTGCCGGGACCGCTGGGGCGCATGAACCCGGAGCTTCTTGACCGCGCCATCAAGCGCTACTCGCAGGACCTTGCTCCCGCCGGCCAGCCGATGGCGGTCACCCTCACCCAGGCGACCGAGGTCGGCACTGTGTACAGCGTCGACGACGTCAAGGCGATCGCCGAGGTCAGCCGCCGCCACAAGCTGCCGCTGCACATGGATGGCGCGCGCTTCGCCAACGCGATTGCGGCGACCCGCGTCAGCCCGGCCGAAATGACCTGGAAGAGCGGCGTCGACCTCATCTCCTTCGGCGGCACCAAGAACGGCTGCTGGATGGCCGATGCGGTGGTGATCCTCAATCCGGATGTCGGCAAGGACCTGCGCCTGCTGCGCCAGCGCGCGGGACAGACCTTCTCCAAGGCCCGCTTCATCTCGGCCCAGTTCGAGGCCTATTTCACCGATGATTTGTGGCTGCGGATGGCCGCACACGCCAATCAGATGGCCGCGCGTTTGGCCGAGGCGATCGAGGACGCGCCGGCAGGCAGGCTCGCCTGGCTGCCGCAGGCCAACGAAGTGTTCGCCATCCTCAACCGCGAAACCGCCGACAAGCTGCAGGCGACCGGCGCCAAATTCTACGAATGGGGCGTTCCGCAGGGCTTCGATGGCCATCTCGGTGACAAGGAAGCGATCTACCGCTTCGTCGCCAGCTTCGCGACGACGACAGAAGAGATCGACCGTCTCGGTCACTTGCTTGGCTGACGTTCCCGCGATGACCAGACCGCCTCTCGGCTCGACGATGCGGCTGGTTCGCCCGGCGCCGAATGTGCTGGGCTTCTATGACGGCCGCGTCGATGGCGTCCGCATCTGGTCGGACGAGCCGAACTGGCTCGACGACGGCGCCTACACGCTCGGCATCTGCACCTATGCGATCGTCGACGGGTCGCAGGCGCTTGTCTACGACACGCACATCTCCCTGCCGCATGCCCGCTTCATCCGGCAGACGCTCGAGGAGGCGGGCGTGACCTCGATACGCGTCGTGCTCAGCCACTGGCATGACGACCATATCGCCGGCAACGAGGTATTTAAGGATTGCGAGATCGTTGCCAACAGCCTCACCGCCGCGGCGCTCGAACGCGGCCGCGCCGGGATCGAAAGCGGCAACCCGCCGATCAAGCCGCTCGTCCTGCCCGACAGGATGTTCGAGGACAGTCTCAGCCTGACGGTCGGAGCCATCCCGATCGAACTGCGCCAGGTCGAAATCCACAGCCACGACGGCACGGTGCTGCTGATGCCCGACGCCGGCCTGCTTCTGGCAGGCGACACGCTCGAAGACTCGGTCACCTATGTCTCGGAGCCGGAGCGTCTGGCGGAACATCTGGTCGACCTCGAGCGCATGGCCGGTTGGCACTTTGACCGGATCCTGCCCAACCACGGTTCCTTCGAGGCGATCGAAGCCGGCGGCTACGACAGGAGCTTCATCGACGCCACACAGGCCTATATTCGCAAGCTGCTCGCCTGTCGGCATGACCCGGACCTGGCAATGCAGGACCTGAAAACTTTCGGCGCCGACATGTTTGCGGCGACGGCAGCCGAATATTTCGCGCCATACGAAGCCGTTCATCGGCAAAACGTCGAGGCTGTCGTCGCGGCAAGTCGCCGACAAGGTTGCGGTTAGGCCAGGAATGCACGCAGCAGCAGCTCGACGCCAAGCAGGATCAGAAAAATCAGGAACCAGCGGCGAAAACTTGCCGGGCTGATTTTCTGGCGCAGAATTTGCCCCAGCCATTGCCGAGCACAGCCGGCAGCACGGCAAGCGAGGACATCGCCAGATGTCCGGCATCGAACGCGCCATGCGAGGCAAGACCCAGCGCTAGGGCTATCGTCGACACGGTGAAGGAAAGGCCGAGCGCCTGGATCAGGTCGTCGCGGCTCAAGCCGAGCGCCTGGATATAGGGGACGGCAGGCACCACGAAGACGCCGGTGCCGCCGGTGACCAAGCCGGTGAGGAGGCCCACGGCCGGAGAAAACCAGCGCTCTGTCCTCGCTGGAACCGACGGCTGCCGCGCCAGCAATGTATAAGCGGCGTAAAGAATGAGCGCGGCGCCGAGGCCGGCGGTCGTCCATCTGACGTCGTCGCTGGCAAGCAGCCGGGCGCCGATGATCGTGCCTGCCAGGATGCCGGCCATCATCAGCCAGAGCCGGCGCAGGACTGCCGAAAAGCTCGGCCCGGCGAAAAGCTGCCAGATATTGGTGACGAAGGACGGGACGATGAGCAGCGAGGCAGCGGTCACCGGCGGCATGATCGTGCCCAAGAGACCCATCGCCAGCGTCGGCAGGCCCATGCCGGTCACGCCCTTGACGATGCCGGCGAGCAGGAAAGTGATTGCGACGGTGAGTGTCGGCGGCAGGGAAAAATCGGACATGGTCCTTCATGATCCGCCGCTGTGTACTTCAAAAGAGCCAGAAAGGCTGGTTGCCGGTGGCACGACGAAAAGCGGCGCCTCGAGGCGCCGCTTCCGTCTCGGGAGGGAGACGTCGTCTGTGATGGAGCTCGCGGATTACGCGGCGGCCTTGGCTTCGATCTGCTTGGCCTTGTCCGAGGACGAGGTGATCGCGATCTTGCGCGGCTTCAGCTCCTCGGGGATGTTGCGCTTGAGGTCGACGAAGAGCAGGCCGTTCTTCAGCGTGGCGCCTTCCACTTCGACGTGGTCGGCGAGCTGGAAGCGGCGCTCGAAAGACCTCGAGGCGATGCCGCGATAAAGCAGCTCCGAACCCTCGCTGTTGTTCTCTTCCTTGCGCTCGCCCTTGACGGTCAGCACGTTGCGGTGGGCTTCGATCGAGATTTCGTCTTCCGAGAAGCCGGCAACGGCCATCGAGATGCGATAGGCATTCTCGCCGGTGCGCTCGATGTTGTAAGGCGGGTAGGTCTGCGCGGTCTCGGGCTGGCCAAGCGAGTCGAGCATGGTGAACAGCCGGTCGAAGCCGACGGTCGAACGATAAAGCGGGGAAAAATCAACGTGACGCATAAGGTGTTCTCCTGTTGAGCAACATGGTTTGCGTATGACCTGGTGCGAAACCCTCGCAAGGCGTCTCGGATAGGCCAGCGGCCCCGACATCGGCGGCCGCAGCCTTCATTTGGGAAGCTCAAAAAGCCATTTCAAGGCTTTCGTGCCGGTCGCAATGCAGCCACGTTGATGAATGGTGGATGAACCACGGTTTCGGCATCCGTTCAGCCAGGCGTCGCTATGTTTTGGTCAAGTCGAGCACTTCCGGGAAAAGCGTGAACCGGTTTTCCGTCCGGAGTTGCCTCGAGACAGAGAGACAAGCGGCGCGCCTTCCCCCTGCGCCGCGACCAGGCCGAACCGGGTGCAACGTCCCTTCCTCCCGGATCGACGAGGCCGGAAGTGCGCCGCAGGCACTTCCGGCCTTCCTCTTCGCGGCTTGCCGCGTAAATCCTCGCAACGCTTTGCTTTTGCCGGCTGGCCGTCTATCACCATGCCGACGCCTCGCCCGTCCGGGCAAAGAACAAGCAACGACGCCGAATGACGGATCTTTTCCATCTGACCGAGGACAATCCCCCGCCGCAGAATGCCTCGGGCGGCTTCTTCACCACACCTGACGGCAAGAAGATCCGCTACGGCGTCTTCGCCGCGGTCGCCCGTCCGCTCCAGGGCACGGTGGTTCTGCTGACCGGGCGCAACGAATGCATCGAGAAATATTTCGAGACCATCCGCGACCTCGCCGATCGCGGCTTCGGCGTCGCCATCCTCGACTGGCGCGGTCAGGGCGATTCCAGCCGCCTGCTGCGCGACCGCCAGCGCGGCTATGTGCGTAGCTTCCGCGACTATACGCGCGACCTCGAGCAATTTTTCGAGGAGATCGTGCTGCCCGACTGCCGCGGTCCCTATTACATCCTCGCCCACTCGACCGGGGCCGTTATTGCGCTGCTGGCTTCGCCGTCTATGGTCAACCGGGTGCGGCGCATGGTGCTGCTCGCGCCTTTTCTGGAAGTGCCGGACCTGCCGGTCTCGATTGCCACGGTGCGACGCGTCTGCGCGATCTTCTGCGCGCTGGGTCTCGGCCGGCTCTACGCCGCGCTCGGCCCGCGGCCGAAAGTGCCGCCGCCTTTCGAGGTGAACAAGGTGACCTCGGACCCGGAGCGCTACCGGCGCAATGTCGGGATCTACGAGGCCTGGCCGCAGCTGGCGCTGGGCGGCCCGACCATCCGCTGGCTGAAGGCGGCGGCCGCGGCCGCGCAAGCCGTCAGCGATCCGGATTTCATGGCGAGGATCAAGGTGCCGATGCTGATCGTCGCCGCCGGCGCCGACCGGGTGGTCTCGACCAAGGCGGTTGAAGCCTATGCCAGGAAACTACGCGTCGGCTCGCTGTTGATGATTGACGGCGCCGAGCACGAGATCCTGCAGGAGAAGGACATCTATCGCGAGCAGCTCCTGGCCGCCTTCGACGCCTTCATTCCCGGCACCGGCGACGCTCCCTGAGCGCGATTGAAATCCCGCGGTGACCAACCCTCGCCGCTGGCCGCATCAGCCGCGCAGCGCCGCCATCGCCGCCGCGTGCAGTTCCGGCGTTGCTGCCGCCAATATGTCGCCGCCGTTTTCGGCCGGCCCGCCTTCGAAAGTGGTGATGACGCCGCCGGCCTTTTCGATGATCGGGATCAGCGCCACGATGTCGTAGGGCTTCAGGCCCGGATCGGCGACGATGTCGATGCTGCCGGCGGCCAGCATGGCGAAGGCGTAGCAGTCGGTGCCGTAGCGGGCGAGCTGGACCTTCGTCTCGAACTGGTCGTAGCGCTTGCGCGCATCGCCCCTGAACAGGGCCGGCGTGGTCGTGAACAGCGTCGCTTGTGCGAGTTCGGTCGTCTTGCGGGTCGCCAGCCTGCGCGGTCCGCCCGGGCCTTCATAGTGCGACCCGGACGCATTGGCGTAGAAAAGTTCGCCGGTGAAAGGCTGCGACATCATGCCGGCGACCGCATCGCCGTCGACGGTCAGCCCGACCAGGGTCCCCCAGACCGGGATGCCGGAAATGAAGGCGCGGGTGCCGTCGATCGGGTCGATCACCCAGACATGCCGGCTGGTGAGGTTCTGGCTGCCATGCTCTTCGCCGAGGATGCCGTGCCCGGGATATTCGGAGGAGATCAGCGCCCGGATCGCGCGCTCGGCCTCGCGATCGGCCTCCGTGACCGGGTCGAAGCTTCCCGCCTCCTTGTTGGCGACTGCCCCCTGGCTGCGGAAGCGCGGCAAGGTTTCCGCGGCGGCGGCATGCGCGATGCGCCGCATGAAATCGGTGCTGATATCCAAGTCGCTCTCCCCATCGCGGCTATTGCCAGCCGCTCTTTCTCGCAGAACAGGCGGTCTGAAAACCGGTCAGGCGCCCGCTTTCTGTTGCCCGATTGCCACATCTGAACCGCCGAAGCGGAATTTCCACATCATATTGAATTAAAAATCCTGCTGTCGATTGACATTTGTGCGACGCACAATAATTTTGTCATCGGACAGGTTTTCTTGTCCGTGCCCTCCTTGGGCGTTTCCTCCCTAGACTTCGACCGTGTCGTGAAAACGATGCGGTCTTTTTTTCGAGCTATTCCGGGAAAAGCGTGAGGCGGTTTTCCGTCCGGAATTGCGCTTGTAAAGAACTCGGCGCCCCGACCGAATGGTCATTCCGCCGCGAGCGGCAAATCGACGAAATGATGGTCGGGCATCGACATCAGGTCGGCCGAAAAGCGGGTCAGGTCGCAGGCCAGGGCGTCGAAGCCGGCCGATTTCTGGAATGTCCGCTCGTCCATGTAAAGCCCGCGATTGACCTCGATTTGCAGCGCATGCAGGTGCCGTGCCGGCCTGCCATAGTGCTCTGTGATGAAGCCGCCGGCATAGGGCTTGTTGTGCGCGACCGTATAGCCCATCCCGACAAGCAGGCTGATCGCCATTTCGGTCAGCGCCGGCGAGGCCGAGATGCCGAACCGGTCCCCGACGATGAAGTCGGGCCGCACGCCATTGTCACCGACGCGGATGGAGGCCGGCATCGAATGGCAGTCGATCAGCACGGCATAGCCGAACCTGGCATGCGTCCTGGTCAAGAGCCGCTTCAGCGTCTCGTGGTAAGGTTTGTAGACAGCTTCGATGCGGGCCACCGCTTCGGCCAACGGCAGGCGGCCGGGATAGATGTCGAGCCCTTCGCCGACCAGTTTCGGCACCGTGCCCAGCCCGCCGGCGACCCGCGCCGAGCGGATGTTGCAGAAGGAGGGCACCGGTTCCGCGAACATGCGCGGGTCGAGCTCCCAGGGCTCGCGGTTGACGTCGAGATAAGCGCGCGGAAAGTTCGCCGCCAGCAGCGGCGCGCCGAGCGGCACGGCGCCGCCGAAGAGCTCCTCGACATAGCAGTCCTCCGACCGGCGGATGGCGTTGCGGTCGAGCCGCGCCATGGCGAGGAAGCGCTCAGGATAGTGGCGGCCGCTATGCGGTGAGTTGAACAGGAAAGGGACGCGCTGTTCGGCGCCCGATCGGATTTCGAAGGGTGGAACGACCGAAAAATCCTCGGCTGCCGTCTTCAATTTTTACGAACCAGGATGAAGCACTGCGTCATGACGCAAAACTTGCCACCTTGCGCCCGGCATGTCCAGCATTTCAGGCGGCGAAACCGTGCTTCGAACCCTATCCGGGATGCCCTTCATTCACTTGATGTTTACCGCCTCCATCTCATATACAGGATGGTTAACGGGCTCGCCCGGCGGCAGGCTTGGGGCGGGTGATTCGGACGGGATATGATGGCACGCATTCTGCTGGCGGAAGACGATGACGATATGCGCCGCTTCCTCGTCAAGGCGCTGGAACGCGCCGGCTACCAGGTAAGCGATTTCGACAATGGCGCCAGCGCCTATGAGCGTCTGCGCGAGGAGCCGTTCTCGCTGCTTTTGACCGACATCGTCATGCCGGAGATGGACGGCATCGAGCTCGCCCGCCGCGCCACCGAGATCGATCCCGACCTCAAGGTCATGTTCATCACCGGTTTCGCAGCGGTCGCGCTCAATCCCGATTCCAAGGCGCCCAAGGACGCCAAGGTTCTTTCGAAGCCCTTCCACCTGCGCGATCTCGTCAACGAGGTCGAGAAGATGCTGCAGGCAGCCTGAGGCCTGCGTCGGGGACCTGCATCGGCAACACTTCGCCGCTGCGACAAACGGAAGCCGTCTTTCCACATTCCCACTATTGACGCGCCGGATCAAAAGTGGTGTATGCGCGGCGTCGGATGGGCGTGTAGCTCAGCGGGAGAGCACTGCATTGACATTGCAGGGGTCACAAGTTCAATCCTTGTCACGCCCACCATCCTTCCAACTCAGAGGTTTCCGCCACTGCCTGACACAAGCGGCGGCGTAAGCAGGCGACGTCTTGACATGAGCGAAACCGCACGCGGCTCGCTGCGCCATCATGGTTCGCCAGCAAGCCTTGGCGAGTTCCAGCGAGGGAAACTCCACGAGGACCATGCGCTTGGCGTCGCGCGCCTCGACGAGCAGCGGTGGCTGCTTTGTCGTGTTGGTGCGTGCCTGGTATTTTTCGCCGATCGGCTTCCAGAGCCGAGCGTACTCGGCCTGCGCCTCCTCGTTCGAAATCTCGGTTCCGACGATGAGCCAATATCCATTCACGCCGAGGCGCTCCCTTATCGATTACGGTCCGGCACCATGAACCCGCCGCCGTTGATGCGCAACAAATGTCCGGTGACGAATTACCCATGTCCGATGCCGGATAGGCAGGCATTGGCAACGTCTTCGGCGGCGCCGAGTTGTCCTGAGCGGCATGGTCAGCTTGCTGTGCGAGTCAGTCGCGATCTCGCGATCCGCCCGCCACGGGGGCCGCACAAGTCTGCACGGGGCCGGATCAGATGCCGGCCATTGCCAGCAGAGTCTTCATCCGTGCGATGGCAAGATCGGGATCGGCCAACAAGCCGGCCTGGTCGGAGAGGCGGAAGACATCGGCATAATGGCATATGCCGCGCGCCGACTGCATGCCGCCGACCATGGTGAAATGGTCCTGATGACCGTTCAGCCAGGCCATGAAGACGATGCCGGCCTTGTAGTATTCGGTCGGCGCCTCGAAGATTTTTCGCGACAGCGGCACCGTCGGCGCCATCAGCGCGTCGTAACCGGCACGATCGCCTTCGGCCAGCTTCGCCAGCGCGGCATTGGCCACCGGCGCGATGGCGTCGAAGATGCCGAGCAGTGCATGTGAATGCCTCTTGCCGTCCCCCCCGATCAGCTCCGGATAATTGAAATCGTCGCCGGTGAACATCACGACGCCCTCGGGCAGCCGGTCGCGCAGCAGCACTTCCTTGTGCGCATCGAGCAGCGATATCTTGATGCCCTCGACCTTGCCCGCATGCCGCTCGGTGATGGCGACGACCGTGTCGAGCGCGGCCTCGAAATCCTGGCTGCCCCAGTAACCCTTGAGCGCCGGATCGAACATGTCGCCCAGCCAGTGCAGGATCACCTTGCCCGACGCCTGGCTTAGTATCCGGTCGTAGACGCGTGCATAATCGTCCGGCCCTTTGGCAATTGCTGCCAGCGCACGGCTGGCCATCATGATCGCCTTGCCGCCCTCGCCTTCGATGAAGGCGAACTGCTCCTCATAGGCATGGACGACATCGTCGAGCGATCTCGCAGCCGCCGGAGCGAGGTGATCCGTGCCGGCGCCCGAAGCGAGATCGGCGCCCGGCACCGTGCGCGCCTCGCCGATCGAACGCCGGATCAATTCCTTGGCGCTCGCCCAGTCGAAACCCATGCCGCGCTGCGAGGTATCCATCGCCTCGGCTATGCGGAAGCCGAGCCGCCACAGATGATGGCGGAACGCCATCGTCGTGTCCCAGTCGACCGCGGCGCGAGACCATGGATCGGTCATGGCGATGGGGTCGGCCACGACATGGGCCGCGGCATAGGCGATGCGCGAAAAACTCGCGCCTTTGATCGGTTCGGCCGGTTTTCCGACGAGCCGGTAGCTGACCAGGTCGCCGTTTTTCGCAGGCAAGGTGATGTCCATCGAACTCTCCCGTTGCGGCCGCTGTAAATGGAACGTTCCAATAAATCAAGAAGCTTTATGATTCAAGGCGCCTTAACTGTTGAAGCACCGTTCCCCTCTTGCAGGACCCTTGCGTTCGTTGGGATTTTGAACCGTATCAATCAATTTTTCAAATCTCGCGGGAATTACGATTGACTCTGATTTGGAACGATGATTAGAACGTTCCAATAAATTTACTCAAAACGCAGAGGACGGAACGGGGATGGCCAGCCGGGCCAAGGCGACGATCCTGGACATCGCCCGCGAAGCCGGCGTGTCCAAATCAACGGTATCGCTCGTGCTGCAGGGCAGCGGACTGATCCGGCCCGAAACCGCGACCAAAGTGCGCAAGGCGATCGAGGATGTCGGCTATGTCTACAACCGCGGCGCTGCCAATCTGCGCAAGGCCCATTCCAACGTCATTGGCATGGTGATCAACGATCTCACCAACCCCTTTTTTGCCGAGCTTGCCGTCGGCATGGAGCGCGTCTTCCAAGCGGCGGGCGTCGTTCCCTTCATCGCCAACACGGCCGAAAACCCAGTGCGCCAGGAAGAGGTGCTGAAGTCGCTGATGGAGCAGGGCGTCGCCGGCCTCATTGTATCGCCGGCGCGCGGCACCGCGCCCGGCGCTTTCCGCCGCATCGAGGCGGCGGGCCTGCCGATCGTCTTCACCATGCGCCGGCTGCCGGAGAGCCGCATTCCGGTGATCGCGCCGGACAATCATCGCGGCGCCGTGCTTGCCACCGAGCATCTGATCCGCAAGGGCCATCGCCGCCTGGCGTTCTTCGGCGGCTCGTCCGACCTCGTCGTTTATCAACAGAGGTTGGGCGGCTTTGTCGATGCTTGCGAAACGCTGGGTATCCCCGCCGCCGACAGAACGGTCGTCGAGGGCGAGACCAGCCGCAAGGGTGGCATGGCTTGCCTGGAGACGGCGCTTGCCTCGGCGCAGCCGCCGACGGCGGCGCTCTGCTTCAACGACGCGGTCGCCTTCGGCGTCATGCTGGCGCTGCGCAAACGCGGCCTAGAGGCGGGGGCGGACTTCGCCGTCGTCGGCTTCGACGACGTCGCCGAGGCCGAGCACTACACGCCGGCTTTGACCAGCGTTGCCGTCGATACCGCGGGCCTCGGCGAGCGCGCCGCCCACGTCATGCTGAAGATGATCCAGTCGCGCACCACGCGCGCCGAGGATCATATCGGCGCCATCAGCCTGGTCGTGCGGGAAAGCAGCGGTCCGGACCGCAACAGCCAAGTGGGGGACGCGGCATGAGCGTGCGATGGGGATTGATCGGCGCCAGCACGATCGCCAGACAGTTCATGATCAATGCCATCCGCGCGCAGGCCGATGGCGAGGTCGCCGCCGTGATGAGCTCAAGCGCCGAGCGTGCTCAAGCCTATGCCGGCGAGAACGGCATCCCTGTCGCTGTCTCGACCCTCGATGCGCTGCTCGGCACCGATATCGACGCCGTCTACATCTCGACTACCAACGAATTGCACCTCGAGCAGGGTCTGGCCGCGATCAAGGCTGGCAAGCATGTGCTGTGCGAGAAGCCGTTGGCGCTGACCAGCGCCGATGCGCGTGAGATGGTTGTCGCCGCGAAAGCCGCCGGCATCATCTTCGGCACCAACCATCATCTGCGCAACGCCGGCGCGCACCGCGCCATGCGCGAGGCGATCGCTGCCGGTCGCATCGGCAAGCCGATCGCGGCGCGCGTCTTCCACTCCGTCTTCCTGCCGGAAAACCTGCAGGGCTGGCGCATCACCAAGCCAGAAGCCGGCGGCGGCGTGGTGCTCGACATTACCGTGCACGATGCCGACACGCTGCGCTTCGTGCTCGGGGACGACCCGGTCGACATTTCGGCTTTCACGCAATCCGCCGGCATGGCCGGGAGCGGTCTGGAGGACGGCGCGATGTGCATCTGGCGCTTCAAATCCGGCGTCATCGCGCAATCGCACGAGGGCTTCACGACGAAATTCGCCGGCACCGGCTTCGAGGTGCATGGCTCGGAAGGCTCGCTGATCGCCACCAACGTAATGACGCAGAAGCCGGTCGGCTCGGTGCTGCTGCGCACCGCGAGCGGCGAGGAAGAATTGAGCTTCGACCGCGAGGACCTCTACACCCGCTCGGTCCGCCAGTTCCATTCCGCGATCCGCGGCGAGGGCCAGCCCGCCGCCACCGGCGAGGACGGCATCTGGTCGCTGGCATCGGCCGAAGCAGCACTTCAATCATCGAAGACCGGCAAGACCGTGGTCATCGATCCGCAACTCGGGAGCCTCGCGTGAGCAAGCTCGTCTCTGCGGCCCATGCCGCCGGCCTGATCAAGGACGGCATGGTCGTCTCGATATCGTCCTCGAGCGGCCTCGGCTGCCCGGAAGCCGTGCTTGCCGCGATCGGCGAGCGCTTCGACGCGGAAGGCCATCCGAAGGCGATCACCACGCTGCACCCGATCGCCGCCGGCGACATGTACGGCATCAAGGGCATCGACCATCTCGCCAAGCCAGGCCTGCTGAAGCGCACGCTCTGCGGCTCCTATCCCTCCGGCCCCTCCTCCGCCGAGCCGCCTCAGATCTGGAAGATGATCGGCGACAATTCCGTCGCCGCCTACAACGTGCCGTCCGGCATCCTGTTCGACATGCATCGCGAGGCCGCCGCCAAGCGGCCTGGCGTGCTGACCAAGGTCGGCCTCGACACCTTTGCCGATCCGCGCCACCAGGGCTGCGCGATGAACGCCGCGGCCAGCGAGCCGATCGTCTCGGTCCAACAATTCGACGGCGAGGAATGGCTCTATTTCCGCGCCATCGTGCCGAACATCTCGATCATCCGCGCCACCTCCGCCGACGAGCGCGGCAATCTCACCTACGAGCATGAGGGCGCCTATCTCGGAGGCCTGGAGCAGGCGCTGGCGGCCCGCAACAATGGCGGAATCGTCATTGCGCAGGTCAAGCGCGTCGTCGAGAACGGCACGCTGAAGCCGCACGACGTGCGCGTGCCCGGCGTGCTGGTCGACCACATCGTGGTCGCGCCCGACCAGTTGCAGACCACGCAGACCTCTTACGATCCAGCGATCTCCGGCGAGATCTTCCGGCCGCTGTCGACCTTCCGCACGCCGGAAATGAACATCCAGAAGGTCATCGCGCGTCGCGTCGCCATGGAATTGCGCGACGGCATGGCCGTCAACATCGGCTTCGGCATCTCGGCCAATGTGCCGCGTATCCTTCTCGAGGAAGGCCAGCACGGCAAGGTTACCTGGGTGATCGAGCAGGGCGCGGTCGGCGGCGTGCCGCTGCTCGACTTCAAGTTCGGCTGCGCCTCGAACGCCGAGGCGATCATGCCTTCGCCGCATCAGTTCATCTATTTCCAGGCCGGCGGCTTCGACGCCTCGCTGCTCTCCTTCCTGCAGATCGACCGCCACGGCTCGGTCAACGTTTCGAAGCTCTCGGCGCGGCCGCATGTCACCGCCGGCGCCGGCGGTTTCGTCGACATCACCGCGCGGGCAAAGAAGATCGTCTTCTCCGGCTTCTTCAATGCCGGCACCAAGCTTTCGCTCGCCAATGGCGCGATACGCATCGAACAGGAAGGCAAGGTCAAGAAGGTAGTCGAGGAGGTCGAGCACATTTCCTTCTCGGGAAAACGCGCTGTCGCTCAAGGGCAGGACATCACCTATGTCACCGAGCGTTGCGTGATGAAGCTGACGCCGGATGGGCTGATGGTCACCGAGCTGGCCCCCGGCGTCGACCTCGAACGCGACGTGCTAGCGCAGGCCGAGATTCCACTCTCCGTCGCCAACGACCTCAAGGTCACGCCTGCAGCGCTCTATCAGGACCGGCCGATGGGCCTGTCGCTCAATGGCGGCGCCTCGCTCGGAGGCGCGCATGGCTGAGCGTCTCGTCACTTTCGAAAGGGACGGTGCCGTCGGCATCGTCACGCTGCGCCGTCCAGAGAAATTCAACGCGCTCGACATTCCGATGCTGCGCGCGCTCGAAACGGCACTCGACGAAGCGGAACTGGCTGAGGGCGTTCGCGTCGTGCTGATCCGCGGCGAAGGCAAGGGCTTCTGCGCCGGCGGCGACGTCGAGGCCTGGGCACAATTAAGCGCCGCCGATTTCCAGGTGCAATGGGTGCGCTACGGCCACCGCGTCTTCGACCGGCTGGCGCGGCTCCGGCAACCGACCATCGCCGTGCTGTCCGGTCATGCGCTGGGCGGCGGACTGGAACTGGCCGCGGCCTGCGATTTCCGCGTCGCCGAAGCGCAGATAAAACTCGGCTTCCCCGAAACCTCGATCGGCATCGTTCCAGGATGGTCGGGCACGCAGCGCGCCGTGCGCCGCTTCGGTGCACAGATCGTGCGCCGGATGGCGGTTGGTGGCGAGATTTTCCTGGCGGCCGACGCGCTCGCGCACGGCATCGTCGACCGCGTGGCCGAAACCGGCAAGGCTTTCGATGAAGCCAAGGGTTGGGCCGAGAAGATTGCCGAGCGCGGCCCGCTAGCGACCGAAGCCGCCAAGCTGATGATCGGCGTTGCCGAGGGCGAGGAAGACGCCGCCGCCGTGGAAGCGCTGGCCAGCGGCTTCATTGCGATGACCGCCGACCTGAAGACCGGCGTCGGCGCCTTCAAGGCCAAGCAGAAGCCAGCCTTTTCGAGATCCTAGAGAAGACATGATGAACGCACCGCTCAACATTGCCATGCCGGCCGAGGCGTCCCGAGCGCCGAAGGCTTACAAACTTCTGATCGACGGCAAGCATATCGAAGGCCGCGACGGCCGCACAATCGAGCGCGCCAGCCCCGGCCACGGCTTCATCGTCTCCCGCTATGCGCAGGCAGGCGCATCGGAAGTCGAGGCGGCGGTGCAAGCCGCGCACAAGGCGTTCGAGACCGGCCCATGGCCGCGCATGAAGGCGTCGGAACGCGCGGCGGTTCTGCTGAAGACGGCCGACCTGATCGAGATGCGACTGGAAGAGATCGCCCGCCTCGATGCGCTGGAATCCGGCAAGCCGATCGCCCAGGCGCGCGGCGAGATCGGCGGCGCGATCGACATCTGGCGCTATGCCGCCTCGCTTGCCCGCACGCTACATGGCGAAAGCTACGCCAATCTCGGCGACGATATGCTGGGCGTCGTGCTGCGCGAGCCGATCGGCGTCGTCTCGATCATCACGCCGTGGAACTTCCCCTTCCTGATCGTCAGCCAGAAGCTGCCTTTCGCGCTGGCCGCCGGCTGCACGGCGGTGGTGAAGCCCAGCGAGATGACGTCGGCCTCGACCTTCGTGCTCGGCGACATCCTGCTGGAGGCCGGCTTGCCGGTGGGTGTCGTCAACATCCTCGCCGGCTACGGCGCCGATGTCGGCGCACCGATGGTCAGCCATCCGCTGGTCGAGATGGTGTCTTTCACCGGCTCGACCCGCGTCGGCAAGACAACGATGGCCGCTGCCTCGAACTCCTTGAAGAAGGTCTCGATGGAGCTCGGCGGCAAGAACGGCCAGATCGTCTTCCCCGATGCCGACCTCGAGGCGGCGGCGGACGCCGCGGTGTTCGGCGGCTTCTTCAACGCCGGCGAATGCTGCAATGCCGGCAGCCGGCTGATCGTGCATGAGGCGATCGCCGACGATTTCCTGGCCGCGGTCAAGGCACTGGTCGAAAAAGTTCGCGTCGGCGATCCGCTCGACGACCGCACCAAGGTCGGCGCGATGATCTCGGCCGATCACATGGAAAAGGTAGCCGGCTATGTAACGGCGGCGAAAACCGACGGGGGCAACGTTTTCGCCGGCGGCGCCCGGCTTCCATCCAATGCCGGGCAATATCTCGATCCGACCATCATCCGTAACGTTACAGAGGATATGGCGATCGCGCGCGAGGAAGTGTTCGGGCCGGTGCTGTCCGTGCTCACTTTTGAAACGATTGAAAAGGCATTGCACATTGCCAACAACACGCCCTATGGTCTGTCTGCAGGGGTATGGAGCGCCGGCGTCGACACATGCATGTCGGTGGCGCGCGGCGTGCGTTCGGGGACGGTTTGGGTGAATACGTTCATGGAAGGTTATCCCGAACTGCCCTTCGGCGGCTGCAAGCAGTCCGGCCTGGGACGCGAACTCGGCAAACGCGCGGTCGAGGACTATACCGAGGAAAAGACCATCCAGTTTCATCGCGGCCAGCGCACCGGTTGGTGGGTCGGCTGAGTTGGGAGACCCCGGCGGACACCGCCGGTTATGTGTATGCAACAAGGGAGGTAGTACATGTTGCGCAAATTGCTTATCGGAACGGCTCTTGCGACGAGCTTTGCGTTCTCGGCGCATGCCGCGGACGTCAAGGAAGTGCAGATGCTGCATTGGTGGACGTCGGGCGGCGAAGCGGCTGCTCTGAACGTGCTGAAGCAGGATCTGGCCAAGGAAGGCTATGCCTGGAAGGACGTGCCGGTGGCCGGCGGCGGCGGCGATGCCGCCATGACCGCGCTGAAGGCTATGGTTGCGGCCGGCAACTACCCGACCGCCTCGCAGATGCTCGGCTACACCGTGCTCGACTATGCCGCCGCCGGCGTCATGGGCGACCTGACCGAGACCGCCAAGAAGGAAGGCTGGGACAAGTCGGTTCCGGCTGCCCTGCAGAAGTTTTCCGTCTATGACGGCAAGTGGGTCGCCGCTCCCGTCAACGTCCACTCCGTCAATTGGCTGTGGATCAACAAGGCGGTGATGGACAAGATCGGCGGCACCGAGCCGAAGACCTTCGACGACTTCGTGGCATTGCTCGACAAGGCCAAGGCTGCCGGCGTCATCCCGCTCGCGCTGGGCGGCCAGAACTGGCAGGAAGCCACCATGTTCGACTCCGTCGTGCTGTCGACCGGCGGGCCGGAATTCTACAAGAAGGCAATGAACGACCTCGACGAAGAGTCGCTCAAGTCCGACACGATGAAGAAGTCGTTCGACAACCTCGCCAAGCTCGTCACCTATGTCGATCCGAACTTCTCGGGCCGCGACTGGAACCTCGCCACCGCCATGGTCATCAAGGGCGACGCGCTGGTTCAGGTCATGGGCGACTGGGCCAAGGGCGAGTTCCACGCCGCCAACAAGACCCCGGGCACCGACTTCCTCTGCTACCGCTTCCCGGGCACCGACGGTTCGGTGATCTACAACTCCGACATGTTCGGCATGTTTAACGTGCCGGAGGACCGCAAGGCCGCCCAGGTGGCACTCGCCACCGCCACCTTGTCGAAGAGCTTCCAGTCGGCCTTCAACGTGGTGAAGGGTTCGGTTCCGGCCCGCACCGACGTGCCTGACACCGACTTCGACGCCTGCGGCAAGAAGGGCATCGCCGACCTGAAGAAGGCCAACGAAGGCGGCACGCTGTTCGGCTCGCTGGCCCAGGGCTATGGCGCCCCGCCGGCCGTCGCCAACGCCTACAAGGATGTCGTGTCCAAGTTCGTCCATGGTCAGATCAAGACCTCCGACGAGGCCGTGACCGAACTGGTCAAGGCGATCGACGACGCCAAGTAAGGTTCGCTTGAACTCAGGTCTCCCCCGCTTCGGCGGGGGAGGTTCTCCTGTCGACAAAAGGTGTGGGACAACCCTGGTGCGTTCTGGCGCCGGGCGGTTTCCGACCAACCGGAACTGGACAAGCCGATGAGCACAGTTGCCGAAACCCAGATCAAGCTGACACCGGAGCATGACGCCCGTCCCGGCGCATCGGTCCGTTCGCAGCTGCAGGATCTGCTGCCGAAGATCGTTTTGGCGCCAAGCTTCGCGGCGACGATCGTCTTCGTCTACGGCTTCATCCTGTGGACGATCTATCTGTCCTTCACCAATTCCAAGACCTTCCCGTCCTACGACATCACCAGCGCCCGCGCCTATCAGCGGCTGTGGCGCTGGACTTTCGAGAGCGACCCGCCGTCGAGCTGGTACACCTCGATCACCAATATGGGCATCTTCGGCTTCCTCTACATTCTGATCTGCCTGGCGCTCGGCCTGTTCCTGGCCATCCTGCTCGACCAGAAGATCCGCGGTGAAGGCGTCTTGAGGCCGATCTATCTTTACCCGATGGCGCTCTCCTTCATCGTCACCGGCGTCGCCTGGAAATGGTTCCTCGATCCCGGCCTCGGGCTGGAGCAGACGCTGCATCAATGGGGCTGGACGAGCTTCCATTTCGACTGGATCAAGAACAAGGATTTCGTCATCTACACGGTGGTGATCGCCGGCGTCTGGCAGGCTTCCGGCTTCATCATGGCGATGTTCCTGGCCGGTCTTCGCGGCATCGACGGCGAGATCATGAAGGCGGCGCAGATCGACGGCGCGTCCACCTTCCAGCTCTACCGCCGCATCGTCATCCCGCTTCTGCGGCCCGTGTTCCTGTCGGCCTTCATCGTGCTCGCGCACCTCGCCATCAAGTCCTACGACCTGGTGGTGGCGCTGACCAGCGGCGGGCCCGGCGGCTCGGCCTGGCTGCCGTCAAACTTCATGTACGAGTTCACCTTCAAGCGCAACGAGATGGCGGTCGGCTCGGCCAGCGCTGTGATCATGCTGATGACCATCACGGCCATCATCGTTCCGTACCTCTACTCCGAGCTCAGGGAGAAGTCGCGATGAGCGCCGTCACTTCACCCGCCCGCCAGGCCACAAGCGGCGTCCGTGCCAGAACGTTCAACCGCATCGTGATCTATGGGCTGCTCTCGCTGTTCGCGATCTTCTATTTGATGCCGCTCTTCGTCATGCTGGTCACCTCGTTCAAGACCATGGACGAGATCCAGAACGGCAACATGCTGGCGCTGCCGCATGCGCCGACTTTCGCGCCATGGATAAAGGCGTGGAGCGAAGTCTGCTCGGGCCTGACCTGCGTCGGCATGAAGGGCTACTTCTGGAACTCCATCAAGATGGTCGTGCCGGCGGTGCTGATCTCGACGCTGCTTGGCGCGTTGAACGGCTATGTGCTGACCAAATGGCGCTTCCGCGGCCACACGCTGGTTTTCGCCATGATGCTGTTCGCCTGCTTCATCCCGTTCCAGTCGGTGCTGTTGCCGATGGCGACCATCCTCGGCAGCCTCGGCCGCTTCGGCGTGACCTTGCAGAACGCGACCGGGTTCAACTTCGGTCTCGGCAATTCGACCGTGAACCTGGTTTTCGTCCATGTGGTCTACGGCCTCGGCTTCACCACCTTGTTCTTCCGCAACTATTACGAGGCCTTCCCGACCGAACTGGTGAAAGCGGCGCAGGTCGACGGCGCGTCCTTCTTCCAGATATTTCGGCGCATCATGCTGCCCAATTCGCTGCCGATCATCGTCGTGACGGTGATCTACCAGTTCACCAACATATGGAACGACTTCCTGTTCGCCTCCGCCTATGCCGGCTCCGGCGACGTCATGCCGATGACGGTGGCGCTGAACAATGTCGTCAACACCTCGACCGGCGTGGTCGAATACAACGTCAACATGGCGGCGGCAATGATTGCCGCGCTCCCGACCCTGATCGTCTATGTCGTCGCCGGCCGCTATTTCGTGCGCGGGCTGATGGCGGGCGCGGTCAAGGGCTGACCCTATTTTCTGAAGGAACCGACCATGGCTTTTCTGGAAATTGATGGGCTGAAGAAGCGCTTTGGGAATGTCGAGATCCTGAAGGGCATCAATGTCGAGCTCGAAAAGGGCGGCTTCCTGGTGCTGGTCGGCCCGTCCGGCTGCGGCAAGTCCACGCTGCTCAACACCATTGCGGGGCTGGAACAGATCACCGAGGGCGAGATCCGCGTCGACGGCCGCGCCATCAACGACCTGCATCCTTCGAAGCGCGACATCGCCATGGTCTTCCAGAGCTACGCGCTCTATCCGAACATGACGGTTGCCGGCAACATCGCCTTCGGCATGGAGATGCGCGGTGTGCCGGCAGCGGAGCGCCAGGCGGCGATCGACAAGGTCGCCAAGATCCTGCAGATCGGCCACCTGCTCAACCGCAAGCCCAGCCAGCTCTCCGGCGGCCAGCGCCAGCGCGTCGCCATGGGCCGGGCACTGGTGCGCGACCCAAAGCTCTTCCTGTTCGACGAGCCGCTCTCGAACCTTGACGCCAAGCTGCGCGTCGACATGCGCATCGAGATCAAGCGCTTGCATGCCACCACCGGCACGACGATCGTCTATGTCACGCACGACCAGATCGAGGCGATGACGCTGGCGACCAAGATTGCGGTCATGCGCGACGGCGAGGTGCAGCAATTCGGCACGCCGGCCGAGATCTACAACAACCCGACCAACATCTTCGTCGCCGACTTCATGGGCTCGCCGGCGATGAACCTGATCCCGGCCAAGATCGACGCCAATGGCAGCGGGCTTTCGGTGGTGCTCGACCGCGAGTCGCGCCAGCCGATCGTGCTGCCGATGCCCGGCGCGCCCGCCGGCCTTTCGGCCTTCAAGGACAAGCAGGTAATCTTCGGTGTGCGTCCCGAAGCGCTGACCGACCCGGAAGGCGCCGAGCGCAACGGTTCGAACATCGCCACCGCCGACTGCCACATCGAAGTGGTCGAGCCGGCCGGCTCCGACACTTTCGCCGTCACCAATCTCGGCGGCAAGGGCGTGGTGGCGCGGCTCAGGGCCGATGCCAGGATCCAGCCCGGCACCAGCACGGCGCTTGCGTTCAACCTAAGCAAGGCGGTGTTCTTCGACCCGGCGACCGAGAAGCGCATTCTTTAAAACGTCATGGCAAACCCGGATATCGTCATCATCGGCTCCGGCATCGGCGGCGCCACGATCGCCTCCGGCTTGGCCGGCAGCGGCGCCTCGATTCTGATCCTGGAGCGCGGCGAGCCGCTGCCGGCGACGCCGCATGCGCGCTCGACACGATCGATCTTCATCGACGAGCACTACCGGCCGAAGGAGATGTGGCGCGAGGCCGGCGGCGCTGCCTTCAACCCCGGCAACTACTATTATGTCGGCGGCAATTCGAAATTCTTCGGCGCGGTCCTGATCCGCTACCGCAAGGAGGATTTTTCCGAGCTCGAGCATTTCGGCGGCGTCTCGCCGGCCTGGCCGTTTTCCTATGACGAATTCGAGCCCTGGTATTCGAAGGCCGAGCAGCTTTTTCGCGTGCGCGGCACACTCGGCGAGGACCCGACCGAACCGTTCCATTCGATCCCATACGCCTTCAGGCCGGTGCCGGACGAGCCGCCGATCGCGCGCGCCCGCGCCGAGCTCAAATCCCTCGGTTTGCATCCCGCCTCGCTACCGCTCGGCGTCGACATCGAGACCTGGCTGAAGGAAGGCAGGACGGGCTGGGACGCCTTCCCCAACACCGGCCAGGGCAAGATCGACGCCCAGACCGGCCCGCTGACGGCAGCGCTCACCGACAAGAACATCCGCCTCGAAACCGGAGCCCATGTCGACTGGCTGGAGACATCGCCGGACGGCAAGGCGATTGCCGCCATCCACTACACGCAAGATGGCGCGCAAAAGACGCTGTCGCCGAAGCTCGTCATCTTGTCGGCCGGCGCAATCAATTCGGCGGCCATCCTGCTGCGCTCGCCGTCGGCGAAAGGCAAAGGCCTTGCCAACAGCTCCGACCAGGTCGGACGCAATTTCATGAACCATAATTCGAGCGCGATGCTGGCGATCGACCCGCGCCGCCGCAACGACAGCGTCTACCAGAAGACGCTGATGCTCAACGACTACTATCTATCGGACGGCAAAGGCGGCAAGCCGCTCGGCAATGTGCAGCTGCTCGGCAAGATCGACGGCAACATGCTCAAGGCCAATGTGAAGACGATGCCGAAATTCGTGCTCGACTTCATGGCCGGCCACGCCGTCGACTGGTACCTGATGTGCGAGGACCTGCCCGATCCCGAAAGCCGTATCATGGTCGACGGCAAGGAGATCGTCATGCAGTGGCGGCGCTCCAACATGCAGTCGCTGGAAGGCCTGACCAAGGTGATGCGAGAGAACCTGCGCGCCTGCGGTTATCCGATCGTGCTGTCGCGCCCCTTCGACAAACGCACGCCCTCGCACCAGTGCGGCACGGTGAAGATGGGTAACGATCCGGCCACCTCGCCGCTCGATCCATTCTGCCGCGCCTGGGATCACCGGAACCTGTTCGTCGTCGACGGCGGTTTCCTGCCGACCTCCGCCGCGGTCAATCCGGCGCTGTCGATCGCCGCCCAGGCGCTGCGGGTTGCCGACTACATCCGCAAGACGGAGCTCGCCGCATGACCCGTCCGGCAGCCATCGTCACCGGCGGCGCGCGCGGCATAGGGCTTGCCTGCGCTGAGGCACTGGCCCATGCCGGTTTCGACATTCTTGTCGCCGATCTTGCCGGGAAACCCGCCGACGGACTGGCCGAAAAGATCACTAGGCGCGACGCGAAGTTTGCCTATGCCGCCTGCGACATCGCTTATCTCGGCGGCCATTCGACACTTGTCGAAGCCGCAATCAACGCCTTCGGCCACATCGATTGCCTGGTCAACAATGCCGGCGTCGGCGCCGTGGTGCGCGGCGATCTTCTGGAATTGAAGCCGGAGAATTTCGATCGCGCGCTGGATATCAACTTGCGCGGCACGGTGTTCCTCAGCCAGGCCGTCGCCAAGGCCATGCTGGCGACCCCTGCCGTTTCGGCCCGGTCGATCATCACTATCACCTCGGTGAGCGCCGCCATGGCTTCGCCGGAACGAGCAGACTACTGCATTTCCAAGGCCGGCCTTTCGATGTGGGTGAAGAACCTGGCGCTGCGGCTGGCACCCGAGAACATCGGCGTGTTCGAGGTCCGGCCGGGCATCATCCGCACCGACATGACCTCCGGCGTTTCCGCCAAGTATGACGCCCTGATCGAGGGTGGCCTGGTGCCTGCCAAACGCTGGGGCGAGGCCGCCGACATCGGCGGCGTCGTGGCCGCGCTCGCCTCTGGCAAATTCGGTTTTTCGACCGGATCGGTCATCGACGTCGACGGCGCGCTTTCCGTGCCACGCTTGTGAGGAACAATGGCTGACTACATCATTGTTGGCGCCGGTCCGGCCGGCTGCGTTCTCGCCAACCGGCTGAGCGAAGATCCATCGAATTCGGTGCTGCTTCTGGAGGCAGGCGGCAAGGACTGGCACCCGTTGATCCACATGCCAGCGGGCTTCGCCAAGATGACCAAGGGCATCGCCTCTTGGGGTTGGTCGACCGTACCGCAGAGAAACATGAAGGACCGCGTCTTCTGGTACACGCAGGCCAAGGTGGTCGGCGGCGGCTCGTCGATCAACGCCCAGATCTACACGCGCGGCAACGCCCGCGACTACGACGCCTGGGAGAAAGAGGAAGGGCTGACCGGCTGGAGCTATCGCGACGTGCTGCCTTATTTCAAGCGGGCCGAGAACAACCAGCGCTTCGCCAACGATTTCCATGGCGACCAGGGCCCGCTCGGCGTCTCGAACCCGATCTCGCCGCTGCCGATCTGCGAGGCCTATTTCCGCGCCGGTCAGGAAATGGGCATCCCCTTCAACCCGGATTTCAATGGCGCGAGCCAGGAGGGCGTCGGCTATTATCAGCTGACCCAAAAGAATGCGCGGCGCTCATCGGCCTCCGTCGCCTATCTGAAGCCGATCGGCGCCCGCAAGAATCTGACGGTCAGGACCGATGTGCTGGTCACCCGCGTCGTCGTCGAGAAAGGCCGCGCCATCGGCGTGGAGATGGTCGACCGGCCGGGCGGGCAAAAGTCTATCCTGCGCGCCGAACGCGAGGTGATCGTCTCGTCGGGCGCCATCGGCTCGCCGAAGCTTCTCATGCAATCGGGTATCGGCCCGGCCGACCATTTGAGGTCGGTCGGCGTCACGCCGATGCATGACCTGCCCGGCGTTGGCTCCAACATGCAGGACCATCTCGATCTGTTCGTGATCGCCGAATGCACCGGCGACCACACCTATGACAACTACGCCAAGCTGCACCGCACGCTATGGGCTGGTCTGCAGTATCTCTTGCTCAAGAAGGGTCCCGTCGCCTCAAGCCTGTTCGAGACCGGCGGCTTCTGGTACGCCGACCCGACGGCCGCCTCGCCCGACATCCAGTTCCATCTCGGCCTCGGCTCCGGCATCGAGGCCGGCGTCGAGAAGCTGAAGAATCCGGGCGTGACGCTCAACTCCGCCTTCCTGCGCCCGCGCTCACGCGGCACCGTGCGATTGAAGAGCGCCGACCCGGCCGACCATCCGCTGATCGACCCGAACTATTGGTCCGATCCCTATGATCGCGACATGTCGATCAAGGGCCTCAGGCTGGCGCGCGAGATCATGCGGCAGAAGGCGCTGCAGCCCTATGTGCTGCGCGAGGTGCTTCCGGGCCCGAACCTGCAGAGCGACGCCGACCTTTTCGATTATGCCTGCCGCACCTCCAAGACCGATCATCATCCCGTCGGCACCTGCCGTATGGGCCACGACGCGATGGCCGTGGTGACGCCGGATTTGAGGTTGCGCGGCATCGACGCCTTACGCGTCTGCGACGCCTCCGTGATGCCGCGCGTCCCCTCCTCCAACACCAATGCGCCCACCATCATGGTCGGCGAAAAAGGCGCCGACCTGATCCTCGGCCGCGAGCCGCTGCCGCCGGCCGTGTTCAAGGGCAACCAGGCGGCACGAGGCATCAACGATGATCCGGCACTGCGTCTTTGCCCGCTTTCGCGGCGACGTTCCTGAAACCGAGCGCGCGGCGATCCACGCCGATCTCGAAGCGCTGCGGACCGTCATCGACGGCATGAGCCAAGTGCATTTCGGCGTCAATGTCAGCCCCGAGCCTTTCGCGCGCGGCTTCACGCAAGGTTTCACCATCGATTTCCGCGATGCCGCCGCGCGCGACGCCTATCTGGTGCACGAGGCACATCAGCGCGCCGGCGCGCGCCTTGTCGCCGCCCTCGATGGCGGCACCGAGGGGCTGATGGTCATCGATCTCGAGGTGACGCAAATGTGACCGCTCACCGCTTAAAACCGGCCGGCGTCCGGTTCTCTTTTGCCCTCCCGTGAACATATCGTTGCTTTTGGGGGATTGAAAAGGAGGACCGCCTTGAACCTCACCACTGAACAGAAGAAAACCGTAGTCGCATCGTTCCTCGGCTGGACGCTCGACGCTTTTGATTTCTTCCTTCTGACATTCCTGCTCACCGATATTGCCGCTGAGTTCCAGACCGACGTGCCGGCGGTCTCCAAAGCACTGTTCCTGACATTGGCGACGCGCTTCATCGGCGCGTTCTTCTTCGGCATGCTTGCCGACAAATACGGTCGCAAGCCAATCCTGATGCTCAACATCGTCAGCTATTCGGTGATCGGGGCTTTGGCCGCCTTCTCGCCCAATCTCGGCATATTCCTGGCGTTGCGCGCGCTGTTCGGCATCGCCATGGGCGGCGAATGGGGCCTGGGCAGCTCGCTCGCCATGGAGTCCATTCCGCCGAGCGCGCGCGGCACGGTCTCCGGCATCCTGCAATGCGGCTATCCGGCCGGCTATCTGCTGGCTGCGGTGGTCTATGGCCTGCTCTACGGCCAGAAGATCGGCGACTTCACCTTCGGCTGGCGCGCCATGTTCTTGCTTAGCTTCGTGCCGGCGCTGATCGTGCTCTTCATCCGCTCGCATGTGCCGGAATCGCCGGCCTTCGTCGAAGGCCGCGCCCAGGCGCGGCCTGGCCTCCTCGAAACGCTGCGGAAGCACTGGGGCGTCGCGCTCTATGCGGTGGTGCTGATGATGTTCTTCAACTTCTTCAGCCATGGCACGCAGGACCTCTATCCGACCTTCCTGAAGAAGCAGCACGGCTTCGACACGCACACGGTGAGCTGGATCACCATCGTCGCCAATATCGGCGCTATCGTCGGCGGCCTGGCCTTCGGCGCGCTGTCGGAAAGGATCGGCCGCATCAACGCCATCACGCTCGCTTGCGTGATCGCCCTGCCGGCAATTCCGCTCTGGGCCTATACGACCACGCCCTTCATGCTGGCGATCGGCGCCTTCATCATGCAGGTGGCGGTGCAGGGCGCCTGGGGCGTCATCCCGGTGCATCTCAATGAATTGTCGCCGGGCTCGGTGCGGGCGACCTTGCCCGGCTTCATCTATCAGGCCGGCAATCTGGCGGCCTCCTATGGCGGCCCCTACCAGGCCGGCATCGCCGAAGCGCCAGGAGGCAGCTACGGCTATGCGCTGGCCCTGTTTGCCGGCGTGGTCGCGGTCTGCATCATCGTCGTCATCCGCTTCAGTCCGGAAAAGCGCGGCCAGGTGATGACTGTGCTCGGCTGATTAGCCCATCCTGAGCGCCGCGACGCCGGCGACAATGCCAAGCGCCGCGGCTGCACGCCAGGCCGTCATCTTTTCGCCCAGCGCCAGCACCGAGATCAGCATGGCGAACAGGATCGAGGTCTCGCGCAGCGACGCGACCGAGGCGATCGGCGCCTTGGTCATCGCCCACATCACGATCCAATAGGCCGCGCCGCTGAGCACGCCGGTGAACAGCCCGGCCTTCCAGTCGCGCGCCAGCACCGGAAGCGACCTCGGTCCGCGGAAGGCAATGCACAGCACGAGCGCCCACGCCGCATCGCAGACGAACAGCCAGGCGGCGTAGCTCGTCGCCGTCGCCGCCAACCGCGCGCCGCTGCCGTCGGAGAGCGTGTAGCTGGCGATGAAGATCGACGTGCCGAGCGCGAGACCGACGGCGCGCGGATTGACCTTCTCCAGATGCGCGCCGCCCCGGAACGACATGACCAGCGTGCCAGCCGACAGAAGCACGATGCCGAGGATGGCGAACGGCGCCGGAACCTCGCCGACCATGACGATGCCGCCGAGCGCCGAGAGCAGGGGCGCGGTGCCGCGGGCCAGCGGATAGGTCTGCGCGAAATCGCCCGCCTTATAGGCGCCGATCAGAAATGCCCGGTAGCCCATGTGGAAGAAAACCGAGGCGAAGATGAATGGCCAGACCTCCGCCTGCGGCACTTCGACGAAGGGCAGCACCACGAGCGCCGCGGCGCCCATGCCGAGCGTCATCAGCGTGATCGACAGGAAGCGGTCGAGATGCACCTTGACCAGCGCGTTCCAGATCGCGTGCATGGCAGCCGCCGAGAGCACCGCCAGGAAGACGAACAGTGTCATCCCGCCTCACCTGCCCGTCAAGTCTGAGCCGATACCTGGCGTTTCCAGATCGATATCGACTCGAAGCGGGAAATGGTCGGAAGCCACTTCGCCGATATCGGCGCTGACCGAACGCACGCGCCCGGCCAGCATGCCGCCGACGAAACAATGGTCGAGCCGTCGTTTGGCCAGACTGCCGTCGATGATCTTTTCGTGCGTATGGAAGTCCGGTCCCGACTCGGTGGCGACGGAAGCGGCATCAACGAATCCGTCTATATAGGCGGCCCCCCGATGGTAGGGGGTATTGCCGACGATGCGCCGGTATTCGGCGCTGCCCGGCTCCATGTTGAAATCGCCCAGCCAAATCGCCGCCACCGGGTTTTCAGGCTCCGGTTGGCCGTTCGACCAGTTGCGCTGCGGCTCGTCGTCGACACCGCTCCAGGGGCCGCCCTCGGATGGCGCGCGGCGATGCTCGGCATTGAGATAATCGATCTGCTCCAGCCGCTCCTCGGCCGCGATATGCGCCAGATGCAGGGAAAGCACCCGCACCGGTCCCGCCGGCGTGCGGATCATGCATTCGAGTGCAGCGTTGCGCGTGTTGAGAGGCCTGAGCGTTCGCTTGAGCGGCAGCGTGTGCAGGCGAGACCAGACGATCGGCAGCTTCGACAGCACCATCGTGCCGAACTGCCGCCTAAGGTTGACGACGCGGCCGCCGCGCTTCTCGCTGGCATCCATGTCGAAAGCCGGGCCGTAGACCCGGTAATAGTCAGGCAGCAAGCTCGACAGGATCTCGGGCTGGTCGTCCTCATTGGTGCGCCGCCAATGCCGCTCGACCTCCTGCAACGCGATGATGTCGGCGCCGTCCACCAGCCTGGCGGCGCGGGAAAGATCGTAGCGCCCATCGCTGCCGAAGCCGTATTGGATGTTGTAGCTGATCAGCTTCATTGATTAACCGGCTCACTTCCGAAGTTCGCAGTAGCGTGCCACCCGTGACGTTGCAATGTGCCGCGCAGGCAGGCGAAATGGTCCAGCCGAGAGTCGGCGAAACGGCCTATCAGGTCGTAAGCGGCTGGAAGCTTCCGGCGGGAGCCGCCGCCAGTTCCGACCAGTCGATCTCCTCTTCCAGCCGATGATAGGCCTCGTCGCCGATCGTGCCGTTGCTGCGCAGTTCCTCCAGCGTGTCCCGCTGCCGTTTGATGGCGTAAAGACGCAACCGGTCGTATTCCGTCGCGGCTTGCGCGTCGTCGGGGTTTTCGGCGATCCGGCGTTGCGCCTCGTATTGTTCGCGCACGACCGCGGCAGCGGACGAGGTCTTGCGGCTCAGCACGTCGAGCGCGGCCTGCATGATGGCCACCCGCGCCTCGGCCACCTCGCGGTCGATCGAGGTGTCCCGCTCGAAGTTGAGCCGGCGCAGCAGCGGCTTCAGGCTCATGCCCTGCAGCACAAGCGTTCCGAGGACGACGGCGAAGGCCGCCAGCACGATCGGGTCGCGGCCCGGAAAGTTGGCGGGCAACGCGATCGCCACCACCAGCGTCACCAGCCCGCGCATGCCGCACCAGCCGACAAGCACCGCACCGCGAAATGTCGGCGCATCCCGCTTCTGCCCTTGGCCGTCGAAGGGTGTGAACTGCCTTATCACCGCAACGTAACCCATCACCCAGACGAGACGTGCCACAATGACGACAGCCAGCACGGTCGCGGCGAAGAGAAAGGCCCCGCCTTGCCCGTCGCCGGAGAGCCTGCCAACGATCGACCGCGCCTGCAGGCCCATCAGGACGAAAGCCAGCACGTTGAGCACGAACACCGCCGATTCCCAGACCGAATAGGTGCTGACGCGGCGTCTCGCCGACATCCGGCGCGGTGCGGTGCGCGCGATGGTGATGGCATAGACGACGATGGTGATGATGGCGGAAAGGCCGAGCTTGTCGGCAATGATCCAGACGGCGAAGGTTCCGGCGAACTGCACCACGGTGCTGCTTGCCGCATCCTCGATGCGCGTCAGCGTGAGCAGCGACACCCGGCCGAACAGGTAGCCCGCGACGACGCTGCCGACCGTCGCAAGCAGGATGACGGGCACCGCGTCCTTTAGCATGAGCGAGCCGATGGCCGCGGAAACCGCGATCCGGTAGATCAACAGCGCCGTGGCGTCGTTGAGCAGGCTCTCGCCCTGCAGGATCGCGGTGAGGCGGTGCGGCACCTTGAACTGACTGAGCACTGCGCTTGCCGCCACCGCGTCCGGCGGCGCAACGATGGCGCCCAGCGCGATCGCCGCCGCGATCGGCAGCCCAGCCATTTTCCAGCCCACGAACGCAACCACCACGGTGGTGAAGGCGACGGCGCCGAGCGCCAGGAGCACCAGCGACAGCCGGTACCGCTTCAGGTCGCGCAGCGAGGTGTCATAGGCGGCATCGAGAAGCACCGGCGCGATGAACAGCGCCAGCGCAAGTTCCGGATCGATCTCGATCACCGGCGCGCCCGGCACGAAGGCCAGCGCAACGCCCGCAAGCGCCAGCAATGAAGGATAGGGAACCTCCAGCCTCCGCGACAGCGCCGTCAGCGCGACAGCAATCAGAAGCAGGATGAGGGTGAGCTCGAAGAGGGCCATGGCTCATCGTAGCGATGGAGCCAGGTGTTTGGCACTGAAAAGTGAATGGTCATCATCGGAAGATTTCGAGCACGTAAAGTGCCGATCGCCACTCACCATCTATTATTCGCCATCCGCTATTTCTCTAATGCAATACCAGCATGTCGCCGGACGAGAAGGAGATGTCCGCCTTGTCCCCAACGACCGGCGGTGGCGTGGTCGAGTTGTTGAAGGTGTCGAGCGACACCGTGTTGTCGCCGATGCCGACGCGCACGCGGATGACCGAGCCCAGGAAATGCACTTCGGCGATCTCGCCCGACAGGCTGGTGTCGTGGCCGGGCTGGCGCGCCAGCGAGATCGCTTCCGGGCGCAGCGCCAGCGACAGCGTATCGCCGGACTTCGAGCCGTTGAGCTTGCCCTTGAGCGAGACTTCCTGGGCGTTGACCTGCACCTTGCCCGTGGCCGCGTCGGTGACCTTGCCTTCCAGCACGTTGAGCGTGCCGACGAAATTGGCGACGAATTTGGTGGCCGGGCGGTTGTAGATCTCGAACGGCGTGCCGACCTGCTCGGCCTTGCCGCCATACATCACCGCGATGCGGTCGGAGATCGACAGCGCCTCTTCCTGGTCATGCGTGACGAAGATGGTGGTGATGCCGAGCTTCTTCTGGATCGAGCGGATCTCCTCGCGCAGCGACACGCGCACCTTGGCGTCGAGCGCCGACAGCGGCTCGTCGAGCAGCAAGAGCTTCGGCTTCGGCGCGATGGCGCGCGCCAACGCGATACGCTGCTGCTGGCCGCCGGACAGCTGGTAGGGATAGCGATCGGCCATCTGCGGCAGCTTGATCATCTCGAGCATCTCGGCGACGCGCCTGTCTGTGTCCTGCTTCGACATGCCGGCCACCTTGAGGCCAAAGGCGATGTTCTGCGCCACCGTCAGGTTCGGGAACAGCGCATAGGCCTGGAACACCATGCCGACATTGCGCTGGTTAGGCTTCAGCCTGGTGATGTCCTTGCCGCCGACCACGATCTTGCCGGCCGAAGGCTCCTCGAAACCGGCGACCATGCGTAGCACCGTCGTCTTGCCGCAACCGGACGGGCCGAGGAAGGAGACGAACTCGCCAGGCTCGACGTCGAGGCTAAAATCCTGCACCACGGTGTTGGCGCCAAAGGACTTTCGCACATGCTGGATGGAGAGGAATGGCTCGGCCATGGCTTTTTCTTCCGATCGGTATTTTTCGCTCAATTCGGGCGGCTCGCCGATTTCGGCGCGAAGCGGGACAGGACCTGGATCAGCGACATACAGCCCCAGGTGATGGCGAAGGCGATGATGGCAAGTGCCGCCGGCTCGTAGGCACGGTTGGCGCCCATATTCTGCAGATACGGACCGAAGGCCGGCCGGTTGAGCAGGCTGGCCACGGTGAACTCGCCGATGACGATGGCAAAGGTCAGGAAGGCGCCGGACAGCACGGCGATCAGCACGTTGGGCAGGATCACGCGTCCGATGATCGTCGTCCAGCCGGCGCCGAGGATCTGCGCCGCTTCGGTGAGCGTCCTGACATCGATGGTGCGAAGCCCGGTATCGACGGCCCGGTACATGTAAGGCAGCGCCAGCGTCGCATAGCCGATGACGAGCAGCGCATTGGTGCCGAAGCCGCTGGCGAGGAACGGCAGCGGCGAGTTCGAGCCGTACATGCGGATGTAGCCGAACACGATGACGATGGCGGGGATGACCAGCGGCAGGAGCGTGACGAATTCGACGACCGGCCTGAGCTGGGGCAGGCGAAGCCGGATCCAGTAGGCGGTGGGCACCACCAGAAGCACGCCCAGGATGATGGTGAAGATGGCGGCCACCACCGAGAAGGTGAAGGATTCCTGGAAGCGCGCATCGCCAAGCACGACCCGGTACGCCTCAAAGGAATATTCGCCGCGCTTCATGCGCATGGAGAATTCCAGCGTCGCGATCAGCGGAATGAAGAAATAGGCGGCGCCCAGGACGAACGTGACCCAGGCCCAGAACTTACCCGACTTCATTTGAGCCACCTCTCCGAACGGGTCCGGAACCAGATGTAGAAGACATTGGCGAGGCCGGTGATGAAGATCATGCCGAAGGCAATCGCATAGCCGAGATTTGCGTTGTGCAGCACGTCGCCGCGAATCTGCGCATAGAGCACGATAGGCACGATGTTGAGCGACGAGCCGGTCAGCGCGTAGGCGGTTGCGATGGCGCCGAAGGCATTGGCGAAAAGCAGGATGAAGGTGCCGAGGAAGCTCGGCCACAGGACAGGGATGACGACCATGCGCCAGTACTGCCACTGGGTGGCGCCGAGCGTGGCGGCGGCCTCGCCCCACTCCTTCTTCAGGCCGTCGATCGCCGGCACGATGATGACGACCATCAACGGTATCTGGAAATAGAGGTAGGTCAGCGTCAGCCCCCAGAAGGACAGCACGTTAAAGCCGTGCTGATAGAGGTCGAAGCCGATCGAGCGCAAAAGCACTGTGAGCAAGCCGAGGCGGCCGAGCGTCGCCAGGAACGCGAAGGCCAGCGGCACGCCGGCAAACTGCGATGCCACGCCCGAGAAGGTGAGCGCTGCCGAACGCGTCCAGTTGGGCAGGCCGCCGCGCACGATGGCGATGGCGATGGCGAGGCCGATGAAGGCGCCAAGCAGCGACGAGGCGACGGAAACCTTGATCGAGATCCAGTAGGCGGCGACGATGGTCGGCTGCGCGAGATCGGCGATGTTCTGCAGCGTGAAGGCACCGTCGGCGTTCTGGAACGCGCCGATGATGAGATAGAGTGTCGGCAGGATCAGGAACATCAGCGCGAAGATGATGAAAGGCGCGACGCCCAGCCATTGCGTGGGCAGGCGCATCGCGCGCGCCGCAGGCGGAATGGTCTTGCCGGCGGCAGACGATCCTGAAAGGCTGATATCGGTCATGCCTGACTGCCTTCAACAATGGGAATCCGGGCGGCGCAAGGCCGCCCGGAAAAGCATGGACTTACTTGACGTTGGCGCCGACGACCGAGTCCCAGCCCTTGGTGATCTCTTCCTTGGCAGCGCCCTGCTCGTCGAGCGACGGGAACACGGCCTTGGCATAGGCGTCTGCCGGCGGCAGCTTGTCGAGCAACTCCTGCGGAACCTTGCCGTTCTTGGCGAGGTCGTTGAAGCGGATCGGGTGGCAATAACCCTTGAGCCAGCCGATCTGGCCTTCGTCGGAATACAGGTATTCCATCCACAACTTGGCGGCGTTCGGGTGCGGCGCGTAGGCGCTGATCGCCTGCACGTACACGCCGGCGACGACACCGGTCTTCGGGATGACGATGTCGGTCGGCGGATTGCCGTTCAGCGTATCGCGGCCCGACAGGTTGTTGTAATCCCAGTTGATCAGGATCGGGGTCTGGCCCTGCGCCAGCGTCGCCGGCTTGCCGATGACCGGAACGAAATTACCGGCGGCGTTGAGCTTCTTGAAGAAGTCGAGGCCGGCTTCGCCGGCGGCCTTGCCAGCGGCGGCACCGGTCGAAAGGCCAGCGGCATGCACGGCCTGGATCGCCTGGTTCGACGCACGCGGATCGCCGGCGAGAGCTACCGAGTTGGCGTATTCAGGCTTCAGCAGATCGGCCCAGTCCGTCGGAACGTTCTTGACCAGATCCTTGTTCACCATGAACGACAGCACACCGTAATAGTCGCCATACCAGGCGCCGTCGGCATCCTTGGCGCTGTCCGGGATCGAATCCCAGGTCGAGACCTTGTAAGGCTGGATCAGCCCGTCTTTCTTGGCCGAGGGGCCGAAAGCCAGGCCGACGTCGATGACGTCGGGCGCCTGCGGGCCCTTGTTGTCCTTGTTGGCCTTGATCGCCTCGACCTCGTCGCCCGAGCCGGCGTCGGGGTTGAGTTCGTTGACGGTGATTCCTGGATACTTAGCCTTGAAAGCGTCGATCACTGCCCCGTAGCCGCACCAGTCATGCGGAAGCGCAATCGTGGTGAGCTGGCCTTCAGCCTTCGCGGCCTTGACGAGATCGTCCAGCGAATCCGCAGCCGAAATCATCGTCGACGCAAAGAGCGCCGCGGCCGAGAGGGAAAGCACTTTCCCCGTGAACTTGAACATGTGTTCTCTCCGTTGAACTGGCGCGTTTAAGCGCCTGCGATGCGGGTATCGTTTTCCTGTGACAGCCAGATGAAGGCTTTTTGAAACCGGAGCCCCGCGGCACAAAAAGTTAACTCTTTTTAACGGACCGTAGCAATTAGCCCGCGCTTAATTTTCCGGCTAATGGTTAGCTGCCTTGTTTTTTGCCCCGCTCCTCCTCCAGCTGGTCGCCCCTTCTTCAACTCTTCGGCGTTGAAAGCCGGCTCTCATACGGAGCCGGCAATTGCGTTTTCGAGCAGCGTCAGCGCTGCTTTCTTGGTGAGCTTCACGGGGTTGCCTCCAGCCGTCGGATCGACCACCGCCATGTCGGCGATCAGGGTCTTGCGCTTCTTGTCCATGTCGAGCCCCTTGATCAGGCCGGGCAGCGCGTGCGGCACCTTGAGCTCTTTGCGCAGCTTGATGATGGCCTTGGCGAAGCCGTCGAAGCCGCCCTTTATGCCGCAATAGGCGGCGAGCCTGGCGATACGGTCCTCGATCGCCTCGCGATTGAAGGCGAGCACATAGGGCATGAAGACGGCATTGGTCATGCCGTGATGAGTATCGTAGAGCGCGCCGATCGGATGCGACAGCGAATGGATGGCGCCAAGCCCCTTCTGGAAGGCGGCAGCACCCATGGCGGCGGCGCTCATCATATGGGCGCGGGCCACCAGGTCCTTGCCGTTGGCGAAGGCCTTGGGCAGGTTCTCGAACACCAGCCTTATGCCTTCCACCGCGATGCCGTCGGCCATCGGATGGTAGCCAGGCGCGCAATAGGCCTCGAGGCAATGCGCAAGCGCGTCCATGCCGGTGCCGGCGGTGATGAAGGCCGGCATGCCGACCGACAGCTCCGGATCGGCAATGACGATCGCCGGCAGAAGCTTCGGATGGAAGATGACCTTCTTGGTGTGGGTCTCCTCATTGGTGATGACGCCGGCGCGGCCGACTTCCGAGCCGGTGCCCGCCGTTGTCGGCACGGCGATGATCGGCGCAATCGCATCGGAATTGGCCCTGGTCCACCAGTCGCCGATATCCTCGAAATCCCACACGGGCCGTGTCTGCCCGGCCTGGAAGGCGATCAGCTTGCCGAGGTCGAGCGCCGAGCCGCCGCCGAAGGCAATGACGCCGTCATGCTTGCCCTTCCTGAACACGGCGATGCCGGCGGTGAGGTTGGACTCGACCGGGTTCGGCTTCACCTCCGAAAACACGCCATAGGGAACCTTGGCGTCGTCGAGGATCTTCAGCGTCGAAGCGACGACCGGCAGTTTCGCCAGGCCCGGATCGGTGACGAACAGCGGGCGCTTGATGCCGGCGGCAGCCAGCGCATCCGGCAATTCCTTGATGCGGCCGGCGCCGAAACGGACGGTGGTGGGGTAGTTCCATTTGGAGATGAGCTTGGACATTTTTGTCTTTCGAAAGGTCAGATCGTTTCGCGCAGGTGATAGGATTTCGGCCGGGTCAGATTGTCGTAGCCGATGGCCGAGAGCGCCGCGCCCTTGCCGGTGTCCTTGACGCCGGTCCAGACCAGCGCCGGATCAAGATAGTCGCAGCGGTTCATGAACACGGTGCCGGTCTCGACGCGGTCGCCGATGGCTATCGCGCGCTCGGTGTCGCGCGTCCAGATCGAGGCCGTCAGCCCGTAGGGGCTGTCGTTCATCAGCGCGATCGCTTCCTCGTCGTTGCGCACCTTCATGATGCCGACGATCGGGCCGAAACTTTCCTCGCGCATGACGCTCATCTGGTGATCGACATTGGTCAGCACTTCCGGCGCCAGATAGGGCGAGCCCGGCTTGTCGTTTTCGACCTTCATGTTGATATGCGCGGTCGCGCCCTTGCGCAGCGCCTCGGCCTTCTGCTCGCGGATCAGGTCGGCGAAGCGCGCCTGCGCCATCGGTCCCAGCGTCGTCGCCTGCTCCAGCGGATTGCCGACGACGTAGTTCTTGGTCTCTGCGATGAAACCTTCGACGAACTCGTCATAGACCTTCTCATGCACATAGACGCGCTCGATGCCGCAGCAGCATTGGCCCGAATTGTAGAAGGCGCCGTCGACCAGATTGGCGACTGCGTGGTCCAGCTTGGCGTCGGGCAGCACATAGGCCGGGTCCTTGCCGCCGAGTTCGAGGCCGAGCGTCATGAAGGTGCCGGCCGCCGCCTTTTCGATGGCGCGGCCGCCGCCGACCGAGCCGGTGAAGTTGACATGGTCGATCTTGCCGGAGCCGAGCAGCTTCTCGGTCTGGGCATGGTTCATGACGAGGTTCTGGAACAGGCCTTTGGGCAGGCCGGCCTTGTCGAAAGCCTGTTGGAAGCGCTCGCCGACCAGCAGCGTCTGCGCGGCATGCTTGAGGATGACGGCGCTGCCCGCCATCAGCGCCGGCACGATGGTGTTGACCGCCGTGAGATAGGGATAGTTCCACGGCGCGATCACCAGCACGACCCCGAGCGGCACCTTCTTCACATAGCGTCGGAAACCGTCCTTCGGATTGGAGGCCATGACCGGCTTCAATGCCTGCTCGGCGATCTCCACCATGTAGTTGGTGCGTTCCTTGACGCCGCCGAACTCGCCGCCATAGCGCACCGGCCGCCCCATCTGCCAGGCGATCTCGGGCACGATCTCGTCGGTCATGGCGACCAGCGCCTCAAGCATCGCCAGCATGTATTTGCCGCGCTCGACGACCGGCGTCTCGGCCCACTTCTCCTGCGCCGCCCTGGCGCGCTCGACCGCCGCATTGATCGCCTGGTCGCTCGCGACCGGCCGTTCGGCATAGATCGAGCCGTCGATGGGGGATTTGAGTTTTACGGTTTCCAAGAGGATGTCTCCATATACGGCAGGGCACAGCATTCGGCAGCAAAGTGTCAGCAGGCAAGGGCGCGGACGTGGCCCGATCTTGCATAGTCCAGTATCAACTGGTCGCGCGTCACGAGCGTTAAATCGAACGCGCGGGCCGTCGCAATCAATATCCGATCCGCCGGATCGCTGTGAAGCGACCCTGGCAGGAAGGACGATTCGATCAGCACCTCGGGCGAGAGGGCCTCAACCTTAACGCCCGCGGTGGCGATCACATCCCCAAAAATGCTCGTCGGCGACCTCGCCGCCGCCAAGCGGCCTCTCGCGCACAACAGACCCAACTCCCAAGCCGAAATGGGCGAAACCCGAACCTTTTCATCAGCCGCCAAGGCGGCCCTCAAGGCAATCCGCGCTTCCGGCCTGATCGGCTGGTCCAGCGCTATCCAGATGATCGCGCAAGTGTCGAGCAGCAGCCTGGGGTTCACAGCGGCAAGTCTGGCTCAAAGGCCGGCTTGGTATAGTCATGGTCTAGGCTAAGGGTGACCTTGCCCACCCATATGCCGAAAAGCGGATGGTCCGCATCCGCCGGTACGGGCCCGGACCTTGCGTCCTGCAGCAACTCATAGTCCGCCTGCGCTGCCTCAGCCATTCCCCGGCGCCGTTCGACAAGTGCATCCATGTCGAATTTTCGATAAGCCTCCGACCATCCTTCCAAACTGAAGTCCACCTGCTCATTCGCAAGGTCTATGCGCGATGCTCGATAGCTGGCGCGCATCCAGGCGCGCGCCTGGCTATGACCGCTTGGGCTATTTGCCCACCACTCCTCGCGCTGCCGCGCCGACGGCGGCAAACGAGCGCCGATCACCTCCTCGATCTCGGCAAAACTCATCGTCAGATGGCCTTGGCCTGAGAACAGCAGATGCTCGAACAGCGGGTGGTATTTGGTTCCTTCCGTCATCTGCAACGATTAGTTTGGTCGCCGTTCCGAGTCAAGGTAGCTATAGTATACTACTACCTTTCTAGTACCGCTCGAAGCCCCGATGCAGCTCCCAATCCGTAATGCGGCGGTCATATTCGAACTGTTCCCAGCGGGCGGTGTGCACATAATGCTCGATCACCTCCTCGCCGAAGGCCTGCTTCAGCATCTTCGACCTCGCCAAGGTCTCGGTGGCGTCGCGCAAGGTCTTCGGGATCTCGGGCAGACGCGAGGCCTGATAGGCGTCGCCGACGAAGGGCTTTTGCAGCTCCAGCTTCTCGTCGATGCCGGCTAGGCCCGACGCGATCAGCGCTGCGAAGGCGAGATACGGATTGAGGTCGGCGCCGCCGATGCGGCACTCCATGCGGATACCTTTCGTGCCCTCGCCGCACAGCCGGAAGCCGGCGGTGCGGTTGTCCTCGCTCCACATGATCTTGGTCGGCGCGAAGGTGCCGGCCTGGAAGCGCTTGTAGGAATTGATGTAGGGCGCCAGGAACCAGGTGAACTCCTTGGCGTATTTGAGCTGGCCGGCCGCCCATTGCTGGCCGAGACTGGACAGCGTCCAATCAGCCTTCTTGTCGAAGAACAGCGGCGTCCTGCCGTCGGCGCTCCACAGCGAATTGTGGATGTGGCTCGAATTGCCGGCGAGGCCGTAATTGTACTTGGCCATGAAGGAGATGGCCTTGCCCTCGGAATCGGCGATCTCCTTGGCGCCGTTCTTCAGGATGACGTGGCGGTCGGCCATGTCGAGCGCTTCGGCATAGCGCACATTGATCTCTTCCTGCCCTGGACCCCACTCGCCCTTGGAGTTCTCGATCGGGATGCCGGCGGCCTCCATCTCGTTGCGAAGCCGGCGCATGACGCCTTCTTCCTTGGTGGTGATGCCGATCTGGTAGTCGCCGATATAGGGCGAGGCGCTGTCGAGCCCCTGCCAGCGCTTCTTGCGGGCGGATTCGTAGGTCTCGCTGAACAGGTAGAATTCGAGCTCGGAGGCGAAATAGCCTATGTAGCCGCGCTCCTTGAGCCGCTGCACCTGCTTCTTGAGGATGGCTCGGGGCGAATGCGCGAGATCGTCATGCGTGTGGTGGTCGAGCACATCGCAGATGACCAGCGCCGTTTTTTCCAGCCACGGAATGCGCCGCAGCGTCGACAGGTCCGGCTTCATGACGAAATCGCCATAGCCCTTCGACCAGCTCGCCGCCCTGTAGCCCGGCACCGGCTCCATATCGATGTCGCAGGCGAGCAGATAGTTGCAGCCATGGGTCTCGCCATGCGCGGAATCGACGAAATACTGAGCCAGGAAGCGCTTTCCCGCGAGCCGGCCCTGCATGTCGACGATGCAGGCCAGCACCGTGTCGATCTCGCCGCTGGAGACCGCTTTCTTCAACTGATCGAACGAGAAATTCCCGGCCATTCCTTTGGCGCTCCAGTGCTTGTCGATTTAAGGGAGAAACGAGACCATGGCCGGCATTGCGCCGGCCATAGCCGTGAAGCGAAGTCTCAGTGGCCGGTCTCGCCGACCGCCTGTTCGGCCGCCTTGATCGCCGCCTGGCGAGCCGCGATGATGTCGCCGAGCGGCGGGCCCTGGAAGCGGTTGCGCTCGAAGGCGAACCAGACGATCGCCGTCAGGATGAAGAAACCGACGGTGATGTAGAGCGCCCAGTCGTTCGGCGGCTGGATGCCGATGACGAAGATCAGGATCATCGACACGATCGACAGGAAGGCGAACAGCATGAAGATGCCGCGCCCCATGTTCCACGGACCCATCTTGTCCCACTTCGGCGTTCCCCAGGCCATCATGCCGAGCACGATCGGCACGGTGAAGGAGAGGAACAGGAAGATGACGGTGCAGGACACCACGATCGTATAGGCCGAGGTGCCGGCGACCGAGACCACCGACGAACCCCACACGAACAGCACCGACAGTATCGAGGCGGTCCAGATCGCCGCCACCGGCGTGCGGTAGGTCGGGCTGACCTTGGCAAGCGCCGCCGAGCCGGGCAGGCCGCCGTCACGCGAGAAGGCGAAGATCATGCGCGAGGCGGAAGTGACGGTCGCCAGGCCGCACAGGAGCTGCGCCAGGAACACGACCAGGTAGACGAACTCCTTGAGGCCGGACGGGACGCGCTGGTCGAAAGCCCAGAAGAACACGTTCCAGCCCTGCTTGGCCGCGTCGTCCATGTTCGGGATCATCAGCACGAAGGCCGCCAGGAACAGATAGCCGAACAGCGCCGACCAGATGACCGACATCACCATCGCGCGCGGTACGGAAGACGCCGCCTTGATGGTTTCCTCCGAAGTGTGCGCGGAAGCGTCATAGCCGGTGATCGTGTAGATCGGCAGCAGCAGGCCGAGTGCGAAGACCCAGGCGTTCGACACTTGCGGCCACACGCCGCCGCCGGCGTCGCCGGAGTAGTTGTGGAAGGTGAAGAGGCGGCTGAAGTCCCAGGTTTGGGCAAACAGCAGGCAAACCACCGCGATCAGGATCGATCCGAAGAAGATCAGATAGCCGGAGAAATCGGTCAGCTTCGCCGTTAGTTTGATGCCGAGATGGTTGATCAGCGCCTGGGCGCCGGTGATGATGACCAGGAAGATCATCTGGTTGGTCAGCGTGCCCTCGATGCCGAGCGCCGGACCGAAGGCGCCGACGAAGAAGGTCCAGGTGCCGACATTGATGGCGCCGAGCACGGTAATCAGGCCGAGCAGGTTGAGCCAGGCCGTCACCCAGCCGGTGCCGCGGTTGCCGAGGATCGAGCCCCAGTGATAGAGGCCGCCGGCCGTCGGATAGGCCGAGCTGATCTGCGACATGGCGACCGCGAAGGTGAGCGACACGAAACAGCCGACCAGCCAGCCGATGCCGATGCCGATGCCGCCGGCGCCCGACGTCGCCTGCGCCAGCGAGTTGATGCCGCCGGACAGGATGCAGATGATCGAGAAGGAAACCGCGAAATTCGAAAAGCGGCTGAGGCGCCGCTCCAGTTCCTGGGCGTAGCCCATGCTGTGAAGGACCTGAATATCCTTCGCCTTATCGACTTCGGTATAGTCGTCTGCTGCCATTTGGAAGTCCCCTTAATTTCTTAGCTGGCCGATTGTACTGACTTTCCCATTGCGCTTCGTCGGGAGCCCTTGGCCTCCTCGGGCTCCAGATTCGAAAATATGCCTGTGAGCAGATCCGCCCATTTCCGCTGCCCGGTCTCGCCGGCGATTTCGTCGTTGCGGATTTCGATCATCGCGCAGGCAAGGCCGCGCGAACGCGCGTGCCGTTCCAGCGTGAAATAGACGCGGTCGGCCGGGGAATAGGGTTCGTTGACGCCGACGGTGACGCCGGCAAGCCGTCGCAAAGCCGCGACCAAGGGCTTCGCCAGGCGGCGGTCGTCATCATGGATGATGCCGATATGCCATGGCCGGCTCTTGCCCTTGTAGACCGGCGTGAAGGAGTGCACCGACACCAGACGCGTCTCTTGGCCGTGTGCCAGCCGCCGCTCGACGATCTGAGCGATCGTGTCGTGGAATGGGTGCCAAGCTAAATCGACGCGCGCGGCGCGCTGCTTGTCGGAAAGACCGGCATTGCCGGGAATGACCGTCGTCTCGCTGACCGGCGGCACGAGGTCGGGCGCGTCGAGCGGCCTGTTGCAGTCGATGACGAGTCGCGACACACGGGTCTCGACCAAGGTGGCGTCGAGCGCCTCGGCCATGCGGCTGGCAACGGGAAGCGCGCCGGGATCCCAGGCGATGTGGCGGGAAAGGCCTTCGATTGGCAGCCCGAGCGTGCCGAATTCGGCGGGCAGAAAGTTCGAGGCGTGATCGCAGGTGAAGACGAAGGGGCTCGATCCGCCAGGGTTGGTCACCCTAACGGTCTCCGACGGTGCAAGGGTGGCAGGCCGTGCTTTCTCCATAGTGCCGTCCCCTCGGGAGCGCTGTATCTTATGTTACGTATTTTGCCTCATTGCGTCCCGGTGAATGATTTCATACAGTTTAAACGGCTTTGTCAAACGCGAATTCGGGAAAACGGCGGCGGCGGGTCAACAGGCGGGGGAAAACCATGATTTCCAGCATTGCCGAACTGATCTCGGACCGCATCGGCGCGATGCCGGCCGGCGAGCGCCGCGCCGCCCAGACGCTGATCGCCAACTATCCGCTGACCGGGCTGAAGACGGTCGCCGAATTCTCGGCCGCAGCCGGCGTGTCCTCGCCGACGATCCTGCGCTTCGTCGCCAGGCTCGGCTTCCAGAACTATCCCGAGTTCCAGTCGGCGCTGCAGGATGAGCTGGCGGCGCAATTGCAATCGCCGGCTTCGCGCACGCTCGATCCAGGCTCGGCCGGCGGCGCCGTTTCGCCGATGCTCGAGGCGACGCTCGACAACATGCGCGAGACCTTCCGCCACCTTAGCGACAAACAGCTCGCCGACATAGCCGCGCGGCTTGCCGAGCGGCGCGGCAAGACCTTCCTCATCGGCGGTCGTTTCACCGATCCGCTGGCGCGCTACATGGCCGCCCATCTCGCCATCATCCAGCCGGATGTCTATCACCTTGCCGGCCAGGAGAGCATCTGGCGCGACCGCCTGATCGACATGGGCAAGCGCGACGTCCTGGTGATCTTCGACATCCGCCGCTACCAGGACAGTCTCGTCCGCTTCGCCGAGAAGGCGCATCACCGCGGCGTGCAGATCATTCTCTTCACCGACCAGTGGCTTTCGCCGATCGCCCGCTTCGCCCGCCATGTGATCGCCGGGCGCACCGCCGTGCCTTCGGCCTGGGATTCGTCGGCCGCTCTATTCGTTGTCGCCGAAACCCTGATCGGCGCCGTGACGAGGCAATTGGAAGCGGCCGGCGCCAAGCGCATCCGCGACTTGGAGAGCTTGCGATAGCCTACGTCGAAGCGAGTTGGCGTCAGCAAAAGGCAAGGTCCGAACACGTTCGGACTTCACGTTACCGAGATTTAATGTCCAGGTTTGCGTGATAATTGCCATAGCCGCTGATAGTAGGGTCCGGGCGCAACCGCGCCGGCCAGGTCGTCACCATCGTCGCCTCGCCGGCGGCACCGCCACCGTCAAGGACAGGCTGCAGGCGATCGGCACCGGCCGCGCGAACGCAACCGTCACCGTCAATCCATATTCGTCTCTACCCTGTTCCTTGCTTATCTCCTGCTCGGCCGCTTCGTCACGCCGAAGGCGCATGAGGAAGCGCGCCTGAAGCGCAAGCTTGAGGAAGCGGCCTACATCGAGGCGGAGCCGGCCGAGTAGACTATCTCAGCAACCGGCCTTCGATCGACCAGCGTGCCGCCAGAAAATTCAGCACGGCCGCCATCACGACGCCGATGATCTTGGCCGGCCACACACCGACGGTCCCGGCCAGGGCGGCGATCGACAGGCTGGATACGCCAAGTGAAATCAGCGCTCCGAGCGAGACGAACCGCAGGAAGGAATGGTGCAGCCGGATGTTCGGATCCCGTTCGAACGACCAGAAGCCGTTCGCCACGAAGGAGAAGAGCACGGCGACGAACCACGCACAGACATTGGCGGCCAAAGCCGGCACCGCGAGCTTGAGCAGCAGGAAGAAGGCGACGAGGTCGATACCGGTGTTGACCAGCCCGACCAAGGCGAAACGGACGATCTTGTTGCCGGTCGAACGCTGCGGCTGGCCGGCGCTCATGCTTTGCCGTCCATCACGCGCGCTCCGGCCTCTTCGAGGCTGGCGCCGAAATCCTCGGAACTCAGAACCGTGAACTCGACCTCGCGCGCGCCCTGCATCGGGTCCCGCGCCCGCAAAATGTCGTCGACACGGCCCGGATGGCACATGAAAAGACCTTGTTCCGGCAAGGTGTCGACCGCGCCGCGCAGCGTCGAGGCGAATTTCTCCGGCTGCCGCCAGTCATAGATGCCGGAAAGCGGCATCATGACGCTGAAGCCCGCCTGTCGCATCGTGCTGTTGAAGCCGGCGGCCAGAGCGGCGATCGCCGCGATCTTGGCCGCCGCTGCATCCAGGCCGGGAAACCCGGGCGCGCCGCGCAGCGCCGGCTTGCGTGTGCTCCCCGCAAACCGAGCGAGCAACCAATTCCGTACCACGGGAAGAAAATGCACATGCTGGTGTCCGTCGATATGGTCGGGCGGGCCAGCCAGCGCTTCGGTGAAGCGGTCATATTGCGCGTCGAGCTCTGCATGAATGTTCCGCTCGTCGATGCGCCCGCGCCGCACCGGCAGCGCAAGGGCGGCGAGCCCGGGCAACTTTCCTTCCGGCGCCAGGCTGGACGAACCGGTCGCGGCGATCTGATCGGTGAGGGTCAGGTGCAGTCCTATGGCCGCCCGTCGGCGGAACGGCCTGATGCGCGCCGCCGCCTCTTCCCATTCGGGAAAGCCGGTCATGCAACTGGTCCCGGTCAGACGGCCGCGCTCGATGAGATCGAGGATCGCTCCCGACACCCCCGGGGCCAGGCCGTAATCGTCGGCGATCAGGCGGATCGATCTGGTCATCTGTTGGGAGCAACCTGCTCGGCGGCATTGCCCTGCAGCACGTCGCGCACGATGTAGACGGGCCGGTCCTTGCTTTCGCTGAGCGTGACCCAGACATATTCGCCGATCAGGCCGAGCAGCGCCAGGTTGAGGCCGCCAAAAAGCACGACGGCTACCATGATGCTGGGATAGCCAGGCACGGCGATGCCGTAGAACAGGACCTCGAAGAGCACCTTCACGCCATAGGCGAGACCGGCGAATGCCGCCAGCAATCCGATAAGGCTGATGACGCGCAGCGGGATCACGGAAAACGAGGTGAACCCTTCAAGCGAGAACGCGATCAGGTTGAACCTGGTCCATTTCGACGTGCCGCCGGCGCGGTTTTCCGGCGAATAAAGCACCGCTTTCTGGCGGAAGCCGGCCCAGGCGAACAGCCCCTTGTTGAAACGCCGCTTGTCGCGCACGCTGGTCAAGGCGCGCGCCACCGCGCCGCGCATGACGCGGAAGTCTCCGGCATTTTCCGGGATATCGAAGCGCTGGCTGCTGTTGATCAGCTTGTAGAACAGCCGCGCAAGCTGGCTGCGCCGCCAGCTCCCCTGGCGCCGATCGTTCTGCGCATAGACCACGTCTATCTGCGGGTTCTCGACCAGCTCGCCGATCATCTTGAGACTGATGTCCATGGAGTGCTGGAGATCGGAGTCCATGATCAGGACCATGTCGCCGCGCGAATGGTCGAGGCCGGCGAGCACAGCCGCTTCCTTACCGAAATTGCGGCTCAGCCGCACGATCTCCCAAGAGCCCGACAATGCCGCGGCGAATGTCTCGGCGCTGCCGTCGCGGCTGCCGTCATCAACGAGTATCTTGCGGACCGTCATGCCGAAGCGCTCCACCACGGCCGCTTCCAGCCTCTCGAGCAGCCCGACAAACGCGATGGCGGATTCGGCCTCGTTGAAGAACGGCGCAATGATGTCGAGCATCTCAGCCATGCGCGACGGCTCCGGCGGCAGGCGCCTTGCGTCTATCTTGCGTCCAGAACCAGCCGACGAGCACCAAAGCGACGATGCTGATGCTGATCGGCCGGAACCACGGGTGGAAAAGAGCGTGCAGCCGGCCATCGATGCTGGTCAGTCCGGTGACGAAGAGGAGCGCCGCCAGTGACCAGAGCACGGCCCCCGCTCCCTTCTCCCGCCAAAGCAAGGCGATGGAGAGACCGGCAGGCACCGCCACCATGACATAGGTGTTCTGCTCGACCCGCGGATTGAAGACGCACATGTAAAAAGCCGCTGTGAGGAAGATGGCGAGCCCGCTGGCGCTCGGGTCCAGTCGACGGTCGAACTGAAGCACCACCCAAAGCGTAAGCAAGCCGGCGACGACGCGCACGATCGTCGCCACGGATTCAGGGATCGGCACCCCAAGCCGCGTGAAAGGCGCCGTGAAGTCGGCCGGGACGAAGGGCCCGGTTGGGTCGACCGCCATCGAAGTCAGCATCCGGAAGAAATCGTGGTACTGGGCGTTGATATAGCCCGTGGGCGCAAAGCCATAGGGGATGGCGAGCACGACAAGAACCGCCAGCGCCAGCACCGGTATCAGCCTGGGACGCAGCGCTCCCGCCAGAAACAGCATGATGATCGCAGTGGGCTTGGCAATGATCGCGAGTGTCGCCCAGAAGAAGCTTTCGGCCCGGCGCTCCTCGAGGGCCGACAGCGTGAGGAACCAGCAAGCCCCGGTGAGCAGGATCGTCGCCTGGCCGTTGCGAAGCGCCGCCAGCGACACCGGCAAGGCAAGGAAGAGGCCGAAGGACAGCAGCCATGTCTGCTCCTCGCCGCCAAGCTTGCGCACCTGACGCATCGCGGCAAGGGTCAGGACGCCGAAGCCCAGCACGTGCCACAAAATATTGCTCAGATATGGCCCGAGCTTCAACAGGGGAACGTAGAGGACGGCGAAGGCGGGAGCGTAGAGATATCCCATGGCGACTTCGACCTGATACAGCGGCTGGCCGCTCAGAAACGCTTCGCTGCCATGTCCATAGATATGGACCACCGAACGCGCGGTGGGCGACCATAGCACTAGGCCGAGCACGACCAGAAACGACCCGACCCATAGCCAAAACCCCAAACGGTCGAAAACCGGCTTGGTTATCATCATAGTGCACCCCGCGTTCCGGCCAGGACGGCTTTCCCATCGCCGCTTGGCCTTAAGCGCCGGCCAGATATCACAATGAAATGAAACATCCGAGTGTAGCTGCAGCCGGCGCGATGGAAAGGACGTTGGAACAGCGACATTTTTCCGCCGCCCCACCGTCGATCACGACTTTGTGTTCGAAGGCGGTGGCTCCGATCCGACCCGTTGCCATCGGCCGCCGGGTTGTTCAGGGTTTGATGAACACCTTTCCGTTGGGCTTGGCGAGCTCGGCCGGTAGCCGCGCCATCGCCTCGGCCAGCGGCACGACCGCGGTGACGTCGGTCGACCAACGTCCGTCGGAAAAGCGCTTCTGCGCTTCCAGGACCGCCGGGCCCAGCCTGTCGCGGAATTGCCGCATCCATTCGGCCAGCCAGAAGCCCTCGACGCGCTTGTGCTGGAAGATCAGTTGGCCGGGCTCGCGGATCACCGTCGGCTCGGCGTCGAGCCTTCCATAGACGATCCAGCGCGCACGTTTCGGCATGGCGGCGAAGATGGCGGACGCCAACGGGCCGGTGACGGCGTCGAGGAAAATGCGCGGCTGCTCGGCCTTCATCGCCTCGCGTAGCGCCACCTCGAAATCCCCCGCCTTCTCGTTGAGCACATGGGCGGCGCCGAGCCCCTTCAACAACGGGATCTGCTCGTCGCGGCGCACCGTGACGATCGGCCGGAAACCTGCCTCCTTCGCCAGTCCGATGATCAGCTTGCAGAGCTGGCTGGCGCCGGCCGTCATGATGAAAGCCTTTTCGCCTTCCTCCCTGACGATGTCGAACATGGCCAAGGCCGTCAGCGGATTGACGATCATCGCCGCGCCATCCTCGTCGCGCACCGTATCGATGAGCGGGATGCAGGACGCCGCCTCGGCGACGGCATAGTCCGCCCAGGCGCCCCAGTTCGACACGCCGGTGGCGAAAGCGACGCGCTTGCCCACAAGGCTTTTTGCGTACGGGTCGTCCCCCGTGGCGACGACAATGCCGACCCCCTCGAAGCCCGCCGGCCGGCCCTTGACCCGCGGCTGGCCGTACTGACCCTTGATGAAGGCGATGTCGGACGGATTGATCGAAGCGAGGCTGACCTTGATCAGCGCCTGGGTCGGCCCAGGCGCCGGCACGCCTATGGTGCCGGGCTGGAGGTAAGGCTCCATCGCTTCGAGCGCTGCCGTCGAAGGCGTCCTGGTGTAGCCGTCGCCGACAAGCAGCAGGCCCTGCATTTGCGATGGAAGCGTCATGGCCGTCAGAGCTTTTCCTGCGTGTATTTCTTCAGTTCCGTGCGAGCCACCTGGCGCCGGTGCACGGCGTCCGGCCCGTCGGCGAGCCGTAATGTCCTCAGATGCGTCCAGGAGCGGGCGAGCGGCGTGTCCTGGCTGATGCCTTGCGCGCCGAACATCTGCACCGCCTCGTCGGTGATCTTCAGCGCGATGCGAGGCGCCACCACCTTGATCTGGCTGATCCAGGGCGCGGCCGCACGAGCGTCTCCCTGGTCGATCATCCAAGCGGCCTTGAGGCACAAGAGCCGCGCCATCTCGATCTCCATGCGGCACTCGGCGATGATGTCGAAATTGGCGCCGAGCTTTGCCAGCGACTGGCCGAAGGCCTCGCGCCGGACCGAGCGCTGGCACAGCATCTCCAGCGCCATCTCCGCCTGGCCGATGGCGCGCATGCAATGGTGGATGCGGCCGGGGCCGAGCCGTCCCTGCGCGATCTCGAAACCCCTGCCCTCGCCGAGGATCAGATTCGCCGCCGGCACCCGGACATCGTCGAATCTCAGATGCATATGCCCATGCGGCGCGTCGTCGTCGCCATAGACCTGCATCGGCCGCAATTTGGTGATGCCCTTGCTGTCGGAGGGCACCAGGATCATTGAATGCCGGCGATGCTGCGGCTCCTCGTCCGATCCGGTCCTGACCATGGCGATATAGATGGCGCAGCGCGGATCGCCGGCGCCCGATGCCCACCATTTCTCGCCATTCAGGACATAATCGTTGCCCTGACGCTCGCAGCGCATCGATATGTTGGTGGCGTCTGAGGACGCCACGTCCGGCTCGGTCATCAGATAGGCCGAACGGATTTGTCCCTCGAGCAGCGGCTCCAGCCAGTCCCGCTTATGCGCTTCCGAGCCATAACGCTCCAGCACCTCCATATTGCCGGTATCGGGCGCCGAGCAGTTGAAGGTCTCGGCCCCGAGATGAGCCTTGCCCATTTCCTCCGCCAGATAGGCGTATTCCACGGTGGAAAGGCCGTAGCCGCGCTTGGAGCCGGTCAGCCAGAAGTTCCACAGGCCGCGCTCGCGCGCCGTCTTCTTCAAGCCTTCCAGGATTTCCGTCTGCCTGGCCGTATAGGCCCAACGGTCGCCGCCTTTGCCGACTTCGGCGAGGAACTCTTCGCCGAGCGGGGCGATCTCGTCGCGCACCATCGCCGCCACGCGCTGGTGGATCGGCTTCAGCCGTTCGGTCATGCCGAGATTCATGTCCGCCATCGCCTTTAGCCTTTCCGAAGATAAATCTTTACCCGTGGCAAGGATGACCGTACTTCGGCTAGCCTTGTCAACGCGAGTCACTCGCCGGTTCGGTCGAGACGTGCGGAGAAACACGATGAGCTATCTGGACAAGCTGTTCTCGGTCGCCGGCAAGACCGCGCTGGTGACGGGCGCGGCGACCGGCATCGGCCGCATGGTGGCGACCGGGCTGGTGCGCGCCGGCGCTCATGTGATGATCGCCTCGCGCAAGGGCGAGGATTGCGCCAAAGTCGCCAACGAATTGAACGCGCTCGGCGGCTCCGGCCATGCCGAGGGCTTTGCTGGCGACGTGTCTAGCGAGGCGGGGATCGCCGCTCTCGTCGCCGAGGTCAAGGCGCGTGCGGAGCGCCTGCACATCCTGGTCAACAATGCCGGCATTTCCTGGGGTGCGCCGTTGCAGGATTTCCCTTACCACGCCTGGGCCAAGGTGTTCGGCGTCAACGTCACCGCCGTCTTCCATCTGACACGGGAGCTTTTGCCGCTGCTCGACGCCGCGGCGAGCGACGAGGACCCGGCCCGGGTAATCAATCTCGGCTCGGTGATGGGCACCCAGCCACTGGCCGACGACGCCTATTCCTACGCGGCGTCGAAAGCGGCGGTGCATCATTTGACGCGCACGCTGGCGATCGAGTTCGCCGCTCGCCGCATCACCGTCAACGCCTTTGCGCCGGGCCCTTTCCAGAGCCGCATGACGGCCTTCGCCACCGCGACAGAGGAGCAGGCGAAACATGTTGGTAACCATGTTCCGCTCGGCCGTATCGGTGTGGCGGATGACATTGCCGGCGCAACGCTTTATTTGTGCAGCCGTGCCGGAAGCTATGTCACCGGCGCCATCCTGCCGATCGATGGCGGCCAGTCGGTGCAGCATGGAATGACATTGTTCAAGGAATAGGCGCCCGATTGAAAGAATCGGGCGGGGTTCAAGGAATAAGGCGTCCGGTTCAAGGAATCGTAATCCGGGCGGGGGTGCGGAGGACATCAGCGTGGAACCGATCAGTCTCGATACGCTTCTGGCAAGCGTCGGCAAGGAGGTCGGCGTCTCGCCCTGGCGAACGGTCACGCAGCGCATGATCGACCAGTTCGCCGATGCGACCGACGACCACCAGTTCATCCATTGCGATCCCGAGCGCGCCAAGCGCGAGACGCCGTTCGGCGGCACCATCGCGCACGGCTTCCTGTCGCTGTCGCTTTTGTCGGCAATGACCTTCGAAACCATGCCGCCGATCGAAAACACCAAGATGGGCGTCAACCATGGGTTCGACACGCTGCGCTTCCTGGCGCCGGTGAAGACCGGTTCTCGCATCCGTACCCGCTTCGTGCTGGCGGACGTCAAGGTGCGGCCCTCCGGCTGGGTGCAGACGGCGCATGACGTGACCATCGAGATCGAGGGTTCGAAGAAGCCGGCGCTGACGGCGCGCTGGCTGACTTTGACGTTGATCGAGCGCCAGCCCGAGAACGCATGAGCGGCGAGGCCGGTGCCATAGACCAGGCGGCGCTTGCGCCCTATCTCGAGGCGCATGTCCCGGGTTTCGCCGGCCTTTCCGCGATTGAAAAATTCAAGTCCGGCCAGTCCAATCCGACCTGTCTTTTGACTGCCGTCAGCGGCCGCTACGTGCTGCGAGCCAAGCCGCCGGGGCAATTGCTGAAATCCGCGCATCAGGTCGACCGCGAATTTCGGGTGATGCGGGCGCTTGCCGGCACGGCGGTGCCGGTGCCGCGCATGCTGCATCTGTCGGGCGAAGACTCCCCGATCGGCCGCATGTTCTACGTCATGGAATATCTCGACGGCCGCATCTTCTGGGATCCGTCGCTGCCGGACGTTTCCGGCAACGAAGAGCGCGCCGCGATCTACGACGCGATGAACGCGACGCTTGCCGCGATGCACGACGTCGATATCGACGCCGTCGGCCTTGGCGATTTCGGCAGGCCCGGCAGCTATTTCGAGCGCCAGCTTACGCGCTGGGCCGGCCAGTACCGCGCCTCCGAAACCGAAACTATAACCAATATCGACAGGCTGATTGCGTGGCTCGAAACGCATATGCCAGCCGATGACGGCCGCGTCTCGCTTGTCCATGGAGACTACCGGCTGGACAACGTGATGTTCGCGCCGGACGCGCCGAAAGTCATCGCGGTGCTCGACTGGGAGTTGTCGACGCTCGGCCACCCCTTCGCCGACCTCGCCTATCAATGCATGCAGTGGCGTCTGCCGCACGCCTCGGGTTTACGCGGCCTTGGCGATGTCGATCGCGTGGCTGCCGGCCTGCCTTCCGAGGAGGCCTATGTCGCAGCGTATTGCAAGCGGCGCGGCATCGGGAAGATCGACAACTGGACCTTCTTCCTCGCCTTCTCCTTCTTCCGCCTGGCGGCGATCTGCCAGGGCGTCTATCGCCGCGCGCTGGACGGCAACGCCTCCAATCCGGAAAAGGCAAGGACCTATGGTGAGGCAGTAAAACTGCTTGCCCACCTTGCGGTCGAACTGATCGACGATAATCGCTGAACAAAGAGAGCCGAGCTATGGGCCGTTTCGATGGGATGACCGTGCTGATCACCGGCGCGACCGGTGGCCTCGGCAGCGGCGCGGCGAAGGCCTTCGCCGCTGAGGGGGCGCGGCTGGTGCTCTCCGATCTTGACGAGGCAGCACTCGGCGATTTCGCCGCAACGCTCGACGCCGAGACGGCTCACCTTGCCGGCAACATCGCCGACGAAAAGCTCTCGGAGGATCTGGTGAAGCTGGCCGTGCAAAAGTTCGGCCGGCTCGACATCGCCGTCAACAATGCCGGCATCGTCCACTCCTTCGTACGCCTGCCGCAGGTCACCTCGGAGGAAGCGCGCCGCGTGGTGGAGGTCGACCTGCTCGGCGTCTTCTATGCCATGAAAAACCAGATTCCTCAGTTGGAACGGCAATTCAGGGAAAGCGGCAAGGGCGGCGTCATCGTCAACATCGCCTCGGTCGCCGGCCTCTCAGGCGCACCGAAGCTTTCGGTCTATGCCGCCGCCAAGCACGGCGTCGTCGGGCTGACGCGCTCGGCTGCCGTGGAATATGCCAGCAAGGGCATACGCATCAACGCGGTCTGCCCGGCCCACACCCGCACCGCGATGGTCGACGGCTTCGTGCGTTTCACAGGGGCGCCCGAAGCCGAAGCGCTTGCCGAACTCACGCGCGGCGTGCCGATGAAGCGGGTCGGCGAGGTCGACGAGATCATCACCGGCATCCTGTTCCTTGCCGACCCTGGCAACTCGTTCATGACCGGCCACACGCTGGCGCTCGATGGCGGCATTGGCGCGATCTGAGCATGCCGGGAGCGGCTTGCGCCCGCAACCGCGTTAACCGAAGAGTTCGAACGGACGTAGCGGAACCGGAAGGCTCGCTTGTCCGTTTCCGTACAGCGTATATAATTTCATCAGGCAACCAACGACAAAGGCAGCGGACATTGACGCTGAGCGTTCAGAAACGCCGCGAGAAACAGAAGGCGGAGCTTCGCTCGGAACTCGTCGCGGCGGCGCACAAGCTGGTGCAGGAAGAGGGCTACGAGGGCCTGACCATCCGCAAGCTGGCCAAGCGGGTCGGCTATGCGCCGATGTCGGTCTATTCCTACTTCGCCGACAAGCAGGACATCCTCTTCGCGTTGGCCGAGGATGCCTTCGAGACGCTCGCGCGGCGCATCGAGGGGCACCCCGCCGACGATCCGGTCGAGGCGCTCAAGGCGGTGATGACCGAATATGCCGCCTTCGGGCTCGGCAACCCCAATGAGTACCGCACCGTCTTCATGACCGAGAAGACCAGGCTGCCGGAAGGCCGCAGCTATGAGGACATGGAGGAGGGCAATCCGGCGATGAAGGTGCTGATCAAACGCGTCGAGGCGTGCGTTGCCGCCGGCAAGCTCAAGGGCGACCCGCGCGCTATCGCGACCATGCTGTGGACCGTCGGCCACGGCACGATTTCGCTCTTGATCACCTTCCCCTTCTATCCTTTCGGCGATCCCCAGGCCTATGTGAGACGGATGTGCGACTTCATGCTGGCCTCATTGTCGGCGCAGGATATCCCTCCGCTCACCGAAACCCCGATCGATTGCTGATCGCCACAGCCGTTTTTGCGCCCCCATCGGCTTGATTCGCCGCGGCGAGTTCTTACGTTCAAAAAAGTTGTCGTACACGTACAGATTTCGTCTTGAATTCCACCTCCAGTCGTCGTATGTGTACGCTATATTGTACATGTACGAAATGAGATGACTGGAGACGGAAAATGAAGAAGATAATCCTCGCCCTCGCCGCCGTGCTGGCTTTCTCCGGCGCCGCTTTTGCCGGTACGCATCAGCCGGCCAAGCACGCCCCGGCGGCCTGCGTTCAGACCAATACCAATGTGGTTCTTGATTGCACCGCGACCGGCTCGGTCGAAAAAGCGGACGCCAACAAGACCCAGACCAAGAGCCCGCGCCTCGGCATCGACGTCAGCCCCTGGTTCGTGCCCGGCCTGTAAGCACTGGAGCAATTCAAGGAAAAGTGTGAGCGGTTTTCCGTTCGGAATTGCGCCAAAACAAAGCGATAGAGCCGTTTCCGTGAAACGGTGAAACGCCCTATCGGCAGAATCAACGAAAACGGGCGGCGCTTGGCCGCCCTTTTTCGTTCTGCCTGAACTCCGATTGCCTTCTGCGACGACGCTACTTCTTGCGCGACTTCATTCCAGGCACGGCCTTGGCCTTGCCGGGCTCTGCCGGCCCGCCGGGGATGGAAGTGCTGGTGATCGATACTGGATCGCTGGCCGGAAACGTGTCTTCGAGGCCTTCCTCGAGTTCCTCTTCCTCGACCTCGCGATGCCTTTCGTGCTCCAGCGAACGGACTGCCGCTGTCTTCTTGGCTGACTTCGGCGCGGATTTGGACGGCATCAGCAATCTCCCTCGCGAGCTGCGGAAACGGCCAGGGTCGGCGATGGTTCCTGCTGCGCTGCTTTCCGACGGCGCAGTGTGGAGATCAGTTCGCCGCGTCGCCTGCCGCTTCCGACAGCAAAGTAAACACATAGTCCGAGAAGGAACGCCAGCATTCCACGCGGAACGCGTCGGCCGCGGTGCGCAACAGCACGATCTCGGATTTGCCGAGAATGGTGCGCGAGGCCGCACCCACCGGGAAAGCCTCGAGCGACAGGTCCTGCGGACAGCCCGAATTGACCGTCACCGCGGCGGCAGGTCCGACAACGGAAATCCCGACATTGCGGTGCGAGATGCCGACCGCCGAATGCAGCACCGTCACCTTGGCGCAATCGGCGAGCGGGTCGATGCCGGCCTCGTCGATGATCAGCCATTCGTCCGGCCCGAGCCACAGCGCCGTGCGCCCGTCTTTCGAAGCCGAGGTCTTCGGCTTTGCCGGCAGCGTGAGACCGAGCGCCTTGGAAAGCGCGGCAAGCGACGCCTGTGGCGCACGCAGCGAGATGCGGTCGGCCGGCGGCAGGATCTCGACCTTGACGCCCGGCGCCGACAGCGTGCGGCCGGCAAGCGCGGGACGCCGCTCGACCGAGGCCTCGGCGGCTTTTGTCTTGGCGGCGGCCTTAGCCATTGAGGCGTTCTCCCTTCTCGTCGACGAACACCATGCCGGTGACTTCCACCTCGATCGTGCCGTTCGGCATCGGCACATAGAGCGTCTGGCCCATGCGGTCGCGCCCGCCGGCGACCAGCGCCAGGGCGATCGAACGGCCGCAATTCTCCGACCAGTAGCTGGAGGTGACGTGGCCGATCATCTTCATCGGGATCGGCTGCTTCGGATCGGCGACGATCTGCGCGCCCTCCTCCAGCACCACCTTGGGGTCCTTGGTCTTCAGGCCGACGAGCTGCTTGCGACCCTTGGCCACCAGGTCTGGCCGGGTCAGGCCGCGAATGCCGACGAAGTCGGTCTTCTTCTTGCCGACCGCCCAGTCGAGCCCGGCATCGTTCGGCGTCACCGTGCCGTCGGTATCCTGGCCGACGATGATGTAGCCCTTCTCGGCGCGCAGCACGTGCATCGTCTCGGTGCCGTAGGCGGTCGCGCCGTGCTTCTGGCCTTCGGCCCACAGCGCTTCCCACACCGCCTCGCCGTAATCGGCCGGCACGTTGACCTCGAAGCCGCGCTCGCCGGTGAAGGACATGCGGAACAGTCTTGTCGGCACACCGCAGATCCTGCCCTCGCGGACCGACATATGCGGCATTCCCTCGTCCGACATGTCGATGCCTTCGACCAGCGGCGCGATGATATCCCGCGACTTCGGCCCCTGCACCGCGATCACCGCCCATTGTTCGGTGATCGAGGTCAGCCAGACATTGAGATGCGGGAACTCGGTCTGGAGGTAATCCTCCATGTGGTTCATGACGCGCGGTGCGCCGCCGGTAGTCGTCGTCACGTGGAAGCGGTCCGGCGCCAGCCTGCCGACGACGCCGTCATCATAGATGAAGCCGTCCTCGCGCAGCATGATGCCATAACGGCAGCGGCCTGTTTCGAGCTTCTCCCACGGATTGGTGTAGAGCAGTTCCATGAACTTCGCCGCGTCCGGCCCGACCACCTCGATCTTGCCGAGCGTCGAGGCGTCGAACAGCCCGCCGACCTTGCGCACCGTCACGCATTCGCGGTTGACGGCGGCATGCATGTCCTCGCCCGCCTTGGGGAAATACCAGGCGCGCTTCCAGTTGCCGACATCCTCGAACACCGCGCCCTGGCGTGCAGCCCAGCCATGGGTTGCCGTGCGCCGGGTCGGGTCGAACAAGGCGCCGCGCGCGTGGCCGACGATCGACCCGAAGGTCACCGGCGTGTACGGCGCGCGGAACGTGGTGAGGCCGACCTGCGGGATCGGCTTGCCGAGTTCCTCGGCGGCGATCGCCAGGCCATGCATGTTCGACGTCTTGCCCTGGTCGGTCGCCATGCCGTTGGTGGTGAAGCGCTTGACGTGCTCTATCGAGTGCATGCCTTCATGCACCGCCTGGCGGATGTCCTTGGCGGTGACATCGTTCTGGAAGTCAACGAAAGCCTTCACCGTCGTGCCCGGCCCGGCGCCAGGCGCGGCGCCCAGCATGCCGCGCGACCAGCTCTCGCCTGCATCGACTTTCGGCTTGGCGGCCCTCCCGGCCTTGCCGCCAGCCTCCTTCGCCGCTTTGGCGCCGGCCGCATAGGCCTCGTCGATCGTCGCGTCCAACCCGTCCGTGCCGTTGCAGGCGCCGACCGAGACGCAGTCCTGCGCATAAGTGCCGGGCACGAAGCGCTTGGTCTCGTCGTTGAAGGCGACCTTGCCGCGCGACTGCGAGAACAGATGCACCGACGGCGTCCAACCGGCCGACATCAGGATCGCGTCGACCGGGATGGTCCGCCCGCCGCCGCCATTCTTCGGCTGCACGGTCATCGACGACACGCGCAATTTGCCGCCGGCGCTGACCACCGCGCGGCCGAAATTGATCTCGATGCCGAGCGCCCTCGCCTCATCGATCACCGCCCCCGAGGGATTGTCGCGAAGGTCGACGATCGCCGCGACATTGACGCCCGCTTTCTTGAGGTCGATCGCGGCGGCATAGGCGGAATCGTTGGCCGTATAGACACCGACATTCCTGCCGACCGCGACGCCATAATGGTTGAGATAGGTGCGCGCGGCCGACGCCAGCATGACGCCCGGACGGTCATTGTTGGCGAACACCATGTGGCGCTCGATGGCGCCGGTGGCGATGACGACGCGATTGGCCCGGACCTGCCACAGGCGCTCACGCGCCAGCTCGCGGCCGGGATTCTTGAGATGGTCGCTGACCCGTTCGACCAGGCCGACGAAGTTCTGCGCGTAATAGCCGAAGGCCGTGGTGCGCGACAGTACGCGCACATTATCCATCGCCATGAGCTTCGCGATCGCGCCTTGAGCCCAGGCATAGCCGTCCTGGCCGTCGATCCTGGCGCCGCTCTCGAAGCGCAGGCTGCCGCCGAATTCGGCCTGCTCGTCGGCAAGGATCACCCGCACGCCGGTTTCGGCCGCGGCAAGAGCAGCGGCAATGCCGGCGGCGCCGCCACCCAGCACCAGCACCTCGCAATGCGCGTAGCGCGAGGCATAATGGTCCGGATCCGGCTTTTCGGGCGAAACGCCGAGGCCGGCCGCGGCGCGGATCTTCGGCTCGTAGATATCCTTCCAGGCCCATTTCGGCCACATGAAGGTCTTGTAGTAGAAGCCGGCCGAGAACATCGGCGATGCAAGGTCGTTGACCGCGCCGACGTCGAAGGCGAGCGACGGCCAGCGGTTCTGCGAATTGGCCGACAGCCCGTCATAGAGCTCCTGCACGGTGGCACGCACATTCGGCGTCTTGCGCGCATTGTCGCGCACGATCTGGACCAGCGCGTTGGGCTCTTCCGCGCCGGCCGACAGGAAGCCGCGGGGGCGGTGATATTTGAACGAGCGGCCGACCAGATGCACGCCGTTGGCGAGCAGCGCCGAGGCAAGCGTATCGCCCTGGATACCGGTGTAGGACTTGCCGTCGAAGCTGAAGGAGGCGGTTCTGGCCTGGCTGAGGCGACCGGCGCCGGAAATGCGGAAGGCGGCGTTCATTTCGAGGCTCCAGGCAGCTTCGCGGGCTTCGGCTCGCCGGCCTTGTAGGTCATGATGAACTTGTCGGTGACGGTGTCGCGAACCGCGTTGAAGAAGCGCGCGCAGCCATGGATGTGCCGCCAGCGCTCATAGATGACGCCCTTCGGGTTCGCGCGGATGAAGAAGAATTTTTCGAAATCGTCGTCGCTCTCGCCGGCAATGTTGGCCGAGCGCACGACATGCGCCTCGCCGGCATTGCGGAACTCGAGTTCCGGGCGCTCTTCCTCGCAATAGGGGCAGCGGATGAGAAGCATCTGGGTGATCCTAAAACTTGCCGTGACCGGCGCTCACGCCGGCCGGTTGATCGCAAAACAGCTGAGCCGGCATCAGTGCGCCACCGCCGCCGCCGCCGCCTCGTCGATGAGACGGCCGGTGCGGAAGCGCTCGAGCGTGAAGGGCGCGTTGATCGGGTGCGGCTCATCTTTGGCGATCGTGTGCGCGAAGACATTGCCCGAGCCGGGCGTCGCCTTGAAGCCGCCCGTGCCCCAGCCGCAATTGACGTAAAGCCCCTTGACCGGCGTCTTCGCCAGGATCGGCGAGCGGTCCGGCGTCACGTCGACGATGCCGCCCCAGGAGCGCAGCATCTTCATGCGCGTGAAGATCGGGAACATTTCGCAGATGGCGTCGAGCGTGTGCTGCAATATGTGCAGGCCGCCGGTTTGCGAATAGGACACATACTGGTCGGTGCCGGCGCCGATCACCAGCTCGCCCTTGTCGGACTGAGAGATATAGGCGTGCACCGTGTTCGACATCACCACGCATGGCACCACAGGCTTGATCGGCTCCGACACCAGCGCCTGCAGCGGATAGCTTTCGAGCGGCATGCGCACGCCGGCCATGTTCATGATGACGGAGGAATGGCCGGCCGCGACCACGCCGACCTTCTTGGCGCCGATGAAGCCGCGCGTCGTCTCCACGCCGCTGACCGCGCCGTTCGCCGCCCGCTTGATGCCGGTGACCTCGCAATTCTGGATGATGTGCACGCCGCGCGCCGAGGCGCCGCGCGCATAGCCCCAGGCCACCGCATCGTGACGCGCCGTGCCGCCGCGCCGCTGCAGCGCCGCGCCCATCACCGGATAGCGCGCCTCCTTGGAGATGTTGAGCGGCGGGCAGAATGCCTTCGCCTCTTCCGGCGTCAGCCATTCATTGTCGATGCCGTTGAGGCGGTTGGCATGGATGTGGCGTTTGAACACCTGCACGTCATGGACGTTGTGCGCCAGCATCATGACGCCGCGCGCCGAATACATGACGTTGTAGTTGAGCTCCTGGGAGAGCCCGTCCCACAACTTCAGCGCATGATCGTAGATGCCGGCGCTTTCGTCATAGAGGTAGTTGGAGCGGATGATGGTGGTGTTGCGGCCGGTGTTGCCGCCGCCGAGCCAGCCCTTCTCCAGCACCGCGATGTTGGTGATGCCGTGCTCGCTCGCCAGATAATAGGCCGTCGCCAGGCCATGCCCGCCGGCGCCGACGATGATGACGTCGTATTCTTTCTTCGGCTCGGGCGAGGTCCACTGCTCTTCCCAGCCCTTGTGGCCGCGCATCGCCTCGCGGGCAATGGCGAATACCGAGTATTTCTTCACGTTGTAGCCTCGCGCCAAAAATCGCGGATGTCGTTCGGGCCTCTCCCGTCACGCGAGGTGTATCACTAGCGAAACCGCGGTGTCATCCTTGCGCTGTTTGCGACGACGGTTGCCGCTTTGCGCCACGGTGAAAACGAAGCCCCGGCTCTGGCCGGTCACGCGGCCATCGGCATCGTCATGGCTCTGCTGATTGCCCTCAGCTACGCCTTCTCGGTGAACAGGCTGGCTTGGCTGTTGCGGCAGTAGGACAATGATGGCCGGTGCCGGTTTCGGGTGGCCGCGGCAATCCTCATCTGCGACCAAGCGTCCATTCGCCGGCAAGCCCGGCACAAAGGAAGGATGCAGAGACATGTTCACCCTTACAAACAAGGTCGCAATCGTCACCGGCGCAAGTTCCGGCATCGGCCGCGCAACCGCGAAGCTGTTTGCCGAGCAAGGCGCAAGCCTGGTCGCCGCCGCTCGGCGTCAAGCCGAGCTCGACGCGCTCGTCGGCGAGATCGAGGATACCGGCGGTACGGCGGCCGCGCTTGCAGGCGATGTAAGGGACGAAGCCTATGCCCAGGCTTTGGTGGAGCTCGCTGTAACGCGCTTCGGCGGCCTCGACATCGCCTTCAACAACGCCGGCGCCGTTGGCGCGATGGGGCCAGTGCCCGACATGGCGCCGGCGACCTGGCATGAGACAATGGACACCAACCTGACCAGCGCCTATCTCGCCGCCAGGCACCAGATACCGGCGATGCTGGAGCGCGGCAGCGGCTCGCTGATCTTCACCTCGAGCTTCGTCGGCTACACCGCCGGGATGCCGGGTATGGCTGCCTATGCCGCGGCCAAGGCCGGCCTGATCGGGCTGACGCAGGTGCTGGCCGCCGAATACGGCCCAAGAGGTTTGCGCGTCAACGCGTTGCTGCCCGGCGGCACCGACACGCCCGGCGCGACCACGACCACGCCCGAGGCGCGCGCTTTCGTCGAAGGCATTCACGCGCTGAAGCGCATGGCGCAGCCGGAGGAGATCGCACGCTCTGCGCTCTATCTCGCCTCGGATGCCTCGAGCTTCACCACCGGCACCGCCTTGTTTGCCGATGGCGGCGTCTCGATCAACCGGACGTGATCCATCTGACCGCTGGAAAAAGGTCCATCCGCTGAAATGTAGCGGTGCGGCCTTGCATTTCGGCACAAATTGACGATTTCGTTTCCCGTCGAAAATGGACGGGAAACGATGCTGCTGATCAGAACCTATGTTGCCCAGAGCGCTATCGAAGGCGTCGGCGTGTTCGCCGCCGAGCCGATCCGCAAGGGTACTTCGATCTGGCGGCTCGACCCGGATTTCGACCGGCTGATCCCGATGGATAAATATGAGGCGGCGCCGCCGCATCTGCGCGAGTTGCTCGACCGCTACGCCTATCCGAGCCCCGACAAGCCCGGCTTCATGGTCTATGAGGTCGACAATGGCCGCTTCATGAACCACTCCGAGCGGCCGAACACCGATTTCTCGCAATATGGCGGCGCCACCGCCATTCGCGACATCGCCGCCGGCGAGGAAATCACCTGCGACTATGGCGAGTTTTTCGAGGACTTTGCGCGCCTCCATCTGACGACCGCGTAGGGCGAACAAATGTCCGGGCGCAGCGCTCGGGTTTTTGATAGCTGTTCCGGCAATCAGAGGTGGACATGCCAGCCTGATTCTGCTATCAGCCGCCACAATTCGCGGTGCAGCTCGCCGCGGAGGCATGTCAGCTATGGCTGTTTGCCTAACGATTTCAAACCCGAAGACAGGATTGCCCGTGCAGGTACTCGTCCGCGACAACAACGTTGATCAGGCGCTTCGCGCGCTGAAGAAGAAGATGCAGCGCGAAGGAATTTTCCGCGAAATGAAGATGCGCGGTCATTACGAGAAGCCGTCCGAGAAGCGTGCCCGCGAGAAGGCGGAAGCCGTGCGCCGCGCCCGCAAGCTGGCCCGCAAGCGCGCCCAGCGCGAAGGCCTGCTGCCGATGACCCCGCGCCCGGCTCCGGCTGGTGCTGCCGGCGCATCGCGCTCGCCGCGCTCATAACGCCAATTTTTCGTCCTTTTCGAAGGATACCGAGGGTGGCGCGATGCGAAATCGCCGCCACCTTTTTGTTTATAGATTCGAGCCGGTTCGGAGAGGGAACGGACTGACGGCGCCGCGGCAGTGAGGACAAAGATGAACGCTATTACCGTAGAGCGCGGAACCGCTTTTCGCGGCTTCGCACTGACGGCGGCCCTGCTTTCGGGTCTGGTGCTTGCAGCATGCCAGACGACCCCGACAGGTGAGTTCAACTCGATCGACAAGGCGCAGGCGTCGAGCGAGAACATCTCCTCGCTTTCGGCGGTCATCCAGCGCAATCCGCAGGATCCCGAGGGATACAACGTGCGCGGTTCGGCCTATGGTCGCGGCGGCCAGTACCAGGCGGCGCTGAAGGACTTCAACCAGGCGATCCAGCTCAATCCGAACTTCTATCAGGCCTATTCGAACCGCGCGCTGATCCAGCGCTTCCTCGGCAATCAGCAAGCCGCTTTGGCCGACTACAACCGCGCGATCCAGATCAACGCCAACTACGATGCCGCCTATATCGGCCGCGGCAATCTCTACCGCAAGGCTGGCCGCACGCAGGACGCCTTCAACGACTTCCAGAAAGCGATCCAGCTCGACACCACCGATGCCCGCGCCTACCACAATCGCGGTCTGATCTATCAGAGCCAGGGTCAGCACAAATTCGCCATCGAGGATTTCTCGACCGCGATCTCGCTGGCGCCGGACGCTGCCGAGCCCTACAACGGCCGCGGCCTCTCCTATCTGGCGACAGGCGACGAGGACAACGCCTTCGCCGACTTCAACATGGCCATCAAGCTCGACGGCAAGAACGCCGAGGCCTGGGCCAACCAGGCGCTGATCTACGAAAAGCGTGGCGACAAGGCCAAGGCTTCCAAGTCCTATCGCGAGGCCATCCGTCTCAACCCCGGCTATCAGCCGGCCAAGGACGGCCTGTCGCGCGTCGGTGGCAGCGCCAGCTGATCGGAAGCCGACGCCGCAAGAACGGGCGAATTGCAGGACGTTCGGTCGCCGCCGGCGCCTATAATCTTGTGCCGTGGAGACGCCGATAGCGATCCGTTAACCGCCCAGCGCAATGCGTTAACCTCTGCCATGTTCGCGCCAATTTTTCGGCGGAACGCTCGACGCACCTCGATCGTTTAAGCGGGGCCCAATTTTCGCGAAAGGACCTTTCCAATGATCAAATCCCTTGCCTGTGCCGCTGCCGCGCTTGCCGCGACGGTCCTCGCTTCTCCGGTAAGCGCCGGCACGCTCCGGCTCGGCACGCTCGATTGCAGCATCGACGGTGGCGTCGGCTACGTTATCACCTCGAACAAGGGTGTCTCCTGCGTCTTCCGCCCCTCCCATCACGGCCCGGCTGAGATTTATACCGGGATGATCTCCAAACTCGGCGTCGATGTCGGCCAGACACATCAGGGCCAGCTCGTCTGGGCGGTGCTCGCCGCAACGCGCCATCGCGACGCGGGCGACCTTGCCGGCAGCTATTACGGCGTCAACGCCGAGGCTTCGGTAGTAACCGGCGGCGGCGCCAATCTCCTGGTAGGCGGTCTCGACGGCGCCTTCATGCTGGAGCCGCTCAGCGTGCAGGCGCAGACCGGCCTCAACCTGGCCGTCACCGTAGCGTCGCTGGATCTCGTCCACTCCTATAAATGAGCCTTCGGCTTTTCAAATTCGCTACGCAGCCACTCGGCCCGGAACATTTGTTCCGGGCCGAGTGCTTTGGAAAGCCGATTCCTTCGGCGCCAGTGGTGGCTTGCCCCGAAATCGCGAAAAAGCCTGTTGAGCTCAACCGCGCTTGAGGTTCTACAAGCCGTACCGAACTGGATCTTGCCCCTCGTTCGCAACGCGGATGAGGTGCGCAGAACAAGCAGGAGATCGGCGTGACGGCAGCGAGCGGCAAAAAGGTGGCCAGCAACAGGATCGACTGGAGGGCGTTGTGGGCGAGCGGCGACCTGGCGCGCTTCTGCTTCGTCAGCCTCGGCATCCTGCTGCATGCCACCAACGAGACGATGGTGGCGACGGTGATGCCGGCCATGGTCGGCGACCTCGCGGGCGTGCAGCTGGTCGGCTGGTCGCCGGCGATCTATGAGCTCGGCGCGATCGTCGCCGGCGCCGCCGCCGGCCGGCTGGTCAGCTATGTCGCCCTGCGCTCCAACATGATGGTCGCCGCGCTGCTCTACGCGATCGGCGCGCTGATCTGCGCCGCAGCGCCCTCCATGCCGTTGTTCCTCGCTGGGCGCCTTGTCGAGGGGCTTGGCGGCGGCGCGCTTGTGTCGCTCGCCTTCGTGTCGGTCGAGCGCCTCTTTGCGCGCAACATCTGGCCGCAGCTCTTCGGCATCATGTCCGCGATCTGGGGCGTCGCGGCCTTCAGCGGCCCGATGCTCGGCGCGCTCATGACCGAGTTCCTGTCATGGCGCTGGGCTTTCGGCATCTTCACCTTCGGTGGCGCGGCGATGGCGCTGGCGAGCTTCATCGTGCTCGACACGCCCGAGGCGAGGAAGCCGCAGGTGGTCGGCGGCAAGGCGCCGCCCTTCCCCTATCCGGCGCTCGCCTGTCTCGCTCTCAGCGTCGTGCTGATCGCCGCTGCCGGCATCGACATTGCCCTGTTGCGCTCGTCACTGCTGCTCCTCCTCGGCCTGATCGGCTTGGCGCTGTTCTTCCGCATTGATGCCCTCAGGCCACGATCGCGGCTCTTTCCGTCGCCTTTGTTTTCATGGCGCTCGCCGCTTGGCAGCGGCATGACCATGGTTGCGGCGTTCTCCGTGGCAACCTGCACCTTCACCATTTACGGGCCGCTGCTTCTGACCACCCTGCACGGCATTCCGATCCTGACCACCGGCTACATCATCGCCGCTGAATCGATCGCCTGGTCGATCCTGTCGATCCTCATCGCCAATGCTCCGCTGGAGCGCGAGAGACTGATCATCGTCGTCGGTGCCCTGATGATCGCTTCCGGCCTCGCCGGCTTCGCCTACACCATCCCGGCAGGCTCGATCCCGCTCATTCTGCTGTGCGCCCTGCTGCAGGGCGGCGGCTTCGGCGTTTGCTGGCCCTTCCTTACGCGCGTCATCGTCGCCTCGGCGCGCGACGGCGAGCAGACGATCGCCTCCGCAGCCGTGCCGACCATGCAGCGCATCGGCTACGCGGTGGGCGCGGCGCTTGCCGGCATCGTCGCCAATGCCAGCGGCTTCTCGGAAGGCCTGACCCGTGAAGCCGCAGCAGGCGTTGCCGGCTGGCTGTTCCTCGCCTTCGTGCCTCTGGCTGTCGTGGGATGCATCGCCGCGCTGAGGACCGCGCTGCCGACGCTGCGGCCTCAGCAAGCGACCGGCTAGAGCAATTCGAAGAAAAGTGTGAGCGGTTTTCCGTCGGGAATTGCGTAAACACAAAGAGATAGAGCGGTTCGCCGTTTCCGTGAAACGGTGAAACGCTCCAGGCTAAACCACGATGGTCTGCCGCAGACGCTCCGCGATCAGCGCGGCGAGCCGCGCCGCCACCTCATCCTTGCCCATTTCCGGCCATTCCTCGACGCCGCTCCTGGAGACGATGCGCACCTTGTTGCGGTCGCCGCCCATCACACCGGACGGACCGATCCCGCTTTCATGCGAGACGTCATTGGCGACGATGAAGTCCGCGCCCTTTTTCTTGAGCTTGGCCTCGGCATTGGCGATGAGGTCTTGCGTCTCGGCGGCGAAGCCGACGACAAGGCCCGGCCGCTGCGCATGATGGCCGATACCGGCAAGGATGTCGGGATTTTCGACCATCTGCAGCGAAGGCGGCCCCTCGCCCGCCACTTTCTTGATCTTCTCGCCGGCGGCGTTTGCCGTGCGCCAGTCGGCCACGGCGGCGACGAACACGGCGGCATCCGCCGGCAGCAGGCTTTCGACCGCCTGCTTCATCTGGGCGGCCGTTTCGACATGGGTGGTCGCGACACCGGCCGGATCGGCGATGGTGACCGGACCGGAGACCAGCCGCACATCGGCGCCGAGCTTTGCCAGCGCGGCCGCAATGCCGTGGCCCTGCTTGCCCGACGAGCGGTTGGCGATGTAGCGCACCGGGTCGATCGGCTCATGCGTCGGCCCGGAGGTGACGATGATCCTGCGGCCGGCTAGCGGCTTCGGCTTCTCGTCGAGCATCGCCTCGATCGAGGCGGCGATCTCCAGCGGCTCGGCCATGCGGCCCTCGCCCGCTTCGTTGCTCTCAGCCATCTCGCCCTTGGCAGGCCCGACAAAGGCGATGCCGTCCTTCTGCAAGATCGCCCGGTTGCGGCGCGTGGCGGCGTGCGCCCACATCTTCGGGTTCATCGCCGGCGCCATCAGCACCTTCTTGTCGGTTGCCAGAAGGACCGTCGAGGCAAGGTCGTTGGCGTGGCCGTTGGCAAGTTTCGCCATCAGGTCGGCGGTGGCGGGCGCCACCACCAACAGATCGGCCTCGCGCGACAGCCTGATATGGCCGACATCGTGCTCGTCCTTGCGGTCGAACAGGTCGGTGAAGACATGGTCCGCCGAAAGCGCGCCGACCGACAGCGTGGTGACGAATTCCTGCGCGGCCGGCGTCATCACCGCCCGCACCGAGGCGCCGCGCTCGCGCAGCCGTCGGATCAGGTCGAGTGACTTATAAGCGGCAATGCCGCCGCCGATGATGAGCAGGATGCGCTTGCCGGAGAGAGAACCCCGAGAAATTGATTTGGCGGACGCGGCGACAACCGGCGCCGCCTGCTCCTTCGAACCTGTCAGCGCACGCAGCGTCTTCTCGATCTCGCCAATGCGGTCGGCCTGCCCTGCCCTTCCTTCGACCGCGGCGCGTATCATTGCCCGTGCCTGCTCTTCCATCGAGCAGCCGTTTTCGGCGGCAAGCTGCCGCAGCAGATCCTTGACCGCGTTATCCAGATTGCGGATCGTGATGCTGGCCATGTGATTGCACTCGCTCCAGATAGCGCGCCTGCAATGATAGCAATGCAATCAATCAGCCGCAAGCCGCATGGGCATCAGAGCAATTTCCACGCGATGTAGATCAGCGTCAGCGCAATCACCCACAGCGCCACGCGGCCGGAGCGGGTGTGGCGCGCTTCGGCCCTGCCTATCGCGCGCGCGGTCGCTTCGTCGAAGCGCAGGCCATTTTCCGCCATCAAATCGATCTCGCGCGACAGCCGCTCGGCGCGCGCCACGAGATCGGGCGCCTGCCTTGCCAGCGATACAAGGGCTCTGCCAGCGTCCCGCGCGTCGGCGAGCATGCCGCGCGGACCGAGATTGCCCGCGATCCAGTCGCTGACCACGGGCTCGGATGTCTTCCACATGTTGAAGGCCGGATCGAGCGTGCGCGCAACGCCTTCCACCACCACCATGGTCTTTTGCAAAAGCACCAGCTCGGTCCGCGTCGCCATGTCGAACAGCTCGGTGACTTCGAACAGCAGCGTCAGCAACTTCGCCATCGAAATGGTCTCGGCAGACTGGCCGTGGATCGGCTCGCCGATGGCGCGGATTGCTTGCGCAAAGGCCGAGACATTGTGCTGGCGCGGCACATAGCCGGCCTCGAAATGCACCTCGGCGACGCGCTGATAGTCGCGCACGATGAAGCCGTAAAGGATCTCGGCGAGGAAGCGCCGCTCCTTCTTGCCGAGCCGGCCGGCAATGCCGAGATCGACCGCGACGATTGTGCCGTCCGCTTCGACGAACAGGTTGCCCGGATGCATGTCGGCGTGGAAGAAGCCGTCGCGCAACGTGTGCCTGAGGAACGACTGGACCACATTCGCCGCAATCGCCTTGAGGTCGTAGCCGGCGGCAGCGAGGCCGGCCAGATCGTTCATCTTGATGCCGTCGATCCACTCCATTGTGAGCACGTCGCGGCCGGTCCGCTCCCAGTCGACCGCTGGCACGCGGAAGCCCGGATCGTCCTTGGTGTTCTCGCCGAGTTCGGAAAGCGCGGCTGCCTCGAGCCTCAGATCCATCTCGATTCTGGTGGTCTGCGCCAGCGTCTCGGTCACCTCGACCGGGCGCAGGCGACGCGACGCGGGGATGTATTTCTCCTGCAGGCGGGCAGCGAGGAAATAGCTTTCAAGGTCCTGAAAGAAGCGGCGCCGCACGCCGGGCCGGATAACCTTCACCGCCACCCGCGAAGCGGCGCCTTCGCGCGCGACTTCCGCGCTGTGCACCTGCGCGATCGAGGCCGCCGCCACCGGTTCGCCGAAGCTCGAATAGAGATCGTCTATCCTGCGCCCGAGCGAGGCTTCGATCGCATGCACGGCCTCCGCTTTCGGGAAGGTGTGCATCTTGTCCTGCAAGAGCGCGAGGTCGAGCGCCATGTCGTTGCCGACGACATCGGGCCGCGTCGCCAGGAACTGGCCGAGCTTGACGTAGGAGGGCCCGAGCCGCACCACCGCCCGCGCCAGCCTGTCGCCGCGCTGGTAGCTCAGCGCACGGCGGCGGGTGAAAAGCCGCGCCACCCGCCAGCCGAATTTCGGCATGCCGGAGAGTTCTTCGCCCGGCAGCGCCGCGACGACGCCCTCGCGGACCAGCACCCAGCCGGCCCGGGCGAGCCTGAAGGCGGCGGCGATGCTGCTCATTGCCCTGCCTGTTTCAAGGAGGCCTTGGTCAAAGGGGCTCGCTTCAAGGGATCCCGCCTCAAAGCTTCCAGCCGGAATGAAGGGCGGCAATGCCGCCCGAATAGTTGCGGAAGGTGACGCGGTCGAAGCCGGCGCGGGCGATCATCGCCGCGAAATTCTGCTGGTTGGGGAATTTGCGGATGGATTCGACGAGATAGAAATAGGGTTCACCGTCGCCGGTCACCGCCTTGCCGATCTTGGGGATCGCGTTGAACGACCATGCCTCATAGGCCTTGTCGAGCAGTGGCATCTCGACCTCGGAGAACTCCAGGCACAGAAACCGTCCGCCGCGCTTCAGCACCCGATAGGCTTCGGCAAGTGCGACCTCGATGCGCGGCACGTTGCGGATGCCGAACGCGATCGTATAGGCATCGAAAGTGTCGTCCTCGAACGGCAACGCCTCGGCATTGGCCTCGACGAAATCGGTGTTCGCGGCAAGGCCCAGCTTCCCAGCGCGGTCGCGGCCGACGGTCAACATCGAGCCGTTGATGTCTAGCACGGTCGCATGGGCCTGGCGCTGGCTGGCCTCGACGATGCGGAAAGCGATGTCGCCGGTGCCGGCGGCGACATCGAGCACCTTCCAGCCCGGCCGCTTCGGCGGATTCAGCCAGGTGACCATCGCGTCCTTCCACAGCCGGTGCAACCCGGCCGACATCAGATCGTTCATCAGGTCGTATCGGTTGGCCACCTTATGGAAGACGTCGTTGACCAGGGGCTGCTTCTCGCCTGTCCCGACCTTCCTGAAACCATAGGAGGTTTCCATGCCGCCCGCGGCCGTGGTTCTCTCAACTGACATTATTTTGATCCGTCATAAAACCGGCGGGACCATAGCCGATCGATGGTGCCGACGCTATTGTCCAAGGCGCGGTTTTCGGCCGCGCTTTCAAAACCCGGCCGGGAAGGGTGTTGCATGATTTTCCGGCCAGCACCTGTGCGAGAGCAGCATACCGGACGGGATGACCGAATGATTTTGAAGGCCGAACTGCACTGCCACATCGAAGGGGCGGCAGCGCCCGAGCTCGTCGTCGCCCAGGCCCGCAAATACGGCAAGGATCCTTCGCCCTATATCCAGAACGGCTCCTTCGTCTGGCACGATTTCACCTCCTTTCTGGCCGCTTACGATTTCGCATCCGACCTGTTCCGCAGCGAAGAGGATTATGCGCGCCTCGCCGACCATTATCTGACCAGCCTCGCTCGCGACGGCGCCATCTATTCCGAGATCTTCACCTCGCCGGACCATGCCAAAAAGGCCGGGCTGTCGCCAAAAGCCTACACGGATGCGCTGGGCGAAGGCATGTCCCGCGCCAGGGCCAAGACCGGCATCGAAGGCCGCATGATCGTCACCGGCGTGCGCCATGTCGGCGTCGAGGCGATCGAGCAGGCGGCGCGCTTCGCGGCGCGTTGCGGACATCCGCTGGTGACCGGCTTCGGCGTCGCCGGCGACGAGCGCATCGGCGATTTCGAGGATTATGTACGCGCCTTCGAGATCGCGCGCGAAGCGGGTCTCGGCATCACCATCCATGCCGGCGAGCTGATGGGCTGGGAAAGCGTCAAGGCGGCCCTCGACCACATCCGCCCGTCGCGCATCGGGCATGGCGTTCGCGCCGTCGAGAACCCCGACCTCGTCCGCCGCATCGCCGACCAGGGCGTGGTGCTGGAATGCTGCCCGGGCTCCAACATCGCGCTGAAGGTCTTCGACAGTTTCGCCGACCATCCTTTTCCGGCGCTGCGCACCGCAGGCTGCAAGGTGACGCTCAACTCCGACGACCCGCCCTATTTCTGGACTTCGCTGAAGCGCGAATACGACATCGCCGCCGAGCATTTCCGCATGGACGACAAGGCGCTCACCGCCGTCACCAGGACAGCCATCGAGGCGGCCTTCGTCGACAAGAAGACCAGGGCCGCCCTGCTTGCCCGCGTCAACGGCGGCGGCCGCTGACTCTCTGCTGGATTCGTTCTTGTTCTGGATTTAAGGCAAAAGCTGTGGTGGATGGCCGCCGGGCGGTTCCTTGGCCGGCGCATTGTCGCTAGGGTCGCTTCAAGCGAGCTTAAGGAGATCACGATGCAGGGCGTCACCGTCGTCGACCACCCCCTTGTCCAGCACAAGCTGACCATCATGCGCAAGAAGGAGACCTCGACGGCCGGTTTCCGGCGGCTGCTGCGCGAGATTTCGCTTCTGCTCGGCTATGAGGTGACCCGCAATCTCGAGCTGACCACGACCATGATCGACACGCCGATCGAGGAGATGGAAGCGCCGACGCTGGAGGGCAAGAAGCTGGTCTTCGCCTCGGTGCTGCGCGCCGGCAACGGCCTGCTCGAGGGCCTGCTCGACCTAGTGCCGGCCGCCCGCGTCGCCCATATCGGCCTCTATCGCGACCATGAGACGCTGGAAGCGGTCGAGTATTTCTTCAAGGCGCCGAGCGATCTTGCCGACCGTCTGGTGATCGTCGTCGATCCGATGCTGGCGACCGCCAATTCGGCGATCGCGGCGATCGACAAGCTGAAGGGGCGCGGCGCCACCAACATCCGCTTCCTGTGCCTGCTCGCCGCCCCCGAAGGCATCGAACGCTTCACCAAGGCGCATCCCGACGTGCCGATCTTCACCGCCTCGATCGATCGCCAGTTGAACGACAAGGGATACATCATGCCCGGCCTCGGCGACGCCGGTGACCGCATGTACGGGACAAAGTGAGGAACTTCTTTACCACCTGTTTACGCAGACAAGTGGTTGCGGGACGCATTAAAATCGCGAACACCATATCGGCATAAGGATGCAGGCCTTCGGGAGCAATTCCAGGAAAAGTGTGAAGCGGTTTTCCGTTCGGAATTGCCCCAAAACAAAGGGATAGAGCGGTTCGACGTTTTCGTGAAACGGTGAAACGCTTTAGGGGCATCCATGCTGCGCAAGCTTCTCATCCTCGGCATCTTTGCCGGAACTTCGGCTTCGATTCCGATCGTCTATCAGGCTAACCCGCATCTGGTGGATGGCCTCCTGAAATCGGCCGTCGCCCCGCAGCCGACAGCCCCGGAGGCTCAGCCCCAGGTCAATCTCGCTTCGGTCCCGAACAAACCAGCCGCGCCGATGCCGCTCGGCCGCCAGGTGCTGGTCAACGCCGATGCGCGCGGCCACTTCACGTCGCAGTTCAAGCTCAACGGCCGCCAGATCGACGGCATGATCGACACCGGCGCGACGCTGGTCGCCATCAACACCTCGACAGCGCGCCGGATCGGCATCTCGCTCAACCCGTCCGACTTCAATCGACAGGTGAACACCGCCAATGGCGCGATCAAGGCCGCCGTGGTGACGGTCGAGCGCCTGCAGATCGGCAAGATCTCCATCGACAGCGTCCAGGCGATGGTGCTCGACGACAAAGCCCTGCAGACCAACCTGATCGGCATGAGCTTCCTGCAGCGGTTGCAGAAATACCAGGTTCAGGACGGCGCTCTGCTGCTCGTCCAGTGAGGCCGCATAAGCAATTCCAGGAAAAGTGCGCAGCGGTTTTCCGTCCGGAATTGCGTCAAAAATAAAGGCTAGATCAGTTCATCCTTTCCACGAAACGATGACTGATCTATCGCGGCAATATTCGCCTGAGCACGGTCTTCTCGGCCGGCGGCTTGGAACCCCCGATCGTGTAAGCGGCACGCACGGCGGCCGCTGCCGCCTCGGCCTCAGCATTGGTGCGGGCATGGACCAGCGCCAGCGCCTCGCCTGAATGCAGTTCGGCACCGACCGGCAACAGTCCGGTCAAACCAACGGCATGATCGATTTTATCGTCCGGATGGGAACGCCCTCCGCCGAGCGTCACAACGGCAAGCCCGATATCGCGCGTGGCGATGCCGGTCACGAACCCGTCCTGATCCACTTTCACGGCCAGTTCGACCGGCGCCGCCGGCAGGTACTTTTCCGGTTTCTCGATGAAATCGCCTGGACCGCCAAGCGCGGAAACCATCCGCGCGAAGACGGCCGCCGCCCGGCCGCCGGCGAGCGCTTCGGTGGCGCGCCTGATGCCGTCCTGGTTGGACGAGACGAGCCCGGCCGACTGCAGCATCTCGGCTGCCAGAGCCAGCGTCACGTCCTCCAGACGGCGGTCCCGGTAGCGGCCGGTGAGGAAATCGACGGCATTTTTCACCTCAACGGCATTGCCGGCTGCCGAGGCCAGTGGCTCGTTCATGCCCGTCACCAAAGCGGATGCGCTCAGGCCTGCGCCATTGGCGACCTCCACCAGGCTGTTTGCCAAGACGGCCGCGTCGCGCGATTTTTCCATGAAGGCGCCGTTGCCGACCTTGACGTCGAGCACCAGCGAGCCCAAGCCCGCGGCAAGCTTCTTCGACAGGATCGAGGCGGTGATCAGCGGGACTGATTCGACCGTGCCCGTCACGTCGCGGATCGCGTAGAGCCGGCGGTCGGCCGGCGCGAGATTGGCGGTCTGGCCGATGATGGCGCAACCGGTCTCGAGCACCGTCTTGCGGAAAAGCGCCACGTCCGGCTGGCTGGCATAGCCGGGGATCGCATCCATCTTGTCCAGCGTGCCGCCGGTGTGGCCGAGGCCGCGGCCCGAGATCATCGGCACATAAGCGCCGCAGGCGGCGACGATCGGCGCCAGCATCAGCGAGACATTGTCGCCGACGCCGCCGGTCGAATGCTTGTCGGTGACGGGGCCGGGCAGGTCGGACCAGTCGAGCACGTCGCCGGAATCGCGCATGGCGATCGTCAGCGCCACGGCCTCCTCGCGGCTCATGCCGTTGAGGAACACGGCCATGGCGAAAGCGCCGACCTGGCCCTCGGAGATGCTGCCGGCCGTCAGCCCGGTGATGAAGGCCGCGATCTCGTCGGCCGAGAGCTTGTAGCCATCGCGTTTGCGGCGGATGATCTCCTGCGGCAGCATCAGTCGGGCAAGCCGTCCTGGAAGACGCGCCGCAGGATCGTCGCCAGCCGCGCGCCGCCGACCGGCGCCATGTCCTTGGTTTCCTGATGCGAGAGTTCCGCACCGGTCATGCCGGCCGCCAGATTGGTGATGACCGAGCAGGCGGCGACCTTGAGCCCGAGGAAGCGGGCGAGGATGACCTCCGGCACGGTCGACATGCCGACCGCGGTCGCTCCCATGACGCGCGCCATGCGGATCTCGGCCGGCGTTTCGAAGCACGGTCCCGAGAACCACATATAGACGCCTTGATGCAGCGCGGTTCCCGTAGCCTTTGCCGCTTTCTCGATCGCGCCGCGCAGGCCCGCGTCATAGGCCTCGGTGAGGCCGACGAAGCGGCGGTCGCTCGGCTCGCCGATCAGCGGGTTGGAGCCGGAGAAATTGATGTGGTCGGTGATCAGCATCACCGACCCAGGTCCCATTTCAGGGTCGACCGACCCGGCGGCATTGGTGAGGATCAAATGCGAGATGCCGATGCCGGCAAGCACCTCGAGCGCCGGACGCATCGCGGCGGCATTGCCATGCTCGTAATAATGCGCCCGGCCGGAGAGCATCAGCACCGGCGTACCGGCGAAATGCCCGGCCACCACCTCGCCGGCATGGCCCGAAACACCACTTCGCGGAAAGCCCGGCAACTCGGCATAGGAGATGCGCCTGGCATCCTTGACCTGGTCGACCAGGCCGCCGAGCCCCGAGCCCAGCACGAGCGCCGCCGTCGGCGCCAGCCCGTCCAGCTTTTCGACCAGATGATCCAGCGCTTCCTTCATTTCAGGATGTCGCCCCTGAAGCCGTGGGGCAGCATGTCGCCCATGGTGACCGTCTCGGCCACGCCGCTGTTGTCGCACAGATAAAGCTTGGTGTCCGGCCGGCAGAATTCCGCCAGCCGCTGCCGGCAGCCGCCGCAAGGCGAGCATTTGGCCATGCGTTCGGCGATCACCGCGATCTCGACGATCTTGCCGCCGCCGCCCATGATGTAGTGACCGAGCGCCGTCGTCTCGGCGCACCAGCCTTCCGGATAGGACGCCACCTCGATATTGGCCCCGGTGAAGACGCGCCCGTCCTCGGTGCGCAGCGCGGCACCGACCGGGAACTTCGAATAGGGCGCATAGGCCTTGGCCATCGCCGTCTTCGCCGCCTCGAATAGATCATGCGACATCCGGTTCTTCTCTCCCACGATCTTGTTCAAATGCCGGTCGCCCCCGGAGGAAAATCGCGTCTCAGCGTTCCTTCACATAGGGCACGCCGCCGGCCCGCGGCGGGACCGCCTTGCCGATGAAGCCGGCGAGCAGGATAACGGTGAGAACATAGGGCAGCGCCTGCATGAGCTGCGCCGGCACCTTGCCGACAAGAGGAAGCGGCGAACCCTGCAAGCGGATCGAGGCCGCGTCGAGGAAGCCGAACAGAAGGCAGGCGAACATGGCGTTGACCGGCTTCCATTTGGCGAAGATCAGCGCCGCCAGCGCGATATAGCCCTTGCCCGCCGTCATATCCTTCACGAAGCCGCCATTCTGCACCATGGAAAGATAGGCGCCGGCGACCCCGGTGAGGATGCCGGTGCAGATCAGCGCGCGGTAGCGCAGCCAGGCGACCGAGATGCCGGCGGTGTCGACGGCGGCCGGATTTTCACCGACGGCGCGCATCCTTAGCCCAAAGCGGGTGCGAAACAGCACCCACCAGGTGAACGGCACCATGGCGAAGGCGAAATAGACCAGGATCGAATGGCCCGAGATCAACTCGGCATAAATCGGGCCGATGACCGGCACATCCTTGATCGCGTCGGCGCCGGGCCAGATGATCGCCTCGAACCGCTCGCCCGGCTGCAGCGCCGGCGTGCGCCCGCCTTGGCTGAACCAGGCCTGGCCGAGGATGATGGTCGATCCGGCGGCGATGAAGTTGATCGCCACGCCGGAGACGATTTGGTTGCCGCGATGCGTGATCGAGGCGAAGCCGTGCACCAGCGCGAAGGCGACCGAGATCAGGACGGCCGTGCCGAGGCCGATCAGCGCCGAATGGAAGACGGCAGCGGCGGAAGCCCCGGCAAAGGCGCCGACCAGCATCTTGCCTTCGAGCCCGATGTCGAAAATGCCGGCCCGTTCCGAATAGAGGCCGGCCAGGCAGGCGAGCAGCAACGGCACCGAAAGGCGGATCGTCGAATCGAGCACCTGGATGACTGCGTTGAAACTGTCCATCTCAGGCCCCCTTCCCGTTCACCGCCTGCATGCCGACCGACTTCGGACTGACCGAGGCGAACAGCGCCTGGATGTAAGGCCGGAACATGTGTTCCAGCGCGCCGGCAAAGAGGATGACGAGGCCCTGGATGATGACGATCATGTCGCGGCTGATCGCCGGCATCTCGAAGGCAAGCTCGGCGCCGCCCTGGTAGAGCATACCGAACAGGATTGCCGCCAGCACGATCCCGACAGGATGCAGCCGGCCCATCAGTGCCACCGCGATGCCGACAAAGCCGGCGCCGGAGACAAAATCGATCGCGACATTGTGCTGGTCGCCCATCACCGGGTTGAGCGCCATCATGCCGGCCAGCGCGCCTGATATCATCATGGCGGTTATGATGATGCGCGTTTCCGAAATGCCCGCGTAGCGCGCCGCCTTCGAGCTGTGGCCATAGGTACGCATCTCGTAGCCCAGCCTGGTCCGCCAGATCAGCAGCCAGACCAGGAAGGCCATGACCAGCGCCAGCAGGAAGCAGATGTTGAGCGGCGCCGAGCGGATCTTGGCGCCGAACAGTTCGATCATCCAGTTGAGCTTCGGCAGTTCGGCGCCGGAGAGGAAATTGCGCGTCTGCGGCGCCTGCGAGCCGGCCGGCTTCAGCGGGCCGACCAGCAGATAGACCATCACCGAGGCTGCGATGAAGTTGAACATGATGGTGGTGATGACGATGTGCGAGCCGCGCTTGGCCTGCAGATAGGCGGGGATGAAACCCCAGGCCGCGCCGAACGCCGCCGCGGCGACGATCGCGATCGGAAAGATCACCCACCAAGGCAGCACGCTGTCGAGGCTGAGGCACACGAGCGCGATGCCGAGGCCGCCTATATAGGCCTGGCCCTCGGTGCCGATATTGAACAGGCTGCAGTGCGCCGCCACCGCCACCGACAGTCCGGTGAAGATGAAGGTCGTGGCGTAGAACAGCGTGAAGGCTATGCCCGTGCCCTTGCCGAAAGCGCCTTCGACCAGGATGACGGCGGCGCGGAACGGATTTTCGCCGACCAGCATGACGACGAAGCCGGCGACGATGAAGGCGACCGACAGGTTGATCAACGGAATCAACCCATAATCGGCCCAGGCCGGCAGCTTGGCGTAAGGCGTGCTCATTCGGCGGCCTCCTGGCGCTCGACGCCGGCCATGAGCAAGCCAAGCTCGCCTTCGGTCGCGTCCGGGCCGCGCTCGCCGACGACACGGCCCGCGAACATCACCAGGATGCGGTCGGAGAGCGAGCGGATCTCGTCGAGCTCGACCGAGACCACCAGCACTGCCTTGCCCTGGTCGCGCATGGCGATCAGCCGCTTGTGGATGAATTCGATCGCGCCGACGTCGACGCCGCGCGTCGGCTGGCCGACGATCAGCACGCCGGGATCCTGCTCCATCTCCCTGGCCAGCACGATCTTCTGCTGGTTGCCACCGGAGAAATTGGCTGTCTTCAGCCGCGGATTGCCGGGGCGGATGTCGTATTTCTCGATCTTGTCCTTCGCGTCGGCCATGATGGCGTCGATGTCGAGGAACGGCCCCTTCAGATAGCGCTCGTCGTCATGATAGCCGAGGATCGAATTCTCGTTCTCCTCGAAGGCGAGCACCAGCCCGACATGGTGGCGGTCCTCGGGCACATGGGCGAGCCCGCGGTCGCGCAATTCGCCGGGATCGGCCTTGCCGGTGAGATCGATCGGCTTGCCCTCCAGCATCACCTCGCCGGAGACCGCATGCCGGATGCCGGAGATCGCTTCGAGCAGTTCCGACTGGCCGTTGCCGGCAACGCCGGCGATGCCGACGATCTCGCCGCCGCGCACGTCGAAGGAGACATTGTCGACCATGGTGACGCCGCGCTGGTCCTTCACCGTCAGGTTCCTGACCGAGAGCCTTATCGCGCCGGCTTCCGACTGGCCCTTCTCGACCCGGAGCAGCACGCGCCGGCCGACCATCAGCTCGGCCAACTCGCCGACCGTGGTTTCCTTGGTCACCCGGGTCGCCACTATCGTGCCCTGTCGCATCACCGAAACCGTGTCGGTGATCGCCATGATCTCGCGCAGTTTATGGGTGATCAGGACAATCGTTTTTCCTTGATCCTTCAATTGCTTGAGGATGCGGAAGAGGTGGTCGGCCTCGGCCGGCGTCAACACGCCCGTCGGCTCGTCTAGGATCAGGATCTCGGCGCCGCGATAGAGTGCCTTGAGGATTTCGACACGCTGCTGCAGGCCAACCGGCAGCTCCTCGATGACGGCGTCGGGATCCACCTCGAGGCCGTATTCGCGCTCCAGCCGGTCGAGCTCCGAGCGCGCCTTGGCAATGCTGCTCTTCAGCAGCGCATCGTTCTCGGCGCCGAGGATGACATTTTCCAGCACTGTGAAATTGTCGACCAGCATGAAATGCTGATGCACCATGCCGATGCCCAGCGCGATGGCGTCGTTGGATGTGTTGATCGACACCGGCTTGCCGCCAACGCGGATTTCGCCGCTGTCGGCTTGGTAGAAGCCGTAGAGGATCGACATCAGCGTCGACTTGCCGGCGCCGTTCTCGCCGACAATGCCGTGGATGGTGCCGCGCGCGACTTCCAGGTTGATGTCGCGGTTGGCGCGCACGGCGCCAAAACTCTTGTTGATGCCTATAAGCTCGATTGCGGCTTGCGCCATGCAGCCTGTCCCACTCGTTATTTTTTTATCGCTTGGTAAAAACGCCTAGCATGATGCCCCGCTTATGCCAATCGGCCGTTCACTCTCGACAAATCCCCGCGCCCTTGTCAATTTCGAACCTGAGCAGGTTCCGCAAAAGCGTCCCAACGGTTTTGCGATCGGACCCTGCGAGAACCACAGAGCATGAGCAGCTAGTCGTGGGCATCCCATGAATATCTGCCTAGAGCATGATCCCGAAAAGTGGGAACCGGTTTTCGGAGAAGATCATGCTCCAACGAAGAATTAGATCGTGTCGGCGATTCAACGAAACGCCATCACGATCTGGGTGAAGGCTTCACATTCGCAAGGGGCGGTTTTGCATGGCTATGCCTGACGATCGGCTGACGACGCTCGAAATCCGCGCCGCCGAGCAGGAAAAGACCATCGAGGAACTGTCCGGCCAGATCGCCGAGCAGTGGAAGGTGATCGAACGCATGGAGCGCAAGCTCGCCGCCCTGACGGACCGGTTCCTGGAGTTGGAGGAGCAGACCGCACCCGATGTTCCGGTGACCAAGCCGCCGCATTGGTGAGACGCCATGGGGGAAGATGGCCATGTCCAGTGAAAGCGACCGTGTCGCCAGGGCCGGCGACTATGTCTTTGGCCTGATGAACGACAGGGAACGCGCCCGCGCCGAGCGCGACCTTCAGGTCGATCCCGCCTTTCGCGACACGGTGCTGCGGCTGGCCGAACGCTTGCGCGCCTTCGATCCAGCGGTATCCGAAGGGCGCGACAACCGCTGGAGCTGGTCACGCAACGCCTTGCCGAACTGCCGCAGATGCAGACGCGGCTGGCCGCCGTCGCCGCTCCCGGGACGGAAACACCGCCGCCGATGATCCACCGGCTCGAGCGCAAGCCCTATGGCGTCGGCCTGCACTCGCTTGGCGGCAGGCTTGGCTTCGTCATCGCGCTTGCCTTGGTGGCCGCCTTTGCGCTCGGCTATCTCGCCGGCACGCTTTAAAAGCAATTCCAGAAAAGTGCCGGCGGCTTTCCGTCCGAAATTGCGTCAAAGCAAAGACTTCGACATCAGAAGCGTCGGCGCGCCGACCTGCTCGAAAGTCTCGACTGCCGACCATCCGAGCGCTTCGTAAAACCCGCGCGCTTGCCAGGTGTAGAGGTAGAGCGTGCCGATGCCGGCCGACGCGGCATGGGCCTCGACGGTTCTGACCAGCGCCGTGCCGACACCCCCGCCTCGATAGGTTTCCTCGACGACCAGACCGGCCAACCATGGCGTCAAATCGTGCGGCGAGTCGATCTCGTGCGAACGAGCAGGCAGCTCCCGATCGGCCGGCCACGCTGGCGGGCAACGAAAGCCGCCTCGAACCCATCGCCGGCGATCAGCCCGCGCAGCCCGGCCATGTCTTCGTCGAGCGTCCGATCCGTGCCCTCGAAGAAAGCTTTGACCCGAAGCCGCGCCATTTGTTCGATGTCGTCCTCGGCCATCGCTTCGATTATCGGCCTCATCGCCATGTCTCCAAAATGAAACCGCCGGGCCATGGCCCGGCGGTTCAAAGCTTGGTTCAACTGCCGATCAATACGGGCAATTGTTGTCGGCGGTGTAGTCGTGCACCTGCACCTTGCCGGCGATGATGTCGGCCTTGGCCTTTTCGACGGCCGCCTTCATCTCGTCGGTCACCAGCGCCTTGTTGTTGTCGTCCATGGCATAGTCGACCCCGCCTTCCTTGAGGCCGAGATTCTGGACGCCGCCCTTGAAGGTGCCGTTCTTGCCGTCCATGAAGGCGTTGTAGACGGCGACGTCGACACGCTTCATCATCGAGGTCAGCACCTTGCCGGGCTGAAGGCCGTTCTGGTTGGAATCGACGCCGATGCCGAGCTTGCCGGCATCCGCCGCGGCCTGCAGCACGCCGACGCCGGTGCCGCCGGCGGCGGCATAGACCACGTCGGCGCCCTGGTCGATCTGCGTCTTGGCGATCTCGCCGCCCTTGGTCGGGTCGTTCCAGGCGGCCGGCGTGTCGCCGGTCATGTTCTGGATGACGTCGGTCGCGCCGGCCGACTTGGCGCCGCCGACATAGCCGCATTCGAACTTGCGGATCAGCGGGATGTCCATGCCGCCGACGAAGCCGACCTTCTTCGACTTCGACGCCATCGCCGCCAGGATGCCGACGAGGTAGGAGCCTTCATTCTCCTTGAATACCAGCGAGCGGACATTGGGCAGGTCGACGGCATCGTCGATGATGGCGAAATTCAGGTCGGGATAATCTTTCGCAACCGCTTTCAGCGCGTCTTCCCAGGCAAAGCCCGCCATGACGATCGGGTTGCGGCCGTCCTCGGCGAAGCGGCGCAACGCCTGCTCGCGCTGCGAGGCGTTGGAGACCTCGAATTCGACATAAGCCACGCCGGTTTCGGCCTTGAACTTCTCGGCGCCGTGATAGGCGGCCTCGTTGAAGGATTTGTCGAACTTGCCGCCGAGATCGTAGAGGATGGCCGGCTGCACATCCGCGGCGAAAGCCGGAAGAACCATTGCGGTTGCGGCCAGAAGGCCGAGAACGATACGTTTCATGTGATCCACACCCTGTCGGTTATTTTTTCCGTTTTTGCACCGCCTGCCCGCCCGGCTCTCCGGCAGGCTGGCGACGTCAGGCAGGAAGTGTTTTTCCCCTCCCGCTCGCGGTCAATCTGGCACGGCGCGAAACAAAATTCACGTGGAATTTTGACCTGTTGGAAAAAGCGGTTACCGGCGGTTGGGCTCGGCGCCTTCGCCGCATCCTTCCGTCTGCGATTGCGTCAAAACAAGAGCCTTCACGGGCTTGGAGCGAATTGCGCGCCGCGGCGCCTGCGCCGGTAACCGATGGCGTAGAGCAGGAAGGCAAGCACCGCGAACACCGCGAAACCGGGCTGCGCGAGCACCCAGGCGACGACGCCATCCCAGACCAGCGGACTGGCCTTGGCGCGCACGAAAGTCTCGAAGGCCGCGCGGGTATCCGGCGAAACCGCCAGCCAGCTTGCGTTGAGCGGCGTCATCACCAGCGAGGAGGCGGCGACCGAGCGTGTCGTGTCGATCACCGCCATGATGACGGCAATCGACAGCGCAACCATGGCAGCCAGCCGAAAGATAAAACGCAACATCGACGCTCTCCCCGGGAACGCTCCGTCTACCCCGCAACCGACATAGAGCTTGCGTGGTTCCCGCGCAATCGCGGGCCGTGAAATTAGCGAGCCCGCGCCGGCCTGCGCCGGTTCACCCGCCAGATGGCGAAGATGCCGCCGGCGATTACGCCGACGATCAGCCCGCCCAGGCCCACGAAAGCGGCGAAAAACCCGCAGGCGCCCTCGAAACAGCTCATATGCGTCAACTCGGCGATCAGCGAACCGGCGAAAAACCCGCCGAATGCGCCGACTGCGCCGCCAAGGATGATGCCGAGCAGCGCGGCAAGGATCGAGACAAAGACCGGCGGCCGCTCGGTCTCCGGATTGGCATAGACGGTCTCGGACCCCGCGCCGTTGCGCAGAAGGTAAATGCAGAGCAGGCCGATGGCGATCTCGGCCACGGTGAAGCCCAGCGCCTCGACCGAGAAGACGAAGGCATAGGACACATAGGCCTGGCGCAGGATGAGCCAGATGATGATGGCGATCTGCCAGATCGTGTAATGGCGCGGGAAGCGGGCCGAGCGGTTGAAGGCAAGGCCAAGCAGGTACAATCCCCACAGGATGGTGACCACGCCGCCGGTCAAGCCGCCATAGACGAGCAGGAATGCATTTTCCGGCAGGTTGAAATCGCCGATCAGCCGCCAGTTTGCGATCAGGCCGTAGGCCGACAGCCCCATGACGATGAGGAGCCAGGCCACCGGGATCAAGGAAAGCCCGCTGTCAGGCCGCCCCGCGGGTTGCCGGTCGATCGATGCCATGCCAGGACGATGCCCCTCGCCCAAGCAGTTCCAGGAAAAGCATATCGCGGCTTCCATCAGGAACTGCGAAAAACTGAACCGGCAACTCCAGGGAAAGCTCGCAACCGCTCCAACCGGAATTGCATGAAAACAAAGAATTCGGGCAGTCGACAGCCGCGCGGAACCGAAGTCAAGCACAGCCAGCCGGAGGCGGCCGGCCTGTGCACATCATTCGAACGCATCACCCTCTTCCGGACCCGGCTCCTGCAGCCATCCACGGCAAAAGCCTTTGCAATGCCATTATGGCTTGGCATTCGCTTTCGGATCGACTAGATGAGCCCCGCGCCTGTTTGCCTAGACGGCTATGGGCGCAGGGAAGGGTTGCCTGCCGGTTGAAGGCACACCACATATCCGTTGAGGACTTCCCATGGGAGCATCTCCCCAACCCGCGCGGCGAGACCGGCCGACGCGAGATGTCAAGGACGGAGAGGTGGCCGAGTGGTTGAAGGCGCACGCCTGGAAAGTGTGTTTACGGGAAACCGTAACGCGGGTTCGAATCCCGCTCTCTCCGCCAGTCTCGCATCGGGGGCCTAAGGCGCTGAATAAGTGCTTTTGTGGCCGTGGCCAACGGCGGGCCCGCGCGCCGGAACCGACTGCGTCGCTACGACGCCGCTCGATTGGCAAAGCCCCCACCTCAGTCACCACGTTCGACCCGACGATATTTGAAACGATCGCGCACGAATTTGTTGAAGAATCGCCCTTTTGAGGACGCTTCCTTGAAACCCGAATAAATCTTGGGCCCGACACCCTCGTAGTCGTAGCGCTCGCCGCTTGGAACAAACCACACGGAAAGAATCCGCCTCGACGGATCGTAGCGAATGTTCTGGATCGCGGTGGAAGGCATATACCGACATCCTGCTTCCAACTCTCAATCCGCAGCGCGCTGCCAGGTTCCGCGGTGTGGGGACCGGCCTTGCACGGCTGTTGCGATTGCCTATCTGAGCCGCATGTCATCAGCCAAAAGCCGAACCACGGGGAGCTCCTTCCAGGGCGACCTCTTCGGCGCGCCCGCAAGCCCGCCGACCGTGCCCGAAGGCTTCTCCTACCAGCCGGACCTGATCGCCCGCGAAGAGGAGCGCGAACTGGTTCGTCATATTCAGGACCTGGATTTCAAGCCGTTCGATTTCCACGGCCATCTTGCCAACAGGCAGGTCGTCGGTTTCGGCCTGCGCTATGACTATGAGCGCCGCCAGGTGCTCGAAGCGCCGCCGATTCCGGACTTCCTGCTGCCGCTTCGCGCCAACGTCGCCGCCTTCGCGGGCGTCCCGGCAAGGGAATTCGTGCAAGTGCTGATCAACGAGTATCGCCCGGGCGCTGGCATAGGCTGGCACCGGGACAAGCCGCATTTCGAGCTCGTGGCGGGCGTTTCCCTGCTGGCACCATGCAGCTTCCGGCTGCGCCGCAGGAATGGCGCGTCATGGGACCGTGAAACGATCGAGGTCGAGCCCAGGTCCGTCTATCTCATGGCCGGGCCGGCGCGGAACGAGTGGGAGCACTCTATCCCGCCTGTCGAACACCATCGCTATTCGGTGACGCTGCGGACGATGCGGGCTCTTTGAGCAGCCGCACCGGCAGCCATCCGGGAACCATCGCCTGACCCCGGGGTTGTGTCGTCAGATTTCGACATCGAAAGGAAAGACGATGCGTATGTTGACGATGGTCCTGACGCTGTCGGCAATGGCATTGGCGCAGCCGGCTTCCGCTCAACGCGCCTATCCGCAGCCGCCGCAAATCCCGCCCCCTGCCCAGGAGCCCATTCCCAGCCAGCCCCAGCCCGGCCAGGATGGTGCCGCCCAGAATGTCACCAATATCGTCGTGGTGGCGATGGAAGACCTGCCTGCGGAAGTGAAGGCGCAGGCCGAAGCCATAGTCACGAGGACGACCGCCAAGGAACTGGCCAAGTTGCAAAGCTCGGTCGAAGCCTCGCCGGAGGCGACGTCGGTCCTGCATGCGAACGGGCTGAATTCCTCGCAGGTCGTCGCCGCCAACATCGACGGCGACGGCACGCTGACGCTGATCATCCAGACGACGGCATGACCTAAAGCATGTCTCCCGAAAGTGGGAACCGGTTTCGGGACAAAGACATGCGTAAAATCAAGAACCTAAAGCGCAGGGAGCGAATCTGAAAGATCGCGACGCGCTTTAGGGCCATGACCCGGCCGAACGGCGGCCGGCGGGCCGCGGTTCGATCCTCACTCTTGCGGAGGCCGTCATGACCGAAGCCGCAGTCCGCAACTTCACGCTCAATTTCGGGCCGCAGCACCCCTCGGCGCATGGCGTGCTCAGGCTGGTGCTGGAACTGGACGGCGAGATCGTCGACCGCGCCGACCCGCATATCGGCCTGCTGCATCGCGGCACCGAGAAGCTGATCGAATACAAGAACTATCTGCAGGCCCTGCCCTATTTCGACCGGCTCGATTATGTCGCGCCGATGAATCAGGAGCATGCCTTCTGCCTCGCCGTCGAAAAACTGCTTGAACTGCCCGTGCCCCGGCGCGGCCAATTGATCCGCGTGCTGTTTTGCGAGATCGGGCGGCTGTTGTCGCATCTTCTCAACGTCACCACGCAGGCCATGGACATCGGCGCGCTGACGCCGCCGCTCTGGGGTTTCGCCGAACGCGAGAAGCTGATGGTTTTCTACGAGCGCGCATCCGGCGCCCGCATGCACGCGAATTATTTCCGGGTTGGCGGCGTGCATCAGGACCTGCCGGAAGAGCTGCTCGACGACATCTGGGATTTCTGCGATCCGTTCCTGAAGGCCTGCGACGATCTCGACAGCCTGCTTACCGGCAGCCGCATCTTCAAGCAGCGCAATGTCGATGTCGGCGTGATCTCGCTCGATGAAGCCTGGGGCCTGGGCTTCTCCGGCCCCATGGTGCGCGGCTCGGGCGCCGCCTGGGACCTGCGCAAGGCACAGCCCTACGAATGCTATGCGGAGATGGATTTCGACATCCCCATCGGCAAGCACGGCGACTGTTACGATCGCTATCTGGTGCGCATGGAGGAGATGCGCCAGTCGGTGCGGATCATGCGGCAATGCCTGGATAAGATGCGTTCGGCCGATGGCCGCGGCCCGGTCGCCGCGCCGAACCGGAAGATAACCCCGCCGCCGCGCGCCACCATGAAGCGCTCGATGGAAGCGACCATCCAGCATTTCAAGCTCTACACCGAGGGCCACCGCGTGCCGCCAGGCGAAGTCTACGCGGCAGTCGAGGCACCCAAGGGCGAATTCGGCGTCTATCTGGTCTCGGACGGCAGCAACGTTCCCTATCGCTGCAAGATACGCGCGCCCTCCTTCGCCCATCTCCAGGCGATGGATTTCCTCTCGCGCGGGCATATGGTGGCGGATGTCGCGGCAATCATCGGCTCGCTCGACATCGTCTTCGGCGAAATCGATCGCTAGAGCAATTCCAGGAAAAGTGTGAGCGGTTTTCCGTCCGGAATTGCATAAAAACAAAGAGCTAGAGCGGTTCGCCGTTTCCGTGAAACGGTGAACGCTCTAAAGAGGGAGCGCAGAGACCCGGTCAGGCCTCCACCGCTCCCATCGAGGTCTTGATCGATCGCGATTGCATGCATCGCGGGCCGTCGCTAATGCATGAACACCGCTCTCAACCAGGCAAGGATACCCGCGCCCGGAGAGATCGCCGCGCGCACGCGCGATGCCGCCCAGCGGGCCGGCATGTTGGCGCCGACATGGCAATGGCAGACGACCTCATGCAGTTGCCAGTCGCTCATCTCGAAGAAGCGCTTGGCTTCACCGTAGGTATCGTCCCGCAATCCCTGCGCGCGCAAGATCGGATCCTCGAAAGCGACGGTGATCGCCGATCCGTCCGTACGCATTCTTTGACGAACGTCGGGCGTCGCGTATTCGGTGCCCGTCAGCGCCGTGAGGCGACGGCCGGGGTTTTGTTCGAGAAGTTGCGCCCAGCGCTCGAGGCGCTGGGCGCGATTGGCGATAAGAGCCGGTGCTTCGGCATGAACGTCGGCAACGGCGTTGATTTGTTCAAGGGTTTGGTGCTTCACGGCCGTCTCCTGTATCGGCACAATTGGCCACCCGCTGGCAATGGAACTAAGGCACGGCCAGTCGCCGGCAAGAGCCGAAACAGGCGCGCGGAATCATTTGATCGCCACTCGCCGTCGTCGCGCGGCGCCATCGTGTGGGAACCATCCGCGGGCGTGGCCGTTCTGCCAGCTTGCGCTGCCGATCGCTCCCGGCGAAGCTTCTGAACGGGCGGCGATCACACCATCGTTTCAGGTCGGGCAGCAGGTCCCGGTTTCTGGATCGCAGCAAAGCCTGCCGGGCACAGAGCGGAAGGAAAACGCGATGGCCATTCTCCCCAATCCGGACCCATCCCCCACCCCGGTGCCCACGCCGCCGCCGATCCCGGAGCCGAAGCCGGTGCGCGAGCCGGATCCTGACCGGTTGCCCGACGAGGAGCCGATCCCCAATCCCGACGAGAATGACGCACCGCCCAAGCATTCCGCAACCGGACGGCGCCGGCATTGACAGGCATGCGGGAGGCGGCGAACGCCCTCCCGCGCCACTGTCATTCCCCGCGCATCGTCGCCTGGAAGGTGGGCAGGTGCTTCTTCTGCGCCTCGATCATGCGCTCGCGGTAGACGCCGTAGATGACGTCGGTGTCGTGCAGCGTCACGCCCGCGATGGTCGGCGAGGCGAAGACCGGCAGCTCGATGCCGCGCTTCGACAGCTGCTCGGCGGTGCGCGCAAGCAGCTCATGCGCCATGATCATCGCCAGCACCGTCGACGATCCCGCCACCGGGCGGCTCCAGCCTTCGACCGGCACCACCGCATCCTCGATCGGCGAGCAGGTGTCGATGACGAGGTCGGCGGCGTCGGCCAGCCTTTTGCCGGACGAATGCGTGGCCGGCTTGTCTAAATTGTTCTTGCTGGTGACGGCGACGACGAAGATGTCGCGCTTCTTGGCATAGAGCGCGGTGTCGATGCCCGACGAATTGCGGCCGCTATGGCCGAAGATGATGATGGAATCACCCTCGTTCAGCGGCTGGTGGTCCAAGAACTTCTCGGCATATTTCTCCGTCCGCTCCAGCCACAGAAGCTCGCGCACGCCGCCGGCGCCGAGCACATTGTGCCACATCACGCGCGGGTCGGTCAGCGGGTTGAAGCCGACGAAGCTGCCGTAGCGCGGGAACATCTCCTGCGCCGGCAGCACCGAATGGCCCGAGCCGTAGAGATGGACCAGCCCGCCATTTTGCAGCGTGTCGGCGAAACGGCTCGCCGCCTGGCCGAAGGCTTCCGAATTGGCCTTCGATGCCTGTTCGATGAGAGCGACGAGACGGGGGATGTAAAGATCGGACACTTCGGTACTCCTGTTTGATCGTGTCAGCTTCTGGTGTTCGGGAGGCGGCCGGCGCGCAGCGTCGAGCGTATCTCGTAGCGGTCGCCGCGCATGACGGAGACGGTGAATTCGAACGGGCCGCGTTCGTCGATGGTGATGCGCTCGACGACGAAGGCCGGGCTGCCCGCGGGTAGGTCGAGCAATTCGGCGTCCGCCGCGCTGACGGCGCCGACGCGGTAGTTCTCGCGCGCCTCGACCGGCACGATGCCGTATTGCCGCTCCAGCGCTTCATAGAGCGAGCCCTTGAGCAGGCCGGCATCAAGGAAGCCCGGCACGCGTGCGGCCGCCAGTTGCGCCGTCTGGATGCCGATCGGCTCGTTGTTGCCCAGCCGCAAGCGCCGGATCCGCACGATGGGATCGCCCTCCTCGATCTCCAGCGCGCCGGCCGCCGCCGCGTTCGCCGTCGTCAGGCTGCAATCGAGCAGGCGCGAGCCGGCGACCACGCCGATATTGCCCATTTCCTGCGTGAAGGAGGTGAGCTCGCGCGTGCCAGCGACCAGCGTGGCCGAGCGCACGAAGGTGCCTCTGCCGTGCTCGCGCCTGAGCAGCCCGCTTTCCTCCAGATTCCGCAGCGCGTGGCGCAGCGTGATGCGGCTGACGCCGAACAGCGCGCAGAGCCGGTCCTCGGCCGGGATCTGGTCGCCGGTCGCCCACTCGCCGCTCTTGACGATGGCGCGGATCGCCTCCTCGACCTGGTACCAGAGCGGCTCCGGCCGCCTGCGGTCCGGCTGTTGAAAGCTCGCTTCGCTCATCGGATCTGCCTCCACCCGCTTCCCGCCTGCCCGGCAAGCGCGGCACCCACCAGGCCGGCGCGGGAGCCGAATTTTCCTGGCCTAAGTTCGATGCCGCGCAGATGCGGCGGCAATTGACGCCGCAGCGCAGCAAGCAATGGCGGCGCGATCACATCCAGCGCGTCCGCCAGGCCGCCCGAGACGAGGATGACACCCGGATCGAGCAACCCCACGGCGCCGGCGAGCGCCGTGCCGAGCTGGCGCGCCGGCACCTCGAGCAGCGACTGCGCGGCAAGCTGGCCTGCTTTGGCGGCTGCGATCAGTTGGCGGGCGTCGGCCAGCCCGATCTGTGCGGCAAGGGCGTCCAGCGCGCGCCCGGAGGCGACACGTTCCAGCCAGCCGCTGCGCTCCTCGCCATGGTCCTTGATGTCGGCGCTGGCCCAGCCGAAGGAGCAGGCGCCGCCATGCGCGCCGGCGACGATGCGGCCATTGGCCAGCACCGCCGAACCGATGCCGGTGCCTATGGCCAGCAGGATCGCGTCGGACACGTCCTTGGCCGCGCCCTCGGCCGCTTCCGCCAGAAGCGCGATCTGCGCGTCGTTGCCGACCGCCACACTCATGTCTGGGAACAGCGCGGCGACATCGACCCCATCGAGCCAGGGCAGGTTCGGGATCCAACGGCAGTTCGACCCTTCGGTCAGACCGGGGACCGCAAGCCCGAGAGCTTTGGCTTCGCCGGCGGCCGCAAGTGCGCGAACGCGCGCGGCGAAGGCGTCGAGGCTTGCCGGTGCCGGCTCGTGGACTTGCGGTGCAAGAGCGCCGAGATCGCCCGTATGGACAGCGGCGCGCAGATTGGTGCCGCCGAGATCGATGGCGAGAACCCGTGTCATCTCTCGCTGCTCCGACCGGCAGGCGGCGCGAACAGGCCGCTGCCGGCATTCCAGGAATGCGAGGCCGCCGCGAAGGCCTGCGCGTGGCGCGTGCCGCGCAGGCAGCCGCGCAGCCGGTAGAGCGCGCTGTAATAGTCGACATAGGGAAAGCTGCTTAGGCCCCGCGCCAGCTCATACTCCATCACCGCCTCGTGCCAGGCGTCGAAGCCGGCGCTGACGTCGACGAGATGCTCGGGCCGGAAGCCCTCGTCGTCCTCCCAGTTCTCGCCGAAGAGCAGGAGCTGCGGCGTATGCGCGGGATGGGCACGCTTCAGCGTCGGCAGAGCCGAGAAGAAAATGCCGGTCTGCGTGAGATGCGCGGCCGCGCGATGATCCTTGTGCCAGCTGCCGTGCCAATGCGTGATGACGACCTCCGGCCGCAGCTCGCGGATGACATCGCAGACCTGGAGCGCGGTCGCATTGTCATTGGGCAGGAAGGCGTCACGCAGCTTCATGTTGCGCATGGAAACGCCGAGCCGCGCCGCTGCCTTCGCCGCCTCGTCCTCCTTCTGCGTCGAATAGTGCTCCGGGATCAGGCAGGGATGGCCCTGCTCGCCCATCGACAGATGCAGGAAGGTGACCTGGGTTCCATTCTTGGCGGCGGCCGCCGCAAGAGGCCCGGCGATGACCTCGGCGTCGAAGGCATGCGCCCCGACGACCAGGATCGAGCGCGCGGCATAGATCTTGTCCTCGATCATTTCATGCCTCCCCCGGCGCCGACGCCCTCGCGAATCTGGCGCGCCAGCAAACAATACATGATCAGGATCGGCGCCATGGAGATCGCCAGCGAGGCGAACACCAGGCCCCAATCGGTGCGGAACTGTCCGACGAACACGCTGATTGCCAGCGGCACGGTCTTGTAGCGGTCGTCGAAGATGAAGATCAGCGGGAAGAAGAAATCGTTCCACACCGCGATCGCCGTGAAGATGGCGACGATCGACACCGCCGGCTTCACCATCGGCAGCACGATCTGGAACAGGATGCGGGTCTCTCCGGCGCCGTCCATGCGCGCCGCCTCGTCGAGCTCGGACGGCAAAACGCGCATGAAACTGGCGAAGATGAAGACGGCGAAGGGGATGCGGATCGCCGAATAGACGAGGATCAGCCCGGTGAGGGAATCGAGCAGGCCGAGGCCGCGCATCAGCGTGAACAGCTCCACCGAGGCGAGCCTGATCGGCAGCATGATGCCGGACAGGAAGAGGCCGAGCATGATACCGTTCCAGCCGAGCCTGTAGCGGCTGAGCGGATAGGCGGCCATCGCCGAGACGACGATGGTGAGGGCCACCGCGCCGCCGGTGACGATCAGGCTGTTGATGAAGTTGTGGCCGAGATCGGCGCGCGTCCAGGCGCGCACGAAATTGTCGAGCGCCCAGCTCCGCGGCAAGCCGAGGCGGTTGTCGTAGATCTCCGCTGTCGTCTTGAAGCAGGAGACGACCAGGACGTAGAGCGGCAAGAGCACGGCCGCCGTCCAAACCAGCAGGACAATCCAACCAGGCAGCCGCGCCAGCTTCTGTGGAATGGCGAGTGTGGTCATAGCTCGACCGTCCGCTTATCGAAGAAGCGCAGCATCAACAGCGTGCCGATGCTGAGGACGAGGAACAGCATGGTGCCCAGCGCCAGCGCCAGGCCGATGTCGGTGATGCCCACAGCCCCTTCCGCGCCGAAGGCCAGCCGGTAGAAATAAGTCACCAGCGTGTCGGTCGCGTAGCTCGGATTGCCCTGCACGCCCTGCATCACGTAGACGATGTCGAACTGGTTGAAGGTGTTGATGAAGGAAAGCGTCGTCAGCGTGCCGAGCGCCGGCATCAGCAAAGGCAGCGCGACGGAGAACAGCATGCGCGCATTGCCGGCGCCGTCGAGTTTCGCCGCCTCGAACACCTGCGGCGAAATTTGCCGCAAGCCTGCCGTGTAGATCAGCACCGGCAGCCCCATCCAGTTCCAGGCATCGACGGCGATCAGCGTGCCGAGCGCGGTGTGGCTGTTGCCGAGCACGGTCAGGCTGCCCTGATGCAGGCCAAGGCCGTTCAGCGCCCACTCGACGATGCCGCCGGGCGCGAGCAGCAGCCGCCACAGCGCGCCGACGATGACGGGGCTGAGTACGGCGGGGAAGAAGAACACCGACTGGAAGAAGGCAGCGCCCCTGCCGCGCAGGAAAAGCAGCCAGGCGAACAAAAGCCCGAGCCCGTTCTGCAGCAGTATGATGCCGAAGAACCATGCGACATTGTGCCAGAGCGCGCCGTAGAGCCGCGCGCCGCTCGGGAACACGAACAGCCGGGAGAAGTTCGCGAGCCCCGCGAACTCCTGCATGCGCAGCCCCTTCCAGGTGAAGAAGCTGCCCCACAGCGACAACAGGAGCGGATAGAGCACGAACAGCCCGTAGATGGCCAAGGCCGGCAGGATGAACAGCACCGCCATGCGCTGCTGCGTGTGCTGGAGGCTGGTCGTGCGGCGAAGCTTGGTCATGCGCTGCGTTCTGTGGGGCAGAGATGCCGGCCGGCTGGGGCATGATGCCGAAAAGTGTGAAGCGGTTTCGGACAACATCATGCTCCTGCTTTTTGACAAGAGCGGCCGGCGCTCCTTACTGCTTGGGCTTGAACCAGGTGGCGACGGCGGCCTGCATGTCGGCCGCCAGCTTTTCGGGCGCGACATTGCCTTCGACCATGTCGATGATCTCGGACTGCAGCACCGATGACGCGGTCGGCGTCTGCCAGCGGAAGCCGACCAGCGTGAGATACGGCGTCGAGTTCTTCGCCATCTCCATCATCCTGGCAAGCACCGGATCCTTCACCGTGACGTCGGTGCGGGCCGGCGGCCAGCCGAGCTCGTCGGCGAAGGCCTGCGCGAATTCGGCCGAGGCCATGTAGTTCAGCACCTTGATCGCCGCCGCCTTGTTCTGGCTTTCCGACACGAGGCCGTAGGAGCCGTCCGAGAAAGCCGAGGTGTAGAGCTTGGTCGAGGCGTCGTCGGCCGGGAATGGGAAGATCGAGAACTTCAGCTTCGGGTTCTGCGACTTGAAGCTGCCGTTCTCGAACGAGCCGCCGAAGAACATCGCCGCCTTGCCGCCGATGAACTGCTGCGTGGCGGTGGTGTAATCGATGCCGGCGAAACCGTCGGAATAGTATGGCTTCAGCTCGGCGAAGCGCTTCAGCGCCGCGACATAGCGCGGATCCTCGAAGGTCGCCTTGCCGCTCATCATCTCGTCATAGAAGTCCGGACCGTAGAGCGTCGGCCCGATAACGCCGACACCGATCTCCAATTCCCAGGCCGAGCCGTTGGCGCCGCCATTGGCGATCGGTGTGATACCCGCTGCCTTGAGTTTCTCGCAGGCGGCGACGAAGTCCTTGTAGGTCTTCGGAATCTCGATGCCTTGCGCGGCGAAGATATCCTCGTTGTAGAAGACGCCCATCATCGGCACCGAATAAGGCACGCCGTAGAGCTTGCCGTCGGCGCGGCCGCGCGCCCCGCCAAGGGCGGCGTCCGGCATGTTCTTCAGTTCCGCCACGCTGTCGTCGAGCGCGTCGAGATAGCCGCCTTCGATGAAAGGCTGCAATTCGCCATAGGCCTTGAGCTGCGCGATATCGGGTCCGCGCCCGCCGCGCAGCGCCGTGCTCAGGCGGTTCTGGTAGTCGGCGTCGGGCGTGAACTGGATGTCGACCTTGATGCCGGGATTCTTCTTCTCGAACGCCTCGAAGATGCGATGCATGGCGGCCTCGTCCTCGGTGCGCCAGCTCCATAGCGTCACGGTGGAGTCGGCGCGGGCCGGCAGCGTCGAAAGCGCGCCCGCGCAAGCAGCGGCGAGGCCGCCGATCAGGCCGAGCGCCGCGCGCCGGTGGATTGAAAGCATGCTCATTGCCAGTTCTCCCATTTTTCTCGGTTCTGAGGCATTCAAGAGAGTCGTCTGCTTTTTCGAAAAGTCATTATAACGACATGATGCATATCGCAAGGGCTTTAAAGCCGCGAGCGATTGCACGCCACTGGCCGGTCAATGCGTTATCGAGATGTAAATATTTAATTTCAAACGTAAATTGGCCACCTTTGACCATGGTGGGGAATCTTCGACTGTACAGGTCCGACGGAGCGCTCGCAGGTTAGGGCTTGCGCCAACGTTTAGAGTTGTCATAACGTCATCGCTCGTGTCGCGGCCTTTGTGGAGGATGCCAATGTCGCTTGCCCGGATCTCGAAGCTGGCTCTCGCCGCGGCGCTCGTCGCGCTGCCCGCGACCGGCTGGGCGCAATCGGTGAACATCTCCTACCTGACCCACTGGTCGCCGGAGACGGTGGCCTTGCTCGAAGCGGCGGCGAAGGATTTTTCCACTACTCATCCGAATGTCGCCGTAACCGTGCGCGCGGTTCCTTTCGGCGATCTCTTGACCACGCTGCGCTCACAGGGCGGCTCCTCCGACGGCCCGACGATCGGCGGCATCTACGATCTGTGGCTGCCGGAACTGGCGAGGGACAAGCTGGTCGCCCCTGCCCCCGACGCTGTCGCCAATGAGGTGAAAAGCGCCTGGCCGGCCGGCGTCGTCAGCGCCGCTTCTGTCGGCGGCACGCTCTACGGCATCCCGAACGAAATCGACGTCTACGCGCTGAACTACAACAAGGAACTGTTCAAAAAAGCGGGCATCGCCGCCCCGCCCAAGACATGGGCCGAATTCAAGGATGCCGCCGCCAAGCTGACCGACAAGGACAAGGGCCAGCAGGGTTTCGGCATGATCAACTCATGGGCGGCGGGCGTGGTCCATCCTTTCGCCTCGTTGCTCGTCTCCAATGGTGGCAACCTGGTCAAGGACGGTAAGCCGGCGCTGGACAGTCCCCAGGCCGGCGAGACCTTCGCGCTCTATGAAGACTTGATAAAGTCCGGCGTGAGCAATCCGGCGATGGCGACGGCAGACGCCAACACAACCGGTCCGTTCCTCGACAATTTCGTCTCCGGCAAGACCGGCATGATCATCATGGCCAATTGGTGGGAAAGCGCGCTGAAGACCGGCATGGGCGACAAGTTCTCACAAGTCGCCACCGCGCCGATCCCGGTCGGCCCGAGCGGCGACAAGCCGCATTCGATCTCCTATTCCTGGATGACGGTCGTCAATGCCAAGGCCGGCGAGGCCGAGCAGAAAGCGGCCTGGGAATTCCTGGCCTGGCTGAACAGCCCGAAATCGGGCAAGAACGGCGCATCGGCCATGTCCGACATTTTGATGTCGATGGGCATCCTGCCGTCGCGCACTTCCGACATCGAGGCGCACAAGGACAAGCTCGGCTCGGAGTTCCTGTCCGGTTATGTCTCCGTGCTCGCCGATGCGCGGCCTTTCCCGGTCGTGCTCGGCGGCCAGGAGTTCTCGGAATCCCTCCAGCAGACGCTTGAGGCGTTGCAGTATGGCCAGGTCTCGGCCAAGGATGCGCAGGCGAACGCTCAGGCCGACGCCACGTCGATCCTGGAGCGCGCCGCCAAGTAAGTTCGGGTCGCTGACCGGAAGCAGGTGAATGGCCAAAGCTTTTCGTGCCTCGGCGGGCATCATGCTTGCGCCCGCCGTGACATTGATCGGCGTGTTCGTGCTGTTGCCGATGCTGCTCACCATCTGGCTGTCCTTCCAGGACTGGTCGACGCAGACGCCCTTTTCCGAGGCCAGCTTCGTCGGCCTCGGCAATTTCCACGAGATCTTCGGCCCCACCTCGGTCGGCCGCGACTTCAAGACGGCGCTCCTCAACACCGCGATCTACACCGCGCTGTCGGTCGTCCTCATCCTGCCGCTGTCGGTCGTCTTCGGGCTGCTGGTCTATCAGCGCGAGGTCGCCGGCGGCACGGCGCTGCGCACGGTGCTGTTTTCGACCTACATGGTGCCGATGATCGCCGTGGCGCTGGTCTGGTCGAAGCTCTATGCGCCGAGCGAAGGCCCGCTCAACCAGTTGCTCGGGCTGGTCGGCATCGGCCCGCAACCCTGGCTCTCCTCACCCCGTTCGGCTTTGATCTCGATCGTGCTGCTCAATGTCTGGCAGCAGGTCGGCTATTTCACCGTGCTCGCCATCGCCGGGCTGACGCAGATCCCGGGCAGCCTCTATGAAGCCGCGACGCTCGACGGCGCCAACGGCCGCGAGCAGTTCCGCTTCATCACCCTGCCCCTGCTTCGCCGCACGCTTCTCTTCAGCGCCGTCATCGCCATCATCAACGCGGTGCAGGTGTTCGAGCCGGTGGCGCTGATCACCCAAGGGGGGCCGGTCGGCTCGAGCAATGTGCTGACCTACCACATCCGCCGCGTCGGCATCGAACGCGCGCAGGGCGGACTAGGCTCGGCCATGGCCGTGATGCTGATGCTGTCGCTGATCGTCTGCGTCTCGGCGCTGTTTGCCTTCGTCAACCGCAAGGACAGCGAATGAGCGCGGCTGCCCGATCGCTGTCTCGCAAGCGTCCTTCGGGCCGCAAGGCGCTGCTTGCCACCGCAATGCTTCTGGTCGCCGTCGCCTCCGCCTTCCCGCTCGCCTGGATGGTGCTGTCCAGCCTGAAGACACCGGCCGAGACCATGCAGGTGCCGCCGGTCTGGATCCCGCGCACGCCGACGCTCGAGGCCTACGAAAAGGTCGCCGGCGTCGTCAATGTCGAACGCTCGATGTGGAATTCGCTTGTCATCGCCACGGTCACCACCGCCGGCATCCTGGTGACGAGCATGATGGCCGGCTACGCCTTCGCCAAATACTCCTTCCCCGGCCGGTCATTGCTCTTCTCTGTGCTGATCGCCACCATGTTCCTGCCGCCGATCGTGACGCTGATCCCGCTTTACCGTATGGTCGGCTCGATCGGCTTGAGCGCCAGCCTCGCCGGCATCATCGTGCCCAACCTCGCCAACGCCTTCGGCATCTTCCTGATGCGCCAGTTCATCGCCGGCGTGCCTGACGACCTCATCGACGCCGCGCGCATGGACGGCGCGTCCGAGCTCCTCATCCTGTTCAAGATCGTCGCGCCGAGCGTTGCGCCGGCGATCGCGGCGCTTGCGCTCTTCGCCTTCGTCTATCACTGGAACAGCTATCTGTGGCCGCTCACCGTGCTCCAGGGCAATGCCGACGCCTATCCGATCGTCATCAGCCTCAGCCGGCTGCTCAGCTACAACCGCGGCGCCGTCAACACCGGCCTGGTAATGGCCGGCGCCACGCTCGCGGTGCTGCCGCCGCTGGTGCTCTTCGTCTTCCTGCAGCGCTTCTTCGTGGATTCGATCGTCGGGTCGGCGATCAAGGGGTAGCGCGATCGAGCACCATCAAGCCTCGGGCTTGGTTCCGCCGCATATCAGATAATAACACTTGTCGTAGCGGATATACTCAGGAGCACCCGCATCTGGCCAATCGCCGGTGTCGCTGAAGGTTTTGATGAGGCGCGTGCATTGCGCCACTTCCTTGGCATTGTTGCCCCGAAAAGCTTGCGGCGCCGCGAACGCAGCGGCCGCAAGAGCAAGGCATCCTAAGCTGGCGGCAAGGAAGACGTCGGATTTGTTCATCGTCGTCGAATACAGTCGGGCGAATGTCCTGCCAATCGACAATCGATACTATCATTAACGTGTCTGCGCCAATCTGGCCGGCATCCAAGCCCCTCCCGCCGCGTTCGACTCCACCGCCGCGGCGACGAACTTCACGCCGCGCGCGCCGTCGACAACGTCGGGAACTTGTGCTGCCCGCGTTGCATCGACCGCACCGCCCGCGCGATGCGCGCGGATGATGTCCGCTGCGTCGCGGTAGAAATTGGCGAAGGCCTCGATATAGCCTTCGGGGTGCGCTGCCGGCATGCGCGAGACGCGCCTCGCTTCCGCCGTCGAGCCATGGCCTCCGCGCACCAGCGTGCGCGTTTCCTCGCCATAGGGCGAGAAGCGCAGTTCCTCCGGCCGCGACCCTGACCATTCGAGCCCGGCTTTCTCGCCATAGATACGCACCGAAAGGTCGTTGTAATGGCCGGGCGAGGTCTGGCTGGCGAGGATGGTTCCGCGCGCGCCGCCCGCCCAGCGCAGCAGCACATGCGCGTTGTCGTCCAGCCGCCGTCCCGGGACGGCGGTGAACAGATCGGCGGAAATCGCTTCGGCCTCGAAACCGGACACGAAGCTTGCCAGATTGAAGGCATGCACGCCGATATCGGCGAGCACCGCCGACTGGCCGGCGCGCGCCGGATCGGTGCGCCATTCGGCCTGCTTCTGGCCCTCGGCGTCGATCGGCTTGGTCAGCCAGTCTTGGATATAGGCGCCATGCACCGACACGATCCGGCCGAGTTCGCCCGCCGCCGCCATTTCGCGCGCCTGGCGCACCATGGCGTAGCCGGTGTTGTTGAGCGTGACGACGAAACGGCGCTTCCTAGCCTTGGTCAGCGCCACCAGCGCTTCAGCCTCGGCAAGCGTCGTCGACAGCGGCTTGTCGCAGATGACGTCGATGCCGGCCTCGAGGAAGGCGGTAGCGATCGGCGCGTGCAGGTGGTTGGGCGTGACGATGACCACCGCCTCGATGCCGTCTGGCCGTGCCGCTTCGGCCCTCGCCATGACGTGGTAGTCGGCATAGCTGCGCTCCGGCGCGATGCCGATCTCCGCCGTGGAGGCCGCGGCATTCTCCGGATCCGAGGACAATGCGCCGGCGACCAACGCGATCTGGTCGTCGAGCCGCATGGCAAGGCGATGCACAGCGCCGATGAAGGCGTTGCGGCCGCCTCCGACCATGCCGACCCGCAGGCGTTGACGCGACGTACCATCGGCGGTTGCATAGACCATGATTGCGATTATCCTTCCCAAGGTTCGGTATGCCGGTCGGTGCGGATGCCATGGCCGGCGATGGTTGTCTTCGAATGATATTTCTATTTTTTATTTTGTAAAACGATTGTGCCGCGTTAGCTTTTTACGCTCGGTCCATCTGATGGGCCGGGGCCGGAGGGCAGGGATCGGATGACGCATCCGATGGTTGGGGTCACGATGAGGCATATCCTATGAGCGGCCGCGGCAAGGCGGCCGACGAGCCGTCCACGCATAGCCTGGAGACGGCGGCGAGAAAGCGGAGCCGATCACTGGCAGCACTTGGCTATACAAAGCCGCAAACCTACGAGGAGCTGCGGGCGGTGCTTGCGTCGGGAACCGTGCATTTCCCGAAACGGCTTCGCCAGGTGGCGATCTTCCTCTGGCAGCATCCGAGCGAGGTGGCGCTTGGCACGATCGCGCAGGTGGCGGACCAGGCCGGCGTGCAGCCCTCGACCCTTGTGCGCTTCGCGCAGATCTTCGGCTATTCCGGCTTTTCCGATTTCCAGCTCCTGTTCAAGGACCGCATGAAGGGCTCCTGGCCGGATACGCAGGGCACCCAGGACAAGGTCGGGGAGCCGAATGCAAACCTGCATTTTCTCAACGGCATGATCGGCGCCTGCCAGGCCTCGCTCGGCCGCATCGGCAACGATCTCGATATCGCCGCTTTCGAGACGATGGTCGATCATCTGGCGGCCGCGGAGCTGATCTATGTCATCGGCAGCAAGCGCGCCTTCCCTGTCACCACCTATCTGTCGCTGACGCTGTCGCAGCAGGGCGTGCGCAACGTGCTGGTCGACAATGTCGGCTCGACCGCGCTCGACCAGGTCGGCTGCATCACGCCGCGCGACGCGGTGCTGGCGGTCTCCTTCAGCCCCTATAATTCGATCACGCCCGACCTCGTCGCCGTCGCGCATGAGCGCAAGGCGCGCATTCTCGCCATCACCGACAGCACCTTCTCGCCGCTGGCAAAACTCTCCGACACCTGGCTAGAGGTGGTTGAGCAGGATTTTGGCGGTTTCCGCTCGCTTGCCGCCTCGCTCGCCGTCGGCATGGCCTTGGTCCACGGCGTCGTCGCGCACCGGACAGGCTGACAAGAGCAATTCCAGGAAAGCGGTTTTCCGTTCGCAATTGCGAAAGATAAGGCGATAGCGCGGTTCACCGGTTCCATGAAAACGGTGAACCGCCCTGGGACGATTGACTAAAGAGAACCATCGTTCCATATTCGAAAAAATGGAAACTTTGTTCCGGGAGGAGGAATGGAGGTTCGTCTTGACGGTAAGGTGGTGCTGGTCACCGGCGCGACCCAAGGCATCGGCCGGGCGATCGCCGAGATCGCCGCGCGCTCCGGCGCCGCCGGCCTGCTGATCACCGGGCGGGACCAGAAGCGCGGCGACGCGGTCGCTGCCGAGCTGGCGGCCATGGGCACCCCTGCCGCCTTCGCTGCTGCCGATCTCGGCGATGCCGAAGCTCCGGCGCGGCTGGCGCAAGGCTGCATCGAGCGCTTCGGCCGCATCGACGGCTTGGTCAACGCCGCCGGCCTGACCGACCGCGCTTCCTTCATCGATGCCAGCCTCGACGATTGGTCGTCGCTGTTCGCCGTCAATGCCCGCGCCCCCTTCTTCCTGATGCAGGCGGCGATCGCCGACATGAAGAAACGCAGACAGGGCGGCTCGATCGTCAACATCCTGTCGATCAACGCGCATTGCGGCTCGCCGGAGCTGGCCGTCTATTCCGCCACCAAGGGGGCGCTGGCGACGCTGACCAAGAACGCCGCCAATGCCCACCGCTTCGACCGCATCCGCGTCAACGGCATCAATATCGGCTGGACTGATACCCCGGCCGAACGCATCATGCAGGCCGAGACGCTCGGCCAGGGTCCGGGCTGGCTCGACGCGGCCAACGCGACACAGCCCTTCGGCCGGCTTTTTTCCGTCACCGACATAGCCAACCTGGCCGTCTTTCTGCTTTCCGACGCGGCCGGCCCGATGACCGGCGCGCTGATCGACCAGGAGCAATGGGTGATCGGAGCCAACCGGTGAGCGCCGAGGAGCTCAGCCCTGCCCTGCTCGGCCGATTGCCGTCGGAGGTGCGCAAGCCGGGTTACGACCGCGCCACGCTGAAGCCTGGGATCGCCCATATCGGCGTCGGCGCCTTCCACCGTTGCCATCAGGCCGAATACACCGACGACCTGCTGGCGAAGGATTTCGGCCACTGGGGGCTGGTCGGCATCAACATCCGCCCTCCCTTGCTGACCGACACGCTGGGACGCCAGGACGGCCTCTACACGCGTCTCATCCGCCAGAACGACGAGCTCGAAGCGCGTGTTGTCGGCAGCATCGTGCGCGTCGTCGACAGCCAGGAAAGTGCCGCGCCGGCGCTGGAAGTGCTCGCCTCGCCCGAGATCGAGATGGTCACGATGACGGTGACCGAGAAAGGCTATTGCCACATCCCCTCGAGCGGCGCGCTCGACCTCGGCCATCCCGATATCGTCCACGATCTCTCCAACCCTGAGACGCCGCGCAGCGTACCCGGCATTCTGGCGCGCGCGCTGGAATTGCGCATGCTCGCGCAGGGCCGGCCGGTGACGCTGCTATCCTGCGACAACATCCCCAGCAACGGCATCATCCTCGGCAATGTCGTGCGCGCATTCGCCAAACGGCGCGGCGGGAAGCTGGCGGACTGGATCGAGGCTAACGTCGCCTTCCCCTCGGCTATGGTCGACCGCATCGCGCCGGCGACGACCGAGGCCGATATCGACACGGTCGAGCGGCGCTTCGGATACCGCGACGGCGCCGTGGTGGTGGGCGAGCGCTTCCGCCAATGGGTGATCGAGAACCGCTTCGCCGGCCGCGTGCCGCGCTGGGATCTTGTCGGCGCGACCTTCGTCGACGACGTCACGCCATTCGAGCATCTCAAGATGCGCGTGCTGAACGGCGCCCAGACGACGCTCAGCTATCTCGGCGTTCTGGGCGGCTTTGAGCATACGTTCGAGACGATCGCCGACCCGCTTCTGGCCCGTTTCGTCAGCCGCATGCTGACCGAGGAAACATTGCCGACGTTGATGCCTGTGCCGGGTGTCGCGCCAGCCGCCTATGTCGAGCAGAGCTTGTCGCGTCTCACCAATACCGCGATCCGCCACCGCAATCACCAGATCGCCACGGACGGTTCGCAGAAGATCGTGCAGCGCCTGCTCAACCCGATCCGCGATCGCCTGGCGAAAGGCGAGAGCATCGCGCTCCTCTCGGTGCCGGTCGCCGGCTGGATGGCTTATCTGATCAAGGCTTCCACCCGCTTCGGCCGAGGCTGGCAGGTGTCCGATCCGTTTGCCGACAAGATCGCTGCCATTGCCGACCGCATCGGTTCGGACAGCAAAGCGCTCGCCGATTCGATCCTCGCCATCGACGCTGTCTTCGACCCGTCCTTGACCGCCAACGCGACATTCCGGGCGCATGTCATCGCCGGGCTCGATGGCCTGCTCTCGAACGATCCGATGGGCTTTGTCGGACAAGTCTGCGCTGGGCCAACCGATGCGCGGTTGAAGCAGCCGTCGCGATCTGCATAGTTAGGAACTGGGAGGGATCATGAAGCTTGGACTGCTGACAGCACCGTTTCCGGATACGCCGCTCGGCGAGGTCGCCGACTGGGCGCGCTCGGCCGGCTTCGAAGCGCTGGAAATCGCCTGCTGGCCGAAGATCTCTGGAGCAAGTCGTCGCTATGCCGGCACCAGCCATATCGACGTGGACGTCTCGGCCGCTGAGGCCAAGGACATTGCCGCCGGGCTTGCCGGCAAGGGCCTGGCCGTCTCGGGCCTCGGCTTCTACCCCAATCCGCTCCATCCCGACCGGGCGCATCGCGAAGCGGTGATCGACCATCTGAAGAAGGTGATCGTGCTGGCGAGCCGCATGGGTGTCTCCCTCGTCAACACCTTCTGCGGCGGCGATGCTTCGAAGACTATCGACGCCAACTGGGAGAACGCGCAGAAGATTTGGCCGGCGATCATCGCCCATGCCGGCGAGCATGGCGTGAAGCTCGCCTTCGAGAACTGCCCGATGATCTTCAGCTATGACGAATGGCCGGGCGGACATAACATCGCCTACTCGCCCTATGTCTGGCGTCGCATCCTGGAAGCCTGGGGCGGCGATGTTGGCATGAATTTCGACCCCTCGCATCTCGTCTGGCAGATGATCGACCAGGAGCGCTTCATCCGCGAGTTCGGCGCAAACATGCTCCATGTGCATGCCAAGGACCTGATGATTGATCATGATGGTTTGTACGAGCGCGGAATCCTTTCGGCTGGCATAGGCTGGCAGGTGCCGCGCATGCCGGGACTTGGGGACATCGATTGGAGCAGGATTTTTTCGGGCCTCTACCGGGCCGGATATGACGGGCCGGTCATCATCGAGCATGAGGACCGGCGCTTCGAGGGGACGGACGAAAAGGTCAAGCGGGGCTTTCTGCTTGCCCGCGACGTGCTGCGCCCCTTCATCAAATGACCAAAAGCTTGGCTCCGACCGCGTCGGAGGCCTGGAACTGAACTGAAAAGATCAATGTGGAGGAGTACTGAAATGAAAAGACAACTGACCGCGGCCTCGCTTCTTGCCGGCGCTGCCCTGCTTGCCTCGGTGGGCGCCTCAGTCGCCGCCGGCAAGTACACGATCGGCATTTCCAACACCGTGCAGGGCAATGGCTGGCGCGAGGAGATGATCTGCGCCATGAAGGCGCAGGCGCTGGCTTCCGGCGAGGTGGCGAAGCTCAACATCGCCCACCGCAACACCGACGCCGCCGGCCAGCTCGAGGACATCCGCAACCTGATCAGCGCCAAGGTCGACGCCATCGTCGTCAACCCGGCCGATCCGGCGGGCATCAAGGCAGGCCTCGAGGAAGCCACCAAGGCCGGCATCGTCGTCGTCGCCGTCGACCAGGCGGTGACGGAGCCGTCCGCTTACATCATCTCCAACAACCAGGAGCAATATGCCTATCTCGGCGCCAAGTGGCTGTTCCAGCAGATGGGCGGCAAGGGCGAGGTGTTCTACATGCGGGGCGCGGCCGGCGCTTCGGCCGACAGCGACCGCGACAAAGGCTTCAAGAAGGCGCTTGCCGAATTCCCCGACGTGAAGGTCGCGCAGGAAGTCTTCACCGGCTGGCAGCAGGACCAGGCCAAGCAGCAGATCCTGTCCTTCCTCGCCACCGGCACTCCGATCAACGGCATCTGGACCTCCGGCATCGACAATGTGATCGTCGATGCGCTGGTCGAGCAGCAGGCGCCGATGGTGCCGGTCGTGGGCGCCGACAATGCCGGCTTCGTCGGCCAGTTGAGCTCGGTCAAGGGCCTGGTGGGTGCGGCCGTCACCAATCCCGGCTCCATCGGCGGCGCCGGCGTGACCCTGGCGCTGCAGATCCTCGACGGCAAGAAGCCCGCGCAGCACACCGTTCTGGTCCAGCCGCAGCTCTGGGAGAACGCCACCGAAGAAGGCAAGGCCAAGCTGAAGAGCGTCGTCGACCCTTCGCTCAGCCCCGAATGGCCGGTCTCGATCTCGATCCCGGATTGGACGACCTACACCAAGGAGCAGATCGTGGCCTGCAAGGGCCCGGGCGAATAAGCGCCTGATCCGCACGCAAGCGCGAGGACGCTGGACCAAGGTCTGGCGTCCTTGCCATTTGATTTGGCACGCATAATTTGAGCCATTAGATCGAGAGCGCTTTGACCACCAATCCCCTCCTCGACGCCACCGGCGTTGCGAAGAACTACGGCGCTGTCGCCGCGCTGCGCAACACCTCGCTGTCCGTGCTGCCGGGCGAGGTGCATGCGCTGATGGGCGCGAACGGCGCCGGCAAGTCGACGCTGGTGAAGATCCTGACCGGCGCCATCAAGGCGGACGCCGGGCGCATCCTGATCCGTGGCCAGCAGCTCGATGTCCGCTCGCCCGCCGCCGCCCGCCGCGCCGGCTTGCTGCCGGTCTACCAGGAACCTTCGCTGATCCCCGACCTCGACGTCCTGTCCAACTTGCGGCTGACCGGCACGCCGGTCGAGCCCTTCCGCCGCTGGGTGCGCGAGCTCGGCATTCCCGACCTCGACATCCGCGAGACCGCCCGCCATATCCCTCTCGCCATCCTGCGCGTGCTCGATCTCGCCCGCGCGCTCGCCGTCGAACCCGACGTGCTTCTGCTCGACGAGATGACGGCGGCACTGCCGGCGAACCTTGCCGAGAAAGTGCTGGAAGTCGTGCGCCGCCAGGGCGACGCCGGCCGCTCCGTGATCTTCATCTCGCACCGTTTCGTCGAGATCTCGGCGCTTTGCGACCGCGCCACCGTGCTGCGCGACGGCTCCACGGTCGGCGTCGTCGACATCGAGCCGGGCGTCGAGGAAAGAATAGTCGAGATGATGCTCGGCACCCGCATCGAGAAGACACGCGTCGCCGCGCGCGCAGCAAACGATGTGGGGATTGCCGGCGGCGGCCGTCCGCGACTGTCGGTCCGCAACCTGCAGCTCGGCACCAAGCTCAACGACGTCTCCTTCGATCTCGCCAATGGCGAGGTCGCCGGCGTCTTTGCCCTCGAGGGCCAGGGCCAGGACGAGCTCTTCGCAGCGTTGGCCGGCTCGATCCGCCCGAGCGGCGGCAGCATCGAGGTCGACGGCGCGCCGGTGAAATTCTCGCATCCGAGCGACGCCATCCAGGCCGGCATCGCCTATGTGCCGGGCGACCGCACCGAGGCTTTGGCCATGCAGCGTTCGGTGCGTGAGAACATCGCTCTGCCCTTCAGCGCCGCGCTGCGCAAATGGGGGCCGATCCGCATGCGCCGGGAGCAGGTGGTGGTTTCCGGCGCCATCGGCAGATTGCAGATCGACACCCGCGCCCAGGGCGAGGTGCAGCGCCTTTCCGGCGGCAACCAGCAGAAGGTAACCATCGCCCGCTGGATCGCGGCCAACGCCCGCACCATCCTTTGCTTCGATCCGACGCGCGGCATCGATGTCGGCACCAAGCAGGAGATCTACAAGCTCCTGCGCGAGCTCGCCGGGCAGGGCAAGTCGATACTGTTCTACACATCCGAGATGGAAGAGGTGCAGCGTGTCTGCGACCGGGTCATCGTCATCTTCGGCGGCCGCGTGGTCGACACTTTCCCGGTGGAAGAAGCCGACGAAGCGGCCTTGATGCGGGCCGCCTATGGCCTGCCGCGCGGCGCGAAGGCGGACGTCGGCATCCTTGCCGAGGTCAAACCCGGATCCAGCGCGGAGGCCGCGTCATGAGCCGCTTCCTCCGCAATCAGGGCTGGGTCGCAGGTCTCTTCGCCCTGCTGATCTTCCTTTTCGTCGTCACCAAGCTGATCCAGCCCGGTTATGGCAGCGGCGACTTCGGGTCGCTCGCGCGGGCAGTCTTACCCTATGCATTCGCCGTCGCGGCTCAGACCGTCGTCGTCATCGCCGGCGGCATCGACCTTTCGGTCGCCGCCATGATGGCGCTGACCAGCGTCACCGCCGCCTCGATGATGAACGGCGCCAGCGAGGAATACGCGCTCTTCGTCGTCCCCTTCGTGCTGGCCTTGGGGCTGATGCTCGGCGCGCTGAACGGGGTCCTTATCGTCGTCACGCGGGTCCCCGACATCGTCGTCACCCTGGCAATGCTGTTCGTGCTGCAGGGCGCGGCGCTGCTCGTGCTTGAAGCGCCTGGCGGCGCCGCCGCCGAATGGCTGAAGGCAAGCGTCATCGGCACCGTGCCGATCCCCGGCCTGCCGGATTGGGCCGATGCTTGGGTTCCGAAGGCGCTGGTGCTGCTCCTCGTCTGCCTCTGCATCGTATGGATTCCGCTCCGGCGCTCGCGGCTCGGCCTCTCCATCTACGCTATCGGCAGCAACGAGCTCGCCGCCTTCCGCAGCGGCGTGCCGGTGGCGCGCACCAGAATGCTCGCCTATGCGCTCTCCGGCCTGTTCGCCGCGCTCGGCGGCCTGTCGCTGACCATCAGCACCGGCATCGGCGCGCCCATCCCCGGGCCTTATCTGCTGGCCAGCGTCGCCGCCGTGGTGCTGGGCGGCGTCGCGCTCGGCGGCGGCAAGGGCGGCCTGCTCGGCCCGATCATCGCCGTCTTCGTGCTGAGGCTGGTGCGCACCGACCTGACGCTTCTGGCCATCGATCCGAATGTCACCGCGATCATCGAAGGCGCGATCATGGTCGCCGTCGTGATGTTCGGCGCCTTCATCACCATGCGGAGCCGCCCGGCGGGAGCAACGTCATGACCGACATCGCGACCATGCCCCAGCCTGTCTCGTTCGGCCGCCGCCTGAAGCGTTTCATGGCGGACCGCCCGCTCATCCCGCTCATCATCCTTTTGATCATTCTCGTGGTGATCCTGCAGATCCTGCGCCCCGGCATCGTCAACGAGCGCTGGATCGCCAACACGGCGAAATTCGCCATCCCACTGGCGATCCTCGCCGGCTGCCAGACCATGACGATGCTGACCGGCGGCATCGACCTTTCCGTCGGCACGGTGGCGACGATGAGCGCCTTCATCATGGCCACCCAGATCGTCAACCAGGATCCGGCGGTGGCGTTCCTGCTGGCCATGCTGCCCGCCCTGCTGATCGGCCTCGTCAACGGCATCGGCGTCGGCGTGTTCCGCGTGCATCCGCTGATCATGACGCTCGGTACCAGCCTGATCGGCACTGGCTTCCTGCAGGTCTATCAGCGCACGGTGATCGCCTCCGGCGCGAAAATCCCGGATTTCCTCAACTGGCTGGGCACCGGCCTCACCTACGGCTTTCCCAACGCGCTCTTCCTGTTCATGCCGGTGGCGGTGCTGATCGTCTTCATGCTGAACCGCACCGGCTTCGGCCGCCTGCTCTATGCCGTCGGCGACAATGAGCGCGCTGCGCGCTTGTCAGGCGTGCGCTACTGGCAGGTGATCACGGCGCTCTACGTCCTATCCAGCCTGCTCGCCGGCATCACCGGCCTGCTCTATATCGGCCTTATCAAGGCGCCATCGCTGTCGCTCGCCGAACCGCTGGTGCTGCCTTCGGTGGCCGCGGCCGTCATCGGCGGCACCTCGATCTTCGGCGGCCGCGGCGGCTATACCGGCACCATCATCGGCGCGCTGATCCTGACCGTGCTGACGACGCTGCTCACCATCCTGCAGATGCCCGAAGGCGGCCGCCGCATCCTGTTCGGCTTCATCGTGCTGTTCGTGACCGCGGCGTATCTGCGGATCGTCGAGGAGCGGTAGAGCCGGCGCACGGCTCACTCCGCCGCTTGCATCGGGCGGGCGTCGATGATCGCCCTGATCTCCGAGCGGCAGGAGCCGCAATTGGTGCCGGCGCGCAGTGTCGAGCCGATCGCTTCCAGGCTATCGCATCCAGAAGCGACTGCCGAGGCAAGCTGGTTGGCGCCGATGTGGAAGCATGCGCACACGATACGGCCGAGAGCCGGCATCGGCACGGGAGAGCGCCCCGATAAAAGCGCATGGCGATCCGTCACCGACAGCTTCTGGCGCGTGGCGAGCAGCGACACCAGCCAGTCACGCGCCGGCAACTGGTCCGGGGCGGCGACCAGCAGAGCTTCGGCCATGACGCCGCCGTCGTCGACGGCCGCGGCGCGATAAGCGAGGCCGCGGCGATCGGTGTATTCCAGGAGCTGATCCCGCCGCTGGACGCCGAGCAGCTTGCGCGCCAGGAGGATGCCCTGGTCCGGCGGCTCGGTTCCGGTCAGTTCGTAGACCCAGCCGCCCTCGACCGCATGCCGGCTCCAGTGGACGAAACCTGTCGGCCTGAGATCACGGCGGGTGATGAGCACGCCGGCCCAGCCGGTCTCTTCCCGCACGATCCGGACCGGAACGTGCTTGAGCTCCGGCTGGCCGGAATGCGGATCGGTGACCGGCGAGGACAACAGGCCCGCCGCGGCCTTGGCAGCGAACTGCCCGCTCCAGTGCATGGGCATGAAAGCATGGCCGCGCCGCTGCGCCTCGGTCACACGTATTTTTGCACGGACGAAGCCGAAGCGGGTCGAAAGATGAGCGAGGTCGCCATCCTGGAGACGGTGCGCGGCCGCATCCGCCGGATGAAGATCGACCGCCGGCTCCGGCGCGTTCGCCATCAAACGCGGCACGTTGCCGGTGCGCGTCATGGTGTGCCACTGGTCGCGCAGCCGGCCGGTGTTCAGGGCGAGCGGATAGTCCGCATCGACGGTGAAAGCCGTCGCTTCCTGCCGCACCGGCACGAAGCGCGCACGTCCGTCTTCTGTCGCAAAACGACCGTCGGCGAACAATCTCGTCTGCTGCTCGCACCGCTCCGATGCGGGCCAATGGCGCGGCGCAAAGGCGGAATAATCTTCATCGCTGAGATCAGCCACGCCGCCAAGGTCGAACAGGCGCTTGCCGTCATTCTCGAAGGCGGACAGCGCTGCATGCTCGCGGAAGATCGCGGCTGGCGTCTGGTAGGCGAAGGCCTCGCCAAAACCCATGCGCGTGGCGACCTCGCAGATGATGCGCCAGTCGGCTTTCGCCTCGCCGGGCGGCGGCACGAACGGCCGCTGGCGCGAGAGACGCCGCTCCGAATTGGTGACCGTGCCGTCCTTCTCGCCCCAGGCGGCGGCCGGCAGCAGCACGTCGGCATAGCGCATGGTGTCGGTCCTGGTCACATCGGAGAGGACGACGAAATCGCATTTGGACAAGGCGGCGCGGACGCGCGAAGCGTCCGGCATCGAGACGGCGGGATTGGTGCCCATGACCCACAGCGCCTTGATGCGCCCGTCGGCGACCGCCTGGAACATGTCCACGGCCTTCAGGCCGGCACGGCGCGCGACATTTGGCGCGTTCCAGAAGCGGGAGACCCGGTCGATATCGGCCTCATCCGCGAAATCCATATGCGCGGCAAGCTGGTTGGCCAGGCCGCCGACCTCGCGGCCGCCCATGGCGTTCGGCTGCCCGGTGACCGAGAACGGTCCCATGCCGGGCCTGCCGATGCGGCCCGTGGCGAGATGGCAGTTGATGATGGCGTTGACCTTGTCGGTTCCATGCGCCGACTGGTTGACGCCCTGGCTGTAGACGGTGACGGTCCGCTCGGCCTCGGCAAATAGCTCATAAAAAGCCTGAACATCGGCGGCCGCCACTCCGCATCCCTTCGCGACGCGGGCGATCGACGGTGCGTCGGCGCCGGCCAGCGCGGCCGCGGCATCGAAGCCCGACGTATGCTCGCGGATGAAATCGGTATCGATCTTCCCGGCCTGGACGAGATGCGCGAGCAGCCCGTTGAACAACAGCACATCCGTGCCGGGATCGAGCGCCAGATGAAGATCGCATTCGTCGGCGGTCGCGGTGCGGCGCGGATCGATGACGACGATTTTTGTCCCATGCTCTCTGCGCGCCGCAAGAATGCGCTGGTAGAGCACCGGATGGCACCATGCGGTGTTGGAGCCGGTGAGCACGATGAGACCGGCGCACTCGAAATCCTCATAGACGCCCGGAACGATGTCCTCGCCAAAGGCGCGGCGGTGGCCGGCGACGGACGAGGCCATGCAAAGCCGCGAATTGGTGTCGATGTTGGCCGAGCCGATAAAACCCTTCATCAGCTTGTTGGCGACGTAATAGTCCTCGGTGAGCAACTGGCCGGAGACGTAGAAGGCGACAGAATCCGGGCCGTGCTCGGCGACAGCCTGCGAGAATTTCGCAGCCACTAGGTCAAGCGCCTCGTTCCAACTCGCCGGCTTGCCGAGAATTTCCGGCCGCAGCAAACGGCCTTGGAGGCCGAGCGTCTCGCCAAGGGCGGACCCCTTCGAGCAGAGCCGCCCGAAATTGGCAGGATGCTCGGGATCGCCGCGGACGGTCGTCGTGCCGTCCGCGGCGACCTTGGCCAGCACGCCGCAGCCCACCCCGCAATAGGGGCAGGTCGTCCTCACCTCGCATGCTTCTTCCATGCCTCAGGCCGCTTTCGAGGCCAGTGCTTCGAGCGCGATGAAGAGCATTTCGCCCTCGACCTTGACGGGGAGCGTCCGCACCGAGCCCTCGTCCGCGCCGAGCGCCTTGCCCGTTTCCAGCGAGATCACCCAATTGTGCAGCGGGCAGGTCACCGCAGCGCCGTGGACAATGCCCTGGCTGAGTGGCCCGCCTTTGTGCGGGCAATGGTCCTCGATGGCGAAGACCTGGTCGTTCGCGGTGCGGAAGACGGCGATCTTGCCTTGCGGGGTGGCCACGCAACGCGCGCCGCGCCGCGGGATGTCGGCGATGGAGCCGATGGCGATCCAGGTCATGGTGGTTACTCCGCCGCCTCCGCGAACCCGACCGACGCCATCGGCCTGAACTCATGCTTGTCCTTGCCGGAGACGCGCTCCGACCACGGATCGACCTGCGCGAATTTCTGGCTGAAGACGAAGCGCTCGAAATAGGCGCGGCGCTTCTCGGCGTCGTCCAGGGTCTGCTTCTTGATCTCGGCGGTGCCGACGCGCTTCGCCCATTTGTAGATGCGCTCCAGATAGCGCGCCTGCTCGCGATACATCTGGACCAGCGCCACGATCACCTCCAGCGCCTCGTCCTCGGTCTTCACGAGACCCAGCACCTCCGTGCCCTTGATATCGAGGCCGGCGGCACCCGCGAAATGGATCTCGTAGCCGGAGTCGACGCACACGACGCCAACATCCTTGCAGGTCGCCTCCGCGCAGTTGCGCGGGCATCCCGACACCGCCATCTTCACCTTGGCCGGCGTCCAGGAACCCCACATGAACTTCTCGATGCGGATGCCGAGCCCGGTCGAATCCTGCGTGCCGAAACGGCACCAGTCGGAGCCGACGCAGGTCTTCACTGTGCGCAGACCCTTGGCATAGGCATGGCCGGAGACAAAGCCGGCCTTGCCGAGATCGGCCCACACCGCCGGCAGGTCTTCCTTGCGGATGCCCAGCATGTCGATGCGCTGACCGCCGGTCACCTTCACGGTCGGGATGCGGAACTTGTCGACGACGTCGGCGATGGCGCGCAATTCGCCGGCGCTGGTCACCCCGCCCCACATGCGCGGCACCACCGAATAGGTGCCGTCCTTCTGGATGTTGGCGTGCACGCGCTCATTGATGAAGCGCGACTGGTAGTCGTCGGCATATTGGTCCGGCCAATCGCAGATGAGATAGTAGTTGAGCGCCGGCCGGCATTTTGCGCAGCCGCAGGAGGTCTTCCATTCGAGCTCCTGCATGATGGCAGGGATCGTCTTCAGGCCCTTCGCCTTGATCAGACGCCGCACGTCGTCGTGGCCGAGGCTCGTGCAGCCGCACATAGGCTGTACCGCCGCCGGATTGTAGGCCTCGCCCAGCGTGAGCTTCAGCAGCTGCTCGACGAGACCCGTGCACGAGCCGCAGGAGGCCGCGGCCTTGGTGTGGGCGCGCACGTCGTCGAGACCGGTCAGCCCCTTCGCCGTGATCGCGCCGGTGATCTTGCCCTTGCAGACGCCGTTGCAGCCGCAGATTTCCGCATCATCCGCCAGTGCCGCAACGGCCGCCGAAGGGTCCGAGGAAGCGCCTCCCTGGAACGCCTGGCCGAAGATCAGCGTTTCGCGCATCTCCGAAATGTCGATCGCCTTCTTCTTCAGATCGTTGAACCACGCCCCGTCGGCGGTCTCGCCGAACAGCACCGTGCCGATGATGCGCTTGTCCTGCAGCACGACGCGCTTGTAGATGCCGGCGGATGCGTCGCGCAGGATGATCTCCTCGCGATCCTCGCCGTCGGCGAAGTCGCCCAGCGAATAGAGGTCGATGCCGGTGACCTTGAGCTTGGTCGGGGTGTCGGAGTGAACGAAGCGCTTGTCCTCGCCGTCCGACAGCCTGGCTGCCGCGACGCGGGCCATCTCGTAGAGCGGCGCGACAAGTCCATAGACATGGCCGCCGACCTCCGCGCATTCGCCGAGCGCCATGATGGCGGGGTCAGAGGTCTGCATGCGGTCGTCGACGACGATACCGCGATTGACCTCGAGCCCTGCGTCCTTGGCCAAGGCGCTGTTCGGATGGATGCCGACCGCCATCACCACCAGCGTTGCCGGGATGATCGTGCCGTCCATCAGCTCGACGCCCTCGACCTTGCCGTTGCCGACAATAGCCTTGGTGTTGGCCTTCGTCACGACCTTGATGCCGCGCGCCTCGACAGCCTTCTGCAAGAGGTAGCCGGCGGCGGGATCGAGCTGGCGCTCCATCAGCGTCGGCATGACATGCAGCAGGGTGACGTCCATGCCGCGCTCGTTGAGCCCGGCAGCGGCTTCGAGCCCGAGCAGGCCGCCGCCGATGACGATCGCCTTGGCATGCGACTGTGCGGCGAGCAGCATGGCGTTGACGTCGTCGAGGTCGCGGTAGCTGAGCACGCCGGGCAGGTCCTTGCCCGGCACCGGAATGATGAAGGGCACCGAGCCGGTGGCGATGACCAGCCTGTCGTAGCTCTCGATCACGCCATGATCCGAGGTGACGGTCTTGGCGTCCCTGTCGATGGCGACGATCCGGTGGCCCTTATAGAGGGTGATGCCGTGCTTGATGTACCAGCCGTCGCCATGGATGACGATTTCCTCGAATTCCTTCTCGCCCGAAAGCACCGGCGACAGCATGATGCGGTCGTAGTTCACGCGCGGTTCGGCGTTGAAGATGGTGACGGCGTAGCGGTCGGGCGCTTCTTCCAGAAGGTGCTCGAGCATCCTGCCGGGCGCCATGCCGTTGCCGATGATGACAAGTCTTTCGCTCATGTCCGTTCTCACCCGATCTATTCGGCGGCGTAGGAAAGGGACGCGGGCTTGACGGCGGCCGCGCGCTCCATCCGGCGGATGGTGACGTGCATCCAGACGAGGCACGAGACGACGATGAGGAAGAGCAGCATGAAGCAGCTCGACCAGACGCCGGTGAGGTCGTTTAGCGCGCCGAAGGCGATCGGCAGGATGAAGCCGCCGAGGCCGCCGATCATGCCCACAACGCCGCCGACCGCGCCGACGCTCTGCGGATAGTGGACGGGGATATGCTTGTAGACGGCGGCCTTGCCGAGGCTCATGAAGAAGCCGAGCACGGAGGCGACGGCGATGAAAGCGAGCGGGCCGATCTCGAAGTGGAACGGGATCGGCCCGCTGATGCCGCGCACGACATAGTCTGCCGAGGGAAGAGACAGAACAAGCGTCGCGACGGCACAAACGCTGAAGGTCCAATAGAGCACGGTGCGAGCGCCGATGCGGTCGGAGAGCACGCCGCCATAGGCGCGGAAGATGCTTGCCGGGATCGAATAGGCAGCGCCGATCATGCCGGCGGTGGCGATGCCGAAACCGTAGACGCCGATGAGATAGCGCGGCAGCCAGAGCGACAGCGCCACGAACGCGCCGAAGGCGAAGAAATAATAGAAGGCGAAGCGCCAGACCTGCAGGGTCTTCAGCGGCGCGAATTCCTGCCAGAAGCTTCTCGCCGGCGCCGCCTTGCCGGCACGGCGCTCACGGATGACAGGATCATCGCCGGTGGTGAACCAGAAGACGGCGGCCATCACCACCAGCGCCGCCGCCCAGATCAGCGCCACCGACTGCCAGCCCCAGGCAAGCAGCACGAGCGGCGCCAGGAACTTGGTGACCGCGGCGCCGACATTGCCGACGCCGAATATGCCGAGCGCCGTGCCCTGCTTTCCGGCGGGGAAGAAGCGCGAGACATAGGCGACGCCGACGGCGAAGGAGCCGCCGGCGAGCCCGACGCCGAGCGCGGCGGCCAGCATCTGCTCATAGCTATGCGTGAAGGCGAGCAGGAAGGTCGCGACCGCGGCCGCGAGCATCGTCATGGTGTAGACCAGGCGTCCACCATAGCGGTCTGTCCAGACGCCGAGCACCATGCGCACGAGTGAGCCGGTGAGGATCGGCGTACCGACTAGCAGGCCGAACTCGGTCTCGTTCAGCCCAAGCTCCTGCTTGATGCGCACGCCGATGATGGAAAAGATCGTCCACACCGCGAAGCACACGGTGAAGGCGATGGTGGACATGACGAGCGCCTGCCGGGAGCTGCTGTCCTGGCTTTGCGCGGCTGGGGGGTTGGCGGTCATGGTCGGCTCCGGTTTGCGGCGTTGGAGGCGCCGCGTGTTGTGTTGATCAGAGGCGCGGCATCGGTCAGCGCGGCGAGACCGGGACGCGCGGTCACTTGACGATCCTTGTCCTCGGTTTCGTGATTGGGTGGGAACAGCAAGAGCGCCGCGGTGAACAGCGCCGCGGTGAGGATGCTGCTCGCCAGGACATCGCGGCGGGTGAAATCCTTGAGCGAACATCCGATCCGTTTGGTCAACGTCGTCTCCGGTCCAAACGAAAAAAGCTGCCGTCCAGGCCTCGCGCGTCCGTACATCCGGGATCGCGTATTGACCTGAGCGGCAGCTTTGCCTGTGGCGCCCGCCATTGGACGCCTGTTCCATTGCCCGCGAACGGGCTCGATAATTTCAAAGCACGAAGCGTGCCAGTTTCGCTCGGAAGCTGAATTTCAAGGAACATCAATGCAGTGGGAGCTTTGGCCTTCGGCCGGGCCGAGCGGCGGCGCGGTCAAACATTGATCAATGGCACAAACATGCAGCACAAATTTTGTGCAATGCACAAGATTGGCGCGCAAATGATCAGGCGCGTTTCTGGCCGGCGACGTAGGCGTCGATCCGGTCCGGATCGAAGATCTGGCCGTCGAAAAATCCGTCCGGGCCAAGGACAAGACTCGCGCCGGCCGAGCCGACCGGCGTCGCCGTCTTCAAGGCCCCTTCGACTTTGGCATTGGCGCCGGGCAGCGCCACGCGGAGCGGCTTCAGCGCCGAGCGATAGAGGTCGGGCCGGTAACAATCGCGCGCGATGGCGAGGTTTTGCGGCGTATGCGGCAACTGACCCCAGCGCACCATCTGCGTGTAGAACCACAGCGCATGGCTCTTCCAGGGAAAATTCGCCGCCTTGTCGAAGGGCAGGAAGAAATCCTCGACGTTCCATTCCACGCCTCCACCGAGTTGAAGGCGTCCGGTGAGTGCCGGCATCTGGATCGCCTCCGGCTGGCCGAGAAACTCAGGCCTCGCCATCAGCGCCGCAAGGTCGCCGCGGTTTGCCGGATCCTGGCACCAGCGTGCGGAGTGATGCAGTGCCCTCAGCAGTGCTGCCAGCGCGTCCGGGTTTTCTTCCGCCCAGACTTTGCGCACGCCGATCACCTTTTCCGGACTGTTGCGCCAAAGCAGCGCCTTGACCGTGACGATCTGGCCGGTGCCTGCCGCGACGGCGGCGCTGTTCCAGGGCTCGCCGACGCAATAGCCGTCGATGCGGCCGGCCGCCAATGCATCGGCCATGAAGGGCGGCGGCACAATGACGATCTCGATGTCGCGGTCGGGATCGATGCCGCAGGCGGCGAGCCAATAGCGCAGCTCGTAATTGTGCCCGGAATGCGGGTGCACGACGGCGAAGCGCAGTGGCTCGCGGCCAGCGCTCGCTCGCTCGTGGATCAAAGCGCCGAGCGCCTGCCCGGCACGCGCAGGATCGAGATCAGGCGACGCGCCATGCGCCGCGATGCCGTCCCATACGGCGTTGGAGACGGTGACGCAGTTGCCGCCGAGGCCGAGCGAAAAGGGCACGATGGTTTCGGAAGCGAGCGGCGTGAGGCCGAGGCTGCAGGCGAGCGGCATCGGGCCCAGCATATGCGCCACGTCGAAGTGGCCAATGGCGATGCGGTCGCGGATGTTGGCCCAGGACGTCTCGCGCTGCAGCTTGAGCTCGATGCCCTCGCGGGCGGCAAAGCCCATCTCGCCGGCCGCGACCAGGACGGCACTGTCGAAGAGCGGCATGAAGCCGGCGGTAATCTCATGCGTCGTGCTCATTCGCCCCCCAACGGGTCCAGCAGCCCTGCCGCCGTCACCAGGCTCTGGGCGATCTCGGCGATCTTGCGGTTCTGGTTCATGGCGGTCTTGCGGAGAAGCGCGTAGGCCGCCTCCTCGCTCAAGCCGCGCGACTTCATCAATATGCCCTTGGCCCGGTCGACGACCTTGCGGTTCTCGAGCTCGCTGCGCGCCTCCTCCAATTCGCGCGCCATGCGCGAGAAGGCGTTGAAGCGGCTGATCGCCATGTCGAGGATCGGCTTGATACGCTCCTTCTTCAGCCCATCGACCACGTAGGCGGACACGCCGGCATCGACGGCCGCCTCGATCGAGGCCCGGTCGGAGCGGTCGACGAACATGGCGATCGGCCGTTTCACCGCGCGCGAAAGCTGGAACATGTTCTCCAGCATGTCGCGGTTGGGATTTTCCAGATCGATGACGATGACGTCCGGCTCGATCTCGGCGATGCGCTTGGCGATGCCGGCCACGTCATGGACCACGGTGACTTGGCTATGCCCGGCGTCCCGCAATCCGGCCTCGATGATCGAGGCACGGATGCGGTTCTCGTCGATAACAAGGATGGTCAACGAACCGGCCAGCATGCCTCTATTGTGCAGCCGGATCGAGATTGTGCAATGCGGTAGTTTTGCGCTTTCCCTCGAGCCTCGGACCGGATGGTCGTCCGCCGGCTAAGCCGCCGAGCTGTCCTGCTCCGCGGCATTGGGATCGCCCGGCGCCGTCGCCCAGGCGAGTTCGACCAGCGTCACGGTACGGCGTCCAGCACCATCGACCTGGCAGACGATGAGCCCCTGTTCCTCGATGTAGTCGAGCAGACGGCGCGCGCGGCGCAGCGAATGCGATCCATACGCGCGCGCGATCGCCGCGTCACTCGGGCATGGCCAGCCCTCCTTGGCGGCGCGGGCGATCATCATGAACACGCCCTGCATGTCCTCCGGCAGCAGCGAGGCGCGCACGGAAACATCCCGCCACGCATCGTCCTCGGCCATGTCGGGGCCGACGCCGGCGCGGGCGCGCGTCAGCATGCGGCGGAATTCCGAAAGCTCGGGCACCACCGAGGCAAGCCCTTCGATGCGGCAGCGGACCACGAACTCCTGGTAGAGTACGCCGATGACGCGGAAGCCCGCATCAGGCTCGGCCAGGATGGCGCGCAGGATGCGGTCCATCCGTTCGCGCCGCTCGGCGAGGTCCTCGGCGCTCGGCTGCGGCTCCGCCGGCTCGGGGCGGATGTCCAGCGGTGCGGCCTTGGCCGCCATCAGTTGGTCGAGCAGGTCGGGCGAAGGCCGGCGTTGTGGCCGCACCATCTCCGGCGGCGGCGCGGCAAGAATAATTGCGCGCGCATCCTCGAGCGCAGCTCCCGGCATCGGCATCAGACGCGGCGTGCCGTTGCGCGGGCTGGTTTCGGTCTGGCCGATGCGCACGCTGAGCGGGCGGCGCGACAAGGCGGGTCCAAGCGCCATGAAGTGCCCGCGCTCCAGGTCGCGGAAAGCTTCGGCCTGGCGCCGCTCCATGCCGAGCAGGTCGGCCGCGCGCGCCATGTCGATGTCCAGAAAAGTGCGGCCCATCAGGAAGTTGGAGGCTTCCGCCGCGACGTTCTTGGCAAGCTTCGCCAGCCGCTGGGTTGCTATGATGCCGGCAAGTCCGCGCTTGCGGCCGCGGCACATCAGATTGGTCATGGCGCCCAGCGAAAGCTTGCGCGCTTCATCCGAAACCTCGCCGGCGGCGGCGGGCGCGAAGAGCTGCGCCTCGTCGACCACCACCAGCATCGGATACCAATGGTCGCGCGCGACCTCGAACAGCCCGCCGAGGAAGGCGGCGGCGCGCCGCATCTGGTTCTCGGCATCGAGCCCTTCGAGGTTGAGGACTGTCGAGACGCGATGGATGCGCGCCCGCTCGCCGGCGGCCTGCAGGCCGCGCTCGGTATGCTCCTCGGCATCGATCACCAGATGCCCGAAGCGTTCGCCAAGCGACACGAAGTCGCCTTCGGGGTCGATGATGGTCTGCTGCACCCAAGGCGCGCTCTGTTCGAGCAGCCTGCGCAGCAGATGCGACTTGCCGGAGCCCGAATTGCCCTGCACCAGCAGGCGGGTCGCCAGCAATTCCTCAAGGTCGAGGGCCGCCGGCGCGCCTGCCGTGGTCTGCCCCATCTCGATTGCAACGGTCATATTTCGACTCGGATCGTCTCCCTGCGCGCCAAGGGCTTATCAACCTGAGAGCGGAGCGTCGAGCTTGCCGGCCTCCGGCCAACCGATGTTCCACATCTAAGGGCGGGCGTCAGCCTGCCCTAGGAGCGAGCGCCAGCCGTCCCTCCGACCAGATTGGCGGCAGGATGTCGCCAATCGAACTGGTCGGACCACCATTTCGCTGGCGCAATCCAGCCATTGGCGTATCATCTTTTTATGAGAGGGTTCATGGCAGGAGGAGGCCAATGAACATCGCTGCGGAAGTGCCGGTCACAGACCTGACGGTGCAAGATCTTGTTTCGTCTGCTCTTTCGAACTTTCGCGCCGGCGACACCGTCTCTACGCGGACCATGCTCGATGCGATACGCCACGCCGACCCCGCCTGCGAGGACAGCGACGACCATCTGGTCGAGCTGATCGTCATGGCCGCCGTTGGTAAGACCATGGGCGTCATCTTCGACCACCGCTCGCCCGATGAGCGGTTGCCGCGGCTTTCCTAGGAGGCCCGGAAGGTCGGGGCGCCTCACCTGAATACCGCCAGCCCGACCTATCCTCCCAGCGGATGCGGCATGTAACCGACGAAGCCCGCGATCTTCCAGCGGCCGCCGACCTTACGGCAGAAATAGAGCGTCTGCCACCTCAGCCGGTCGACGCCGCCATCGGCCTTGGCGACCGAGCCGTCGAACTTCTTGTGCAGCACCGCGCGGTCGCCATCGACGTCGATATCGCGCATGTTGGTGACACGGAACAGCGCTTCGCGCAGCGGCTCGGCGAATTTCGTCGCCGCGGTTTCCTTGGCCTGGCGCAGCCACTCGTCGCGATAGATTTCGAGCCTCGGGAACTGCAGCCGCCAGGCATCGGCATTGCTGAGGAAATGCGCATGCATGCCGAAGAAGCTCTCGGCAATGAAATCGTCCTCGACCATCGACCAGTCCTGACCGAGGAAGGCATCGATGTCGCGCCGCACCAGCATTTCCCACAGCGCATGACGGTCGGCATCGCTTTCCGGGAACGGGTTCTTATCGAAGGTCATGCTGGATCTCCCCTCCTATATCTGCGCGGCCGGAAGCGGCGTCGATCGCAAGATGCTCAGGCTTCTGTAATAAAGCAACATGGATTTCGAAAAAATGTTGCTTTCCGACATTGGCTCTATGAGGATCGTGGCGACAGGCGTAGACGGCTATGTGACCGGTTCCCATCCGTCGACAAAAGGAGGCTCACTTGCCCAAGCAGTGCTTTGGAAAATCCCACGTTCCGCTCTCGCCCGCGGTGCGGGCCGGCGATTTCGTCTATGTCTCCGGCCAGGTGCCGGTGGGCAGCGACGGGCTGGTGGTGAAGGGCGGCATCGCCGAGCAGACCGAGCAGGTGCTGCAGAACGTCAAGGCGGCTCTAGACTTGGCGGGCTGCACCATGGACGATGTGGTGAAGACCACCGTCTGGCTGGAGGATGCGCGCGACTTCGGCACGTTCAACACCGTCTATGCAAGGCATTTCCCGAAGGATCCACCGGCGCGCACCACGGTCGAATCGCGCCTGATGATCGACATCAAGATCGAGGTCGAGGCCGTCGCATACCGGCCGCTCTAATCGCGAACACGCAGTAGCAGGGAGGGCACGGGATGCAGTTCGATCTCCTGATCAAGGGCGGACGCGTCATGAATCCCGCATCGGGCCTCAACGCGCAACGCGACGTTGCTATCGCCGATGGCCGCGTCGCTGCGATCGACGCCGCCATCGACGCCGAACATGCCGCGCAGATAGTCGACGCCAGGGACTGCATCGTCACGCCCGGCCTCGTAGACCTGCACAGCCACGTCTATTGGGGCGGCACCTCGCTCGGCGTCGATGCCGACCGGCTCGCCGCCAAGAGCGGCACCACCACCTTCATCGACGCGGGCAGCGCCGGCGCCGGGAATTTCCTGGGCTTCCGCCGCCACGTCATCGAGCGCTCGAAGGTCCGCATCCTCGCTTACGTCAACATTTCCTTCGCCGGCATTTTCGGCTTCGCCAAGACGGTGTCGGTCGGCGAGTGCGGCGACCTCAGGCTCTGCGAGCCGCGCGAGACAGTGGCTGCGGTGCGCGAGCACACCGATGTCGTCGTCGGCGTGAAAGTCCGCTCCGGCAAGCATGCCGGCGGGGCGGGCGGCATCGCGCCGGTCGACCTCGCACTCGAAGCCGCCGACAAGGTCGGCATGCCGCTGATGGCGCATATCGACGAGCCGCCGCCCGGCCGCTCGGAAGTGATGCCGAGGCTGCGGCGCGGCGACATCCTCACCCATTGCTTCCGGCCGTTCCCCAATGCGCCGGTCTTCGCCTCCGGCGCGGTGCGGCCGGATATGCGGCTGGCGCGCGAGCGCGGCGTCATCTTCGACATCGGCCACGGCATGGGCTCCTTCGACTTCGAGGTGGCGAAGGCGATGCTCGCCGAAGGCCTGACGCCCGACGTCATCTCCAGCGACGTGCATCTCTACTGCGTCGACGGCCCGGCCTTCGACATTCTCGTCTGCATGTCGAAGCTCATGGCGCTCGGCATGCCGCTGCTCGAAGTGCTGCGCGCGGCAACGGTTAATCCCGCGCGGGCGATCGCTCGGCCCGAACTCGGTGCGCTGAAAGTTGGCGGCATCGGCGATGTCGCGGTGCTGAAGCTCCAGCCGGGCCGCTTTACCTTTGTCGATGCCGTCGGCGCGTCATTGGTCGCGGATCAGCGGCTGGTCTCCAACGGCATCGTCATCGCCGGCAAATGGTGGCCGAACGAAGCGACGGATCACAACGAGACCGAGCGTTTCGAGGCGCATGCGCACCACACGCATGTGGATGTGGCGGCCAGGCATTTTGGGAAGTGATTGGCCGATCTTCCCCCAAGAGGGGGAGATCGCGCGTCACCGCCTCGCATTGCTCGGCTCGCCATAAACCGGCGTCGCAATCCCCTCCATGCGCGCCTTGAGCTGCAGCGCCACATATTTCGAGTAGAAGCGCGACAGCGCCAGATTGCCGCCGTGGAACCACAGCGCTTCCTGCGCCGTCGGTTTCCACATGTTGCGCAGCTCGCCCTGCCACGGACCGGGATCGCCCTTCACGCCGGAGCCGAGGCCCCAGCACGGGCCCACCTTGTCGGCGACCTCGCGCGAGACGATGCCCGCCACCGTCTCGTTCATCGACCGGTAGCCGGTGCAACAGACGATCGCGTCGACGGTAAGCTCGCTGCCGTCCTCGAACAGGATGCCGTTCGGCGTCAGCGACTTGATGCCGACGCCGCTCTTCACCTTGATCGCGCCGTTCAGGATCAACTCGCAGGCGCCGACGTCGATGTAATAGCCCGAGCCGGTGCGATATGCCTTCATCAACAATCCTGTTTCGTCCTCGCCGAAATCGATGGCGAAGCCGCTGGCGCTGAGACGCGTGTAGAAATCCGCGTCTCGCGCCCGGATCACATCGTAGAGCGCCCGCTGGCCCTTCGGTACCAGGGCGAACGGCGTAGAAGCCACGATCATGTCCGCTTTGTCGGTGGTGATGCCGCGCGCCAGCGCCTTCTCGGAAAAAATCTCGAAGCCGACATCCATCAGCGTGTCGGATTTCACCACGGTCGTCGGCGAACGCTGGACCATGGTGACCTTGGCGCCCGCTTCCCAGAGGTCGACGCTGACATCATGGCCCGAGCTCGCCGCGCCGATCACCGCGACGCGCTTGCCGCGAAATTTCTCGCCGGTGGAATACTGGCTGGAATGCAGGAGCTCGCCCTTGAAGCTATCGGCGCCCGGCAGCTCGATCTGCCGCGGCGGGCCGTAGGCGCCGGTGGCGAAGACGATATGCTTCGGCTTCAGCGTCATGAGCTGGCCGAGGCGGTCGACCACCACGGTCCAGACCTTCTCGGCTTCGTCATAGGCGGCGCTGATGCATTTGGTGGCGACCCAATAATTCAGCTCCATGACGCGGGTATACATTTCCAGCCAGTCGCCCATCTTGTCCTTGGGCGTGAAGACGGGCCAGTTTTCCGGGAACGGAATATAAGGCAGATGGTCGTACCAGACCGGATCGTGCAACACGAGCGAGCGATAGCGGTTGCGCCAGGAATCGCCGGCGCGCGCGTTCTTCTCGATGATGAGCGTCGGTACTCCGAGCTGCCGCAGCCGAGCGCCCAGCATGATGCCGCCCTGCCCGCCGCCGATCACCAGGCAATAGGGCTGCTCGTGCGCGCCGAGATCGCGCGCCTCGCGCGCCCGCGCTTCCGCCCAGGTCTCGCGCTTGGGATCGGCCTTGTGGCGGATGCCGAGCGGTCGGGCCGGGCCCTTTTGCTCCTCAAATCCCTTCAGCTCGCCCATCGCCGTGAACAGCGTGCGGCAGCGGCCGTCCTTGAGCCGCAGGATGCCCTCGCCGCGCGCGACCGCCGTCTCGAAGGTGAACCAGGCTTCGATCACTCCGTCGTCTATGCTCGCCTCGCCTGACAGGTGCCAATGCGACGGCTGCACCGAAGATATCGTGGCTTGCAGCATGTCGCGGATCGCGGCCTGTCCCTCCATGGTCTTGATGTTCCAGGTGAAGGTCAAAAGATCGCGCCAATAGCAATCCTCGACGAAGAGACCGGTCGCCGCCCCGATATCGCCGGCCTCAAGCGTTCGACCGAATGAGCTGAGCCAGGTAGTCGCCTGTTGCGATGGTGCGATGTCGAGCATTTTTGTCCTTCCCTCCGAATATAATCGAACGGCTGGTCGCAATTAGCGGCCTTGCCAAAACTCGCCTTGAGGTGGTCGAGATTCAGGTCAGGCCGAGTCGAAAATGGTGGGTTCCGAGAACCGGAGCGGAGCGTACTTAAAGTACGTGAGCACCGGAAGCGCAGGAAACCGCCATTTGCAGGCCGGCCTCACCTGAATATCGATCGCCTCAATCTCCCAGCGGCTCCATCTCCTTGCCTGTCCGATGGATCTGGGCGTTATATTTGATGCGGCGCACGGTCTCGCGCGCCGGGCCGTCGATCCGGTAAGCGGTCGCCACCGCCAGCAGGTCGATGGCAGCGAGGAAAGCGTAGCGCGAAGCGGTCGGCTTCAGCGTATCGGGATATTCCGGAACAGCCATCGTCAGCCGCGCGTCGCAGACGCGTGTCAGTTCGGTGTCGGGCGCCGTCACGCAGATCGCGTTGGCGCGGTAATGCTTGGCAAGCTCGACCGCTTCGATCACCTCGCGCGTGCGGCCGGTGGCCGAGATCGCGATGACCAGATCGCCCGGCTTCAGCGTCGAAGCGGTCATGCGCATCAGATACGGATCGCATTGCGCGCTGATGGTGATGCCGTAGCGGAATAGCCGGTATTGCGTCTCCTGCGCCAGCGCCGACGAGCTGCCGCCCAGGCCGAACACCGTCACCTGCCGCGCCTTGGCGATCAGCTCCGCCGCCTTTTGCAACTGTCCCGGATCGATCTGCCGCTCCGCCTCCTGCAGCGCGCGTCGCGCCTCGCCGAACACGGCGTTCCAGAACGGCATGCCGCTGTCGCTGTTCGCCGGTTGCGGCTTGGTGGCGAGATAGAGCGCGCCGACGACAAGGCTCTGCGCCAGCTTCAGCTTGAAATCGCGCACCCCATCGCACCCGATGGCGCGGCAGAAGCGGGTGACCGTCGGCTCGCTGACCCCGGCGCGCTGGGCAAGCGCGGCATTGGAAGCATCGACCGCATATTTGACGTCGTCCAGCACGACATCGGCGACGCGGCGCTCGGCCGGCCGCAGCTCCGCATAGCTGTCCTTCACTTGTGAAATGATATCGGGAATGCGCCTGACATGGTCGTGCCGGTCGCCGTCCTCGTCGGTCGTTCGCAACGCCTGGCTGTCAGCTTCGGTCATTCGCCAGTCCTCCCCAGCCCGCTTCGGGACCTGTCATCTTCGCGATTATCCGCCTGCTGGCCATAGGCAATCAACCGAAACGAGTATGTAGGAAAGTAACACGCGCCGCAAGAGATCAAAAATTCGATAAAAATCAAATGCTTATATAAAGGCTGATTGAAGCTGATTGCTCGCTCTGTCTACCGCCGCTTGACAGTAAAGTAGGATAGTTACAGACTGATTTCGCGGACAGATGGGCCTCGGGCAACGCATCGCGCAGTCTCCGAGGGGGAGCATGAGTACGGCAAGTGCAAGAACGCCGAAGCTCGGCGTACAAGCAGCGACGAAGGTGTACCAGACAGGCTCCGGCGACCTTCTGGCGCTGGATCACTGCAGCCTCGATGTGCAATCCAACGAGATCGTTTCGATCGTCGGTCCCTCGGGCTGCGGCAAGACCACACTGCTGTGGTCGATGTCGGGCCTGCATCGCCTGACAGCCGGCTCCATCCTGCTCGACGGCAAGGAGATCACTGGGCCACGCCCCGAGATCGGCATCGTCTTCCAGGAAGCGAACCTTTTGCCCTGGCGCAATCTCGACGCCAACATCAACTTCCCGTTCGAGATCAAGGGCGAGAAGCCCGATCGCGCCTGGATCGCGCATCTGCTCAACCGCGTCGGGCTTGACGGCTTCGGCGGCAAGTTCCCGCGCGAACTTTCCGGCGGCATGCAGCAGCGCGCCGCGATCGTGCGCGCCCTGGCGCTGAAGCCCTCCGTGCTTTTGATGGACGAGCCCTTCGGCGCGCTCGACAGCTTCACCCGGGAAGAAATGAACCGCCTGGTCGAGGAGATCTGGCTGGATACCAAGACCACCATCGTCTTCATCACCCACAGCATCGAGGAAGCGATCTTCCTCTCCGACCGCGTCGTGGTGCTGACCACACGGCCCGGTCGCGTCGCCAAGATCTACAACGTGCCGTTTCCGCGGCCGCGTTCGCTGGAGATCATGGCGACGAAAGAGGTCTTCGACCTCACCAACAAGATCAAGATGGACATCGTCGGCGAGCGCGTGCGGCCGAGCACGCCGGAGCGACCCTCGGCCGAAATCGTGAGGATCAGGCCGTGAGCGGGGGCGACGCCATTCCGGAATTCTCCAAGGCCAAATCCGGCGCCAAATCGGGAGACGGGCAGGAGGTCAGCCTGACCAATCTTTCGGCCTTCGCCGGCGGCCCCGGCATCAAGTCCGGCGCCGAGGTGGCGGCTATCCTTGCCGTCGCCGTGGTGATCATCGGCGGCATCGAGCTGGCGCTGCGGGTCTTCCACGTGCCGCAATACATCATGCCGCCGCCGAGCTCGATCGTTTACGCTCTCTTCGATGAGTTCCCGCTGATCGCGCCGCATCTCGGCTACACGCTGGTCGAGCTTGTCTCGGGCTTCGCCATCGGCGCCATAGTCGGCTTGGTGATGGCGGCGGTGATCACCCAGTTTCCCTTCGCCGAAAAAATCGTCGCGCCCTATATCCTCATCCTCGTCACCACGCCGATGCTGGCGCTGGTGCCGCTGCTCATCCTGCGCTTCGGCTTCGGCTACACGCCACGCATCATTGCGGTCGCTCTGGCTGCCGGCCCGATGGTGATGATCAACGCCGCGACCGGCTTCCGCCGCGTCGACAGCGCCAAGATCGCCTTGGCCCGCTCGTATGGCGCCAGCACGCTGCAGATCTTCTGGAATATCCGCGCGCCGATGGCTCTGCCGATGATCCTGGTCGGGCTGATGATCGGTGCTATCTTCGGGCTGCTCACCGCCGTCGGCGCCGAGATGGTCGGCGGCGGCTTCGGCCTCGGCAACCGGCTGACCTCCTATTCGTCGATGATCCAGATGCCGCAATTCTTCGCGGTGGTGCTGATCCTGTCGACGCTCGGCATCCTGATCTACGTGCTGTTCTTCCTGATCGGCAAGAAATGGGCGAGCTGGGAAACGTGAGCGCAAAAGGATGAGGTCGCCCGGGAGGCGGGCGAAAGGCAAGCGATCGATAAAAGGGCAATCAACAAAAGGGGAATGCCATGACCAACGAAAATCCGATCCATTCCAGTGTTCCGGCCGGCATCAGCCGCCGTTATTTCCTGCAGGTGACGGCCGCAGGTGTCGTGACCGCCACCGCGCTCGGCGCGTCCGGCCTGAAGGCGAGGGCCGCGGCCTATGAGAAATTCACCTGGATCTCGCCGCGCGGCACGCTCGAAGTGCTGGACGACTATCCCTACTGGTCTGCGAAGAAAGCCGGCTATTTCGGAGACCTCGCCACCGACATGCAGCCAGGCCCGTCCGACGGCACCGCGACGGTGAAGTTCGTCGATGTCGGCCAGGCCGACATGGGCTTCCCCTCGCCCGGCGTCTTCTCCTTTGCCATCCAGAACGGCATGAAGCTGAAGTCCGTCTTCCACATGGGCGCGCGCGACACGTTCAGCATCGCCTTCCGCAAAGGCCAGGGCACCAAGAACCTCAAGGACCTCGAGGGCAAGACCATCCTGCTCGGCTCCGCCGCCTGGCAGGCGATCGTCGATCCGCTGCTTGCGGCCCAGGGCGTCGACATCAAGAAGGTCAAATACGTCGAGGCCGGCTGGCCGACCTGGGGTACGGCGCTTGCCGGCGGCCAGGGCGACGCGGCGCTCTCCTGGGAAGGCTTGCGCGCCGAATGGATCGCCAAGGGGCTCGATTTCGAATACTGGCTCGGCGTGCAGAATTCCAAGCTGCCCGCCAACACCTTCGTCGTGCGCGCCGCCGACCTCGAGGATGCCGACAAGAAGGCCTTCCTGGAGAAATACCTGCGCGGCTGGGCGATGGGCCTCGAATTCGGCTACCAGAACCCGCGCGCCGCGGTCGAAGCGGTGTTCGAGCAGTTCCCGACTTTGGCCAAGAACCTCGGCCCCGAGCTCGGCACCACCTCGATCCTGCAGCAGATCAACGTCTTCCGCGGCGACATGGACAAGCGCGGCGGCTGGGGCTCGCACGACATGGCGAGCTGGCAGGGCTTCTTCGACGAGATCCTCAAGATCGGCCAGATCACCGCACCGGTGAAGGCCGAGGACGTCTGCACCAACGACCTGATCCCGGCCGCCAACGACTTCGACAAGGCCAAGGTCAAGGCCGACGCCGAGGGCGTGAAACTGTCGGAAGGCTTCGCCGCGCTCGACGTCGAGAAGATCAAGGCGCACCTGTTCGACTCCGCCGTCAAATAGGGCGGTCGCATTGACCGCGGGTGGCGTCTGGTGCCGCCCGCGTTACTGTTCAAAAGAGCATTAGGGAGGCTTCGATGGCCGACAAGGTGAAAATTCTGGTGGTTGGTCTGGGCAATATGGGCGCTTCGCATGCCAGCGCCTATCACCGCTCCGAAGGCTTCGAGATCGTCGGCATCATGAGCCGCACCATCAAGAGCAACAACAAGAAGATCCCGAAAGAGCTCGCCGGCTATCCGCTCTACGAGGATTTCGACCTGGCGCTGAAGGAGACCAACCCTGATGCGGTCTCGATCAACAGCTGGCCGAACACGCATGCCGAATACGCGCTGAAGGCGATCGCCGCCAACTGCCACGTGTTCATGGAAAAGCCGCTGGCCACCAACATCGCGGATGCCGAGAAGGTGGTGGCCGCGGCGCGCGCCAAGAACCGCAAGCTGGTGCTGGGCTACATCCTGCGGGTGCACCCCTCCTGGATCAAATTCATCGAGGTCGGCAAGACGCTCGGCAAGCCGCTGGTGATGCGCCTCAACCTCAACCAGCAGAGCAGCGGCACCGCCTGGCACTGGCACAAGAACCTGATCGACTCGCTGATCCCGATCGTCGACTGCGGCGTGCACTATGTCGACGTCATGTGCCAGCTGACCGGTGCCAAGCCGGTGCGCGTGCACGGCATCGGCGCCAAGCTCTGGGCCGAGGCCGACAAGCAGAATTACGGCCACTTGCACGTCACCTTCGATGACGGCTCGGTCGGCTGGTATGAGGCGGGCTGGGGTCCGATGATGAGCGAGACCGCCTATTTCGTGAAGGACGTGGTCGGCCCGAAGGGCGCCGTCTCGATCGTCGCCGGTCAGGGGGCAAGCAGCGCCAAGGACGCCGAGGAGGTGTCCGATTCCGCCGATATCGACCGCCACACCAAGACCGACGCGCTGAAGATCCACTATGCACAGGTCGACGGCGACAAGAATTTTGCCAAGCCCGACGAGATCGTCAGCATGGAGGACGAGCCCGGGCACCAGGAGCTCTGCGACCGCGAGCAGGCCTTCTTCCTGCGCGCCATCCGCGAGGATCTCGACTTGACCGAACAGATGGATGCCGCGGTCAACAGCCTGCGCATCGTGCTGGCGGCGGAGCAGAGCATCGCGGAGAAGCGCACCGTCGAGCTGGCCTAAGGTTACTCGGTCAACGGTAGCGCCAACCCCTCATCCGGCCGCTTCGCTCGGCTGACCTCTCCCCGGCGGGGAGAAGAGGGAAGCGCCCGGTGCTGACAATCTCCTCTCCCCGCCGGGGAGAGGTCAGCCGAGCGAAGCGAAGGTTGGGTGAGGGTCAGTCCGCCGGACCATTCTCAGCGTCCGACAATGGTAACGGGAGGAACACATGGCCGCGATTTCGCAGAACATGGTTGAAACCTACATGAGCTCAGATGCGCTGGCGCTCGCCGACCTGGTGAAGTGTGGCGAGGTTTCGCCGGCCGAGCTGGTCGAAGCGGCGATCACCGTGATCGAGCGCCTGAACCCGGAACTCAATGCTGTCGTCCATCGCCTTTACGACATGGCGCGCGCCCAGGCGGCGTCGGTTGACAAGAACGCGCCCTTCGCCGGCGTGCCCTATCTGCTCAAGGAGCTCGCTTCGTCCTGGACCGGCGCGCCTCTCACCAATTCCTGCCGCTACCTCAAGGACTTCGTCGCCGATTCCGACAGCGAGGTGGTGCGACGCATCAAGGCGGCGGGCCTTATCCTCGTCGGGAAGTCCAACGCGCCGGAGAATGGCTGGTCGATCACCACTGAGCCGAAACTCTACGGCACGACGAAGAACCCGTGGAAGGAAGGCATCACGCCGGGCGGCTCGAGCGGCGGCGCTGCTGCCGCGATCGCCTCGCGCATGGTCCCGATCGCCGAAGCCAGCGACGGGGCCGGCTCGATCCGCGTTCCGGCTTCCTGCTGCGGCATTGTCGGCCTGAAGCCATCGCGCGGCCGCGTCAGCCTGGCGCCCTTCGGCGATTATTGGTATGGCGGCGCCTATTTCCTCTGCTGTTCGCGAACGATCCGCGACACCGCCGCCTATCTCGACGCGGTGGCCGGCGCCCTGCCCGGCGACGCCTACACGCCACCGGTTCCCAGCGACAGTTGGCTGAACCTTTCCGCGCGTGCCCCGAAGAAATTGCGCATCGGCTTCACAGTCACGCCGCCTAACGGCACGACGATGGACCCTGAGGTCGAGGCGACCGTGCTCTCCACGATCGCCTTGCTCGAACGCCTCGGCCACGACGTCGAGCGGCACGACATGCCGCTCGACGCCGATACCGCATGGAAGACCTACACCGACATGACCTGCGTGCAGACGGCCGCGACCTTCGATTTCCTCGAAACGCTCGTCGGCCGCCCCGTCACGCCGAACGATGTCGAACCGTTGACCTGGGCGATCATCCAGCGCGGCCGCGCGACCAGCGGCATCAAGCATATTTCGGACGTCGAGCAGTTGAGGTTGATCGGCCGCGACATCGTCGGCGACCTCAACCCCTATGACATCTTCATCACCCCGACGCTGACGCAACTGCCGCGTCCGCTCGGCTATTACGACATGTCGGAAACCGATCTCGACCGCTACAACGCCAAATGGGGCGACGCGGTCTTCAACTTCCCATTCAACATCTCCGGCCTGCCGGCGATCTCGCTGCCGCTCGGCCAGTCGGCCGGCGGCGTGCCGATCGGCGTGCAGCTCGTCGGCCGTTACGGCGACGAGGCGACGGTGCTGGCGCTCTCAGCGCGGTTGGAAGAGGAGATGCCGTGGAAGGACCGGCGGCCGACGATTTAGGCGATCACCTTGTCGGGTACGGCTATCAACATCAGTTTGGGGCAGTCATCGCAAACGCTGGTTATGAGCTGAAGGCTCATGAACCTCGTCATTCCCGAGCTTCGCCCGTGGATGACGACCGCGATAGGCGTCTCAGCCAGTCGCCAAGGCATGGGGTCTGCCAACGCAGACTAACCACCCGGGTCTTCGGACGGGACCACCCAAAACCCCTATAAAATTCCTATATCTTTCCCATCCGCCCCGTCTCGAACCTTTATGGCGATCGGGTCCATATTTTCCTTCGAAAAACGCTTTGATCGCCGTCGCCGCCAAGGTGACCTGCGTCCGCGTGCAGTTTTGAGCTCGCCATCGCGAGCCGGCAGACACAAAGTGGAAACAAGGAAGACCTGCCATGGACCTCATAGTTCTCGGGATCGAGATTTTGTTCTTCGCCCTGTCCTTAGCCTACGTCAAAGCCTGCGACATCATCTGAGCGGAAAGGCCGGATAATGCTTCTCGACTACATCCTCGGCGCCGCGGTGACCTTGTTCCTGCTTGCCTATCTCACGTATGCGCTGATCCGCCCAGAGCGCTTCTAACCGGTACGCGGAGAGCCCATCATGACCATAAATGGCTGGATACAGATCCTCTTCTATTGCGGGATCTTGGCTTTGCTCGTGAAGCCGCTCGGCTTCTACATGTACCGCGTCTTCAGCGGCGACCGAACCTTTCTGTCGCCGTTGCTCGTTCCGATCGAGCACGGTCTCTACCGTCTCGCCGGAACCAGCGAGAAGGAAGAACAGCACTGGGCCGTCTACGCGACCGGCATGCTGCTCTTCAACCTGGCCGGCCTCCTGGTGCTTTATGCCCTGCAGCGATTTCAGGGCGTGCTGCCCTACAATCCCGCCGGGATGAGCGCGGTAGACCCTCAGCTTGCCTTCAACACCGCCGCCAGCTTCGTCACCAACACCAATTGGCAGAACTACGCCGGCGAAAGCACGATGTCGTATCTCGTGCAGATGGCCGGCCTCACCGTGCAGAATTTCGTCTCTGCTGCCACCGGCATTGCCATCGCGATCGCCCTGATCCGCGGTTTCGCCCGCGCCTCGGGCAAATCGATCGGCAATTTCTGGGTCGATCTGACCCGCTGCACGCTCTACATCCTCTTGCCGCTCTGCATCGTGCTGACGCTCGCCTATGTGTGGCTCGGCATACCACAGACGCTTGGGTCCTATGCCGACGCCACCACGCTGGAAGGCGCCAAGCAGATCATCGCGCTTGGACCGGTCGCCTCGCAGGTCGCCATTAAGATGCTCGGCACCAATGGCGGCGGATTCTTCAACGCCAACGCTGCACATCCATTCGAGAATCCGGACGCGATCTCGAACCTGATCCAGATGCTGTCGATCTTCGCGCTCGGCGCCGGCCTAACCAACTTCTTCGGCCGCATGGTCGGCAGCGAGCGCAAGGGCTGGGCTATCTTGGCCTCGATGGGCACGCTGTTCCTCGTCGGCGTCACCGTCTGCTACTGGGCCGAGGCCGCCGGCAACCCGCTGGTCCATGCGCTCGGCATCGACGGCGGCAACATGGAAGGCAAGGAGACGCGCTTCGGCATCGCCGCGTCGGCGCTTTTCGCCGTCATCACTACGGCTGCTTCCTGCGGCGCTGTCAACGCCATGCACGATAGCTTCACCGCGCTTGGTGGCATGATCCCACTGATCAACATGCAGCTCGGCGAAGTCATCGTTGGCGGCGTCGGCGCCGGCTTCTACGGCATCCTGATGTTCGTCGTCGTCGCCGTCTTCGTCGCCGGCCTGATGGTCGGCCGCACGCCGGAATATCTCGGCAAGAAGATCGAGGCCAAGGAGATCAAGATGGCGATGCTCGCCATCCTCTGCTTGCCGCTGGCGATGCTGGTCTTCACGGCCATCGCGGTGGTCCTGCCGAGCGCCGTCGCTTCGATGGCCAATGGCGGCCCGCACGGCTTCACCGAGGTGCTCTATGCCTATACTTCGGCGGCCGCGAACAACGGCTCGGCCTTCGGCGGCCTCACCGGCAACACGCCCTGGTACAACATCACGCTGGGCGTCGGCATGCTGACGGGCCGCTTCCTGGTCATCATCCCGGCTTTGGCCATCGCCGGCTCGCTCGCCGCCAAGAAGACCGTGCCTGCCTCCGCCGGCACCTTCCCGACCGACGGCGTGCTGTTCGTCGGCCTGCTGGTCGGCGTCATCATCATCGTCGGCGGCCTCACCTTCTTCCCGTCGCTCGCTGTCGGCCCGATCGTCGAGCACCTGGCGATGATCCATGGACAGACCTTCTGAGATGACCATACCCCGCTTCAACGACATACGTCGCGACGATCATCACCAGGCCGGTGACGGAGCGCCCGACGACGGAAGGGACGAGAAGCCTCGTCCTTTCCCGACGCTTTCAACCTTTCTCGGCATGGCGGCCGCGCTGCTCGTGCTGTGGCTGCTGGCCGTCGGCCTTCCGCACCTGTTTCCCAGGACCGAACACCCGGGGCCGTCCAACATAGCCGATACTGGAGCCCAAAAATGAGCCAGTCCAAATCCGCTGTTATTATGGATGCGCGCATCCTGGTGCCCGCCATCGGCGACGCCTTCCGCAAGCTTGATCCGCGCACGCTGGTCCGCAATCCGGTGATGTTCGTCGTGGCGGTCGTCTCGCTGCTCACCACTGTTCTTTTCATCCGCGACCTGGTCGCCGGCAGCGGCGACCTCGGCTTCACCTTGCAGATCATCATCTGGCTGTGGTTCACCGTGCTGTTCGCCAATTTCGCCGAGGCCGTTGCCGAAGGCCGTGGCAAGGCGCAGGCCGACTCGCTGCGCAAGGCACGCACCGAGACCCAGGCCAAGCTGCTCGCCAACGGCGATCGCACCAAATTCAAGCTGGTGCCGGGCACCAGCCTGAAGGTCGGCGATGTCGTGCTGGTCGAGGCCGGCGACATCATCCCCTCTGACGGCGAGGTGATCGAGGGCGTGGCTTCCGTCAACGAGGCGGCGATCACCGGTGAATCCGCGCCCGTCATCCGCGAATCCGGCGGCGACCGTTCGGCCGTCACCGGCGGTACGCAGGTGCTGTCGGACTGGATCCGCGTGCGCATCTCGGCCGCTTCCGGCCACACTTTCCTCGACCGCATGATCTCGCTGGTCGAAGGCGCGGAGCGCCAGAAGACGCCGAACGAGATCGTGCTCAACATCCTGCTGGTCGGCATGACGTTGATCTTCGTGCTGGCGACCGCAACCATCCCGAGCTTCGCCTCCTATTCGGGCGGCTACATCCCGGTGACGATCCTCGTCGCGCTGTTCGTCACGCTGATCCCAACCACGATCGGCGCGCTGCTGTCGGCCATCGGCATCGCCGGCATGGACCGCCTGGTGCGCTTCAACGTGCTCGCCATGTCCGGCCGCGCCGTCGAGGCCGCCGGCGACGTCGACACGCTTCTCCTCGACAAGACCGGCACCATCACGCTCGGCAACCGCCAGGCGACCGAGCTCCTTCCGGTCAAGGGCGTCACCGAGCAGGAGCTGGCCGACGCCGCCCAGCTTGCTTCGCTGGCCGACGAGACGCCGGAAGGCCGCTCGATCGTCGTGCTGGCCAAGGAGAAATACGGCATCCGCGCCCGCGACATGGCGACCTTGCACGCGACCTTCGTGCCCTTCACTGCGCAGACCCGCATGAGCGGCGTCGACATCGACGGCTCGTCGGTGCGCAAGGGCGCCGTCGATGCGGTGCTCAATCACGTCAACCAGACGACCGTCGCCGCCCATGGCGCGCATCCGACGACCGAAACGATCCGCGACCTGCAGGCGATCACCGACGAGATCGCCAAGGCCGGCGGCACGCCGCTGGCTGTCGAACGCGACGGCCGGCTGCTCGGCGTCGTTCACCTCAAGGACATCGTCAAGGGCGGCATCGCAGAGCGTTTCGCCGAGCTGCGCAAGATGGGCATCCGCACCGTGATGATCACCGGCGACAATCCGCTCACCGCCGCGGCGATCGCCGCCGAAGCCGGCGTGGACGACTTCCTCGCCCAGGCGACCCCGGAGAACAAGTTGTCGCTGATCCGCGAGGAGCAGGCCAAGGGCAAGCTGGTCGCCATGTGCGGCGACGGCACCAACGACGCGCCGGCGCTGGCCCAGGCCGACGTCGGCGTCGCCATGAACACCGGCACGGTCGCCGCGCGCGAGGCCGGCAACATGGTCGACCTCGACAGCGACCCGACCAAGCTGATCGAGATCGTCGAGATCGGCAAGGCGCTGTTGATGACGCGCGGTTCGCTGACCACCTTCTCGATCGCCAACGACGTCGCCAAATACTTCGCCATCATCCCGGCGATGTTCGCGGTCTTCTACGTCGCGCCCGGCCAGTCCACCGGTCCGCTGCAGGCGCTCAACATCATGCATCTGGCAACGACGCAGAGCGCCATTCTGTCGGCCATCATCTTTAACGCGCTGATCATCATCGCGCTGATCCCGCTATCGCTGAAAGGCGTGAAATACCGCGCCATCGGCGCGGGCTCGCTGCTCACCCGCAATCTGCTGATCTATGGCCTCGGCGGCATCGTCGTGCCGTTCGTCGGCATCAAGGCGATCGACCTGATCGTCACGGCCCTAGGCCTCGCATAAGGATTTGCCCCGATGTTCAAGCAACTCAGACCCGCCTTTGTCATGATCGTCTTCTTCACCGTGCTGACCGGCCTCGTCTATCCGATCGGCATGACCGGCATAGCCCAGGCGCTGTTTCCTAACCAGGCCAATGGCAGCCTTATCGAAAAGGATGGCAAGGTGATCGGCTCCAGCCTGATCGGCCAGGCTTTCGCCGGCGACCGCTATTTCCACGGCCGGCCGTCGGCGGCCGGTGACGGTTACAACGCCGCCTCCTCCGGCGGCTCGAATCTCGGCCCTACCAATCCCAAGCTCATCGACCGCATCAAGGGCGACGTCGAGAAGCTGAAAGCCGAAAACCCGAACGCACCGGTGCCGATGAACCTCGTCACCACTTCGGGCAGCGGCCTCGATCCCGACATCAGCCCCGATGCCGCCTATTTCCAGGTGCCGCGCGTCGCAAAGGCCCGCGGCGCGGACGAGGCCAAGGTGAAGGCGCTCGTCGACAGCCATGTCGAGGATCGCGAGCTCGGCGTCCTTGGCGAGCCGACGGTCAATGTGCTGGCGCTGAACCTGGCGTTGGATGACCTGAAGTAATCTGCTCCGCGCCGGGGATCGACACGGTCCCCGGCGCAATTCATGATTGGACTGATGCCGGACGACAGGACCGCCCCCGAGAACCGCCCCTCTCCCGACGCGCTGCTGGAGCATGCCGAACGCGAGGGCCGTGGCCGCCTGCGCATATTCCTGGGTGCCGCGCCCGGCGTCGGCAAGACCTACGAGATGCTGATGGCCGGCCGCGCCCGCCTGGCCGACGGCATCGATGTCGTGATCGGCGTCGTCGAGACGCACAGCCGCAAGGAAACCCAGGCCCTGATAGACGGCTATGAGGTGATCCCGCGCCGCCTGATCGACTATCGCGGCCAGACCCTCGACGAGATGGACATCGACGCCATCATCAAGCGTCGCCCGCAACTGGTGCTGGTCGACGAGCTCGCCCACACCAACGCTCCCGGCAGCCGGCACCCCAAACGCTATCTCGACGTGCAGGAGATCCTGGCGCAAGGCATCGACGTCTACACCACGCTCAACATCCAGCATGTCGAAAGCCTGAACGACGTCGTCGCCCAGATCACCCGCGTCAGGGTGCGCGAGACGGTGCCCGATTCCATCATCGACGAGGCCGATGACATCGAGATCATCGACCTCACACCCAACGACCTGATCAAACGCTTGCAGGACGGCAAGGTCTATTTCCCCAACACTGCGCAGCGGGCGATCGAGAATTACTTTTCGCCGGGCAATCTGACGGCGCTGCGCGAGCTGGCCCTGCGCCGCACCGCCCAGCGCGTCGACGAGCAACTGCTCAACCACATGCAGTCGCACGCCATTCCGGGTCCCTGGGCGGCGGGCGAGCGCGTGCTCGTCTGCGTCGACTCGCAGCTTGGCGGGGCGGCCCGCATCCGCTATGCGCGCAGGCTCGCCGACCGGCTGCGCGCACCCTGGACGGCGCTGCATGTCGACACGCCGCGCCTTGCGGGCCTTTCCGAGGAGGACAAGGACCGGCTGGCCAGGAACCTGCGCCTTGCCGAACAGCTCGGCGCCGAGATCGCCACCATTCCCGGCCAGAACGTCGCCCAGGACATCGTGCGCCACGCGACGTCGAACAACTTCACCCATATCGTCGTCGGCCGGCCGACCCGGTCGCGCTGGCGCGAGCTGATCGAGGGCTCGCTCACCTACGATCTGATCCGCAACGCCGGCGACATCAGCGTCCATGTCATTTCTGGCGCCGAGCGCGATGGCGACACGCCGGCGGCGCGGGTCAAGGCCGCGCCCGAGCAGAAGCCATTCCAGATCTGGCCCTATCTGTTCTCGACGATCTACGTCGCCGGCGCTCTGGCCGTCGGCTCGATCCTCGACCGGTTCCTAGACGTCCGCAATCTCGCCAGCGTCCTGCTTCTGGCAGTGCTGAGCGCGGCCGTGAGCTTCGGGCTCGGGCCGGCGCTCTATGCCTGTTTTCTCAGCGCGCTTGCCTTCAACTTCTTCTTCCTCGAGCCGCGTTACACGCTGACGATCAGGGATCCCGAAAGCATAGTCGCCTTTCTGGTCTTCCTCGTCGTCGCCGTGATCGCCAGTAACCTGACGGCGCGCGTGCAGCGCCAGGCGGTCGCCGCGCGCTCGCGAGCCCGCGCCACCGAGGACATCTATTCCTTCTCCAAGAAACTCGCCGGCGCCGGCACGCTTGACGACGTCTTGTGGGCCACCGCCTTCCAGATCGCCTCGATGCTGACGGTCCGCGTGGTGCTGCTCCTGCCGGAAAACGGCACCATCACCGTCAAGGCGGGCTATCCGCCGGACGACACCTTGGCCGAGGCCGATATCGCGGCCGCGCGCTGGGCCTGGGAGCACGATCGGCCGGCGGGGCGCGGCGCCGACACCCTGCCGGGAGCAAAGCGCCTTTACCTTCCCTTGCGCACCGCGCGGACCGCGGTCGGCGTGGTCGGCCTCGACAATGACAAGCAGGGGCCGTTGCTCACGCCCGAGCAGCAGCGCCTGCTCGACGCCTTGGCCGACCAGGCGGCGGTCGCCATCGAGCGCATCCAGCTTGTCGCCGACGTCGACCGCGCCAGGCTGGCGGCTGAGGCCGACCGGCTGCGCTCGGCGCTGCTCACCTCCATCTCGCATGATCTGAAAACGCCGCTTGCCGCAATCATGGGCGCGGCCGGCACACTGAAGGAATTCGCGCCGGCGCTGCCGGAAAAGGATCGCGCGGAGCTTCTGTCGACGGTGGTCAGCGAATCGGAGCGGCTGAACCGCTTCATCGCCAACCTGCTCGACATGACCAGGATCGAATCGGGCGCGATGGAGCCGAATTATGCGCTGCATTATGTCGGCGATGTCGTCGGCTCGGCGCTGAACCGGGCGCGGAAGATAATCGCCGAGCACAAAATAGAGACCGACATTCCGGCCGACCTGCCGATGCTCAAGCTAGATCCCGTGCTGTTCGAGCAGGCTCTGTTCAACCTCCTCGACAATGCCGCCAAATACGCCTTGCCCGGCTCGGCCATCCGGCTGCAGGCCTGGGTCGGCAGCGGCGCCGTCATCCTGCAGGTGATGGATGAGGGACCGGGCATTCCGCCCGATGACCTGGAGCGGGTATTCGACACCTTCTACCGCGTGCGCAAACGCGACCAGGTGCGCGCCGGCACCGGTCTCGGCCTGTCGATCAGCCGCGGCTTCATCGAGGCGATGGGCGGCACGATCGCGGCGGCCAACCGCACCGACCGTCCAGGCGCGATCTTCACCATCCGCATGCCGGTGCCGGCCGAGTTGCCGGCGCTCGGCGCGCCGCTTACAGACGATGCGGCATGACAAATCAGACCGTCTCCATCCTGGTCGTCGACGACGAGCCGCCGATCCGCAGATTGCTGCGCGTCGGCCTCGGCAGCCAGGGCTATAGAGTCTTCGAGGCGCCGAATGCCAATGCAGCGATCGAGCTCATGCGGGCTGAACGGCCCGACCTGATCCTGCTCGATCTCGGCCTGCCCGGCATGACCGGCCTCGAGTTGCTCGGCAAATGGCGAAGCGACGGCCTCGACATTCCGGTCGTCATTCTCTCCAGCCGCACCGACGAGGCCGGTATCGTCGCGGCGCTCGAGCTCGGTGCCGATGACTACGTGACCAAGCCCTTCGGCATGAACGAGCTGGTCGCCCGCATCCGCGTGGCGCTGCGCCACCAGTTCCAGCAGCAGGGCGAGAAGCCGGTGTTCCAAACCGGCGACCTTTCCGTCGACCTGGTGAAGCGCATCGTCAAGGTCGAAGGCAAGGAAGTGAAGCTGTCGCCCAAGGAATACGACATACTGCGCATCCTCGTGCAATATGCCGGCAAGGTGCTGACCCACCAGTTCATGATGAAGCAGATCTGGAACGACTCGACCGACGTGCAATATCTGAGGGTCTATGTCCGCCAGCTCCGGCAGAAGATCGAGAAGACGCCGGACCAGCCGCGCTACATCATCACCGAGACGGGCGTTGGCTACCGTCTGCGCGAGGCGGACATGAACGAATAAGGCACCGGCTTTCACCGATCGCCCAGATGTGGACACCCATGTCGCTGGTCAGTCCGCCGAAAGATCCGCCGTCCGCGCCAGCGCGCTTCCAAAACCATTGAGCGAGATGGTGAAGGAGATCGGCTGCAGGGTGTCGGCAGCCATTGCATTGATCTTCAGCGTGGTGCCGTTCTGCAGGAGCGGCGTGGTGTCGGCACCGAACGTCACCGGCACAAGGCAACCCACCGCCTGGCAGGTGTTGAACTGCAGCGTGCCGTCCAGCTTCTTGTCGTCGATCTCGAGCGCAATGCCGTTGGCCAGGGCGAGCCCGAAGGGCAGCGCCAGCGTGCCTGTGGCGTCCTGGCCGGTCTTGGTCGTCAATTCGATCGCCAGCAGCCGCTGGCCGCTTTGCTTGTTGAACTGCTGATGCGACAGGCTGCAGACTTTGTTGGTGCCGGTGACCTGGCAGTTGACCGTCCAGTCGCCATGCGTTTCCGACAGCGCCGAGGCGCCACCCGGCAGTTGCGGCTTGGCCGCCGCGTCGGCGGGCTGGGCCGCGGGCGCAGCCACCTTGTCGCCCTTGTTCTGCGCGGCAAACCCGGCCGCCGGTACACCGACAATGCAGGCGGCTGCCAGGATCGCCGCGATAGACTTATATCTAACTTTCATCGAATCCCTCTAAACCAACCGGCCAGTCGCGTGGACGGGGCGGAGCCGCGTGATAGAGCCGCCTACCGTCGCCGCCGTCAAGTGCAATGCTGGAGCACAGGCCGGATTTTCTTCGGCATGACAATCGATCAACTGACTGTGGCACCACCGGTCGAACGCCCTATATTTAAGGTGGACCCGTATTTTTCATGCAGGTGAAGAAGCCATGATGCAATCTCGTCTATCGGCGTTTCTGATATCAGCTGCCCTGGCGGCCACCGGCTTGTTGGGCACTGCTTCCTGGGCGTCGGCGCAAATCGTCATCCCGACGAACCGCAACGCATTGGTGCAGCAGAACGAGTTGCAGCAGTTGCAGAACCGGTTGCAGCGGCAGCAATACCAGCAACAGCAGCAAATCTATCGCGAGCTCGACCGGCCGACCGCGCGCCAGCCTCAGCCCGATGTGCCGGTATACGACAAGACATGCCGGATGGAAGCGGTCGGCAACACGATTTCCAGGGTTTGCCGCTGACATTTTGTTTTTTTCAGTTTATTAGCCGACTTACTTGCCGGCAAAATGCCGGATTGCAAGGGCGGTGGTTTTAGGGTTTGCAGGAGGGCAGGTTTTGCCGCGCAGACAGCGTGTGGCAGGGAGACTGCTCTCACCGGAATTTGGGATGGCAACGACCAAGAAGAAAGCAGTTCGCAAAGCCAGGAAAGGCCAACGGATCCGCCAGGTGGCGGCCATTCCGTATCGGATGGGGGAAGACGGCAACCTTGAAGTGTTGCTGGTCACCTCACGCAGCACGCGGCGCTTCATCGTGCCGAAGGGTTGGCCGATGAAGGGCAAGAGCGGGCGCAAGGCGGCAACGATCGAAGCCCAGGAGGAAGCGGGCGTTCTGGGCAAGGCGCTGAAGCAGCCTGCCGGCACCTATTCCTATTGGAAGCGCATGACCAACGGCTTCATTCGCGTCGATGTCGCGGTCTACCTGCTCGAGGTCACCGAGGAGCTTGCCGACTGGCGGGAAGCCGCGAACCGGCAGCGCGCGTGGCTGCCGGCGGCCGACGCCGCATTGCTTATCGACGAGCCGGAGCTTTCGACGCTGCTGCGGGATTTGACGGTTCCGGCGGCGGTATAAGCAATCGCCTGTCGGTCGTTCGGACGCGTCGCGGGGTGCCGGCGCAGAGCCACCTGCTGATAAGCGGCCTCGTCGCATGCGCTTCCTGCGATTGTTCCGAGGCGAACGCATCCGGGCGTTGCAGTTTGGCGCACCGTGATTCGCCGCTTGACTCATACATATCCCAACGGTTATACGTCATCAATAGCCAACGGGTTATTGATTTGGATGACAACCGCCCATGACATGCTGTTCAGGACGCTTGCCGATCCGACGCGGCGCGCCATCTTCGAACGTCTCTGCCGCCAGGGCGAGCAGACGGTCGGAGCCCTCACCGCGCAGGCCGGCGTGTCACAGCCGGCGGTGTCGAAGCATCTGGGCGTCCTCAAGGAGGCGGGTCTGGTGCGCGACCGTCATGAGGGGCGCCAGACCCATTACAGCGCCCAGCTCAAGGCGCTTGCGCCATTGATGGACTGGACGCGCGACATGGCGGGGTTTTGGGAAAGCCGGTTCGACGACCTGGAAGACCTGCTCAAAAGGATGGATCAATGAATGAAGCCGCAACGCGCTCCGTCATCGTCGAGCGCGAGATACCTTTTCCGCCGGAAAAGATCTGGCGCGCGCTCACCCAACCGCATCTCATCGAGGAGTGGCTGATGAAGAGCAACTTCAAGCCAGTCGTGGACCATCGCTTCAATATGAGCGCCGAATGGGGCGGTGTCGACTGCCAGGTGCGGACGGTCGAGCCCAACAGGACCCTGTCCTACAGCTGGGACACCAAGGACCTCGAGAGCGTGGTCACCTGGACGCTCACCCCGACGGGCACGGGCACGCATCTGCGCATGGAGCAGGTCGGCTTCCGCACGGATCAGGAGCCGTACTATCGCGGCGCCACGGTGGGCTGGAAGCGCAATCTCACGGCCCTGGAGCAGCTGCTGTCGCGGATCGATTGAGTCCGCCGAAGCTTCAAGAAACAGGCACGGGTCCTGGCGGGGCGGCAAACCGCGGGCGTAAGCAATGGAGGAACGAAAATGAAGATCAAGCTGACCAGCGTCTATGTCGACGACCAGGAAAAGGCGCTCGGCTTTTATACCGACGTGCTCGGTTTCACCAAGAAGGCCGACTTCATCAACGGGCCGTTTCGCTGGCTAACTGTCGTCTCGCCGGACGACCCTGACGGCACCGAGCTGCAGCTGGCGCTGAACGACAATCCGGCCGCAAAAACCTATCAGCAGGCCATCTTCAAGCAGGGCCAGCCGGCGCTGATGCTGTTCACCGACGACATCAAGGCCGATCATGAGCGCATCAGGGCCAATGGCGGCACCTTCGCCATGGCGCCGACGGCGGTAACGGGCGCCACCATGGCGCAGCTCAACGACACCTGCGGCAATCTCATTCAGCTTTCGCAGCTGGCGCGCTGGTAGAGAGCTCGATCCGTCTCATCGTTCGCAAGGGAGGTTAGATTGAACTGGAGCAAGTGGATCAGGCAGCTTCACCGCTGGCTGTCGATCATCTTCACCGTCACCGTCATCGCCAATTTCGCCGCCATGGCCATGGGCCCGCCGCCCGCCTGGATCGTTTACTCGCCGTTGATCCCGCTTTTCCTGCTGCTGTTCAGCGGCCTCTACATGTTCGTGCTGCCCTATGCCGGCAGGCAGCGCGGCGAGCCGGCGGGCGAGCGCTCGGGATCGGCCTGATGGCGAAGGGGAAACCGAAGGCTGCCGGGTCCGCGGACACGAAACCTGTCCTGCTTTCGGGCGGCAACCCGCAGATCGCCAAGGGCTATGGGGACGCTCCCGTGCAGGCCTATATCGCGGCGATGCCGGGCTGGAAGAGCGAGGTCGGACGTCGGCTCGACCAACTCGTCATGGAGGCCGTCCCCGACGTGCAGAAGGCCGTCAAATGGAACTCTCCATTCTACGGCATGGAAGGCGAAGGCTGGTTCCTCGGCATTCACTGCTTCGCCAAATACATCAAGGTGGCGTTCTTCCGCGGCTTGTCGCTGAAGCCCGTGCCGCCTGTCGAATCCACGAGCAAGGACACACGTTGTTTCCACATCCACGAGAACGAGCGGCTCGACGAGGCGCAGTTCGTCTCCTGGGTGAAGCAGGCAAGCCGGCTGCCCGGCGAACGGATGTAGGCGCGCACGGTCAAGCGCCGTCTCCCTGAAAGAGACACGATTGCAATTTCCATTCAGGCCCAGGAGAACCGAAGATGCAAAAAGACGGCGCGCAAGGTGAGAAGTCTCCATCCGAGCTGATCGATGCGAGGATCGACGAGCTCGGCGACTGGCGCGGTGAGACGCTTGCCCGGCTCCGCGCCCTGATCCGGCAAGCCGCGCCCGAAGCGGTCGAGACATGGAAATGGCGCGGCGTGCCGGTCTGGGAGGATGCCGGCATTATCTGCACGGGCGAGACCTACAAGGCCGTCGTCAAGCTGACCTTCGCCAGGGGCGCGGCGCTGCCCGATCCCAAGAAGCTCTTCAACTCCAGCCTCGAAGGCAACACGAGGCGCGCCATCGATTTCAAGGAAGGCGACGCGATCGACGCCGACGCCCTGAAGGCGCTCGTCCGCGAAGCCGTGACCCTCAACAGATCGAAGACCAGACGCTGAGAGGCGGCCGCCCCCGGGCGCCATCGGATTGATGTTGCCGCTTTTCTTCCGCGCCCTCGTACTGCGGATCGATGCTACGCGCCAAATATCGCCATCACGCAGCGTAAGCATCCTTCCGTTGCTTGGGCAATTCCATGCAAAGCGCGCAGTGATTTTCCGCCCGGAATTGCGCAAAAACAAAGAGTTGGAGCAGGTCGGCGATACTATCGAACGCTGAACTGCTCCAACATGATTCATGAAACAAATACTGGACGAATTTATCGGCCGTTAAGCCAGACGCGCTATCTCAATCGATGTCGCCGGCAACTGGGCGACATGCGGGGAAGAACATCGTCTCAACCGGCGGATGAGCCAGTCGGACAGACACCGAGGGAGCCGGCACGGGCTCCATGGGAATGGGATGAAGCTCTCATCGGCCGATGCCGCCCCGCGTCTCCTGGGACTGGTCTGGCCATTCGTGGTGGTCGTCCTGATCCAGGCCCTGGTTGCGACGCTCAGTCTCCACACGCTGTCGGCCGTCCGCGCTTATGTCGGCGGGGAAAGCCAGTGGTCGAAGGGGCAGAAGCACGCCATCTATTTCCTCAGTCTCTATGCTGACACCGGCCGGGAAGAGTATTTCGACGAATATCGTCAGGCCATCGCCGTGCCGCTCGCCGATCGCGCCGCGCGGCTGGCGCTCGAACAGGCCGAGCCCGACACGAATGCGGCCCGGCTTGGCTTCCTTGGCGGCAACAACCATCCCGACGATGTTGCCGGCCTGATCTGGCTGTTCCGGAACTTTCGCGGCGTCAGCTATCTCGACACCGCGATCCGCCACTGGACGGATGCCGACGAGATGATCCTCGCCATCGAAAGACTTGGCGACGACATGCATCGCAGGCTCGAAAAGGGGTCGGGATCGTCAGCCGAGATCGGCCTCTGGAAGGCGCAAATCCACCAGATCGACCACCGGATCGGCCCGCTGGCGAAGGCTTTTTCCGATAGCCTCGGCGAGGGATCGCGTTTCATCAGGATGGCGCTGACGGCGGCCAATCTCGCGACAGCCGCGCTGCTTATCCTGCTCGCCGTCTGGCGCACGCGCAAGCTGATGAAACAGCGCCAGGCATTTCAGACAGCCCTCAACGCCGAGCGCGAGCGTGCCCAGATCACCTTGGCTTCGATTGGCCAGGCCGTCATCAGCACCGATGCCGAGGGGCGGCTGGACTATATGAATGCCGGAGCGGAAAGGCTGCTCGCCTGCCCTCTGGCCGCCGCCAAGGGCAGATCGGTCGCCTCGTTGTTCCGGCTTGTCGACAAGGACAGCGGCGTCGAGGAGACCGATCTGATCCCGCGCCTGCTGGCAGGCGAGCCGCGCCGCTCCAACATACGCCCGCAGCTTCTGGAGCGTCTCGACGGCTCGGTCGTGCCCGTGGCGCTGAATGGCGCGCCGCTGATCGTTTCCGGCAAGATCCTCGGTTGCGTGCTGGCCCTGCACGACATGACGCGCGAGCAGGACTATATCGAGCGCCTGTCGTGGCAGGCATCGCATGATGCGTTGACCGGTCTCGTCAACCGCCGCGACTTCGAGAACCGGCTGGCGGGCGCGATCTCCGAAGCGCGGGAAAGGCCGCGCCGGCACGCGCTGATGTATCTCGACCTCGACCAGTTCAAGCTGGTCAACGATACATGTGGCCATGCCGCCGGCGATCAGTTGCTGCGCCAGATCTCGGTGCTGCTCGCCAACGAGCTGCCGCCCGGCGACATACTGGCGAGACTGGGCGGCGACGAGTTCGGCGTGCTGCTCTTCGATTGCGATGCCGACTGCGCCGCGGCGACCGCCGAGCGCTTGCGCGCCACGGTCCAGGATCTGCATTTCTCCTGGGATGGACGTCCCTTCAACATCAGCGTCAGCATCGGCATGGTCGAAGTGGCCAATGCCGGCATGACGCTGGAAGAAGTGCTGCGCGCCGCCGATGTCGCCTGCTACATGGCCAAGGAAAAGGGCCGCAATCGCGTTCAGCTCCACAGCGACGGCGACACCGCGCTTCGCGAGCGCTTCGGCGAGATGGCCTGGGTGCAGCGCCTGCATGCCGCGCTGGACGGGAACCGCTTCAGGCTGCACGCGCAGGAGATCGCGCCGCTGCGCGACGATATTGCCGAGGCAGGTGCGCATGTCGAAGTCCTGCTGAGGCTGACCGATGAGGACGGCAGCTTCGTCACCCCGCAGAGCTTCATTCCGGCGGCGGAGCGCTACGGCTTGATGCCGGCGATCGACCGCTGGGTGGTGCGCAACACCTTCGCCACCATGGCAGCGAGGCTTGCTGATCCGCACGCGGTGCCGATATCGACCTGCGCGATCAATCTCTCCGGCGCCACGTTCGGCGACGAGACGTTTCTCGGCTTCATGCGCGAACAGTTCGCTGTGCACGCCATCGCGCCCGAAACGATCTGCCTTGAGATCACTGAGACCAGCGCCATCGCCAATCTGACCGAAGCGATGCGCTTCATCGCCGACCTGCGCGGGCTGGGCTGCCGCTTCGCACTCGACGATTTCGGCTCCGGCATGTCGTCCTTCGCCTATCTGAAGCATCTGCCGGTCGATTACCTCAAGGTCGACGGCGGCTTCGTCAAGGACATGCTCGACGACCGCATCGACCGCGCCATGGTCGAGATGATCCATCACATCGGCAAGGTGACCGGAAAGCGCACCATCGCCGAATTCGTCGAAAGCGACGGCATCGTTGAGGCCCTGAAGGCGATCGGCGTCGATTATGCGCAAGGCTATGCGATTGCCAGACCTCAGCCATTCGATGCCACCACCGTTCTGCGCGGCAATCGAAGTGAGCGCGATGCAACAGCGGACGGTTGGGAGACTTTGGCGCAGACGCTACGCCGCAAAGCCGGCTAACTATCCAACTCTAGGCGACAACCCCTCCGGCCTGCCGTTCCAACAGGATCGTCGGCTTCTCGTGATAGGTGGTGCGCAAAATCTCGCGATAGCCGTTCTTCTCGGCCACCTTCCGCGAAGCGCCGTTTTCCGGATCGATGATACAGACGGTTCTCGCCTGTCCGAACGCCTCGTCGCCCCAAGCGACGATCCGCCCGACGACCTCGCTCGCAAGCCCCCTCCCATGCGCCCCCGAGGCCAAGGCCCAGCCGGCTTCCGGCACGCCTTCGATCGAAGGTTCGATCTCACGCTTCAGATCGTGGAAGCCGGCCTCGCCGATGAAGCGTCCGGTCGCCTTGTCTTCGATCGCCCAGAACCCGTAGCCGATCAGCGACCAAAGCCCGGCATGGCGCAGGAAGCGCATCCAGCTCTCCTCATGCGTGCGCGGCTTGCCGCCGATGAAACGGGTAACGGCAGGCTCCGCCCACATCGCGGCATAGGTCTCGAAATCACCCAGACGGTGCGGGCGTAGAACAGTGCGCGCCGTCTGGAGGATCGGCACGCCTGCTTTCTTGTCGATGCTCATGGCATTCCTCTCCATTGAGGCGGCAGCGCTTAGCAAACCAGCGCGTTCGAACAAGGGCCAGGCCCAACTGGGCTCATCCTCCAGCGAAACAGGCGCCATCGATCGCCGGCGGCCACTTCGGCCTCTGGGAATTTCGACCGGCAATGCTACTCTTCGGACACGCGATCTCGGTCACCACGCCAAGCACAGGGAAAGAACATGGACACCATCGATCTCGTGCTGGCCATCATTCATCACCTTCTGGTGTTCTCGTTGGCCGGCATCATCGGCGCGGAGTTCGTGCTGGTGCGCGGCGATCTGGGCGCGGCGACGCTCAAGCGCCTTGCCGGCATCGATCGCCATTACGGCATCATTGCCGCGCTGATCGTCGTCGTCGGCCTCTGCCGTGTGTCCTTCGGTCTGAGGGGTTGGGAATTCTACGTCTACAATTGGGTGTTCTGGGCAAAGATGGTGGCCTTCGCCATCGTCGGCCTGCTGTCGATCTTGCCGACCATGCGCTTCCTTTCCTGGAGCAGGCAGGCGAACGGCAACCCCTCTTTCGCGGTGCCGGCGGCGGAATTGGCCTCGGTGAAGAACTATGTCCGCGCCGAGCGCTTCATCTTCCTGCTTATTCCGGTCTTCGCCGCGGCCATGGCTCGGGGCTACGGCTACTAGAGCAATTCCAGGAAAAGTACGCAGCGGTCAGGCTCGGCGACTTCGCCGTGGCCTTCCGTCCGGAATTGCGTCAAGGCAATCTTTAAGCCTTGACCGGAAATGTCTCATCCAGCGGCGCGATCGGCACCAGCGGCGCCGGCACATCGGTTGTCTTTTCCTTCGACTTGCAGATGTCCGCGATCACGCAGGCGGGGCAGTCGGGCTTGCGCGCCTTGCAGACATAGCGGCCATGCAGGATGAGCCAGTGATGCGCATGCCGCATAAACTCGGCCGGGATGACCTTGAGCAGCCCTTCCTCCACCTGCTCCGGTGTCTTGCCGGGCGCCAGCCCGATCCGGTTGCCGATGCGGAAGATATGCGTGTCGACCGCCATCGTGTGCTGGCCGAAGGCGACGTTGAGCACGACATTGGCGGTCTTGCGCCCGACGCCCGGCAGCTTCACCAGCTCGTCGCGATCCTGCGGCACCTGGCCCGCATAGTCGTCGATCAGCGCCTTCGACAGCGCGATCACGTTCTTGGCCTTGTTGCGCCACAGGCCGATGGTGCGGATATAGTCGCCGACCCTGGCCTCGCCCAGCGCCAGCATCTTGGCTGGCGTGTCCGCCGCGGAAAACAGCGCCTTCGTCGCCTTGTTGACGCCTGCGTCGGTTGCTTGCGCCGACAGCACCACCGCGACCAGCAGGGTGAAGGCGTTGACATAGTCGAGCTCGCCTTTCGGCTCCGGCCGCTGCACGGAAAAGCGCCGGAAGATCTCATGCACCTCGGCAGGGCCGTAGAGCGACCGGAAAGCGGCTTTTCGCGGCCGTGCGCCAGGCGCCCGACCGCTACCGGCAGGAGCGGGTTGAGGTTTTTTGACAGCTAGGGATTTTTTCGATTTGGGGGGCGCCATTTCCTTCCTATAATATTCCCTCATGAGCGACACAAACGCCTCGTTCCGGGCCGACGAGCCATTTTTCCAGGCCTTGCTGACGCCGCACCGCTCGCTCGGCCGCACCGGTTTCCTGATCCTGATGGGAGCACTTCTGTTCGGCTGGGCGGTCACCGGCGCATTCTTCCTGGCGCACGGCGCCTGGCCGGTGTTCGGCTTCTTCGGCCTCGATGTGATCGCCGTCTACATCGCCTTCCGCGCCAATTACCGCGCCGCGCGCGCCCGCGAGGAAATCACCGTATCGCGCACCAGCCTCGATATCCGCAAGACCGCACCGTCCGGTCGTTTCGAAGCGCATCATTTCAACCCGTTCTGGACACGGTTCTCGATCGCCCGCCACAGCGAAATCGGGATCACCAAGATGGCGGTGGAAGCGCAGGGCAGGAGCGTGGCTATCGGCGGCTTCCTCAACCCCGACGACCGCGAAAGTTTCGCCACCGCCTTTTCACGCGCGCTGGCGACCGCCAAGACGCGCTGAGCCCAAGCAAATCAGAACCGGTACCGCAGCAGCCTGCCGACCTTGCGCATGGCGGGAATGAGCTTCCAGAGGCCGATGAACAAGCGCGCGGACCAGCCCAGACGCGCCGCTTGCTCCGGCTTGTAAGCCGCAATCTCGCCGATGAAGCGAAGTTTCGGAACAGCCCGCTCCAGCTCGCGCGGATCCGCGATGGCCCAATGGACTTCCGAGCCCGTTGCCTTGATGGCCGGATTGAGGCGCATGAGCTTCAGTCCGAAACGGCTGTAGGCGTCGAACATCAACTCGCCGCCGGCCAGATGCGAGACAAGCCGCGCCAATAGACGCGGCCCCTCGTCGGCGGCGAGATAGGGCGTCAGGCCCTCGGCCACGACCATTGCCGGGCGATTGCGCGGCACCTCGGCCAGCCATCCCGGTTCGGTCACCGACGAAGCGATCAGATGATACTGGTCCCTGGACGGATAGAGCCTGCGTCTGAGCGCGATGACCTCCGGGTAATCGACATCGAACCAATCCACGCCCGGCGGCGGGTCGACCCGGAAAATGCGCGTGTCGAGCCCGCATCCCAGATGCAGCACGATCGCGTCCGGATATCGCGCGAGGAAATCCGCGACGCACAGGTCCAGTGTCCTCGCCCGGATCGCGAATCCCAATCCGAGATTGCCGTCGACCTTGAGCCTCGCGAAATCATAGTCGATCTTGCGCACGGCCTCGTCGGCGAAGCGATCCTGGAGCAGCGAATTGGGCAGCCGGCTCTCCAGCGCCTTGCCGTAAAGCGTCATCAGCAAGGTTTCCTTCGCTCCGGTCAGATCGACCTTTTCGCCGGCCATGATTGTCCTCTTCGTTCCGAAGCTGACTCTATCTGGGTGCGGGCGGCGGGAAGGCAAGTTTCGGGTGGTCGCAAAGCTCTGGAAGACTGATATTCGCAGCCAAGGAGATATTGCCATGAACGCTCAGATGACCATGAATACGCTGATGAAACCGACCGCGATCCTTGAGAACGACATCACGCCGCAAGGCAGCGACTATGACGTCGTGCGCCGCGCCATCGAGAAGATCAGCCTCGACTATCGCGACCAGCCCTCGCTGGAGGTGCTGGCCGAGGAAGTCGGCGAGACGCCGACCGGCCTGCAGAAGCTGTTCACGCGCTGGGCGGGCCTGTCGCCGAAAGCCTTCCTGCAGGCGGTGACGCTCGACCATGCGCGCAGGCTGCTCGATTCCGGCATGCCGCTCCTGGAGACCTCGTTCGAGCTTGGCATGTCCGGCCCCGGCCGGCTGCACGACCTCTTCGTCACCCATGAGGCGATGTCGCCCGGCGACTACAAGACCCGCGGCGCAGGCCTCACCATCCGCTACGGCTATCACATCTCGCCGTTCGGCATTGCGCTGATCATGGTCACCGACCGCGGTCTCGCGGGCCTCGCCTTCTGTGACGCCGGCGGCGAACGGGCCGCCTTCGCGGACATGTCCGGCCGTTGGCCGAACGCGACCTATGTCGAGGACATGTCGGCCACCCAGGCCTACGCCGCGCGGGTCTTCGACCCGACGAAATGGCGCGCCGACCAGCCGTTGCGCGTGGTGATGATCGGCACCGATTTCCAGCTTCGCGTCTGGGAAGCCTTGCTGCGCATCCCGATGGGCAGGGCCTGCACCTATTCCTCGATCGCGGCAAGCATCGGCGCGCCCAATGCGAGCCGGGCCGTCGGCGCGGCGGTAGGCGCCAACCCGATGTCCTTCGTGGTGCCCTGCCATCGCGCTCTCGGCAAATCCGGCGCGCTCACCGGCTACCACTGGGGCCTGACGCGCAAGCGCGCCATCCTCGGCTGGGAAGCGGGGCAAGTGGCGTGAAATCGACGGGCCAAGGCCCTGTGGAAATCTTCCTAGCACTTTGATTTTGCGCATGATCCTTCTGAAATCGGTTCCGATTTTCAGGGGCATGCGTTAGCCTCCCGCGCAATCAGCGGGAGGCACTTTCTTGATTATCGTTGTCGGCTCTATCAACCTTGACCTCATCGCCAATGTCGACCGCTTGCCGGAGCCCGGCGAGACGGTGCGCGGCTCCGGCTTCGCCACCGCGCCCGGGGGCAAGGGCGCCAACCAGGCGCTCGCCGCGGCGTGCGCTGGCGCGCAAGTGCGCATGGTGGGCGCAGTGGGCAAGGATAGCTTTGCCGCCGAAGCGCTCGCCCTTCTCAAGGCCGGCAATGTCGATCTGTCCGGAGTCGGCCAGAGCTTCGCCTCCACCGGCACGGCCTTGATCCTGGTCGGCGCCGACGGAGAAAACGTCATCGCCGTGGTTCCGGGCGCCAATGATTCGGTGGTGCCGGGCGATGTCGCCAAGGCCTTCCTCAAAAAGGGCGATGTCGTGCTTTTGCAGCATGAGATCCCGCTGCAAACGGTCGAAGCCGCGCTGGACGCGGCGCGCGCGGCGGGCACCGTCAGCGTGCTCAACACCGCCCCCTTCCGTGGCGAAGCCGCAGGCTTCCTAGGCAAGGCCGATTATGCCGTCGCCAACGAAACCGAGTTCGATCTCTATGGCGAGGCGCTGGCGCTTTCCGGGCGGGACCGCCCGGCCCGCATGCGCGATTATGCCCAAAAGACCGGCCGCGCCATCGTCGTCACGCTGGGCGGCGACGGCGTGCTGGCGGCCACGCCCGAGGATTTCCTCACCATTCCGGCGCTGGAGATTACGCCGGTCGACACGGTCGGCGCCGGCGATACCTTCTGCGGCTATTTTGGCGCCGGCCTGTCGTCCGGCCTGTCGCTTGAGCAAGCGCTCACCCGCGCCGCCGTGGCCGGCTCGCTCGCCTGCCTGAAGCCCGGTGCGCAGCCGGCAATCCCGCTGGGCAAGGACGTCGACGCGGCTTTGGCGGGCACGCGTTAAGCCATGCGCCCCGTCACAAAACATGCCGTGCCGCCGGCCGGCGACATCTGCCGCCTCTCCGCCGTCGAGCTTGCCGATGGCATCAGGCAGCGTCAGTTTTCGGTTCGCGAGGTGGTCGGCGCGTTCCTCGACCGCATCGAAGCCGTGAATCCGCTGGTGAACGCCATCGTATCGCTGCGCGAGCGCGCCGACGTCCTAGCCGAGGCCAACGCGGCCGACGCCCATCTGGCCCGCGGCGGCGAGGCCGGATCGCTGTTCGGCCTGCCGATCGCCATCAAGGATCTGGCCCTGACCAAGGGGCTCAGAACCACCTTCGGCTCGCCGATCTTTGCCGATTTCATTCCCGACACGGACGACTTCTTCGTCGAGCGCATCCGCAAGGCCGGCGCCATCATCATCGGCAAGACCAATGTTCCGGAATTCGGGCTGGGCTCCAACACCTACAACCCGGTCTTCGGGCCGACGCTCAACGCCTTCGACCCGGCGCTCACCGCCGGCGGCTCGAGCGGCGGCGCGGCCGTGGCGCTGGCGCTCGACATGCTGCCGGTCGCCGACGGCAGCGACTTCGGCGGCTCGCTGCGCAATCCGGCCGCCTACAACAATGTCTACGGCTTCCGTCCCTCGCAGGGGCTCGTGCCCGCCGGGCCCGATATCGACGTCTTCCATTCGCAGATGGGCGTCGAGGGGCCGATGGGCCGCCACGTGCGCGACATCGCGCTGCTGCTCGATGAGCAGGCCGGCTACCACCCGCAGGCGCCGCTGTCGCATGCCAACGAAGGCTCGTTCCTCGACGGCTTGGGCACAAAAGCGTCCGGCGGCCGCGTAGCCTGGCTGGGCGCTCTCGGCGGCCACCTGTCGATGGAACCAGGCGTGCTCGACCTTTGCGAGGGCGCGCTTAACCGCTTCGCCGCTGCATCCTTTCGCAGCGAGGCCCTGGTTCCGGATGTCGATTTCGAGGCGCTGTGGCAGGCTTTCGTCATCTTGCGCCAGGCAAGCAGCGGCTGCGGGCTGAAGGCGCATTACGACGATCCGAAAAAACGCAGACTGCTGAAGCCCGAGGCTGTCTGGGAAGTGGAGCAGGCGATGCGCCTCACCGCGCCGCAGATCCATGCCGCCAGCGTCCGGCGCACCTCGTGGCATCGCACGCTTCTGTCGCTGTTCGAGCGATTCGATCTCGTCGCCCTGCCGACCGCGCAAGTCTTTCCGTTCGACGCCACCACCCACTGGCCGCGCGAGGTCGCGGGGCGGACCATGGACAGCTATCACCGCTGGATGCAGGTCTCGGCCTTCGCCACGTTGGGCGGCTGCCCGGCGCTCAATGTGCCGGCCGGCTTCGACGAGAAGGGCCGAGCTATGGGCATCCAGCTGATCGGCCGCCCGCGCGGCGACCTGGACGTGCTCAGGGCGGGCGCTGCGTATGAGACGGTGCTGCCCTGGCGGGCGGGAGCCGCGTGACGGGCCGCCCTGCCCGACCAGCTTGCGCCAGCACCAATCCCGTGCGTTGATCGCGCTCCGCCCAAGTCGGCGCTATCCGGTTGGAGAGAAGATCATGTCGCTGGAACTCTACGCCACCTATGTCGTCGCCTGCATCGTCATCATCCTGGTGCCGGGCCCGACCGTCACGCTGATCATCGCCAACAGCATCCGCCACGGCGCGCGCGCGGGTTTGGCCAACGTCGCCGGCACGCAGGCCGGCCTCGCCATCATGATCGCCATCGTCGGTATCGGCCTCAACACGCTGATCGCCGGGATGGGCCACTGGTTCGAATGGGTGCGGCTGCTCGGCGCCGCCTACCTGATCTGGATGGGCGTGCAGATGTTTCGCGCAAAGGGCGCGCTGAACCCCGACGGGTCCGCGAAAAAACCGCGCGGCGGCTTCTTCCTGCAGGGATTTCTGGTGGCGATCTCCAATCCCAAGACGCTTGTTTTCTTCGGCGCCTTCCTGCCGCAGTTCACCGCACCGCAGGGCAACTACACGCTGCAGATCGTCGTCATGGGCCTGACCGCGATGATCTTCGCCGCCATGTCGGACTCGACCTATGCCCTTGCCGCCGGCCGCGCCGGTCGCATCCTCTCGGCCAGCCGCATCAGGCTGATGTCGCGCATCAGCGGCAGTTTTCTGGTCAGCGGCGGATTGTGGCTGGCGTTCTCGAAAGCGAAATGAGCACCTCTCCTTCTCTCCCTTGTGGGAGAAGGTGGATCGGCGCGATAGCGCCGAGACGGATGAGGGTGTTGGAAGGAATAAGGCGGCGGCAATTTCAAGCATATCGCCAAGCTGGAGCACCCCTCATCCGACCGAGCTTCGCTCGGCCACCTTCCCCCCTGGGGGGAAGGTGGAACCATCCTTACAGCCCCCCGAGCCGCTCCACCAGCAGCGCGAAGAAGCCGTCATGGTCGATATCGCGCATCACCAGGGCGTTCTTCTCGCGCTTGGTGACACCCCACCAGTCGATCACCGTCATGCCCATGGTGAGCTCCGACGCGGTCTCGACGCTGACATTGCAGCGGCGGCCCTTGAACAGCTCCGGCTTGAGGAGATAGGCGATCACGCATGGATCGTGCAGCGGCCCGCCATCGGTGCCGTATTTCTCCTCGTCGTAGCGTTCGAAGAACTCCAGCATCTCGGCGGTCGCGGTGCCGACCTTGGTGCCGAGCTGGCGGAAAGCCTGGATGCGCTTGGACGTGGTCAGCGCCTTATGGGTGACGTCGAGCGGCATCATAACGATCGGAATGCCCGATTTGAACACCAGATCGGCGGCGTGCGGGTCGACATAGATGTTGAACTCGGCGGCCGGCGTGACGTTGCCGCCCTCGAAGAAGCCGCCGCCCATTAGAACAATTTCCTTGATGCGCGGCGCGATCCTGGGCTCGCGGATCAGCGCCAGCGCGATGTTGGTGAGCGGTCCGAGCGGGCACAGCGTGATCGTGCCGCTTTCCTCGCGCATCAGCGTCTCGACGGTGAAGTCGACGGCGTACTGCTCCTGCAACGGCATGGTTGGCTCGGGCAATTGCGGGCCATTCAGGCCGGTCTTGCCGTGCACTTCCTCGGCGGTGACGAGCTGGCGCGCCAGCGGGCGGATGGCGCCGGCATAGACCTTGATGTCGGGCCGGCCGGCCAATTCACAGATCTTGCGGGCGTTGTTCTGGGTCAGCTTCAGCGGCACGTTGCCGGCAACGGCCGTGATGCCGACGACCTCCAGCTCGGAACTGCCGAGCGCCAGCAATATGGCGACGGCATCGTCCTGGCCGGGATCGGTGTCGATGATGATCTTTCGGGACTGCGGCATGTCAATTCCTTTTGGGAAGTCTTTTTGGGCGGGATTTAGAGCATGATCCCCAAGAGCGGGAACCGGTTTTCGGACAAGATCATGCTCCAACGAGGGCTGAACCGGGATGACGGTTCAACGAAACGTCATCCTGATTTGGCGGCTTGAACTTGATCGGCCGGCGGACCATATCAAGACCATCGGGAAAAATGCCATCCGGGTTTTTCCAGTTTGTGTCGCTCTTCAGAGGACAGTGTAACAATGTCTCGAATGACGCCCTTCTCCAGCCCGCTTCTCCTGGGTTTCGATGCCATGGAAAAGACACTCGAGCGTCTGGCGAAGTCGGGCGACAGCTACCCTCCCTATAATATCGAGCGCCTCGGCGCCGCCGACGGCAAGGCCGAGAGGCTGCGCATCACATTGGCCGTTGCCGGTTTCGCCGAAAGCGACCTCGATGTCACCACGGAGGAAAACCAGCTGATCGTGCGCGGTCGCCAGACCGACGACACCGAGCGTGAATTCCTGCACCGCGGCATCGCCGCGCGCCAGTTCCAGCGCTGTTTCGTGCTGGCCGATGGCATGCGGGTGATCGGTGCCGAGCTGAAGAACGGCCTGTTGTCGGTCGATCTCGACCGGCCGGAGTCCGAGCGGCTGGTACGGAAAATAAACATATCGGTGAAAGACTGACCTTCGCCGATGGCTCTATGCGAGGCGGCCAGTCCTGGCGTCCTCGCGCCAAGGAGGCTTGAAATGACCAGAACTGACGAAACGATCACCATGACCAGCGGCGAATTCGCCCATCTCGGCGAAGGTTCGGTCGCCTATCTCAGGAAAGTATCGAGCGACGACCTGCGCGGCCGCTTCCCCGGCCTGCAGGAAATCGCGCCTGGCCTTGAGCTGTGGGCGCTGTTTGCCGCCAACGGCCAGCCGATCCTGCTTTCCGATGCCCGTGACCGGGCGCTGGCGGGTGCGTTGGAGAACGACCTGACCACTGTCGCGATCCACTAGACCATAATCCCGAAAAGTGGGACCCGGTTTTCGGGTAAGATTATGGTCAACTAAAGTAGCGACTGCTGGCAGTCCGAAATGGAAAGGGCCGCTCCCGGCGGCCCCTCTAGGGTTTATCCCAAAAGACAGGTTTTTAATCCAAGCGGCTTCAGGCCGCGTGCGAAGCCTGCGTGTCCGAGAGCAGCGCGTGGATTGCCACCGCATCGCGCGTACCCCTGATCTTGGCCACCGTGTCGGCATCGCGCAGCACGCGCGCGATGCGCGACAGCGCCTTGAGATGGTCGGCGCCGGCGCCTTCCGGCGCCAGCAGCAGAAAGACGAGGTCGACCGGCTGGTCGTCCAGCGCCTCGAAATCGACCGGCGTTTCCAGCCGGGCGAAAACGCCGGCGATCCGCTTCACGCCGGCGAGCTTGCCGTGCGGAATGGCGATGCCGTTGCCGACGCCGGTCGAGCCCAGCCGCTCGCGCTGCAGGACGGTGTCGAACACCTCCCGTTCGGGAATCCCCGAAATCGCCGCGGCCCTCTCCGACAGCAATTGCAGAAGCTGCTTTTTGGAATTCGCCTTCAACGCCGGCATGATCGCCGAGACGCTGATGAGATCACTGAGATCCATGCTTGAAAATCCCTTGCTCGCCTGCCGCGCCGGTCGTCGTCCCCCTCGCGCGGCTGGCTTTTATCCCTGAGCGACTTTGGTCGTCGACGGATCGATCCAGCCGATATTGCCGTCCGGCCGGCGGTAGACGATGTTGAGATGGTCGGTTCCAGCGTTGCGGAACAGGAAGACCGGGCTGTCGCTGTTGTCGAGCTCGATGACAGCCGACGCCACCGACATGGTTCGCAGCGTCATGCTTGATTCGGCGACGATGACCGGAGCGAAGTCCTCCGGAATGTCTTCCTCGTCGTCGGCAAGGGGGGCCATCACCGTGTAGGCGATGTCGGTCGGTTCTTCGCCATTGCCGTTGCCGGTGTTGCGCGACTTCAGCCGGCGCTTATAGCGGCGCAGCCGCGTTTCCAGGCGGTCGGCGGCCGCCTCGAAGGCGAGCGTCGGGTCTTGGGCGTCGCCGGTCGCCTGCAGCGAAGCGCCGGAATCGAGCCGGACCATGCAGTCGGCGGAGAAACGCGACCCCGATTTGATGACCGTGACATGTCCTGAAAAACCCCGATCGAAATATTTCTCGATCGCCTCGCCGACCCGGTCGCTGATGCGCGTGCGGAACGCATCGCCGATGTCCATGTGTTTTCCCGAAATGCGTAGATTCATCTGAAAACTGACCTTCCTTGCTCAGGCTTCAAACTGTTCCCGAGTTTATACCCGTGGTGTGCGCGCACAAGCTTCGCAGCGGCATGCGCGCCGATTTTAGACCCGAACTTTCCGGTTGATCACAAGTCGCCTTCTTGGCCGTCCGTGGCCGTGTCTGACGGACCCATTTGCCAGCGGGCATTACCACCCTGCTCATGCGGGCGGGCTTCTAGACACTTCATTGCGGCTTGTCAATCAAGCTTGGGAACTGCAGGGAATCAGCCTGTCTGGTACAGACCAAGGCTTGTCGGGATTCCGGGGCAAGCCTAGCGGCCGGCGTTGGCCAGAGCCCGCTTCTCGCGTCGCCGCTGCACGGAGGAGGCGATATTCATGCCCTCGCGGTATTTCGCGACGGTGCGGCGGGCGATGTCGATGCCGCTTTCCTTCAGCATGTCGACGATGGCGTCGTCGGAAAGCACGTCGGCGGGCTTTTCCTCCTCGATCATCTGCTTGATGCGGTCGCGCACGGCTTCGGACGAATGCGCTTCGCCGCCTTCGGCCGAGGCGATCGATGCCGTGAAGAAATAGCGCAGCTCGAAGACGCCGCGCGGCGTCAGCATGTATTTGTTGGCGGTGACGCGGCTGACGGTCGATTCATGCATGCCGATGGCATCGGCCACTGTGCGCAGGTTGAGTGGTTTGAGGTGGCGCACGCCATGGACGAGGAAGGCATCCTGCTGCCGCACGATTTCCGACGACACCTTGAGAATGGTCTTGGCCCGCTGATCGAGGCTGCGCGTCAGCCAGTTGGCGTTCTGCAGGCATTCGGCGAGGAAATCCTTTTCCGCCTGGCCCTTGGCGTGGCTCGAGACACGGGCGAAGTAGACATTGTCCACCAGCACGCGCGGCAGCGTGTCGGCGTTGAGCTCCACCGCCCAGCTGCCATCATTGGCCGCGCGCACCTCGACATCGGCGACGATCGCATCGCTGGCGCCGCCCGAAAACGCCAGGCCGGGACGCGGATCGAGCGCGCGGATCTCTGCCAGCATGTCGAGGAGGTCCTCTTCGTCGACGCCGCAGATGCGTTTCAGCGTCTGGAAATCCCGCCGCGCCAGAAGCTCGAGATTGGCGACCAGCGCTTTCATCGCCGGATCGAGCCGGTCGCGCCCTGCAAGTTGCAGCGAGAGGCACTCCGCAAGGTCGCGCGCGAAAAGTCCTGGCGGCTCGAAGGTCTGGCAGACGCCAAGCACGCGCGCCACTGTAGCGTTGTCCGCACCGAGCCGGGCCGCGATCTCGCCGAGGTCGGCGCGCAAATAACCGGCTTCGTCGAGCCCGTCGGCCAACTCGCCCGCGATCAGCCGATCGCCGGGGTTCAGCGAAGCAAGCGCGATCTGCTCGCCGACATGTTCGCGCAGCGTGACGACGGCCGCGGCCATGTCGCCGACGTCGAATCCTTCCGATGACGCCATGCCGCCGCCGGCGGCCGACTTCCACTGCGCCGTAAGGTCTGGCCCCAACCTCTCATGGATCCCGGGATCGTCGGGAAACAGGTTTTCCAGGGAGGAATCGAGCTTTTGCGAGATCGCTTCGGCGCTCCACTCCGTCTCGTCCTCGAACCAGTCGCCATCGGAATCCCGATCCGGCGCCGTCTCGCTTTTCTGGGCCTGGTCGCCCACGGCGTCGTCCTGCGACTCGGCCCGCTCCAGGAGCGGGTTGCGCTCGATCTCCTCGTCGATGAAGCGCTCGAGCTCGACATGGGTGAGCTGCAGCAGACGGATCGACTGCATCAGCTGCGGCGTCATCACCAGCGACTGGGACTGTCTGAGCTGCAGTTTGGCTGCCAGCGCCATGGTGGGATTCAAACGCCTCGTCTACGCGTCGTACAGTTGTTTTTCGGTCGGGCATAGAAACTGGCCCGGCTTTTGCTTGTCAAGGAAAACGCTAGCAGCTGCGGCTTACCGGAGCGTTATCGAGCGCTAAAATAGCGAAAACCGCCACGCGACTTCGAAAATCGCGCCACCGCCCGAAAACCCGCGCTCAGAGCGTGAAGCCCTCGCCGAGATAGAGACGCCGCACATCGGCGTTGGCGACGATCTCGTCGGCGCGGCCATGCGTCAGCACCTGGCCGGCATGGATGATATAGGCGCGGTCTATCAGGCCGAGCGTCTCGCGCACATTGTGATCGGTGATCAAGACGCCGATGCCGCGGGCCGTGAGGTGGCGAACCAGCTGCTGGATGTCGGCGACGGCGATCGGGTCGATACCGGCGAAGGGTTCGTCGAGCAGCATATAGGCCGGCCGCGTCGCCAGAGCCCGCGCGATTTCTAGGCGGCGCCGTTCGCCGCCCGACAGCGACATTGACGGCGCCTTGCGCAGATGGCTGATGTGGAATTCCTCGAGCAGCTCGTCGAGGTTGCGTTCACGCACCGTGCGATCCTTTTCGACCACCTCCAGTACGGCGCGGATGTTCTGCTCGACGTTCAGGCCGCGAAAGATCGAGGCTTCCTGCGGCAGATAGCCGATGCCGAGGCGGGCGCGCCGGTACATCGGCATCGACGTGACGTCGAAACCGTCGATCTCGATCGAGCCTTCATCGACCGGCACAAGGCCCGTGACCATGTAGAAGCAGGTGGTCTTGCCGGCGCCATTGGGGCCGAGCAGGCCGACGGCTTCGCCGGCACGCACGCCGAGCGTCACCCCGCTCACCACCTTGCGGCCCTTGTAGCTCTTGGTCAGGCCCTTGGCGATCAGGGTGCCCTTGAACTTTGCCTTGTCGGTGCCGACCGTCGCCGGCGCAGCCGGCTTTGCGGCCGCCCGTCCCGGAAGACGGGCCAGCAGCGAGGAAACGCCGGCCATTAGTTGCCCGACGCTCCCTGCTGCTGCGCGCCTTGCTTCTGGGGCGTGAACGACATCATCACGCGGCCGCCGCAGCCGTCGACATTGGCGAGGCCGCTCTTCATCTGAACGGTGAGCTTGCAGCCCTTGAGCACATTGTCGCCCTGCGACAGCACCACTTCCTTGCCCTTGAGCACCAGCACCTGCGTCTTCATGTCGAACGTGCCGCTGTCGCCCGTGGCGATCTGATCGTTCGACTTGACGTAGACTTTGTTCTCCACCTCCAGGTGGTCGATATTGGCGGCGCCCGTCATCGCCGACGCGCCGGCCGCGGCGCTTTTGCCGGCATTGGCATCCTTGACATAGTAGACCGTCATCTTGCCGGCCTTGAGCAGGGTCGGCCCCTGATTGACCGTGACGTTGCCGCTGAATATGGCCATGCTTTCGGCCTGGCGGACCTCAAGCTTGTCGCTTTCGATCTGGATCGGCTGGTCGCCGGACAGCTTGAGCCCGGACATCTGGCTGGTCGCGCTCGACTGCGCGAAGGAATGCGCCGTCGCCAAGAACAGCAATCCGGAAGCAGCGCCCGCAAGCCATGCCGATTTACTGCGACGCATTCTGTTCTCCACCGTTTACCCCCGCTGCCTTCAGCGCGGCTGGATCTATGTTGACGCGAACCCGGTTCTCGAAGACCACGAGCCTGCCATTGTCCTCGACCGCCATCGAGTCCGCGGTGATGCGCGATCCGCCGCGGCTGACATCGACCGGATTGCTCGTCTTCATAGAGCCTTTGCCCATGTCTAGGAAGATCGATTTGAACTTCGCCGCCAGACCGTCCGTCGTCGTCACGCTAACCTCGCTGGTCAGGTCCATGGTGTTGGCGTCGCGATTGTAGATACCGTGCGCGGCATCGACCGACACGATGTTGTCGGTGGCGACGGGCAGCTTGGCGTTGATGCCTTCGAGATCGATGACGGCCTGCTGCCCGACATCCTGCGTCGCCCTGGTCGCCGTCAGCGAATAGGGCAGCTTCTGCTTGGTGAAGCCGTTGAGCTTCGGATTGGCCATCACCAGCTTGCCGTCGGAAAACGCCGTGCCGTCGGCCTGCACCGAGACGGCAAGAGGCGCTTTGAGATAGGAATAGACTGGAAAAGCGACGGCGATCGCGACCGCGAGCAGCGGCACCGCGAATTTCAGCACGCGCACGCGGCGCGAGTGGCGCCGCGCGCGGTTGAAGGCATCGCCACGCGTGCCGCCTTGGGTGGCCGGGGCCGATGCCTCACCGGCATGGCTGGTTTCGTCAGATCGCGCCAACATGACTTTCTAATGGACCTTTGCCCGCCCAAACACCGCCTATAGGTGGTATGCCGGCACCTACAAGCAAGCACAAGCGGAGGAAAACTGCAAAAATGTGACAACCGGCCGCCAGCGTAATCGACAGGAATCCGGCGAGACCGCTGTACTTTATAGCAGATAGGGACTTGGTTGCGTTAATTTTTCGTGAGGCCGGCGTCAACGCTTCATGGCGGGCATTTTCAGGAAACGGTAGCCGTGTGCCAAGGCTTGCTTTAAAAGCGTGCTTTCCCACCGATCCATGAGGCTGACGATGGCAATGAGAGCCGACGACCTGATCGACCGCCGCCGCTTGCGCCGCAAGCTGACTTTCTGGCGCGTGGTCGCGTTTCTGGTTCTGGCGGCCGCAATTATCGCTTTCTCGACCTGGCTCTATGACGACAATTTTACCGGCCGGGCGGTCCCGCACATCGCCAAGGTCACGATCGAAGGCACCATCACCGAGGACGAGGACCTGCTCAAAAGGCTGGAATCGATCCGCAAGTCGCCGGAGGTGAAGGGCGTCATCCTGTCGATCGATTCGCCCGGAGGCACCACTGTCGGCGGCGAGTCGACATTCGAAGCCGTGCGCAAGCTTGCCGGCGACAAGCCTGTGGTGGCCGAGGTCGGCACGCTGGCGGCGTCGGCCGGCTATATGATCGCCAGCGCAGCCGACCATATCGTCGCCCGCAAGACCTCGATCGTCGGCTCGATCGGCGTGCTGATCCAATACCCCGATGTCAGCGGCCTCATGGACAAGCTCGGCATCAAGCTGGAGGAAGTGAAATCGTCGCCACTCAAGGCCTCGCCCTCGCCATTCAAGCCGACCAATGACGATGAGCGCGCCATGGTGCGCAAGCTGATCCTCGACAGTTACGACTGGTTCGTCGGCATCGTCGCGGACCGCCGCAAGATGACGCATGAGCAGGCGCTGGCGCTGGCCGACGGTTCGATCTTCACCGGCCGCCAAGCTTTGGCCAACCATCTGATCGACGCCGTCGGCGGTGAGCAGGAGGCGATCGACTGGCTGGCGACGAAGGGCGTGGACGCCAAGCTCAAGGTCGTCGAGTGGAAGGACAGGGACAGGCGTGGCGGCTTCCTGTTCTCCCAGTCGATGGCAAAACTGGCGGCCAAGGCGCTTGGCCTGCCGGATGCCGGCGGCGATGTCATTCACGAGCTAGGCGCCGACCGCTTGTTTCTTGACGGTCTCGTTTCGGTCTGGCACCCTTGACATCTCGCTGGGACGAGCCAAAAAAGCAATAAAATCATCCTGATAATCGACTGCAGTGGTTTTACGGGGAACGTTCTATGATCAAATCCGAGCTTGTGCAGATCATTGCCGCGCGCAACCCGCACCTTTTCCTGCGCGACGTTGAAAACATCGTCGGCGCGATCTTTGACGAGATCACCGACGCGCTTGCCGAGGGCAACCGGGTCGAGCTGCGCGGTTTCGGCGCCTTTTCGGTGAAGAACCGCCCCGCCCGCACCGGCCGCAACCCGCGCACCGGCGAATCCGTCGAGGTCGAGGAAAAGTGGGTGCCGTTCTTCAAGACCGGCAAGGAGTTGCGCGAAAGGCTGAACAGCGGCAAATAGGCGCCGCGCCGGCGGGTTGAGAGGGCATCTTGGCGCTTAAAGCATGTCTCCCGAGAGTGGAAGGCCGGTTCGGGGCAAGGACATGCGCGCTTAGGAAGCTTCTCTCTGTGGAGATCTGATGTTCAATCGCTTCATCCTCGTCGTGGTCTTCGTGCCGCTGGCAATCATCCTGATCGCGCTCGCCGTCGCCAATCGCGGCGCCGTCGCCTTCACGCTCGATCCGTTTCATCCCGGCAATCCCGCGCTGACGCTGAACCTGCCGCTCTTCATCTTCCTGTTCATTGCCTTGGCCGTCGGTATGATCGTCGGCAGCGTGGCGACCTGGGTGAAGCAGGGGCGCTACCGCAAGCTCGCGCGCCAGCGCGGTCTGGAAGCCGAAAACCTGCGCCAGGCGGTGGGCCGCCCGCCGGCGGCGCTCAAAGGGCCGGCGCTGCCCAAGCCCACGAACTGAACAACGCCCTACGGAGCCTCCGATGCTGCATATTTCGGCCGAAGAGGTCGACCGCGCGCTGACCTTTTCCGGCCTTGTCGAGACATTGCGCGCCGCTTTCCGCGAGGGCGCCGTGCAGCCGGTTCGCCACCATCACGGCGTGGAGCGGCCGGACGGTGCGGCCTCGACCCTGCTTTTGATGCCGGCCTGGACCGACTTCAACGCCGCCGGCACCTCGGCGGGAGGCCATATCGGCGTCAAGATCGTCACCGTGTCGCCAGACAACAATGCTATCGGCAAGCCGGCGGTGATGGGCCTTTATCTTCTGCTCGACGGCGTCACCGGCGAGCCGCAGGCGCTGATCGACGGCCAACGGCTGACACAGTGGCGCACAGCCTGCGCCTCGGCGCTCGCCGCCTCCTATCTCGCCCGCAAGGATGCCTCGCGGCTTCTGGTGATCGGCGCCGGCGCGCTGTCGCCATTCCTCGCCAAGGCGCATTCGGCGGTCAGGCCGATCACCTCGATCCGCATCTGGAACCGCACGCCCGCCAATGCCGAAAAGGTGGCCGCCGCCTTGCGCGCCGAAGGCTTTCCGGCCAATGCGGCCGGCGATCTGGACGCGGAGCTTGCCGAGACCGACATCATCGCCTCCGCGACCATCTCGAACACGCCGCTCGTCAAGGGCGCGCGGCTGAAGCCGGGCGCCCATGTCGATCTCGTCGGCGGCTTTACCCCGACGATGCGCGAAAGCGATGACGATGCGATCAAGCGCGCCCGCGTCTATGTCGACACCCGGGCCGGCGCAACCAAGGAAGCCGGCGACATCGTCCAGCCGCTGGCCTCGGGCGTGCTGGAGCCGGAAGCGATCGTCGCCGACCTGCACGAGCTCGCGCGCGGCCAGAAGCAGGGCCGGCAAACCGACAACGAGATCACGCTGTTCAAGTCGGTCGGGGCAGCGCTTGAAGACCTCGCCGCAGGCATCGCCATCTACAAGGCGCTCAAATAGCTGGCGCCGCTCGCTTTGCCGCCATCGCCTCGCCGATTAGGCGGAAATCACGCTCGCTGATCTTGAACAGGCCGAAACGCAGCTGGTAGCCCCAGTTTGGCCTGCCGGCGGTGAAGTCCAGCCTGCCGAGCAGCCGCTTGATCGGCGCTTCCTTGGCGTCAAACCAATCGACATCGCGCCGGGCTGGCGTGAAACCGCCACCCATGACACCCTCATACACTTCCCCTTGCCGCACCGTGCCGACGGCCGTGAAGGATTGCAGCCCGTCCTTCTCGCCGAGTACCGTGCTCGGCGAGTAGTAGACGATGCCGTCGCCTGGCTTGATGCGGCGCAGCGGCGCCACCTGGCCATGGTTGACCTGCATGAAGCCATCTCTGCGGCCGATCCGCACATGCACGGCCGATGCGACGGCCACCCAGAAGGCGCTCATCCTTGCGCTCCCTCGAACGGCCAATACACGCGCAGGCGATGGTTGTCCGGATCGAGCGCCACGAAGGTGCGGCCGAAATCGAGATCGGTTGGGGTCTGCAGAATGTTGAGACCCCTGCCAGCCCAATCCGCATGGGCGGCATCGACCGCCGCCGCATTCTCGACCACGATCACGAGCTCGCCGCCACCGCCTGCTGCCGCCGCAGCCGGCTCGACCGTGTGGCGCGACCAGAGGCCGAGCTTGAAGCCTTTGTCGAGCACGAACATGACGAAGGTCGGCGAGGCTTCGACCGGCTCGCGTCCGAGCAGCGAAGCGTAGAACGCGCCGCTCTTTTCCGGACTGTCGACATAGAGGATGACGAAATTCGGCGTGGTCATATTTGATCTCCAAAGGGTCTGAACCTTGGAGACCATACGCGGGCCTGCTGTCAGATTCTGGCAGCAGCGATCAGGCGGAAGCGTCCTTCGCGCCGTTCTGGCCAGGCACGTCAAGGCCGGCCCGCCATTCCTTCAGCATCGCTTGGCGGCGGCGCGGATAACGGATGGCGGTGGTTGTCAGACCGGAGATCCGGTCGGTGCGGAAATGCCGGAAATCCTGGCGCGTTTCGCACCACGCCACCATCACCCGCACCTTGTCGAAGAAGGCGAGCGCGAACGGCCAGACCAGCCGCTTCGACGCCGCTCCACCGGCGTCACGATAAAGGAAGCCAAGTTTGTGCTCGTCGCGGATTGCTTGCCGCACGATGCCTAGGTCGATCGCTTCGGGATTTTCCGAGCGCGGTCCGACGAGCAGCGTCGTGGCGTCGAGATCGTCGCGCAGGTCATCCGGCAGCACCGCGGCGATCTTGGCCAGCGCATCCGTCGCCGCGACGCCCAATCTTTTGTCGGGCTGCTTTGCCACCCAGCGCGAGCCGAGCACGATCGCCTCGATCTCCTCGTCGGTGAACATCAGCGGCGGCAGCATGAAGCCGGGCTTCAGCACATAGCCAAGCCCCGCCTCGCCTTCGATCGGCGCGCCCTGCCCCTGCAGCGTCGCGATGTCGCGATAAAGCGTGCGGATCGACACGCCCATCTCGTCCGCAAGCGTGCGGCCGCTCACCGGCCGGCGATGGCGGCGCAGGATCTGGATCAGGTCGAGCAGGCGTTCCGAACGGGACATCAATGGCTAACCGGCGTGCCGGACAATAGGGCTGGCCTGCACATCACGGCAAGCAGTGCGATGCCACGGAACGCCTGCATCTCGTTCCCGTTGTCTCCCCAATGGAGATGCGCGGAACCCTGTTGTTCTGGTCGGTGCTGACCGTTTTCGTCGCGGCGCTCAGCCTTGGGCCGTCCTTTGCGCATGTGCTGGAATCACTGCCCAGGCTGACGAAATGGTCGCCGGCGCTGTGGCGCGAGGCGACGGTCTTCAACGGCCAGTTTCTGCTTTTTGCCGTCATCGGGGCGCCGCTCGATATCGCAGCGATCCTCTGTCCCGCGTTGCTTGCCTGGATGCTGCGTGCGGACCCGCTTGCCTTCCGGTTCGTGCTGGTCGCCACACTGCTCTATGCCGTCTCGCTGGCACTCTGGTTCGGACTGGTCAAACCGGCCAACGACATTCTCGCGACCTGGAGGCCGGGACCGATCCCCGACAATTTCGAAGCCGTCCGACTGCGTTGGGAAACCGGCCATATGGCGGTGACGGTGGGGAAGGCGCTTGGCTTCATTTCGCTTTGTTTCGGCCTGCTCGGCCTCCGGCACGGGTGACGGTCCCACCATTGAATAAGCCGCGCTTTGTTGCGCCGGTGGGCTGAGCTGTGGCAGAAGCGGGCCGAACCGCCGGAGATGATCCTTCTTGAAATCTTTTCGCGACAAACGCCGCGATGGCCGCCCGCATCCCGCAAGGGCGGATCAGCCCCGCCCGCGTGAGGCGTTCGCGGCGGGACGGCAGCAGGCAGCGCCCGCGGAGCGCCGTGAAACGAAACCAGCGGATCGGCAGGAGGCCAAGCCGGCGCCGCGCGTGCTTGCGCGCCGCGAGGGTACCTTGCCCGCCGAGCGCCTGCCACTGATCCTGGAAGTCGCGCCCAACGCCGACTACACCTTGCTGGACAGCGGCGCCGGCGAGAAGCTCGAGCAATACGGCCCCTACCGGATCGTGCGTCCAGAGGGCCAGGCGATCTGGCAGCGCGCCCTCCCTGCGAAGGAATGGGAGCGCGCCGACGCCGTCTTCACCGGCGACACCGACGAGGAAGGCATCGGCCGCTGGCGCTTTCCGAAGGCGCCGCTCGGCGAGACCTGGCCGATGAAGCATGACGGCATCGACTATCTCGGCCGCTTCACGTCCTTCCGCCATGTCGGCGTCTTTCCCGAGCAGGCTTCGCATTGGGACCATATGGCCGGGCTGATCGCGGCGGCGAAGCGCCCGGTCAAGGTGCTGAACCTCTTCGGCTATACGGGCCTTGCCTCGCTGGTGGCGGCCCGCGCCGGCGCCGAGGTCACCCATGTCGACGCCTCGAAGAAGGCGATCGGCTGGGCCCGCGAGAACCAGGAGATGGCCGGGCTTGCCGACAAGCCGATCCGGTGGATCGTCGAGGACGCGGTGAAATTCGCCGAGCGCGAGGAGCGCCGCGGCAGCCGCTACGACATCGTGCTGTTCGATCCGCCGGCCTATGGCCGCGGCCCCAAAGGCGAGGTCTGGCAATTGTTCGAGGACCTGCCTGGCCTGACCGACCTCTGCCGCTCGATCCTGACGCCGAAACCGCTCGCCGTCGTCCTCACCGCCTATTCGATCCGCGCCTCCTTCTTCGCCATCCATGCGCTGATGCGCGATACCTTCGCCGGCATGGGCGGCACGGTCGAATCCGGCGAACTGATCATTCGCGAGAAATCCGCCGGCCGCGCGCTGTCGACCTCGCTGTTCTCGCGCTGGGTGGCTTGAAATGACGGCACATGACGGTGCGCGCCCTGTCGGGCAGGTCAAGGAAGTCACCAGCCTTGCCAATCCGCTGGTCAAGGACATCAAGGCGCTTGCGCTGAAGAAATTCCGCGACCAGCAGAACGCCTTCATGGCCGAGGGCCTGAAGCTCGTCATCGACGCGCTCGACCTCGGCTGGTCGATCAGGACCCTGGTCTTCGCCAAGGCCGGACGCGGCAACGCCGCCGTCGAAAAGGTCGCCGCGCGGACCGTTGCCGCCGGCGGCACGGTGCTCGAAGTCTCGGAAAAGGTGCTCGCGGCCATCACCCGCCGCGAAAACCCGCAAATGGTGGTCGGTGTCTTCGCTCAGCAGACCGTGCCGCTGAAGGACATCCGCGCCAGGGACGGCGATGTCTGGGTCGCGCTCGACCGGGTCCGCGACCCCGGCAATCTCGGCACCGTGATCCGCACCGTCGACGCCGTCGGCGCCAGGGGCGTCATTCTGGTCGGCGACACCACCGATCCGTTCTCGCTGGAGACGGTGCGCGCCACCATGGGCTCGATCTTCGCCGTGCCGGTCGCCAGGGCGACGGAGCAGGCCTTCCTCGCCTGGCTGCGCGATTTTTCGGGTCTTGTCGTCGGCACGCACCTCAAGGGCGCGGTCGACTATCGCTCGGTCGATTTCACCAGGGGACCGGTTCTGCTGCTGATGGGCAACGAGCAGCAAGGACTGCCGGACAGCCTTGCCGAAAGCTGCGATCGGCTGCTTCGAATCCCCCAGGCCGGCCGCGCCGACTCGCTCAACCTGGCGGTCGCCACCGGCGTGATGCTGTTCGAGATAAGGCGCAGCGCGTTGAAGCTCGAGCCCGCCACGGACTCGCGATGAGGACTGATAAGTGAAATCCTGGTCCCCTTACGTCCTGTTGGTCGTCATTGCCATAGCGCTCGACCAGTGGATCAAGCAACTGGTCGAGAACGGTCTCGCCTTTCAGGAGAAGGTCGACCTCCTGCCCTTCCTGGCGCTGTTCCGCACCTACAACACCGGCATCGCCTTCTCGATGTTCCAGTCCTTCGGCGATACCGGCCTGGTGATCATCGCCGTGCTGGTCGTCGCCTTCGTGCTCTATCTCGCCACGCGCACGCCGGCCGGCCATGTCGTCGCCCGCATCGGCTTTGCGCTCATCATCGGCGGCGCGCTCGGCAATCTCGTCGACCGCGCCGTCTACGGCCACGTCATCGACTACATCCTGTTCCACACGCCCGTCTGGTCCTTCGCGGTGTTCAACCTCGCCGACGCCTTCATCTCGGTCGGCGCAGCGCTTGTCGTCTTCGACGAGCTGATCGGCTGGCGGCGCGAAGCCAAGTCCCAGGATCTCGGCAATTGACCTGATGCGGTTGAAACCGCAGACTTCCCACCAGCCAGAACCGAGGAGAAAAAATGTCAGATATCTTCAAAGCCATCCTCGTTTCGCGCGATGCGGACAAGAAGCAGTCCGTCGATATCGTCGACCTCACCGAGGCCGACCTGATGGAAGGCGACGTTACCGTCGCCGTCGAGGCGACGACGGTGAACTACAAGGACGGGCTCGCCATCACCGGCAAGGCGCCGGTCGTGCGCCGCTGGCCGCTGGTTCCAGGCATCGATTTCGCCGGCACCGTGATCTCCTCCTCGCATGCCGACTGGCGCAAGGGCGATAAGGTCATCCTCAACGGCTGGGGCGTCGGCGAGACGCATTACGGCGCCTATGCCGGCCGCGCCCGCGTCAAGGGCGACTGGCTGGTGCCGTTGCCCGAGGGCATGAGCGCGCATGATGCCATGGCCGTCGGCACGGCGGGCTACACGGCCATGCTTTCCGTCATGGCGCTGGAGCGTCACGGCATCGCGCCCGACCGCGGTCCGGTGGTGGTGACGGGGGCGGCCGGCGGCGTCGGCTCGGTCGCCATCTCGATCCTGTCCAGCCTTGGCTACCATGTCATCGCCTCGACCGGCCGCAACGCCGAGAGCCCCTATCTGATCGACCTCGGCGCGGCCGAGGTGATCTCGCGCGAGGAGCTCAGCCAGCCGGCGAAGCCGCTCGCCAAGGAACGCTGGGCCGGCGGCGTCGACTCGGTCGGCAGCCATACCCTGGCCAATGTGTTGTCGATGACCTCCTATGGCGGCGCGATCGCCGCTTGCGGCCTGGCCGGCGGCATGGACCTGCCGGGAAGCGTCGCGCCCTTCATCCTGCGCGGCGTCTCGCTGCTCGGCATCGATTCGGTGATGGCGCCGAAGGCGGTCCGCCTGGAGGCATGGCGCCGCATCGGCACCGACCTCGACCTGAAGAAGCTGTCGACATTGTCGCGCACGATCGGTTTCGACGGCATCGTCGCCGCCGCGCGCGACATCGTCGAAGGCAAGATCCGGGGCCGCGTCGTCGTCGATATGTAGCCGGAAGTCGGGGTTTCGCCGGCCCGCAGGCCGGAATCCGCGCGATCGCTAAAATTCGAACGATCCCTCCCAATCTTCCATAATCTCTGTCTGGCATGGTCCGCGCATGGTCGCGGACTCCGACATCAGACAGGACAGCAAAGCCGCAGGCGCTGACAGGCTCATCGCCGATGCGCCGAAGCGGCAGGTGCTTGTCGCGCCGCCGCTGGCTCCCGAATTGCCCGCAGCCAGTCACGAAGGCTTGCCGTTCCTGACGATCGTCGCCATCGCCGTCATGGCGGGGCTCGCCCACCTCACCGGAGCGCCCCTCATCGTGACCGCCGGCCTCGCCGCCGCGGCCCTTGCCGGCCTGGCCATGCATCTGCGCAGCCGCCGCAACGAGCGTCGCACCGCGGCACTTCTCGACGAGACCGCCGCCCGCAGCCGGGCCGAGATGGAGACCCTCGCCGACCGCATGTGGGAGATGCAGGAGAGCGAGGAACGCTTCCGCGGCCTGATCGACGCGCTTGGCGACCTCGTCGTCCATCGCGACCGCGACGGCCATATCGTTTATGCCAACAGCGTCTTTGCCTCGCTTGTCGGCGTCGACGCACGCGACCTTGCCGGCAAGACCTTGTCCGAGCTCGGCATCGATGTCGGCATCGTCCCCGACGCCGCCTTCTCCGATCGTGAATGCCTGAGCTCCACCGATGTCGCGATCCGCACCCCGAACGGACCGCGCTGGTTCTCCTGGATCGAATTGTCGGTGCGCGACAAGGACACCGGCTCCGTCTCGCACCGGGCCATCGCCCGTGACATCACCGCCCGCAAGCGCGCCGAGTCCTCGCTGATCACCGCGCGCGAGCGGGCCGAATATGCGAGCCAAGCCAAGTCGCGCTTCCTCGCCACCGTCAGCCATGAGATCCGCACGCCGATGAACGGCATCATGGGCATGGCGAAGCTGCTTGCCGATACCGACCTTTCGCCCGAGCAGCGCACCTATGTAGGCGCCGTTTCCACCTCGGCCAGCGCGCTGCTCGCGCTCATCGAGGACCTGCTCGACTACTCCAAGATCGAGGCCGGCCGCTTCGAGCCCGAGCCGCAGCCGACCTCGCTGCGCGAAATCGCCGACAACATCATCGAGCTGCTGGCCGCGAAGGCCTTCGCCAAGAACATCGGCCTTGGCTGCCATGTCAAGCCCGACGTGCCGCAGATGATCACCGCCGACCCCGGCCGCGTGCGCCAGGTGCTGCTCAACCTGATCGGCAACGCGGTGAAGTTCACGGACGCGGGCGGCGTGCTTCTCACCGTGGCGCGCGCCCGCACCGAAACCACCGACCGCATCTGCTTCACCGTGGCCGACACCGGCCCGGGCCTGCGCGAAGAGGACATGGAGCGCATTTTCGAGGAGTTCGAGCAGTCCGACGGCACCTCGACCAGGGTGCATGGCGGCGCGGGTCTCGGGCTTGCCATTTCCAAGCGGCTGGCCACCGCGATGGGCGGCACGATCTCGGTCTCGAGCCGGCTCGGCGAAGGCTCCGAATTCGTCCTCGAGCTTCCGGCGGTCGCCGCGACCGAGCCGCCGCCGCATCGCCACAACATACTTGCCGACCGGCGGGCGGTGATCGTGTCGAAAAACGCAACCGAAGCCGATGCCATCGCCCGCACGATCCGTGCGCATGGCGGCATCGTCTCGATCGCGGCGACACCAGGCCAGGCCGCCCCCTTCGCTGTCGGCTGCAACGTGCTCCTCATCGACGCCGCGCTCGAAAGCAGCGACGGCAGGCTGCTCAAGCGGCTGCGCGAGTCGGGCTTTGTCGACTGCGAGGCCGTCACCCTGATCGCGCCGACCGATCGCGGCATGCTTGGCGAATTCCGCGCCAGCGGCTACGCCACCTTCCTCGCCAGACCCGTGCGCGGCGAGACCCTGCTGCGGGTGCTGTTGACCAGCCATGGCTCCACGCTCGTCCAGCCGCGGCCGGAGCCGCGCCAGGCTTCCTCGCGCAAGCGCGATCAGGGCCTGTCGGTGCTGATCGCGGAAGACAATGACATCAACGCCATGCTCGCCCGCGCCACGCTGCTCAAGGCCGGGCATCGCGTCAAGATCGTCGGCAACGGCAAGGCCGCGGTCGATGCCGTTACCGATGCCGGCCTCAAGTTCCGCTTCGATGTGGTGCTGATGGACCTGCACATGCCCGTCATGGACGGACTCGACGCGATCGCCGCCATCCGTCGCCATGAGGAGTCGCTCGCCATGCCACCGATCCCGATCATGGTGCTTTCGGCCGACAGCCAGGAAAAGACCCGGCACGCCGTGCTCGCCCATGGCGCCAGCGGTTTCGTGACCAAGCCGCTCGACCCCGAGGCGCTCGTCCAGGCCGTCGAGGGCCAGGTTGCCGCCTGAGGAAATTTTTGCCCTTTGAACGCCTTGGCTTGCTTGGCTTTCGCAGCCACAAGATAGCCGGTTGAAGGTATTGCCCAGCCGACAAAGTATTGCCCGCCACGTCGTATCACGGTACTGTCACAATCCTGTTGCACCTACACCGTATCCCCGTGCCAAGAGGGATGGCTCGAAGGAGAATCACTCGTGCATACAGTCGTGCCTGAATGTGACACTCGGCCGAATGCCGGCGGCGCCCTGCTCGCCGCCCGTAGCGCCGACGCCGTCGCAAGCGGTGCTCCGCTGGGCCGGATCGGCAACCTCGAAGTGCGGCTCGCCCGCAACGAGGCCGAGATCGCCGCCGCCCAGGAAGTCCGCTATCGGGTATTTTATGACGAGCTTGGCGCGAGGAAGGACCTGTTCCAGGCGCAGGACCGTCGCGATGCCGACCGTTTCGATCCGCTCTGCGATCACCTTCTCGTGTTGGACACGTCCCTTCCCGGTCCCGAGCATCGCCGCATCGTCGGCACCTACCGCCTGTTGCGGCAGGAGATCGCCACGGCCGCCGGCGGCTTCTATTCCGAGGGCGAGTTCGAGCTCACCAAGCTGATCGCGCGGCATCCCGGCCAGCGTTTCCTCGAGCTCGGCCGCTCCTGCGTTCTGCCGGAATACCGCTCCAAGCGCACCATCGAGGCGCTCTGGCAGGGCATCTGGGCCTATATCAACCATTACGGCATCGGCGTGATGACCGGCTGCGCCTCTTTCCATGGCATCGTGCCGGCGGCGCATGCCGAGGCGCTGACCTATCTCGCTCATCATTGCCGCACCAATTCCGCCTGGGATGTACGCGCGGTTCCGGGACGCTACTGCTCCATGGACCTGATGCCGATCGAGGCGGTGAACACCAAGGCGGCGATCGCCGCCATGCCGCCGCTGGTCAAGGGCTACCTGCGCGTCGGCGCCCGCATCGGCGACGGCTGCGTCATCGACCACGAATTCTCGACTGTCGACGTCTTCGTCGTCATGCCAGTCAAGGAGATCGGCGCCCGCTACGTCAACTATTATGGCGGTGAAGGGCAGCGCTTCGCGGCGTGAAATCAGTGAGTAGTGAGTAGATGGCAGCATGCCTCGCACCTCTTGTGACTACTGACTACTCGCTAATCCCCCTCTCACTCATGGAATATCCTCCGGCCTTCGCCCCGGCCGACTCCGATAGGCCGGAAACGACCAGCCGAATCTGAGCGCGCCGCCTCGGACCAGGAACGCAGCCGCAAAGCCGAGCAGGCTGGACGCCAGCGTTGGCAGGCCGGCCAGATCGCCGAGGGTGAAGATGGTGGCGCCGGCAAGGGCGGCGGTGACATAGATCTCGGGTCCGAGCAGCACCGAGGGCTCGCCGGCAAGCAGGTCGCGCAGGATGCCGCCGAAGGTTGCCGTCAGCACGCCCATGACGACCGACACGACGGGAGAGCCGGTGATCGCCAGCCCCTTCGCCGCGCCCATCACCGAGAACGCTGCCAGTCCGATGGCGTCGAGCCAGAGCAGCAGCTTGTAGCGGGATTCGAAGCGGTGAGCGCTGAAGAACACCAGCACCGCGACGACGGCGCAGATCAGCACATAGCCGCTGTTGGCGACCCAGAAAACCGGCAGGTTGAGGATGACGTCGCGCAGCGTGCCGCCACCGATGCCGGTGACGCTGGCCAGGAACAGGAAGCCGATGATGTCGAGTTCTTTGCGCGACGCCGCAAGCGCGCCCGTCGCCGCGAAAACGGCGACACCGGCGTAGTCGAGCAGCGCGATGGGATTCATGGGCGAGCGAGTAGTGAATAGCGAGTAGGGAAATAGCACGAAGCCGCGGATAAATATCAGCTCCTACTCACTACTTCCTATTCGCTACTCCCTCTCACGCATCCTTCTCGGCTTGCTCGTTCACCGGGCCCGGCTCGACCTTCGGCTCGGCGGCCGCCTTCGGGCCGCCCTTGGCGACGCCGACCATCGCCGGCCGCAGCACACGCTCGCCGATCGAATAGCCAGGTTGAACCACTTGGACGACGGTGCCGGCCGGAACCTCCGGATTGGGCACCTCGAACATCGCTTGGTGGAAGTTCGGATCGAATTTCTCGCCTTCGGGCGCGAGTTTCTTCACGCCGTGGCGCTCCAGCGCCGAAAGCATGGCGCGTTCGGTGAGATCGACACCTTCGATCAGCGCCTTGAAGCCGGCGTCGCCGCCGGCCTTCGCCTCGGCTGGGATCGCGTCCAGTGCGCGGCGCAGATTGTCGGACACCGACAGCATGTCGCGCGCGAAATTGGCGACGGCATAGGCGCGGGCGTCCTGCACGTCGCGGGCGGTGCGCCGCCGCAGATTTTCCATCTCGGCCGCCGCGCGCAGCGCACGGTCCTTCAGTTCCTCGTTTTCCTTCAGCAGCCGCACCAGCGCTTCGTAGTCGCCGTCGACACCACCTTCCGCACGCTCGCCGGAAGCCTGGGTGGCTTCCATATCTTCGGGCATGCGTTCGTCTTTTGCCTGGTCGCTCATCGCGTTTTCCGTCATTCGGATTGGTCTGGATTTGCGCCCGATATCGAGGTTTGGAGGGCAAAAATCAAGGGGTAAGCGCGGGTCGAGGATGTCCGGCCATCGTTCGAAGTTAATTCAAATTTTACCCTATCGCGCGGCTTTGCTTGCCCTCGAGTGCCGTTGCGGGAACCATAGACGGGCTGGAGGAGTTTCGAAGCCGACACAGGATTTTGGGACATGAGCGGCAATCACGGCAACAGGCGCGCCGAGCTGGCCAACGATATCAGGCGGCAGGCCGGCAGCGAGGCGACGAAGCGCTTTCTGCGCAGCTTGCCGGCATTTCGCTTGGAAAAGGAGATGCCCCGGCGGCTGAGCGACCTGCTGGACCGCCTCGACGAGGCCGAAGCGGAGAATGCGGGCGACGGCTGGCCTTCGATAGCAGCGCGCCGCAATTGACCCGTCTCAGGCCGCCTTCCGGTCGTCGCGCATCAGCGCTTCGCCGTGGCGAATTTCGGTGCCGAGCACTTTCAGGCATTCGCGCATGAAAGCGGCGAGGCCCGGCCAACCCTTGGCTGAAACCAGATTGCCGTCGACATGCGCGCCGGTCGGGGCAACATCGATATAGGTACCGCCGGCAAGCGTCACTTCCGGTTCGCAATAATGCAGCGCCGCCACTTCCTTGCCGCGCACCACGCCGTCGACCGCGATCAGGATCTGCACGCCGTGACAGATGGTGAAGATCGGCTTGCCGGTCTCATGGAAATGCCTGACAAGCGCCTGAACGCGCTTGTCGATGCGGATATATTCCGGTCCGCGCCCGCCTGCAGCGTAGACCGCGTCGTAATCGGCCGGGTTCACCTCGGCGAAGGTCTTGTTGAGGATGTAGTCGTGGCCAAGCTTTTCCGTATAGGTCTGGTGGCCCTCGAAATCGTGCAATGAGGTCTTGAGCACGTCGCCCGCCTTCTTGTCGGGACATACGACATGGACGGTGTGGCCCACCGCGTGCATGGCCTGTTCAAAGACGAAAATCTCATACTCCTCGCTGAACTCGCCAACGAGCATCAGTATTTTCTTACCGGCCATGCTCTTTCCTCCCTTAGCTGGCTATATTTCGAGGTCCGAAATAATGAACCTATCCTAGGGGCAGGTTAACCGAAGGGGAAGTCTGAATCGCCAATGTGGTCTGACCAGAACGATGCGGTGTCCGTTCCGGGTCTATTCTGAGCCGATCCGACCGCCAAAGTACGCAGCGCTGGTCGGACCAGAACGATACCCTTGCCGCTTGCAATACAGGGTCAGCCGGGGCGCTTGCGCCGCCAGGAATATTTCGGTCCCTTGGGTTCCGCCTCCACGGCCGGCTGATAGTACACCGGTAGGCCGCCGGTCTTGCCTTCCTCCAGGCGCTTCAACAACACCGGATTGGAGACCTCGAATTCGTCGAAGCCAAGTCGCAGCATATGCGGAAGCTGGTCGACCAGCACCTGACCGGTGGCGCGCACGGCGCCCTTGAAATGGTATCGGGCCCGCAGCAATTCGCCCTTGGAGAAGGAGCGGCCGTCATTGAAGGCCGGGAAGGCGAGCGCCACCAGCGACAGTCGATCCAACAGGCCGGCTATCTTGTCGAGGTCGTCGCCGGGCTGCAGCAGCACACCGAGACGCTCCTTGGCTGACTGGCGAACGTCTTCATCCAGCCCGAGGAACGCCTGCAGCGGCAGGATGAAACGGCCGTTGCCAGCCAGCGCCTCGGCGCTTTCGGCGTGCGTCCACTCGTCCTCGCGAAAACCGTCCGGGGTCCAGAGGCGGGTCCCCGCTGTCGTCGATCCAGTCATCAAAAATCCTAAAGTTCCAAAGATTCCAAGGCTGAGATTCAGGTCAGGCCGAGCCGAAATCGTGGCTTCCGAGAACCGGAGCGGAGCGTACTTGAAGTACGCGAGCACCGGAAGCGCAGGAAGTCGCCATTTGCAGACCGGCCTCGCCTGAATTCGGCGTATTCTAAAGCGAGGCGTCAGTCAGCGATTTTTCCAAGCCGGAGAGATGGATGCCGCACTCGGTCTTGGCGTGCCCGGCCCAGCGGCCGCTGCGCGCGTCCTCGCCCGGCTGCACCGGCTGAGTGCAGGGAAAGCAGCCGATCGAGAGATAGCCATAGGCGACCAGCGGATTTTCGCGCAGCACATGCGCGCGCATGTAGTCGGCCTGGTCCGACGTCGTCCAGTGCGCCAGCGGGTTGATGCGGATGCGCGAGCCGACCGCCTCGAAGACGGGCAGTGCCGCGCGCGTCGAGGCCTGGAAGCGCTTGCGCCCGGTCAACCAGGCTCGGAACGGCTCGACGCCGCGCGCCAGCGGCTCGACCTTGCGCACGTTGCAGCAGGCGTCGGTGTCGGTCTCGTGCAGCCGGCCGGTCGGGTCAACGCGGTCGAGCGCAGCCTCCTCCGGTTTGATCACCCTTATATCGGTCAGGCCGAAATCGGCCACCAGCGCATCACGATAGCCGAGCGTCTCCTCGAAATGCTTGCCGGTGTCCAGGAAGATGACAGGCAGTGAACGGTCGATCTCCGAAATCATGTGCAGAAGCACCGCCGAATCCGCGCCGAACGACGACACGGCAGCGACCTCGCCGCGAAACAGATCACGCGCCGCGCGCTCGATGATCTCGATCGGCTTCAGATGGCCGTGCAGCGCGTCGAGCCCCGCCGCTTCCGCAGCGACGCCCGTCTCGACCCTGCCGACGCGGTCAAGCGGCCTTGGTTTCGCCAGCATAGAGCGCCTCCTTGAACGGCGCGGGACCGACACGGCGGTAGGCGTCGATAAAACGTTCGTCGGGATTGAGCCGAAGACCGAGATAGGTGTCGACGATCTGCTCGATGGCATCGGTGATCTCTTCCGAGGAGAAGCCGCGGCCGATGATCTCGCCGATCGAGGTGTTCTCGTCGGCGGAGCCGCCAAGCGTCACCTGGTAGAGCTCGGTACCCTTCTTCTCGACGCCGAGAATGCCGATATGGCCGACATGATGGTGGCCGCAGGCATTGATGCAACCGGAGATCTTTAGCTTCAATTCGCCGATCTCGCGCTGCCGCTCCAGCGAAGCGAAGCGGCGCGAGATTTCCTGCGCCACCGGAATGGAGCGCGCCGTGGCCAGCGAGCAATAATCGAGGCCTGGGCAGGAAATGATGTCGCTGATCAGGTTGGAATTGGCGGTCGCAAGACCGATCTCGACCAGCGCGTCATAGACCGCCTTGAGATCGGCGCGCGCCACATGCGGCAGGATCAGGTTCTGCTCGTGGCTGACGCGCAGCTCGTCGAAGGCGTATTTCTCGGCAATGTCGGCGACCGCTTCCATCTGGCTGTCGGTGACGTCGCCGGGCACCTCGCCGATGCCCTTGAGCGAGATCGTCACCGCGGCATAATCGGGATGGCGATGCGTCACGACATTCTGGCCGAGCCATTCCGAAAAGCTCTTGGAATCGAGCCGCGCTTGCTTGACGAGGGCATCGCCTTCCGGTCGGGCCGACAGCGCCGGCGGCGCGAAATAGGCGTTGATGGCCGCGATATCGGCCTCCGGCAGCTTCAGCTCGGTGTCCTTGAGCTGCCGCCATTCGGCCTCGATCTGCCGCACGATTTCGTCGACGCCGGTCTCATGGACGAGAATCTTGATGCGCGCCTTGAACTTGTTGTCGCGGCGGCCGTAGAGGTTGTACACGCGCAGGATCGCCGTGCAGTAGGACAGCAACTCGGCTTCCGGCAGGAAGTCGCGGATCTTCTTGGCGACCATCGGCGTGCGGCCCAGGCCACCGCCGACATAGACGGCAAAGCCCAGCTCGCCGGCCGAGTTCTTCTTCAGATGCAAACCGATGTCATGCGCCTGGATGGCGGCCCGGTCACGCTCGGCGCCTGTCACCGCGATCTTGAACTTGCGCGGCAGGTACGAAAATTCCGGATGCACCGAGGACCATTGCCGCAGGATTTCCGCATAGGGGCGCGGGTCGGCGACCTCGTCGGCGGCCGCTCCGGCGAAATGGTCGGCGGTGACGTTGCGGATGCAATTGCCGCTGGTCTGGATGCAATGCATCTCGACGCTGGCGAGATCGGCCAGGATCGCCGGAACGTCGGCGAGCGCCGGCCAGTGGAACTGCAGGTTCTGGCGCGTGGTGAAGTGGCCGTAGCCCTTGTCGTATTTGCGCGCGATATGGGCGAGCATGCGCAATTGCCGGCTGTTCAGCGTGCCGTAGGGCACCGCGATGCGCAGCATATAGGCATGCAGTTGCAGGTATACGCCGTTCATCAGCCTGAGCGGCCGGAACTGGTCCTCGGTGATCTCGCCGGCAAGCCGGCGCTTCACCTGGTCGCTGAACTCGGCCACTCTGGCCTGAACGAAATCGTGGTCGAACTCGTCGTAACGGTACATGCTTCGTCTTTCCGGGCGCGTCCGCCCGTTGCCTTGCTTGGATTTAAGCGGCTCGTGCCGCTTGCGGGCCCGCTTGCTTGCCGAGGTCGGGGTGGATGGTCGGGCCCGCAGCGCGGATCTTCTCGCGCAGCCGCACCGGCTCGACCAAGCCATCGACAATGGTTACGTCGATCACATTGACGTCCAGGACTTCATTGTTGGCGGCGGCCGCGGCGCCGATCGCTTCCAGCCGGTCCTCCGCCGCCTTGTCATGCGCGACATCGGCATGACCGACGGTCTCCGCCCAGCCGCCATCGGCGTACCAGACGGCGATGCCGTCGGAGAGCCTGTTCGCGGTCAGTACCTTCATGGTTGAACTCCTTCGGCGACGGCTGAAGCCGTGTCCTCATGCTTATGGGCCGCGAGCGGCTCCGATTGTTCGAAATTGGCGCCGGCGATGGCATCGCCGATGATCGTCATCACCGGACCGGTGAGGTCGGCGCGCTCTTCCAGCGACGGCAGGTCGGCGAGCGTGCCGTGGAAGCGGCGACGATTGCCGAGGCTGGCATTCTCGACGACGGCGACGGCGGTGTCCGGCGACAGCCCGGCTTCGATCAGCCGTCCAGCGACTTCCGCCGCGACCGAACGGCCCATATAGACGGCGACCGTCGCGCCGGAGATGGCAAGCTTTGCCCAGTCCGGCAGCGAGTTGCCCTTGAGGTCGTGGCCGGTGGTGAACACCATCGAGGATGAAACACCGCGCAGCGTCAGCGGCAGTTCGAAATCGGCGGCGGCGGCGAAGGCAGCGGTGACGCCCGGAACCACCTCATAGGCGATCCCGGCCTCGCGCAGCGCCGCCATTTCCTCGCCGGCGCGTCCGAACACCAATGGGTCGCCGGACTTCAGCCGCACCACGCGCTTGCCGGCGCGGCCGAGCTCGATGAGCATCGCATTGATCTCTTCCTGGCTCTTGGAATGGCAGCCCTTGCGCTTTCCCACCGGCAGGCGCTCGGCGTCCCGGCGGCCCATGGCGACGATCGCCTCCGGCACCAGCGCGTCATAGACGATGGCATCTGCCTCCATCAGCAGCCGATGCGCGCGCAAGGTCAGAAGATCCTCCGCGCCCGGGCCGGCGCCGACCAACGCGATATGTCCGCCGACCGGAGCATCCTGGGCCAAAAGCTCGAGCGCCGCGCCATGGGCCGCGGCGAGTTCGCCGGCTTCGATGGCCTTGGCCGGCGCGCCGGCGAAGAAATCGCTCCAGAAGCGGCGGCGGCGATTGCCTTTCGGCAGGCTCTCGGCGGCGGCACGGAACGACGCGGCAAGTGCTGCCAGCCGGCCGAGCGACGGCGACAGCATGCGATCGATGCGCCCGCGCAGCATCTGCGCCAGCACTGGTCCGGCGCCTTCGGTGCCGATGGCGACCGCCACCGGCGCCCGATTGACCAGCGCCGGCGTGAAGAAATCGCAAAGCTCGGGCCGATCTACGGCATTGACCGCAATGCCCAGCCGGCGCGCGTCCTCGGCGACGCGGCGATCGAGCGCCTCGTCGCCACTCGCGGCGAACACCAGTGCCGCACCGTGGAGATGCGCGGCCTCATAGGCGGCGTCGATATGAACGGCGCCGGTCGATGCGATGAAATCCGACAGACCGCCGCCGGCATTGTCGGCAATGATGCGCAGCACCGCGCTCGACTGCGAAAGCAGCCTGGCCTTGACAAGCGCTTCCTCGCCATTGCCGACGATGGCTACGGCCTCGCCGTCGACCCGCATGAAGACGGGAAAGGCATCGAGCTTGGTGTTGGTTGGCGACATGGCGGCGAGCAATACTGAAACAGTTTGGCAGTTTTACGCGGACTGGCCAAAAACCAGAAGGCAAGCACTCGCGCGCCGCCGAACGGCAGGCAATCGCTTTTTCGCAGCCGCGAAGAGCAAGAGAAAAAAATTCTACTTTAAGAATGAGACGGTCAGAGCGGCGTGAGGAATCGCCTTGATCCGACGCAATTTTTAGCACCGCATCGGGAAAGCGGCAAAATAGTTTTTTCTAAATTCTACTAACCTAGTAGATTAAAGCCTTACCGCTCGGGACCAGCCTCGTCTGGCGATTGCAGTCGAGGCGTCACCGCGAGATCGGAACAATCATGCTCCGCGGCTCGTTTGCCTAGCGATCATCCTGTCGATCCGGAGTGCCGTCGATCGACAACAATGCAAGCAAGGAGGAAGGTCATGAGCGTCAAGCTGAAGCACGGATTGTGGGTCGTCGTGGCCGATGGCGAGAAGGCACTCTTCCTGCGCAACCAGGGAGACAGCAAGTTCCCGAATCTGGAAGTGGTGCAGGAAATGGAACAGGAAAACCCCGCAACGCGCGAGCAAGGCAGCGACAAGCCGGGCCGCCAGAGCAACGAGGGTCCCCGCAGCGCCGTCGAAGAAACCGATTGGCACCGTCTCGGCAAGGAGCGCTTCGCTGTCGAGATAGCTGACCGGCTCTACAAGCTTGCGCATCGCGGCGCATTCGACGCGGTTGTGCTGATCGCGCCACCGCAGGTGCTTGGCGAGATGCGCCAGAAACTGCACAAGGAAGTCAGCGAGAGGGTGCAGGCCGAAATCCCCAAGACGCTCACCAACCATACCGTTGCCGACATCGAAACCCTTCTGCAGGCGGCATAAATCCGCGGAAGCAAAGCAGCTTCGGGGTCCCAAAACTCTCTCTTTGTCGGCGGTGCGCCGATTTTCCGGTCGGCGCCCTGCTTCAGCGTCGATTTCTGCGCGACGATGGTTGCATCATCGCCGCTCCCTCAACCATATTGCCGGAGGCGACAGCCTCGGCGAGCGCCCATCCGACATGGTGAATTTCGAAAGGCGCTCCATAGACAATGCCGCATGACACGCCCCTTATCGCCACCATCGTCGCCGGTCTGGGGCTTGCATTCATCTTCGGGGCGTTAGCCAACCGTTTCCGCATCCCGCCACTCGTCGGCTATCTTGTCGCCGGCGTCCTGGTCGGCCCGAACACGCCGGGGTTCGTCGCCGACGCCAGCCTCGCCAACGAGCTCGCGGAGATCGGCGTCATCCTTTTGATGTTCGGCGTCGGCCTGCATTTTTCGCTCAAGGACCTTCTGTCCGTCCGTGCCATCGCCGTGCCGGGCGCGATCGTGCAGATCGGCTTGGCCACCCTGCTTGGCGTCGGGCTCGCCTGGCTGCTCGGCTGGTCGCTGGGCGCCGGCCTGGTCTTCGGCCTGGCGCTTTCGGTCGCCTCGACCGTGGTGCTTTTGCGCGCCATGCAGGAGCGGCGGCTGATCGAGACCGAGCGTGGCCGCATCGCCGTCGGCTGGCTGATCGTCGAGGATCTGGCCATGGTGCTGGCGCTGGTGCTGTTGCCCGCGCTCGCCGGCGTGCTTGGCGGCCAGCCGCAGGTCGAAGACCATGCGAGCTTGCTTTCGCTGCCCGCCAGCTACGGCCTATGGGGCGTGGTCGGCGCAACATTCGCCAAGGTCGCCGCCTTCGTCGTCGTCATGCTGGTGGTCGGCCGCAGGGTCATCCCGTGGATCCTGCATTACGTCGCCCACACCGGCTCCCGGGAATTGTTCCGGCTCTCGGTGCTTGCGATCGCGCTCGGCGTCGCCTTCGGCGCGGCGAAGCTGTTCGGCGTCTCGCTGGCGCTCGGTGCCTTCTTCGCCGGCATGATCATGAGCGAATCCGAGCTCAGCCACCGCGCGGCCGAAGAATCGCTGCCGCTGCGCGACGCCTTCTCGGTGCTGTTCTTCGTCTCGGTCGGCATGCTGTTCGACCCCTTCAGCCTGATCAGCAACGGCCTGCCTATCGTCGCCACCCTGGCCATCATCGTCATCGGCAAGTCGATTGCGGCTTTCGTCATCGTGGTCGCCTTCCGCTATCCGATCGCAACCGCGCTGATGATTTCGGCGAGCCTTGCCCAGATCGGCGAATTCTCCTTCATCCTGGCCGATCTCGGCGTCGGGCTGAAATTGCTGCCCGAACAGGGCCGTGACCTGATCCTGGCCGGCGCAATCCTGTCGATCCTGCTCAATCCGCTGATGTTCCTCCTTGTCGACTGGATGAAGCCCTGGCTGGAAAAGCGCGCCGGCAAGACAGCTACTCCCGAGGAGGCAAAGCCGATCGGCCCGGCGACCGAGCCAGGCCAGGTCGCTTCGGTCCAGGCAACGCCAGGAAAGGAAGACGGCCCGCCGCCCCGGACTGCGCTTGCCGGCCATTCCATCCTGATCGGTTATGGTCGCGTCGGCAGTCTTGTAGGCGCGGCGTTGAAAGAAGCCGCCCTGCCCTTCCTGGTGATAGAGGATGCCGACAAGACGTTAGCCAAGCTGCGCGATGACGGCGTCGAGACCGTCGCGGGCAATGCCGCCAATGCGGATGTCTTCGCGGCCGCCAATCCCGAAGGCGCGAAACGGCTGATCCTCGCCATCCCCAATGCCTTCGAGGCAGGGCAGGTCGTGCTCAGGGCCCGCGCGGCCAATCCGGCGATCAACGTCGTTGCCCGTGCTCATTCCGACGCCGAGGTCGAGCACCTGAAAGGGTTGGGCGCCGACACCGTGATCATGGGCGAGCGCGAGATCGCGCGGGGGATCGTCGAGGTGGTGATCGGCAGAACCGCCGATTCAGCCGGGCCGCCCTCCCTGAGGGTCGATCCGCAGCCCGCTTGACGCGCGTCAGGCGACGAAGGCGGAACTGCCGTTCCGCGCAATATCACCAAGGTATTTCGCCGGTGGCTTGCCCAGCGCCTTCTTGAACATGGTGATGAAGGCGGTGACGGATTGATAGCCGAGATCGCCCGACACCTGCTGCACGCTGGCTCCGGCGGACAGTTCCCTGAGCGCGACGATCAGGTTCAGTTGCTGGCGCCAGCGGCCGAAGCTCAAGCCCGTCTCCTTGACGACAAGACGCGCCAGGCTGCTTTCGCTCAGCGCCACGCGATCCGCCCACTGCGCCAGCGTGCCGCGATCGGCGGGGTCGTCGGCAAGAGCTTCGACGATCCGGCGCAGCCGCGGCTCGGCCGAGATCGGCAGGTGCAAGTGCTGCACAGGCATAAGCGGCAGCTCGGCGAGCAGGACGCCTCCCAGGAAACCGCATCGCGCATCGTCCGGCGCGCACTCCGACAGCTCGATGATTACCTCGCGCAGCAGCGGCGAGATCGAAAGCGTGCAGCATCGATCCGGCAGGTTGGCGGCCCCCGGCTCGATATAGACGAAGAAAATCCGCGCGTTGGCCGTCGCGGTGTTGCTGTGGCGCATGCTGCCGGGAATCCACACGCCGCAATGCGGCGGCACCATCCAGAGCCCGTTCGGAACGCGGCAGGTGACGGCGCCGCCGAGCGCGAAGACCAGTTGCCCCTTGCGATGCCAATGCTCGCGCACCTCGGCCCTGGTCTCGGTGACATCGACGCCAACGGCGATCGCCGGCGCGGCCACCTGATCGACGTCGAAATCCAGCCAGGGCCAGCGGAGTGGCTGTCTCATCCTTGACGTCTTTTGGCGATCATTTGGTCTTATCTCTAAATTTTTCGAACACAAAAGTCGATAGTTTAAGCCCTTCCGTCGTAGCCGATCGCGTCTCCCAGGCGTCAATTTCAAAGGTGGACCTATGCTTGCTCTCACTATCTCTTCCACCAGCCCCAACCGGCTGAAGCTCATCGAGGCCGACGGACCAAACTGCAACCCGAATGAAGCATTGGTGAGAGTTCATTCAACATCATTGAATCGTGGCGAGCTGCGCCTGCTCCCCATCCGCCCCGATGGCTGGATACCCGGCCAGGACATCGTCGGCTTTGTCGAACGCGCGGCGGCCGACGGCTCAGGCCCGGCCGCGGGCATGCGCGTCGCGGCCTTGGTCGACCAGGCCGGCTGGGCCGAACATGTCGCCGTTCCGACCGACCGCCTCGCCGTCATACCCGACGCTGTCAGCTTCGCCTCCGCCGCCACGCTGCCGGTGGCGGGCACGACGGCGCTGAGGACCTTGCGCCATGGCGGAAACCTGGCAGGTCAGCGGGTCCTGATCACCGGCGCAAGCGGCGCGGTCGGCCGCTTCCAGATCCAGATCGCCCGAGAGCAAGGCGCTTCGGTGACAGCGATCGCCTCTGCCCGGCATCACGATGATCTTCGCAACCTGGGCGCCGGGCAGGTCGTGGAGTCCATCGACCTAGCCGAGGGACCCTTTTCGCTGATCACCGAGTCGGTCGGCGGCAAAAGCCTCGCCGCCGCGATCGAGCGCGTCGCCCCGGGCGGAACGATCGTCATGTTCGGCTCGAGCAGCGGCGAGCTCACGCCGATCGGATTCCGTCAGTTCGTTCCGGGCCACGAGGGCGCGAAGCTGCAGACTTTCGCCTACTACACGTCCGGTTCGGCCATCGGCGCCGACATCGCCTGGCTGCTTGACTTGGTTGCGGCCGGCAGGCTGGAAACCCGCGTGGCCATGACCGTGCCGTGGGCGGACATCGGCCAGGCCCTGGACGCGCTCAGACAGCGCAGCTTCAGCGGCAAGGCTGTCCTCACTGTGGCTTGACGTCAGCCGCCGCTCACACGTGCTGGCCGCCATTGATGTGGATTTCCGAGCCGGTCACGTACGACGACTGGCCCGAGCACAGGAAGTAGATGATGTCGGCCACTTCCGACGTGGCGCCCAGCCTTCTCAGCGGGATCGTTTCGACTATTCTGTCCGTGCCGGGCGACAGGATCGCGGTGTCGATCTCGCCTGGCGCGATCGCGTTGACGCGGATGCCGTGCGGGCCGAAGTCATGCGCCATCTCGCGCGTCAGCGAGCCGAGCGCCGCCTTCGATGTTGCATAGGCCGTACCGGCGAACGGATGGACGCGCGTCCCGGCGATCGAGGTGACGTTGACGATCGAGCCCCTGGCGGCGGCCAATTCCTTGAACAGACCTCTCGCCAGCATGATCGGCGCGAAGAAATTGACCTGGAACACGTCGCGCCAGACATGCATCGGCGTGTCGATCGAATTCATCCGGCTGCCGTCCTTCAGCTTCGGCGAGATGCCGGCATTGTTGACCAGCGCATGCAGCTGCCCGCCATGCGCTTCCAGCCGGTGGCGGATTTCCGAAATGGCGATGCCGACATCCTCCTGGTCGGCGAGATCGACCTTGATGTGATCCTCGGGGCCGGCCGGCCATGGGCAGTCCTCGGCAAAGGCCTGGCGCGAACAGGTGATGACCCGCCAGCCTTCGCGCGAAAAGCGCTTCACCGTCGCATGGCCGATCCCCCGGCTGGCGCCGGTGAGCACGATGGTTTTTCTGCTGTCGGTCTCGGCCATGGTTCTATCTCCGGCCGGACATGTAGCCGAAGGCGGCAGCCATTGCGAGAGGCGAAGTGCCGCTTCAGCCCCCGCTCAATATGTCGAGGATCGAGGTCTGCCGCCTTTTCTTCGGTCCGCCGACATCGCCGGGCGGCACCGGATGCCCAACCGAGGCGGTGGTGCCGCCATCGCTCGGCATGCCGAAGCCGTCAGCATCGACCGTCTGGGCCGGACGCGCCTGCCGTGCCGGCGCAGGGGCCTGGGCGGCGGGCGCCGGCTGGCCGACGGCGGCCGGCGGCGCCGCAGGCGGCTGCGAGGCGTCCGCCGACGGGATCTCGTCGGGCACGATCGTATCGGACGGCGTCGACTTCCAGGTGCCGGGCAGCGGCCTGACCGGCACGCCTTCATGCGCGGCCACCATGAATTCATGCCAGGCCTGCGCCGGCAAGGCGCCGCCGGTGACCTTCTTCATCGGGCTGCCGTCGTCATTGCCGAACCATACGCCGGTGGTGAGGTTGGCGGTGTAGCCGACGAACCAGGCATCGCGCGAGTTCTGGCTGGTGCCGGTCTTGCCGGCCGAAGGCCAGTTGAATGCCGCCTTCTTGGCAGTGCCGACCTCGACGGTGCCGGTCATCATCGAGTTCATCATGCCGACGATATCGGCCTTGATGACGCGCGGCGCGCTGCCGGTGGTGCCCTCGTAGAGCACCTTGCCGTTGGCAGTGGTGATGCGCTGGATGAAATGGATGTCCGGCTTGTAGCCGCCATTGGCGAAGGGCACATAGGCCGACGTCAATTCCAGCGGCGTCACCTCCGAGGTGCCGAGCGCGATCGAGGTGTTGGCCTGCAGGTCGGACTGGATGCCCATGCGATGCGCGGCCTCGACCACGGCGTCGGGGCCGACTTCCATGGTGAGCTGTGCCGCCACCGAGTTGAGCGACTTGGCCAGAGCCGTCGCCAGCGTGACCTTGCCGTAATATTTGCCACCGTAATTGTCCGGCGTCCATTTGCCGATCCTGATCGGCGCGTCGTTGCGGATGCTGTCGGGCGTGCGGCCGGCTTCCAGCGCCGCCATGTAGACGAAGGGCTTGAAGGCGGAGCCCGGCTGGCGGCGCGCTTCCGAGGCGCGGTCGAACTGGCTCGTCGAATAATCATAGCCGCCGACCATGGCGCGCACTGCGCCGGAATCGTCGATCGACACCAGCGCGCCTTGGCTGACATTGAGCTTCTTGCCGCTCTCGTCGATCAGCCGGCGGATCGACTGTTCGGCGAGCTTCTGCAGGTTGAGGTCGACGGTGGTGTTGATGACGATGTCGCCGCGCACGTCGCCGATCAGGTCCGGAAGCTCGTCCATCACCGTGTCGGCGACGTAGTTTTCTGAGCCGGTCCAATAGGATGGCGCGCGGGTCGCCGGTGCGCTCAGCGCGGTCTTATATTCCTTGTCGCTGATCTTGCCTGTCTCGCGCATGGCCGCGAGCACGAGCTGCGCCCGCTCCTCGGCCGCCTTCGGGTCGCGCGCCGGCGACAGCTTGGACGGCGCCTTGAGCAGGCCCGCCAGCAACGCCGCTTCCGAAAGCGTGACGTCGCGCGCGCTCTTGCCGAAATAGCGCCGCGAGGCCGCCTCGACACCATAGGCGCCCGAACCGAAATAGACCCGGTTGAGGTACATTTCGAGGATCTGGTCCTTGCTGTGCTTGTGCTCGAGCCAGAGCGCCAGCAGCACTTCCTGCACCTTGCGCTCCAGCGTGCGGTCCGGCGTCAGGAACAGGTTCTTGGCCAGCTGCTGCGTCAGCGTCGAGCCGCCTTGCGAGAAATGCCCGCCGACGAGATTGGTGACAATGGCGCGCGACAGGCCGATCGGGTCGATGCCGAAATGCGAATAGAAGCGCCGGTCCTCGATGGCGACCACGGCCTCGGGGATATAGGGCGACATTTCGTGCAGGCCGACGGCCTCGCCGCCCGACGCGCCGCGATTGGCGATAAGCTGCCCATCGACCGAGACGATCTTGATGTTCGGCGCACGGTCCGGGACCGACCACGTCGTCGCCGCTGGCATCTTGGCGCCGTAATAGACGATGATGCCGGCCGCCGCGATGCCGCCCCATATGCAGAGCACGAAGCACCAGTAGACCAGGCGCGTGGCGATGCCGAGCAGCCCGCGCCGGTTGCGATCGCGGCCGCGACTGCGTGATTTCTTTGCGGATCTGCCCTTTGCAGCGGGTTTGCGGGTGCGCGGCACGACGCGATCCTCCTCGCTCACCGAAAAACCATCGGAGGATTTCGCGCGCGGCGATCCCTCGAAGCTCGGTTCGATGCGACTGTCTCTGCGGTTCGCCATGCGCTCTTGCTGTCTGTCCCCGATGCCGATGGCGTTCGGGTTGAAGACTAGATGCGGCGGTTTAAAGGCGGGTTAAAGCAGGGTTTATGCAGGCTTTTGAAAACCCTTACGATTTTCTGAATCTGGCTGTCTTACCAGCATCGCGCAGGCGGCCTGCAGGATGCCATTGCCGGTAGACGGTTGCTCAAAGACCCGCTGCCTTGGCCAGATAGGGCGCCAGCGCCAGGGCATAGCTTGCCGTGAGATGATGGTTGTCGCGCAGCACGACGATGTTGCCGACCACCGCCGGGCAGCTGTCCTTGCCGCATAGCGCATCGTTCATGTCGACCACGCTCACCCCCGCCACGGACTGAGCGGCGAGCGCGTAGATGTTTTCGCGTTCGACCTCGCTGCGCGGATTGACACATTTGCCCGGATCGGTTCTGAGGCAATCGCGCGGATCGAACAGGCTGAACGGTGTGTTGCGGATGGCGACGACGCGCACGCCCGCGCCGGTGAGTTCGCTCCAGACGCTGCGCAATCCTTCGATCATCGCGTCCTGCGCCACGCCGGTATAGTTGCTCTGGCTAGTGATCACGAGATCGGGCTTCAATTTCGCAATTTCGGCGAGAACCTTCTCCCGCCACAGCGCGCATTGCTCATACGGTTTGCCGTCGTCGAGGATGGTGACCCGGGTCACCGGGCAGGCCGCCTTGGTGAAGGTGACGAGCTTCCATTTTCTGTCCTTGGCTATTTTGTCGACTGCCGGCACCCATTGCGCCGCGTGGGAATCGCCCATTACGACGATGGTCCTCGTCCCCGTCGGGTCCCCGAGCTGGCAACCCGTCGCGTCGATGCTCCTCTGCTCCCGATGGCATTTCATCTTGTAGATGACCGGCACGTCGCTGCCGATCTTGCTCAAGGGGGGCAGCGGCTTGACGCCCTGGGGGACGACGGCGTTCGCCAGCAAGGCCGCGGGTCCCGGATAATTCGGCGTCCCGATCAGGCTGGTGTCGATGGGCTGCCGGTCGACGACATAGACGAGTCCGCCGGCCGCCGCCACGCACAACCCCACCGCCAGCGTGCCGTCGATCAGCGGCCGCCATGCCAGCGACGAGCGCGAATGGCGATAGGGCTGTTCGACGAAGCGGTAGGAGAGACCGGAAACAGCCAGGGTGGCGATGATGATGAGAACGCCATCGACCAGGCCGACCGGGCCGCGCTGCGCCACATAGAATATGATCAGCGGCCAATGCCACAGATAGATCGAATAGGAGCGATCGCCGATATAGCGCAGCGCGGCGGTGTCCAGGCCACGGAAGCGGCCCATGCGCACGCTGCCTGCCGCAATGACCAGAGCCGCGCCGAGCGTCGGCAGCAGCGCCTTGAAGCCTGGAAAATCGGTCGACCTTGAAAACAGCGCCGCCGATGCAAGTGCCGCCAGCATGCCGGCGACAGCCATCGCATTCCTTATATGCGCGCTCGGACGGAACCGATCGAGCGTCAGTGCCAGCAATCCCCCAAGGGCCAGCTCCCAGACCCTGGTGTGGGTGACGAAATAGGCCCATGCAGGATCGGCTCGGGTAAGGGCGACGGAAGCCGCGAGCGAGCCCGCCATGACCACGCCGAGCACGAAGGTGAGCATTTGCACGGGTGAATGTCCGCGGCGCCTGGCCCACCATAGCGCCGCGATCATCAGCACCGGCCAGACGATGTAGAACTGCTCCTCGATCGAAAGCGACCAGAAATGCTGGACGGGGCTCGGCGCGTCCTGGGCGCCAAGATAATCCACGGCCTGCTCGGCAAGCCGCCAGTTCTGCACGTAGAGCGCGCTTGCGATCACCTGCCTGGCGGTTTCTTCCCACCATGCGTCCGACACGAACAGCAGCGTTCCCGCAAGCGTGACCAGGAGCGCGACGACCGCCGCCGGCAACAGCCGCCTGACCCGGCGCGTGTAAAAGCCGATAAGCGAGATGCCGTCTTCGCTGAGCGCCATGCGCGCGAGCAGGCCAGTGATGAGGAAGCCGGAGATGACGAAGAAGATGTCGACCCCGACATAGCCGCCGGGAAGCGCTGCCGGCCAGATGTGGAAGATCACCACAAAGGCTACGGCAAGCCCGCGCAGCCCCTGTATCTCCGGCCGAAATCCCCCCGGCGCAATGTCGTCTCGCAAAGCCAGTCTGGTCCCTCACGGCGCCGGCCTGCCCCGGCCAGCATGGTCAATTCTGCTGGATCGAAATCCCCTTGTCGTCGATCTTGAGCTCGACGCCTTTCGGCTTGGTGTGCTCGCGATAGACATAGATGCCGAGCGCGATGATCACCGCGATCAGCACACCGATGATGAGATAGAGCGTGTTCTGCCTCATTGCGTCCCCTTGGTTCGGTCGAGGCCCGCTTTGAAGCCTGCAGGCGGCCTACTGGTCGTCGTCATCGGAGGCCGGACGCCAGCTCGTCGGATCGACCTTCCTTTGCGTGTCGCTGTCGGTGTAGACCCACCAGCCGCCGTCGCGATACTGGCCGATGGACTCGTTGACGACGCCGTCGCCGTCCTTCCACAGGATGGTGACTTTCGAGCCGTCCTTCGGCGCGCTTTCTATCGGTTTACGCTCTGCCATCTCACTCCCTCCACGAACCGGCCCCCCAATAGACCGGCTCCAACGTCCTTTCGACGCGCCGCCTTCCGTCAGCTATGCGCGAAGATGTCTTCCTCCGCCCAGCCCATCAGGTCGAGCTTGGCGCGCGTCGGCAGGAAACGGAAGCAGGCGTCCGCCTCCTTGGTGCGGTTTTCGCGCGCCAGGCGCGCCGCAAGAACCTCGCGTAGGCGGTGCAGGTAAAGCACGTCGGAGGCGGCATAGTCGAGCTGCTCGGGCGAGAGCGTTTCCGCCGCCCAGTCGGAGGATTGCTGCGCCTTGGACAGGCCGATGCCGAGCAATTCGTTGCAGAGATCCTTCAGCCCATGCCGGTCGGTATAGGTGCGGGTGAGCCGCGACGCGATCTTGGTGCAGAACACCGGCTCCGCCATCACGCCAAAGGCGTGGTAGAGCACGGCGATGTCGAAACGGCCGTAATGGAACAGCTTGGTGATCGCGCGGTTCCTGAGCAGGCTGACAAGGTTCGGCGCCTTCTTCTGGCCGGGTGCGATCTGGATGACGTCGGCGCTGCCGTCGCCGGGCGAGATCTGCACCACGCAGAGCCGGTCGCGATGCGGGTTGAGCCCCAGCGTTTCCGTGTCGATGGCCACTGCCCCCACATTGTAGCGGGTGAGGTCCGGCAGATCGTTCTTATGGAAACGGATATCGGTCATTCTCTTCTCCGGATCGCGGCCGCAATGCCGCGCATCGCTTGGGATGCGCCAGTAGACGGCGGCGCGTTGCGCTGGTCATCCGTCCTCGCCGCGATCCGGAGAAAAATCAACAGAAAGTTGAATCTCACGTCTTGCGTGATTTTCGCCTCAGCGGGTCAGCGCGTCGAGGATCCTCGCCCAGGACCGCTGCCCCTTGTGAAAGGAGGTCAACTCGTATTTCTCGTTCGGCGAATGAATGCGGTCGTCGTCGAGGCCGAAGCCGACCAGCAGCGATTCCATGCCGAGATAGGTCTGGAAGTCGCCGACCACGGGGATCGAGCCGCCGCTACCGATGGTCAGCGCCTGCTTTTCCCATTCGTCGGACAGCGCGTCCTTGGCCTTCGCCAGAAACGGCGAGTCGTAGGAAAGCTGGATCGCCGGCGACCCGCCATGCGGATGGAATTCGACCGAGCAGTCGCCGGGAATGCGCTCGCGCACGAAAGCCTGGAAGGCGGCGCGGATCTTCTTCGGGTCCTGCTTGTGGACAAGCCGGAATGACACTTTCGCCGACGCTTCGGCCGCGATCACCGTCTTGAAGCCTTTGCCGGTGTAGCCGCCGATGATGCCGTTGAACTCGGCCGTTGGCCTTGCCCAGGTCATTTCAAGCACCGAGCGACCTTTCTCGCCGGCCGGAATGGAGAGGCCGACCGGTCCGAGGAAGGTTTCGGCCGTCTCGCCCAGCCCTTCCCAGGACTTGAGCACTTGGCTAGGCGTCTCCTCAACGCCGTCATAGAAGCCCGGAATGGTGACGCGGCCATTCTCGTCATGTACGTCGGCGAGGATCTTGGCCAGGATGCGGATCGGATTGGCGGCCGGGCCGCCATAGAGGCCCGAATGCAGGTCGCGGCTGGCCGCCTTGACCGTAACCTCCTCGCCGACCATGCCGCGCAGCGACACGCAGATCGACGGCGTCTCGCGGTTCCACATGCTGGTATCGCAGACCAGCGCGAAATCCGCCCTCAGCTCGGCGGCGTTGGCCTCCAGGAACGGCTTCAGCGACGGCGAGCCGGATTCCTCCTCGCCCTCGAACAGGATGGTGACGCGGCAGGGCAGATTGCCATGCACCTGCTTCCAGGCGCGGCATGCCTCGACGAAGGTCATCAGCTGCCCCTTGTCGTCGGCCGAGCCGCGCCCGGTGATCACCTTGCGGCCAGGCTCGATCTCCTTGATCGACGGCGCGAACGGATCGGCTTCCCACAATTCGATCGGATCGACCGGCTGCACGTCGTAATGGCCATAGAACAAGACGTGCGGCGCGCCCGCCGGTCCCTCGTGATGCGCCACCACCATCGGATGTCCGGGCGTGTCGCGCACGCTCGCGTCGAAGCCGATCAGCTTGAGCTCGGCGACCAGCCACTCCGCCCCCTTGCGGCAGTCGGCGGCAAAGGCCGGATCGGTGGAGATCGACTTGATGCCGAGCAGGCCGAACAGCCGCTCGAGGCTCTGGTCGAGATTCTGGTCGAGACGTTCGAGAACGGGGGAGATTCTGGACATGAGCGGGCCTTTCGATCTTTGCGCCGACCCTAAAGGTCCGGACCGGAAACGAAAAGCCGCGATTGTTGGACCAACGCCAGCATCGCTGTCGCCAAATAAAAGAAGACCGCCGTGGTGGAGGGGGAACCACGGCGGTCTCTACTCGAAACGTTGCGGCAGCCCGGAGAGGGGGGATAGGCTGCCGCAGTTTGCCCGGGATAGGCGGGGGACGGGCCTTACTCCGGACTTCGGCGAAAACTGCCGATGACGTGTATTTGGGTCTGTGAACATGGCGATTCAAGGGCACTAAAATTACACTTTTGTAACATGCCCGTGAGCGGCAAATTTCCGGCCGGACAGGATCTGTCAGGGGTGTTGCCCGAACCGGCGGGTTCCACAGCCTTTGGCATGGACCGCGAAGCCCGGCCGCGCTATCCCTGCCGGCATGAAAAAAGGCGATCACCTCTTCCTCGTCGACGGCTCCGGCTACATTTTCCGCGCCTATCACGCGCTGCCGCCGCTCAACCGCAAATCCGACGGCCTGCCGACCAGCGCCGTGCTCGGCTTCTGCAACATGGTGTGGAAGCTGATGCAGGATGCCCGCAACACCGATGTCGGCGTGGTGCCGACGCATTTCGCCGTCATCTTCGATTATTCGTCGAAAACCTTCCGCAGTGATCTTTACCCCGAATACAAGGCCAACCGCTCTGCGCCGCCGGAGGACCTGATCCCGCAATTCGGCCTGATCCGCCAGGCGACCGCGGCCTTCAATGTCCCTTGCATAGAGACGGAGGGTTTTGAAGCCGACGACATCATCGCCACTTATTGCCGGCTGGCTTGCGAAGCCGGCGCCGATACCACCATCATCTCTTCCGACAAGGATCTGATGCAACTGGTCGGTCCGACCGTCGGCATGTACGACCCGATGAAGGATCGCCAGATCGGCATTCCCGAGGTGATCGAGAAATGGGGCGTGCCGCCGGAAAAGATGATCGACCTGCAGGCGCTCACCGGCGACTCGGTCGACAACGTGCCGGGCGTGCCGGGCATCGGCCCGAAGACCGCGGCGCAATTGCTCGAACAGTTCGGCGACCTCGACGGGCTGCTGGCGCGCGCTTCCGAGATCAAGCAGGAGAAACGGCGCGAGACCATCATCGCCAATGCCGACAAGGCGCGCATCTCGCGCCAACTGGTGACGCTCAAGAATGACGTGCCGCTGAAGGAAGGCCTGGATGACCTTGTCCTGCATGCGCCGGACGGCCCGAAGCTGATCGGCTTCCTGAAGACGATGGAGTTCACCACGCTGACCCGTCGCGTCGCCGAAGCGACCGGAACGGACATTGGCGACGTCCAGGCCACCGCCGTGACCATCGAGCGCGCCGATACCGCGCATGGTCCCGATGTCGGCGCGGGCGCGCCGCCGGCGCCACGACCGGCCGCCGCGCGGAACGGCGCCGCAAAGCCGGCTGCGCCGGTCAGGGGCGAGGACGCGCCGCCGCAAGGCGATACCCCATCGCTCCTCTCGGCGCTCCGGCTGGAACAGGCGTCGGCGCGCAAGATCGACCCTTCGGCCTATGCGCCCATCCGCGATATGGCCGCGCTCGAGGCGTGGATAGCCGAAGCCCGCGACGCCGGCATCCTTGCTTTCGACGCCGAGACCACCTCGTCCGACCCGATGCAGGCCGATCTCATCGGCCTGTCCATGGCACTCGCGCCGGGCCGCGCCGTCTACGTGCCGCTCGCCCACAAGAGCGGCAACGGCGACCTGCTTGGCGGCGGCCTTGTGGAGAACCAGATCCCGGTCCGCAAGGCGCTGGCGCTGCTGAAGCCGCTGCTTGAGGACCGATCGGTCCTTAAGATCGTGCAGGACATGAAATACGATATCGTCGTGATGAGCCGGCACGGTATCGAGGTCGCTCCGTTCGACGACACGATGCTGATCTCCTACGTGCTCGATGCAGGCACCTCAGGCGGGCACGACCTCGCCTCGCTGTCGGAGAAGTGGCTCGGCCACGCGCCGGCGACGAAAAAGGAACTTGCCGGATCGGGCAAGAGCGCCATCGGCTTCGACCAGGTCGATATCGAGCGTGCGACCGCTTATGCCGGCGAACAGGCCGACCTGGCGCTGCGGCTTTGGCAGGTGCTGAAGCCGAGGCTGGCCGCGAAGGGCCTGGTTTCCGTGTATGAACGGCTGGAACGGCCGCTGGTGCCGGTGCTGGCCCGCATGGAGCAGCGCGGCATCTCCGTCGACCGCCAGATCCTGTCGAGGCTGTCCGGCGAATTGGCGCAGGGCGCCGCCCGCGTGGAGGAAGAGATCTACGGGATCGTCGGCGAGCGCATCAACATCGGCTCGCCGAAGCAGCTCGGCGACATCCTGTTCGGCAAGATGGGCCTGCCGGGCGGCTCGAAGACCAAGACCGGCCAGTGGTCAACCACGGCGCAGCTTCTGGAAGACCTTGCCGCCGAGGGCCATGAGCTGCCGCGCAAGATCGTCGACTGGCGCCAGCTCACCAAACTGAAATCGACCTATACCGACGCGCTGCCCGGCTTCATCAACCCCGGCACCAACCGTGTCCACACCTCCTACGCGCTGGCGGCGACGACGACCGGGCGGCTGTCGTCTTCCGATCCCAATCTGCAGAACATACCGGTGCGCACGGCCGAAGGGCGCAAGATCAGGACCGCCTTTATCGCCGAAAAGGGCCACAAGCTGATCTCAGCCGACTACAGCCAGATCGAGTTGCGGGTGCTCGCCCACGTCGCCGAGATCCCGCAGCTCAAGCAGGCCTTCGCCGACGGCGCCGACATTCACGCCATCACTGCGTCGGAAATGTTCAACGTGCCGGTCGAGGGCATGCCTTCGGAAGTACGCCGGCGCGCCAAGGCTATCAATTTCGGCATCATCTACGGCATCTCGGCCTTCGGCCTTGCCAACCAGCTATCGATCCCGCGCGACGAGGCGAGCGCCTATATCAAGCGCTATTTCGAACGCTTCCCAGGCATCCGCGACTATATCGAGGAAACCAAGGCCTATGCGCGGGAGAACGGCTTCGTCGAAACCATCTTCGGCCGCCGCATTCACTATCCGGAGATAAGGTCGTCCAATCCTTCGATCCGCGCCTTCAATGAGCGCGCCTCGATCAACGCCAGGCTCCAGGGCACCGCCGCCGACATCATCCGCCGCGCCATGGTGCATGTGGAGGAGGCGCTGGAGAAGGCGAAGTTGTCAGCCCGCATGCTGTTGCAGGTGCATGACGAGCTGATCTTCGAAACGGTGGAAGCGGAGGTCGAGGCGACGATCCCCGTGGTGCGCAAGGTGATGGAGAACGCGCCGATGCCGGCCGTCTCGATGTCGGTGCCGCTGCATGTCGACGCCCGCGCCGCCAATAACTGGGACGAGGCGCATTAGGCGCTACCCCACGCTGTAAGAGCGTCGAGATTCAGGTCAGGTCGAGTCGAAAATGGTGGATCCCGAGAACCGGAGCGGAGCGTACTTAAAGTACGTGAGCACCGGAAGCGCAGGAAGCCGCCATTTGCAGGCCGGCCTCACCTGAATATCGGCGTTCTTACGCCGCTTCAGCCCGGCACTTTGCGCACACGCCGCGAAACTCGATCACCGCCTTCTTGGCCGCGAATCCCGTCGAGCGCACCCATTCGTCCAGCCGGTGGTCGACATCATGGTCCGACATCTCTGCGACCTGGCCGCAATTGTCGCAAATGGCGAAGGCCGTCATCGAATGGCTATGGTCGTGCGGCTCGGCGCAGGCGACGAAGGAATTGAGGCTTTCGAGCCGATGCACGAAGCCGGACTTCACCAGCGTATCGAGCGCCCGGTAGACCTGCAGCGGCGCGCGGAAGCCGCGCTCGCGCAGCTGGTCGAGCAGCGTATAGGCGCTGAGCGGTCCGCTTGACGCCTCGAGCTTCTCGAGCACGCAGAGCTGGTTCTTGGTCAGCGCATCTCTTGCCGTCATCTTGTTCGCCCAATCGACATCCGCACGCGATCTCGCATGCGCACGACATCAATTTCCCTGAGATAGCGACGAACGAATGATTTTGCCACCGTTTCCGCAGCGCCTCCCTTCAGGCACGGGGCGGACGGAAATGGCTCAACGGCCAATCGCTACTTGCGCGGCGGTCCCTTGCGTTCCGCCGAAGCCGCCCAGAGGTTGATGTCGGACTCGCGCGCGTAAGTGTCGATCTCGGCGAGCTCGGCATCGGAGAACTCGAGCGCCTTGAGCGCGCCGACGCAGTCCTCGACCTGTTCCGGCCGACTGGCGCCGATCAGCGCCGTGGTCACCCTGCCCTTGCGCAGCACCCAGGCCAGCGCCATCTGCGCCAGCGTCTGGCCGCGCCGGCCGGCGATGGCGTTGAGCGCCCGGATGTTGGCGATTGACTGGTCGTTGATGAAAGCCGGGCGCAGCGACTTGCCCTGGCTGGCGCGGCTGCCTTCGGGGATGCCGCCGAGATATTTGTCGGTCAGCATGCCCTGCGCCAGCGGCGAGAACACGATCGAGCCGATGCCCAGCCCTTCCAGCGCGTCGAGCAGTCCGTCCTCCTCGACCCAGCGGTTGAGCATCGAATAACTTGGCTGGTGGATCAGGCAGGGCGTGCCGAGTCGCCTCAATATATCAGCCGCTTCCCGCGTGCGCTGCGAATTGTAGGACGAGATGCCGGCATAGAGCGCCTTGCCCGAGCGCACCGCATGGTCGAGCGCGCCCATGGTTTCCTCGAGCGGCGTCTCCGGATCAAAACGGTGCGAATAGAAGATATCGACATAGTCGAGCCCCAAGCGCTTGAGGCTCTGGTCGAGGCTCGCCAGCACGTATTTGCGGCTGCCCCATTCGCCATATGGGCCGGCCCACATCTCATAACCGGCCTTGGTCGAGATGATCAGCTCGTCGCGATAGGCGGCGAAATCGGTGCGCAGGATCTCGCCGAACGCGGTTTCCGCCGAGCCCGGCGGCGGGCCGTAATTGTTGGCGAGGTCGAAATGCGTGATGCCGAGGTCGAAGGCCTTGCGCACGATCGCCTGCTTGGTTCGGTGTGGCGTGTCGTTGCCGAAATTGTGCCATAGCCCGAGCGAGATCGCCGGCAGCTTCAGGCCGGAGCGCCCGCAGCGGTTATAGATCATTGTCTCGTAGCGGTTCTCGGCGGCGACATAGGGCATGGGAATCCTCTGGATCGAACAGCGCGGCGATCGCCGCAAACCTGAGTTGAATCGATGCTTGCCCCTAATCTTTTACCCTCTCCTCGCTGAAACGGGGAGAGGGGGTTGCCACCTAAGCGCGTCGCGATCTTTCAGATCGCTCCCTGCGCTTTGGGCTTTTGATCTGCGCATGTCTTTGCCCCGAAACCGGTTCCCACTTTCGGGAGACATGCTTTAGTTTCTCTTGGCCAGCAGCGCCTTCGCGTCCTTGACGCCGAGTGCGGCCGGCCGTTCGCAGCTCGTCTGCATGGCGACATATTTGCCGCTTTCGCCGGAACGCAGGATGCCGGTCATCACATCGACGGCGTGCAGCGCCAATTCCATCGAGCAGCGGTGCGGCCGCCCTTCGGCGATCGCGATCGCCATGTCGGCCAGGCCGGCGGTGCGATAGTTCGCCATCATGCCCTGGCCGTGCATCTCGTTCGGCACGCCGAACGGATGGTTCCATTTCGGCAGCTTCTTCACCGGCTTGGTGGCATTGGTGAAGCGCACCTCGCCGCCGAAGAAGTTCGGATCCGGCACGAAGACCGTGCCCAATTCGCCATAGAGCTCCATCGGCGCGTGACCATGGCTCCAGACGTCCCAGGAGGTGTTAAGCGTGATCACCGCGCCATTGGCGAATTCCAGCAGCGCATGGATCGTGGTCGGCGTGTTGACCGGGATCTTCTGGCCCGCGCGCGGCTTCGACGAGATCGTCCGCTCCTTGGCCGGCGTCGTCGCGAAGGCCGCCACCTGTTTTACCGGTCCGATCAGCTGGATCAGGTTGGTGACATAATACGGTCCGATATCGAGCACCGGACCGGCGCCCGGCTGGAAGAAGAAATCCGGATTGGGGTGCCAGTGCTCCATGCCATGGCCCATCACATGGCAGGTGCCGCTGGTGATCGCGCCGAGCTTGCCGCTGTCGATGAGATCGCGCACCAGCTGGTGCGCGCCGCCGAGGAACGTGTCCGGCGCCGAACCGATGCGCAGGCCCTTCTTCTCGGCCCGCTTCTTCAGGTCCAGTCCTTCCTCGATCGACAGCACGAACGGCTTTTCCGAATAGACATGCTTGCCGGCGTCGAGCACCGCCTTCGACACTTCATAGTGCACCGCCGGGATCGTCAGGTTGACGATGATATCGATCTCTTCGTCCCTGAGCAGGTCGTTGACCGTCTCGGCGCGCAGCTTGAACTCCTTCGCCCGCGCCTTCGCGGCCTCCATGTTGATGTCCGCGCAGGCGCGCATCTTGATGCCGCGAAACAGCGGCGCCAGCGAGAAATATGCCTTCGAGATGTTGCCGCAGCCGATGACGCCGACGCCAAGCTTCTTTGCCATTTTCGATTACTCCTGCCAGCTCTTGGCTGTCGCGATCGAGCGGCGGGCATAGCGCTCGATGTCATTGGGGTTGTCCTGTTCCATGATGAAATACTGAGCCGCGCTCTTGGCGTGCAATGTCTTGAACAGGCCCGCCCAGTCGACCGTGCCGTGGCCGACGTCGGACCAGCCGTCCTCGTCCAGCCCCTCGCCCGGCTTGGCGATATCCTTGACGTGGACGGCGCTGATGCGCTTGCCGTGTTTTTCGATCCAGGGCAGCGGATCGGCGCCGCCGCGGATCACCCAGGCCACGTCCATTTCCCAGCCGATGTCGGGTGCTGCCGACAGGATGTGGTCCTGCGGCAGCGAGCCGTCGGCAAGCGCCTTGAACTCGAAATCATGGTTGTGCCAGGCAAAACCGTAGCCGGCCTTCTTCGCCACCTCGCCGACCTTGGCCAAGCGCTCGCCGAAGCCGCGCCAGCCGGCGGCGTCGGACGGGCGCTGATCGGGCATCAGATAGGGGCAGACCAACAGCGTGATGCCGAGCGCGTCGGCGATTTTGCGCGTGCGGTCGAAATCGTTTTCCAGCGCGTCGATCGAGAAATGCCCGGTCGGCATCGCCAACCCGTTCCTGTCGAGCTCGGCGCGGAATGCCTTCGGGTCGTCATAGACGCCGCCGAAGCCCTCGACTTGGGCATAGCCGAGTTGCCCGAGCATTTTCACCACGTTGTTCCATGGCTGGAAATTGCGGGCGCTGTAGAGTTGGAATGACCAGTTCATCTGTCCTGTCCGTTCATTGGTCTTGGGAGGTTAAAGGCGGTTGCCGGTTTGAGCGTCGAAGAGCGAGGCGCGCATCGGATCGAAGCCGACGCTGACCGCATTCCCATTCTTCGGCGTGCGTTCGGAAGTGACGCGCAGGGTAAAGTTCTGCTGGCCGAGCTTCAGCCATACCAGCGTGTCGGAACCCATCGGCTCGACGACCTCGACATTGGCCGTCGCGGTGAAGGGCCAGCCCGTGCCGCTGTTGAAGGCGACGTGCTCGGGCCGGATGCCGAACACAGCGGGGCCCGGCGAGGGCTCCTTCTCGAAGGCATAGGTCGCAAGCGGAATGCGCAGGTGTTCGACGGCAAAGTGCCAGTCGCCGCCATCCTTCTCCAGCCTGCCGTCGATGAAATTCATCGCCGGCGAGCCGAGGAAACCGGCGACGAAGCGATTGACGGGGCGATTGTAGATCGTCTGCGGCGCGTCGAGCTGCTGGATTACGCCGCCCTTCATCACCGCAATGCGGTCGGCCAGCGTCATCGCCTCGATCTGGTCGTGGGTGACGTAGATCATGGTGTTCTGAAGCCTGCGGTGCAGAAGCTTGATCTCGACGCGCAGCTCCGAACGCAGCTTGGCATCGAGATTGGAAAGCGGCTCGTCGAACAGGAAGACGTCGACGTCGCGCACCAGCGCGCGCCCGATCGCCACACGCTGGCGCTGGCCGCCGGACAGCGCCGAGGGCTTCCTCTGCAGCAACGGCTCGATCTGCAGGATCTCGGCGGCGCGCGCGATGCGTTTGGCGATCTCGTCCTTCGGCACGCCGGCGACGCGCAGGCCGAAAGAGAGGTTCCTCTCCACCGTCATCTGCGGATAGAGCGCATAGGACTGGAACACCATGCCGATGCCGCGGTCCTTCGGCTCTTCCCAGGTGACGTTCTTGCCTTTGATGAAGATGCGGCCTTCCGAAATGTCCAGCAGGCCGGCGATGCAGTTGAGCAAGGTCGACTTGCCGCAGCCGGACGGGCCGAGCAGCACGATGAACTCGCCATTGGCAACATCCAGGTTGAGCGTCTGCAGCACCGAGACGGCGCCGAAATTGAGCGACAGGTCCTGGATCGAAACGCTGGGATTGGCGATTTCAGCTGCCATCATCATCCTTTCACCGCGCCGGCGGCGATACCGCGCACGAAGAGCTTGCCGGAAACGAAATAGACGATGAGCGGAACGAGGCCGGTGAGGATGGTCGCCGCCATGTTGACGTTGTATTCCTTCACGCCCTGCACCGAGTTGACGATGTTGTTGAGCTGCACCGTCATCGGATAGGTGTCGGGGCGCGTGTAGACGACGCCGAACAGGAAGTCGTTCCAGATGCCGGTCACCTGCAGGATGATGGCGACGACGAAGATCGGCAGCGACATCGGCAGCATGATGCGCAGATAGATGCCCCAGAAGCCGGCGCCGTCGACGCGCGCGGCGCGGAACAGCTCCTCCGGCATCGAGGTGAAATAGTTGCGGAAGAGCAGCGTCAGGATCGGCATGCCGAAGATCGAATGCACGATCACCAGCCCGGTCAGCGTGCCGTATATGCCGATCTCGCGCAGGATGATGACGATCGGATAGATCATCACCTGATAGGGGATGAAGGCGCCAACGATCAGGATGATGAAGAAAGTGTCGGCGCCCTTGAAGCGCCAGTTGGCCAAGGCATAGCCGTTCACCGAGGCGATCGCGATCGACAGGATCACCGACGGCACGGTGATGCGCACCGAATTCCAGAAGCCGCGTGAGAGCCCGTCGCAGTTGAGGCCGGTACAGGCGGTCGCCCAGGCTTTCACCCAGGGTTCGAAGGTGATCTCCACCGGTGGCGAGAAGATGTTGCCGAGCCGGATTTCCGGCATGCCTTTCAGCGACGTGACGATCATCACGTAGAGCGGCAAGAGGTAATAGAGCGCCACGACGATCAGCGTGCCGTAGAGGAAGATGTTGCGGCGCGACAGCACATGCCGCGGCTTCGGTCCGCTCGGGCCGGCGGCATTGCGCTTGAGCGCTTGCGCACCGGTGGACGGGGAGGCGCCGTCAGCCACGCTTCTTGCCTCCAAATTCGAGATAGGCCCATGGCACGATGACGATCACCACCGACAACAGCATCATGGTCGAGGCGGCGAAGCCCTGGCCGAGATTCTGTGCGAAGAACATGTAGTCGTAGACATATTTGGCGGGCACTTCCGAGGCGATGCCAGGGCCGCCGCTGGTCTGCGCCACGACCAGGTCATAGACCTTGACGATGCCGGCCGCGATGATCACCAGCGTGGTGATGAAGACCGGCCGCATCATCGGGATGACGATGAAGAGATAGGTCTTCCACATAGGTATCCCGTCCACCCTTGCCGCCTTCCAGATGTCTTCGTCGATGCCGCGCAGGCCGGCGAGCATCAGGCACATGATGAGCCCCGTGCCCTGCCAGAGCGCCGCGATCGAAATGCCGTAGATGACGAGGCTGGAATTGTAGAGCGGGTCGAAGCTGAAGCTCGTCCAGCCGAGGTCGCGCACGACGCGCTGCACGCCGAAATCCGGATTGAGCAGCCATTGCCAGACCAGCCCGGTGACGATGAAGGACAGCGCGAAGGGATAGAGGAAGATGGTGCGGAACGTGTCCTCGAAGCGGATCTTCTGGTCGAGAAGGGCTGCAAGCAGGAAGCCGATGACCAGCGAGAACACCAGCGAGATTGCACCATAGATCAAGAGGTTCTCGATCGAGACCAGCCAGCGCGAGGTCGACCAGAGCCGGTGATACTGGTCGAGCCCGACGAAGTTGAGCCGCGGCAAAAGCTTCGAATTGGTGAAGGAATAGAGCACCGTCCAGGCCGTGCCGCCGACGAACACCACAAGCGCCGTCAGGATCATCGGGATCGATGCGACCTTGGCATTCAGGTTGCGGAAAAGCTTACTGGGGCGTTTGCTGCTGCTCATCTCGGCCGGCTGGGCAATGAGGACATCGAGCTCCCGACCCCGATAGGCTGGGGTCGGAAGCCGGCGGGGGCGCCGGTCGTCAATCCGCCGAGGCGATGATGTCGGCGAAGCGCTTCTGCGCCTCTTCGAGCGTCATGTCGGGCTTGGCGAAGAACTCGGAGAACAGGTCCTCCTTCTGCTTCTGGCTGTCCTGCGAGAGCAACTGGTCCGTCCATGGAATGACTGCGCCCTTGGCGAGGATGGCAAGACCCTTCTTCATGCAGTCGTTCGCCGTGTTGAGGTCGACGTCGCCGCGCACCGGCAGCGAGCCCTTTTTGAGGTTGAAGGCGACCTGGGTCTTGGGATCGAGCAGCGTCTCGGCCAGCACCTCCTGCGCCTTGGACTTGTCGGCGTCCTTGAGCAGAGGGAAGTAGAAGGCGTCGCCGCCGGTGGCGATGACTTCGTTGAGCCCGAGGCCAGGCAGACAGGTATAATCCTTGCCGGCGGTCTTGCCGGCGACCTGGAACTCGCCTTGCGCCCAGTCGCCCATGATCTGGCCGCCGGCCTTGCCGGTGATGACCAGGTTGGTCGCCTGGTTCCAGTCCTGCACATTGGTGTTCTTGGCCATCTTGCGGGCATCGTCCGCAGCCTTGAACACCTTGGCGATCTCCGGACCGGCGGCGAATTTGGCGTCCTTGTCCTTGTACACCTTGAGGAAGGTGTCGGTGCCGCCGACCGCAGCCATCAGCACGTCGAAGGCGCCGGAGGCCTGCCAGGGCTGCCCGCCGACCGCGAGCGGGATGATGCCGGCCTTTTCCAGCGCCGGAGCGGCGGCCACGAATTCATTCCAGTCCTTCGGCAACGGCACGCCGGCCTTCTGGAAAGCCTCGTTCGACAGCCACAGCCATTGCCAGGAATGGATGTTGACCGGCACGCAGTAGATCTTGCCGTCGATGGTGCAGCTGTCGAGCAGGCTCTTCGGCCGCACGATCTCCGTCCATTTGTTCTTAGTGGCGATATCGGTGAGGTCGCGCATCAGCCCGGCCTGCACCAGTTCCTCGGCCTGGCGGCCATGGTTGAACTGGGTGGCCCCCATTGGATCGCCGCCGGTGATGCGGCTGATCATGATCGGCCGCGCCGTGCCGCCAGAGCCGGCAATTGCACCGTCCACCCAGTGATTGCCCGTAGCGTCGAAGGCCTTGGCAAGCTCGGCCACTGCCGCCGCCTCGCCGCCCGAAGTCCACCAATGGGTGACTTCCAGGTCGGTCGCGGCCGCCGGACCGGCGAAGTTGAGCGCAACCGTCGTAGCAAAGGCGGCAGTCAGGAATTTGTATCGCATTTCGGCTTCCTCCCAGAATCTGAAACGTTACAGATTTTCGATACGGCAAATGATCCGCATAGGCAACCCCTCGCCTCAGGGCAGATTCAGATTTTTTCGAGCCGCGAACAAAATCTTTCGCCCGACGGAGCAATACCGAAGATCGATCGGCCGATTGGTGGCAAAATCGGACCAAAACCGATATTTCTTTGTGATTCCAGTGACTTTTGGCTCTTCCGGATATCCGGAGTATCAAGGATGCAGCCACTTCGATCGACCTCGAAGGTTGGCAACCTGTAACGTTTCAGTATATTGAGTCCCGCCGCGGGCTGAGGGTCGCGCAATTGTCAACACCGCACGATTGCCGGTAAGCCCCGCGGCTGCTATGCGCCTGACGGGCAGGACGAATGGATAGACGGGTAACGAAGAAGGGCGACGACGAAACGTCGGGCAAGGAGAGGCCGACGTTGAAGACGCTTGCCTTCATGACCGGGCTTGGCGTCACGACGGTCTCGCGCGCGCTGAAGGATGCACCCGAGATCGGCGCCGAGACCAGGCGTCGCGTCCAGCTCGTCGCCAAGCAGATCGGCTATCGTCCGAACCGCGCCGGCGTGCGCTTGAGGACCGGCAAGACCAACGTAATCTCGCTTGTGCTGAACACCGAGCACGAGCTGATGAGCTTCGTCTCGGACATCATCTACGGCGTCACCGAGGTGATCGCCGGCACGCCCTACCATCTGATCGTCACGCCCTATTCGCGCTCGCAGGATCCGCTCGACCCGGTGCGCTATCTGGTAGAGACGGGCTCGGCCGATGGCGTCATCATTTCGCGCACCCAGCCCAACGATCCGCGGGCGCGCTACATGTTGGAGCACGGCATTCCCTTCGCCACGCATGGCCGCACGGACATGGGCCTGGTGCATCCCTATCACGACTTCGACAATTACGCGTTTGCCGGCGAAGCTGTCCGCGCGCTCGCCGGCAAGGGCCGCAACCGGCTGGCGCTTGTGACGCCGCCGGTCGGCCTGACCTATTATGGCCATACGGTGAACGGCTTTGCCGACGCGCTGAGCGACACGGGCGCCAGCGAGGTGCCGTTCAACACCGTCTCCATCGACCAGTCGATCGAGCAGATCAGGATGAGGACCGCGCAACTGATGCGGCGCAAGGACCGGCCGGACGGCTTCGTCAGCAGCGCCGCCGCGGCGACGCTTGCCGTGGTGGCCGGCATCGAGGATGCTGGGCTGAAGCTCGGCCGCGACGTCGACGTGGTGTCGAAACAATCCTCGGAGCTGCTGCATCTGTTCCGGCGGGAACTGCTCGTCGTCAACGAGAATTTCCGCGTTGCCGGCTCCGAGCTCGCCCGCGCCGTGCTCGGCTGGATCGGCGGCGCCGATCCAGGCACGCTGCAGTCGCTCAGCACGCCGAGCGAGGTCCTGCCTTATCGGGGTTAGTGTCCTGCGCCGCTGCCCCACGGGCCGTGGAAGGCACCCTCTTCGCCAATCCGCTCAAACCCATGCGCGCCGAAGAAATCGCGTTGCGCCTGGATCAGGTTCGACGTCCCGCGTCCCTGCCTATAGCTATCGAAATAGGCGAGCGCCGAGGACAGCGCCGGCACCGGCGAGCCGGCCTCGGAGGCGCGCGCCACGATGCGCCTGAGCGACGGATGCGCCTCCTTCATCATGGCGATGAAGGCCGGCGCCATCAGGAGGTTGGTGGAGGCGCTGCCGGAACCGAAAGCCTCGGCCATCGTGTCCAGCATCTGCGAGCGGATGATGCAGCCGGCGCGCCAGATCTTGGCGATGGTCGGCATCGGCAGGTTCCAGTTGAATTCCTTCGAGGCGCCGCTCATCACCGCGAAGCCTTGCGCGTAAGCCGCGATCTTGCCGGCGAATAAGGCGAGCTCCAGATCCTTGAGCAGCGCAGCCTTGTCGCCGGAGATCTTCTCGACGCCGATACCGCCAAAGGCCTTTTCCGCCGCCTGCCGCTCGTCCTTGATCGACGACAACACGCGCGCCGCGACCGCCGCCTCGATCGCCGTTGCCGGAATGCCGAGCTGCTGCGCCTCAATGACCGACCATTTGCCGGTGCCCTTCTGCCCGGCGCGGTCGAGGATGATGTCGACCACCGGCTTGCCGGTCTTCGGGTCGTCAGCGGCCAGCACCTTGGCGGTGATCTCGATCAGGTAGGAGTTGAGGCGGCCCCTGTTCCATTCCTCGAAGACCTTGCCGATCTCCTTGGGTGCCATGCCGAGACCGTCGCGCAGGATGCCGTAGATCTCGGCGATCATCTGCATGTCGGCATATTCGATGCCGTTGTGGATGGTTTTCACGAAATGACCGGCGCCGTCATGCCCGAGCCAGGCGGCGCAAGGCTCGTCCTTGAACTTGGCCGAAATCGCCGTCAGCACTTTCTCGACGCGCTTCCAGGAGTCTTCGGTGCCGCCCACCATGATCGAGGGCCCATGGCGCGCGCCTTCCTCGCCGCCCGAAACGCCCATGCCGATGAAGGTCAGGCCAGAGCCCGACAGCTCCGAGAAGCGGCGCATCGTGTCGCGGAAATTGGCGTTGCCGGCATCGATCACAATGTCGTTGTCGGACAGCACGCCGCGAAGTGCCGCGATCTGCTCGTCGACCGGCTTGCCAGCCAACACCATGATGATGATCGGCCGCGGCGGCCGGATGGCCGCGGCGAGTTCCTCTAGGCTGTAGCAGGGAACGACCATGTCCTTCAGCGAACCGGCGCTCTCGACGAAGGCGTCGGTGCGCGACGGCGTGCGGTTGAAAACGGCGATGCGATGCCCGTGCTCGGCGATGTTGAGCGCAAGGTTGGAACCCATCGTGCCAAGGCCGATCAGGCCGATTTCGGCTTTTTCCATCGTTTCTTCCCTGCTTTCGAGTGCTTGTTGTGGCCGCGTTTGGGGGCGAAGCCGATTGTTTCGCACGATGAATGACGGGCCTTGGCGGCGCCGTCAACCGCAGGCCGTATTCTACATGGACTGGATCTCAATCGGACCGGATGTCGATCGGCGCCTCGATTTTGACCACCTCGAAATCCGAAACGAGGATATCGAGCCTTGCGTTCCAGCGCCCGGGGATTGGAATGACGAGATCGTCGACGCGCCAGGTGCCATCACCGGGTTTCGTCGCCGGTCGCTTGATCGGCTCGATGCCGGAATCCGGCTTCGACAGCACCAGCGTCACCGCCTTGGCGTCGAGCGGGCCGAAATCGCCGGTCATGATCATCATCGAAGCGGCGACCTCGCCGGCATGGCCTGGCGTGATGCTGAGATCGGCCATCGCCTTCAGCGCGTGGATGTGGATCGACACCGGCTGCGCGGCGGCGATCGCCAGCGCGCGCGGCGGCGGGGTGAAGCGCCAGCCGGCGGCGACGCCGAAGACGGCCAGCACGATGACCACCTCGATGCCGATCGAGCGCACCAGCCGCCGCTGCACTTCGGTGTCGCCGGCCTCTGCGGGCGCCGTCAGCGTCCAGCGATTGATAGCGGCAAGTGTGAACAGGAAAAGCAGCAGCGCCAGCTTCAAGAGCAGCAGCCGGCCATAGGACGTGTTGATCAACGCCGCGGGTTGCTCAACCTGGATGATCGCCAGCACGATGCCGCTGGCGGCAAGCAGGATGACAACCGACAGGATCGCGCGGGAAAAGCGGCGCAGAAAGACTTTTGCTTCGGCCGGCTCTCGCCGCAACGCCAGGCCGAGCGGCGCCAGCGAACCGACCCAGAAGGCGATTGCGGTGCCATGCACGAACACCAGCGGCCGCGTCAGCCATTGCGGTTCAGCGGCGCTGGCGTGGCCGCTCGCGGCAAGGGCGCCACCGACGCCGAGCAGTGCCGCGCCGGCCGACAGCTTGCGAAGAGCCGACGGCCCGGCAAGCGAAAGCAGCGCGAGGCCAAGCGCGATCAGGCCAATCAGCACCGTCCAGACGTAGCTTGTCTCCAGCGCGGTTTTCCACACAGCCGCCGTCGCAAACCGGGCGAGTGGGGCGCCGAGCCCATCCAGCCCCTGCAGCCCAAGCGAGACCGGCGCCGCGATCAGGCCGAAAAGCAGAGCTGCCGCGACAAAGCGCTGACCACGGCGCCGGCCCCCGGCCAGCCAGGCGAGCGCGAACGCGCCGCCGACGCCAAGGAAGAAGCCGGCATAGAGAAACAGCCTGGCTATCCAGATCGCCGCGCGCAGCGTCCGATCGACGGCTTCGCCCGCCACCGGCGCGGCACTTGGCGCGCCGATGGAAAACAGCGCCGAACCGCCGACGGGATGGCCGTCGACCGACACCACCCGCCAACTGAGCACATGCGTGCCGGATTTGAGCGTTTCGGGATTGTCGATCTCGACCGCCTGGTCGTTGAGACGGAAGGATGTCAGCGCAAGCTGCGAGCCGTCCGGCCGCACCAGCGTGAGCACCAGCGGCGAGACGGGTTCGCTGAAGGTCAGTGAAAACCGCGCCGGGCTTTGCATCAGCACGGCGCCATCCGACGGGTCGGTAGCGACCAGCGCCGCATGGGCGAAGGCGCGGCCGGGCATGGCCAGTAGCGCCATCGCCATCAGCGCCGCGACCAGCCAGGCAAGCGGGCCGGCATGCGTGCGGTTCACCGAGGAAGGCAGTGCTGCGTTCATGTCGTCATAACAGGAAATGGTGGCGCGCCCCGACGGAGCACGCCAACAGGAGATCATTTCTTCGGCAGCAATTTGATGCCGGGCGCCGGAGTTTCCAACGCGTCCTCATCCTGGCCTGCCGCCGGGATCTCGATCCAGCGCGTGGCGGCGTCGCCGCATTCCTGCACCACCGGGAAATAGAGCATCTGGCCGGCCGGCAGATCGGTCGCCAGCGAGGCGCGGAAAACGAACTCGTCATAGAATTCGTCGGGCAGATTGCCGCCGCTCCAGTCCACTTCCTTGACGCCGGTGGTCAGCGTCTCGCCATAGAGCTGATAGGATTTCTCGTACTTGCCCTTCTTGGTCTGCAGCGTCCAGCCGGGCTTCGGCATCGGCTTCACCGAAATCACGCCTTCGGGGATCTGGACGCGCACGGCGGTCGTCGCCTTACCCTCGCAGCCATGCGGCACGCGAAAGACCGCCTTGTAGGTCGAGCCGACAGCCGCTTCCTGCGTTTCGAGCGTGATATGAGCGAGCGCGGCATTGGTCCCGAGCGCGCAAAGCACGCCCACCGCCAAAAGATATTTCTTCATGAATTATCCCTCCGATTTCGAACTGGCGGATTACTCGGCGTGATCCATGTCCATGTCGCCGGTCTCGCCCATGCCTTCGACGGCAAACTCGACCTTGACGCTGCCAGCCTTCTCGAACGTCAGCGTCGCCGGGAATTTCTCGCCCTGCTTCGGCTGCCGCTTCAGGCCGACGAACATCAGGTGATAGGCGCCGGGCTTCAGCGCGACCTTGCCGCCGGCCGGAATCTCCAGCCCGCCGCTGACCGGCCGCATGGTCATGACGCCATCCTTGACGCCCATCTCATGCAGTTCGGCCTTGTCGGAGATATCGGAGGAAATCGACAGCAGCCGGTCCGGCGCGCTGCCCTTGTTGACCACGGTGAAATAGCCGCCAGCCACCTTGGCGCCGGGCGGGGTCGCCCGCGACCAGGGGTGCTCGATATCGAGATCGCCGACCTTGAACTCATGCGCGAGGGCGGCGGGAACGCAAGCGAGGAGGAGAAGAAGGCCAAGCACGGCAAGGTCGATACGCTGCCGGAGGTGGAAGGGCGGCGCGCCGCGAAAAGCGAAGGCCTGCGCCCTGGAAAGACGATTGGACATGGTTGCTCCATGAGTACGGGATCGCGCCGGAATGCGGCCGCGAACAGTCTGATCTTTGGATGAATAGGCTCGCGGAAGGTTCCGCGGATCAGACCATTGCCGGCGGCGCGCGCGGATTGGCCGGAGAGCGGTCGCGAGCGAAGTCCTGGTGCCGGAAGGCCGGAAGCTGGAAGGCGACCGCCTCGAAAAGCCGGGTTCCGGCCAGTGTGCCTGCTTCCGGCGGCGGCAGATGCGCCGGCGAAACCATGCTGCAGCCGAACGAGCAACAGGCCGGCATATGCTGCTGGTGAGGATCCCCGCCGGGGAACTTTACGGCGCCTTCATGCGTGCAGATGACGTTGCCGAAGGCGTCGAGCTGCAACGGCACACCGAAGGCGAAAGCGCCGAGAGAAGACTGAAGCAACAGAAGCAGCGCCGCGATGAACGCGGCCGGCATGCTCCATCGTCTCAGCCGGATATCCAACGCAAAGCCTCTCCCGGAAACTTGATAGACCGTAACGAACTTGATTGAGCGTAACACGGGCGACGCGGCCGGAAAATCGGCAAAACCGCGCTGCGGCAACACGGCACGATCGGTCGGTTTTTATGCCGGCTGCGCCTGCCGCCCTTCGGGAATTGAGCTCAAGAGAGTCTGACGCGCCGACTTCAGGTGCCTGCGGCAGGCGGCGTCCACCTTGCCGGGATCGCGCGATTTCAGCGCCGCGATATAGGCGAGGTGCTCCTGCACCGCGACCTCGTTGCGCTGGCGCTCCTCTGCCTTGTTCCACTGATAGTGGTAGTGGAAGATCATCGCGATCACATCGTAGAAGTCGACGATGAAGCGGTTGTGCGAGGCGCGGTGGATCAGCCGGTGGAAGCGCTCGTCGAGCTCCGAGAACGCGGTGAAGCGCGTGGCGATTTCGCTGGCCAGCCGGCGATGCTCGATCTCCAGCCGGTCGAGATCGGCCCACACCGCGCTATCCTCCGGCAGCGCGGCGAAAGCCGCCGCCGAGCGCAGCTCGAACATCTCGCGGATCTCGGTCAGCTCCAGCGCGAAGGCGCGGGTGAAACCCTTCAGCACCCAGTGGCTGTTGCGCCGCTTCTCGATCAGCCCGAATCGCGAGAAGCGGATCAGGAACTCGCGCACGCTGGTGGTGCCGACGCCGATCTCGCGCGCCAGCTCCAGCTCGTTGATCTGCATGCCGGCCTCGGCGCCCTCGGCAAGCAGGCGCCGCATGAAGGAGCGCTCGATGATCTCGGCCAGCGAATCGGTTTCCTCCTCGGGGAAGAAATCCTCCGGCCGCGGCGCCCTGAGCACCGTCTTGTTGCGCTTGTCCCAGGCGATCAGCCCGGTCTCTGCCATGCGCGAAAGGATGCTGCGCACCGTGGTGCGGCTGACGCCGAGCAGCGTGCCGAGCTCAGGCTCCGACGGCAGGCTCTTGGACTCGTCGAGCAGCCTGAGACAGCGGTTGTAGGCATCCTTGTAGACGTTGTTGCTCTTCGACATGCCCCGTATCCCCAACGCTTGCGGCGGCTTGCCGGAAGCGCGATATGATCGGTGTTCCTAGCGCAAGCCTCCGAAAAGCGGAACGCTTTTCGACGGCTTGCCAAAAGGGCAATCGCGCGCGTCCGAGCGACCCGCATGGCCCGAGCGCTAAAAAACGATTGACGCAAAAATGTTTTTTCCCGATAAAAGACATTACCTTTAAACGGGCGCGAGTCAATCCGCCCGCATTCCCAGGATCACTCAGGACAGCCGCCCGTGACCGTTGCCAACACCATCCTTCTCTCACCTTCCGACAATGTCGCGGTTGCCAATGGCCGCATCGAGATCGGAACGCCATTGCCGGGCGGCGCCACCGCGATTGCCGTGATCGAGCCGGGCCACAAGGTGGCGATCAAGCCGGTCGCGGCGGGTGAAGCGGTGGTGAAATATGCGCAGGCGATCGGCCGCGCCACGCAAGACATCGCGCCGGGCGAGCATGTCCACTCGCACAATCTGGTGTTCGAGAGCGGCCGCCTGCCGGTGGTGCCGCCGAGCGAGGCCGAGCACGCCACCGAGGCCGACCGCAAGCGCACCTTCATGGGCTATCGCCGCGCCGACGGCCGTGCCGGGACGCGCAACTTCATCGGCATCATCGCCAGCGTCAATTGTTCGGCCACCGTCTGCCACGCCATCGCCGACGAGGCCAACCGCAGGATTCTGCCGAAATATCCCGGCATCGACGGCTTCGTGCCGATCGTGCACGGCCAGGGCTGCGGCATGAGCGGCACAGGTGACGGCATGATGGTTCTGCACCGCACGCTTGCGGGCTATGCGCGCCATCCGAATTTCGGTGGCGTGATGATGGTCGGGCTGGGCTGCGAGGTCAACCAACTCACCCTTTACGGCCAGAAGGGCGTGGCGGCGGGAAAACGCCATTTCAACATCCAGGAGGCCGGCGGCTCGCGCAAATCGGTCGAGAAGGCGATGGGCGTGCTCACCGAGATCGCCGAGGAAGTCGGTCACCTCAAGCGCGAGCCCATCCCGGTCAGCGAGATCGTGGTCGGCCTGCAATGCGGTGGCTCGGACGGCATGTCCGGCATCACCGCCAATCCGGCGCTAGGCGCCGCCGTCGATATCCTGGCCGGCTGCGGCGGCATCGGCATCTTGTCGGAGACGACCGAGATCTATGGGGCCGAGCATTTGCTCGCCTACCGCGCCGCCTCGCCCGAGATCGCCGCCAAGCTCGACGGCTTCGTGAAATGGTGGGAGGACCATACCGCCAAGCACGGCGCCTCGATCGACAACAACCCCTCGCCCGGCAACAAGCGCGGCGGCCTGACCACCATCCTGGAAAAATCTCTGGGCGCCGTCGCCAAGGGCGGCCAGACACCACTCAACGGCGTCTTCGGCTATGCCGAGAAGGTGACCGGCAGCGGCCTGGTGTTCATGGACACGCCCGGCTACGACCCGGTCTCGGCCACCGGCCAGGTGGCCGGCGGCGCCAACGTCATCGTCTTCACCACCGGCCGCGGTTCCTGCTTCGGCTGCCGGCCGACGCCGTCGATCAAGGTCGCCACCAATTCGACCATGTACCACCAGATGGAAGAGGACATGGACGTCAATTGCGGCGTCATCGCCTCGGGCGAGAAAACCATCGCCGGCATGGGCCGCGAGATCTTCGATCTGATCATCGAAACAGCATCGGGCCGCAAGACCAAGAGCGAGGCGTTCGGCTACGGCGACAACGAGTTCGTGCCCTGGCACCTCGGCGCGACGCTTTAGCCCGAAGGCCGTTATCGCGGCGGACAGCGCTGCCAACTGCAAGGACGCCGGCCTTCACAGTCTCGCGACATCAATATGGAATGAATATTCTATGTTGACAGCGTAGTGAAATTATCGTTCCATACCGACAAGAAGGAACGGAAGCGCCAATGTGCCGCCAGGGAGGAGCCGCAGACCCGGGCAAAACCTTCTCCGGCATCACACAAACGGCAACAGACACCGCTTGCATCGATCATGGCGATGCATTATCAAAAAAAGGCATCTGTTTTTTATTGATAAAGTTCTGTTTGGGCTGCGCCTATCCAGATGGAGCTTCCGAAACCTTCACCAGGCGACCTTAGGGAGGAACCTAATGAAATTCGTGACCAGCCTTCTCAACCGCCGTGCTTTCGTGGCCTTGGCCGCCGCGTCGATGCTTGCCGGCGCGATGCATTCCGCGCCCGCCTCGGCGGCCGACGTGACCATTCCGATCATCGTCAAGGACACCACCTCCTTCTACTGGCAGATCGTTCTGGCCGGCGCGCGCAAGGCCGGCAAGGATCTCGGCATCAACGTGCCGGAGCTCGGCGCCCAAGCCGAAACCGACGTCAACGGCCAGATCTCGATCCTCGAGAACGCCGTCGCCAGCAACCCGGCGGCAATCGTCATCTCGCCGACCGAGTTCAAGGCGCTCGGCAAGCCGATCGACGAGGCGGCTTCCAAGGTCAAGGTCATCGGCATCGACTCCGGCGCCGACTCCAAGGCCTTCACCTCCTTCCTCACCACCGACAACGTCCAGGGCGGCCGCGTCGCGGCTGACGGCCTCGCCGCCGCGATCGGTGCCGCCAATGGCGGCAAGGTGGAAGGCAAGGTCGCGCTGATCACCGCTCTTCCCGGCGCCGGCTCGCTCGAGCAGCGCAAGCAAGGCTTCATCGAGCAGATCAAGGCCAAGTATCCGGGCCTCCAGCTCGTCGCCGACAAATATGCCGACGGTCAGGCCACCACAGGCTTGAACATCGCGACCGACCTGATCACCGCCAATCCGGACCTCAAGGGCATCTTCGCCTCGAACCTGATCATGGCGCAGGGCGTCGGCCAGGCGATCGCCGAAAACAATCTCGGCGGCAAGGTGGCGCTGATCGGCTTCGACAGCGACGAGAAGCTGATCAAGTTCCTGAATGACGGCGTCATCTCCGGCCTGGTCGTCCAGGATCCGTACCGGATGGGCTATGACGGCATCAAGACCGCCTTGGCCGCCTCGAAGGGCGAGAAGGTCGAAGCCAATGTCGACACCGGCGCCAACCTCGTCACCAAGGACAACATGAAGGATCCGAAGATCGACGCGCTGCTCAACCCGAAGCTCAATTGAGCAGCGTCGCGACAACCTTTCCGGGGCGGCATCGCCCCGGAAACATCCATCAGGCGATTTGGAAATTCGCCGGCCTGATTTAGAGCATGATCCCGAAAAGTGGGAACCGGTTTTTCGGAAAAGATCATGCTCCAACAAGGAATTAGATCAGATGACGATTCAACGAAACGTCATCCTGATTTAGGCTCCGACTTCAAGATGCGCGTCAGACGCATCGCTGCATACCCAATGGTTGAGACCAATCTGGGAGGATTGTCATGACGTCGACGGCGCAGGAACTGCACCCCGCCCCCATGCTGGCCCCGGGCAGGACGATCCTCGAGCTCAACGGCCTGGAAAAGCGCTATCCCGGCACGCATGCGCTGAAGCCCGTGCACCTTGCCTTCAAGGCGGGCGAGATCCACGCCATCGTCGGCGAGAACGGCGCCGGCAAGTCGACCCTGATAAAACTTCTGACCGGCGTCATGCCGCGTACTTCCGGCGAGGTCGTCTGGGAAGGTCAGCCCGTAGCTCTGGCCACTCCGCACGAGGCGATGGCGCTGGGCATCAACGCCGTGCACCAGGAGGTGGTGCTCTGCCGCCACCTCACCGTCGCCGCCAACATGTTCCTCGGCGAGGAGGAGTCCCGCTTCGGCCTGCTGCAGCAGCGCGCCATGGTCAAGGACGCGCAGAAGATCATCGACGGTCTGGGCTTCGACCTGCCGGCGCATGTCGTGCTCGGCGATCTCACCATCGGCCAGCAGCAGCTGATCGCCGCCGCTCGCGCCACGGTGCGCGGCACGAAATTCCTGATCTTCGACGAGCCGACCGCCTACCTCACCCGAAAGGAGGCCGACCAGCTCTTCAAGCTGATCCGAAGGCTGAAGAGCGAAGGCGTCACCATCATCTATATCAGCCACCGCATGGAGGAGGTGTTCGAGCTTGCCGATCGCGTTTCCGTGCTGCGCGACGGCACTTTGGTCGGCACCCGCAACATCGCCGAGACGAACGAGCCCGAGCTGGTCAAGCTGATGATCAACCGCTCGATCGAGCAGATCTATCACAAGGAGCATTTCACCCCTGGCGCCACGATCGTCGAGACCAAGAACCTCTCGGGCAAGGGCTTCGAGAATGTCTCGGTGACCGTCCGCGCCGGCGAGATCGTCGGCCTCTACGGCCTGATCGGCGCCGGCCGCAGCGAGTTCGTCACCACGCTCTATGGCCGTCACAAGAAGTCAGCCGGCCAGATCCTGTGGGAGGGCAAGGAGGTCCAGGTCAATTCCGAGCACGACGCCATAAGGCTCGGCATGGCGCTGGCCCCGGAAAGCCGCCGCGACCAAGGCCTGTGTCTCAACCTGTCGGTCGGCATGAACCTCAACCTGCCGATCTACAAGCGCATTTCCAGCAACGCGCTCATCTCGGGCGCCAAGGAGAAAGCCGAGGCCGATCGCCAGATCGCCGACCTGCGCATCAAGACGCCGACGCGCAGCGCGCTCGCCTCCAGCCTCTCCGGCGGCAACCAGCAGAAGATCGTCATCGGCAAATGGCTGGCGCATGGCGCCAAGCTGTTCATCTTTGATGAGCCGACGGTGGGCGTCGACGTCGGCACCAAGGCCGAGATCTACCGCCTGTTCTCGACGCTGTTGTCGAAGGGTGCCGGCATTATCCTGATCTCGTCCTACCTGCCGGAAGTCTATGAGCTTGCCGACACGCTGCACGTGTTCCGGCGCGGCAAGCTGGTCGCGACGCATGGATTCCGCACCGCAAGCCACGAGGACATCCTGGGTCAGGCTCTGGCCGAGAAACAAGAAAAAACGGGAGGACAAAAATGAGCACCGAGGCGATCCCCGCCGAAAGACCCAAGCGCAATTTCAACGCCCTCTTCGGCCTGACGCTGCTTGGCCTGCTGCTGCTGATGTGGATCGTGCTGGCTGTCGCCACGCCCTCCTTCGCGACGGCGCTCAACATCACCAACCTTCTGCGCCAGGGCTCGCTGATCGCCATCCTCGCCGTCGGCCAGACTTTCGTCATCATTACCGGCGGCATCGACCTTTCGGTCGGCGCGGTGGTCGGCTTCACCACGGTGATCGTGGCGCTGTTGATCAATGCCGGCTGGCCGATCTGGGTGGCGGTGCTGCTCACGCTTCTGGTCGGGGTCGCCATCGGCCTCTTCCATGGCTTCGGCATCGTCAAGATGGGCCTGCCGCCCTTCATCATCACCCTGGCCACCATGACCTCGCTGCGCGGCATCGGCCTTCTGATGACCAACGGCAACTCGATCTCGATCAACAGCGATCCGTTCCAGGCGTTCTCGCGCGGCTCGCTGTTCGGCATCCCCTATCTGTTCTGGATGGTGATCCTGGTCGCCATCCCGTCCTACATCTTCCTGCACCACACGCGCTGGGGCCGCTACCTGTTCTCGGTCGGCTCCAACGCCGAGGCCGCGCGCCTGTCCGGCGTCAACGTGCCGCGCACCATCCTCATGGCCTATATCCTGTCCGGCCTGCTCGCCGCCTTCGTCGGCGTGCTGCTCGCCTCGCGCATCGGCATCGGCAACCCGACGCAGGGCGACACCTATGAACTGCAGGCCATCGCCTCGTCGGTGATCGGCGGCACTTCGCTGTTCGGCGCCATCGGCTCCGTGCACGGGCCGCTGATCGGCTCCTTCATCCTGTCGACGATCAACAACGGCGCCAACCTGCTCAACGTCAACACCTTCTGGCAGCGCGTCATCACCGGCCTTCTGATCATCGTCATCGTTTACTTCGACGGCTTGCGCCGCCGGGGCAAATGACTCCTCCCTGAAACTAACGCGCCGGCCCCGCATGCCGAGGCCGGCGCGCCTTTTTGAACACTGGATCTGCCATGAAAGCCGTCGTCTGCCGCTCGCCCGGCGAGCTTGTCCTCGAAGACCGCCCCGACCCCGGCGCGCCACCGCCCGGCTGGGCCCGTGTCGCTGTCAGCCATGTCGGCATCTGCGGCACCGACTATCACATCTTCGAAGGCAAGCATCCCTTCCTCGCCTATCCGCGCATCATGGGCCACGAGGTCTCGGGCACGGTCGTCGAGAGAGGCGAAGGCGTCGATCTCGCCGCTGGCGAGCCGGTCATCATCAACCCCTATCTTTCATGCGGCAAATGCATCGCCTGCCGGCACGGCAAGCCGAATTGCTGCGTCAAGATCGAGGTGCTCGGCGTCCACCGCGACGGCGCCATGTGCGACGAGATCCTGGTGCCGGCGCAAAATCTCTACCCTGCGAACGGCCTCTCGCTGGCCGACGCCGCGGCGGTAGAATTCCTGGCCATCGGCGCGCACGCGGTGCGCCGATCCCTTGGACTTCCCGGCCAGCGCACGCTGGTCATCGGCGCCGGCCCGATCGGACTGGGCACGGCGATCTTCGCCCGCATCGCGGGGCTCGACGCCAGCCTGCTCGACATGAGCAGCGAGCGCCTCGGCTTCGCCGAAAAGGAGCTTGGCTTTGCCGCGCTCGACACCTCGAAGGCGACAGCCGACGAACTGGTGCGGCAGGCGACCGGCGGCGAAGGGTTCGACCTCGTCTTCGACGCGACCGGCAACACGCAATCGGTGCAGACGGCCTTCGCCCATGTCGCGCATGGCGGCATGCTGGTGCTGGTCAGTGTCGTCAAGGACGACATCACCTTCTCCGATCCCGAATTCCACAAACGCGAGATGACTTTGGTCGGCAGCCGCAACGCGCTCAAGGCCGACTTCGAGCATGTCGCGGCCTCCATCCGCAACGGCGCCGTGCCGTTGGGCAAACTCGTCACCCATCGCACGACGCTCGCCGAAACGCCGCGCGATCTGGCGCGATGGACGCATGAGAAATCAGGGCTGATCAAGGCGGTCATCGAAGTCGGCTGAGCGCGGCTAGTCGCCGGCCGACAGCCTCAACTCCACCCGCTCCGCCGGGAACCGCGACTCCGCGAATTGGATCGGCTCACCGTCGAGCGTGACGTTGACGGCGATGGTGACCAGCACGATCGCGCCGGGCTGCAGATCGAGCGCGGCGAGGTCGTCGGCGTCGGCATGGCGCGCCGACAGCACGGTTGAATGCCTGAGATAATCGTTGATGCCGAAGCGCTTCAGCGAGGCCGTGATCGATCCCGTTTCGGCCATGGCATGCTCAATGCCCGCGAAGCGTTTGGCGTCGAACCAGGTCGTCGCGCGTGACACCGCATGACCGTCGGCCTCGCCGCGCGTCTCCAGGCGGATGACGGCCTCGCCCTTCGCTATATGCAGCGCCTCGGCGATGCGCCGGCTGGCCGGCTCCGTCGACGACGACAGGAGCGCGAGATGCCGCTCGCTCGTCTGACCCTGCAGCCCGGTCGAGAAGCGCGTGCGCGCGCCAATCGGATAGGACAGCCGCTTGCGCGACAGGACGAAGGTGCCGCGTCCCTGTTCGGCCTTCAGCACCCCTTCCTGAACAAGTGCTGCAATGGCGCTGCGCACGGTATGGCGATTGACGCCGTAGCGCTCGGCCAGCGCGATTTCGGGCGGCAGCGCCGTATTCTCGGCGAAATCGCCGCTCGCGATCCCCTGCAATATCTTATCGGCGATCTGCCGCCAGAGCGACACGCCGTTACGCCTTTCGATGCTGCTCGCCAGTCCAACCATTCATCGCCCCATTTCTTCGCCCCAGCGGGCAATTTTCCGCGCCTGTCATCCACCCGTCATGGACTCCCGTTAGGAGGTAGGTATAATTTGTATAGTTGTCTATATCAATAGACGAATTTCCAGATGCAAGGAGCGATGCGATGCGAGGACAGGAAGCACGCGAGCAAGCGGGGCGGAAAGCCTTGATGGCAACGCTGGCGCACGCTGGAGCCGATGATATCGCGCGTCTGTGGAACGAGTCGGGCCTGCCCTCCGAAGCCGAGCTCTTGCGCGGACCCGAAACCGGATTGGTGACGGTGCGCGGGCGGATCGGCGGCGGCGGCGCTCCTTTCAATGTCGGCGAGGCGACCGTCACCCGCGCCACGGTGCGGCTGCCGTCCGGCCAGGTCGGCCATTCCTGTGCGCTCGGCCGCGACAAGGACAAGGCCAGGCTCGCCGCGATCGCCGATGCGCTGTGGCAGGACCCGGCGCAGCGTGAAGCAGTCGAAACGAAGCTCGCCGCGCCTTTGCGCGCGGCTCTCGATGCGGCGCGCGAGACCCGGCGTGTCGAGACGGCGGCAACGAAAGTGGATTTCTTCACCATGGTGCGCGGAGAGGACTGATGGACATCGCCACGCAATCGATCGACGGCGGCTTCGCCGAGCCGGTCTTCAACGCCCAGACGGTGTTCCGCGCCATCATGGACGCGATGGCCCGCCCCGGCACGGTCCAGAACCTGCCGCAGCTTGCCCGTCCGCCGGCGCCGCTGTCGGCGACCGCCGGCGCCGTGGCGCTTTCGCTCTGCGACAACGACACGCCGGTCTGGCTCGACCCGCCGCTGCAGGCGGAGGCTTCGGTCAAGGCCTGGCTCGGCTTCCACACCGGCGCGCCTTTGGCCAACACGCCCGCCGACGCGCATTTCGCCTTGATCGCCAATCCCAAGGAGATGGCGGCGCTCGACGGTTTTGCGCAAGGCACGCAGGAATATCCCGATCGCTCGACGACGCTGATCCTCCTGGTCGACGATCTTGCCTCGGGTCCGTCGCTGCTGCTCGAAGGTCCGGGCATCGAAAGGACGTCGATGATCGCGCCTCCGGGCATGCCGCGTCATTTCGTCGAGCAGTGCAAGCAGAACAACCAGCGTTTCCCGCGCGGCGTCGACATCATCCTGGCGGCGCCCGGCAGCCTTTCCTGCTTGCCGCGCACCACCCGCATCAAGTTGATGGAGGCATGACATGTATGTCGCGGTAAAGGGCGGCGAGGCCGCCATTGCCAATGCGCACCGCCTGCTTGCCGATCGCCGTCGCGGCGACCGATCGGTGCCGGCGCTGCGCCTCGACCAGATCGTGGAGCAGCTGGCGCTCGGTGTCGACCGCGTGATGAGCGAAGGCTCGCTCTACGATCGCGAGCTTGCCGCACTCGCCATCGCCCAGGCGCGCGGCGACATGATCGAGGCGATCTTCCTGGTACGCGCCTACCGCACCACGCTGCCGCGCTTCGGCTACACCAATCCGGTCGATACCGGCGCCATGCAGATCGAGCGGCGCATATCGGCCACCTACAAGGACCTGCCGGGCGGCCAGGTGCTCGGCCCGACCTTCGACTACACGCACCGCTTGCTCGATCCGGAGCTTGCCGCCGGCGCCGAGGTCGAGACACCGGCGCAGCGGCCGGCCGAGCCGGAGGCCATGCCGCGCGTCTCGGCGATCCTTGCCCATGAAGGCCTGATCGAGGCCGACGGCGAGATGCCGCTTGACCACGTACCGGGCGACATCACCCGCGAGCCGCTGCAGTTCCCGATGGCGCGTGACATCCGCTTGCAGGCGCTGTCGCGCGGCGACGAAGGTTTTCTGCTGGCGCTCGGCTATTCGACGCAGCGCGGCTACGCCCGTAACCATCCCTTCGTGGGCGAGGTGCGCATCGGCGAGGTCGAGCTTGAACTGGACGTGCCGGAACTGCCCTTCGCCGTGCCGCTCGGCTCGATCCGCGTCACCGAATGCCAGATGGTCAACCAGTTCAAGGGATCGGCCAAGGCGCCGCCGCAGTTCACCCGCGGCTACGGTCTGGTCTTCGGTCAAAGCGAGCGCAAGGCGATGGCCATGGCGCTGTGCGACCGGGCGCTGCGCGCCGGCGAGCTCGGCGAGGATGTCGTCGCCGCGGCGCAGGACGAGGAATTCGTCATTTCGCATTCCGACAATGTCCAGGCCACCGGCTTCGTCGAGCACCTGAAGCTGCCGCACTATGTCGACTTCCAGGCCGAGCTCGGCCTCGTGCGCCGCATGCGCGCCGAATACGAGGCGCGGGAAAACGAGGACAAGGCTGAAGAGAAAAGGGAGGCCGCGGAATGAACGCGCAATCGAACGACATCGCCACCTACAACTTCGCCTATCTCGATGAGCAGACCAAAAGGATGATCCGCCGCGCCATCCTGAAGGGCATCGCCATTCCCGGCTACCAGGTGCCGTTCGCCTCGCGCGAGATGCCGATGCCCTATGGCTGGGGCACCGGCGGCGTCCAGGTCACCGCCTCGATCATCGGCCCGGACGACGTGCTGAAGGTCATCGACCAGGGCGCCGACGACACCACCAACGCCGTCTCGATCCGGGCCTTCTTCAAGAAGGTCGCCAAGGTCGCCGTCACCACAGAGACGGCGAAGGCTTCGATCATCCAGACCCGCCACCGCATCCCCGAGCATCCGCTCAACGCAGGCCAGGTGTTGGTCTTCCAGGTGCCGATCCCCGAGCCGCTGCGCTTCCTCGAGCCGCGCGAGACCGAGACGCGAAAAATGCATGCGCTGGAGGAATATGGCCTCATGCATGTGAAGCTCTACGAGGACATTGCCAAGCACGGCCGCATCGCCACCACTTACGCCTATCCGGTCAAGGTCGAGGGCCGCTACGTGACGGATCCCTCGCCGACGCCGAAATTCGATAATCCCAAGATGCATCGTTCGCCGGCTTTGCAATTGTTCGGCGCCGGCCGCGAGAAGCGCATCTATGCGGTGCCGCCTTTCACCGACGTCGTCAGCCTCGATTTCGAGGACCATCCCTTCGAGGTGCAGACCTTCGACCAGCCATGCGCGCTGTGCGGCGCCGAGAATGTCTATCTCGACGAGGTCATCCTCGACGACCATGGCGGCCACATGTTCGTCTGCTCGGACACCGACCACTGCGAGAAGCGGCGAGCCGACGGCCATCACGGCCACCTTGCTCCCGAGACCCACCTTGCCTCTGAGGAAACGGAGCCGGCCGAATGACCGACGAACCGCTGCTGCGCGTCTCGGCGCTGTCCAAATTCTACGGCTCGCGCGTCGGCTGCGAGAACGTCACCTTCGACCTTTGGCCGGGCGAAGTCCTGGCGGTGGTCGGCGAGTCCGGCTCCGGCAAGACGACGCTGCTCAACTGCGTGTCGACCCGGCTGCTGCCCTCCTCCGGCACCGCCAGCTACCGCATGCGCGACGGCCAATGGCGCGAGCTCTACCGGATGAGCGAGGCCGAGCGCCGCTTCCTGATGCGCACCGACTGGGGCTTCGTCCACCAGAACCCGGCCGACGGGCTGCGCATGACGGTCTCGGCCGGCGCCAATGTCGGCGAAAGGCTGATGGCGGTCGGCGACCGCCACTACGGCAGGATCCGCGCCACCGCCGTCGACTGGCTGTCGCGCGTCGAGATCGACGAGGACCGCATCGACGACGAGCCGCGCGCCTTTTCCGGCGGCATGCGCCAGCGCCTGCAGATCGCCCGCAACCTGGTGACCGGACCGCGGCTCGTCTTCATGGATGAGCCGACCGGCGGCCTCGACGTCTCGGTGCAGGCCCGCCTGCTCGATCTGTTGCGCGGACTGGTCACCGATCTCGGGCTGGCGGCCATCGTCGTCACCCACGACCTCGCCGTGGCGCGGCTTCTGTCGCAGCGCATGATGGTGATGAAGGACGGCCGCGTCGTCGAAAGCGGCCTCACCGACCGCGTGCTCGACGATCCGCGCGCGCCGTATACGCAACTCCTCGTTTCTTCCATCCTGCAGGTGTGATGATGGCTACGCCTCTCGTCGTTTCCGATGTCGCCAAAAGCTTCACCATGCATCTGCGCGACGGCGTCACGCTGCCGGTGGTGACGGGTGTCTCCTTCTCGATCCGCGCCGGCGAATGCGCGGTGCTCGGCGGTCCGTCGGGCGCCGGAAAAAGCTCGATCCTGAAGATGCTCTACGGCAACTACGCCGTCGATGAAGGCCAGATCATCGTCCAGCACGGCGGCGGGTTGATCGACCTCGCCTCCGCCAGCCCGCGCACAGTGCTTTCCGTGCGCCGCCACACCATCGGCTATGTCAGCCAGTTCCTGCGCACCGTGCCGCGCGTCTCGGCGCTCGACGTGGTCGCCGAGCCGCTGGTCGAGCGTGGCGAGGATCGCGAGACGGCGCGAGCGAAGGCTCGCTCCCTGCTTGCGCAGCTCAACCTGCCGGAAAAGCTCTGGGCGCTTCCGCCGGCGACCTTCTCGGGCGGTGAGCAGCAGCGCGTCAACATCGCGCGCGGCTTCATCACCGAGCATCCGATCCTTTTGCTCGACGAACCGACCGCCTCGCTCGACGCGAAGAACCGCGATGTCGTGGTCGAGCTCATCGCCGCCAAGAAAGCGGCGGGAGTTGCCCTGCTCGGCATCTTCCATGACCTCGACGTGCGTGAGGCGGTCGCCGACCGCGTCATCGACGTCACCGCCTTCGCCGCCGGAAAGATCGCCGCATGAAGAAGCTTTCGGAGGCGCCGCTGATCCATCCGACGGCGCAGGTCGAAAACTCGACGCTCGGCCGCTGGACCGAAATCGCCGAGCGCAGCCGCGTCGCCGAATGCGAGCTCGGCGACTATTCCTACATGATGCAGGACTGCGCCGTCTGGTGCGCCACCATCGGCAAATTCTCCAACATCGCGGCAAGCGTCCGCCTCAACGCCACCAACCACCCGACATGGCGGCCGACGCTGCACCACTTCACCTACCGCGCCTCCGACTATTGGAACGATGCCGAGCACGAGAGCGAATTCTTCGCCCAGCGCCGCGCCAAGCGCGTCATCATCGGCCACGACACCTGGCTCGGCCATGGCTCGACCGTGCTGCCCGGCGTGACCGTCGGCGACGGTGCGGCGGTCGGCGCGGGCGCGGTGGTGACGAAGGATGTCGCGCCCTACACCATCGTCGGCGGCGTGCCGGCGAAACCGATCCGCGAGCGCTTCGATCGCCGCACCGCCGAGCGCTACCAGGCGCTTGCCTGGTGGGACTGGGACCATGCAAGGCTGCGCGCCGCGCTCGACGATTTTCGCGAGCTGTCGGCAGAGGCTTTCCTGGAGAAATATGGTGGCTGATGTCAGTGAATAGTGAATGGTCAACAGTGAATGGCAACGAAGCCTTCTTTCTCACCATTCACCATTCACCATTCACCATTCACACCCCTGACACAGGACTCGGACAGGACGCAATCTCCCCGGGAGATCGCCATGCTCGCCACTGTCAGACCCTCGCTCGCCGGATTTTCGAAGGCTCCAATCCGACCGCGCCCACGCATCTCGGTACCCGTTACGACCTGTCCGGCAACTTCCTCCCCGAACCGGGCAACACCGTCGTCTGCCATCTGATCGAAGGCTCGCCTTCGCAAGCAGCAATTGTCGAGGTGCGCGAGCGCATGCTCGCCATGCCGGATGCTGATCGGCTCGCTTTCACGCCGATCTCCAGCCTCCATATGACGCTCTTCCAGGGCATCATCGAATACCGGCGTCGCCTCCCCTATTGGCCGGCTGACGTGCTGCTCGACACTGGTATCGACGCCATGACCCGCCTCTATCTCGATCGCCTGCAGGGCTTCGAGGGATACGGCCCCTTCAAGGTCCGGATTGTCGAAGTCGTGCCGACCGGCCTGACCGTCGTCGGCGCCACCGCGGAAGACGGCCGGATCCTGAAAGCCTGGCGCGATGCCCTTTCAGTGCCGTTCGGCTACCGCCATCCGGACCACGACGCTTACGTCTTCCACATCACCTTTGCCTATCAGATCCGCCGTCTCGCCGACGAGCGGGCGGCAGCCTGGCAGGATCTGTTCGACAAGAGCCTCTCATTCCTCGAGCGGGAAGCCCCCGTGGTCGAGTTCAGGCCGCCGGCTTTTTGCAGCTTCAAGGACATGAAGCATTTCGAGGAATTGCTGGTGCTTGGTTGAATCTCCAAGCCTGTGACTCGTAACAAAACTGACATCAATCCGACACCCCAGCTTCATCCGCCTGCGCTAGCGAAGGTTAACAGACCTGCAAAACCGCGACGGACTGGAGCTTTGGTATGTCGACATCATCGGCCACGCTGGAAATCCGCGGCGTAACCCGACGATTTGGCAAGAACACCGCTGTCAGCGACATCAACATCTCGATCCCGCGCGGTCAGATGGTCGGCGTCATCGGCCGTTCGGGCGCCGGCAAGTCGACGCTTCTGCGCATGATCAATCGCCTCATCGATCCCAGCCAGGGGTCGATTTTTTTTGACGGCGCCGAGGTCTCCAGCCTGCAGGGTTCGCCGCTGCGCCGCTGGCAGCGCGACTGCGCCATGATCTTTCAGCAGTTCAACCTCGTGCCGCGCCTCGACGTCTTGACCAATGTGCTACTCGGCCGCCTCAATCATCGCTCCACGATTTCCAACCTGCTCGGCATGTTCTCGCGAACCGAATGCGCCGAGGCGGTGGCCGCGCTCGAGCGCCTTGACATCGCCCGCACCGCCCTGCAGCCGGCCGGCACGCTGTCCGGCGGCCAGCAGCAGCGCGTCGCGATCGCCCGCGCCATGATGCAGCAGCCGAAAGTGCTTCTGGCCGACGAGCCGATCGCCTCGCTCGACCCGCTCAACGCCAAGGTGGTGATGGATTCGCTGCGCGACATCAATCTGCGCGAAGGCATCACCGTCGTCACCAACCTGCACACGCTGGACACCGCACGCGCCTATTGCAACCGCATCATCGGCATGGCCGCCGGCAAGGTCGTCTTCGACGGCGCCCCGGAGGACCTCGACCGCGACGCCGTGCGCACCGTCTACGGCGCCGACGCCAGCGGCGCCGAGATCTCCGAGGCGATCACGTCGACCAGCGTGACCGTCAAGCCGAAGATCACCGCATCCGCCGGACCGCTCGAACCAGCCTTTCCTGGGTATTGAGTCCGCCGCCCGGCCCAGTGGTCCGGGCAAATCGCGGATTTCAGCCGAGCAACCCGGATCGCCCGCCAGCGTCAACGGCAGACTTGAAAAATCAGAACGCCGCCGGCGCGTAGCCGGAACAACAGGAGAGAGATCAAAATGTTCAGGAAGATGGTTTTTGGGGCGGTTTCGCTGCTCGCCGTGGCGGCAAGCGCCGCGCACGCCGCCGACATCAAGGAATTCCGCGTCGGCATCCTCGGCGGCGAGAACGAGACCGACCGTCTGCGCAACTACCAGTGCCTCGCCGATCACCTAAAGGCCGAATTCGGCTTCGAGAAGGTGTCGCTGTTCCCGGCCGCCGACTATGACGGCGTGATACAGGGCCTGCTCGGCGGCACGCTGGACTTCGCCGAGCTCGGCGCGTCCGGCTATGCCAGCGTCTACCTCAAGGACCCGAAGGCCGTCACCCCGATCCTCACCACCAAGCAGACCGACGGCTCGACCGGCTATTATTCGATCGGCCTGGCGCTGAAGACGTCCGGCATCACCGATATCAAGTCGGCCAAGGGCAAGAAGCTCGGCTACGCCGATCCGGACTCGACCTCGGGCTATCTGATCCCGCTGACCCAGATTCCAAAGGACACCGGCGCTTCCAACGAGACCTACTTCGCCTCGACCCAGTTCAACGGTGGCCATGAGAACAACATCCTGGCCGTCCGCGACGGCAAGGTCGACGTGGCGGTGGACGATTCTTCCGGCATCGGCGACTTCAAGAACGGCTACACCTCCGGCACCTTCCACAAGGAAGTCTCCAAGGGCGCCGTCGACCCGAACGACTTCGTCGAAGTGTGGCGCTCGGGCCTGATCCCGAACGGCCCGCTGGTCGTGCGCACCGCGCTGGGTGACGACATGACCGCCAAGCTCGCCGCTTTCTTCACCGCCTTGCCGGCCAAGGACAAGGCCTGCTTCGAAGGCGTCGAGGGTGGCGACTTCACCGGCTACGTCCCGGTGAAGCCGGAGTTCTACAACGTCATCGTCGAAGCCCGCAAAGCCGCTATCGGCGGCTAAAGGCATCAGGAAAAGGGCGGCGTTCACCAAAGCGACGTGCGTCCACTTGGACGCACAAAGTACGCTTTGGCACTTTGGATTGCCGCATCGGACTTTCCGAAAATCGGACTTCGATTTTCGGGCCGATGCGGCGGCGCCGCCCTTTTTTCGTATCCCGATCATGACATCAGCGACACTCCATTCCGACGCAACCCGCCGGCAGGCCGACGCCTGGCGGCGCCAGACCTCGCTGCGCCGCTTCTACACCGCGCTTGGCGTCGGCCTGCTGCTCGTCGCCATGGGCGCGACCATGTGGTTCGCCGACGAGGCCAACGCCGGCCACTTCTTCGACCGGCTGCCGCATATCCTCGACTTCCTGAGCTGGCTGGTCCCGAAGGACTGGAACGATGTCTGGCGGGCGCTGTTCGACATCGCCTCGCCCAGCGACAAGGGCACGCAGGAGTTCAATTTCCCGCTCGGCCGCGTCTATGTCTGGGGTGGCTTCTACATCCCCGAATATTTCGAACTGATGCTGACCACGGTGAACGTGGCGCTGGTCTCGACCTTCATCGGCTTCGTCTTCGCCGTTCCCTTCTCCTTCATCGCCGCGCGCAACCTGACGCCGAACCCGGTCCTGCGGCTCGTCGTCAAGCGTTTCATGGAACTGCTGCGCGCCTTCCCCGAAATCGTGATTGCCGGCCTGTTCGCGGCCATCGTCTCAATCGGCCCGGTCGCCGCCATCATCGCCATCGGCCTGCATTCGATCGGCGCGCTGGGCAAGCTGTTCTACGAGATCAACGAGAACATCGACATGCGCCCGGAGGAAGGCCTGCGCGCCGTCGGCGCCAACTGGTTCGAGCGCGTGCGCTTCGCCGACCTGCCGCAGGTGCTGCCCAATTTCATGTCCTACACACTGCTCAGGATCGAGATCAACGTGCGCATCTCGACCATCATGGGCGCGGTCGGCGGCGGCGGCATCGGCGAGGAGCTGAAGCTTTCGATCTCGCGCGGCTTCGGCGCCAAGACGCTGGCGCTGGTGCTGCTGCTCTTCGTCACCATCTTCCTCGTCGACCAGTTCTCCGCCTGGCTGCGCCGCAAGCTCGTCGGCGAGCAGGCCTTCCTGATGAGTGCCTAGACCATGATTCCGAACCGAAGGACCGCGTTAGCGAAAAGTGGAGGCCGGTTTTCGGACAAGATCATGGTCAACCCAAAAGGTGGCCTATGGCCATGACCGCCGACGAACTGAGCGCAATCGAGGAACGCCATCCGCAGATCTTCCAGCGGCCGGTCTACAAGCGCTTCTGGCCGGTGCTGCTGATCGCGGGCACGGTGCTCTACCTGGGCTACGCCTTGTGGTTCTTCAGCCTGCCGCAAGTGCTGCGCGAGTCGCACTGGGAGCGCTTGCCCCTCTTCCTGTCGCAATGGATCAGCTACGACCTGCAGCCGGAGTTCCGCCTCGACCAGCCCGAGATCACGCCGAAATATCCGCGCTTCTCGGCACTTGGCGAGAATCCCAATCCCGACTGGGTGATCAAGAACCCCGACGGCACCTACACGGTTCGGATCGACGGCGATGCCAAATCCGTCACCTTCGACAAGACCCGGGCGACGATCACGGCCAACGGCGTGACCGTGCCGATATCGCTGACCGGCGGCAAGCCGGTGGTCACAGGTCCGGTACCCGACTGGGTGACCGTCCACGACGACGAGACCGTCGCCAAGATGGGCTTTGCCGGCGAGGTGCGCGTCACCGTCGACCGCGTCAAGGTGCGCAAGCGCTTCCTCGGCTGGGCGAATTTCGTCTTCGACACGCGCTCGCCTTTCTTCGGCAAACCGGCCGGCGAGGTCATCTCGCTGATCGTCTCCGGGCCTGAGCTTCAGCCCGGCACGTCGAACCTCGCTCTGGCGGCCGGCAACATCTGGAACAATGCGCAGTGGCAGCATGGCGACGTCTGGACGAAGCTGCTGCAGACCGTCGTCATGGCGTTCCTCGGCACGCTGCTCGGCGGCATCGTCGCCTTCCCGCTGGCCTTCTTCGCCGCCCGCAACATCACGCCGAGCGGTCTGCTCAGCCAGGTGCTGAAACGCTTCTTCGATTTCATGCGCTCGGTCGACATGCTGATCTGGGCGCTGTTCTTCACCCGCGCCTTCGGCCCCGGCCCGCTGGCCGGCAGCGCCGCGATCTTCTTTACCGAGATCGGCACATTGGGCAAAACCTATTCCGAGGCGTTGGAGAACATCGATGACAAGCCGCGCGAAGGCGTGCTGTCGACCGGCGCCAACGGCATTTTGGTGCAGCGCTACGGCGTGCTGCCGGAAGTGGTGCCGGTCTTCATCAGCCAGACGCTCTACCAGTGGGAATCGAACACCCGCGGCGCGACCATCATCGGCGCCGTCGGCGCCGGCGGCATCGGCTTGAAGCTCTGGGAAGCGATGCGCACCAATTCGAACTGGGCCAACGTCTTCTACATGGTGCTGTTGACGCTGCTCGTCGTCTTCATCTTCGACAACATCTCGAACTTCCTGCGCCGAAGGCTGAGCCGCACGCTGCATGATTACAATCGGCTGCAGGCCGAGCGGGGATAGTTGGACTGCTGCTTCTAAGGAGAGGTCGGCGGGACAGAGGGGCGCGCGAAGGATCGCGACGCCCGCCGGACGGTGCCCCTAAGCCGCCTTCTTCCATCCATCCCTGATATGCCGATACCCTTCGCGATAAACTGCCTCCGGACTCTCGGCGAAATCGCGCCACACCTTGGTCGCCGCCGCCAGATCCTTCAGCGAGCGGCCAAACGACTCGATCGTCAGCCAGTCGTCGTAACCGGCCCGGCGAATGGCGGAGAAAGTCTCCTTCCACGGAATGTTGCCACGCCCCGGCACGCCGCGGTCGTTCTCCGAAATGTGGACATGGACGACATTGCGACGATGCTTGGTATAGGCGCCGATCGGATCGGCCTCCTCGATATTGGCGTGGAACGTGTCGTACATCGCCTTGATGTGCGGCCGGTCGATCGCGTCGATATGCTCCGACAGGTCAGCCATGGTGTTGACGAGATAGCATTCGAAGCGGTTGAGCGCTTCGAGCCCGATCGTCACGCCCTTCTTGCCGGCATGGTCGCCGATGGCGCGCTGCGAGGCGACCGAGCGCTTCTTTTCGGCGGAAGTCGGCCCGCTGCCGGAAAAGGCACCGAGCGTCGAATGCAGCGGCCCGCTCAGCCTATCCGCTCCGAGGGCGGCGCTGCAATCGATCGCCCATTTCATATAGTCGATGCCGGCCTTGCGGGTCGCCGCATCCGGCGAGATCAGGTTCATCGCCGGATCGCCCATGGCCGAGACCGCGGTGCGCTCCAGGCCGATTCGGTCGAGCATCTCGCCGAGCTTTTTATAATCGTCAGGCGCCCCGACAAAGACCGGTATCTCGACGCCGTCGAAACCGGTCGCCTTGATGTCCTTCAGCAGCGCCTCGTGCCTCTTCGAGACGCTGGTGGTCCACAAGAACATGCACATGCCGATTTTCATCGACACCCCCTCCCGCTTGAGGCCAGCCGCTTGCGTTGGCGGGCCACACTCCCCCTCATCCGGCCGCTTCGCGGTCACCTTCTCCCCCGGTGGGGAGAAGAGGTTGTCGTCGGCACTGCGCCTCCTCTCCCCTCGGGGAGAGGTCGGATTGGCCCGAATTGCCTTCGCAATTCGGCTTGGCAATCCGGGTGAGGCCGCGCCGCCGCCGACTATAGCTTCGTCCACGCCCCATTCTTCTTCGACGACTTCACGCAAGCCTCGATGAAGGCCATGCCTTCGACGCCGTCCGCGATCGTCGGGAAGACGACATCCTTACCCGGCTTGCCGCCTTTCCTGCGTGCCGCGCGGATGGCGCGGGCGGCCTCCTGGTAGATGTTGGCGAAACCTTCGAGATAGCCTTCCGGATGGCCGGACGGCACGCGGCTGACGCGCGCGGCCACAGGCAGCGCGCCCGCACCGGCTCGCGTCAGAAGCTGCTTCGGCTGGCCGAACGGCGTGTACCAGAGGTAGTTCGGGTCGGCCTGCACCCATTCCAGCCCGCCTTTGGAACCGTAGATGCGCAGCTTCAGCCCGTTCTCGTGGCCCGGCGCCACCTGGCTCGCCCAGATCATGCCCTTGGCCGGATGCTTGTTGCCGACCGGCTTGAAGCGCAGCATCACGTTGACATTGTCGTCAAGCTGGCGGCCCGGCACGAAGGCGTCGAGATCGGCCGATAGCGAATCCAGCTCCAGCCCTGACACGAAGCGGGCAAGATTGTAGGCATGCGTGCCGATGTCGCCCAACGCGCCGCCGGCGCCGGCCTGCTTCGGATCGGAGCGCCACGAAGCCTGTTTCTGGCCGGTGGCGGCTAGGTCCTCGGTCAGCCAGTCCTGCGGATATTCCGACTGCACGATGCGGATGTCGCCGAGCTGGCCTTTGGCCACCATCTCGCGCGCCTGGCGGATCATCGGATAGGCGGTGTAGTTGTGGGTGAGCACGAACACCTTGCCGGTCTTCTCGACCAGGGCGGCAAGCTTCCTGGCCTCGGCCAGCGACGTCGCCAGCGGCTTGTCGCAGATGACGTGGATTCCCGCCTCCAGGAAGGCTTTTGCGGCCGGCACATGCACATTGTTGGGGGTGACGATTGCCACCGCCTCGATGCCGTCGGGGCGCTTGGCCTCGGCCTTGGCCATCTCGGCATAGGAGCTGTAGCTGCGCTGCGGATCGAGGCCGAGTTCGGCGGCGGAAGCCTTGGCCCGCGCCGGGTCCGACGACAGCGCGCCGGCGACCAGCACGAAATCATTGTCCATGCGCGCGGCGATGCGGTGCACCGCGCCGATGAAGGCGCCCTGCCCGCCGCCAACCATGCCATAGCGGATCGGGCCGCCTCCCGCTTCCGACTTCGATGCGCCGACCATTCTTCGTCCTCTCCTCTTTGGCTCCCCACCCTCCCCGTTGCGGAGAGGGCCGACGCGCGGCGTCGGGGCGGGTATAAAGGTCCGCTGCGACTTGGAGTTCAACCCCATCCGGGCCCGCGGTCGAATCTTCCGACGGAAGTTCCCGGGTCAAATTCCCATCATCGCGCGCAGCAGCTTTTTGTCGGTCGTGCCGGCGGCGAAATCGTCGAAGGCCTTCTCGGTCACCCGGATGATGTGATGCTGGATGAAGGGGGCGCCCTCGGCCGCCCCGTCGTCGGGATGTTTCAGGCAGCATTCCCACTCCAGCACCGCCCAGGAATCGTAGTTGTACTGGGTGAGCTTGGAGAAGATGCCGCCGAAATCGACCTGCCCGTCGCCCAGCGACCGGAAGCGGCCAGCCCGGTTCACCCAGCCCTGGTAGCCGGAATAGACGCCTTGCCGTCCCGTCGGGTTGAACTCGGCATCCTTGACGTGGAAGGCCTTGATCCGCTCGTGGTAGATGTCGATGAACTCGAGATAGTCGAGTTGCTGCAGCAGGAAGTGCGAAGGATCGTAGTTGATGTTGCAGCGCTTGTGCCCGCCGACCGCGTCCAAAAACATCTCGAAGGTCGCGCCGTCGAACACGTCCTCTGAAGGGTGGATCTCGTAACCGACATCGACGCCATTGTCCTCATAGACATCGAGGATCGGCTTCCAGCGTTTGCCGAGCTCGCCGAAGGCTTCCTCGATCAGCCCGGCCGGCCGCTGCGGGAAGGGATAGAGGTAAGGGAAAGCCAGCGAGCCGGTGAACGACACCGAGGCGTTCAGCCCGAGATTGCGCGATGCCTTGGCCCCGAACTTCATCTGTTCGACGGCCCATTTCTGACGCGCCTTGGGATTGTTGTGCACCGATGGCGGCGCGAAGCCATCCATCTGCGCGTCATAGGCGGGATGCACCGCCACCAATTGCCCCTGCAGATGCGTCGACAGTTCGGTGATCTCGACGCCGGCGTCGGCGCAGATGCCCTTCACCTCGTCGCAATAGGCTTTCGACGACGCCGCCTTCTCGAGGTCGAACAGGCGCCCGTCCCAGGTCGGGATCTGCACGCCCTTGTAGCCGAGGCCGGCCGCCCATTTGGTGATCGAGGCCAGTGAATTGAACGGCGCGGCGTCGCCCGCGAACTGCGCCAGAAACAGGCCGGGCCCCTTCATCGTCGTCGGCATCGGCATCCTCCCTCATTGTTTTCGCGAACCAAGCATAGCGCCGATTGGAGCGAGGGCCAGCCTGTTTGGTCAGTCCTACCGGGATCCAAACGCCATGTCATTCTGGTATTACCAAATCCCGCAGTTCGGTCAAGCGCTTGAAAAGCTGGAGGAAGGGTCCTGCCGGCAACCAAAAGAACGAAATTGCATCGTTAAATCATGGAATTGCCCGATGTAAGGAGCTTCCCATGCACACTTCTTGCCGCGCATGAAAATTTGCTGTAGAGGTCAAGATAGGCCCAATTGGTCGAACCAGTTTCGAGAAAATGCTGGCAAGCCTTGGGGAGGAAACGTGCGGCCGCCTCTGCGGGAGGCGTCGCGGGGTAAAATGTGACAGGCGAATTCTGGGAAGGATAGACCATGCATCTTTCGACGCACAATTGGATGCGGGCGGAGCCGCTGGAGGTGACGCTGAAGCGCATCAAGAAGTTCGGCTATGAATCGATCGAGATTTCCGGTGAGCCTGAGCAATACAAGACCAAGGAGACGCGCGCGCTCTTGAAGGAGCATGGCATCCGCTGCTGGGGTTCGGTGACGCTGATGCTGGGCGAACGCAATCTCGCCGCTAAGGACCAGGGCCAGCGCGAGCGGTCCGTCCAATATGTCAAGAACGTGCTCACCATGGTGAGTGAGCTCGACGGCGAGATCATCACGCTGGTGCCCGCGACCGTCGGCAAGGTGGTGCCGGACGGCACCGAGGCGGAGGAATGGGGCTGGGTGGTTGACGCCACGCGCGAATGCTTCACGCATGCCAAGAAGGTCGGCGTCAGGATCGCCGTCGAGCCGCTCAACCGCTTCGAGACCTATCTCTTCAACCGAGGCGCCCAGGCGCTGGCGCTCGCCGACGCGGTGAGCCCCGAATGCGGCGTCTGCCTCGACGCCTACCACATCCACATGGAGGAATTTAACGTCTATGACGCGATCCGTCAGGTCGGAAAGCGCCTGTTCGACTTCCATGTCGCCGACAACAACCGCTTCGCCGCCGGCCTTGGCCAGATCGACTGGCCGAAGATCGTGCGCACGCTGAAGGAAGTCGGCTATGACGGCGCGCTGACCAACGAGTTCGTCGCGCCCGTCGACCGCACGCCGGCCGCGCCCTATCCGGACATGGTCGAGCGCAATCCGGTCGATATCTCGCCCGAGCAGCTGAAATTCATCCAGGACCACGGTTCCAGCCTGCTCACGGAAAAATTCTACACCGACCAGATGCGCATCACCGCCGAAACGCTGCTGCCCCTGATCAAGTGACCTCCGACTGAAACCTGTCCCTTCCGCCCGGCGGGGCGGAGGGCCGAAGGGAAAACATGCGCATCAAAAGCGTCCAGGCCTGGTGGGTTCGCGTCCCGATCGAAGTCGCGAAGCAGCATCGCAGCGACTTCGGTCAGGTGACGACGTTCGACGCCGCCATTCTGCGCATCGAGACCGATGACGGCCTGATCGGCTGGGGCGAGGGCAAGAACGCCGCCGGCAGCGCCGGCAGCTATGGCGCGCTCGTCCATATGCTCAACCATGAGATCGGCCCGCAGCTCATCGGCCGCGATCCCGCCGACATCGGCATCATCTGGGAGATGCTCTACAACGGCGTGCGGCACGAGACGGCGGCACATGCCGGCCATGCCATGCCGCAGCTGGCGCGGCGCGGCATGAGCGTGGCGGCGATCAGCGCTGTCGACATCGCGCTCTGGGACATCCTCGGCAAGTCGCTCGGACAGCCGGTGTGGCGGCTGCTCGGTGGCCGCAAGCTCGAGCGCATGCAGGCCTATGCCTCGGGCGGCTGGGCTTCCGTCGACGCCATCGGCGAGCAGTTGAAATCCTACATTGCCAAGGGCGGCTTCAAGGCGCTGAAGATGCGCGTCGGCGTCATGGACGGCGCCCCGCATGTCTCGGCCGCGCGCGTGCGCGCCGCAAGGCAGGCGATCGGGCCGGACATCGAGCTGATGGTCGACGCGCACGGCACCTACACCGTGGCTGAAGCCAAGCGCTTCATCAAGCTCACCGCCGATCTCGACCTCGCCTGGTTCGAGGAACCGGTGATCGCCGACGACAAGCCGGGCATGGCCGAGGTGCGCGCCTCGGGCTCGACGCCGGTCGCCACGGGCGAAAGCGAGGCGACACGCTACGCCTTCCGCGACCTGGCGATGCTGAAATCCGCCGACATCTTCCAGCCGGATCCGGCGTTTTGCGGCGGCATCAGCGAGGCGATGAAGATCGGCACCATTGCCAGCGCATTCAACCTGCGCTTCGCACCGCATCTGTGGGCCGGCGCGCCCTGCTTCTTCGCCGGGTTGCATGTGTGCGCGGCCTCGCCCGCCTCCTTCATCATCGAATATTCGCTCGGCGCCAATCCGATGATCCACGACCTTGTCGAGGAGACTGTCGAAGCGAAGGACGGTATGGTAGCGATCCCTGAAAAGCCTGGATTGGGATTCACCATCTCGGAGCGATTCCTGGAGGCGCACGCGCAACGTATTTGACGATGAAAGAAAAGAACCTTCTCGCGGAACTTGCCGCCTACCTCTTCGCCAACTCGGACAAGGAGTCCGGCCGCACGCCCTCGGAGCGCGAGCTGGCCGAGCATTTCGGCGTCAGCCGTGGCCAGATCCGCGAGGCGCTCGCCATCCTCGAAGCCATGCGCATCGTCGAGCGCCGCGCTAAGTCCGGCATCTATATCGACACCAAGCAGGCAAGCGTGGAAGCGCTGGCGCTTTTCGCCCGCGCTGGCCTGCCGCTTGATCCGGTGCAGATCTACGAGACCGTCGAATTGCGCAAGATCCACGAGATCAAGGCGGCCGAGCTTGCCTGCTCGCGCGCAACGGAGGAGAACTTCGAACGCCTGCGCGACATCCTGAAAGCCTCCGAAGAGCGCATCGCCGCCGGCGAAGGCCTCGCCAAGGAGGACCGCGAGTTCCATCTCGAGATCGTGCGCGCGACCAAGAACAGCGTCTTCCACAACATCTGCAGCGTCTATTACCTGATGGGCGAGCAGCGCCTGCCGATCTATTTCAACGACCCCGAGCGCAGCGTGCGCTCGCATGCCGAGCACATCCAGATCTATGAAGCGCTGCTGCGCCGCGACGGCAATCTCGCCCAGGCCCTGATGAACGCCCATTTGCAGGGCGCCGAGAGCTACTGGAAGGGGATCATCGAAGGCCGCGGGACGGAACCGAAAAGCGCGGCGCTCGAAAAGGCCTGAGTGCGATGCGCAAGATCCTGTCGACGCATCAGCTGCACCCTCGCGCCACGGCCATGCTGGCGGGTGCAGGCCGCCTTGCGATCGCTTCCGCGCTCGATCCCAAGACGCTGACCGCCGAGGCCCGCGACGCCGACATCGTCATCGTGCGCGCGCCGCTGCCGCCGGAGCTGTTTCAGGGCGCGGCGAATTTGCGCGCCGCGATCCGCCACGGCGCCGGGCTGGACATGATCCCGGTCGAGGCGGCGACCGCCGCCGGCGTGCTGGTCGCGAACGTGCCTGCCGTCAACGCCCGCTCGGTCGCCGAGCACGTGATGTTCACCGCGCTGGCTTTGCTGCGGCGCTTCCGCGTGATGGACCGCGACCTGCGCGCCAAGGGCTGGCTTGCCGGGCGCGAGCACGCCAATTCGACCAGCGAGCTGGCCGGCAAGACCATCGGCATCGTCGGCCTCGGGGCGGTCGGACAGGCCGTCGGCCATATCGCCGCGCATGGCTTCGACCTCAATGTCGTGGCGACGACGCGCAGCCTGCGCCCGGCGCCCGAACGCGTCGGCTTCCTGTCGATAGACGCGCTGGTCGAGCAAAGCGATATCATCGTGCTCTGCTGCCCGCTGACACAGGAGACGCGCGGCCTGATCAGCCGCGAGCGCATCGCCCGCATGAAGCCCAACGCGCTGCTGATCAATGTCTCGCGCGGCCCGGTGGTGGACGACGAGGCGCTGATCGAAGCCTTGCGGAAGGGCCGCATCGGCGGCGCCGCGCTCGACGTCTTTGCCACGCAGCCGCTGCCGCCCAACCATCCTTATTTCGGCTTCGACAATGTTATCGTCACCCCGCATATGGCCGGCATCACCGAGGAATCGATGATGCGCATGGGCGTCGGCGCGGCGAACGAGGCGCTGCTGGTGCTCGCCGGCAAGCTGCCGGTCAATCTGCGCAATCCGGAAGTCGTCGAGCACTACCGGCGGCGGTTTCCAGCCGGCTGACGTTCACCTCAATTTTCCCGGATTTGACGACGACCTTCCCCTAATGCGCAAGCGTGTCGCGAAAGTCGTCCTGATCGCTATCTGCTGTCTATCTGCAGCCGCGGCCCGCGCTGACGCGCAAGGCAGCTACATGCCATGCGACAACGGCCTGCGCTGCATAATGGCGCCATGTCCTTCGAACAGCGCGCTCGACCTCGCCTCCGGCAAGATCATCAAAGGTGTGTCGGTCGACACTGAGGGCCTGCCGCAGCAGGACAAGGCTCTCGGCCTGGCGGACAAGCTCTATGCCGGCAAGCTTGTCGTTGCCGGCACGATCGAGAACCGCCCGCATAGCCTCAACGGCAGGCAATACAGCCTGCCGACACTGGTGGCGACCGGCATTGAACGGGCGGCGACGGACGACGAGCGCAGGCACTGCTCGGCGCGTTGAGATCCGCAGCACAGTCTCAACCTTGCAGCAAAGCCTCAATCGCAGCGGCAATGCGCAGCAGATGTTTGTCATCCCCATGCCTGCCCACCAGCATCAGTCCGGTCGGCAGTTTGGTGCCGGGCATCGGCAGCGAGATCGCGCAGAGGTCGAACTGGTTGGCGACCTGCGTGTTGCGCAGGAGCAGCCCTTCGGTCCTGTCGCGCAGCACTTCGTCGCCGGCCATGGCGGCAATGGAGGGCGCGACCATCGGCACGGTCGGCAATGCCAGAACATCGACCGTGTCCAGCCGTTCCGCCATGGCCGCCACCAGCTCGCCGCGACGGCGGATCGTGCGGATATAGTCGGAAGCGGGAACAGCCAGCGCGCGCGACAATGGCCCAGTGACGTGCGGATCGACGGGCACGGATGTGTCGTTCGTCAGCCAGTCGGCATGCACTTCGGCGCCTTCCATTGAGGCGATCGTGCCGCGTCTGGTCGCCGCGCGCATCTCGGCGATGAGATCGTCGATCGGCAAATCGGCAGCGCGGGCGCCGGCTCGTCCGATCCTATCGATGCAGGCCTCGAAAGCCTCGGCGACCTCCGCTTGCGTCTCGCCGAACAACGCGCCGCGCGGGATGCCGATGCGCAAGGTCGCGAGCGGGGCAAGCTGAAGCACTGTCGGCTCTTCTCCGGCCATGACCGCATCGACGACCGCGCAATCGGCGACGCTGCGGGCAAGCGGGCCGATCGAATCCAGCGTCATCGACAGCGGAAAGGCGCCGGCCAAGGGTACGCGCCGCGCCGTCGGCTTGAAGCCGACGACGCCGTTGAGCGAGGCCGGGATGCGCACCGAGCCGCCGGTGTCCGACCCGATCGATATGTCGCTCGTGCCCTCGCCCACCGCAACGCCGGCCCCGGACGACGAGCCGCCCGGGATCAGGCCGGCATCGGCGGCATTGCCCGGCGTGCCGTAATGCGGATTGTCGCCGATCGCGGTGAAGGCGAACTCGGTCATGTTGGTCTTGCCGAGGATGACCGCGCCCGCCTGGCGCAGCCTTTGCACGATCACCGCATCCCGTGTCGCCGGCGCCGCGCCCGCCCGGATCAGCGACCCGGCCGTCGTCGGCCCGCCGGCGACATCGAACAGGTCCTTGATCGAGACGATGCGCCCGTCGAGCGGACCGAGGCTCAAACCGGCCTTGCCGCGGGCGTCGGATGCGTCGGCGGCCGCCCGCGCGGCCTCGGCATAGAGCTTCACGTAGACCTTCTCGTCGGCCGCGCGATTGGCAAGACGTGACAGGATGATTTCGAGATGGTCGCGGACGGATTGCATTTTCGATGTCGGGCCTTGCAAAGTTGCAGCGTCTTTCAGGCACGGCCTGATTTGGGCCGGCGAAGAGATAACCCGGCAAGTGTGCCTTTGCACCCTGCCAGCGATGGGAAGATGCTGATGCTGTACAAAGGCAGCTGCCACTGCGGCAAGGTGGCGTTCGAGGTCAAAGGTGAGATCGGCGGCGTGGTGCGCTGCAACTGCTCGATCTGCAGGCGCAAGGGCGCGCTGCTGTGGGCCGTGCCGCATGAGAAGCTCAGTCTGGTCGCTTGGGGCGACGATCTCGGCCGCTACACTTTCGGCAAGGCCCAGATCGCGCATCGATTCTGCCGCACCTGCGGCATCCATCCGTTTGCCGAAGACGTCGGCGAAGGCAGCGAACGGTCCGCCTATATCAACGTCAACTGCCTGGAAGACGTTGATCTTGCCGGCGTCGAAGTGTTCGAGTTCGACGGCCGCTCGGCCTGATTACCGGTGCCGGTAGCATCGGCCCTCCCGACATCGGCCCGGCGCCGCCGGGCCGATGTCGGGAGGGCGAGCAGGCTTGCCTACTCGGCGGCCTGCTTCGGTCCCATCAGGAAGGCCACCAGCGCCGCGAGCAAGGTCGCCACGCCGCCATAGGCGAAGGCGCTTGCAACACCGGCATGATCGACCAGCAGGCCGCCGACGATGGCGCCGAGCGCGATCGCCACCTGGAAGGTCGCGACCATCAGCCCGCCGGCGCTCTCGGCCTGGTCGGGCGCGGCGCGCACCAGCCAGGTCTGCAGGCCGACCGGCACGGCGCCGAAGGCGAAGCCCCAGGTGGTGACGGCGACCGCCGCCGTTATCGGCGAGGCGCCTAGCAGAAGCAGCGTCGCCGCCGACAGGGCGATCAGCAGCGGTGCCAGGCCGACGGCCATCTTCAAATTACGCTCGGCGAGAAACGCGCCGGCGAAATTGCCGAAGAAACCGCCGATGCCATAGGCAAGCAGCACCAGCGAGATGGTCTCGATCGGCATCACCGGCACCGTCTCCAGGAACGGCCGCACATAGGTGAAGCCGGCGAACTGACCGGACGCGACCAGCAGCACCACCAGCAGCGCAATGCGGATCATCGGCCGCTTCAGCACCTCGACCAGCGTGCGGAAGCTCGCCACGGCCGTCGGCGGCAGGCTGGGAAGCGTGGCGAGCTGCACCAGAAGCGCCAGCGCGCCGACGACCGCCGCCATCATGAAGGCGGTGCGCCAACCCCAGATGTCGCCGACATAGGCGCCGACCGGAGCTGCGGTCACGGTGGCGACCGAGACACCGGTCAGGATGATCGACATGGCGCGCGGCATCAGCCGCATCGGCACGAGCCTGAGCGCCATGGCCGCCGACATCGACCAGAAACCGCCGAGCGCGACGCCGAGCACGACGCGGGCGAGAAGCAGCATGGTGAGCGAGGAGGCGAAGGCGGCGACGAGGTTGGAGACGATCAGAAGGACGGAGAGGATCCACATTACATACCGCCGGTCGAGCCGCTTGGTGACGATCGCCATGGTCGGCGCGGCGATCGCACCGACAACGGCCGTCGCGGTCACCGCCTGACCGGCGGCGCCTTCACTGACGCCGAGGTCCTGCGCCAGCCGCGTCAACAGGCTGGCGGGCAGGAATTCGGCGGTCACCAGGCCGAAAACACCGAGCGCCAGCGAGACCACCGCGCCCCAGGCAGGTTCACTTCGTTCTTCTGGTTCGGCTCTGTCGAGGACAGCGGCGTCGATGGCGCCTGTGGCGGGCTCGATCATGACAAATCTCCGGTGAGTTGCAGCGCAACATTTGGACTGCAGTGCAACATAGGGAGTGACTATCTGGAGTTTCCATGCTAGAAACGCCGAAATGAATTACAATTCGTCCAAATCCGTTTTAGAGACGTCGGGCGACCCGCTCACCGACATGTTGCGTGGCTTGCGCCTCGACGGCGTCGACTATGGCCGCTGCGTACTGGGTGAGCCCTGGGCCGTTTCCTTCCCAGCTCAGAAGGCTGCGCGCTTCCATTTCATCGGACAGCAGGGCTGCTGGCTGTTCTCGCCGGCGAAGGAATGGATCGAGCTCTCGGTGGGCGACGCGCTGCTGATCCCGCGCGGCGCCGAGCATGTGCTGGCGAGCGCGCCCGGCGTGCCGCCGGTGCCGATCGGCCGCTACACGATCGAGCCGGTGTGCGAGAACATCTACGATGTCTCGAACGGCTGCGACGGCTGCAAGACCCTGCTGTTTTGCGGCTCGATGCATTTCAACCTCGACGGCTCGCATCCGCTGCTGGAGATGATGCCGGACCTCATGCAGGCGCATAAGCTGATGGCGAATGCCCCCGGCATCCAGCACCTGCTCGACGGGATGGCCGGCGAGGTGACGATGGACCGGGTCGGCTCCGGCGGCATCCTCGCCCGCCTGGCCGATGTGCTCGCCGCCACCATCATCCGCTCCTGGGTGGAAAATGGCTGCGGCGATGCCACCGGATGGATCGCCGCCGTGCGCAACCCGGACGTCGGCAAGGTGCTCGCCGCCATTCACCTGCAGCCGGAGCGCGACTGGACGGTGGAGGCGCTGGCAAGGATGATGGGCGCCTCGCGCTCCGCCTTCGCGCAACGCTTCGCCACCGTGGTCGGCGAGACGCCGGCTAAGTATGTCCTGCGCGTGCGTATGCACCAGGCAAGGCAATGGCTTGGCCGCGACGGCATGCGGGTCTCGGTCGCGGCCTCGAGATTGGGCTACGATTCGGAAGCCTCCTTCAGCCGCGCCTTCAAGCGGGTGATGGGCGTGGCACCGAGCCATTTCCGTCACACCGGCGCCGAGGAGCAATCCTGACATCCGGCAGGCTGCCCGCTGGAGGAATGGCCAAATCTTTTGGACGACGCGCCATTCCCCGCCGGTCGGGACAGCATAAGCTCGATGGCGGAGGAAACCGCCATGCCCAATCATCTTGCATCGCTTACGGTTGCGGCACTTGCCATCCTGCCGGGCCGGGCTTTCGCGCTGGAAGACAGCTACCTGTCCGCCGACAAGATTCCTTATGCCGTCGAGGCGCCCGGCCAGCCGCAGCGGCTTGGTCGGCTGTGGGGCGAGCGCGCGGAGGGACCGGCCGGCACGCTGCTGAAAGTTCCCGGCAATTGGCGCGCGCCAGTCCACGCCCATACGGCCGATTACCGCGCCGTGGTCATCAAGGGCCTTTGGGCGCACTGGCAGATGCAGGGCGGCGAAGCCACCAAGGTTAAGTTGCCGCCCGGCTCCTACTGGACCCAGAAGGCCAACGAGATGCATGACGACGCCTGCCTGTCAGACACCGAATGCGTCATCCTGCTGATCAACGACGCGCCTTACGACACCTATCTGCCGAAGTAAGCCAGCAGGCCGGCCGGTCGCTATCCGGCGTGACGCAGGCTCACCCCGCTGCCCTTGTCGAACATCACCACCTTTTCCGGGTTCCAGGCAAATCGCACCGGCTGTTCGATCGCGACATCGGTCCTGGCCGGCACTGTGGCCCGCAGCATCGTGTCGCCCACCCTGAGCGTCACGATCTTCTCGACGCCATGGTTTTCGACATCGTGGACCCGCGCCTCGACCGGCGCCCCGCTTTCCAGATAGACGTCCTCGGGTCGAATGCCGAAGACGAGCGGCCGACCGTCGGTCGCGCCGCTCGTCCTGCCCCCGCCAAAGGTTTTGGCCCCAGTTGACAGTGGTAGTTCGAAATTCATCGGAGCCATCACCGCGCGGTCGTTAACCAGCTTGCCGTCGATGAGGTTCATCGGCGGCGAACCGACGAAGCTCGCGACATAGGTGTCGCGCGGATTGTTGTAGATCTCCTGCGGCGTGCCGGTCTGGACGATGCGGCCATGGTTGAGCACACCGACCTTGTCACCCATCGACATGGCCTCGATCTGGTCATGCGTGACGAACAGGAACGTGGCGCCGAGCTGCATCTGCAGGTTCTTCAGCTCCGTGCGCAGCGCCTCGCGCAGCTTGGCGTCGAGCGCCGACAGCGGCTCGTCCATCAGGAAGACACGCGGCTTGCGCACGATCGCGCGGCCGATCGAGACGCGCTGCATCTCGCCGCCGGAAAGCCGGTCGGTCTTGCGGTCGAGCAGATGCTCGATACGAAGCGTGCGGGCGGCGCGCGCGACGCGATCCTTGATCTCGGCATCCGGCAGACGGCGGATCTTCGGCTTCAGCGGGAATTCGAGATTCTGCCGCACCGTGTAGCGCGGATAAAGCGAATATTGCTGCAGCACCAGCGCCACATCGCGTTCGGCCGCGCCCCAATCGGCGACATCGACGCCGTCGATGAAGACCTGGCCCTCGGTCGGCTTATCGAGCCCGGCGATCAGGCGCAGGGTCGTCGTCTTGCCGGCGCCCGTCTCGCCGAGTAGCACGAAGAACTCGCCGTCGGCGATGTCGAGATTGAGATTGGACAGCGCGGTGTGGTTGCCGAATGTCTTGGAGATGTTCTTCAGCTGGATATGGGCCATTACAGTCTCACTCCGAGCGACTTGCCGCTCGCGGCGTCGAAGAAATGCGCTTGCGAAGGATCGATGCGCGCATAGACCTTTTCGCCCGCGCCGCTGATGAAGCCGCTCTTGGTGCGGGCGCGCAGCATGTTGGAGCCGACTTTCAGGTCGACGATGTCGAAGGAGCCGAGCGGCTCGACGATTTGCGTTTCGACCGGCAGGAAGCCGTCCGTCGCCTCGCGGCGCACCAACACGCCCTCCGGCCTGATGCCCAAGGTGAGCTGGCCGCCGGCATGGCCGTTGAGCTTGGAAAGCAGCGCGCGCGGAAACTCGAAGCCCGCGGCCGCGTTGCCGACCGTGACCGACGCGGCCGAGCCGGTCTCGGCGACCTTGGCCTCGGCGACATTCATCACCGGGCTGCCGACGAACTGCGCGACGAAGAGGTTGGCCGGGTGGGAATAGACCTCGTCCGGCGTGCCAACCTGCTGCAGCACGCCTTCATGCATGATGACGATGCGGTCGGCGAGGCTCATCGCCTCGATCTGGTCATGCGTCACATAGATGCTGGTCGAGCCCTGCTTGATATGCAACCGCTTGATCTCGGCGCGCATCTCCTCGCGCAGCTTGGCGTCGAGCGCGCCGATCGGCTCGTCCATCAGCATCGCCTTCGGACGCCGCACCAGCGCCCGGCCGATGGCCACGCGCTGCATGTCGCCGCCCGACAGCGCCGAGGGCTTCTTGGTGAGCAGGTCGGTGATCTGCAGCGTCTTGGCCACCGATCGCACCTCGGTGTCAATCTCGCTTCTGCTCTTGCGCGTCGCGCGCAGCGGGAAGGCGATGTTCTCGTACACGTTCATATGCGGGTAGAGCGAGAACGACTGGAACACCATGGCGATGTCGCGATCGGCCGCTTTGAGTTGCTGCACCGGCTTGCCGTCGATCAGTATGTCGCCCTGGTCGATGGTCTCCAGCCCGGCGATGGCACGCAGCGTCGTCGTCTTGCCGCAGCCCGATTGCCCGAGCAGCACGATGAACTCGTTGTCGTCGATCTTGAGGTTCAGGTCCTTGATGACCTGGACGGCGCCGAAGAATTTCTGGACGCCGCGAAGCTCTATCTTGGTCAATGCTGCGCCCCCGCATTATGCGCCTGCTGGCCGGCCCCGTGCCCGGTGCCGGCTTGCTCCTCGCGCGGGATCTTGGAGGTGACGTTGAAGCCGATCAGGCCGATCAGGATGATCGTCACGCCATAGGTGTGGAGCAGCATGTTCCACGGCTGGCAGAGCGCGACGATGCCCAGCACCATCAGGATTTGCGAGCCCGGCTCCAGATATTTCTCGTTCATCGCGCGAAAGCTCATTTGCGGATCGCTCCGAAGGACATGCCGCGCAACAGATGGTTGCGGAGCAGGAAGGTGAAAATCGCGACCGGCAGCAGGAACAGGAACGTGCCGGCGGCAATCACCGTCCAGTCCGGCAGGCCGGAGCCGACCTGGCTCGGGATGAAAGGCGGTGCGGTCTGGGCGCGACGGTTGGTCATGATCAGCGCGAAGGCGTATTCGTTCCACGCCGTGATGAAGCAGAACACGGCCGTTGCGGCGATGCCGGTCGCGGCTTCGGGCAGCACGATCTTGAAGAAGGCTTCCATGCGCGTATAGCCGTCGACGAGCGCCGCCTCCTCATATTCCTTCGGGATCTCGTCGATGAAGCCCTTCATCAGCCAGACCGAGAAGGACAGGTTGAAGGCGGTGTAGAGGATGATCAGGCCGAGATGGGAATCGTTCAGTCCCACGGCCCGGTACATCAGGAACATCGGGATCGCGACCACCACCGGCGGCAGCATGCGCGTCGACAGGATGAAGAAGAGCAGGTCCGCCTCCCCCTTCACCTTGAAGCGCGAGAAGCCGTAGGCGGTGAATGTGCCCATGCCGACGGCAAGCACGGTCGAGGTGATCGCCACGATCAGCGAATTCATGAACCGGTTCGGATAGCCCGACCACTGCACGGCGCCCTTGCCGTCGCGCACGATCTTCTCGCCGCCGTCGAAGACGACGCGTTCCCACCACGGGGCGGCCGCGTACTCTTCCGGCGTCGGCGGGCTGCGCAGTTGCGAGCGCTTGGTGAACAGCTTGACGAAGGGCGATATCTCCGGCTGGAACACGACCGTCGGCGGGATTGTCGTGGCGAGGTTGCGCGGCTTGAAGGCCGTCGAGGCGATCCAGTAGATCGGCGCCAGGAAGATGATCGTCACCACCAGCACGGCGACGATTGCCGCGCGGTTAAAGGCGACCTCGGAAGAAGTGCGGACAGCAGCCATCTCAGCGCTCCTTCACCTTGTTGAGGTATTTGACGTAGATATTGGTGATCGCCAGCACCATGATGAGCACGATATAGGCCATGGCGCAGGAGCGCCCGGTCTGCCATTCCTGAAAGGCCATCTTGTAGAGCCGGATCGAGATCAGCTCGGCCGTCGGCTGGCTGGTCAGGATGTAGGCGAGATCAAAGGTCTTGAACGCTTCCATGGTGCGGAAGATGACGGCGATCATCAGGATCGGCGCGACCAGCGGCAGCGTGATGCGGAAGAAAGTGTAGAACGGCCCGGCCCGGTCGATCGCAGCGGCCTCGTAAAGATGCTTCGGCACTGCCGAGAGGCCGGCAAGCGACAAGAGCATGACGAAGGGCGACCACATCCAGATGTCGGTGAGCGCGACCGCGTAGAGCGCCATCTTCGGGTCGGCCAGCCACTCGAAAGTGCCGAGCCCGAGCGCATAGTTGATGATGCCGAAAGACGGATCGTAGAGCAGCTTCCAGAACAGGCCCACCACCGCCATGGAAAGCATCATCGGCAGAAGCAGCAGCGTCGTCAGCAGCCCCTTCATCGGTATGTCGCGGTTGAGCAGCATCGCCACGCCAAAGCCGACGAAGAGCTGTCCGGCAACCGAGATGATGACGTATTTCGCGGTGATGGCGAAGTTCGACCAGACATAGGGATCGTTGAGCAGGTCGCGATAATTCTGCAACCCGACGAAATTGGCCGGCGCATTGGTCGAGGCGCGGAAGTCGGTGAACGAGTAGCCCAGCGAATAAATCAGCGGGAAGATGTTGAAGACGATCAGGAACAGGATCGTCGGAATGATGAACAGATTGCGGATCGAAATATCGCTGAGGCCGCGCGCCGCGGCCCGCGAGGACCTGTCGAGCGTGGTGATCATCGTGGTCGCCAAAACCCTGCTCCGGATGCTTGAAAAACAAACGGAGGAGGCTTTTGAGGCCTCCTCCGTGAGGTATGCCGATTACTTCACGCGGCCGTATTTCTTGAAGGTCGCGTTCCAGTCGGCGGCAAGCGCGTCCAGCGTTTCCTTGGCGGTGCCAGATCCGCCGATCATGTAGGGATAGATGCGCTGGTTGAGCTGCTGCAGCAGTTCGGCATATTCCGGCACCGCCCAGAAATCCTTCACCTTGAACATGGTCTCATAGAAGGCCTTGTTGTACGGCGTGGCGCTCTGGAACTCAGGCGACTTCAGCACCGCGGCGCTGCAGGTGTAGCCGCCGAGCGCAGCCCACTTCTTCTGGGTCTCGTCCTTGATGAACCATTCGAGGAACTTCATCGCCTCGTCCTGCTTCTGCGAGTAGGAGACGACCGAGATGCCCTGGCCGCCAAGCGCCGCGAACTGGTCGCCATTTGGGCCCGGAGGATTGGCGAAGAAACCGGTGTTCTTGGCGTTCGGGTTCGACGACTCGTTGATCAGCGAGGGGAAGAAGGCGAAGTAGTTCATGCTCATCGCCGCTAGGTTCTCGGTGATCGCCTGGTTGTCCTCGACGAAGAACGACTTTGCCCAGCCCGGAGGCGTGAACTTGTAGAGTTCCTTATAGGCATCGAGCGCGGCGACCGCCTTCTCGGAATTGATGTGGCCGTCGACCTTGTAGGTCGCGTAATCGCCGAGCTCGCCGCCATAGGAGAACAGCGCGTTCTCGAAGCCCATCGCCATCGCGTCATAGGAATTGTCGGTGTAGATGGCGATGCCGTATTTCTTCTGGTCCGGCCGGTAGAAGAATTCGGCGATGTCGCGCAACGCCTTGAAATCCTTCGGCACGTCGAGGTCGTAGCCATACTTGGCCTTGAAGGCTTCCTTCTCCTTCGGATCCTCGAACCAGTCCTTGCGATAGGACCAGCCGACGGCGTCGCCCTCGAGCGGGATTGCCCAGTACTTGCCGCTGTTGCCGGGATATTCGGCGTAGTACTTGACCGTCGCCGGCGCCATCACGTCGTTGAGTTTGTGCTTCTTGAAGAAGTCGGTCAGGTCGACATAATGACCGCCGGTCGAGCCCGCGCCGAGCCACTGCGAGTCGCCCACCACCAGATCGTAAGCGTCGCCATGGGCGTTGAATTCGGTGAAGGCCTTGGTCTGGAAATCGGACCACGGCGTGGTCTCGACCGTGATCTTGACGCCGGTTTCCTTCTCATACTCGTTGCCGAGTTCCTGCAGGTAGTTGGCCGGATCCCACTCCGCCCAGAAGATGGTGAGCGACTTTTCCTGCGCATGGACGGACGTCCCGCAGGCAAGCGCCAGGCCGACACCAGCAAGCACGCTGGTCACTATCTTGCGCATAGTTTTCCTCCCTTGTGCGCATTCTATCGTGTCATGCGAACCGGCAGCGAAGCCGGCCTTGGTAGTTCCTCCTGTGATGGCACCTTGCCGGTTCCAGGCCTCCTCGCCCTGCCGGAAATGGAATGCGGCCATCACTTTTGATCCGCTTTATTTGGCTATAATCTGGTATTACCAATCTCAGCTTGGCGTCAAGCGCTTTCTTCAGCGACCGAAAGCAGCCGAAAGCGCAATCCCTACGATATCCGGGTGTTTTCCCTTGTTTTTCCTACTCAGCGATACGCAAGACCATTGTCACGATCTGCCCACCACAATTAATATTCGCACTTGGCTCCGCAATCTGGTCGAACCAGATTTAGACGGCTGGCGCCTTCGACGCCGCCGACATTCCTGCCGATTTTGCTTCTGATTCCGCCATTGCTGCGCGCACCAGCGCCCCCGCCGCCCATTGCGCGACCGACATCATCTCGGCGCTGTCCAGCCCCCAGATGTCCTTCAGCACCGTGACCACCTCGACGCCGAACACCAGCGACAGCGCCTGCGCCAGGCGCCTGAACTGGCGCGGCTTCAGGCGGCCCTTGAGCGGCGCGATCGCATCCTTCAGCAGGTCGACGCGATGGCCGCGCGTGAAGGCGGGCTCCGATCCGAGCGTGCCGGCCTGGCGCCGCGCCCATTGATCGAGGGAGAGTTTCAGCGCCGCCTTGAACGTCGCCTCGAAGGCCTCGATGCGCGGCATCGCTGTGGCGAACAGATCCGCCACGCGCCGTTCGGCATCGTCGGAGGCCGACTTCCAAGTGAGGATCGGGCCGAGCCCCTCATCGACCACGGCCTGCACCAGCGCCGCCTGGCTCGGGAAATACCGGTAGGCGGTGGCGCGCGACACCTCCGCCGCCTCCGCGACCTCGCTGACCGAGGGTGTCATGCCGGACTGCATCAGCCGCGTCGCCGTTTCCAGCATCAACCGCCTGGTGCGGGCGCGCGCGCCCTTCTCGACGCCAGGCGCCTGGGCGGCCTCATCCTTGGCGACGGCTTGTTGACGTGAGACATCCATATCAATACGATACGCGCGTCTCAAAAAATTGCAATGGCGCAATGCCAAGCAATAATAGGTCCCTCACCAGCGACAAGGCCTTCGCCGAGGAGCTTAAAGGTGGGGCAAGAAAGGCAGGCGGCAAAGCCGACCATGCCGGACGACGGGGAACCGCGCATGAAGCGCATCTATGTGGTCGGCACCGCTGACACCAAAGGTGAGGAGGTTGCCTTCCTGGCCGATGCCGTCACTGCTGCCGGCGGCACGGTTGTGCGTGTCGACATCGGCACGCGCGGCGCGACCGTCCCGGTGGATATCCCGGCGGGCGAAGTCGCCGCGCATCACCCCAAGGGACACGGAGCGGTGCTCGGGACCAATGACCGCGGCGCCGCCGTTGCCGGCATGGCCGCTGCCTTCGCCGGTTTCATTCGCTCGCGCGACGACGTGGCCGGCGTGATCGGCATCGGCGGCGGGGGAGGCACCTCGATCGTCACCGCCGGCATGCGCGCGCTGCCGCTCGGCCTGCCGAAGCTCGTGGTCTCGACGCTGGCCTCCGGCGATACCGCAGCCTACGTCGACGTCTCCGACATCATCATGATGCCGTCGGTGACCGACATGGCGGGACTGAACAGGATCTCCTGCACGGTGCTGCACAATGCCGCCCAGGCGATCGCCGGCATGGCGGCGAAGCCGGCCCCGGCCGCCGCCGGCAAACCGGCGCTGGGGCTCACCATGTTCGGCGTCACTACGCCTTGCGTGACTGCAATCGTCGAGCGCTTGCGCACCGATTATGACTGCATGGTCTTCCACGCCACCGGCACCGGCGGCCGCTCGATGGAGAAGCTCGCCGATTCCGGCCTACTCGCCGGCGTTCTCGACATCACCACGACCGAGGTCTGCGATCTCCTGCTCGGCGGCGTGCTGCCGGCAACCGACGATCGCTTCGGCGCCATCGCCCGTACGAAATTGCCCTATGTCGGCTCGGTTGGCGCGCTCGACATGGTGAATTTCTGGGCGCCGCCGACGATTCCCGAAAAATATCGTGGGCGGCTGTTCTACGAGCACAACCCAAACGTCACCTTGATGCGCACCACGGCCGACGAATCCCGCCGGATCGGCGAATGGATCGGCGGCCGCCTCGCGCGATGCGACGGTCCGGTTCGCTTCCTGATCCCGGAAAAGGGCGTCTCGGCGCTCGATATCGAAGGCGGCGCTTTCTTCGACGCGGAGGCCGATCAAGCGCTGTTCGACGCCATCGAGCGGACGATCGTGCCGACGAAAGACCGCACCGTCACGCGCCTGCCGCTGCACATCAACGATCCCGCCTTCGCCAAGGCCGCGGCCAAGGCTTTTCTCGACATCGCCAACAAGTGAGACAGACAAGCATGGCTGCCATCCCGCGCAAAACGATCCTGGAAAAATTCCGCAAGATGATTGCCGACGGCGTGCCGATCGTCGGCGGCGGCGCCGGCACCGGGCTGTCGGCCAAGGCCGAGGAAGCCGGCGGCATCGACCTGATCATCATCTACAATTCCGGCCGCTACCGCATGGCCGGGCGCGGCTCGGCCGCCGGCCTGCTCGCCTATGGCAACGCCAACGAGATCGTCAAGGAAATGGCCTATGAGGTGCTTCCGGTGGTGAAGAAGACGCCGGTGCTGGCCGGCGTCAACGGCACCGACCCATTCGTCATCATGCCGCTGCTGCTTTCCGAGCTGAAGATGATGGGCTTTTCCGGCGTCCAGAATTTTCCGACCGTTGGCCTGTTCGACGGCACCATGCGCCAGAGTTTCGAGGAGACCGGCATGGGTTTCGGGCTCGAGGTCGACATGATCGCCGAGGCGCACAAGCTCGACCTTCTCACCACGCCCTATGTCTTCAACCCGGACGAGGCGCGCGCTATGACGAAAGCCGGCGCCGACATCGTCGTCGCCCATATGGGTGTCACGACCGGCGGCTCGATCGGCGCCACCTCGGCGAAGACGCTCGACGCCTGCGTCAAGGAGATCGACGCCATAGCCGATGCCGCGCGCTCGGTGCGAAAGGACGTGATCCTGCTTTGCCATGGCGGGCCGATCTCGATGCCTGACGACGCCCGCTATATCCTCGAGCGCTGCGAGGGGCTGCACGGCTTCTATGGCGCGAGCTCGATGGAACGGCTGCCGGCCGAGGCGGCGATCGCCAGGCAGACGGCGGATTTCAAGACAATCACGAAAAGGAAGGGATGAGGCAATGGCCGACAGGAGCAAGGTGTTCGTCTACCCGAAGGATGTCAGCGCCTTCGGCTTCGACTGGGGCAGACTGTCGTTGACCGTCGCGCCGGAAGTGAACGGCGCCGAACGTTTTTCCGGCGGCGTCGTCGACCTGCCGCCCGGCAAGGGCCACACCCGCCACAACCATCCGGGCGCCGAGGAGATCATCTTCGTCATCTCCGGCCATGGCGAGCAGATGGTCGAGGACGAGGAGGGCAATCCGGTGGTGGCGAAGGTCGGTCCCGGCTGCACCATCTATGTGCCGGAAAGCCGCTTCCACTCGACGCTCAACACCGGCGACCAGCCGATGCAGCTTTTCGTCGTCTACTCGCCCGCCGGCCCGGAACTGGCGCTGCGCGCCCTGCCGGATTTCAGGCTACTGCCGGCGGCTCAGTAACGGTCTTTCCTTCTCCCCGTTCTACGGGGAGAAGGTGCCCGAAGGGCGGATGAGGGGCTGCGCCGACCTTCTGCTTAAGAAATCCCACCCCGGTTCCATCCGCGCCCCCGGTCGCCGAACATCACATAGCCGCTATCCGTCACCGCGACCGTATCCTCCAGCTTGATGAAGCCGCGCGACGGATGAAGCATGGTCGTCTCGACCGAAAGCACCATGTTCTTTTCCAGCGGCTTTGCCGCGTAGGTGCCTTCATAGGCGACCGGATGATTGGTCATCAGAAACGGCGCCTCATGCGTGATCAGCCCCATGCCGTGGGCGAAGAAATCCGTGTAGGCCGCAACCTTCGAGGCCTTCAGCACGCTTTCCGCATGCGCGATCATGTCGCCGCCCAGCGTGCCTGCCTTGACCCTGGAAAAGGCCGCCTGCTGCACCGCCTCGACTTCGGCCAGCAGATCCTCCAGCTCGGCATCCGGCTCGCCAAGCACGCCCATGCGGCAAAGGTCGCCGATATAGCCGCGATAATTGCCGCCGGAATCGATCGACATCACCTCGCCCTTCTTCCACGCCTGGCTGGACGCCGCGCGGTTGTGGCTGGAGCCCAGCGTCAGCAGGCAATATTCGAAATGCGCGCCGCGATTGGTCTCCTCGCGCCTGAGCCGCTCGATGATGTCGGTCTTTGTTGTCCCTTCGCGCGCCCAGGCGATCGTTGCCAGCATCGAGTCGGTTATGAGTTCGGAGGCGATGCGCAGTTGCTCCAGCTCAGCCTCGGTCTTGATGGCGCGCATGCTCTCAAGCATGCCGGTCGCATCGACAAGCTTGGCGTCCGGCAGCGCCTTTCGGACCAGCGCATAGGCGTCGGACGGCAGAAAGCCCGGTTCGATGCCGATGCGGGCGGCTTCCCTGCCGATCTGCTTGAGATGCTCCACCGCCAGATTGGCGGCATCGAGCGTGCCCCAGCAGGCCGCGTGCAAGGTGGGCGTCCAGAACGGATGGTTCTGATGCTCGCCACCTTCCATCTTGTTGCCGATATAAGCCGCATGCTCCGGCCCGCCTTTCTCGTAAAGTACGATCGGCAGATAGCGGCTGTGGCCGATCGCATCCATCGCCGCGAAGAAGATGAACTTGTAGCCGCCGAGCAGATATTGCGTGTTGTGCTTGGAGGTGGCGAAGAGCACGTCAATGCCTGCCTCCTCCATCAGCCGGTCCACTCGCGCCTGGTCGAATGGAATGCTGCTGACTTCGGTCTTGCCCGGAGCGATGTTCATCTGCCTCTCCCTGTTTTCATCGGCCGCAGGAGCGCCGAACGTCATGATTTATGGCTGTCAGCCAAATCTGCATCATTCTGGCCACGCTGGTCCAGCCAGAATCGATCACTTTCGCGCCTATGGCCTTTTCCGCCTGAATCTTGATCCCATTCTCCAGAATCTGGTCCTACCAGATAGGGAGATTGGAACTCCTTTTGGCTGGCTGGTCCAGGGGACGGAAATTTCAAAGCCAAGCCATGATGCGCCAAATCCGTCTCTGGCGAAACCTTTGCCAAGGGCCATAATCACCGAAGTGCCGCGCCCTCCACGGCGCGAAGAGGGGAGTTTGAACGATGTCCGAATTGACGATTTCACGCCGCGGCCTGCTGGCCGGCTCGGCGCTGCTTCTGGCTTCGACCGCGCTGCCGACTATCGGCCTGGCGCAGACGCCGAAGAAGGGCGGCCGCCTGGTGCTGGCCGCCGATTCTGAACCCCGCAACCTCAATCCGGCTATCGTCGCGTCCAACGGCGTCTTCTTCATCTCCAGCAAGATCGTCGAGACGCTGGCCGAAGCCTCCTTCGACGGTAAGGACGGGCTTCAGCCGCGCCTGGCGCTTTCGTGGGACGGTGCCGCCGACGGCCTGTCGGTGACCTTCAAATTGCGCGACGGCGTCAAATGGCATGACCGCAAGCCCTTCACCTCGGCCGATGTCGCTTTCTCGGCGCTGCAGATCTGGAAGCCGCTGCAAAATCTCGGCCGCACCGTGTTCAAGGACCTGGAGGCCGTCGACACGCCGGACGAGCTGACCGCAATCTTCAAATTCGCCAAGCCGACGCCGTTCCAGCTGATCCGCAACGCGCTGCCGGCGCTTTCGAGCGTCGTGCCGAAACACCTCTATGAGGTGGGCAAGATCGAGGACAACCCGGCCAATAACGCGCCGGTCGGTACCGGTCCGTTCAAATTCGCCGAATACAAGGCCGGCCAATATTACCGGCTGACAAGGAACGACGCCTATTGGGGCAAGGACGAGCCTTATCTCGACGAGATCGTCTACCAGGTGCTCCCCGATCGCACATCGGCGGCTGCCGCGCTCGAGGCGGAAGAGATCCAGCTTGCCGCCTTCTCCGCCGTGCCGCTCGCCGATCTCGACCGCATCTCCAAGGTGCCCGGCCTGAAGGTCATCACCAAGGGCTATGAGGGGCTAACCTATCAGCTTGTCGTCGAGATCAACCACCGCCGCAAGGAGCTGGCCGATCTGAAAGTACGGCAGGCGATCGCGCATGCCATCGACAAGGATTTCGTCGTCAAGACGATCTTTCTCGGCTATGCCGCGACCGCCACCGGGCCGGTGCCGAAGAACGACCCGCAATTCTACACCGCCGATGTCGAGACCTACCCCTTCGACGTCGCCAAGGCCAACGCCTTGCTGGACGAGGCCGGCTACAAGCGAACGGACGATGGCAAGCGCTTTTCGCTGAAGCTGCTGCCGGCGCCCTATTTCAACGAGACGAAGCAGTTCGGCGATTACCTGCGCCAGGCGCTCGCCGCCATCGGCATCGAGGCCGAGATCGTCAACAACGATGCGGCCGCGCATATCAAGGCTATCTACACCGACCATGCCTTCGACCTCGCTGTCGGCCCGCCGGTGTTCCGCGGCGACCCGGCGATCTCGACCACCATCCTGGTGCAGAGCGGCATTCCCGACGGCGTGCCCTTCTCCAACCAGGGCGGCTACAAGAATGCCGAGCTCGACGCGCTGATCGCCAAAGCGTCCGAGACGCTCGACACGTCCGCCCGCACCGATCTCTACAAGGAGTTCCAGAAGAAGGTCGCGGCCGACCTGCCGCTGATCAACGTCGCCGAATGGAGTTTTATCAGCGTCGCTCGCGATACCGTGGGCAACATCGCCAACAACCCGCGCTGGGCCGTATCGAACTGGGCGGACACTTATTTGGCGGGTTGATCCGGCACTTGCGGATCGGCAGTCGGGGTGCTCAGCTTCGACAATGAGAGTTCCTTCGCGCCCCCCTCTGTCCTGCCGGACATCTCCCCCTCTTGGGGGGAGATTGGCCCTCACATTGGTTTTCGCCAATTTTCGACGCCGCAGGAATGAGCGAGGCGTAAGAACTGCTAATCTCCCCCCTAGAGGGGGAGATGTCCGGCAGGACAGAGGGGGGCGCCGTAGAACGCGACCTCCGAGGATCGCGAGCAGCTTCCCTTCACCATGACCCGCGCCCTCCGCCTGTTCCGCCGCCGCCTCGTCGGCAGCATCTTCGTTCTCCTCATCGTCGTCATCGGCAGCTTCCTGCTGCTCGAAGCTGCCCCCGGCGATGCGGTCGACGCCTATATCGTCTCGACCGGCGGCGATGTCGGCATGATCGAATTGCTGCGCCACCGCTGGGGTCTCGACCAATCCGAGCTGACCCGCCTCGCCAACTACCTTTGGGCGCTGCTGCATCTCGATCTCGGCCAATCGGTCACCTTCTCGCGGCCGATCCGCGATGTCATCCTCGAACGCCTGCCGACCACGCTGATCCTGATGGGCAGCGCCACCGCGCTCTCCTTCGGCCTTGGCTCTGCGCTCGGCATCTATGCCGGTGCGAGACCCGGCAGCTTCCGCGACCGCTTCCTGTCGATCGGTTCACTGGCGCTCTATGCCGTGCCCGGCTTCTGGCTCGGCCTGGTGTTGATCGTCATCTTTGCCGTCGACCTGCGCTGGCTGCCGATCGGCGGCATCGAGACCATCGCCTCCGGCAAAACCGGACTGGCGCGCGTAGCCGATATAGCCACCCATCTCGTGCTGCCGGTGTCGGCGCTGGGCTTCATCTATCTCGCGCTCTATCTGCGCATGATGCGCGCCGGCATGGCCGAGGCCTGGCGGCAGGATTTTGTTCTCGCCGCCCGCGCCAGGGGACTGTCCCGCCGCCGCATCGTGCTCGCCCATGTCGCCCGCAACGCGCTCTTGCCGCTGGTCACTATGCTCGGCCTGCAATCGGCGCAGATGCTGGGCGGCAGCGTCGTCATCGAAAGCGTCTTCGCCGTGCCTGGCCTTGGCCGGCTGGCGCAAAAGGCCGTCGCCGCACGCGACACGCCGCTGCTGCTCGGCATCATCCTGGTCAGCGCCGTCCTGGTCGTCGTCATCAACCTTCTGGTCGATCTCGCCTACGCTATCCTCGATCCGCGCGTCGGCGCCGGCGAGGCAAGCGCATGAACCGCCTGCGCCGTTTCTTCCACACGCCGGAAGCGATCGCGGGCGCCTCGATCCTCGCCTTGCTCATCGTCATGGCGCTGGTCGCGCCGCTGCTCTTTTCCGGCGACCCGCAGGCCATCGCCGGCCCGGCGCTGCTGCCGCCCTTCCAGGACTGGTCGCTGCCGCTCGGCACCGACCGGCTCGGGCGCGACGTGCTGGCCGAGCTATTCCACGGAGCCCGCACCTCGCTAGCGGTCGGGCTGGCGGCGGCGGCCGCCGCGCTATTCATCGGCGCCCTGGTTGGCACCTTGGCCGGCTTCGCCGGCGGCCTGATCGACGAAATGCTGATGCGCGTCACCGATGCCTTCCAGACTGTGCCGAGCTTCCTGCTCGCGCTCGCCTTCGTCAGCATCGTCGGTCCTTCGCTGGGCGCCGTCGTCGCGGCCATCGCGCTCGGCGCCTGGACCGGACCCGCGCGCGTCGCCCGCGCGGAAGTGCTGTCTATCCGTGAGCGCGACTATGTCGCCGGCGCCCGCGTCATCGGCATGCATCCGCTGGAGATTGCTTTTCGCGAGGTGCTGCCCAACGCGCTCCCACCGGTGCTGGCGCTATCCTCGGTGATTGTTGCGGCCGCGATCCTCACCGAAGCGGCGCTCTCCTTCCTCGGCCTGGGCGATCCCAACCGCGTCACCTGGGGCGGCATGATCGCCGAAGGCCGCGCGGTGCTGCGCAGCGCACCTTTCCTGTCGGTCGTTCCCGGTATCGCGCTGGTGCTGACCGTGCTCGGCGTCTACCTCGCCGGCGAAGGCGTGGTGGAAAGCACCGCGGTGCGCAGGAGCCTGTCGTGACCGCGCTGCTTTCTATCCGCGATCTAAGGGTCGCCTACCGCCGCGATGGTGTCGAGGTGGCAGCGCTGAAAGGTGTCAGCCTGGATGTTCTCGCAGGAGAGCGCCTCGCGATCATTGGCGAGAGCGGTTCGGGCAAGAGCACGCTGGCGCTGGCGGTCGCGGGGTTGTTGCCACAGTCCGCTGTGATCGGCGGAACGATCGGTTGGCCGATACCGAAATCGCAAACCTCTCATTCCTTCGCGCCCCCCTCTCGTCCTCGCGATGCCATCCCCCTCCTCGGCCGCGACATCGGCTTCGTCTTTCAGGACCCCTCCTCCAGCCTCGACCCCGTGATGCCCGTCGGCAAGCAGATCGCCGAAGTCGTCCGCACGCATCTCAAGCTCAGCTGGCGAGACTCATATACGAAGGCCAAAACCCTCCTCCAACGCGTCCGCCTCCCCGACCCGGACTCGGCCCTCCACACCTACCCGCACCAGCTCTCCGGCGGCCAGAAGCAGCGCGTGGCCATCGCTGCGGCAATTGCAGCCGCACCAAAAATCCTGATCGCCGACGAAGCGACCAGCGCGCTCGACACCATCGTCCAGGCCGAGATCGTCGCCCTCATCCGCAGGCTGGTTGCCGAGGACGGCATGACGCTCATCTTCATCAGCCACGACATCGCGCTTGCAGCTTCGCTTGCCGATCGCATAGCGGTGCTGCGCCATGGCGAACTGATCGAGCTCGGCGAGACCCACCAGATCATCGAAGCGCCGCGCCATACCTATACGCGTGCCCTGCTTGAGGCCCATCTCGGCCTTGACGCCAAGCCGTTGCTTGGCCGGCAAGGCGCCTCGGCATGACAGTGCTTGCCGCCTCCAGTCTCACCAAGCGCTATCGTCGCGGCGATAAACCGTTCGCCGCAGTCGACAATGTGTCCTTCGAGATCGGTCCGGCGGAAACGCTGGCGCTCGCCGGCCCCTCCGGTAGCGGCAAATCGACGATTGCAAGGCTGGTTCTGCGGCTGATCGAGCCTGACGCCGGCCGGGTCGACTTCGAAGGCGCGGACTTCCTCGCTTTGTCGGGCGCCGCTCTGCGCGCCCGCCGCGCTCGCATCCAGATGGTGTTCCAGGATCCGCTCGCCGCTTTCAACCCGCGCGCCACCGTCGCGCGCGTGCTGGACGATCCCTTGCGCATCCATGGCATCGCCACGCGTGCCGAGCGTCCACGCCGCATCGCGGCGCTGCTGGAGCGCGTCGGCCTCGATGCGGGCCTTGCCGCGCGCGCCATCCACGAGATTTCCGGAGGCCAACGCCAGCGCGTGGCGATCGCCCGCGCCATCGCCACGCGGCCGTCGCTGATCGTGCTCGACGAAGCCGTGTCGGCGCTCGATGTCTCGGTGCGCGGCCAGATCCTGGAATTGCTGCTCGACCTGCAAAGGCAGGAACGGATCGCCTACCTGTTCATTTCGCATGACCTCGGCGTCATCCGTGCCGTGGCGCATCGCGTCGTCATCCTCGATGCAGGCCGGATCACCGAAAGCGGCGATGCCCGCTCCGTCATCGCCAACCCGCAATCGGCGATCGGCAAGGCGTTGGTGGCGGCGACGCCAAGATTGACCAGGAGCCGACCATGATCCCGCAAAGTGGCAACCGATTTGCGGACAAGAACATCGTCAAACAACAAGATCAGGACGCACCCATGACCGATCCCGAAGCCGCCAGGGCCGAGAAACTGTCGCGCGAGCTCGATTCCGCTTTCCGCAACCGCGCCGACCTCTACCGGCTCTTCCTCGACGAACTGACCGCCGAGCTCGGCGCCGAGAAGGCCGAGGCGGTGATGATCCGCAGCATCGAGAAGCGCGGCCGGGAAGTTGCGGCAGCCGCTTTCGCTAATTTCGGCCCTAACGACGCGCCGGCAATCGGCGAGGCGTTCCTCGCCGTCAGCCCGGACGCCGGCCGCATGTATCCGACCGATGTCGAGCGCGGGCCTGACCACATCGCCTTCAAGGTCAAGCGCTGCCCGCTGAAGGATGCCTGGGTCGAGGCCGGTGTCGGCGAGGAGAAACTCGCCACGCTCTGCCGCATCGCCGGCGCCTTCGACCGCGGCCTGTTCGAGGCGACCGGCGTGCGCTTCGCCAATGTCACCTGGACGCCCGGCCACGGTTCCGGTTGCTGCCATATCGCGCTGACCAACCGCGACGCCTAAAGCAATTCCAGGAAAAGTGCGTAGCGGTTTTCCGTCCGGAATTGCGCAAAACAAAACGATAAAGCCGATTGTCTATTCGGCAAAGACATGCAGTTCGCCGCCCGCCTCGTCGATCGCGGCGCGCAGCTCCGCTGCCGGCTCGCTGTCGGTAACGACGTCCGAAATCTGGCTCAGCGCGCAGACGCGCTCCAGGCCGCTGCGGCCGAACTTGTCGTTGGTGACGACCAGCATCGTCGACAGCGATCGTGCCATCATCGCCCGCTTCACCGCCGCCGCGCCCGAGATCATGTCGCTCGGCCCTTCGGCATTCAGCGCCGACGCGCCGATGATGGCGATATCGGCATTGTAGCGGCGCACGAATTCGACGGTGTCCTCGCCGAGCACCGCCGCCTCGCGGCTGTCATATGTGCCTGGGCAAAGGATGACGCGGAAGCCCGGATTGGCGCCGGCCACCGAAGCGACGCCGACGGAGTTGGTGATGATGGTCAGATCCCGCCCAAGCTGCGACAGGCTGCGCGCGACCTCGTAGGTCGTCGACCCGCCATCGATCATCACGATGGACCCCTTCTCGATCAGTCCGGCGGCGCCGCGGCCGATGCGGGCCCGCTCCTCGACCATTATGAGGCCGCGTTCGGCGATCACCGGTTCCGACGTCACCAGCGAAATGGTGGCGCCGCCATAGGTGCGGTTGATGAGCCCGGCCTCGCCGAGCTCGATCAGGTCGCGGCGGATGGTTTCGCCGGCGACACCGATGCGCCGCGCCAGCTTCGAGATACGGATCGAAGCCGAGCGCCGCACTTCCGACAGGATCAGCTCATGGCGCTCTTTCTTGGTCAGCCGACCCGACTCGATGTTCATCGCCCTTCCTTCTCGCTCCCCGGCGTGGCGACATTAGCCACGCCGGGGAAAGGAAACCAGTCAGTGCCGGAGCCGATCGCGCATCGCATACCACAGCATCCCCAGCACATAGAGCGGGCCGCGTAGCGCCGTGCCGCCCGGGAAGGGCAGCGGCGTCAGCGTCGAGAACAAGTCGAGCCGCGAGGCATCGCCCGTGATCGCTTCCGCCAGGAGCTTGCCCGACAGCGTCGACAGGATGACGCCCTTGCCGGAATAGCCATGCGCGAAATAGACCTCGCCATAGTGCCCGACATGCGGCAGGCGCGACGTGGTGATCGACACCAGCCCGCCCCAGGCATGGTCGATGCGGCAGCCCTTGAGCTGCGGAAAGGTTTTTTCCATATGCGGCCGCACGAAGCCGGCGATGTCGGCCGGCGGCGACGGCGTGTAGCGCTCACCGCCGCCGAACAGCAGGCGGCCGTCCGCCGACATGCGGTAGTAGTTGACGACGAACAGCGTGTCCGAGACGGCGACATTGGCCGGGATGACGTTGCGCGCGCCCAAGGGCTCGGTGGCGACGATATAGTTGCCGACCGGCATGATGCGGCTGTTGACGCGCGGTTCCAGCCCCTTGAGCAGCGCATCGCCGGCCAGCACCACATGCTTGGCGCGGACCGAGCCCTTGTCGGTGAACACCCGGATGGAAGGCTCGCGCTCCAGCCGGACGGCCACCGAGTTCTCATGGATGACGACACCTGCAGCGACGGCCGCGCGGGCAAGCCCCAGCGTGTAGTTGAGCGGATGCATGTGGCCGCCGAGCCTTTCGTAGACCGCGCCCTGATAGGGCGTGTCTACCATCCGCCGCGCCTCGGCCGCCGACAGGATCTCGACGTCGGTGAAGTTCATCACCTTGGCGAGGCATTCGGCCTCGTCCTCGAAGTCACGCACATCCGAGCTGGTGACGGCACCGACCAGGTGGCCGGTCTGGCGCAAATCGCATTCGATGCCGTGGCGCTCGATGATGTCGAGCACCAGCCCGCGCGCCTCGAAGGCGAGGTCGAACAGCGCCTTCGCTCGTTCCGGCCCGAAGGACTTGACCAGGCCCCTGGCGCCCTTGCGCAGGCCGGGGATCATCTGGCCGCCATTGCGGCCGGAGGCGCCCCACCCGATCTTGCCGCCCTCGAGCAGCACCACTTTAAGACCACGCTCGGCCGCATGCAGCGCCGCCGAAAGGCCGGTGCAGCCGCCGCCCACCACCACCATATCGGCCTCGACATCGCCGGCCAGCGCCCGATGGTCGGGCGCCGGGTTGGCGGTGGCGACATAATAGGACTTGCCGATATCGAGACCGGAATTGAAACCCGTCGAACGCGAAGCCATGGTCACACCTTGAGCAGCAGGTGGTCGCGTTCCCAGGACGTCACGACGCTCTGGAACAGGTCGAGCTCGACGCTCTTCACGCGCAGATAGGTCTGGAAGAAATCCTCGCCGAGCAGCGCCCGCACGGGTTCGCAGGCGGCGAAGCGGTCGAGCGCTTCCTCCATTGTCTTCGGCAGCGTGCTCTTGCTCTTATAGGCATTGCCGAAGGCCTCTTCCGAGCGCGCAAGCTTCTCCTCGATGCCGAGATAGCCGGCGATCAGCGAGCCAGCCATGGCAAGGTAGGGATTGGCGTCCGCGCCCGGCAGCCGGTTCTCTATGCGGCGCGCGGCGCGCCCGCCAAGCGGCACGCGCAGACCGCAGGAGCGATTGTCGTGCGACCATTCGATATTGGCTGGCGCGCTGTGGCCGGGCCGGATGCGCCGGTACGAATTCGCATGCGGCGCAAACAGCGGCATGATTTCGGGAATGTATTTCTGCAGGCCGCCGATGAAATGCGAGAACATGTCGCTGTCCTCGCCGTCTTCGCCGGCAAACAAGGGCTCGCCCTTGCGGTCGACGATCGACATGTGCAGATGCATCGCGCTGCCGGCCTGCGCCGCGATCGGCTTGGCCATGAAGGTGGCATGCATGCCGTTCGCCTGGGCGATCTGCCGCGCCAGGCGCTTGAACAGAAGCACCTGGTCGGCGAGCGTCAGCGGATCGCCGTGCAGCAGATTGATCTCGAGCTGCGCGGTTCCGGATTCGTGGATCAGCGTCTCCACCGGCAAGCCGGTGATGGCGGCGTGTTCATAGAGCCGCCGCGTCACCGCTTCGAACTCTTCCATCGCCTGCATGTCGTAGGGATGCTGCACGCTTTCCGGCCGGCCGTTGCGTCCCACCGGCGCCGTGATCGGGCGATCCGGATCGGGATTGGGCGCGGTGAGGTAGAATTCGAGCTCCGGCGCCATCACCGCGCGCCAGCCGCGCTGCTCGTAAAGGTCGAGCACCGATTTCAGCACATGGCGTGGCGAGGCCATCCAGGGCCGGTCGTCCATGTGGAACGTGTCGGCGAAAACATAAGCTTTGCCGGCGCTGCCGGGCGCAAGGCACAGGCTCGAAACGTCCGGCACCATGCGCATGTCCGGATCCTGGTAGGCAAAGCCTTCGTCGATGGAGCCGGAATAGCGGCCGTCGATCGCCACCAGGAAGGCGCTGCTCGGCAGATAGAGCGCGCGGTCGTCGAGCGACTTCAGGAACTTGGCGACTGGCAAGGTCTTGCCGCGCAGCACGCCGTTGACGTCCGGCACGAAGCATTCGACCTCGTCGATCGCATGCGTCTTCAACCAGCTTTGCGTGTCCGCGCCGGGAAATGAGGTGTTCAGATTGTCAGGCATTGGTCATGTCCGTACGAAGGAGAGATCGCTTCGGCGGGCATGTCCGTTCCGGTAGGGCGTTATCTAAGCTGCGTTATCCGAGGACGGACGCCCGCCTGATGACCGGCCGAAGGGCCGGGTGCGGAGCGCCCTGCACTCCCTCCGTCCAGCCGTCGCGAACGACATGCGAGCCGACCTTGGTCTCCTCCGCGCGCTGCAGGTTCTCGTGGCGGCAGTAGCGCATGATCACCGGTATCCCGAGCGCGCAAACGAAATACCGTAGGCAACCAAATGCCTGGCGCGGTATTGCTGTTTTGCAGCTTGCATGACGGGTCCTATCAAAGTGAGATTATGGTTTGACCGATCATCGCTGCTCGCGCAAGCCCGCTTTGCTGGACCAGATCAGCCGATGCTCTCGCCGCCGTCGACCACCAGCGCCTGTCCCGTCATGAAGGACGAGCGGTCGGAGACGAGGAACAGGATGGCCTCCGCGATCTCCTCCGCGCTCGCCCAGCGCCCCATCGGGATCTTGGTCCGGACATAGTTTTCGATCGCATCGCGTCCACCCATTTGCGCGATGAAAGGCGCGTTGAAAGGCGTGTCGACCCAGCCCGGGCAGAGCGCGTTGATGCGCACATTGTGCTTGGCGTAGTCGAGCGACATCTGTCTGGTCATCGCCACCACCGCATGTTTGGAGGTGGCGTAGGCGATCATCTCGCGGTCGTAGAACACGCCGGAATTGGACGCCGTGTTGAGGATGACGCCGCCGCCCTGCGCGATCATCGCCGGCATGACCGTCTTGGCCGCCAGGAACTGCGCCCGCACATTGATGCGCCACGAGGCGTCCATCCCGTCCGTACCGACTTCCGTCAGCGTGCCGCCGACCTGGATACCGGCATGGCTGTGCAGAATATCGATCCGGCCGTGCTTGCCGAGCGTTCCTTCGATGAGGCCCTCGACGGCTGTGTCGTCGCCGACATCGGTGGCGACAGCCTCGGCGCAGCCGCCGGCTTCGCGGATGTCGGAAGCGGTGGCTTCGCCAGCCGCCGGATCACGGTCGGCGATGACCACATGCGCCCCTTCCCGCGCCATGATCATCGCGCCGGCGCGTCCGATACCCGACCCGGCGCCAGTCACCACGGCGATGCGGTCTTTCAAGATCATGGATGTGTCTCTCAAGGCGATGGCTTCCGTCGGCCCAATTGCCATTGCGCCAGCAGCACGAGCAGGACCGACGCGCAGAGCACGATCGTCGCGATGGCGTTGATCTCCGGCGTCACACCGCGCCGTATCGAGGCGAAGACATAGATCGGCAGTGTCGTCTGCGCGCCGGCGACGAAGAAGGCGATGATGAAATCGTCGAAGGAGAAGGTGAAGGCGAGCAGGAAGCCGGCAATCACCGCCGGCATGATCTGCGGCAGCACTATCGAGCGGAACGTCGTCAGCGGGGTGGCGTAGAGATCGCTCGAGGCCTCGACCAGGTTGCGGTCGAGGCTGCTGAGCCGCGTGCCGACGATCATCGTCACCAGCGCCATCGAGAACAGGCCGTGCGCGGCGATGATCGAGCCATAACCGAGCGAAAGCTTCGGCGGCTGGTCGGTCGGCCAGAGCGAGGCGAGGAACGGATTGACGACGGCGAAGAGCTGCACCAGCGCCACCAGCGTTGAGATGCCGATGACGACGCCCGGAACGACGATCGCGGCGCCCAGCAATGCATCGAAGAGCGCCCGCGTCCGCGCGCCGACCCGCTGCAGTCCGAGCGCCGCGGCGGTGCCGCAGAAGGCAGCGAGCAGCGCGCTGGTGGAGGCAATAAAGAGGCTGTTCTTCAGCGCCTCGACCAGAAACGGGTTCGATAGCGCCTTGCCGTACCATTGCACCGAGAAGCCGGTGAACTCGCTGGCGTGATGGCCGGCATTGAAGGAGAACAGCACGACCAGCGCGATCGGCAGATAGAGGAAGGCGAAGACGGCAACGACGAAGGCGCGCATCAGATCAGGTCCACCCGGCGTGCGCCCGACAACCGGGTCGAGATGCGGTTGGCGATAATCAGCACCACGACCGAGACCAGCACCAGCGTGATGGCGATGGCCGATCCGAACGGCCAGTTGCGCGATTGCAGGAAGAGGTCGACCAGCGCGTTGCCGATGAAGAAGACCTTGCCGCCGCCGAGAAGCGTCGGGATCAGATATTCGCCGAGCAGCAGGATCATCACCAGCGAGAAGCCGGTCATCACGCCGGGCAGCGAAAGTCTCAACGTCACGCCGAGGAAGGTCGACAGCGGTGTCGCGCCGAGGTCGGCGGAGGCTTCCAGCAGGCGGCGGTCGAGCCGCTCCAGGCTGACATAGATCGGCAGGATCATCAGCGGCAGGTAGCCGTAGACGATGCCGAGCAACACCGCGCCCGGCGTGTTGATCAGCCTCAGATCCTCGATGCCGACATAGGTGAGCAAAGCCGGGATGCCGCGGCCGCCGAGGATATACATCCAGGCATAGGTGCGCATCAGCAGGCTGGTCCAGAACGGAATGACGATCATCGCGAGCAGGATCAGCCGCCAGCGATCCGGCGCCCGAAGCGCAAGATAGTAGGCGACCGGATAGGCGACGAGCAGGCAGGCCAAAGCGCCGATCGGCGCCAGCACCATCGTGTTCCAGAACGCCGTCGCCCGCGCCGGCAAATTGGCGTATTGCGCGAAGGTGAGCGCTGCCTGGTAGCCGCCCTCCGGCGCCCGCTCGCCGACGCTGAAGATGGCGATGGCGACGAAGGGCAGCACTAGGAAGACCACCAGCCACAGCGCCGCCGGAGCGAGCAGCAGCGCCGTCACGAGATTTTTGCGAAAGAAACTGCGGCGCATCGGGAAAGCCGGTTGGGAGCCGGCGGACTTTCGTCCGCCGGTCGCATTGTCAGGATCGGGTTTGTGACCAGTCTCGCTCAAGCCGACTTGAAGCGCGCCATCAGCTCGGCACGGCCCGGATCGGTCAGCGTCGCGGCGGCGCCGAACTCGAGCGGCTTCAATAGGTCGGCCGCGGGATAGAGGATCGGATTGTCGAGCACCTCTTTCGGCAGCAGCGCGTTGACCCGTGCATCCGTGCAAGGCGCGCCATTGGCCAGATGCTCCTTAACCGCGACCTTCGGGTTCATCAGGTAGTTGAGCAGCGCGTAACCGGCCGGCTTGTTCGGCGCGTCCTTCGGAATGGCGTAAAAGTCGGTCCAGATCTCGCCGCCTTCCTTGCCGAGCACATAGGCGATCTCGGGAACGTCGCGATGGAGCTGCGCCCCGTCATTGGTCCAGCACATCGTCATCCAGGCATCGCCGGCGCGCATTCCGGGCTGGTAGTCGCTCGACACCGCGAACAGATGCGGCTTGACCTTGAGCAGCAGTTCCTCGGCCTTGGCGAGCTCGTCCTGCTTCAGCGAATTGAACGAATAGCCGTAATATTTCAGCGCGTTGCCGATGGTGGTGAGCTGATAGTCGTGCACCATGGTGCGGCCGTCGGCTTCCGCCATGGCGGTATCCCAGAACTCCTTCCAGCTCGTCATCGGCTTGGCGAGCTTCTTGGTGTTGACGGCAAAACCCGTCGTGCCCCAGTTCTTCGGCACGGCATAGATCGTGCCGTCGATCGTGCCTTCGGCGGTGAAGCGCGCATCCTCCGACTTGCCGTCGAAATTCGGAAGCTTCGCCATGTCCAGAGGCTCGATGATGCCGAGCTTCTTGTAGGTCGAGATCGTGTAGTTGGTCGGCACGAACAGGCTCCAGCCCGAGCCGCCGGCCTGCAGCTTGGCCAGCATCTCCTCATTCGAGCCGAAGACATTGACCTCGACGGCGACGCCCGTCTCTGCCTTGAAGTTCTCGAAAGTCTGCGGATCGTGGTAGTTCGGCCAGGTGGCGATCGACATGCGGTCGCCGAGATTCTCGGCGGCATGGGCCGGCGTCGGCATGATGCCGAGCTCGCGCGCCATCACCGCAGTGGCGAGGCCGAGGCCGGTGAGGCCGAGGAAGTCGCGCCGGCTGATCGAGCCGCGCTTCAGGCGCATCAACTGGTCGACGAATTTATCGGAGCTTATCGGCAGTCCGTCACGATAGGATTTCGGCATTTTGGTCTTCCCTCTGGTTGGTCCCGTTATTGTTGGCATGCGGAAACGCCAGCGGCGCTCCGGCGGCAAAGCCGATGGCGACGGGTTCGCCCGGCTTGAACAGATTGCCTTGGCCGATCACATGGTCGGCCTTGGCGAGCAGTGATCCGATGCCTCGGACCTCGATCGCGTATTCCGCGGTCGAACCCAGGAAAATCCGGTTGCGGACGATGCCTTTCAGGCTGCCGCTTCCGGGTGCCGAGAGGCTGAGCGATTCCGGCCGCAGGCTGACCGATACCGCCTCGCCGCGGCTGAGCGGCACCCGCTTGCGCGCCGAAATCACGGTGCCGTCGGCAAGCGCGACATCGACGAGATCGCCGGAAAGCCTGGCCACCTTGCCGCTGACGAGATTGGTCTTGCCGACGAAATCGGCGACGAACAGGTCGGCCGGCTCGTCATAGATCTCGCTCGGCTGCCCGAGTTGGACAATGCGGCCGCCATTCATCACGCAGACGAAGTCGCTCATCGAAAGCGCTTCCTCCTGGTCATGGGTGACCAGCACGAAGGTGATGCCGATTTCGCGCTGCAGGTTCTGCAACTCGATCTGCATGTCGGTGCGCAGCTTCTTGTCGAGCGCCGCCAGCGGCTCGTCGAGCAACAGCACCGCCGGCTTGTTGACCAGCGCGCGGGCGAGCGCGACGCGCTGCTGCTGGCCGCCGGACAGCTCATGGATCTTGCGGCGCCCGTAGCCGGCGAGCTGCACCATCGAAAGCGCCTCGCCGGCCCTTAAGGCGATCTCGTGCGACGACAGTCTGGGCCGCGCCTGGCGCAGCCCATAGGAGATGTTCTCCTCGACATCGAGATGCGGGAACAGCGCATATTGCTGAAACACCATGTTGACCGGACGCCGGTAGGGCGGGGTTCCGGCCATGTCGCGGCCGCGGATCAGCACCTGGCCTTCGCTCGGTTGCTCGAAGCCGCCGATCATGCGCAGGCAGGTCGTCTTGCCGCAGCCGGAAGGGCCGAGCAGAGCGACGAAGGCGGAAGGCGGGATGGCAAGGTCAACGCCTCTCACCGCGGTGACCGCGCCGTAGCGCTTGGTGACCGCGCGAAATTCGATATCGGGCACTGCAGTCAAGCCACGGGCTCCAGCGACAGCGTGAGGCAATGTCGTGACGCTAGCAGAGCCGATGGCACCTAGTATATACCTCGTAGGTGGTATATTTAGCCGATTTTATCGTTTAGAGGGGTATGGATTGGCTGCTTCCCGCAGTGACGACTACAACGCCTTGGCCGCCGTGATCGCCGCCACGCGCGAGACCGGCGGCGATCATTTCGGCAAGGCGATCGTCAGCTGGCTGCGCGGCCATGTCCGTTTCGACCACTGCGTGATCTTCGGCTATCGCGGCGCCGCGCGGCCGCCGCTCCTGTTCGAGACCTTCTCGCCGGCGGAGAGCCACATCTTCGTCGCGCTCTATCAGGAAGGGCCCTATCTGCTCGACCCCTTCCATCACGCCGCGGTCGAGCGCAAGGAAGGTTTTTGGCGCATGCGTGAGCTCGCGCCGGACCGTTTTTACGCCAGCGAATACTACCGCTCCTATTATAGCCAGACCAAGCTTGCCGAGGAGGCCGGCTTCTTTGTGCCGCTGGCCGGCAAGGACGCGCTGGTGCTTTCGCTGATGCGGCTGCGCGCCACCGGTCCGTTCGGAACCGCCGACGCCAGGCTGCTGCGCGACATGGCACCGGCGGTGATCGGCTTCTGCAAGCAGCGCTGGCCCGCTTTGCCCGCCGACGAGGTTGCGACCCAGCCCTCCGGCGAAACGGCTGCAACGGCCAACGAACTCGACCGTGCCCATATCTGGAAGAGCCTGTCGCTGACCTCACGTGAAAAGCAGGTCGTCGACCTCGTGCTTCAGGGCCATTCCACGGAATCGATCGCCAGGTCGCTCAGGATCGTGCCGGGGACCGTCAAGGTCCACCGCCGCAACATCTATCGCAAGCTGAAGATCAAGTCGCAGGCTGGTCTCTTCGCGCGTTTCGTCGAGATCATCGACGCGCGGATCGGATAGCAACTCCGGCCGCCCTTGCAGCGGCGCGCGATGAGCGTCTATCGTGCAGCCGAAACGACCGGCCAGGTATTTCGGCGGCGGCCAGCTATCCCGGCGTCGGATCAGGTGACGAAACAGATTTCAGGATCGATCAACCAGTGCATAGCCAATGGCCGACAAAACACGATTCGGACTGACCGCTGTCGATACCGTACCCCTGCATGAAAAAGTCTATCTGGAGCTCGTGCGGGCCCTTATGTCGGGTCAGCTCCAGCCTGGTCAGAAGCTGACTTCGCGCAAGCTCGCCAAGGAGCTTGGCACCAGCGACATGCCGGTTCGCAGCGCTTTCATGCGGCTGCAGGCGCTGCGAGCGTTGAGCCCGATGCCGAACGGCAGCGTCGAGGTGCCGACGATTTCGGCCGATCGTTTCCAGCAACTGACCGACGTCCGGACGGTCCTGGAAGGCACCGCTACCGAACTCGCGACAAAACGCATCAACGGCAACAACCTGCGCGCGATCCGCCGTCTCTGCGCCGAGCTCACCCAGGCCGCCCGCAGCGGCGACATCGACGACTATCTGCGCAAGAACCATGACTTCAAATTCGAGATCTATCGCCATTGCGGCAACGAGCAGATGATCTTCCTGATCGAAACTGTGTGGATGCAGGTGGGACCTTTCCTGCGCAACCTGCATATCGGCTTCGAGGACGACCTCGCCGGCATTCTCGGCATCGACCACCACGAGGAGGTCGTGGCGGCGATCGAGGCCGGCGACAGCGAAAGGGCGCGGGGCGCGATCGTGCGCGATATCGCTGAAGGCGCGACCCACATCCTGAAGCAGGTCAGGTTCCCGAAACCGCGGAACTAGCATTCGGGATCGGCCGAAAACGTCTCCAACTTCGTCATTCCATGGTCTGCGCGACCGAGCTGTGCTCCTGCTCCGCCCCGGATGACGAAGGTAAGGGCTTACGACCAACTCCCGGCTTGGCTTTCTCTTTGCTTGTCGTTATGTTGCGATCGCAGATCGCACAGGCGGACCCGAAATGCCTCCCGATATCCCGGCTAGTGAATTGAAAAAATGAAGGAAACCCGCTCGGCGTCAGCCGAGACGGCCTTCACGAACTCACAAGCTAAAAATTGGATATCGTAGCCGATAGGGCTACAGCACCTGGAAGGGGCTGGAAATTGAGCGATGCGATTGCGGACGTTTTGAAGTGGCTGGATAGCAGGAAGGACATCCAGAGCCTGCGGGCGGCGGTGTGCGACCTCAACGGCATCATGCGCGGCAAGCGCATTCCGGTCGAGCAGGCGAGCAAGGCGCTCGAGGGCAAGCTGCGCATGCCTTACTCGGCCATCGGGCTCGACATATGGGGCGAGGACATCGAAGGCAATGCCCAGGTGTTCTCGACCGGCGACGCCGACGGGCTTTGCCATTGGACTGGGCGTGGCATCCTGCCCGTCAACTGGACGGCGCACCCGACGGCGCTGTTGCCGGTCTGGCTGGCGGATGACAGCGGCGCCCCCTACCTCGGCGACCCGCGCCGGGCACTGGCCCGCATCCTCGACCGCTATGCCGCGCTCGGCCTGACGCCCGCCACCGCGACCGAGCTCGAATTCTACCTTGTCGACCCGACCTCGCAGCGGCCTGTCGGACCGGTCTCACCGGTGACCGGGCGGCGTCTCGATTCCGACGCGGCGCTTTCGATCGACGAGGTCGACGATTTCGAAGCCTTCATCCACGACATCTACGAAGCCTGCCGCATGCAGGACATTCCGGTCGACACTGCGATCGCCGAGAACGGCGTCGGCCAGTTCGAGATCAATCTCAACCATGTGCCCGACGCCTTGCGCGCCGCGGACGACGCTGCGCTCTTCAAGCGCACCGTCAAGGGCATCGCGCGCAAGCACGGCTTTGCCGCCTGCTTCATGGCCAAGCCCTATGGCGAGCGCGCCGGCAATGGTTTTCATGTTCATTTCAGCGTCCTCGACAAAGAGGGTCGCAACATCTTCGACAACGGCTCGGACCAAGGCTCCGACACAATGCGCCACGCTGTCGGCGGCCTGCTTGCCGCGATGGCCCAAAGCACGCTGGTGTTCGCGCCGCATTTCAACTCCTATCGCCGGCTGCGGCCCAGGTCCTATGCGCCGACTGCCGTCGCCTGGGGTTATGAAAACCGCATGGTAGCGATCCGAATTCCGGGCGGCCCTTCGGCCGCGCGACGCATCGAGCATCGCGTCTCCGGCGCCGACGCCAATCCCTATCTGGTGCTGGCGGCGATTCTGGGCGCGGCGTTGATCGGCATCGAGCGCCAGCTCTCGCCCGGCGAGCCGACCGGCGGCGAGGGTCAGGGGCTGACGCTCGCCAAGCTGCCGCCCGACTGGGCCTCGGCAATTGCCGCCTTCGAGGCCGGCCCGCGCGTCGCCGAGATCTTCCCGGACGTGCTGCGCGACGCCTTCGTCGCCTGCAAGCGCCAGGAGCTGAATACCTTCGCCCTCAACGTCAGCGACTTCGAGATCGAGACCTATCTGAAGAGCGTCTGAGGTCGGCCCGGTCGAGGATCTCGATTCGGGCGCTTCAGGATCTCCGCACCCGCGATTCGCGAGATGCGTCAGACACGGAAGCCAGTTGGGTTTAAGCTCCGCCGGCTAATATTATTAGGGCCTTGTTTGTGCACCGGGCTCTGAATGGCGTTGTTCGCGCCCACTCTGATGACTCCATCGCAAGCGAATGTCGCATAGAGCGCCGATGTGGTGAATGATTCGGGCCTTGAGTAAGGGCTGCAGCCTTCGTGCCCGATCTGCGTTCTCTCCTGCGGTGGGCATCTTGCGGGGAGCGGAACCGGATACAGGAACGCCCGCGCGAGGCGGGCGTTTTGGTCTTGGTTTTCGTGGACAGGATTTTGGCTTTTCTGGCCCGGGGCGTCGGGTTTGGCTCCTCGCGGGCCCTGATGCGGGTTCAGCCGGATGCAAAAACGGCCCGCTGTTGCGGGCCGTTTTTGAGTTTGGTTGCGGGGACCCGCAACCCCTTTTGTCATAACGTCGTCAGCCTTTTGATTCTGATCAGGTTTGGCGAGCTCGAGGATGCCGAACAACTCGCCGCGTAGCTCGGCATGCACCTCGCCACGCTTTTCGCCGGGCGTGAGGACGATCTCTCCGATCAATGAGCGCAACGCATCGGCGGCCGGACGTCCGTCCTCGTGGTCGGCGAGCGCTTGGGTGAGTTGCTCGACCCGCTTGCGGTAGAGCGTTGCGATGTTGGGATGCAGGTCGGGCACTTCAGTGGGCGCCGCTGCCAGACGCGCGGCGATCTCCGCCTTCTGCCTCTCCAAGTCTTCCATTCTCGCTTTCATCGAAGGTTGGTACAGGCCATCCTCGATCGCAGCCATGATACCGGTGATAGCGCGCTCGATCTTGTCGAGCGCCTTGCGATCCTGTTCGCCTTGTGCGCGACGCTCCTTGCTGAGACGGTTGGTCTCCTGCGCATAAGCTCTGATCGCCTCGGCGACGGCATCGGCCGAGACGAGCCTTTCCTTCAGGCCGGCGAGAACGCGCTGCTCGATCTTCTCGCGGGTGATGGTGCGACCGTTGTCGCAGATGCCCCGGCGCTGGTGGTTGAGACAGGCGTAGCGGTCGCGTGTGAACAACCCGTAGCGCCCGCCGCAGCAGCCGCAGATGAGCAAGCCGGACAGGAGGGAGACCGGCCGCTTCATGGTGTGCAGCTTTCTGGCCCGGGCCCTGCGCGTGGCGATCGCCACCGCCTCGAACTGGCTGGCGATGGATTTCTGCCTCTCCTTCACGGCCTGCCACAATTCATCCTCGATGATCCTGAGATGCGGCACCTCGGTGCGGATCCATTTGGCTGGCGGATTGGCCCGGGAGACCCGCTTGCCGGTGGCAGGATCCTTGACGAAGTGCAGGCGGTTCCAGACCAGCACACCGATGTAGAGCTCGTTGTTGATGACCCCGGTCCCCCGGATTACATGCCCGCGCACGCTGGTGTCGCCCCAGTGGCGGCCGAGCGGACCAGGAATGCCCTCCTTGTTGAGGTCCACGGCGATCGCCTTCGGGCTCTTGCCGGCAGCAAATTCGCTGAAGATGCGGCGCACGACGGTCGCTTCTTCCGACACGATCTCGCGATCCCCACGGACGGGCTCGCCTTCGGTATCGAGTTTCTTCACCAGCCTGTAGCCGTAACACAGCCCGCCTCCGGCCTTTCCCTTCTCCACCCTGCCTCGCAGGCCACGATGGGTCTTGAGGGCAAGGTCTTTAAGGAACAAGGCATTCATCGTGCCCTTGAGGCCGACATGCAGCTCGCTGATCTCGCCCTCGGCCAAAGTGACGATGGCAACGCCGGCGAATTTGAGATGCTTGAAGAGCGTTGCGACATCTGCCTGATCGCGGCTGATGCGATCGAGCGCCTCGGCCAGCACCACCTCGAACCGGCCGCGCTGGGCATCGCGTATCAAATGCTGGATACCCGGCCGCAGCACAGTGCTGGCGCCGGAGATCGCGGCATCCTCATACGCTCCCGCAACGCTCCAGCCCTCACGCGCTGCCTGCTCGCGGCACAGCCTCAACTGGTCCTCGATGGAAGCATCCCGCTGGCTATCAGATGAATAGCGGGCATAGAGTGCGACACGCGTCATGGCGGCAGATCCTCTTTCTTGTTCCGAGAAGGTTTGCCATCCGGCCCCCTGCCCTCTCCCTCTCGACCGGCCGGCCGATTGTCGTTGGCCGCCAGCCTCGCCTCGAATGCCTCCCGGGCCAGTTGCCCCCCGATCAGCCGGACGATATCCAGGACCACCCGATCCACCCTGGCCGCCGCCGTTGGTTCAGGGCGAGCCTCGGCATTGGCGAGGCCTCCATTGTCGTTCGCAGGAACCATAGCCTGTGGGCCCGTCCCGTTTTCTGCTGGCATCGCGGTCGCTCCCAATTGTGGATCGACTCGCTATCAGATGTCTCCGGACCGCAAAGGAAAGCACGAAGTTCATATCGTAGTGGTACAGCGTGCGATGACTTACACAGTGCGGTTTCGTCGCCAGCCAATTGCCAAGAGAGGCAATGGCGATGCACCGGTTTGCCGGGACCATCGTGCTTTCCAGCTGGTACACAGTGCAACAGTTGCAGACACCTGAAACAGGAAGGGGATTCCAGTGTCGTCTTCGCAACGGCCGCCAGAGCTCACCCGACGCAATCGCCGTCATGGCGAAATCACCGATTCGCCAGCGCGTCCCTTTGCACCCCTATACTTCTTTGCGCGCGTGAACCGAGGATGGTTACAGGATCGATGTGATGGTAGCGAGCAAGGTCATCGAGCACCGACCGGATATGATACCAGGGAAAATCGTCTGGATCCTCCCAATGTTCACCGTAGCGCAGGATAACCGAGAGCTTAGCCAATACACCTTCAACGGAACATGCCGGAAACAGCGGCAGATCGTCCAGAAGCGCCCGTTCTGCCGCTTCCGATCGCTGTATTAGTTCGTCAGTTCTTGAAAACCCGATCTCGGCATCAGCAGCGTCCCAGCGCGTCTGATGTGCCTCTAGCTCCGAAAATGCTCTGCCCCATGCCACTTCGTATTCGGGAGAATAAAATTCGTCGAGACTCTCGACGGAATGGACCGTCTTTTCCCCGCCGCCGGGAAGCTGCATCTTAGCACAGGGAAAGCCGATAGCTTTGACGAGATATGTCTCCAACTGCTGCTGTTGCCGGCATAGCTCCAAGGTCGAGCGGTGAACCTCGTGCCAGTTCTCACATAACCGAAGAGCTGGATCATCCTGCCGCCCTTTGACCGAAATATTCTCGCGCGCCCCAGCGCCAAATGGCCACAGTCCAGCGACCGTAACAATCTGCGTCATCAGCAGCCGCCGAGTGACGAACGACAAAGGCGTGGTATTGTCGGAATCAGCCATGATCCGAGCTCCTAACAGCTTGGGTTGTGGTCAGGCCGGATCGGTGTTGCGTCACCGTTCCGGCCGCTTAGTGCACTCCTGAATACAGCTAGAGCAGCATATGAGCAAGAAAAATCACCATATTATGGTGATCTTATGACACCGGTCCAGTGTAGAATGGCCCGGGCCGCGCTGGATTGGGGTGTCCTCGATCTTGCTAGAGAAGCGGGCGTTTCAACACAGACAGTTGTCCGCCTGGAACGAGGCGAGACGCTTAAACAGCCTACGCTCGATCGAATACGCGAGGCCTTTGAAGATGCCGGAGTGGAATTTATTCCGGCGAACGGCGGCGGCCTCGGTGTGCGCTTGGCCAAGCGGCCTTAGCGATATCCCAATCGCGCGTGCAATGTTTCGAACCTAACTAAGTTCGAAGGCATCCTTGGTCGCTTTGCTGACTTCAGTCCAAAATGGGGCCGAGTCCAGACGGTCTCGTCTTTTTGGCGGTATTGAGAAACCGGACCTGGCTTATCGCGTAGCTCCTGGCTTGCGGGTTCTCCGGCGGAGGAGACGGACCGGGGTCCGACGTTCTCCAGGTGAAGCCACGGAACATGCTCAATCCTTTACTTCGAAAGCTATGTGCAGACCCAACTTGGCTCCTAGACTGCTGCCGGTCGGTTTTCGACGTCGCCACCAGCAGTTCGTGGAAGCGACGGCTGACCACACGAACGTCGGAACTTTCTCGTGGCGAAGCGGTTACGTTCCTTTGGGGGCCACGGGACGTGCGTCCAATTGAAAACCGAAAGCCACGAATCCTCGTGATCGAGGATGACGTCCTCATTGCAATGGATGTCGAGTACATGGTCGGCGAGTGCGGCTGCGTGCCTGTCGGGCCGGTTTCCAACGTCGAGGCAGGGCTGTTGGCGGTCCGGCAGAACGACCTCGACGGCGCGGTCCTCGACGTGAACCTCGGCGATGAGCGCGTCTGGCCGGTCGCCGATCTGCTTCATGAGCATGGCGTCCCCTTTGTAATCGCGACGGGTTATTCGACGATGGAGGTGCCCGAGCGCTTCAAACAGTGTCAGGTTCTGCACAAGCCGCTCACTGAGGTCGCGCTCTTTGCCGCGCTCGACGCGCTCGGTCTCGCGCGGCGATGAGCCTCAGCGATTTTCATCGCGATCCATCAACATGGCTTTTGCAGGCGCGACTATGACGCAGCGGTAGCCGGCGGAGGGAAACTGATGGTCGCAGGTGCCGCGAAGTTCGTGCTGGGTAGACCGCGAGACGAAGTTGAGGCCGAAACCATTGCTCTGGGGCGGCGCAACGGGCGGGCCGCCGCTTTCCGCCCATTCGATCCTCAGCTCGTCGCCGTCGGTCGTGACCCGAGTCCAGTTCAACGAAACCCGTCCCGTCCCGGTGGACCACGCGCCGTACTTCGACGCGTTCGTGGCGAGCTCATGCAGGATCAGCCCGAGCGCGACCACGACCTGCGGCTTCAGATGGACCTCGGGTCCTTGGATGCTCAGCCCGTCGAGCCCCTCGCCGACGAAGGGGGACAAGACGGCGTCGACGAGGTCACGCAGCCTGGCGCCCTTCCAGTCGCCGCGCGAGAGGATGTCGTGCGATGCGGCCGTTGCGTGTAGCTGGCCCGTGAGCACCTTGTGTAGCTCGTCCTTCGTCTCTGTGTGTTTGGCCGCCTGACGGATCATGGATTGCACACTGGCCAGGTTGTTCTTCACCCGATGGTTCAGCTCGGACACCATGTCTGAGAGCCGCTCTTCAGACCGCTTGCGCTCGGTGATGTCGATGAATGTGAGAACGGCACCCTGAATCACGTCGTTCTCGCCGCGATAGGGCAGCATGCGCATGATCAGCGTCTGGGGCTCACCGTTTCGCACCTCGACCTCCTTCTCGATCTGCTCCCCGCTGCGGATGACTTCCGCCACCTGCTGCTTCAGGGAGCCGAGGTCGACGCCGCCGGCGAGTTCGTCCAGCGGCCGCCCCATGTCGTGGTCGCGCAGCCGGAAGAGCGGCTTGGCCGGCTGCGTGAAGTTGCGGATGCGGAACTCGGCATCGAGAAAGAGCATCGCTATGCGGGTGTTGGAGAAAAGGTTCTTCAGATCGCTGTTGGCACGGCTCAGCTCCTCAACCCGCGTCGAAAGCTCGTTATTGACCGTGCGAAGCTCCTCATTGATCGACTGCAGTTCCTCCTTCGAGGTTTCCAGTTCCTCGTTGGAGGACTGCAGTTCTTCGTTTAACGACGAGAGTTCCTCGTTCGAGGCGCGAAGTTCCTCGTTCGAGGTTTCCAACTCCTCCAGCGTGCTCTGCAGCCGTTCCTTCGTCGTCTGAAGCTCCAGCTCCAGCGCGCGTACGAGTTCCTCGTCGCCGCCTCGCTGCCTTGCCCGCTCGGTGGTCTCCGCCATCGCGGCGGCTCCTGCCTGAAAGACGACGAGACAACGGCGCTCGCTCGCGTCGGCCCGGGTCAGGGGCTCCACGATCAGAGTAAGGTAGCGGCGCTCTTCGTCATGGCCCAGGATCAGATCATCGCGCACGAGCCGCTCGCCCGAAGTCAGCACTTTCGCGACCGCCGCCTTGATGTCCACGGCCAGTTCGGTGCGCGCCATCGCGGCCAGATTCGCCTTCGGCCGGCCGCGCGGCAGTTCGAGGAAGGCGCCGGTGCCCGTCGAAGCATCGAGGATCTCGAAGTCGCCATCGACGATGACATAGGCCGGCGTGTAGCGCTCAAGCAGTTTTTGCGCAGTACGGAATGCCGGATCGCTTACGGCAGGTTTCGTGGCGCCGTCCTGCTGTTGCTTCTGCTGACGATTCTTGCCGTCGCCGCCAGCGATAGGAAACTCGGGCAGCCGCGCGGTCTCGCCCAGCCGGCGGAAGATACGGTGCTTCCGGTCGAACTCACCGAAGAGCTTGTCGTGCCCCGCGTTCTCGGCAGGGCCGAGGAACAGGAAGCCACCGGGCCGGAGCGCGTAATGGAACACCGGCATTAGCCGCTTCTGCAATCCCGGGTTCATGTAGATCAGCACGTTCCGGCACGAGAGCAGGTCAATGCGGGAGAACGGTGGGTCGCGCAGCAGGTTGTGCTGAGCGAACAGGCACATCTCGCGCAGTTGCGGACGGATGGTGTAATGACCATCCTCCTTTTCGAAGAACCGCTCCAGCCGCTCCTTGGTGACATCGGCGGCGATGCTGTGCGGATAGCGGCCGACACGGGCGAAATGCAGGGCGGCCTCGTCGATATCGCTGCCGAAGATTTTCACCTCCGGCGGGCTCTCCATCTTCGCCCGGGCCTCCTGAAACAGGATCGCCAAGCTGTAGGCCTCCTCGCCCGTGGCGCAACCCGGAACCCAGACCCGCACCTCGTCGTCCTCGGTCTTTTCCTCCATGATCGGGCCGAGTACCTTCGCGGCCAGCGCCGCGAACAAGTCGGTATCGCGGAAGAACTGGGTGACCCCGATCAGCAGATCGCGGAACAGCCGCTCGGGCTCCCGGCGGTCGTTGCGCATAAGGTCGACGTAAGCGGACAGCGTGTCGATGCCCTGCATCTGCATTCGCCGACGGATGCGCCGGTCGATCGTGCTCGACTTGTAATCGGTGAAGTCGTGGCCGGTGGCGCGGCGAAGCACGTCGCAGATCTCGCGCCTCTCGCCATCTTCGACCTCGACAGCGCTCGTGATGGGCTTGCGCCGCACCAGGAAGTCGGCGAAGAGCCCGGGCATGTCGGCGACGTCGGCCTCGCGGTCCACGAGGCCAGTACGCGTGGCGCTCAGCAGCATGCTGTCGTATTCGGCCGTTTGAAGCGTCTGGGTCAGCGTCAGCCCGCCTGCCTCCTTCACCGCCTTGAGGCCGAGAGTCCCGTCAGTGCCCGCCCCTGACAGAAGCGCGCAGCCGCTATGCTCCCCCTGATCCTCGGCGAGCGAGACAAGGAAGGCGTCGATGCTGGTGCGCCGCGCGAGCGGGTCGCCGTCCTGCGCGAGGCGCAGCACGCCCTCGCGGATCGTCATCACTTGCCCCGGCGCTATCAGATAGATCTTGTCAGCCTCGATGCGCGTGTCGTGCGTAACCTCCTCCACTGGTAAGTCTGCCTTGCGCGCAAGAATGCTCGTGAGTTCGCTCGGCCGATCCGGTGCCATGTGCTGGATAAGCACCCAGGCGATGCCGCTATCCGCCGGTATGTTGCTGACAAGCTTCTGCAGAGCGGCCACGCCTCCGGCCGATGACCCGATGCCCACGATGGGGGGCGCGTTGTTCGTCGCTTTCGCATCAGCGTTATCGTCGGCAGCCCTATCGCCGTCGTGGGGGGGTGCCCCTGCCATGTTCTTGCCATCCTTATTGGCGTCGTTTTCCAGCCTATAGATGTTTCCCTTCGGCCGCGACCCCCCGGCCCGACAGCGGCTGTCGGGCCAGCACCTCGCGCGCGGATGGCGTTTCTGCGGCGAAGACTGTCTCCTGGACTGGGAAACAGTCGCCCGCGGGCGGGCTGGGCAAAGGGCGATGTGACGTAGAGGCGTGGCTCACGAACGGCGGGTTTCGGAAATCCGAAACTGCCCGTCTAGCGACCGACATGAGGCGCAAAGCGGACCTCGGAAAGCGTCGACGCGTTCCTGTCCGTTGCCGGTCATCGGATGATCTGGGGAGACTGGCCGGATTTTGGCCTTATGTGTCCGAAATCGTAGAACGCAGAAGAGCCTGGATGTATTCTGGTAGATCGAGTTCGCCACGCGCCTCGATCTCTAAAAGGTATCGAGCCTTGGCCAAGCGATCCTCTTCGCTGACGCAGGGTAGGCGCAAATGGCCAGTAACGCCCTCTCCTCCTCCCGGCTGGCTCCGTCGCCACTGTTGCCACCTGCTTCATGAATGGCCTTACCGAACGCTGCGTATGCCGTCGTGTGGGCTTCAATCAACGCCTGCAGTTTGTCCGTTGTAACCAGCTCTCGATGCGCTCCCTTTGCGGCACAAGCTGTCGCGACCGCTGTCGTGCCCAAAACGGCAGCACCAGAGTGGGCGAGCAAGGTGCGGCGGCTAATCCTGGTCGTGGTGCTTTCTCCTCTTGGTTCAACCCTAAGGGTACATCGCAAATCGCGAACCTAATGACCGTAACACGATGGCTCGCGCATTCACGTCAGGATAGATCGCCCAATGGCCGAACCAGGCGCCGCCACTCCGATCTTTCCCTTACCGGCCGGCCGTTGGCCCGGCACCGCACATTGCGTTAAATCACCGAAAGTGTTCAGAAATCGTCATCGGTGCAATGTGCGCCGAATATTCACACATTTGGAAATTCCAATTTAACCCGTTGAAAACAAACAACCGTTGAGGCTGCGCAACGTGCGCGCTTTTATCCTGCCGTCTTCATCGGTTGTGCTTCGCGATATTTCTGCAACATCGTCGTACCTCTTCCAGAGTGCGATAATATACGCATCTATTCTCTGCGTCACGATCCGGGATTCCGAGGTCGAGTTCCGATGCGCCGTGCAGTCTTCCGCGCTCTGCGACGGGGTGTTTGGGCTGCACGAAGGCAGCGCTCGAGCCGTCGTGGCGCACTTTGCCATCGGTCTGACGGAGCAGCGTCACAGGCAATCGAGCGCGGTCCGGCCGTCTCAGCGATGGCGCGGCCGCAGGCAGGGTAACGTGCGTTCCGTCGTTCCTGGTCTGCATCGGTCCTCATCCGCCGGAGCGGATCTCCTTGGCTCAGGCGGCGCCCGTCTGCGTGCGGGCGCCATGCGTTTGAACTGTTGTTGAGCTGCTCATCGATGCGCTCCGAGCAGCTTGCGGGCCTTGTCGTGCGCGCGTCGGCCGGCGTCCGCCTGGCTTGCCGCCGGATCGCCGACATAGAACGTGCCGTCGCTCCAAAGCGCGTGCATGATCACGGCCAGCTTGCGCACCACGGCAACACTGGCCTTGCGATGACAGGAGCGCTTGGCGATGGCCTGGCCCCAGCTCTTGACCTTGTCGGCGCCTTTGAAGCGCGTCATCAATCCCGACGCCGCCTCGTAGAGCGCGCGCCGCACATCCGCGTCACCGGCCTTCGAGATGCGCCCCTGGACGTCGATCGTGGAGCCGGACTGCCAGCGCCGCGACGTCAGCCCGAAGTAGGCCGCGACGTCGCGCGAGCGACGGAAGCGCGACGGGTCGTCGATCGCGGTCATGAACGAGAGCGCCGTCACCGGGCCGACGCCGGGGATGGCCATGAACCGCCGCCACTCCTCGTTGCGACGATACTCACGACGACATCGTGCAGTCGGCAGTACTGTCTCCACAGCGCAGCGCGCCGTCAGCATGGCGTCCATGAGTTCGGCCGACAGCGGATCGTCCGCCACCGCGGCGCGCACCGCCTGCTCGAAAGCCGCGCGTCCGACCTTGCTCAGGCGGATGCCGAACGACTTCAGCGAGTGCCGGGTGGCGTTCCCCAGGTCGAGGAACTTGACCTTGAGGTTGCGCCGGTCAGCAAAAGTCTCGTTCGGTAGCAGCTTTCCGACTTGATATGGGCCTGCCGGAACCAGCCGGTGCGCATGATGTGGGCGATGCGGAGCGCGAGGCGGCAGCCACGGTGTCGGAAATAGCCCACGCTTAAGTGGCTTAGGCAGCCGGTGGCGCATCGACAGATGCCGGTTTTTTGCGCGACTTCCACTCGGTCGCGTACATTAAAAATTGCGTCCCCCTTTCGGTGAGTTTGTAGCCGGTGATCGATTTGGCGTCGCCGTTGAGGTAGCTTTTCGTGCTCAGCAATCCGTTCTTCACATATTCATTCATCACCAGTTCGACCTCATAATCCTCGAGCCGGTAGTTCTCAAAGTCCCGGAAATGCTCGACAAGGTCTTCCGTATCGGGGTCTCTTACCCAAACCGAGTCCAGGTCTAAAAACAGGTCGAGAAGAGGTCTAACATCGTCGCCCTCGCCCCAGGACAGAACGCTTTCGATGCTGCTCTCCTCAAAGCGCCGGATGCGCCACACATAGTCGTTGGGAATGACCAATTTGTCGTCTGCGGTTAGCTGGTCAACCTGCTCCTGCAGTGGAGCGCCGCTCCTCGGAAAGCTTGGCCAACTCATCCAAAACGCTGGATGACGGAACCTTATCGGCGCGCACCCAGCCTGTCCGGGGCTTAGTGCGAAAAAGCTCGTTGAGGGCCAGTTGAACTTTGGCGCCGAGGTCGTCGGCACCACGCCAGTATTTTACGGTCTTCTTCTGACAAAGCTGCCGGAATTTTTCGACCTTGGCCTTTTTCTCGAATTCCACCTTATCGGATGGCCAGCTCTTGCGGGTATTGCCGTCAAGCAAAAGACCAGCAACGGGTACGTGTTGTTTCACGGCATACTCATATTCCATCTGAGTGTAGCTCTTGCCGCGAAGCTCTGAGCCGTACCGTTCGGCAACCACCACCACATAATAATCGCTCTCGTCAATCCGGCGCTTGATGTAGTCCCATTGGCTGTCATCGCTGGCCTGGAATGCTTCCATTCCAACTGGAATATGACCCATGTTCAATATGGCTTCGATCACCGATCTGCGTTCGTCCTGAAGATCGACAAAAGTCGAGCTGACAAAGATCTGATATTTGATGTCCATCAAAGCTTCCGGCGCCGGTGTTTAATCTATCCGATTCGGCCGCTCATAGTTCCCCGGTGGGATGTGATCTAAAAATTGCCCCGTAAAGGGGCAATCTGGGTGCACTCGGTGGGACTTTCCCCGCAAGGGGTAGCGGTAGTCCAGACACAATCACCCTGCCGGCGACGGAACCGCTCGCACCGTGCTCCAGACAAGCTCTAGAGGGTGAGCTGCGTGACACGGGTTCGCGATGTTTCGCGCCCGCTCGTAGTTCCTATTCTTCAAAGAAAAAGATAGGCATCCAGTTGGGGCGGCGCCGGAAAACATCCTTGATGCATTCCAGCTGCCCTGGGGCTCGACCGCTCGCCTTCTAGGGCGAACTGAATGACCGCTTCGATGCACCGCGGCTTCGGCATCGCCGGAGGGGGATGTCCGGCCCTCAGCCTACCACCAATCCTTGATACCTGCCTTTCGCGTCTCTTTCACTACATCTGCTTGGTCCACAATCTCTCGGAAGTGCATGATGTCGTATGGCGGACTGGTGAACCGTTCGCAGTAGACGACCCGCTCGTATGGCTGCTTGTGGATGCCGTCGAAATAACAGTAAATCTGCGGGTAGTTGTAATATCGGTCCCCGTCCCAATCGACCTGCTCGATGAACTCGTACGGCACATATCCGATGCAATCGAGATAGTGGCCACCTTCCTCGCCCTTGGCGCGATCTAGAAAGCGCCATTTGTCTGTCTTTTCGTCATGGAATAGATTCCTTCCCGTAAGTGCGGCCATGAAGCCACGCTCGTAGGTGTCGACAAGGCCGAACCGGAACCAAGGGGAAATCCCCGGAGCCTTGTCATCAATGTCGGGATATTCATCCAGTCTGCGGATATCCCGCATAATGGCGTCCAGCCGCAGTTCCTTGCGCTGGCTATCAAAAATGTAGTCCTCGAAAGGCTTTTTCCATTTCTGGCGAAGCTCAAGCTTTTCCTTCGCGGTAAGCTTGCGGGTATTGCGACTCCAGAACTTCCAGCCGGATCTCAGGCCATCAAGGGCCAGCCGAAACCATGCTATCGAGAAGTATTCAAACATCTGGCCCTACCTAGAAGACCCCACACCGTGTCGCCGACTGGGGGCTGGGAGAAGTGGCGAAATAAGGTCAAGCCAGCGCCGCCGCCGTCCTCTCTTCCCACAGAATGAATGCCATCGCGCGGGATTGCGCGTTCCAAGCGCCACCATATGCGACCAGGAACTTGCCGACCGTGATAAGCCCTCGGCACTCCATCTGCACGTCGATTTCACCAAGCTCGGCGCCAGACCTCAGGTCGATAGCTACAATGCGCCCCCGGGTGTCGCTCACCGCGATAAGGTTTTCCTGGAGCACAACCACCGAGTTGTAAGACGAGTGGACCGGCGACGGGATGACCCTCACCGGCATCCCGTGGATGTCCACAATCGCAATCAGGTTGTCGCCAACAACAACGACCTCGGAATCATTCAACCTGCACATCGCGTTGATGGCCTGGTTGAACGGAACATCCCGCTCCCGCTCCAAGTCGCTATCGACCAACACAACGCCATGGTCGCGGGCAACCACGATGCGCTGGCCCACAGTGATCAGCCCTACTACCCTACCGTCGCGATTGCGCGGCCCTGCCCCTGGCACTGTTGGGCCTTGATCTCCGAAGATGTCCGGGCGACCACCCGGAAACCACCAGCGGTCAAGGTCGCCATACGCATTCGCGGCCACCACCGTTTCCGTATTCTGATGGTATTGGGGCGTCACGGCGACAAGCTTCGTCCGAAGCCGCGAATGTTCGGTGCCGCCGCCCTGGAACCGGGGTGTCCAGGCAGACATCCCGTCGTTCGTGGCGAGCGCCAGCCTGCCATCCCCAAGCTCCACAACTTTGTTGACGATGCCGGCGCCGTCGGCCACGGCGTTCGTGACCTGCCCGGTCAGGCTTACTGAATAGATGACGCCGTTCCGGCTGCAGAGCACACCACTACCATTCTTCAATGTGAAGCCAGTGGTAATGACCCTGGCATTGTTGGCGTTGCGGAGGCTCAACTTGACCTCCTTAATGTCGCCGGCATCGCCAAGGGCGTCCTGGATAAGTGTGCCAACCAGCCGGACAAATTTGGTGCCGGACTGGATGACTTTTTCCAACGACTGGACGATGGCCTCGGCAGAGCCGAACGATTCCTTCAGTGACGCTGCCATGTCTTTGAGGTCTTGCAAAACGCGGTCGGCAGTGGCCGAAAGGAACTGAATGGTTCCTTCGAACATCACCTTGGCGTCAATCTTCACGTTGACCGCGAACGCGCTTGCGCTCAGGCGGCGGATTTGAACACGCAGGTTCCTGAGCACATCGACTTTCCAGCCGCTGAGGATCGAGATGTTGATTTGATTGTTGGTAACGTGGACGTTGTTGATGACCTCGGTCGAGGCTTTGACGATGGTCTGCCCTATCGGACCTTCCGGGTTGATCGGAATCTGCCGGGTGTGCTGCTGGGCCTCCAAGGCCCTCTGGGCGATGTCCTGAATGGTCGTTTTTGCCAGCATGTAAGCCTGGGCGTTGACGTATATCCGGTTCAACGTGTTTAACATCTGCTCGACCGAGTGCTTGCCGTCTGCGTCCAGCTCGTTGATTTGCTCAACCAATGCGTAAAGCCGGTCTTGCGCCATCAGAATGCGGGCCATGTCTTCCGCAGTGAAAGCTTCCGGATCGATGCCGAAGGTGTCCCTGAGCCCCTCAAGCTCGACAACATTCAGGTGATCTTCGATGGGGTAGTTAGTTTTGACAACCAGCAGGCGGCCTAGGTCTTCGGCACTGTCTTGCAAGCGCTTCAGCAACTTGTCTTCATCACCCATCGCAAATCCCCGCTTTGGGATTAATCCCGCATGAAACATAGTCGTCTTTGAGCGGCAAGAAAGGACTCGGCACAGTCTTCCGCGACTTTATTGTTGACGGGTATCTTGGCTGCACCGCAATGAGTAAATGCACAACAGTCTGCGCGGGAAATAGGTCGGCCATTCGTCCTCGGGATAGACCTCAGCACCAATATGGGCGTAGCGGGGGCTTTACACCGACGGCTCCATCGAAACCTCCACCAAGCTGTCGGCCGCGCTGGAGCGCCGCAACAAGCCCCCAGGGCGCCCCACGATCAACACAATTCGACGCAGCGGTAATGTTCTCGCACCGCCACATTTACTGTTCTATGCCGTCCATAAATTCTTCAGCATCTGAACAACGGAATATTCGCGGCTTCTGCCGTATCGCCCTCGGCATAGATAGCGGAGAATGTTGTGGCAAATTGGCTTAGGTCCGATCCTTTCATGAAGGGCGCGCTGCTGATGGTGGCTATCGCGCTTTGGTTTATTTGGATGGCCATCGCCTCGCTCGATCCGAACTGGCATGGCTATTCCTGGCAAGCGCGCCTGGTGGCGCTGATGCCGCCGACGGCACGATTTGCTTTTCACGCAGCGTTGGCCTTCTTTTGCGGGCTGCTTGGTATTGGGCTTGCGCGGATTAGGCTCAATATTGATCAAATCGATGTCAGACTGGACGCTATAAGGGTAAAGAGCGTGTTTGGATGGCAGGAGGCTCTTTGGGCTGACGTTGACCACATTCTCTATCGCGCCACCTCGCCGTTTCCGGCAATTGCAGTGGTGCGCAAGAACCCCACGTTCATTGATCACCTATTACTGAGAAGCAGGTTTGGGGTGTTGCTTCGACCAGACACCTACGACCGCGTTCGCCAGCGGATCCCTCCTCAATACAGGAACCAGTTGCGCGCCTATTCTTATCCGGCTTGGGCACCTGCAGCCCGGCCAACGGGCCAGCTTTCCCACGTTGTGATTGTGATTTCTCTCGCTGTCGGCGGGGTCATCCTGCGGCGTTACGATCCTTTTGCGTTCAAGGTTGCCGTTTCCCTGCTCGCGGGCGGCTGTTCGGCTTACACGCTATGGCTGTTGCGCAAGCTTTGGCGCGATCCTGTGAGCCAACCAGATACACGCTGGATGTTCTATCTGCTGTTGTTGTTAGTCACTGGAATGAACATAGGGATAGCGCATTTTGTCTATCTTTTGTGGATCCGGTAGGCGAACGAACCGCTGAAACGTCATCTCGCGTCTTGGCCCACGCTGAGCGAAGATCGCGAAAACGAATCCGGACTACCCGATGATTGCGCCGAACTACACGACCCGAAGGCGGCAGGGCTCGCACGCAAAGCGCAGTCTACCCCGACCCGAAAGGTGCCTGCCAAACGAAAGCCCAGGGCTTAGTGAAGGCTGGCTGTCGCTGTTCAAACCTCGGGCACGCCGTGAGGCAGTGAGCCTATCGAGAACGTGGGCCATGGCACCGAATTTCGAGCGATCTTCGACGACGTCACGCGCTATGCAGAGCGTCGCCTATAGCAGAAGAGTGCTTCTTCGATAGTGGGTCGCGCGATGTAGCGGTCTGCCGACTCGAACCCCAGAACGAGAACTTCGATCGAGTTTACACTGCTGCGCACGGAACCACTAGCATTCGTGCGCACGCGAAATTCGACCGGGAGCAGAAGCTCCGACAGTTTTCAAGAACCCTAGTCAGTGTCTGATCTTAGAACGTGCAGTTTACCGCTTTGGACCGAGAGCAGTTAGGCGGCTTGTAGGTCCCGCCGGGCGGGAAATGGTCTTCAACAGCCTCGAAACTGCTCGCCCTGATACGGCGCCCGCGATCGCGTAGAGATCAGACAGTTTTGGGCATGTAGCCGATTTACCGGGCGATTCTGTTCGAGCGCAACAGTATCGCTGGTCGACTAATCATACGACTCCAAAAAATGTGTGCGCGAATCGACGATTGCTGGTGCGCGTTGCACCGGGATGATGGGACTTAGAGTATAGTGTCGAACGTTCGCTTTAGTGAGGACCTTTCTCGCCATGGCTGCATCGTACCAGGTCGTCAGTCTCAACCGCGGAGGTGAAGCGACTTGCTTCCTAAAAGGTGTCGCTGATGACTGATCCCGATCGAAACGTCATCTTCATCTCCCATGCCACTCCGCAGGACAACGAGTTCGTCAAGTGGTTGGGGGCCCGTCTTATCGGGCTTGGTTACAACGTTTGGGCCGATGTGTTCGAGTTAAAGGGAGGAACGCCTTTCTGGAACACGATTGAGGAAGCCATCACGACGCGGGCCATCAAGGTGATTTTTGTGGCCTCCACCGAAAGCGTCAAGCCGGATCGGAAGGGGGTGAGAGACGAACTGGCGGCATCTGACATCACAGGTCGCAAGCTAAAGGATCCCGCCTTCGTCATTCCGGTGCGCCTGGACAAGGTCGACTTTGGCAGCTTCCCCATCCAACTGCTTCAACTCAACGCTCTCGACTTCTCTTCTGGATGGGGCGGCACGCTTGTCACGCTGGTCGAGACGCTTGAGAAGGCGAACGTGCCTACCGACCCGACCAGAATCGATGAGCGAATGAGCTACTGGAGAGAACGCACCAGCAGGGATGCACCTCAGGTCGAGATCGCGCCCGAACTATTGCTCACCAACCTGTTGCCGATAGAGGCGCTGCCTACCCACATCAGCTTCTATGAATTCAACGGCCCAAACACCGAGATCAACGAGGCTTTAGAAAGCACGGGCATCCCGTACACCCGCCATGCCCGCCTAGTTATCTCGTTCGCAGCCATGGGGCAGATCCAGACTGGGTTGCCGCCGAAGTTCACACTTGCCCTCAAGAGACGCGTGGAGGTTCAGCGCTTCCTCAAGGGCCGCCAAGGCAACGAGACGGCGCCGGAGTGGTTCGACGCCCGGAACATGCTGACGTTCCTCCTTCGGCGGCACGTGGAACGCTTCTTGGTGTCAAGGGGTTTGAAGGCGCACGAAATCTCTCGGGGTTTGGCCTTCTACTTTCCGTTGGGCCTTATTCCGGATGGCAAGGTTCGGTACCGCACTCCCGATGGCAAGCAGACCTGGAAGCAGGTCGTTGGCAGGAGTGAGAGACGTCAGCTGAATTGGCATCTCTCAATGCTGGTGAACATTGACCTAGGGCCGCCAGGTTTCATCAGATTCAAACCGTACATCTGCTTTTCGGAAGGTGCGGAGAAGCTGATCGACGATCCCAAACGTGTTGCCGCTATCAGACGCCGCTTCTGCAAGAGTTGGTGGAACCGCCACTGGCGTCAGTTGCAGCAGGCGTTCATCGCCTTCCTGAGCGACGGGGAGGAGATAGACGTCCAATTGGACGGTACGGAGGCGCTCAAACTCAGCGGCAAGCTTCTGCAACTGCAAGGCACGCGCCGCTTGGTCGGTAATACGGAGTTCGACGACGTCCCGGACGAGCCCGATGAGCCGGATGACGATGAGGAGGATGAAACGGATTCAGCCCTGTTCGAACCGGACGAGGAGGACGCAGCTTGAAGCAATGGCGGGTTGTGCACATTGAAGAGCCTGAGCTCGAATTCGCCCACGGTCAGACAGCAGCGCACCCGAAAGATGGTCTGTTTCTGTATGGCCCACCATCGTCGAACTACAACCCTCGCAGGATGGAGGTGGGCGTTATCGCGACCGAAGAAGGCGCGAGGCTCTATTCGGCATGGGTCCGAAGCGTCAAGGGGGCAATAGCCCCACCGGAAACCGGCAAGGAAGCCAACAAGTACATGTGGCCTGGCTTCCAGGCGGCTTTCGGCGCCGAGTGGTCGGACGTTCCCTTCGGCTACTGCAAGGTGGATGCCGATGAAATCTCCAAGGCGATCCGTACGGGCACACGTCATGAGGGCATCTACAGCACGGTCGACATCTACGAACGGGCGCTCCGGAAGCACCTCCGGGAGGAAGAGGCTTCGCCCAAGGTGTGGTTCGCGATTATTCCCGAAGAGGTCTACACATACGGCCGACCTCAGTCGGTGGTACCCGGAGCCGAGCGCATCGAATCGCCTACAGGCATCAAAAAGGCCGCTGCCATCCGACTGATCAAGCAACCAACCATGTTCGACACGATCAACGAGGAGGCGCGACCGTTCGAGTTCGAAGCTAACTTTCACAACCAGTTCAAGGCCAGACTCCTGGACACCGGCAAGGTCATTCAGGTTGTGCGGGAAACAACTTTGTCGACCGAGCGGGATTCCAAACTGCGGCGGCGATCGCTCCAGGATCCTGCCTCGGTCGCCTGGAATTTGGGAGCCACTGCCTTCTACAAGTCCAGTGGCACGCCTTGGCGCTTGGCCCACGTCAGAGAGGGCGTCTGCTACGTGGGCTTGGTTTTCAAGAAGCTGGAGGCGGCCCGCGGGCGCGACAATGCCTGCTGCGGCGCACAGATGTTCCTCAATACCGGCGAAGGCGTCGTCTTCAGGGGTGCGGTCGGACCATGGTATTCGGACAGGGATGGCAGTTTCAAGCTCGACCGTGTCCAGGCTGCGCGACTAATGACGATGATCGTCGAAGGCTACAAGGATATCCACGGCAAGCCTCCGAAGGAGCTTTTCATCCACGGCAAGATCGAGTTCGGTGACGAGGAGTGGACTGGCTTCACCAGCACCGTGCCTCCCGAGACCAATCTCGTGGGCGTGCAGATCCGCCGCCAAAACGAGGTCAAACTGTTCCGCTTCGGGCAGAACCCCGTTCTTCGTGGCACGGCAATTATCGTGGACGAGCGCTTGGCTTACTTGTGGACGGCCGGCTACATCCCGAGGCTCGAGACCTACCCCGGCCGAGAGGTTCCGAACCCGCTCACGGTCAGGGTTCGCCGCGGCGACGCAACGATTGAAATAGTGCTGCAGGACCTGATGGCGTTGACTAAGCTCAACTACAACAGCGCGGGATTCTCGGACGGGTTACCCGTGACGTTGCGGTTTGCCGATCTTGTTGGCGAAATCCTGACGGCCGGACCTGATACAGGATCGGCTAGGCTGCCTTTCAGGCACTATATCTAGGCGTGAGTGGTAAGCCCACGGCTGTCTCTCAGCACGCAGGCGATGAGCAAGGGCCTGGAGCATGGGACAGTTTTAAAGGCGCGCGGCATCTTGGCTACTTGGCCACGCGCGTTAACCCGATTGAGCTCCGATTTCGCGCAGCTCCCTTGCGGCAGTGATGAACCGCCAGGCGCGCCGCGGCAATTGCTTGCCCCTTCTAAGGCAAAAACCGCCCCGGTTAGACCGGGACGGTTATAGATTTATGATAAAATTGGTTGCGGGGACAGGATTTGAACCTGTGACCTTCAGGTTATGAGCCTGACGAGCTACCGGGCTGCTCCACCCCGCGTCACCTTTGGCCGTAAGCGCAGCCTTACAAGCAGGATGGCCTACAGATGGGTAGATGGCTCGCTAAATGGAAGGGCCGCTTGCGCGGCCCGGGCTCCCGTTTGGCGGGCCTTTATGCATGTCGCCCAAAAGTGCCTGGCGGTTTTGGGACGACGACATGCACCACAACAATCGTGGAGAGAAGATTTAGCTCCACCCGGATCCTTCTGATCCGGATGTGAGGCGAACGTGCGCTTTGCAGACCTGGCAGCGACCTACTCTCCCGCGTCTTGAGACGAAGTACCATCAGCGCTGGAGCGTTTCACGGCCGAGTTCGGAATGGGATCGGGTGCAGCCGCTCCGCCATAACCACCAGGTCGGCAAAACGCACGTTCAAATCGAGAAGCTGTTCAAGCGCGATCCGAGGGATCGTCGCGTTTTGTGCCAGGCGACGTCTGCGTTTTGCCTACGGGCGAAGCCCGCAAGCGCGACTGCGCGTCGCCGGTCGTCCGGCGCCCTCGCTTAAGCTTTGGCCCCGAAGGGGCCGCTCATGCGTGAGCGCTGGTAGACCATCCGACTTATGGCGACAATCCTTCGGATTGCGCCCTGATGGATATAAGTAATGAGAACGATCAAGCCTATCGAACTATTAGTACCGGTAAGCTTCAAGCGTTGCCGCTCTTCCACACCCGGCCTATCAACGTGGTCGTCTTCCACGGTTCTCAGGGAATACTCGTTTCAAGGTGGGTTTCCCGCTTAGATGCCTTCAGCGGTTATCCCGTCCGGATATAGCTACCCTGCAATGCGGCTGGCGCCACAACAGGTCCACCAGAGATCCGTCCATCCCGGTCCTCTCGTACTAGGGACAGATCCTTTCAATATTCCTACACCCACGGCAGATAGGGACCGAACTGTCTCACGACGTTCTGAACCCAACTCACGTACCGCTTTAAATGGCGAACAGCCATACCCTTGGGACCTGCTCCAGCCCCAGGATGCGATGAGTCGACATCGAGGTGCCAAACAACCCCGTCGATATGGACTCTTGGGGGTCATCAGCCTGTTATCCCCGGCGTACCTTTTATCCGTTGAGCGATGGCCCTTCCACGCGGGACCACCGGATCACTATGACCGACTTTCGTCTCTGCTCGACTTGTCAGTCTCGCAGTCAGGCAGGCTTATGCCATTGCACTCAGCGAACGATTTCCGACCGTTCTGAGCCCACCATCGCGCGCCTCCGTTACTCTTTAGGAGGCGACCGCCCCAGTCAAACTACCCACCATACATTGTCCCGGACCCGGATAACGGGCCGCGGTTAGACATCCATAGTGATAAGGGTGGTATTTCAAGGGTGGCTCCACCTGAGCTGGCGCCCAGGCTTCAAAGCCTACCACCTATCCTACACATGCCACTACGAATGCCAATGTAAAGCTATAGTAAAGGTGCACGGGGTCTTTCCGTCTAACCGCAGGAACCCCGCATCTTCACGGGGAATTCAATTTCACTGAGTCTATGCTGGAGACAGCGGGGAAGTCGTTACGCCATTCGTGCAGGTCGGAACTTACCCGACAAGGAATTTCGCTACCTTAGGACCGTTATAGTTACGGCCGCCGTTTACTGGGGCTTCGATTCAGAGCTTGCACCCCTCCTCTTAACCTTCCAGCACCGGGCAGGCGTCAGACCCTATACGTCGCCTTGCGGCTTCGCAGAGCCCTGTGTTTTTGATAAACAGTCGCTACCCCCTGGTCTGTGCCACCCTCCCCTGCTTGCGCAGAAAAGGGTCACGCTTCTTCCGAAGTTACGCGTGCAATTTGCCGAGTTCCTTCAGCATAGTTCTCTCAAGCGCCTTGGTATACTCTACCTGACCACCAGTGTCGGTTTCGGGTACGGTCTATAAGGAGGAGCTATTTCCTGGAACCACTCCGCTGCCCGTTCAATCCGATAAGATTGGACAACTTGTGTGATCCGTCACTACCTCCAGGCCCACGAATATTAACGTGGTTCCCATCGACTACGCGTTTCCGCCTCGTCTTAGGGGCCGGCTAACCCTGCTCAGATTAACTTTAAGCAGGAACCCTTGGTCTTTCGGCGGGGGAGTCTCTCACTCCCCTTACGTTACTCATGTCAGCATTCGCACTTCTGATACCTCCACCGCCCCTCACGGGTACGGCTTCATCAGCTTACAGAACGCTCCGCTACCGCTCGTGATTGCTCACGAACCCTAAGCTTCGGTGTATGGCTTTAGCCCCGTTACATTTTCGGCGCAAAGACCCTTATTTAGACCAGTGAGCTGTTACGCTTTCTTTAAATGATGGCTGCTTCTAAGCCAACATCCTGGTTGTTTTGGGATCCTCACATCCTTTCCCACTTAGCCATAACTTGGGGACCTTAGCTGTAGGTCAGGGTTGTTTCCCTTTTCACGACGGACGTTAGCACCCGCCGTGTGTCTGCCGACTAGTACTCCCAGGTATTCGGAGTTTGGTTAGGTTTGGTAATCCGGTGAGGACCCCTAGCCCATCCAGTGCTCTACCCCCTGGGGTATTCGGTCGACGCTCTACCTAAATAGATTTCGCGGAGAACCAGCTATTTCCGAGTTTGATTGGCCTTTCACCCCTAGCCACAAGTCATCCCGAACTATTGCAACAGTTATGGGTTCGGCCCTCCAGTAAGTGTTACCTTACCTTCAGCCTGCTCATGGCTAGATCACTCGGTTTCGGGTCTAATGCGACGAACT
>NZ_VFTG01000001.1:525000-527500 GCF_006439355.1 Mesorhizobium sp. B4-1-3
CGACATGCACCACAACAATCGTGGAGAGAAGATTTAGCTCCACCCGGATCCTTCTGATCCGGATGTGAGGCGAACGTGCGCTTTGCAGACCTGGCAGCGACCTACTCTCCCGCGTCTTGAGACGAAGTACCATCAGCGCTGGAGCGTTTCACGGCCGAGTTCGGAATGGGATCGGGTGCAGCCGCTCCGCCATAACCACCAGGTCGGCAAAACGCACGTTCAAATCGAGAAGCTGTTCAAGCGCGATCCGAGGGATCGTCGCGTTTTGTGCCAGGCGACGTCTGCGTTTTGCCTACGGGCGAAGCCCGCAAGCGCGACTGCGCGTCGCCGGTCGTCCGGCGCCCTCGCTTAAGCTTTGGCCCCGAAGGGGCCGCTCATGCGTGAGCGCTGGTAGACCATCCGACTTATGGCGACAATCCTTCGGATTGCGCCCTGATGGATATAAGTAATGAGAACGATCAAGCCTATCGAACTATTAGTACCGGTAAGCTTCAAGCGTTGCCGCTCTTCCACACCCGGCCTATCAACGTGGTCGTCTTCCACGGTTCTCAGGGAATACTCGTTTCAAGGTGGGTTTCCCGCTTAGATGCCTTCAGCGGTTATCCCGTCCGGATATAGCTACCCTGCAATGCGGCTGGCGCCACAACAGGTCCACCAGAGATCCGTCCATCCCGGTCCTCTCGTACTAGGGACAGATCCTTTCAATATTCCTACACCCACGGCAGATAGGGACCGAACTGTCTCACGACGTTCTGAACCCAACTCACGTACCGCTTTAAATGGCGAACAGCCATACCCTTGGGACCTGCTCCAGCCCCAGGATGCGATGAGTCGACATCGAGGTGCCAAACAACCCCGTCGATATGGACTCTTGGGGGTCATCAGCCTGTTATCCCCGGCGTACCTTTTATCCGTTGAGCGATGGCCCTTCCACGCGGGACCACCGGATCACTATGACCGACTTTCGTCTCTGCTCGACTTGTCAGTCTCGCAGTCAGGCAGGCTTATGCCATTGCACTCAGCGAACGATTTCCGACCGTTCTGAGCCCACCATCGCGCGCCTCCGTTACTCTTTAGGAGGCGACCGCCCCAGTCAAACTACCCACCATACATTGTCCCGGACCCGGATAACGGGCCGCGGTTAGACATCCATAGTGATAAGGGTGGTATTTCAAGGGTGGCTCCACCTGAGCTGGCGCCCAGGCTTCAAAGCCTACCACCTATCCTACACATGCCACTACGAATGCCAATGTAAAGCTATAGTAAAGGTGCACGGGGTCTTTCCGTCTAACCGCAGGAACCCCGCATCTTCACGGGGAATTCAATTTCACTGAGTCTATGCTGGAGACAGCGGGGAAGTCGTTACGCCATTCGTGCAGGTCGGAACTTACCCGACAAGGAATTTCGCTACCTTAGGACCGTTATAGTTACGGCCGCCGTTTACTGGGGCTTCGATTCAGAGCTTGCACCCCTCCTCTTAACCTTCCAGCACCGGGCAGGCGTCAGACCCTATACGTCGCCTTGCGGCTTCGCAGAGCCCTGTGTTTTTGATAAACAGTCGCTACCCCCTGGTCTGTGCCACCCTCCCCTGCTTGCGCAGAAAAGGGTCACGCTTCTTCCGAAGTTACGCGTGCAATTTGCCGAGTTCCTTCAGCATAGTTCTCTCAAGCGCCTTGGTATACTCTACCTGACCACCAGTGTCGGTTTCGGGTACGGTCTATAAGGAGGAGCTATTTCCTGGAACCACTCCGCTGCCCGTTCAATCCGATAAGATTGGACAACTTGTGTGATCCGTCACTACCTCCAGGCCCACGAATATTAACGTGGTTCCCATCGACTACGCGTTTCCGCCTCGTCTTAGGGGCCGGCTAACCCTGCTCAGATTAACTTTAAGCAGGAACCCTTGGTCTTTCGGCGGGGGAGTCTCTCACTCCCCTTACGTTACTCATGTCAGCATTCGCACTTCTGATACCTCCACCGCCCCTCACGGGTACGGCTTCATCAGCTTACAGAACGCTCCGCTACCGCTCGTGATTGCTCACGAACCCTAAGCTTCGGTGTATGGCTTTAGCCCCGTTACATTTTCGGCGCAAAGACCCTTATTTAGACCAGTGAGCTGTTACGCTTTCTTTAAATGATGGCTGCTTCTAAGCCAACATCCTGGTTGTTTTGGGATCCTCACATCCTTTCCCACTTAGCCATAACTTGGGGACCTTAGCTGTAGGTCAGGGTTGTTTCCCTTTTCACGACGGACGTTAGCACCCGCCGTGTGTCTGCCGACTAGTACTCCCAGGTATTCGGAGTTTGGTTAGGTTTGGTAATCCGGTGAGGACCCCTAGCCCATCCAGTGCTCTACCCCCTGGGGTATTCGGTCGACGCTCTACCTAAATAGATTTCGCGGAGAACCAGCTATTTCCGAGTTTGATTGGCCTTTCACCCCTAGCCACAAGTCATCCCGAACTATTGCAACAGTTATGGGTTCGGCCCTCCAGTAAGTGTT
>NZ_VFTG01000001.1:532500-609397 GCF_006439355.1 Mesorhizobium sp. B4-1-3
ATGACGCAGAAGCTGATCAAGCTTCTCGCCTCCGACGTCGATTTTCAGTCGCGCATTTCGCCGGCCGACCGCCTCGAGGTCCTGTTCTCGCAGCCCGACGGCGACGACCAGACCTCCGACAATTCCGACCTTCTCTATGTATCGGCGACCTTCGGCGGCCAGACGAAGAATTTCTACCGCTTCCAGATGCAGGACGGCAGCACCGACTATTTCGACGAAAACGGTTCGAGCGCCCAGCAGTTCCTGCTGCGCAATCCGCTGCCCGCCGGCAAGTTCCGCTCTGGCTTCGGCGCGCGGCGGCATCCGATTCTGGGCTACGTGCGCATGCATACCGGTGTCGACTGGGCGGCGCCCATCGGCACGCCGATCATCGCTGCGGGCAACGGCGTCGTCGAGAAGGTCGGCTGGGCCGGCGGCTACGGCAAGCAGATCATCATCCGCCACGCCAATGGCTACGAGACCTCCTACAATCACCAGAGCGCTTTCGCCAAGGGCATCGAGCCCGGGATGCGCGTGCGCCAGGGCCAGGTGATCGGCTATCTCGGCCAGACCGGTCTCGCCACCGGTCCGCATCTTCACTACGAGCTGATCGTCAACGGCACCAAGGTCGACCCGATGCGCGTGCGCCTGCCGGTGGGCAAGGTGCTGAAGGGCGACGATCTCGTTGCTTTCAAGCGCGAGCGCGAGCGAATCGACGATCTTCTGAAGCAGGAAGACGGCAACGCGCTGAAGGTTGCCAGCGCCAAGACGGATTCGCAGCTTCCGAATTAGTCGCGTGACTATTGAACCTATTCGCCCGAATCGTCGCCTTGTTGCCGCCAGGGCGACGCCTGCCCGGGAACGGTGAGCCAGGCAACGATCGATGACAACACGCAAAGCAATGTCGTGATAGCGGCGACCGCGGCAAAAGCCGAATCGTTTGCCCTAATCCGCAATGCATCGAGATTGGCCGCCAGCCCGGCCGCAGGAGGCTCGCCGAAACCGGGAATGCCGGCAGGGTTGCCGGTCACTCGCGCATAGACGAAAGCCGCCAGCGAGCCCATTGCCGCCACCGCGATCAGCCCGCCGACGCGCGAGACGGCATTGTTGATGCCTGACGCAGCCCCCGTATCCTGGTCTTCGACCGAGGTCATTACCGCCGTCGACAGCGGCGACACCACAAGCGCCATTCCAAGCCCCATCAAGGCCATCAGCGGAAAGGCCCCGGTCCAGAAACGATGGACGCCGGCATGAGAGAGCAAGGCGAGCCCGGCGAAGGCGATGGCGACGATGAAGCTGCCGGCGGCGATCGGCAGACGCGGACCGATCTTGTCGGACCACTGGCCGACCGCTCCCGATAGCAATGCGATCGATGCCGACAATGGCAGGAAGATGAATCCGACCTCGGCCGAGCTCAATCCCCAGCCTGCGATCAGGACCATCGGCAGGTAGAAGAGATTCGCCGACAGCGCGAAATAGAGGAAGAAGGTCGCCAGATTGGCGCCGGCGAAAGCGCCGATGCGAAACAGGCCGAGATCGATCATCGGCTCGCGCCGCCAGCGCTCGTAAAGGATGAAGACGAAAAGCAGGACGACGCCAGCGACGATCGCCGGCCCGGCCATCATCCCGCCGCCCTCGGCGTTCATCGCCGTCAATCCATAGGCCAACGATCCGAACGCCAGCGTCGCCAGCGCCGCACCCCCGAGATCGAGGCTGCGCTTTTCAGTCGGCTGGTCGGCCGGCACCTTGGCCAGAAGCAGATAGATCGAGATCAGTCCAAGCGGCAGGTTGATGGCGAAGATCGCGCGCCAGACCCCGTTCCCGAAAGTCGTCAAGACGAAGCCGCCCAGAACGGGACCGAGCGCCGTGGTCAGCGCCGACGCGGCGGCCCAGATGCCGATGGCCCGACCGCGCTCCTTCTTCGGATAGGCTTTGGCGATGATGGCGAGGCTGCCCGGCACCATGATCGCCGCGCCGATGCCCTGGATGGCGCGGAAAGCGATCAATATGGCCGGGTTGGGCGCCACCGCGCAGGCGAGTGAAGCCGCGATGAACAGCGCGATGCCGGTCACGAAGGCGCGCCGCAATCCAAACCGGTCGCCGGCGGCGCCCCCCGCCAGGATGAGCGCCGACAGCGTCAGCGCATAGGCGTTGGAAATCCACTGCGCCTCGGCCAGGCTGGCGCCGAGATCAACGCGCAATGCGGGCATCGCGATTGCCAGGATCGAGCCGTCGATAAAACCGAGCGCCGAGGCGAGGATCGCCGCCACCAGGACGAATTTCCGCCGCGTCTGAGGACAGAATGTACCGTTCGCCCGCGTGGGCGAATGCTTATCGGCAATGGTTTCGTTCGCGGATGACATGAGATCCCTGCTTATCCCCCTCGTGCGGGCGCAACAACAAGCCAGAGCATCGCTGTCCTTGAAACCAGACGACAGAGCATGATGCCGAAAGTACGAAGCGGTTTTCGGACTCTTTGACTCAGCACCGGATCGCGAGGTGGCTCAGTCCTGATGCAAACCGCCGGTGGCGTGCTAGGTTCCACCATCATGCGTGAGAGGGAAGCCATGAAGCGGCCGCTCGTCGGCGGAAGGGCGCGGACGCATCGTCGGCATAACCGACGGCGTCTTCGCCATAGCGCTGACCTTGATCGTGTTGGAGATCAGGGTGCCGTCGCGTGAGGCGGTGCACTCGGAAGGCGAACTGGTTGCCGCGATCCTGGCGCTGGCGCCACGGTTCCTGACCTATGCGCTGAGTTTCCTGACGCTCACCATCTTCTGGTTCGTCCAGCAGGCGCAGCATGGCCTGATCGCGAGATCGGACCGCAGGCTGGCGACGCTCAACCCGTGCTTTCTTGCCTTCATTCGCGCTGCTGCCATTCTCGACCGATCTGCTGGCCGATTTCCTGGAATTCAGGATCGCGGTGCTGGTCTACTGGCTGAACCTGCTGATGCTTGGCGCCGCGCTGTTTTCGAGCTGGTGGTATGCCGACAGGAACGGCATGATCGCCGAGGATGTCGACGCGGAGATGCGGCGCACCGTCTACAGCGCATCGTCAAGGCGCAGGTCCTGTGGGCGGTCGGCGCGGCGCTTTGCCTGATCACGCCGCTGCTCAGCATCGTCTTCATCCTGCTGGTGCAGCTTATCTACGCCGCCGCGCCGCGCAGCTCACTGCTGCGTAAACTCATCGGTTGAGGTCCCGCCAACCTCCGCGATTGTTGCTCCGCCGACGAACTCCACCGTGACGCCCGGCGACACAAGCTTGGCGAGCTCGCGTGCATCCCAGTTGGTCAGGCGCACGCAGCCATGGCTCTCGGTCTTGCCGATCTTGGAGGGGTCGGGCGTACCGTGGATGCCGTAGGTCGGCTTGTCGAGCGCGATCCAGACCGAGCCGACCGGACCGTTCGGTCCCGGCGGGACGGTGAGGATCTTGTCGTTCTGGCCCTGCTTGAAATTGATGTTCGGGTTGTAGGTGTAGTTCGGGTCGAGCGCGATGCGCGAAACAGCATGGATGCCGGTCGGCGACGGCGTGTCGGCCGAGCCGATGGTCGCCGGATAGGCCGCGACCAGCTTGCCGCCGCCATCATACGCATAGACTTCCTTCTTGGTCTTGTCGGCGACGATACGCGTTACCGGCGTCGAGACCAGCTTGCCGAAATTGGCGACCTTGATCATCGTGCCGGGGCGATTGAAGTCAACGCCCTTGTTGATCGACTTCAGATAGGTCTCGTCCATGTGGAAGCGCTCGGCCAGCGCCTCGGTGACCGAGGTGTAGCACATGCAGTTGAGCTTGGCCTTCTGGCTGTAGTCCTCGGGGATCGAGGCGACGTAAGGGCCGGCCACATCTTCCGGCGTAATCGTATAGCTGGCAAAGGGGTCGCCGCCCGACTGGGCAAGCGCCGCCTGGATGCCGACGGCATCGGTGGATTTCAGATTGGTGCCGTTTATTTCGTTGTAGGCGGCCAGCGCCTTGTCGACATTGGAGCCGAAGCGCCCGTCGATCACGCCCGGCGAAGCGCCGCCGCGATCGAGCAGCACCTGCAGCGCGGCGACGTCCTGGCGCACCCCGAGCGACAGTGACGGATCGACCGCGGCCTTGCCGCCCGTGTTGGGCGGCAGCGACGGCTGGGCGTCCGGGTTTGTCTGCAGCACCTCGCCCTGGCCCGGCTGCTCCGGATCGATCGACGCCTCGTTCAGCGGCTGGCGCTTGATGGTGTTGGACTTCGGCGCGTCCGGATAGGTGGTGGCGTAGCCTTCATCATTGTTGGGCGCCGGCGGATAGGCATCGACGGAATTGTCGCCGTTGGAATCGTATTCATCGACCGGCGGCGGGATGACGCGGCCGTTCTCCTCCAATTGCCGGCGGCGGAAGCGGGCCATGTCCTCGGGATTGTCGAGATAATAGCGGTCGTCGTCCTCGGCCGGCGCGCGGCCGAGTTCCTGCATGCGCATCTGCCGGTGCAGCGCGCGGCGGTCGAGCCTGCTCCCCGGCGGCTGGATGGCGATCACCTTGCCGGTGTCGGCATCGACCAGCACGCGGTTGCCCCTGGCATCGTAGTAGATGTCGATATTGCCTTCCTGCGCCAGCATCAGCGCGCCGCGCTGGGCGGGCCTCGTCGCCTGCACCGTTCCATCCACACTCGGCATGGCGAACGCACTGGAGGACACCAGCCCGGCCGCAAGTGCCGAAAGGGAAAAGATCAAGCGCAGCATGGGGGTCCAACTCTCCGGTCGACGAGGCTCCTGGCGGGCGAATCTTCGCCAGCAAACCAGTCACGCAAATTAAGGTTCCAATATGAACCGGGCATGAAGATGGCGGTTTTCCGGCGTTTCACAATGATACCGAACGAATGTCAGCGCAGCCCCAGTTCCCCGCGTACCAGTTTCGTCAGCTTCAGCACCACCAGGCGATGGCTCTCACGCAGATAGTCCCTGAGTGCCGCATCATTCATGCTTTGGCTTGTCTGACGCTGGATCCATTTCATGCCTCGCGAGGCGAGATAAGGCGCCGGCCGGCAGCCTGGCTGATCCTTCAGCACATCATAAGCCATCTCGGAACATTTGAAGGTGACGAACAGCCCGCAGCCCTCGTTCCAGCCGCCGATGGCGAACACCTTGCCGCCGACCTTCCAGACATGGGCGCCGCCCCACTGAACGACATGAGTCGTGGCGGGCAGCGATGCGCAGAAGCCGTTGTAATCGTCGAGCGTCATCGAGTCCTTCCAGCCATTCGAATCGGCAGCCGATTATGCGCAATCACCGGGAATAACAAAGCGCGCCGCACCAGTCCGGTGCGACGCGCTTCGCGTTCATTGAACGCTCGACCCGATCAGGCGGCGGCTTCCGTCGCCACCACGGTCGGCTTCGAGCGGAAGTTCAACCGGTCGGAGCCCGCGGTGACCTTGACCGTCGAACCGTCCAGGATGTCGCCGAGCAGTATCTTCTCCGCCAGCGGGTCCTGCAGCTCCTTCTGCATCACCCGCTTCAGCGGCCTGGCGCCATAGGCCGGATCGTAGCCCTTCGACGCCAGCCAATCGATCGCGTCATGATCCAGCAACAGCGTGATCTTGCGATCGGTAAGCAGGTTCTCCAGCCGCTTGAGCTGGATCTCGACGATGCGGTCCATGTCCTGCCGGCGCAGCCGGTGGAACAGGATCACCTCGTCGACGCGGTTGAGGAACTCCGGCCGGAACGAGGCCTTCACCACGCTCATCACCTCGTCGCGCACGGCATCGACATCCTGGTCGTCGCTGAGATTGACCAGATATTCGGCGCCGAGATTCGATGTCATGATGATCAGCGTGTTGCGGAAGTCGACCGTGCGGCCCTGGCCATCGGTCAACCGGCCGTCGTCGAGCACCTGCAGGAGCACGTTGAACACATCCGGATGCGCCTTCTCGATCTCGTCGAACAGCACGACCTGATAGGGACGACGCCGCACCGCTTCGGTCAGCGCGCCGCCTTCCTCATAACCGACATAGCCGGGGGGCGCGCCGATCAGCCGGGCCACGGAGTGCTTCTCCATGAACTCCGACATGTCGATGCGCACCAGCGCGGTCTCGTCGTCGAACAGGAAGCTGGCCAGCGCCTTGGTGAGCTCGGTCTTGCCGACGCCGGTCGGACCAAGGAACATGAACGAGCCGATCGGCCGGTTCGGATCCTGCAATCCGGCGCGGGCGCGCCGCACGGCCTTGGACACCGCCTGCACGGCTTCGCCCTGGCCGACGACCCGCTTGCCGATCTCGTCTTCCATGCGCAAGAGCTTCTCGCGCTGCCCTTCCAGCATCTTGTCGACCGGAATGCCGGTCCAGCGCGACACGACATGCGCGACATGGTCGGGTGTGACCACCTCTTCCACCATGCCGGTCTTGCCGTCCTGCGCTTCCGCTTCCTTGAGCTTCTTCTCCAGCTCCGGGATCTTGCCATAGGCAAGCTCGCCGGCGCGCTGGAACTCGCCCTTGCGCTGCGCGATCGCCAGCTCGTTGCGCGACTCGTCGAGCTGCTTCTTCAGGTCGGCGGCAAGGCCGAGCTTCTGCTTTTCGGCCTGCCACTTCGTGGTCAGCTCGCTCGATTCCTCCTCGAGGTCGGCAAGCTCCTTCTCCAGCCGAGCAAGCCGATCCTTCGAAGCCTCGTCCTTCTCGACCTTCAGCGCCTCGCGCTCGATCTTGAGCTGCATGATGCGGCGGTCGATCTCGTCCAGCGCCTCTGGCTTGGAATCGACCTGCATGCGCAGCCTGGAGGCCGCCTCGTCGACAAGGTCGATCGCCTTGTCCGGCAGGAAGCGGTCGGCGATGTAGCGGTTGGAAAGCGTCGCCGCCGACACCAGCGCGGAATCGGAGATGCGCACCTTGTGGTGCTGCTCGTATTTCTCCTTCAGGCCGCGCAGGATCGAGACCGTATCCTCCACCGTCGGCTCATCGACGAAAACGGGCTGGAAACGGCGGGCAAGCGCCGGGTCCTTCTCGACATGCTTGCGGTATTCGTCGAGCGTGGTCGCGCCGACGCAGTGCAATTCGCCGCGCGCCAGCGCTGGCTTCAACAGGTTCGACGCGTCCATCGCGCCGTCGGCCTTGCCGGCGCCGACCAGCGTGTGCATCTCGTCGATGAACAGGATGATGTTGCCGTTGGCCGAGGTGACCTCGTTGAGCACGGCCTTCAGCCGCTCCTCGAACTCGCCGCGATATTTGGCGCCGGCAATCAGCGCGCCCATGTCGAGCGCCATCAACTGCTTGTCCTTCAGCGATTCCGGCACGTCGCCATTGACGATGCGCAGCGCCAGGCCTTCGGCGATCGCCGTCTTGCCGACGCCGGGCTCGCCGATCAGCACGGGATTGTTCTTGGTGCGCCGCGACAGCACCTGGATGGTGCGGCGGATCTCGTCGTCGCGGCCGATGACCGGGTCGAGTTTGCCGGCGCGGGCGTCGGCGGTGAGGTCGCGCGCGTATTTCTTCAACGCGTCATAGCCTTGCTCGGCCCCGGCCGAGTCGGCGGTGCGGCCCTTGCGGATATCGTTGATGGCCTGGTTGAGCGCCTGCGCGGTGACGCCTGCCTTGGACAGGATGTCGGCGGTCTTGGCCGACTTCTCCATGACAAGCGCCTGCAGCAGCCGTTCGACGGTGACGAAGCTGTCGCCGGCCTTCTTGGCCAGGTCCTCGGCGGTGGAAAACACCTTGGCGAGAGGCTGGGCAAGATAGAGCTGGCCATTGCCGCCTTCGACCTTGGGCATGGCTTCGAGCGCGGCCTCGACGCCGAGCTTGACGTCGCGGACGCTGCCGCCGGCGCGCTCGATCAGGGACGCGGCAAGGCCCTCGTCGTCATCGACGAGGACCTTCAGCATATGTTCAGGGGTAAATTGCTGGTGGTTGCGCGAGAGCGCCATGGTCTGCGCGGACCGGATGAAGCCGCGCACGCGCTCGGAGTATTTCTCGATATTCATATGCGTCTCCTTCCATCACCGGCCCGCTTTGCGGCACCGGATCAGATTGCGGTGACGGACCCGCTCATAGAGCCGAGCCCTGTTCAGCCGAGATATGGTGTATGGGGTACGGTCCCTCAAGACGCCTTGATGTCGATCAAAGCAGAATATTCCACTGCATGTCGCCCCGGAAGTGCAAAGCGGTTTGAGGGCGAGCGACATGCATCGAGCAAGCAGCGCACGAACGAAAACGGCGGAGATTGCTCTCCGCCGTCTGCAATGCCTGGATTGGCGTCCGGATCAGTTGTTCGCGTCGGCGGACACAGGCTCGCCAGGAGCTTCGCTGGCAACGGGCGCCGGCTCGTCGGCAACCGGCTCGTTCGCCCGGTCCGCTTTCTCGGCCGGCTTGGCGCTGGCGTGGTCGCCATTGCTCGCCGCGTTGCGCGTTTCGCCCGAATTTTCAGCGCTGGCAGCTTCCGGGCTCAAGCTCTCCGGCTGGTCGCCCTGCTCGCCATTGCCGGCCTGCTCGGCATAATTGCCACGCGGGCGCCGCGGACGCCGCGGACGCCGACCGCCGCCGGCATTGTCCATGGCGGCTTCGTTGAGCTCGGCCTGAGCAGCGAGCGCGGCCGGCGAGAAACTGTCGAACTGCGGCGCCTGCTCACCCTGGGAGCCGGCCTCGTCGGTCGCCTCGTTGCGGCGATTCTGATCGAACTGCTGGCCGCCCTGCTCGCCGCGCTGGCCATTTTCGCCACGTTGACCGTTCTGGCCATAGCCGCCATTGCGGCGGTCGCGATGCCGGTCGCGGCTGTTGTTGTCGCGCTGCCCCCCGTCACGCTGACCACCGTCGCGGCGACTGTTGTTGTCGCGTCCATTTTCCTGGTTGTAGGCGAGTTCCGCTGGCGTGCCTTCGATGACCGGCTGCGGCCCGGAGCCGTGCGCCGGCGCCCCGGCGCCATTGCCGGCATTGTCGAACTCGTCGCGGTCCTCATCGAGATCGTCATCGAACTCTTCGCGGTTCTGCGGAACGTTCTGGATCGGCATCTGCGCCTGTGCGGCGGCAATGATGCGATTGTAGTGTTCGGCGTGCTGGAGATAGTTCTCGGCCATCACCCTGTCGCCGGAGCTTTGCGCGTCACGGGCGAGTGCGGCGTATTTTTCGGCGATCTGTTGAGCCGATCCGCGGATCTTCACGTCCGGGCCGTTGCTCTCGTAAGTGCGGGTCAGGGGATTCGGCCCCTTGCGGTTGTTGTTGTTGCCACCGCCGCCATTGTTGTTGCGACCGCGCATGCGCCTGTTCTGCTGTTGTGGCCTCATTAGACTCTCTTCATAGTGAATTTTCGAAAAACTCTTCACGAACGGAGGCGCTCATGCAGCCAGCCGTTTCGTTTCTTCACCGGCGTTCGCCCGCATCAATTGCGTTGGCGCCACGTGCCATCCTGTTCCGGTTACATCACTTGCCGGATGATTCCCGCACGAAGCTTGGGCGTCGTTTGCGCAAGAAGGCAGCTATTTCCAAGGAAAACCGAATCGCTGGGAGCACTGCCTGCTTCGTCTCATCCGGTTGAGCCGGACCCTAACCGCATTCCCCTGTATTGCCAAGCGGTTTTTTCGCGCTGCATCAGGGCTTTCGCCGCTCGAACACCAGAACTCTGTCGTTGCCGCCGAGGTCCCGGTAGGCTGCGGCCAGCCCATAGCCGACTGCCGCGAATATCTCGGTGACCTCGTTTTTCTGCGTGTGGCCGATCTCGACCGCTACCTTGCCTTGCGCTTCCAGAAATCCTGCCGCCTCGGCGGCGATGACCCTATAGGGTTCCAAACCATCCGCGCCTCCGTCCAGGGCCCGGCGCGGGTCGAAATCGCGGACCTCGTCCTGCAGATTTCCGATCTCTCCCCTCGGTATATAGGGAGGGTTCGAGGCAATTACATGGTAGCGGCCCGAAACTTTTTCGAACCAGTTGGAATTCAAGGCCTTGAAGCGCTCGCCGAGCCCCAGATTCCGGGCATTTGCGGTTGCGGTCGCCAATGCGCCGGGCGAAATGTCGACGCCCGTCGCGGTCGCCGCCGGAACGGCGCCAAGCAGGGCCAGCGCGATGGCGCCGGTGCCCGTGCCAAGATCGAGAATGCGGCATTCGCCAAGCCTTTCGGCCGTCGCCCGGGCGAAGGGCAGGACGGCGTCGACCAGCGTCTCGGTGTCCGGCCGGGGTTCCAGCGTCTCCGGCGATAGCGACAGGCGCAAACCGTAGAATTCGCGGTAGCCGAGGATGCGGTGCACCGGCTCGCCTGCGACGCGACGCCTCAGGGCCGCTTCAACGGCCGAAAGCGCCTTCGGACCCACCTCGTGCCCCGGCTCGGCGATCGCCTGGGTGCGGGTCGTGCCGGAGAAATGTTCGACGATCAGCCGGGAATCGAGCGCCGGATCGTCGATACCGGCGGCGGCCAGACGCTGGCGCGCCGCCCTGAGCAGAGGCCCGAGCGCGGCGGGCAGTCGATCAGCCATCGAGGCTCATATCGGCTAACAGCTTCGACTGATGGTCGGCAATCAGCGCATCGATCACCTCGTCCAGCTCGCCCATCATCACCCGGTCGAGCTTGTAGAGCGTGAGGTTGATGCGGTGGTCGGTAACGCGCCCCTGCGGGAAATTATAGGTGCGGATGCGTTCCGACCGGTCGCCCGAGCCCACCTGCGATTTTCGCGACGACGAGCGTTCTTCGTCGGCCCGGCTGCGCTCCAGGTCATAGAGCCGAGCCCTCAGGATCTGCATGGCGCGCGCCCGGTTCTGGTGCTGCGACTTCTCCGCCTGCACCACCATGATGCCGGTCGGCAAATGGGTGATGCGCACCGCCGAATCGGTAGTGTTGACGTGCTGGCCGCCGGAGCCCGAGGCGCGCATCGTATCGATGCGGATATCCTCCGCCCGGATTTCGATATCGACCTCTTCCGCCTCGGGCAGCACGGCCACCGTCGCGGCCGAGGTGTGGATGCGCCCGCCGGCTTCGGTCTCCGGCACGCGCTGGACGCGGTGCACGCCGGATTCGAACTTCAGATGCGCGAACACGCCCTTGCCCGACACCGAGGCGATGATTTCCTTGTAGCCGCCGACCTCGCCATCGCTGGCCGACACAACCTCGAAGCGCCAGCCGCGCGAGGCGGCATAGCGCTCATACATGCGAAACAGGTCGCCGGCGAACAGGGCCGCCTCGTCGCCGCCGGTGCCGGCGCGGATTTCAAGGATGGCGTTCCTCTCGTCGGCCGCGTCCTTGGGCAGAAGCAGGATCTGGATGTCCTTCTGCAGCGCCTCGATGCGGCCCTCGACCTCCGGCAGGTCCGCCTCGGCCAGCGCCCGCATGTCGGCGTCGGTCGCCTTGTCGGCCAGCATCGCCTCGAGGTCCGCCTGCTCCTGCTCGGCGGCGCGCAACGCTCGGATCTTGCCCACCATCTCCTGGATGTCGGCATATTCCGACGCCATCTTGACATATTGATCGGCGGCGGGCCCGGCCGCCATCTGCGCTTCGAGCATATCGAAACGCTTGACGACTTGATCCATACGGTCGCGGGGCAAGTTGATCATAACAGAGGGCTATAGCGGAATCGAGCGGTCGTCGGCAAAGGCCTGAAGCAAGGCCCGCATCGGCGTCGCTTGGGCCGGCGCCATCAGATTGTCCCTGAAGAAGTCTTCCAGCTCCTGCAGCGGCAGTTCGGTCAGCATCGCCTTGACTGGGCCGATCGAGGCCGGCGACATCGAGATCGAGCGGAAGCCCAGGCCGATCAGCGCCATCGCCGAGATCGGCTTGCCGGCAAGCTCACCGCAGAGCGTCACCGGCGTGTTGTTGCGCAGGCCGGCATCGGCGATCGTCTTCAGCACCCGTAGGAACGGCGTCGACAGAGTGTCGAAGCGGTCGGCGAGTTGGGTGTTGCCGCGATCGACGGCCATGACGAACTGGAAGAGGTCGTTGGAGCCGACCGAGACGAAGTCCACCGCCTTCATCAATTCGTCGAGCTGGAACAGGAGCGAGGGCACTTCCAGCATCGCGCCGAGCTTGAGGCTGGTGGGCAGATGATGCGCAAAGCGCGACAGATGCCGGACCTCACGGTCGATGATCTCCCGCGCCTGCGCGATTTCCGACAGCTCGGTCACCATCGGCAGCATCAGCTTCAGTTCACGGCCGCCGCAGGCCTTCAACAGCGCCCGGATCTGCGTTCTGAGCAGGCCTGGGCGATCGAGCGTCAGCCGGATCGCCCGCCAGCCGAGCGCCGGATTCTCCTCCTGCACCGCGCCCTTGAAATAAGGCAGCACCTTGTCGCCGCCAATGTCGATCGTGCGGAAGGTAACCGGCTTGCCGCGCGCGGCGTCGAGCACGTCGCGGTAAAGCCGCTCCTGCGCCTCGGCGCGCGGGAAGGTCGAGGCGACCATGAACTGCAATTCAGTGCGGAAGAGCCCAATGCCGGCGGCGCCCGATTCGGTCAGCTGCGGCAGGTCGACGGCAAGACCCGCATTCATCAGGAGATCGACCGGAACGCCGTCCTTGGTCAGCGACGGCTTCTTGCGCAGCTCGCGATAGACTTCCTGCCGCCGCGCCCGGAAGCGGACTTTTTCGGCGTAGGCGGCTTCCAGGTCGGATTGTGGCCTGAGATGGATGGTGCCTTCCTCGCCGTCGACGATGATTGCGTCGCCGTTTTCCGCCATGGAAACGGCGCCCTTCATCTGTCCGGCGACAGGAATACCCATGGCGCGCGCGACGATGACGACATGGCTGGTGGCGGCGCCGTCCTCCAGCACCAGCCCGCGCAGCTTGTCGCGCGGATAGTCGAGCAGTTCGGCCGCCCCCATCGAACGGGCGACGATGATGGCGTCCTTGGGCAGCGAGGCCGCGACGTCATCCGGCCCGCGCCCCATCAACTGGCGCAGGAGCCGGTTGGCGAGGTCGTCGAAATCGCTCATCCGCTCGCGCAGATAGGGGTCGGTCATGTGCAGCATGCGTGCGCGCATGTCGCTCTGCACCTTCTCGACCGCCGCTTCCGCCGTCAGGCCGTTACGGATCGCCTCTTCCAGCCGGCGCACCCAACCGCTGTCATTGGCGAACATGCGATAGGCCTCGAGCACCTCGCGGTGCTCGCCCTCGAAGGCGACCTCGCGCCGCTCCAGCATGTCGTCGATGGAGAGCCGGAGCGAACCGAGCGAGGATTGCAGCCGGCGCACCTCCTCCTCGCTGTCCTCGTTGAACAGGTTGGTGACGACGATGCGCGGCTCGTGCAGCACGACGTGGCCGAGCCCGACACCCTCGTTGAAGGAAAGCCCGGTGAAGCTTGCCGGCCGGCTGAGGTCGAGCTCCAGTCCGGGCCGGGTGAGGCGCGCGAGATCGCCGGTGGCGATCATCTCGGCGATCACCATCGCCGTGGTTTCCAGCGCCTCGACTTCGTCGTCGCGGTAGTGGCGCATGGTCTTGTTCTGCACCACCAGCACGCCCAGCGTGCGCCCTGCCCTCAGCACCGGCACGCCGAGGAAGGAATTGTAGATCTCTTCGCCCGTCTCCGGCAGGTAGGCGAAGGCCGGATGCTCCTGCGCGTTGGAGAGGTTCAGCGGCCGCGCGCTGGCGGCGATCGTGCCGACCAGGCCCTGTCCGAGCCTGAGCTGCGCCAGGTGGACGGCGTTGGGGTTCAGACCCTCGGTGGCGTAGAGCTCGAGCACCGAGTCCGCGCGCAGCACGTATAGCGAGCAGACTTCGGCGACCATGTTGGAGGCGATGTCGCGCACGATGCGGTCGAGCCGCTCCTGCGGCTCCAGCGGCTCCTGCATGAGCTCGCGAAGCCGTTTGAGCAGAACGCGCGGGCCACTGGCCGTATCACGCATCGCGGCTTGTTCTCCAATGGGCATTCGCCCGCCGCAGTTTCTCCCGCGGCCGGCGTTCACGCAACAACTGACTCAGTTCTTGCTACTGCTTATCCAGACCGTAGACGGAATGCAAAGTGCGAACCGCCAGTTCCGTATAGGGACCGTCGATCAGTATCGAGATTTTGATCTCGGACGTGGTGATGGCGCGGATATTGATCGCCTTGTCGGCCAGCGCCTTGAAGGCGGTGGCGGCGACGCCCGCGTGGCTCCTCATGCCGATGCCGATGACCGAAACCTTCGACATGCCGGCTTCCGACTGCACGACATCATAGCCGACTTCCGGCTTCAGCTTCTCCAGCACCGCAAGCGCCTTGTCGACGTCGACGGACGGCACGGTGAAGGTCATGTCGGTGAACTTGCCGTCCTCGGAGATATTCTGGACGATCATGTCGACATTGATGTTGGCCTCGGCCAGAGGACCGAAGATGCCGGCGGCGACGCCTGGGCGGTCGCCGACGCGGCGCAGCGAAATCTGCGCTTCGTCCTTGGCGTAGGCAATTCCGGTGACGACCTGCTGTTCCACGATCTCTTCCTCGTCGCAAATAAGCGTTCCGGGCGGATTGAGCAAATCCCCCATTCCGGGCGCATCGGGATCGTCGAAGGACGACCGCACGAAGGTACGCACCCTGTGTACCATGGCAAGCTCGACCGAGCGCACCTGCAGCACCTTGGCGCCGAGCGAGGCCATTTCGAGCATTTCCTCGAAGGAAATCTTGGCGAGACGCCGGGCTTTCGGTTCGATGCGGGGATCGGTTGTGTAGACGCCGTCGACATCGGTGTAGATGTCGCAGCGGTCGGCCTTGACCGCCGCGGCGATTGCCACGGCGCTGGTGTCGGAGCCGCCGCGGCCGAGCGTCGAGATGCGGTTGTCCGGCCCGATGCCCTGGAAACCCGCGATCACCGCCACCTGGCCCTCGCCGAAACGCTTGATCAGAAAGGCGCCGTCGATGTCGAGGATGCGCGCCGCGCCATGCGCGTTGTCGGTCTTGATTGGGATCTGCCAGCCCTGCCACGACCGTGCATGGACGCCCATATTCTGCAGCGTGATCGCCAGGAGACCGGCCGTGACCTGCTCGCCCGAAGCGACAACGGCGTCGTATTCGCGCGCATCGTGCATGGGCGAGGCCTCGCGCGTCCACGCGACCAACTCGTTGGTCTTGCCGGCCATGGCCGATACCACCACGGCCACGTCGTGACCGGTATCGACCTCGCGTTTGACATGATGCGCCACATTGCGGATGCGGGCGATGTCGGCGACCGAGGTTCCGCCGAATTTCATCACGATACGCGCCATGGAAGCGAAATGCCTTTGACTGAAGCCGGCTCAAGGCCGGAACGAGAGGAAACGCCAAGGTAGGCCTGGCGCCGGAATGCGCGGCCTCCTTAGCCAAAACAGCAAGGCTTCGCAAGCGAGCGCCGTTACATGCGGCTCGGCACGTCTATCCTGACGGAATCCTGTCGCCGTCCATGCCATAAGACCGCCGAAACGGCCCGTTTGAGATTCTGATGACCGAGACCCTGGAAATCGTCACCTTCCGCCTCAAGCCCGGCACCGAAGCCGGCTTTGTCGCCAACGACAAGATCATGACCGACTGGCTCGCCCGGCAGCCGGGCTTTCTCAGCCGACATCTCGGCAGGCGCGAGGATGGAAGCTGGGTAGACGTCGTGCGCTGGCAGAGCCTGGAGCAGGCCCAGGCGGCGGCCGACCGCATCATGGCCGAGATCGGCGAAAGCGACGCGCTGCAGGCAATCGAGCCGGCCAGCATCGCCATGAGCCATGCCGAGGTTGCGCTCTCTATGCCCTAACTCGACGCTCGACGCCCGGCGCGGCTCAATTCAGCACAATGGCTTTCCAAAGACCCGGATAGTTGACGACGAAGCCTGACGGCGAGACGTCCAGCACCTGGTCGTATCTGAATTTCGGCGCGGCATAGGCGTAGCGGCCGTCGTCGAGGTGACGGTAGGTCTGGTCCAGACGTTCAAGCCGCAGCTCCGGAAAGGCCAGATAAGCCGCCGGGGCAGGCGTCGCGGCACCGACGGCGAGATCGAAGCGGCGGATCGCCACAAGGTTCGTCGCCGGCGTGAAGCCGAGATCGACATCGACGAGGCCCGCGACTTCGGCCTGGCCCAGGCCGTTCAGCACCCATTGGCCATCGGCGAGCCGCTCGATCTCGTAACACAGCTCCTGCGTGCCGACAAAGCCATCGACGCGCGCCGAGCGCGTGCTCCAGCCGGCATCGCAATCCACCACATAGGCAAGGCTGCAGGGTTTGCCGTCATGGGCAAAGAGTGCATGACCCTTGAGGCGCCAACCCCGGTCGGTCACGCAGAGCAGGCAAGCATCGCGGCCTTCGAGGTCGAGACGGCGCCAGAGGATCGACGAATGGGATTGCATGATTGGGCCTCCTGGTCATCATGCCTTCCATTCGTCCGACATGGCGATCGCGTTTCCGTGGCGGCCAGATCAAGCTGCCATGTGCTGACATCGGGCGACGGCCGGCGGGGGATGCTTGCCGGCAACGCGTGTGGCAGCAGCCGAAAAACCCTGCCTTGACTTTTGGCGCCAAGGACCCGACTTCCTAACGTCCGAGGAGACCCGCTTATGCCAGAACCCCGCCGATCGACCATCGATGCCGGAGAAGTCGAGCGCTTCTCCGCCCTTGCCGCCGAATGGTGGAACCCGAACGGCAAGTTCCGTCCGCTGCACAAGTTCAACCCGGTGCGGCTTGCCTATATTCGCGACCAGGTGGCGGCGCGTTTCGGCCGCGATCCGCGCGCGGCCCGGCCTTTCGAGGGCCTGCGCTTCCTGGATATCGGTTGCGGCGGCGGCTTGCTGTGCGAACCGATGGCCAGGCTTGGCGCCGATGTCGTCGGCGCCGACGCTTCCTCGACCAATATCGAGGTGGCCAAGCTGCACGCGGCGGAGGCCGGCGTCAGCGTCGACTATCGCGCCACCACGGCCGAGGCGCTGGCCGACGCCGGCGAGACCTTCGACGTCATCCTCAACATGGAAGTGGTCGAGCATGTCGCCGATGTCGACCTGTTCGTTGCCAAATGCGGCCAGATGGTGCGCCCCGGCGGCATCATGTTCATCGCCACCATCAACCGCACGCTGAAAGCGCTCGGCCTCGCCATCATCGGCGCCGAATATGTTCTGCGCTGGCTGCCGCGCGGCACGCATCAATTCGGCAAGCTGGTGCGGCCGGAGGAATTGGCAAAGGCGCTGGGCGCCGCAGGCCTCACGGTGATCGACCGCACCGGCGTCATCTATCATCCGCTGGCTGACCGCTGGCAGAAGTCGAGGGACATGGACGTCAACTACATGGTGCTGGCCGAGAAGGCCTCGGTCTGATCAATAGGTCCTTAGGCTTCCAACGGCCGATAGCCGCCGCGCCAATAGATCAGGGCCTGTCCGGCATCCCGCGTCCTCACCGCCTCGACCGAACCGATGACGATCGAATGCGTGCCGCGATCGATCATCTCGTCGAGGCTGCAGTCGAAAGCGGCCACCGCATCGGCAAGCAGCGCTGCGCCCGTCTTCAGCGTCGTCCATTCGGCACCCTCGTAGCGGTCTTTGCCCTTGACGCCGCCGAAACCGGAGAAGCGCTCGGCGACATGCTGATGCTGGGGGCCGAGCGAATTGACGCCGAAATGCCGGTAGCGCTCGATGATCGGCCAAGTCGACGAGGAGCGGTTGACGCAGCCGATCACCTTCGGCGGCTCCGCCGACAGCGACACCACGGAAATCACGACGAGGCCGGTACGATCGTCGCCGACCCCGGCGGTGATGACGCTGACATTGCCGACGATGAGCCGCATGGCGGCGCGGAAATCCGCGACGCTGACCGGACCTTCTGCGTTGGGCATTGTCGCCTCCTCTTTTCCCTTGACGCAATTCCGGACGGAAAACCGCTCACACTTTTCCTGGAATGCTCTAAGCCGCCGACTGCATCGCGGCCGGCGCGACGCGAATGCCTCTTTCTTCGAGAATAGGCAGGACCGTGTCGCGGAAATAAGGGAATTCCTCGACATAATCCACGAAGGACAAGGTCGAGCCACGGAAGCCCGCTTCGTGCAGTTGGGTGATGCCGTCGGCCACCTGCTCGGGGGTGCCGGTCAGCGGGAAACCGCCATGGCCCGCCGCCATGCGGTCGCGGATAAGCGCCAGAAGATCGTGCGGGAAGGATTGCGCATGTGCGAACTGCAGCCGCACGAGATTGTCGACGGCCGCCCAATCGGCGTTGGCGCGTGCGAAATGCTCGAGGTAGCTTTTTGCCTCCTTTTCCGTGGGGCGGCACACAACATGGGCGAAGGTCAGCACATCGACGTCCCGGCCCTCCGCTTTGCCCTGTTCCTTCAGCGCCGTGATCTCGTCCTTCGAGCGCGAAAGATCGATCGCCGGCGTGAACAGGAAATCGGCGTTGCGGACGGCAAATTTGCGCCCCTCTTCCGAGCCGGCCGCGTTGAGGATGGGCAGCGGTGATGACGGACGCGGGTCGCCGAGCACATTCTTCAGCTTGAACCAGGTACCGTCCCAGTCGAAGGCTTCCGTGCGGCTCCACAGGGCGCGCACGATGTCGAACCATTCCTGCGCGTAGCCGTAGCGTGTGGTGTGGTCGTCCGGCAGCGTCAGTCCAAGCGCCTCGTATTCCGGCTTGTTCCAGCCGGCGACGATGTTGAGGCCGATGCGGCCGCGGCTGATCTGGTCGATGGTCGCCAGTTGCTTGGCCACGACCACCGGATGGTTCGCCGCCGTATGGGTGGTGGCAAAGACGGTGAGGTTGCGGGTGAGCGCGAGCAGCCCCGCCGCCCAAGTGATCGTCTCAAGCACATTGCCATGGAAGTTGGTTTCGCCGCCGTAACCGATCCAGCGGGCGATCGGCAGCATGAAGTCAACGCCGGCTTCGTCGAGCAGCCGGGCGAGTTTGAGATTGTTGTCCCAGGAATTGTCCCAGCGTTCGGCGACCTTGGTGACGGTCATGCCGCCGGAACAGTTGGGCGCGAAAGTGCCGAGAAAGAAAGGCTGCGTGCCGGACGCGGACTTGTCGAGCATGCTCACGACGATGTTCTCCTCATATCTTTGATTATAATTTATAATAGAAAGTCTATCATAAATTCATGTGGACGCAATCGCCCCGGTCAGCGCATGCTCGGCGCGAGGGACAGGCGGATGAACGACCGGCGCAAATCTTTGGAAACACGCGAAGAACTGCTCGACCGCGGCTGGCATCTGGCGCGCACGCCGCTGGAGATCGACGTCACAGAGGTCGAATACGCGCTGATGCGCTCATACGAGGCGTTCGGCCACTGGCAGGCGGAGTGCCTCGCCACGGTGATCGAGTTTTCCGCCAGTGGGCCGGAAAACGCGCTGCTCCACATCATCAGGATGAACGACCGGCCGAAAAGCGTCCGCGACCTCGCCCAGATGACCAATCGCGACGACGTTCCCAATATCCAGTACAGCCTGCGCAAATTGTTGAAGGCTAGGCTGATCACGCGCACCGGTAGCGGCCGGGCCGGCGTGACCTATGAAGTGACGCCGCTCGGCCATAGGGTGACGGAGCGGTATGCCGATATCCGTTCGGTCCTGCTCATCGAGGCGGTGAAGCGCATTCCCGAAATGGCCGACAAGCTCGAGGACGTGGCGCGCACGCTGGAGCTGCTGACCGGCATCTACGAGCAGGCGGCGCGCGCCGCCGCCACCCATCGCCGCCGACATCCGCAGCCGGAACCCGCCGGCGGCAAGGAGGATTAGCTCCGCGACGAAGCAGGCTCAATCCGAACCGCCGCCGGCGCGCCGGCTTGGTTTTGCGCCTTGGTCGTGATGAAGACGCCCAAGGTGATGATGGCGGCGCCGGCCCAAGTCAGCAACTGGTAGTGCTCGCCGAGGAAGATCGTCCCGGCGAACAGGCCGACGGCCGCCGCGACATAGCCGATCTGGCTGAGATAGACCGGGCCGCCGACCGCCTGCAGGCGGAAGAAGAAGGCGAACATCGCCGAGGCCGACGCCACCTGGCCGAACACCACCAGCGGCACGTCGCGGAGCGGGACGAAGGCGTGCCCGCCCAGAAGCGCCAGAATGCCTATGACCAGGAGCGTGGCCGAGGCCAGATGGCTGCCGACGGCCAGCTCGATGGGCCCGGTGCCTTCCGGCCAGTCGACGGTGCGGTAGATGTTGCCGGCGGCAAGGCTGACCGGGATGAGCAGGCCGATCGCCACCCAGAAATAATCCGCCGGCTGGCCGGCCTCGCCGCGGGTGAGCGCGACCATCACCGCCCCGACGAAGCCGACGGCGATGCCGATGACGCCAAGCAGATTGGGGCGCCTGACGCCGAGCAGGATCGAGAACACCAGCGTGACGACCGGCGACAGCGTGAACATGATGCCGGTGTAGCCGGCGCCAAGATGCGGGATGGCCGAGAACATCAAAAGATTGGGGATCGCATAGGAAATCGCGGCGGTGACGAAGAAATAGCGCAGCTTGTGCGGCGTCAGCCGGATGGGTTCGCCGCGCAGCAGGAGCGCAAGCAACAGCACGCCGCCGGCGCCCAAAGAAATGACGAAGGCCCAGACCATCGCCGGCACTCCGGCCGCGGTCGCGAGCTTGCCGAACGGCAGCGTCATGCCGAGCAGGCCCCCGGTCACGACCAGAAGGCCAATCGCCGAATCCCAGAGAAATTTCATCGGACTGTCCTGTCGCTGCGTGACCGCTTGGCGGCCGGTTCATCTTACGGTAAGATAGCGTAAAGATTCTTTATGTCAAGATACTTTGTGGTGAGCGATATGGATCGAGCAGGCAGGGCCATGGAGCAATGGCGGCGGGAGCGGCCGGATCTCGATGTGTCGCCGATGGGCGTCATCGGGCGCCTGAACGAGGCTTCGGCGCTGATCGCGCGCGACCGGCTCGCGCCGGTCTTCGCCCGCTTCGGGCTACAGTCCGGTGAATTCGATGTCTTGGCAACGTTGCGCCGGTCGGGCTCGCCCTACGCGCTGACACCGACCGAGCTTTACGAGACAACGATGGTGACGTCCGGCGCCATGACCGCCCGCCTTGACCGGCTGGAAAAAGGCGGGCTGATCCAGCGCATGCCGCATCCCACCGATCGGCGCGGCGTGATTGTGCAACTCACCGCGAAAGGCCGCGAGCTCACCGACGAGGCCCTTGCCGCCCACGTCGCCAACGAGCATGAAATCCTCGCCGGCCTGTCGCGCGAGGACCAGGAAACGCTTGCAAAACTGCTGGAAAAACTGATCGAAAGCCTAAGCTAGCCGGTACTCAGTTCCGGTCATCCGGAAAGCTCGGGATCGGCATGAATTCGATGCCGTCCTCGATAAGGCTCTGCGCCTCTTCCGAAGTCGCTTCGCCATAGATGCCGCGCGGATCGGTCTCGCCAAAATGGATCTTGCGCGCTTCCTCGGCGAACTTGTCGCCGACATAGTCGGCATTCTCGCGCACCTTCTCGGCCAGCGCCTTGAGTTGCGCCAGCGCCTGCTTCTGCGCTTCGCCCATGGCGAGAGCGACCTTCTCCTGCTTGCGGGAGGTCGAGACAGCCGGCGCCATCAGCGCCTTCTCGACCTTATGCGAGCCGCAGGTGGGGCAATCGACGAAGCCGCGCTTCTTCTGGGTGTCGAAATCGTCATTGCTGCGAAACCAGGCTTCGAATTCGTGCTCGTGCTCGCAGATCAGGGAAAAACGGATCAAGAGGCAGCCCCCCTGAGACGCGGCGCCTCGCTCGTCCCGGCATTGACGGTGAAATCCCGCGCATTCTTCAGATTGGGGATTTTGCGGCGCGCGGCCAGCGACTGGGCCGGATCGATCTCGGCGACGATCACGCCGGGCTCGTCATGCGCGGCTTCGGCGACGATGCGTCCCCACGGGTCGACGATCAGCGAATGGCCATAGGTCTCGCGCCCGTCCTCATGCAGGCCGCCCTGCGCGGCGGCGATAACGTACGCGCCGTTCTCGATGGCGCGGGCGCGCAGCAGCACATGCCAATGCGCCTCGCCGGTCTGGCGCGTGAAGGCGGCGGGCACGGTCAGCACCTCGGCCCCTGCAACGGCCTCGGCGCGGAACAGCTGCGGGAAGCGCAGGTCGTAGCAGACGGCAAAGCCCAGCCTCGTTCCGTCGATGTCGGTTACGACCGCTTCCGTTCCCGGCTCGTAGGATGCGGATTCACGCCAGCTCTCGCCATTGTCGAGATCGACGTCGAACATATGGATCTTGTCGTAGCCGGCGATCAGGCTGCCGTCGGGCGAAAACAGGAACGCGCGGTTGGCGAGCTTGCCGTCGGCGCGCAGGATCGCGGTCGAGCCGATATGCAGGTAAATGCCGAGCTCCTTCGCCAGCCTGCGCGCGGTTGCGACGATAATGTCCTTGTCCTCGGTGGTGAAGGCGGCTGCCCCCGCCTGCTTGTCGCGGATCAGCGCGCCGGTCATTTCCGGCGTCTGCACATAGGTGGCGCCCTGACGCGCGGCATCGCGGACCAGCCTTTCCATGTCGGCCGCATTGCGCTCCGGGCTGGTCCCTGAACGCATCTGCACCGCCGCCCCCTTGAAAACGCCCATGATCAAGCCCTCGCTCCGTTGGCAAGCAGCGCGTCCAGCCGGCCTTGCGACTCCAATTCATGGAGATCATCGCAGCCGCCGACATGCGTGTCGCCGATGAATATCTGCGGAAAAGTGGTACGCCCATGCGCCCGTGAAATCATCTCCTGACGCAATTCCGGCGAGAATGAAGCGTCGCGCTCGGTATAAGTCACCCCCTTGCGTTCGAGCAAGCGCTTGGCGGCCGTGCAATAACCGCACATCATCCGCGTATAGATCGTCACATCGACCATCGATCAGCAATCCTGCCTACGCACATCGCCTAGCTGCTGCGCGAAGACGATCTGCACCAAAACAACAACTTAGGCACTATATAGTTGCAGACTCGTCGGCCCGAAAGTCCCCCGGCAGAACGCGCGCGAAAGTCAGCACGTCGACCGCTCCGGCGCCGCCTCTCTTTAGCGCCTTGGCGACCGCTCGCACCGTCGCGCCGGTGGTGTAGACATCGTCGACCACCAGTACCCGGCGCCCCGCTATCTCGATTTCGGCGTCCGGCGGTACACGGAAAGCAGCGCGCACATTCTCCTCGCGCTCGTGCCGTTCCAGCCCGACCTGCTGGCGCGTCAGCTTCACGCGCTTGATCGCGGATGGCGAAAAGGGCAGCCCGCCGAGCTTCGCAACGGCCCGTCCGAGCTCCGCCGACTGGTTGAACTGGCGCCGGAAGAAGCGCCGCCAATGCAAGGGCACCGGCACGACCAGGTCGGCCTCCGCGATCAGTTCCGCGCCGGCACGCATCATCCACTTCGCCATCCAGGGCGCGAGGTCGGTTCGATCCTGATATTTCAGCCCTTGCACCATCTGCCGCGCGACACCCGAATAGATGACGGCGGCCCGGGCTCGCTCGAAGGGCGGCGGATCGGCGATCGCTTCCGCCGACAGAAACCCCTCGCCCATATCGTGAGTGAAGGGCGTGCCCATCACTGCGCACCAGGGTTTTTCCAAAAGCCTCAGCTTCGGCCAGCAGGCGCCGCACAAGACGCCAGGCTGCGACACATGGCGACGGCAGCCGGCGCAAACCGGCGGGAACAACAGGCGCGCCGGCCAGGCAAGTACCTGCCGTGTCATATCCTGGACCGCTATGGTCTTGATCTTGTGCACCGGATCGGCCACGTGAAAAGAAACCCCGCGCCACCTTAACACCACTCCGGCATGTGCGGACAACAGGAAGCTTTCATTGCAGCCCTTGATCGACACCGAGCTCTGGCTCACGCGCAAGCGCCGGGCTCTCGCCCGTCCCGTCGAAGGCGCCGATTTCCTGATGCGGCGCGCGGCGGAGGATCTTGCCGACCGGCTGGGCGCCGTAGAACGCCGCTTCGGCAAGGCGGCCGCGCTGTTCTGTCAGACATCGGCGGCGGCACAAGTGCTTGCCGACAGCGGCAAAGCCGGCGAGATCCTGCGCGTCGAGATGGACGAAGCGCTTCTGGCCGGCAATCCCGGCCTGGTGGCGCCGCCGGAAACCGTGCCATTCGAGGAGGGCAGCCTCGATCTCGTCGTCTCCCTGCTCTCGTTGCACGCGATGAACGACCTTCCCGGCGTGCTCGCGCAAATCCGCCGGGCGCTGAGGCCGGACGGGCTGTTCCTCGGCGCCCTCGCCGGCGCCGGCACCTTGGCGGAACTGCGCGAGAGCATGCTTGCGGCGGAGACGGAGCTTTACGGCGGCGCGAGCCCGCGCATCCTTCCCTTCACCGACGTGCGCGACGCCGGCGCACTGTTGCAGCGCGCCGGCCTGGCATTGCCTGTCGCCGATGTCGAGACGGTAACGGTGCGCTACGATACGCTGTTCGATCTTGCCGCCGATCTGCGCGCCATGGGCGAGACCAGCCCACTCATCGACCGCAGCCGCCGGCCGGCCGGCAGGCGCCTGTTTGCCCGCGCCGCCGAAATCTATGCCGAGCGGTTCTCGGATCCGGATGGCCGTATCCGAGCAAGCTTTTCAATCGTTTGGATGTCCGGCTGGGCGCCGGACGCCTCGCAGCAGAAGCCGCTCAAGCCCGGGTCAGCCAAGGTATCGCTGAAAACTGTCTTGGAAGACGTGCGGAAGCGTTGACTGCCGCCTCTGATTGCCTGACCGGCATGCTCAGGGAGAGAAAGCTTGGACCAGTCTGCTGTTGTTATCGCTAAACAACCACTGGAGCGCATCCGCGGCCTTGCCGACGCCGCCGATGATCACGAGCGACAGCACGGTGACGATCAGGCCGTATTCGATAACCGTGGCGCCCGTCTCATCTTTAATGAATTGCTGCAGCAGGTTCTTCATGGCCATCATCCCTTATGCAGAAACTCTAACCTCCTACCCGTTAAGAAAGGTTAACGGCGAAAGCTTAACAGCGAATGAAACGCCGCCGTGCCGGAAATCATTAACCAAGTCAGCACTCGCCGCTGCGGCTGCCGTCATTGCGGATGACGCAGATTGAACTGGGCAGCGGCTGCAGCACGCTGCGGCGCACCGTATATGTATTGAGGCGATGGCCGATCGATCCGGTCGCCGCCATGTCGAGTCCGCCGGGGAAGCCGTCGCGGGCGCTTTGCTGCCGGGTCTGGCTGTCCAGGAATGGCGCCGCGATCAGCGCCAGCGCCACCGCGGCCGAGCCGAAGAGAAGCGTGATCCGCAGGATGCCCATGCCGGCGTCCACCGCACGGAAGCCTCGGTCGGGCCGGATCGAGTCCCAGTCTCTTTCAAGGCTCATGCCGTATATCCCAATCATCGACGATCTCACCGCGCGAACGGCTTCGTGCAATTTTTCACGTCGAGATAAATCTTCCATTAACGCTGGCTAAAGCAGTCCAGGAAAGCGCGAAACAGCCGCTGCGGCAGGCCGCGAAATCACAAAAGATCGATGAGGAACTGGATCAGCGGCGCGTCGGCCGGCGGCATCGGATAGTCGCGCATCTGCCGCGGCCTGACCCATTTGAGCCCCTGCCCTTCCCTGGGCTGCGCGATGCCGCTGAAACGGCGGCAGACATAAAGCGGCATCAAGAGATGGAAATCGTCATAGGAGTGGCTGGCGAAGGTGAGCGGCGCCAGGCACGGAATCTGCGTCTCGATGCCGAGCTCCTCGTGCAGCTCGCGGATCAGGCACTCCTCCGGCGTCTCGCCAGGCTCGACCTTGCCGCCTGGAAATTCCCACAGCCCGGCAAGCTGCTTGCCCTCGGGGCGCTGCGCCAGGAGCACGCGCCGGTCGGCGTCGACCAGCGCGCAGGCGGCGACCAGGAGCAGGCGCTTCCCGGTTGGCTTTATCTCGCTCATGCGCCAGGCGGTCGTCGATAGTGGTAGCGATAGACTTCCTCGAAGCCGAGCGATCGGTAGAGCGAGAGCGCCGGGAGATTGCTCGCCTCGACCTGCAGCCAGGCCTCGCGCGCGCCGCGCAGCCGCGCCCACTTCAGCGCCGACAGGATGAGGTTGCGGCCATGGCCCTGTTTGCGCGCCGACTTTTCGGTGGCGACCTCGAACAGGCCGGCAAGATCGCCGTCATGGACGCAGATAAGCGTGGCCAGCGGCTCGGTGCCGCCTTCCAGCGCGAACAGCCCCGCCTCCGGCTGGATGGCGCCGATGACCTCGGACAGGCCTGGCCGCAGCGAGGCGTCCGAGCCGCTCGTCCTGAGCGACGCGCCGATGAAGCGGCTGATATCCTTGAGCGGTATCTGGTCCATGGCCGCGCCAAGTTCGAGGTTCTTGAGCGGCAGCCGCATGACCAGGGATTCGTCAAACCTGTTCCAGCCGGCCTTGTCGAGATGCCTGGACAGCACCTGTCCCGACAGCGGCGACATGCGAAAGGTCAGCGGCCTGCCATAGGCGTCGAAGCGCCTTGCGGCGCGGCCGATGCGCTCCTCGATGGCGTGCGTATCGCCCGGATCGAGCGGATTGACCGAATTCAGGCGCTTGGCGGGGTGCCCGGCGGTGAGCCGCACCACCCACGTCCCATCATAATGGACGGCGGCCGCCGGCCAGGCGCGAAAACCCGCCGCCTCGTAGCGGCGCACGACCGCCAGCACGCTTGCGGGATGCCCGGACACCGGCGCCATCAGCTCCGGTAGTCGCCGTTGATGGCGACATATTCCTTGGTGAGGTCGCAGGTCCACACCGTCGCCTTGCCGCGGCCGATGCCGATATCGGCGCGGATGCGGATGTCGTCGCGCTTCATGTAGGCCGAGGTCGCTTCCTCCGAATAGGCCGGATCGCGCTCGCCCTCATGCGCCAGGCGGTTGTCGCCGAACCAGATCGACAGCCGGTCGCGGTCAGCCGGCTCGCCGGCCTTGCCGACGGCCATGACGACGCGGCCCCAATTGGCGTCCTCGCCCGCGACCGCCGTCTTGACCAGCGGCGAGTTGGCGATCGAAAGCGCGATCCGCTTGGCCGAACGCGCCGATTTGGCGCCGGTGACGGTGACTTCGACCTGTTTGCGCGCGCCCTCGCCATCGCGCACCACTTGCAGCGCCAGCGACTTCAGCACCTTGCCGAGCGCCCGGCGGAACGCGCCGAGCCGCGCATCCTTGGGATCGGCGATCGCCGACGCGCCGCGCGCGGCCGCTTTACCGGTGGCGAAGATGAGCAGCGTGTCGCTGGTCGAGGTATCGCTGTCGACGGTCACGGCATTGAAGGTCTTGGCCGTGCCGCGCGACAGCAGGTCCTGCAGCACGGGGGCGGCGATCGGCGCGTCGGTGGCGATGAAGGAAAGCATCGTCGCCATGTCGGGCGCGATCATGCCGGCGCCCTTGGCGATGCCATTGATGGTCACATCCACATTGCCGAGCTTCACCGTCTGGGTTGCCACCTTCGGATAGGTGTCCGTGGTCATGATCGCCTTGGCCGCCTCGGTCCACAGATCCGGCTTGCCGTCCTTGACCAGGCCGGCGAGCAGATGGCTGAACTTGGTTGTGTCGAGCGGCTCGCCGATGACGCCGGTCGAGGCCAGGAACACTTCGCTCTCGGAGCAGCCGGCGGCCTTCGCTGCCGCCTCGCCGGTCAGCGCGGTCGAGGCCTTGCCCTTCTTGCCGGTGAAGGCGTTGGCGTTGCCGGAATTGACCACCAGCACGCGCGCCTTGCCGGCAGGCAGGTTCTGGCGGCAGAAGTCGACCGGCGCCGACGGGCATTTCGACCTGGTAAACACGCCGGCGACCGCCGTGCCCGGATCGAAGACCATGGCGAGCAGGTCGGTCCGGTTCCGGTATTTGATGCCGGCTTCGGCGGTCGCGATGCGCACACCCTCGATGACCGGCATCTTCGGATATTTCTTCGGTGCGAGCGGCGAAATCGTAGCGGACATCGGGACCCCGGAGCGGCAAGAACACGAAAGGAACGCCGGTTTGCCCGATAGCGCGCGCCGGCGCAAGGGGCGTTCTGGCCGCGCCCTGCCGGCCTGGCCGGCGGCTTCGCAGTTGGAAACGCGTCGTTTCGTTTCATCGCCGAAGCCAATATGATCGGCACCAGATTCACCGGCTAAGGAAGACCTCGATGGGCGAAGCCGCCGCTCGCGGGCGCAAGTCGATCGGCGCGAAACGCAACCCCGAGAGCGCCGATGCCATTGTCAAGGCCGCCGAAGCGGTGTTGCGCGAGGCGGGCTATGCCGGCTTCTCGATCGAGGCTGTCGCCCGGCGGGCGCGAGCGGGCAAGCCGACCATCTATCGCTGGTGGCCGAGCAAGGCGGCTCTGCTGATCGAGGTCTACCAGCGGCAGAAGCGCGTCGAGACGCCCGACACCGGAAACATCGAGGACGACCTGGCCGGCTTCCTCCAGAATCTGTTCAGGCATTGGCGCGACACCCCGTCGGGCAACATCTTCCGCTCTCTGATCGCGGAGGCGCAGTCGGACGAGACAGCCGCGGCCGCGCTTGCCGAATATTCGAAAGGGCGCCGCGGCCATACCGGCCAGATGATCGAGCGCGCCAAGGCGCGGGGCGAGGTGGCGGCCGATATCGACGCCGGGATCGTCGCCGACCTGATCGCCTCCTTCGCCTGGCGGCATCTGCTGACCGGGCGGCTCGACGAGGACGCGGCGGCGATCCGTACCGCCGTCCGCTACATCACGCGCGGGATAGCGACCGCCTGAGCCCCGAAAAGCCCTGAGCCCCGAAAAGCAAAGGGCGCCTCCGAGGCGCCCTTTGCAGGATTACCCCGTCGGTAGCGGATTACTTGCCGCCTTCCAGCGTGTCGACGTCCTTCTTGAGCTTCCCGTCCGGGATCTCGACCTTGGCGGCCGCGCGCAGGTCCTTGACCATGGCGAAATACTTGTCGCGGATCACCGCCTGCTTGGCCTGGTCCTTGACGTCGTCGAAGGCCGGCGGCTGCTTGGCGCGCTTGTCCTCGAGCTTGATGACATGCCAGCCAAACTGCGTCTGCACCGGCTCCTTGGTGTATTTGCCGACGTCGAGCGCGAAGGCCGCCTTGTCGAATTCCGGCACCATCTGGCCCGGTCCGAACCAGCCGAGGTCGCCGCCATTGGTTTTGCCCGAGGGGTCATTGGTGTGTTCGTTGGCGAGCTTCTGGAAATCGGCGCCGCCATCGAGCTGCTTGATGATCGCCTCGGCCTCTTCCTTCGTCTTCACGAGGATGTGACGCGCATGCACCTCGTTGACCGGCGGCGTGTTGGCGATCTCCTGGTCGTAGCGGGCGCGCACTTCGGCGTCCGTCACCTTGTCGACCACTTCCTTCTCGACGACCTCGCCATGCAGGGCGCGCGCCTGCAGGAAAGCCATGCGGCGCTGGAAGTCGGCGTCCTTGTCGAGGCCCGCATCGACCGCCTTCTTGGCCATGACGCGAATCTCGATTGCGGCCGAAAGGGCTGCCGCGCGGCGCTGGTCGGGCGGCAGTTGGGCGAACTGCTGCGACAGTTCGCCTTCGGCGAGCTGCAGATCGGCCTCGGTCAGCTTCTCGCCATTGATCATGGCGACGACGGCATTGGGGTCGACCGGCTTCGCGGGAGCGGCGGCAGGCGCGGTGGCATCCGCGGGCTTGGTCTCCTGCGCCATCAGCGGCGACAGGCAAAGAGCCGAGAGCCCGAAGGCCAGACCAAGGCTGGCGAGCGAGGCGCGGCGGAACGACAGGGACATCGAGATAAACTCCAATGGGGATTGCCAGTAAGGATCGCGTGAGCGAAAGGGTTCCAGATCAGTCGGATTGTGGCGGAATTTGGCGCTGCCCATAGGGCTAACGCGGCGTTGACATCGATTGAGCCCCCTCTTATCTGTCCATCGACTTGGCGTCCAGAACCGTTTTCCGGGCGCTTTTTGCGTTTGTCCGCATTCACGCGGATTTGATGGGCCCGCCCGGCGCCTATCGCAAACGGCTAAAATTGCTATCGAAAGGACCATTGGATGGTCAGTCTCGGCGGTCTCGCCCGTAAGGTTTTCGGTTCTTCCAACGACCGCCGCGTCAAGTCGACCCGGCCCAGGGTTGAAGCCATCAACGCCATGGAAAACGAGATGCGGGCGCTTTCCGACGCCGAGCTCGCGGGGCGCACGCAAAAGTTCCGCCAGGATCTCGCCAACGGCGCTTCGCTCGACGATCTCTTGGTCCCGGCCTTCGCCACGGTGCGCGAAGCGGCCCGCCGCGTGCTCGGTATGCGGCCTTTCGACGTCCAGTTGATCGGCGGCATGGTGCTTCACAATGGCGGCATCGCCGAGATGCGCACCGGCGAGGGCAAAACCCTGGTCGCCACCTTGCCGGTCTACCTCAACGCGCTCGCCGGCAAGGGCGTGCATGTCGTCACCGTCAACGACTATCTCGCCAAGCGCGACGCCGAATGGATGGGCCGCGTCTACAAATTCCTCGGCCTGACTGTCGGCATCATCGTCCACGGCCTTTCCGACGACGAGCGCCGCGAGGCCTACGCCTGCGACGTCACCTATGCCACGAACAACGAGCTCGGCTTCGACTATCTGCGCGACAACATGAAGTATGAGCGCTCGCAGATGGTGCAGCGTGGACACTCCTACGCCATCGTCGACGAGGTCGATTCCATCCTGGTCGACGAAGCGCGCACGCCGCTGATCATTTCCGGTCCCCTCGAGGACCGTTCGGAAATGTACAACACCATCGACGCCTTCATGCTGAAGCTCGGTCCGGCCGATTACGAGGTCGACGAGAAGCAGAAGACCACCATCTTCACCGAGGAAGGCACGGAGAAGCTGGAGAACATGCTGCGCGACGCCGGCCTGTTGAAGGGCGAGTCGCTCTACGACGTCGAGAACGTCGCCATCGTCCACCACGTCAACAACGCGCTTAAGGCGCATCTGCTGTTCCAGAAGGACCGCGATTACATCGTGCGCAACGGCGAGATCGTCATCATCGACGAGTTCACCGGCCGCATGATGCCCGGCCGCCGCTATTCGGAAGGCCTGCACCAGGCTCTCGAAGCCAAGGAGCATGTGCAGATCCAGCCGGAGAACCAGACGCTGGCCTCCGTCACCTTCCAGAACTATTTCCGCCTCTACAAGAAGCTTGCCGGCATGACCGGCACAGCGCTGACCGAGGCGGAAGAATTCGCCAACATCTACAATCTCGAAGTCACCGAGATCCCGACCAACCTGCCGGTCGCCCGCAAGGACGAGGACGACGAGGTCTACCGGACGGTCGATGAGAAATACAAGGCGATCGTCAGGGAAATCAAAGACGCGCGTGACCGTGGCCAGCCCATCCTGGTCGGCACCACCTCGATCGAGAAATCCGAGCTGCTGGCCGAGCGCCTGCGCAAGGAAGGCATCAAGGACTTCGAGGTCCTGAACGCCCGTCACCACGAGCGGGAAGCGTCCATCGTCGCCCAGGCCGGCAAGCCGGGCGCCATCACCATCGCCACCAACATGGCCGGCCGTGGCACCGACATCAAGCTCGGCGGCAACGCCGAGATGCGCATCGCCGAGGAGCTTGGCGACATGCCGCCCGGACCCGAACGCGAGGCTCGGGAAAAAGAGATTATCGACGACGTCGAGCGCCTGAAGGAAAAGGCGCTGGCCGCCGGCGGCCTCTACGTCCTGGCCACCGAACGCCACGAATCGCGCCGCATCGACAACCAGCTGCGTGGCCGTTCCGGGCGCCAGGGCGATCCCGGCCGCTCGAAATTCTTCCTGTCGCTGCAGGACGATCTGATGCGCATCTTCGGCTCCGAGCGCATGGACGGCATGCTGCAGAAGCTCGGCCTCAAGGAAGACGAAGCGATCATCCACCCCTGGATCAACAAGGCGCTGGAAAAAGCGCAGAAGAAAGTCGAGGCGCGCAACTTCGACATCCGCAAGAACCTCCTGAAATATGACGACGTTGCGAACGACCAGCGCAAGGTGGTGTTCGAGCAGCGCCTCGAGCTGATGGACGGCGAAGGCCTGTCCGAGACGATCGCCGAGATGCGCGAAGGCGTCATCGAGGAGATCGTCGCCAAGAACATCCCCGAGAATGCCTATGCCGAGCAGTGGAACGTCGCCGGCCTCAAGGAAGAGGTGGCGCAATACCTCAACCTGGACCTGCCGATCGAGGAATGGGTCAAGGAAGAGGGCATCGCCGAGGATGACATCCGCGAGCGCATCACCGCCGCGGCCGACGCTGCCGCCAAGGAGCGCGCCGACCGCTTCGGTCCCGACGTGATGAACTATGTCGAACGTTCGGTGGTGCTGCAGACGCTCGACCATCTGTGGCGCGAGCACATCGTCAACCTCGATCATCTGCGCTCGGTCGTCGGCTTCCGCGGCTATGCCCAGCGCGACCCGCTGCAGGAATACAAGAGCGAAGCCTTCGAGCTGTTCCAGGGCATGCTCGGCAACCTGCGCCAGGCCGTCACCGCGCAGCTGATGCGCGTCGAGCTGGTGCGCCAGGCGGCCGATGCGCCGCCGCCCGAAACGCCTGAGATGTTCGGCAGCCATATCGACGGCTCCACCGGCGAGGACGATTTCCAGGGCGGCGAGACCGCGCTTCTGATGCGCCAGGATACCAACGCCGTCGTCGCGCCGGAAAACCGCGACCCGAAGAACCCCTCGACCTGGGGCAAGGTCGGTCGCAACGAGCTCTGCCCCTGCGGTTCTGGCAAGAAATACAAGCACTGCCACGGCGCCTTCGCCTGAAGCCTATTTCCTTCTCCTCGCTTGCGGGGAGACGCTGCCCGAAGGGCGGATGAGGGGCAGCGCCGGCGCTGGCGATTCCTCCAGAACGGCGGTCTTGGTTCGGATTTTGCCGGCCGCTTCACACCAGGCCCGACGCGCGCGCCGCGGCCGCCGCTTCGCCACGCGAGATGACTTCCAGCTTCTCCAGCACCGCCGAGACGTGGTGATCGACCGTCTTGGGCGAAATCGTCAGATGCGCGGCGATCTTCTTGTTGGAAAAGCCTCGATCGAGAAGTTCCAGCACTTCCATCTGGCGCTGCGTGAGACCGGCCTGGTTGGCGCGCGTCGCCTGTCGCGGTCCTCTCGCGATATGGCTGACCCCGCTTTCGCGCATAAGGCCGCGGGCATGCTGCGCGACCGCCCTCGCGCCAAGATCCTCGAAAATGGCGAGCGCCTCGCGCTGTGCCGCTTCGTCGCCGAGCAGCAGGGCCATGGCCTGTTCGAAAGGCGCGCCCATTTCGGCCCATAGCGCGGCGGCCGCGCGCCAGTCGCCGGTCAGTTGCAGGCGGTACGGCTCCGCCATGCCGTTGACATCGCCGGGTTCGGGGTCGGGCGACAACAGCTCCCGCCAGATCGCAAGCTCGCCGAACACGGCCGGCGTCGGCGCGAGGCTTTCCGCGACCGCGATCAGGCGCAGGGCTTCCTGCCTGTCGGCTTGCCCGAGCCACGCCAATTCGGCCAGCACCCCGGCAAATGCCACAAGGCGCTGCAGTTCCATGCCCTTGTCCAGGAACCGCCGCATCTCCTCGACGATCGGCTCGGTCGACGGGTCGCCGCGGCGGATGCGCAACCTTGCCAGCGCCACCAGCGACGGATAGCGCACGAGCGGTGTCGTTGCGTCGTCGTCCACCACCTCATGCGCCAGTGTCGCGGCATCGTTCCAAAGGCCGCGGCGAAGCAGAAGCTGCGCCTGCACGCCCCGCATGTAATCGCGCCATGTCGCGAGATCGTTCTCGACGCAATAGCCGATGCCGCGCTCCAGGAACGACGCCGCCTCCTTGAAGTTGAGCCTGTTCATCTCGACGCAGGCGCAGTTCGTGAAGGCGCGCGCGGCATGCTCCTGGAAGTTGCCCGACAGCGCAATCCCGAGGCTGCGGGCGAGATCGCGCCGCCCCTTGGTAAAATCCAGCCATTGTCCCGCGGCGCCGACATTGTTCAGCGCATGACAGAGAATATCCGGGCGGTTGAGCCGCTCCGCCAGCTCGACCGCCTTGCCGCCGAGCAAAAGCGCGTCATCGAGCCGCTCGGCGAGCATCGCCAGTTGCGAGAGGTTCGAATAGGCCATCCCCAGCTCGGCACTGTCCGGCGCGGTCTCCAGAAGTTCCACGGCTTGCTCGCCGAAACGGTCCGCCGACTCGCGATCGCCGAGCAGATAGGCGAAGCGCGACAGGCACCGGAGGCTGTCGCCTTCCTTGAGCCGGTCGCCCAGCGCCTGGCGCAGCAAGCGCGCTCGGCCCTGCGCCTCCATCGCCGCGTCGATGCGGCCGATCAGGTGGCACTCGAAGGCATGGCCTTCGTAAAGCTCCGCCCGCTTCTCCATCGGCAGGATATCCGCGTAGCGCAGGGCGACCTCGTAATAGCCCGCCGCATCGCGATGCGCGCCGACGTGGGAAGCCTCGCGCGCGGCCACCGGCGCGAGCTCGCGCACCACATCCAGGTTTTGCGCTTCCACGGCATGATGCACCAGCCTTGCGGTGGCGACCTGCGGGTTGTCCCGCAAGGCTGCCAGGGCGCGCTCGTTGTACTCGCGCCGTTTGCTGGGCGTCAGCGCCATCTCGATGGCCGTGCGGGCAATTTCGTGCCGGAAGGCATAGCCGTCGCCGAAATCCTCGAGCAGGCCGTGGGCGACGCATTCGGCAAGCTGGCCGGCGGCGGCGATCCCGCAAAGGCCGCTGAGCGCCCACGCATCGGCGCGGCGCGGGAACACCGAGACCGCGTCGAGCATCGAGCGGGCGCCCGGTGACAATTTTTCGGCGCGCGCCAGCACGGCGTCCCGCACGCTTGCCGGCAAGGCGCCGCTTCCTTCGGCGGCGAGCAGCTCGGTGACGAAGAAGGCGTTGCCGGCGCTCGCCCGGTAAATCGCGCCGCCATCGCGTTCGGCGGCCGCGGCCAGCGACAGCACCGCGCTTTCGCTGAGCAGCGGCACGTCGATGCGCACGACATTGCCGGCCGGTATCTCGCCGAGCGCCCGGCGCACCCGCATCTGTCCTTCGCTGCGGTCGGTGCGAGCCGTGATCAGAAGCAGGATGCGGGTGTTCGCAATGCGCCGGCCGAGGAAGCGCACGAAATCGAGCGTCGCGTCATCCGCCCAGTGCAGATCCTCGATGACGAGCAGGCATGGGCCCTTGGCCTCGAAGACGTCGAGCGCCTCGGAAAACAATGGCAGCCGTTGCAACTGGCGGTCGTCGATCGCCCGCGGCAATTCCCACTGCCCGTTGCGCGCCAGATCGTAAAGCGGCCCCAGCGGATCAGGAATCGACAGGTCCTCACAGGCGCTGCGAAGCACGCTCACGCCGTCATCCAGCCGGCTCGCGAACACCTCGACCAGCGCCGTCTTGCCGGCGCCGGCCTCGCCAGAGACGACCACGACGCGGCCGCGGCCCGCTATTGCATCCGCCAACAGGGTGTCCATCTGCTGCAGCTGCGGCTGCCGTTCCAGAAGCATCATCGCTCTCTCGCGAAATCGGAATTCCATCGTGGCGGGTCGCCACCGCGATAGCCTGGGAGACAGCCCTGAAATGTGACTTTCCACACACTAAGGTGCCATCTTCCACATAGAACGTTCCAAAGATAGGGAATCGTCCCGGCCAATATGGGGAATGGCTCCGATGCGTGGGATTTGCGGACATGGTGGTATCCGCCTCGCTCGAAACGAGCGCAGGACAATTCCACGGAAAACCGCGTAGCGGGTGGGCTCGGCGACTTCGCCGTGGCCTTTCGTCCGGAATTGCGTGGAGACTTGCAATCCAATCACGAAAGGAAAGACGATCGTGCCACGTTATCTCGTTGAACGCACCTTCCCGGAAGGCCTGCACGTACCGATGAACGATGCCGGCGCCACGGCGATGGGCGGCGTCATCGCCCGCAATGCCGAGAAGGGCGTCACCTGGGTGCAGTCCTTCGTCTCGCCCGACAAGGGCAAGAGCTTCTGCATCTACGACGCGCCTTCGCCGGAGGCGATCCGCAGCACGGCGCAGAAAAATTCGCTTCCTGTCGACAAGATCACGGAGGTGCGGGTCCTCGACCCCTACTTTTATCGCTGACTGGGCGGGCAGTGTCGGGCAGATCAGTCCCGTCGCTGGCGGACCTGATGCCGTGCCGGATAGCGAGAGTGTATCCGCCGCGGCGGACAAGGCCTCGCCCCGGCGCGGTTACATGCGACGGGCCCTGTCGGCGCTGCTTTCGCCGTTGCGAAACCGGCGCCGCCTTCTGCCGCCTCAGGACGATTACCTGAGACGCGACATCGGCCTCGATGAGCGGGAAAACCCGCGCGAATACTGGGACTATTGGTGGCATCACCGCTGATCCTGCCCCGATCGGGATCAGCGACCATCCCTTTTACGACAGGCGCCGCTGGCGTGCGGAGTTGGCGTTGACTGGCCAACTCCCGCCGCTTGCGCGCCGCAACTGAATTGGAGAGACAAATGAGCATTCATATCGTGACCAGATGTATCGTCGGCGCCTCTGCCGCGATCATCATGATGGTTGCAGGCGCCGCCACGGCGGAAACCGCCAATCCGCTTGCCGAAAAAGTGCGGGCGCTCGACAGCCGCTTCGAGGACGTCGCGGTGGCGAAAGCCGAGGGCTACGCGCCGATCCCCTGCGCCAGCGGCCTCACCGGCGGCGCCATGGGCATCCATTACGTCAACGCCGCCTATCTGAAGGACGACGCCGTCGACGTCGCCAAGCCGGAAGCGGTGATGTACGAGCCGATGGCCGACGGCACGCTGAAGCTGATCGCAGTCGAATACATCACTTCGAAAGGTCCCGCCTCGCTCGAAGGTCATCTTTTCAACTTCAACACGGCGCCCAACCGCTACGGCCTCGGCCCATTCTACGAACTGCATGTCTGGGCCTGGAAGCAGAACCCGACCGGCGCCTTCGCCGACATGAACCCGAATGTCTCCTGCGACGCCATGAAGGGGATGTAAGAGCGCCCATTCCTTCTCCCCGTTCACGGGGAGAAGGAAAGCCCCACCCACCCTTTCTTAAGGTGTTTCGGATAGACCGAAACCTTGGAAAGAGGCGGAAAACGGAGAGTTCTGGGTGCGCTTTTCCGCGGCAACGACTGCCGGGCGGTTCCTGCCGCAGCGCTGGGCGCTGCGCATGCGGCCGTTGCTTGGCCGCATCGATGCCGTGCTGTTCACCGCCGACGAGCGCGGCGAAGCCGGGCGCATGTCGCTGATCGCCTTTTCCATCCGCATCGTCAGCGCCTTGATCGCCTTCGTCAGCCAGGTGCTGATGGCGCGCTGGATGGGGTCGTTCGAATACGGCATCTCGGTGCTGGTCTGGGTGACGATGGTGATCGTCGGCAATCTCGCCTGCCTCGGCTTCCACACTTCGGTGATCCGCTTCATTCCCGAATATCGCGAGCGCGGCATGCTGGCCGAGCTGCGCGGCATCGTGCAGGCGAGCCGCCTCTTCGTGCTCGTCGCCTCGACGCTGGTAGCGGGCCTCGGCGCGCTTGGCGTCTGGCTCGCCTCAAACTGGATCGAGAACTACTACGTCATCCCCTTCATCCTCGGCGCCATCTGCCTGCCGATGATCGCGCTCGGCGATCTCCTGCAAGGGCTGGCGCGCGCCAATTCCTGGGCGCTGCTGGCGCTGTCGCCCACCTATCTGGTGCGGCCGGTGCTGATCCTGGTGTTCATGGCGCTGATGCTTGGCCTGCGCTACGTGCCCGACGCCAAGACCGCGATCTTCGCCTTGATCGCCGCCACCTATGTCACCACGCTCGGCCAGCTGATGGCCGTCACCTCGCGCATGGACAAGAAAGTCCCGCCCGGGCCGATGACCGTGCATTTCGGCCAGTGGATCCTCGTCTCGCTGCCGATCTTCCTGGTCGAGGGCTTCTTCTTCCTGCTCACCAATGCCGACGTGCTGATGGTGGGCGCCTATCTCGATCCCAATGACGTCGCCGTCTACTTCGCCACGGTGAAGACGCTGGCGCTGGTGCATTTCGTCTATTTCGCGGTCAAGGCGGGTGTCGCCCAGCGCTACGCCCAGTTCACCCATGGCGAGCCGCACCGGCTTGCCGCCTTCGCCCGCGAGACGGTCTCCTGGACCTTCTGGCCCTCGCTTTTGATGGCGCTGCTGGTGCTGGCGCTGGGCGAGCCGATGCTGGTGCTGTTCGGTCCCGAATTCACCGCCGGCTACCCGCTGCTCTTCCTGCTGGTGCTGGGCGTCGTCGCGCGCGCCGCCGTCGGCCCCTGCGAAAGCCTGCTCACCATGAGCGGCAACCAGAACATCTGCGCCGCCGTCTACGCCATGACGCTTGCGCTCAACATCGGCCTGAACGTGATCCTGATCCCGCTCTTCGGCCTCTGGGGCGCGGCGATCGCCACCAGCCTCGCCATGGTCTTCGAGGCCAGCGCGCTCTCCTTCACCGTCTGGCGCAAGCTCGGCATCGTGATGGCGATCTTCGTGCCTGCAAAGAAGGAAATCGCCTGATGGCCGCCATCCCGTTGCTCGAAGAGACCAGCGGCGGCCCCGCCGGCGCCATGGTCTCCAACCTCGCCGGCCTGGCGCGCGAGGCGGACCCCGCCCATATCGAGCTCTTCGCCAGCAACAGGCCGGAACGCAAGCTCGCCATCTACCCTGCCTCGGCCGGCTTCGACCTTGTCGAGGAGCTCGACTACCTCAGCGCCCGCACGATCGAGCCCAATGTCTTCTTCAACCCGCGCTTCCTGGCTCCGGCGATGCCGCGGCTGGAAGACCGCGAGGTGCGGCTGGCCGTCATCCGCGATGGCGACGAGTATCGCAACCGGCTGCGCCTTCTGGTGCCGTTCTCGGTCGAGCGGCCGGCGATCCCGCTCGGCGTTCCGGTGATGCGCACATGGTCGAGCCCGTTCGGCCCGCTCGGCACGCCGCTGGTCGACCGTGACGATCCCATGGGTGTCATCGAGGATTTCTTCTCGATGCTGTCGCGGCCGCATCTCAAGTTGCCAAAAGTCTTCGTGCTGCCCGATATGCGCCTCGACGGTCCGGTGGCAAGCCTGCTCACCTCGTTTGCCGACAGCCGCGGCCTGACCCTGGTGACCACCGGCAAGGTCGAGCGTCCGGTTCTGGAGAGCGATGCCGACGGTGAGGACTACCTCAAGGCGTCGCTGCGCGCGCACCACTATCGCGAGTTCCGCCGCCTGAAGCGGCGCCTTGCCGATCAAGGCAGGCTCGAGCACGTCGTGGCGCGCGGGCCGGACGAGATCCGCCACGCCATCGAAAGCTTCCTGACGCTGGAAGCGGCCGGCTGGAAAGGCCGCGAGCGCACCGCGATGGCGATCGACCGCTACCGGGCCGCCTTCGCCCGCGAGGCCGTGCACCGGCTGGCCGAGCAGGACATGTGCCGCATCCACCTCTTGACCCTCGACGGCCGCACCATCGCCTGCCTAGTCGTCTTCGTCGAGGCCGGCGTCGCCTACACCTGGAAGACGGCCTATGACGAGACGCTCTCCGCCCATTCGCCGGGCACGCTTTTGATGATCGAGGTCACCAAGCAGCATCTCGACGATCCAAACATCGTCATGACCGATTCCTGCGCGGTTCCGGACCATCCGGTGATGAGCCGGCTGTGGGCCGAGCGCAAGCCGATGGGCACGCTGGTGGTCGGGCTGACGCCAGACGCCGACCGGCTGGCCCGTCAGGCGGCCTCACAGCTGCACCTCTACCGCGAGACCCGCAACATGGCACGCATCCTGCGCAACCGCATGCGGAGCCTCTTGAAAAGGCGCTAGATCACCGGCGGGGCACAAGCTATGGGTCCGGGCGGCGAATTCGGGGCCGGCCTTCAGATGATCAGAACTCTTTTGGGTCACACCAGTCTTCGTGCGGCCCTGCTGCTGATTGCGCTCTCGTCTGTCCAAGCCTGGCCAGCCCACGCCTTAGCCGATACATGCCCCGAGGACTGCAGCGAACCGCCGCCGCCGCCCGTCAACATCTACAAACACACCGCCGCTGGCCATCTCAGCCCGGTAACGACCGGCGCGCTGCCGCGCGTCTATGTGCCGAACCGCTCCTCCAACAGCGTCTCGGTGATCGACAGCGTGACGCTCAAGGAAGTCGACCGTTTCAATGTCGGCAGCAAGCCGCAGCATGTCGTGCCGTCCTGGGATTTGAAGACGCTGTGGGTCGCCAACAACGGCACGGGCAAAAACGGCAGCCTGACGCCGATCGACCCGATGACGGCCGAGCCGGGCCAGCAGATTGCGGTCGACGATCCCTATAATCTCTATTTCATGCCGGACGGCAGCGCGGCAATCGTCGTCGACGAGGCGATGAAGCAGCTCGATTTCCGCAACCCCCACACCATGGCGCTGAAGTCCAGCCTGCCGACGCCGACCTGCACCGGTATCAACCATGCCGATTTCTCGATCGACGGCTCCTATGCGATCTTCACCTGCGAATATGGCGACGGCGGCCTGGCCAAGATCGACCTGAAGAACCACAAGGTGCTCGGTCACCTCGACCTCTCCAGGATGGGCATGCCGCAGGACATCCGCCTCTCGCCCGACGGCAAGGTCTTCTACGTGGCCGACATGATGAATGACGGCGTGTTCCTGGTCGACGGCGACAGTTTTCGCGAAGTCGGCTTCATCCCGACCGGCATCGGCACGCACGGCTTCGTCGTCAGCCGCGACGGCAAGCGGCTCTATGTTTCGAACCGCGGCTCGCACAAGATGGAGCAGGGCAGGGCCAAGGGTCCGGGCAGCGTGACGGTGATCGATTTTGCCACTCGCGCCGTGGTCGCGCAATGGCCGATCCCCGGCGGCGGCAGCCCCGACATGGGTAATATCAGCGCCGACGGCAAGCAGCTATGGCTCTCCGGCCGCTTCGACAGCGAGGTCTATATGATCGACACGGTGAGCGGCGCGGTGACCAAGATCCGCGTCGGCGCCGAGCCGCACGGCCTGACGGTGTGGCCGCAGCCAGGGCGGTATTCCCAGGGGCATACGGGGAATATGCGGTAGGGCGCTTGTGGGATGACGCGCCATCCGGAGCTCGCAGAGCGAAGGGTGGTGCCCCTAGCCGGGATCGAACCAGCACTCCTTGCGGAACTCGATTTTGAGTCGAGCGCGTCTACCAATTCCGCCATAGGGGCTCAGGCCGGGCGGCCTGGATGGGCGCGGACTATACGGGCGGATGGGTGTTCGTCAACTGGCCTGTTGCGAATTTGCCCCGGGCAAACGGCGGCATTGCCGTGCTTCGGCCACCATGGCGACGCCGGACGTTGTGCGGCGCGGAAAATCTTTCTAGACAGGCGAAGCGTTGAGCGCCTCGCAGCCGGAAGCCGGATGCGGCGCTTTGGGTCCTTGTCTTCCTGCCTGCCGTTGCCCAAAACCGCCAAGCGTCTCGGGTGACATTGATCATAGCAATTCCATGGAAAGCGCGCTGCGGTCTTCCTTCCGGAATTGCGTCGACTGCATTAGGAGAGCCGATGCTTCGCGGACTTTACGACTGGACGCTGTCGCTGGCGGCGCGCAAATCCGCCGAATGGTGGCTGGCCTTCATCGCCTTCGTCGAAAGCTCAGTGTTCTTCATACCGGCCGACGTGCTGTTCCTGCCCATGGCGCTGGCGCGGCCCGATCGCGCCTATCGCTACGCGCTGACCGCTACTGTTGCGTCCGTGCTGGGCGGCATTGCCGGCTGGCTGATCGGCTACTATGCCTATGACACGATAGCACGCCCGATCCTTGAGCATTTTGGCGGCCTTGCCACGTTCGAGAGGTGGCAGTCGTCCGGCGCCGGGCTGATGCTGGTGCTGCTCGTCACGTCCGGCGCCGCGCACCTGCCGCCGATCAAGGTGGTCACCATTCTGGCGGGGGCGCTTCAAGTCAATCTTTTGGTCTTCATCGTGTCGGCCATCGTGGCGCGCGGCGCGCGTTTCCTGCTGCTTGCCTGGCTGCTGCGCCGCTATGGCGAGGAGATCAAGGAGTTCATCGAAAAGCGCTTGGGACTGATTGTCGGCGCCGGCGCCGCTGCCCTGATTTTGCTCTATATCCTCGTCAGATACGCCCACCCATAGCGACGCAACAACGGACCCGATCGATGACCGCGACCATGAATGCCGACATCGGACGCCAGCGCACGCGCGCGGCGCTGTTTCTCGCCGCCGCCATGGCCGCAACCGTCGGCTCGGCGCTCGCCTTCCAATATATCGGCGGCTACATCCCCTGCCATCTCTGCCTCGAGCAGCGCACCCCCTACTATGTCGGCGCGCCGCTGATGGTGCTGGCGGCGATCGCCTCGATGCTGCGCGCGCCGGCCTGGGTGACGCGCGGTCTGCTCGCCATGGGCGGCCTGCTGATGCTCTACGGCCTCTATCTCGGCGTTTATCATTCCGGCGTCGAATGGGCCTGGTGGCCGGGCCCGGCCGACTGCACCGCCGGCGCCGGCCCGGTCGACACCGGCGGCAAGGGCGTGCTCGACGCACTTGATAAGTTCGTGCCGCCCTCCTGCGACAAGGCGGCGCTTCGCATCCTCGGCCTTTCGCTCGCCGGCTGGAACGCCATCGCCAGCCTCGTGCTGGCCGCCGTCGCCTTCCGCAGCGCGCTCGCGCGGGATTGAGCCAGTTCCCACCGAACGGCACGACGCAGAGTTCGTCCAGAAATTCGCCAGCCCGGATTGGCTGGCGCGGCTTTCGAGAACCGGAGCGGAGCGTACTTAAGTACGTGAGCACCGGAAGCGCAGAAAGCTGCGACAGACGGCCGGGCTCGCGGATTTCTGCCGAACTCTATGGTTCGAGTTCGACATCCCAGTAGAGATAATCCATCCAGCTTTCATGCAGATGGTTGGGCGGGAACAGGCGGCCGTTGTTGTGCAGGTCGTGCACCGTCGGCTGATAGGGCTTTTGCAGCGGCCACATCTTGGCCTGCGCCGGCATCATGCCGCCTTTCCTCAAATTGCAAGGCGAGCAGGCGGCGACGACATTCTCCCAGGTCGTCGCGCCGCCGCGATGGCGCGGGATGACATGGTCGAACGTCAGATCCTCGGGCGTCCCGCAATATTGGCACTGGAAGCGGTCGCGCAGGAACACGTTGAAGCGGGTGAAGGCGGGATGCCGTGACGGCTTCACATAGGCTTTCAGGCTGACCACGCTCGGCAGCTTCATCGAGAAGGTCGGCGAGGAGACGGCGTGCTCGTATTCGGCGACGATGTTGACCCGGTCGAGGAAGACAGCCTTGATGGCATCCTGCCATGACCAGAGCGACAAGGGGTAATAGCTGAGCGGGCGGTAGTCCGCATTCAGCACCAGCGCGGGAAGCCCATCCGGAGATACGGCAACCGTCACGTCCTTCGCCTCCTTCGTTCTAAACCGAACGGCGCGGATACTGTAAGCCCGACATGACAGGGATGTGAAGCGGATTGTCTGTCGCCGAAACGCTCAAAAACGCATGATTTTCACGCTTTTTTTGCCATATCGGCGGGAGGCGCCGCGTCCCTGCCCTTCAGTTCGCGGTAATAGGCCCAAAAAAGCCGCGACGCGACCCCCCGCCAGGGGCTCCATGATTCGGCCAGCCGGATAAGCAATTTTTCCGGCGGACGCGGGTCGATGTCGAGTGCATGGCCGACCGCCGTCTGCAGCGCGACGTCGCGCGCGGGGAACACGTCCGGGTGGCCGGCGGCAAACAGCAGATAGCATTCGGCCGTCCATGGGCCGATACCGGGCACGGCCGTCATGGCGGCGATCGCCTCGCCGGCATCCAGGGTGCACAGGTGATCGAGATCGAGCCCGCCGGCTACCGCTTCGGCCGCGGCGAGCAGCCCGCGCTGCTTCGGCCGCGACAGCCCGGCTTCGCGAAACACGTCCTCGCCCGCGGCGAGGATTGCCTGCGGCGTCAGCGGATCGAGCAGCCTGATCAGCCGGCCGAAAATGGCATCGGCGCTCGCGCGCGAAACCTGCTGCGAAACGATGATCGAGGCCAGGCTTTGAAACCCCGGCTCCGACAGCCGGAGCGGCACCTCGCCCGCCTTGCCGCGCACCGTCTCCAGCCGCGGATCGATCCGGCAGAGGGCGTCGAGCCCTGCCGCAATGTCGTCGAGCGAGGCGATGCGTTGCACGTTGCTTGTTCCCAGGGCGACAAATGATGGCTAACTATCAACCGGCGGAAGCACCTGACAACCTGAATGCCGCCTGAAAGATGACGCTCCTGACATTCCGCTTCGCGCCGAGCCCCAACGGCAAACTGCATCTCGGCCATGCCTACTCGGCCCTGCTCAACCAGCGGATGGCGGCGCAAGCGGGCGGGCGCCTGCTGCTGCGCATCGAGGATATCGACGTCACCCGCTGCACGCCCGAATTCGAGACCGGCATTTTCCGCGACCTCGAATGGCTGGGGTTGCGCTGGGAAGAACCGGTGCGCCGCCAGTCGGAGCATTTTGCCGAGTACCAGGCTGCGCTCGACCGGCTGATCGCCGAGGAATCGGTCTATCCGGCCTTCATGAGCCGGGGCGAGATCCGCGCCTTCATCGCCGAGAGAGGCGGCCGCGACTGGCCGCGCGATCCGGACGGCGTGCCGCTCTACCCACCCTTCGACAAGGCATTGTCGGCCAGGGAGCGCAAGCGGCGGCTGGCCGAGAACGTGCCCTTCGCCTGGCGCCTCGATGTCGAGGCGGCGACGGCGCGCCTCACGGCCGGCCTGTCATGGCTGGAGTTCACCGACGAGACGATGTCGGCGACGCGGGCGGTCGAAGCGCAACCGCAGGCCTGGGGCGACGTCATCGTCGCCCGCCGCGACATCCCGACCAGCTACCATCTCGCCGTCGTCCTCGACGACGCGCTGCAGGGCGTCAGCCATGTCGTGCGCGGCCAGGACCTCTATTCGGCGACCGGGGTGCAGCGTTTGCTGCAGCAACTGCTCGGCCTCTCGCCGCCGCGCTATTTCCACCACCGCCTGATCCTCGGCGCGGACCGCAGGAAGCTGTCCAAGAGCTTCAAGGACACGGGTCTTGCCGCGCTTCGAGAAGCGGGCATGTCGCCGCAGGACGTCAGGCAGCTGGTCGGTCTCTGACTAAAGCCGGGCCATGCCGGCCTTGATCAGCGCCAGCACGCTGATGAAGGAAAAGGCGCCGCCCAGCCCCCAGGCAACCGCCAGCTTGAGATCGCTCAGGCTGATGCCATGTTTGTTGGCCATTGCCACCGCGGCAAAAAAGCCGAAGATGAACAGCAGCGTGTTGCCGGTCGGGCCGAAGCCGCTCTCTCTCATGATCGCGTCGAGCGCCGCGCCGAAGAAGAAGCCGAAGCCGGCGATGATCGCGAAGCCGAACAACAGCCAGGTCGTGTCCAGGTGCAAAAACATGCCTCACCATGGCGCGGCGACGCGCCATGCCCCTGTTGGCACGGTTTGTTGAATTCGACTTAGCTTATGGATCAACCGTTTCGTTTTGCTTGCAGGATTGATCGGCATTAGAGCAAATGTCGTCATCAACCGTTCACCCGGCAGCTTTCCACCCATGCAGAGCATCAAGCGGTTCATTCCCGCCTCCTTCGTCGTTCTGTGGGCGACGGGCTTCATCGGCGCGCGCTACGCCATGCCCTGGGCTGAACCCTTCACCTTCCTTGCCATCCGCTTCGTGATCGCGGCGATCCTGTTTGCCGGCCTCACCGTTCTCATCGGCTCGCGCAAGGCGACGCGCGAGGAGGCGCTGCACGCGACGGCGGCCGGCGTCCTCATGCACGGCATCTATCTCGGCGCTGTCTTCTGGGCGATTCACCGGGGCATGCCGGCCGGGTTTTCGGCGCTGATCGTCGGCCTGCAGCCGCTGATCACCGCCGTGCTCGCCGGAAAATTCCTGGGCGAGGCGCTCCTGCCGCGTCATTGGGCAGGCCTTGCCGTCGGCCTGCTCGGCGTCGTCATTGTGCTGTGGCCGAAGCTCGGAGCGGTCGGCGGCGGGGTAACCGCGGCAACATTGATCGCCTCGCTCGTCTCGGTGCTCGGCATGAGCGCCGGCACCATCTGGCAGAAGCGCTATGCCTCCGGCGGCGATCTGGTCTCGGCGACGATGTGGCAATATGTCGGCGGCTCCGTCGTGATGATCCTGGGCTCGCTCTTCTTCGAGACGCGCGCCGTCACCGTAAATGGGGAGCTGATCTTCGCCATGGCCTGGCTGGTCCTGGTGCTGTCGGTCGGCGCCATATTCCTGTTGATGGTCATGATCAGGGACGGCGAGATGTCGAAGGTCGCCTCCCTGTTCTACCTTGTGCCTGCCGTGACCGCGGTCATCGCCTGGATCCTTTTCAACGAGCAGCTCAACCTGCTGCAGATCGCCGGCATGGCGGTCGCAACCTTCGGCGTTGCCCTGGCAACGGCGCGGCACGCGAAGGGAAGGGGAACTGAGGAACTGAGGAGGGAACATACCGCCGGCTATTGTCGCCCTTTTCTTCAGTTCTTCAGTTCCTCAGCTCGCCAGCTCAGCCAACTCTGGCGCGCGCTTCGAGATACCGGCTGATCGCCGCGTTGAGCTCGCCGCCCAGGATGAAGATCGCCGAGATGATGTAGAGGAAGACGACCGCGATCATGATCGAGGCGAGCCCGGCATAGGTCGTCACATAGGAGGAGAAATGGTTGAGATAGGTGGCGAAGATCGTCGACCCCACCAGCCAGGCAACCAGCGTGAAGACGATGCCGGGTATGATCGAGACGAAGCGGCGCTTGCCGGCCGGCAACCAGATATGCACCGAGAACAGCCCGATGACGATGACCGTCGAGGCGATCACGTAACGCCAGATTGTGATCGTGCCCATATAGGGCTTGATCCACTCCAGATGCGCTTCCGCCAGCCGCGCGAGCAAGGGCGCGAACACCAGAAGCACGCTGACGGCGAGAAAGCAGGCGGTGGCGATCAGGACGAAGATGATGCTCTGCACCCGGCGGTGGATGATGCCGCGCGTCTCGGTGACCCGGTAGGCGCGGTTGAGCGAGGTGCGCAGCGCCTCGATGCCGTTGGAAGCGAAATAGGCCGCAAGCAGCACGCCATAGGTTAGAAGGTCGGTGCGCCTTACGGTCAGCACGTTCTGCACCTCATGCGCGATCGGCTTGGCGATCTGCTCCGGCCATGTATCGAAGACCAGATGCACGGCCGTGTCGGCGAAGGCGCGCGCGCCGAGGAAGCTCGCAAGCGTGGTGGCGAAGATCAGGAACGGGAACAGCGCCATCAGCGAGGTGATCGCCAGATGGCTGGCCATCGCCCAGCCGTCATCGGTGTTGAAATGGCCGATCGCATCGTAGAGCACGCGCTTGAGGGCGACGATGTTCCGCAGCAAGGGCCCGCGCTCCGCTCGATTGTGTCAACGCCGCGAATATGGGAAGTGATTGCGGCAAATGGCAACCCCAGGTCCCACAACGCGCCCCGCCGCCGAAGAGTTGCGCACCATCATCGTCACCGGAGCCTCCTCCGGCATCGGCGCCTATTGCGCGCGGGCGTTGAAGGCGGAAGGCTGGCGGGTCTTCGCCACGGCGCGCAAGCCGGGCGATATCGCCGCGCTCGAGGCCGATGGCTTGGAGGCCTTCTACCTCGACTATCGGGAACCCCAATCCATCGGGGCTCTTGTCGATGCGGTACTGGAGCGCACCGGCGGCACGCTCGACGCGCTCTTCAACAACGGCGCCTACGCCCAGCCCGGCGCCGTCGAGGATCTGCCGGTCGCGGCGCTTCGCGAACAATTCGAGGCCAATTTCTTCGGCTGGCATGATCTGACCCGGCGCATCGTGCCCGTCATGCGCCGCCAGGGGCACGGCCGGCTCGTCCATTGCTCCTCAATACTCGGGCTGGCGCCGGTCCGCTTCAGGGGCGCCTATTCGGCCTCCAAGCACGCCATAGAAGGCCTGATGCTGTGCATGCGCCAGGAACTCGAAGGCAGCGGCATCCATCTCTCGCTGATCGAGCCGGGACCGGTGACGTCGAAGATCGCCAGCAATGGTCTCACCTGGTTCCTGAAAAACATCGACGTCGAGAATTCCGTCCACCGCGCCGATTATCAGGCGCAGCTCGCCCGGCTTAAGGCCGGCGGCAGCGTGTCGAAGCTGAAGCCCGGGCCGGAGATCGTGCACAGGGCTCTGCGCCACGCGCTTCTGTCACAGCGCCCGCGCCCGCACTATGTGGTAACGCTGCCGGCCAGGATCGGCGCGGCGCTGAAACGCATCCTGCCGGCATCCCTGCTCTACCGCGTGCTCGCCAGGCGCGCCTGACCGAACCTGAACCGGAGCCAGCCAGATGCTCATCGCCTTGAAAATCCTTGCCATCGTCGCGATGGCCGCCGTGGTGATCGTGCTGGTCCGCGGCCTGATCAACATGATGCGCGGCGGCTCGGGCATCACCTCGAACAAGCTGATGCAGGCGCGCATCATGCTGCAGGCCGTAGCCTTGGCGCTGCTGTTGCTGGTGGTCTATTTCACGCGCAAATAACCGGCTTGAGGGGGAAGGCGTGGTCAAGCTCAACAAGATCTACACCCGCACCGGCGACGACGGCACGACGGGGCTTGGCACCGGCGAGCGGCGGCTGAAATCCGACCTGCGCGTCGACGCCTACGGCACCGTCGACGAAGCCAATGCCTGCATCGGCATTGCCCGCATCCACACCGCCGCCGGACATCCCGCCATCGACGCAATGCTGTCGCGCATCCAGAACGACCTCTTCGATCTGGGCGCCGACCTTGCCGTGCCCGACGACGGCAAGCCCCTGGAATACGAGCCGCTGCGCATCGTCGCCGCCCAGACCGACCGCGTCGAGCAGGACATCGACGCGCTCAACAAAAGCCTGCAGCCGCTGAAATCCTTCGTGCTGAACGGCGGCACGCCGGCCGCGGCCGCGCTCCATCTTGCCCGCACGGTGGCGCGCCGCGCCGAGCGCCTGATGGTGGCGCTGGCGCAGGATCCGGCCGAGCATGTCAACCGCGAGGCGCTCAAATACATCAACCGCGTCTCGGATTTCCTGTTCGTCGCCGCCCGTGCGGTCAATGACAATGGAAACGCCGACGTGCTATGGATTCCCGGCAAGAACCGCTGAATCCGGAGGCGGGAGGGTCCGATGTTCATCCCGCTCTACGACACCAACAGGCTGCGCCATATCCGGCTGCAATATGTAACCATCGGCCTGATCGTGGCGAATGTGCTTGTCTATCTGGCGACCACGCTTGGCGGTGAAAACTTCACCAATGCCGCGGTTCTCGGCCTGGGTTTCATCCCGTCGGTCGTTCACGACAAGGTCGAGCTGTCGCCCGAATTCGTCGTCATCCCCGAGAGCCTGAGCTATCTCACCTATTCGTTCCTGCACGCCGACATCTTCCATCTCGGCGGCAACATGCTGTTCCTCTGGGTGTTCGGCGACAATGTCGAGGATGCGCTCGGCCATATCCGCTACCTGACCTTCTATCTCGCTTGCGCAGCGGCGGGCGCGTTCGTCCAAGGCTTGGTGGGCTGGGATTCGCAGGTGCCGCTGATCGGCGCCTCCGGCGCCATCGCCGGCGTCGTCGCCGCCTATCTGATCCTCTATCCCCGGGTGAAAGTCTGGGTGCTCGCCTTTGCCCGCATTCCGCTGCGCATCCCGGCCTTCATCCCCCTGATCCTGTGGATCCTGTTCCAGATCGTGATGTTCGCCGCGGGCGGCGAGGACCAGATCTCCTGGGCCTCCCACATCGGCGGCATCATCGCCGGATCGGTCCTGGTGCTGGTGCTGCGCAGCCGCGGCGTGCCGCTGCTGGCCGGCGCCGACGGCGAGCCGGACCCGACGCCCAACATCCAGCAGCCGCCTGTCCCTGTCGAGCCGGCGAGTAGCGATCCGGCGCAGCCGGCCTCGCAATGGGGCCGTGGAGCAGCGACGCCCCGGGACTGAACCGATTTGGGTGCGTCGTGGGATATTGACGCGCCCGTTTGCCGCCACTACGGAAACGGCACCGCTGGGCGGATATTCCGCCCGTAATGTCGGCTTTCGACAACTCTGACAGGGCGCACGCTGCTATAGCGCCCCGACTATCTCAGGAGAGGTGACAGGAAAATGAAGATCCTTGTGCCCGTGAAGCGGGTTGTGGACGCCAACGTCAAGGTCCGGGTGAAAGCCGACGGACTGGGCGTCGAGCTTGCCAACGTCAAGATGGCGATGAACCCGTTCGACGAGATCGCGGTCGAGGAAGCGATCCGCATCAAGGAAGCCGGCAAGGCGGAAGAGATCATCGTGGTGTCGATCGGCCCGCAGCAGGCGCAGGAGACGCTGCGCACCGCGCTCGCCATGGGCGCCGACCGCGCCATCCTGGTCAAGACCGACGAGCAGACCGAGCCGCTCGGCGTCGCCAAGGTGCTGAAGGGCGTGGTCGAGGCCGAGAAGCCGGGCCTCGTCATCCTCGGCAAGCAGGCGATCGACGACGATTCGAACCAGACCGGCCAGATGCTGGCCGCACTCCTCGGCTGGTCGCAGGGCACCTTCGCTTCCAAAGTTGAGCTCGCCGGCGATCATGCCAAGGTGACGCGCGAAGTCGACGGCGGCCTGCAGACCATCGAGCTGAAGATGCCGGCGATCGTCACCGCCGATCTTCGCCTCAACCAGCCGCGTTATGCCTCGCTGCCCAACATCATGAAGGCGAAGAAGAAGCCGCTCGACGAGAAGAGCCCGGCCGACTACGGCGCCGACGTCAAGCCGCGCCTCAAGGTGATCAAGACCGAGGAGCCCGGTGGCCGCAAGGCGGGCGTCAAGGTCAAGAGCGTCGCCGAGCTGGTCGAGAAGCTGAAGAACGAAGCCGGCGTGCTCTAAGCGGTCAGGAAAGGACAAAGAAAATGGCAATTCTCCTCATCGCCGAACACGACAACGCAAGCCTTTCCGACCAGACCGCGAAGGCGCTGTCGGCGGCGCTCCAGATCGGTTCCGATGTCGACGTGCTGGTGGCCGGCAAGGGCGCCAAGAGCGCGGCCAACGCCGCCGCCAAGCTGAAAGGTGTCCGTAAGGTGCTGCTCGCCGAAGCCGACGAGCTCGCCGAGCGTCTGGCCGAGCCGACGGCAGCTCTCGTGGTCTCGCTTGCAGGCGGCTACGACACGATCATCGCGCCCGCGACCTCCGCCGGCAAGAACATCGCCCCGCGCGTCGCCGCCCTGCTCGACGTCGCGCAGGTGTCCGAGATCATAGAGGTGGTCTCGCCGGATACCTTCAAGCGGCCGATCTATGCCGGCAACGCCATCCAGACCGTGCAGTCGACCGACGCCAAGAAGGTCATCACCGTGCGCACCGCTTCTTTCTCGGCGGCACCCGAAGGCGGTTCCGCCTCTGTCGAGACGGTCGGCGCTGCCGCCAACCCCGGCCTGTCGTCTTTCGTCGAGAACAAGCTTTCCGAGAACGACCGTCCGGAGCTGACCTCGGCCAAGATCATCATCTCGGGCGGCCGCGCGCTCGGCTCCTCGGAGAAGTTCCAGGAAGTGATCCTACCGGTCGCCGACAAGCTTGGCGCCGCGGTCGGCGCTTCGCGCGCGGCCGTCGACGCCGGCTACGCGCCGAACGACTGGCAGGTCGGCCAGACCGGCAAGGTGGTCGCGCCCGACCTTTACATCGCCGTCGGCATCTCCGGCGCCATCCAGCACCTCGCCGGCATGAAGGATTCGAAGGTCATCGTCGCCATCAACAAGGACGAGGAAGCGCCGATCTTCCAGGTTGCCGACTACGGCCTGGTCGGCGATCTCTTCGTCATCCTGCCGGAGCTGCAAAAGGCGCTTTGACGCCGTCTGTTCTGGCATATTAAAATCCGAAGGGTGGGGTAGACGAAGTCGCCCCGCCCTTTTAGTTTGCACTGCACAAAAAGCAGGCCGCCAAGGTCTGAGCCATTCCGGCGGTTTGCATCGGAATTGCTAGGAACAAACAAGCAGGAGCGTTCATGCTTCAACGAAGCGGAATTGCTCCGGACGGGATTGGGGTCATGAGCAAGATCGAGACGATCGGCATTGTTGGCGCGGGTCAGATGGGTGGCGGCATCGCCCATGTTTCGGCGTTGGCTGGCTATAAAGTCCTGATCCACGATATATCGGCCGACCGGATCGAGAAGGGCATCGCCACCATCAGCGGCAACATGGCCCGCCAGGTCGGCTCCGGCAAGCTCGAGGAGAAGGCGCGCAACGAAGCGATGGCGCGCATCTCCGCCGCCCCGGCCATGGCCGACCTTGCCGCCGCCGACCTCGTGATCGAAGCGGCGACCGAGGACGAGACGGTCAAGCGCAAGATCTACGCGCAGCTCTGCCCGCAGCTTAATCCGGAGGCGATTCTCGCCACCAACACCTCGTCGATCTCGATCACCCGGCTCGCCGCCCAGACCGACCGCCCCGAGCGCTTCATCGGCATCCACTTCATGAACCCGGTGCCGGTGATGAAGCTGGTCGAGCTGGTGCGCGGCATCGCCACGGAGGATCAGACCTTCGAGGCGGCCAAGACCTATGTGAAGCACCTCGACAAGACGATCACCGTCTCGGAGGATTTCCCGGCCTTCATCGTCAACCGCATCCTCTTGCCGATGATCAACGAGGCGATCTACACGCTCTACGAAGGCGTGGGCACGGTCGACGCCATTGATACCGCCATGCGGTTGGGGGCCAACCATCCGATGGGACCGCTGCAGCTGGCCGATTTCATCGGCCTCGACACCTGCCTGTCGATCATGCAGGTTCTGCATGACGGCCTGTCGGATTCGAAATACCGCCCTTGCCCGCTGCTGGTGAAATATGTCGAGGCCGGCTGGCTCGGCCGCAAGACCAGCCGCGGCTTCTACGACTATCGCGGCGACCATCCGGTGCCGACGCGCTGATCTTTTCCGATTGAACGTCTTCGACGCGGCTTAGAGCCTTTCACCGTTTCACGGAAACGGCGAACTGCTCCACCTCTTTGTCTTACGCAATTCCGGACGGAAAACCGATCACACTTTCCTGGAATTGCTCTAGCTCGCCGCTGCGAGCGGCAAAGGCGTCATGCCCTCTTTCGAAACGACGTCGGGCGCGGCGGAAACGCAGCCGCGGCCGGCCGCCTTGGCGGCATAACAGGCGGCGTCGGCCCGGGCGATGATCTCGTCGACCTCGCCGCAGCCGGCGCGGATCGGCGCAAGCCCGATGCTGGCGCCGATCGGATGCGGACGCCCGTCCCAGCTGAAATTGAGGTTGCGGACGGCATCGATGATCGAGCGCGCCGCGATCGGCCCGCGCTCCCCGGCGCCCGATTTGAGAAGGACGGCGAACTCGTCGCCGCCGAGCCGCGCGACGATGTCTTCCGGACCAAGCACATCGCGAAGGGTGTCGGCCACGCGCTTGAGCAGCGCATCGCCCGCGGCATGGCCGCCGGTATCGTTGACCGCCTTGAAGTGGTCGAGGTCGACGAACATGAACAGATGCTCGCCGCCATGGAGGCGGCACTGGTCGACAAGTTCCTCCATGGTGCGGATGAAGCTCGAGCGGTTGGCGAGCCCGGTCAGCGCGTCATGGGCGGCGGCATAGGCCAGCTGGCGCTGCAGAGCGCGCGCGTCGGTGAAATCCTGGAAGACGATCACCAGGCCGCAGAACTCCTCGCGGTCGTTCATGATGGGCGACACCACCTGGCGGATGCTGCAGCGGGTGTCGTCGCGGCGCACCAGCACCGCTCGCGTGTTCTGGTCGCAATGCGGCCGCTCGTTCGCCGAAGGACGCGAAAGCTCGATTCTGCGCCCGCTCTCCTCATCGGCCACCCAATAGACATGACTGAGCAGCTTGCCCAGCCCCTCGGCGACGTCGACGCCGGTGAGCTTCTCCGCGATCGGATTCATGAAGGTGATGCGGTTGGCGGCATCGGTGCAGATCACCGCGTCGCCGATGGACTGCAGCGTCACCCGGAGCCTCTCTTTCTCGTCGGCCAGCATGGCCGCAGAAATCTTGAGCCGTTCTTCGGCCTGCTTGCGCTCCGTGATGTCGGTCAGGCTGCCGATGGCCCGGATCAGCCGCCCTTCGCCGTCGCGCTCGATCGCCTTGCCGCGATCGAGGATCCAGACCCAGTGGCCATCCCTGTGCCGCATCCGGAACTCGGCCTCGAAGAAGGGCGTCTCGCCGGCAAGATGCGCGCGGTCCGCCTCGGCGACGTGCTCGCGGTCGTCGGGGTGGATCATGGTCAGCCAGCGATCGGGGTCGCCGTCGAGCTCGCCATCGGCATAGCCCAACATCTTCACCCAGGTTTCGGAATAGGTCGTGCCGCCCTTGCCCATATCGAAGCTCCAGACGCCCTGTCCAGCGCTGGTAAGCGCGAAATTCCATCTCGTTTCGGCCTCGGCAATGCGCGCCTCGGCTTGCTTGCGCGCATCGATGTCCTCGATCTGCGACACCAGGTAGAGCGGACGGCCTGTCTCCTCTTCAAGGATGACCGAGCCGGCAAGCTGCGCCCAGACCGGGGTGCCGTCCTTGCGCAAATACCGCTTCTCGAAATGGAAGGAGTGGATCTTGCCTTCCTTCAGGCTCATCATCGTCTCGCGGCCGATCTGCAGGTCGTCGGGATGGGTGATCTGGAAGAAAGTCAACGCCTCGATCTCCGAGCGTGTGTAGCCGAGCATGTCGGCGAAGGCGGGATTGGCCTGAACGATACGCCCGTCCAGGCCGACAATGGCGACGCCGATGGCCGAATCCTCCATGGCCCGGCGGAAGCGCTGCTCGCTCTCGGCGATCTGCCGACGGTCATCGACGATGCGGTGAATGAATAGCGCCGACAAGAATAGCGTCGCGGCCGTGATGGCGATGGAAACCTGCAAGCAGAGCCTCAGCGCACTGGCGCCAAATTCGAGACGCGGCAGCAGGAACGATGCAGCCGTGGCGAGCAGGCCGACTGCCAGCAAACCCTGCCCGGCATGCCTGTCGGCACGAAGCCCTTTCCAGTTCAACCACGTCACGATGCGATCCCACCCAACACGCAACTGCACGTTGCTATGACCTTGGCGGATCGGTTTTAAGGAATGGTTGCGTGGACGGCGGCGATCGCTTCGCTAACCGGCGACAATTGCCGGCATGATTAAGGTACTGTTTCCAACTGTGCCGAAGGATCGCCATACGGCGCCTACCAGCGGACGAAAAACCGCCCGCCAAGCGCGCCGAGCCCCGTAAGGAAGGCGATCGCGATCGTATACCAGGTGGCGACGAAGAGCGGCGAATCGTCGAAGCAATGCGCGGCGTAAAAGGTTGCCGCAAGTCCGCCCGCGAGCAGGCCGGCCACCGCGCCCGCAAGCACCGGGCGTGTCGGCGCGCCATAGCGCAGCATGCCGAGGAATATCGCCAGCGGACCAATACCGATAAGTGGGATGAAGCTCATGCAGATCATCATGTTCGAGCCGATAAGCCGCTTGCCCCAATCGGCCTCGGGCACGACGAAGAGCTCCAGAACCACCGCCAGCACGACCAGAAGCGGCGCGGCGAGCATCCAGGCCATCCTCCGCCTGGTCGAAGCGCCCGGCACCGACAGCGCGCGGATCAGCGCGAAGGCGCTGGCCGCCAGCACCAGCGTGAACACGAATTTCGACATGAAGCGCATCGTGTGCATGGCGGGCATGATGTCGGGGCGTGGCCCGATGGTCGCAAAGAAGACCGCCCCCGCGATTACCACGGCTACGCCGACCGCCAGCCACCAGGCCTTGTCGAGCGGCATCGCCTTGTCCCGGGCGTCGGCGTCGAGCGCCTTGATGAGATCCTCTGTCCTCATGTCACTGTCGTCCAAACCTTTTGGCGATCGCGGCGAGGCCGCGATGCAGCGACACGCGCACCGCGGTTTCGCTGATGCCGAGCTTCGTCGCCGTCTCGCCGATCGAATGGCCGTCGACCGAGATCGACGAGACCACCGAGCGCTGCGCCGGCGGCAGCCCGTCGAGAGCCCGGCTGATGTCGCGCTCGCTCACGGTTTCCGCCTCCGGCTCCGCGAAGATTTCGGCGATCTCGTCGATCTCGACCTCGATGCGCCGTCCGCGCCGACGGAACGCGTCGATCAGCTTGAAGCGGGCGATCGCATAAATCCAGGGCAGCACCGGCGCGTCAGGCCGCCATGTGTGGCGTTTGACATGAATGGCCAGCAAGGTTTCCTGCACGACATCCTCGGGATCGACCCCGCCCTGAACGATCTTGCGCCGGACAAAGCCGCGAACGAGGACGGCGATCCGGTGCAGAAAGTCGGCGTAAGCCCTTTCGTCTCCCGCGATCGCGGCCCTGAGCAGCCGGGAAAGCTCGGCTTCGTCCTTGCCGGTCACAAGAGTTTACCCCCGAAGTTCGCATCTCGGCCCTGGTTTGTTACGTGGCCGGCGAAATAATGTCCAAGCCAAACTGCCGCAAAATCACGAAAGTTTGCGGCAGGGCGACCAATTGAAGCGGCGAACAATCTTGACTACAACAATCAGGTATTGATAGGTGCAGCCGTGCCCGAACCCTTGTTCCCATTTTAAGGACGATGCCTATGAAAATTGCCCTTTCCACGCTTGCCGGCGCCGCCCTGGCGCTTGGCCTGATCGCCGGCCCGGCCATGGCCGAGGATCAAGGCATCATCGTCTACAATGCCCAGCATGAGAGCCTCGCCAAGGAATGGGCGAAAGGTTTCACCAAGGAAACCGGCATCAAGGTGACGTTGCGCAATGGTGGTGACAGTGATTTCTCCAACCAGATCGTCGCCGAAGGCGCGGCCTCGCCGGCCGACGTCTTCCTGACCGAGAACTCGCCGGCCATGGTGCTGGTCGAGGCGGCGGGCCTGTTTGCGCCGGTCGACGCGGAGACCCTCGCCCAGGTTCCGAAGGAATACCAGCCTTCGAGCGGAAAGTGGGTCGGCGTCGCCGCCCGCAGCACCGTCTTCGCCTATAACAAGGACAAGCTCAAGGAAGACCAGTTGCCGAAGTCGCTGCTCGATCTAGCCGATCCGAGCTGGAAGGGCCGCTGGGCCGCCTCGCCGTCGGGCGCCGACTTCCAGGCCATCGTCAGCGCACTGCTTGAGATCAAGGGCGAGGCCGCCACAGCCGGCTGGCTGAAGGCAATGAAGGAGAACGTCACAGCCTACAAGGGCAATTCAACAGTGATGAAGGCGGTCAATGCGGGCGAGATCGATGGCGGCGTGATCTACCACTATTATTATTTCGGCGATCAGGCCAAGACCGGCGAGAACAGCAAGAATGTCGGCCTGCATTATTTCAAGAACCAGGACCCGGGCGCCTTCGTTTCGGTCTCCGGTGGCGGCGTGCTGGCCTCGAGCAAGCATCCCAAGGAAGCCCAGGCCTTCCTGAAGTGGGTGACCGGCAAGGGCGGCCAGGACGTGCTGAAGACCGGGACCTCTTACGAATATGCGGTCGGCAAGGATGCCCAGTCCAACCCGAAGCTGGTGCCGCTGGCCGATCTGGAGGCGCCGAAAGTCGATCCGGCGACGCTCAATTCCAAGAAGGTCATCGACCTGATGACGCAAGCCGGCTTGCTTTAGTTCGCGTTCGTCCTAAAAGGGCGAACGACCGTGCTCCCGCGGCAATTCGCCTTCCGCGGGAGCGTTTTTGTTTGGAGATCGCCTCGTCGATGACAGTCGACTGCGCTTCGTCCCGCCTGAGTGGCACATCGGACCGCTTCCGCCGGCCGGCGGAAGCGACCCGGCGGCGCGCCTGATGCAGTCGGTGATCGACATGACCCCGGCAAGACTGCCGGTGGGCGGGATGAAGAAGCGCCGGTCCATGTCGTGGATCACGCTCGCCGCGGCCTTCGTCTCGCTCATCGCGCTGCTGCCGCTCGGCTTCATCGTCTGGGTCGCGATCCAGACCGGCTGGGTCACGGTGGTGGCGCTGATCTTCCGCCCGCGCGTCGGCGAATTGCTGGTCAACACCGCGCTCCTCGTTGCCGTCGCCGTGCCGATCGCCATCGTGCTCTCAGTGGCGCTGGCCTGGCTGACGGAGCGCAGCGACCTGCCGGGCAACCGCTGGTGGTCCTGGCTGTCGGTCGCGCCGCTCGCTATCCCCGCTTTCGTGCACTCCTACGCCTGGATCAGCTTCGTTCCGGGCCTGCACGGGCTCTGGGCCGGCGTGCTGGTCTCCGTCATCGCCTATTTTCCGTTCCTCTATTTGCCGATCGCGGCCGCGCTGCGCCGGCTCGATCCTGCGCTGGAAGATGCGGCCGCGGCGCTTGGCCTTGGTCCATGGCGGGTTTTCGCGCGCGTCGTGCTGCCGCAGCTGAGGCTCGCCATCTGCGGCGGCTCGCTGCTGGTCGGCCTGCATCTCTTGGCCGAATACGGCCTCTATGTCTTCATCCGTTTCGACACCTTCACCACCGCGATCGTCGACCAGTTCCAGTCGACCTTCAACGGTCCGGCCGCCAACATGCTGGCCGCCGTGCTGGTGGTCTGCTGTCTTTTCCTGCTCGCCCTCGAGGTGATGATCCGCGGCGAGGAACGCTATGCTCGCGTCGGTTCCGGCGCCGCGCGCAAGCAACAACGTGCTCCCCTCGGTCGCGCCACCTTGCCCTGCCTGCTTTTGCCCGCTGGCGTCGCGCTGCTGTCGCTCGGCGTGCCCTTCGTCACGGTCGGCCGCTGGCTGCTTGCCGGGGGCACCGAAGTCTGGCGGTGGGACGAGATCGGCCTGGCGCTCGGCCAGACGCTGTTCCTCGCCATTGCCGGCGCGGTGCTCGCGACAATTGCCGCCATGCCGATGGCCTGGATCTCGATCCGCGCCCCGGGGCCGCTGCAGCGTTTGCTCGAGAGCTGCAATTACATCGTCGGCGCCTTGCCGGGCGTCGTCACCGCGCTGGCGCTGGTGACGATCACCGTGCGCGTCGCGCTGCCGCTCTACCAGACGCTGTTCACCATTCTGTTCGGCTACGCGCTGATGTTCCTGCCGCGCGCGCTGGTCAGCCTGCGCGCCTCGATCGCACAGGCGCCGGTGGAGCTGGAACGCGCCGCTTCCAGCCTCGGCCGGTCGCCGGTCAAGGCGCTGTGGTCGACGACCGTCCGTCTGTCGGCGCCGGGTGCGGCGGCCGGCATGGCCATGGTGGCGCTCGGCATCACCAACGAGCTCACCGCCACCCAGATGCTGGCGCCCAACGGCACCCGCACGCTGGCGATGGCCTTCTGGTCCTATAGCGGCGAGATCGACTACGCCGCCGCCGCCCCTTATGCGCTGATCATGGTGGTGATGTCGTTGCCGATGACCTGGTGGCTCTACATCCAGTCGAAGCGGATGGCCGGACGATGAGCTTTCTCGAACTCAGCGGCGTCGCGAAGAGCTACGGCCCGGTGACGGCGCTTGCAGGCGTCGACCTGACTGTTGAAAGCGGCAGCCGCACCGCGATCGTCGGGCCGTCCGGCTGCGGCAAGACCACCTTGCTCAGGCTGATCGCCGGCTTCGAGGCGCCGGACCGCGGCCGTATCGCGCTAGACGGCAAGGTACTGGCCAATGGCGGCGCCGCCGTGCCGGCGCATCGCCGCGGCATCGGCGTGGTCGCCCAGGATGGCGCCCTCTTCCCGCATCTCAGCATCGCCGACAATATCGGTTTCGGCATGGCGCGCGGCGAAGACAGACGCAACGAGCGCATCGTCGAACTCGCCTACATCGTCGGGTTGGACAAGGCGGTCCTGAAGCGCCGGCCGCATGAATTGTCCGGCGGCCAGCAGCAGCGCGTCGCGCTTGCCCGCGCCATGGCGATGAAGCCGAGGCTGATGCTGCTCGACGAGCCGTTCTCGGCTCTCGATACCGGCTTGCGCGCTTCGATGCGCAAGGCGGTTGCCGAGCTTCTGGAAGAGGCGGGCATCACCACAATCCTGGTCACCCACGACCAGGCCGAAGCACTGTCCTTCGCCAGCCAGGTGGCGGTGATGCGCGACGGCTTGTTTTCGCAGGTCGGCACGCCGCGCGAGCTCTATTTTAAGCCCCGGGACAGGATGGTCGCGGAGTTCCTCGGCGACGCTATCATCGTGCCCGCCAGGATCGCGGACGGATTTGCCGAGTCGCGGCTCGGCCGCATCGCCGTCGACACGAAGGAACGGCGCGATGTCGCGCGCATCATGCTGCGGCCCGAGCAAATCCTGCTTAAGCTCACCTCGCGCGAAGGCATGTCGGGCACGCCGGACATGCTGTTCGGCGAAGTGACGGACTGCGAATTCGCGGGCTCGGTCTGCACCGTCGCGGTGCGTCTGCTCAACAGCCCTGATCCGCCCGATGCGGCCGCGATCGGCAACACGCCGCTCATCCTGCGCAGGACAGGCATGGATGCGCCGGCGATCGGCGAGATCGTGCGCCTCACCGTCACCGGCAAAGCGCATGTGTTTGTCTGAACGCCACGACGGCTTTTAACGAACGCGTTCGCCGGACGCCGGCGACCACAGCGGCCATTGCTCCAGGAAATCGTGGCTGTGGATGACGACGCGCGCGCCGTCGATCAGGATGATCGAATAGGCCGGCGGCGCTTGCTCGACCATCTCGTCGCCGACAAAGTCGAGCATGAAGCGGGCATGAAGGCCGCGCTGAACCGAGAACGGAATGCCGGCGACAGTGCCGGCAATGTCACGGTGGACATGGCCGAAGAAGATGTAGCGGACATTGCCGTGGCGGGTCAGCACATTGATGAGCCGCTGCGGCTCTTCGAGGCCGAGCGGGTCGAGCAGCGTGAGCCCGAGCTCGACCGGCGGATGGTGCAGGAAGATATAGGCCACCCTGCCCGCCGCCTCGGCGAGCCTGGCATCGAGCCAGCCGAGCCGGTGGTCGCACAACTCGCCGGTGACGCGGCCTTCCGCCAGACTGTCGAGGAAAATGAGCCGCCCTTCCGGCGTGTCGAAAACCGACTGCGCGAAGCCGTTGTCGTCGGTTCCATTTTCCGGGAAGGCGGCGATGAGATTGGCGCGCCGGTCGTGGTTTCCGGGCAGCAGCCGGTAGGGCACGGTGAGCCGGCTCAGCGCAGCCTTCAGGTCGGCGTAGCTCTCGGCCTCTCCGTCATCGGTCAGGTCGCCCGTGAAGATGCAGAGCGTCGCATCGCTGTGACGTCGATTGATATGATCGATGCATCGATCGAGGCGCTCGTTCAAGTTCGCGCCATAGCGCATCTCGCGCCGACGACCGAGATGGACGTCGGTGACCTGGATTATTTTCATGCGTGAACCCTCAATCAGTTCTGTCGAAATCGCGGGAAGGATCGCCTACAGCGCCGGTTCCGGCACCGAAGCCTTGAACACGTCAAGCCTGCCGCCTGTCTCCGAGGAGAAGAAATGCAGGTCCGCTTCGGCGAACTGCAGGCCGACCGTGCTGCCCGGTTCGGGATGGACAATCTCGGACGTCACGATGGAGAACGGCGCGCCGTCGAGATCGACATAGATGACGCGGCCCGCTCCCAATTCCTCGATGAGGTCGACGGTCGCCGCGAGCGCTCCGGGCGTGCCCGGCGCCACCATGCGCACCGCCTCCGGCCGGATGCCGACCGCAACCTTCGAGCCCACGGCAAGGCCCGTGCGCGACACGTTGAGCATGCGGCTGTCGCCGAGCAGCGACAGCCCGTCGAGCGTGACAGTGCCTTCGAGCATGTTCATCGCCGGCGCGCCGACGAAGGTCGCCACGAAGCGGCTTGCCGGCCGGCTATAGACTTCGGCCGGCGTGCCGACCTGCTCGACACGTCCGCCATTCATCACCACCAGCCGGTCGGCCAGCGTCATGGCCTCGACCTGGTCATGCGTGACGAAGACCGAGGTGGCGCTGAGGCGCCGGTGCAGCTTGCGGATCTCGGAGCGCATCTGCACGCGCAGCTTGGCGTCGAGGTTGGAGAGCGGCTCGTCGAAGAGGAACACCTTCGGTTCGCGGATCATGGCACGGCCCATCGCGACGCGCTGGCGCTGGCCCCCGGAGAGCGCCATCGGCTTGCGGTCAAGCAGGTGCTCCAGCTCCAGGACGCGCGCCACCGCCTGGACGCGCTGGGCGCGTTCGGCTGACGGAACGCCTGCCACCTTCAGCGAATAGCCGATGTTCTGCGCCACGCTCATATGGGGGTAGAGCGCGTAGTTCTGGAACACCATGGCGCAGCCGCGCTCGCGTGGCTCGAGCTTGTTGACCACCTTGCCGTCGATCGCGATCGTGCCGGCGGAAATCTCTTCCAGCCCTGCGATCATCCTGAGCAGCGTGGACTTGCCGCAGCCGGACGGCCCCAGGATGACGACGAATTCGCCCGACGCGAAATCGAGGTCGACCCCGTGCACGACCTGCGTCTTGGCATAGTTCTTCTTGACGCCGCGGATGGTGATGGAGGCCATTTCCCGTCTTCCTATTTTTCGGTGGCGATCAGGCCGCGCACGAACCAGCGCTGCATCAGCACCACCACGATCAGCGGCGGCAGCATGACGATCAGCGTGCCGGCCATGGCGATGTGCCATTCCGGCGCGCCGCCGACATTGGGGATGAGCTGCTTCAGCTCTGTCACCGCCATCGCGTGCGACTGGTCGGTGGTGATAAGCAGCGGCCACAGATACTGATTCCAGGCCCACAGGAACATGATGGTGCCGAGCGCCGCCATGTTGTTGCGCGACAACGGCAGAAGGATATCGACGAAGAAGCGCAGCGCGCCGGCCCCGTCCATGCGCGCCGCCTCGGTCAATTCGTCCGGCACGGTCAGGAAGAACTGCCGGTAAAGGAAGGTACCGGTGGCGGTGGCGACCAGCGGCAGGATCAGGCCGCTATAGGAATTGAGCAATCCCAGGCTGAGCTGGACCTGAACCCCCGAAATCTTCTGGATCAGCCAGGAAAGCCCCGTCAGGTCCATGATCGTCTGATAGGGATCGAGCACGTTGGCGACCACCGCGTAGGTCGGCACGATGCGCACTTCGAGCGGCAGCATCAGCGTGACGAAGATCAGCCAGAAGATCAGCATGCGGCCGGGATAGCGGAAATAGACGATCGAGAAGGCCGTCAGCGCCGACACGATCACTTTGCCGGCGGCGACGCCGAACGCCATGATGAAGGAGTTGAAGAGCTTCGGGCCGAGATCGGCGGTCGTCCACGCCGTCTTGATATTGACCCAGAAATCGCTGCCCGGCAGCAGCGACATCGGCACGTCGTTGACGTCCTTCAGATTGTGCGAGGCCGCGATCGCCACGATGACGAACGGCGCCACGCAGAATACGAAGCCGGCGAACAGGATGAGATGCGTGAAGAAATTGAGGATCGGGGTGCGTTCGACCATGGCCGCCTCACCGGTAATGCACGCGCCGCTCGATGAAGCGGAACTGGACGATGGTGAGGGCGATGATCAAGAGCATCAGGATGATGCTCTGCGCGGCGGCGCCCGAATAATCCAGGCCTTTGAAGCCGTCGGAGTAGATCTTGTAGACCATCAGGTTGGTGGCGTTGGCCGGCCCGCCTGCGGTCATGATGTCGACGATGCCAAAGGAGTCCTGGAAGCTCTCGGTGATGTTGATGACCAGCAGGAAGAAGATCGTCGGCGTGATCAGCGGGAACTGGATGTCCCAGAAGCGCCGGATGACGCCGGAGCCGTCCATCGCCGCCGCCTCGATCAGCGAGCGCGGGATCGCCTGGAAGGCGGCGAGGAAGAAGATGAAATTGTAGCCGACATATTTCCAGGAAAAGGCGATGATGATCGAGGCCATCGCATCGGCGCCATCCAGGCCTGGGTCCCAGAAGCCCGGCCAGACCTTGTTGACGACAGCCATGAAGCCGGCCTCCGGCGCCAGGATGAAACGAAACGCCAGCGCCAGAGCCGGCGCTGCGATGCCATAGGGCCAGATCAGCACGACGCGATAGAGCGATGAGCCGGCGAGTTGCCGGTCGGTCAAGGCAGCGAGCACCAAAGCGATGACCATCGCAAGGCCGGTGCTGATGCCGGCGAAGATCATGCTGGCGGTTATGGAATTCCAGTAGTCGGCATTGGCGAGGATCGAGCGGAAATTGTCGAGCCCGACCCAGATGTTGCCGCCGCCCCAGGGCTGCTGCAGCGTCAGCGACCAGTAAACCGCCTGGCCAGCCGGCCAGTAGAAGAAGGTGAAGATCAGGATGAGCTGCGGCACCGCGAACAGGATGCCGATCGTCCATCTGCCGAAAGTGACGCGCTTTTCCATCGATCCGCCGATGTCGTTGAACCGCCAGCCCGCTTTCTTGGCGCAAGACTAGAGCATGTCTCCCGAAAGTGGAAACCGGTTCGGGACAAAGACATGCACGGAATCAAAACTATATGAAATGGCCGCCCGTCGATTCCCGGCGGGCGGCCGCTCCAACATCCGGGATCAGGGCAGGGTCTTACCCGGATAGGTCTGCTGGAAGCGCTCGAGTATGGCGTCGCCATTCTTGACCAGCGTGTCGAGGCCTTCCTGGACGCTGACCTTGTTGGCGAAGATCGCCTGCATCTGGGTGCCGAATTCGGCGCGGATCTGGGTGAAATTGCCGAGCCGGACCCCGCGGGTGATCTCGGTCGGCTCCGACGCGGTCAGACTCTCGATCGCCACTTCACGGCCCTTGTACGGCGCCTTGTCGTAGAAGCCGTTGGACTTCATGAAATCAAAGCCCGACTTCGTCACGGGGATGTAGCCGGTGTTGGTCGACCAGAACAAAGCGGTCTTGGGATCGTGGATGAAGTTGAGGAAAGCGGCCGCCCCCTTGTATTCGGCATCCGACTTGCCCGACAGCACCCACAGCGAAGCGCCGCCGACCAGCGAGTTCTTGCGCTCGGTGCCGGCATAGACCGGCAGCTCGGCGACGTCCCAGTTCATGCCTTCCTTCTGGGTGCGGCCGACCGTGCCGTGGTCGCCGACCGAGGTCAGGATGAGCTGGCAGGTGCCGGTGGCGAAGGCCTGCACCATGTCCTGGCCGAGATCCTTCGACTTGATCTTGATCAGGCCGGCGTCATACCACTTCTTGAGGTCCGTGACGTACTGGACGAATTTGGTCTTGTTGACTTCCAGACGAGCGTCGAGACCATCATAGCCGTTGTTCTTGGTGGCGATCGGCTGATTGTGCAGCGCCGAGAACTGCTCCATCAGCTGCCAGCTCTCATTGGCCGAGATGTTGATCGCCATCGGGCAATCATAGCCGGCGTCCTTCAGCGCCTTGAGGTCGGCGCCGACATCTTCCCAGGTCTTCGGCGCCTCGGTCTTGCCGATCTTGGCGAAGGCGTCCTTGTTCCAGTACATCAGCGCCGTCGAGGAGTTGAACGGGAAGGACAGCATCTCACCCTTCGAGGTCGCGTAATAGCGCGCGATGCCCGGGAAATAATCGCTATAGTCGATCTTATAGCCGTTCTCCTCCATCAGCTTGTCGGCGGGCTTGTAGGCGCCCGACAGCATCATGGTGGCGGTGCCGACGTCATAGACCTGAACGACGGTGGGCTGCTTGCCGGCGCGGAAGGCGGCGATCGTGTTCTGCAGCGTGGCGTCGTAATTGCCCTGGCTGGTGCAGACGACCTCGTAGTCCTTCTGGGAGTCGTTGAAGTTCTTGCACAGCGTGTCGACGACGCGGGCGAGATCGCCCGAAAGACCGAACCAGAAATCGAATTTGACCGGCTCGGCGAAAGCAGGAACCGCGAGCGCGGTGCTGAGCGCGCCGGCGGCAAGGGCAGCGAAGCCCCGCTTGATGATCGTCATGGTTTTTCCCTCTTGAATGGCAGTGTGACAAGGTTTTGCGCAAGTCCTTGCCCGCTCTCATAGAGAAGGTATGTGACAGTTCTGTTGTGGCCCCTTGACCGGCAAGCGGCCTCTGTGGACAGCCGGTCTCCCCTCCCCTGGCAGCGGTCGCGCCGGCATGAAAACGTCACATCGGCGCTCTAGAGAACTAGGGCACGCCCAAGCGGCGAAAAGACCTCTTTGATTAACCGACTAACTGAATGAGAAGAGACATGCTGGTTCCGCAGCTCACGCACGTGCCTGTCGACGTCCGCAACGCCATGCGGGACGGACAGCGCGACAGCGCCACTCATTTGCGCCACGCGGCCGCCGTTCCAGCGCTCGGCGAGATCGAGATCGGCGGCAAGGCTTCGCGCGAGAGCGCCGGCGAGAGCCTCACCGTCATGGCCTGGAACGTCGAACGGCTGCGTCACGTCGATGCTATCGCCGCAACGATCGCCGGCCAGGCGCCGCACGTCGTGCTGCTGTCCGAGGTCGACAAGGGCATGGCGCGCTCCGGCAACGGCCATCTTTTGAGCCGGCTTGCCGATCGTCTTGGCCATTCCTACGCCTATGGCGTCGAGTTCCTCGAACTCGGCACCGGCAATGAGGCCGAGCAGGCGGCAAATGGCGGCGCCGAGAACATCGAGGGCTTCCACGGCAACGCCATAACCAGCGCCGTCCCGCTGCTGCGGCCCTTCCTCGTTCGCCTGGACGCCGCCGGCGCCTGGTTCCTGCCGGAGCACGGCCAGCCCCGGATTGGCGGCCGCATGGCGCTCGGCGGCCAGGTGATGGTCGGTGACCGCCGGGTCACCGTCGTTTCGGTGCATCTCGAGAACCGCACCAATCCCGCCGGCCGCGCCGACCAGACGCGCCACCTGCTCGATGCCATCGACAGATATGACGCGGAAGCACCGGTGCTGATCGGCGGCGATTTCAACACGCTGACCGCGACCTATGAAGAGCGTCACGCCGATCCGGCCGCATGGCAGGCCCGCATTGCCGCCGAACCGGACCGGCTGATGTGCCCCGACCGCCACGAGCCCCTCTTCGGCATCATGGCCGGGCACGGCTACGATTGGCGCGACGCCAACGCGTTCGACAGGCCGACCCAGCGGCGCGTGGCGGGCGACGCCACACCCGCCGGCCACATCGACTGGTTCTTTACCCGCGGCCTCGTGGCAAGCGCGCCGGCGACGCTGCCGGCGGTGCTGCCGGACGGCAGCCCGAGTGCCGACCACGAGGCGCTGGTGGTCAAGGTGCGGGTGAAGTGACGGCCGCCCCGATCAACCCAGACCAGGCCGACCCGCCGCATAGCCTCGAGAAATACAACCTGGAAAGCACGCTCAGGTTGCAGGCGACATAATCGATTCTTCAGTCGCCGGGTCCTAATCAATCTCATTGCCTTGATTGATGCGGGTAGATCAGGTGAAGCAAGATGTTGACCGTCTATAATTGTATCGTGAACGAGCACGATCTGAGACTGGTGGCACTGGCCGCGCTCATTTGCGCGATCTCGTCTTTTTCCGCCGTTAATCTTCTTCGTCACGTCGAGCAATCGGCCAGCCGAAACCGTCATGCCTGGCTGCTGATTGCCGCCGCCTCGACCGGGTTCGGCATCTGGGCGACGCATTTCATCGCCATGATCGCCTTCACGCCGGGAATACCCAACGCCTACAACGCCGAGCTTTCGGTCGCTTCGCTGGCCGTTTCCGTTCTTCTGACGGCCGCCGGCATGTGGATCGCGACCGTGCGCGGCGGCATCGACCACTATCTCGTGGGTGGCGCCGTGCTCGGCATCGGCATCGCGGCCATGCACTATACCGGCATGGCGGCTTTCGAGGTCGAAGGCCGGATCGTCTGGAACCAGCTGCTGGTTGCCGCCTCGCTTGGCTTGGGCATAGCGCTTGCCGCGCTGTCGCTGCTTGTGGTGCTTCGCTGGCCGTCGACCCTGGCGACGGTTCTCGGCGCCGTCATGCTGACGCTGGCGATCTGCACGTTGCATTTCATCGCCATGGCCGCCGTCTCGATCTATCCGGATTCTTCGATCGAGATCTCGAAATTCACGATAGCGCCGATGTCGCAGGCTTTCGCCGCCGCTGCGGCAAGCCTGATCATCCTGGTGCTGTCGGCCACGGCGCTGCGGATCGATCTGCGCTTCCGTCGCCACAGGGTCGAGGCGGAACGCATGCATGGCCTTGCCAATGCCGCCGTCGAAGGCCTCATCGTCTGCGACGGCAACCGCATCGTCAGCGCCAATGACAGCATAGCGGCGCTGAGTGGCATCGCCGCCGGCACGCTGAACACGATGACGCTGGACGACCTGTTCGGCGAACGGATTGCGTCGGCCCTCACCGCCGGCAGCGGACGGGCGCAGGAAGCCGACCTGCGCAGCCGGGACGACAACCGGATACCGGTGGAGCTGATCGCCAGGGGCATCGACTATTGCGGCAAGCCGCATCTGGTCGTGGCCGTCCGCGATATTCGCGAACGCAGGAAGGCCGAGCAGGAGATCATGCGGCTCGCGCATTACGACCCGCTCACCGGGCTGGCCAATCGCCGCAGCTTCACCGCCCGGCTGGAAGCTGAGATCGCCGCGTCGGCGGAAGCCGGCAAAAGCGCCGGCAAGGGCGGCCAATTGGCGCTCATGCTGCTCGACCTCGACCGGTTCAAGGAAGTGAACGACCTCTATGGCCATGCCGCCGGCGACGCCGTGCTGCAGAAGGTGGCCCACTGCGCCGCCAGCGTGCTGCGCCATGGCCAGATGCTGGCCCGGCTCGGCGGCGACGAATTCGCCATCATCGCCCCCAATCTTCCCGACCCGCGGGCCGCCGGCCGCATTGCCGAAGCGGTGCTTTCGGCGCTGCGCCAGGAAAACCGGCTGTCGCAGGGCGGCATGGTGTCGACCAGCATCGGCATCGCGCTTTACCCGCTCGACGCCGACGAACAGGCGGCGCTGGTCAGCCATGCCGACACCGCGCTCTATCGCGCGAAGGCCGAAGGCAAGGATACCTTCCGCTATTTCGAGGCCTCGATGGGCGCGGAGGCGCGCGACCGGCGCAGCCTGGAGCAGGACCTGCGCCAGGCCGTGGCGCGCGGCGAATTTCGGCTCGTCTACCAGCCGCAGAAGGAAATCAGCAGCGGCAGGATGATCGGCTTCGAAGCCCTGCTGCGCTGGCAGCATCCCGAACGCGGCGAAGTTCCGCCCTCGGTGTTCATCCCGGTGGCCGAGGATGGCGGGTCGATCGCCCAGATCGGCGAGTGGGTGCTGGCGGCGGCCTGCAAGGAAGCCGCGGCCTGGAAGAACCCGCTGACGGTCGCCGTCAACGTCTCGGCGGTGCAGCTCCACAATCTCGATTTCAGTCGCAAGGTGCATGAGGTGCTGCTGCGCACCGGCCTGGCGGCGAGCAGGCTCGAGCTGGAGATCACCGAGACGGCGCTGGTGAAGGACATGCCGCGCGCGCTGGCCACCTTGCGCCAAATCAAGGCGCTCGGCGTACGCGTGGCGATGGACGATTTCGGCACCGGCTATTCGTCGCTGTCCAACCTGCGCGCCTTCCCCTTCGACAAGATCAAGATCGACGGCTCCTTCATCAAGTCGGTCGACCGCAACGGCCAGGTCGCGACCATCGTGCGCGCCGTGCTCGGCCTGGGGCGCGGCCTCGGCCTGCCGGTCCTGGCCGAAGGCGTCGAGACGCTGGACGAGTTGCGCTTCCTCGACGCCGAGGACTGCGACATCGGCCAGGGATATTTTCTGGGCAGGCCCGGCCCGATAGAGGCCTTCGCCGAACTGACGGGTGTTCGGGCGGCCGATGACGGCGTCCAGGAAGATGCCGGCAGGGCAACCGCCAAGGTCGAAAGAGCCCAGGGCGGCAGTATCTTGATGGTGCAGCCGGCCGCGGCCGCACGTTCAGTCTAAGCAATTCCAGGAAAAATGCGTAGCGGTTTTCCGTCCGGAATTGCGTCAATGCAAAAGACTACACGATCACGGCGCGAGCGCCGCTTCCACCAGCCGCTTGGCGTCCGGGCTCGACCATTCGGCCGGGCCGTTCATATGCGCGATCAGGCAGCCTTCGCCGTCGATCAGCATGGTGACGGGAAGCCCAAGCGCCAGGCCGCGCGTCTTCGCCTCGTTGAACAGCGCGATCGTCGGATCGCGGTAGAAGCCGAGCGTCTCGACGCCGATCTCCTTGAGGAACTTCTTCGGCTTGGTATCGTCGCCGGTGTCGACATTGACCGCAATCACCTCGAAGTCCTTGCCGCCCTTCTCCTTCTGCAGCGCATCGAGCGCCGGCATCTCGGCGCGGCATGGAGCGCACCATGTCGCCCAGAGATTGAGCAGCACCGTCTTGCCGGCATGGTCGGTGATCGACGTCGGCTTGCCGTCGGGACCGTTGAAGGCAAGGCTCTTCAGCGACTGCGGCGGATCGGCGGGCTGCAGGGCCGCGACTTGGCCGACGGCCTTCGCCGCGATGGTCTTGGCGCGCGCCGCCTTGGCCGCGCAGGCGGCGTCGTCCCCCCCGGCGTCGCCCTTGCCGGAGGCCGCGGCGACCTTCTCGGGAGCGTTGTTGCCAGAACCGCTCTCGCTGACATATACCGCGACCGCGCCGGCCAGCACGCCCGCCACCAAAGCGGCAAGGACGAGGCGCGTAGCCGGAAAAAAGAACCTATTGCCGTCTGCCATTTCAAAACTGCTCCGGAGCACGGGTTATAGCGATGAGCGACAAGAAGGCCAGCAACCAGATGTGGGGCGGACGTTTTGCCTCGGGTCCGGCCGGGATCATGGAAGCGATCAACGCGTCGATCGGCTTCGATCGCAAGCTCTATGCGCAGGACATAAGCGGATCGATCGCCCATAGCGAGATGTTGGCTGAAACGGGCATTATTTCGGCGGCCGATCAAGAAAAAATCGCTCACGGGCTGAACACGATCCTGAAAGAGATCGAGGCCGGCACGTTCGAATTCTCGACCAGGCTGGAAGACATCCACATGAATGTGGAAGCCCGCCTTGCCGACCTGATCGGCTCGGCGGCCGGTCGCCTGCACACCGCGCGCTCGCGCAACGACCAGGTGGCGGTCGACCTCAGGCTCTGGGTCAAGCAGGAATGCCAGCGCGTCGCCCTGGCGCTGAAGGACCTGATCGCCGCGTTCCTCGAACGCGCCGAGGAGCACGCGGCGACCGTCATGCCTGGCTTCACCCATATGCAGGCTGCGCAGCCCGTGACCTTCGGCCACCATTGCATGGCCTATGTCGAGATGTTCGGCCGCGACCTCTCGCGCGTCCGCGACGCGATCGAGCGCATGGATGAAAGCCCGCTGGGCGCGGCGGCCCTTGCCGGCACCAGCTTTTCCATCGACCGCCATATGACGGCGAAGGCGCTGGGTTTCCGCGAGCCGACGCGCAATTCGCTGGACAGCGTCTCGGACCGCGATTTCGCGCTCGAGTTCCTGAGCCTTGCCGCGATCTGCGCGACGCACCTCTCCAGGCTCGCCGAGGAGATCATCATCTGGTCGACGCCGCAATTCGGCTTCATCCGCCTGTCGGATTCCTTCTCCACCGGCTCCTCGATCATGCCGCAGAAGAAGAACCCGGACGCCGCCGAGCTTGTGCGCGGCAAGACCGGCCGCGTCAACGGCCATCTCGTCGGCCTGCTGACCGTGATGAAGGGCATGCCGCTGACCTATGGCAAGGACATGCAGGAAGACAAGGAAGCGGTCTTCGACGCCGCCGAGACGCTCGACCTGATGCTGGCGGCGACCGCCGGCATGGTGCGCGACATGACCGTCAACGCCGCCGCCATGAAGAAGGCCGCAGGCGCCGGTCACGCCACCGCAACCGATCTTGCCGACTGGCTGGTGCGCAATCTGGGCCTGCCCTTCCGCGAGGCGCATCACGTCACCGGCCGCGCCGTGGCGCTTGCCGAGGAGAAGAAGGTCTCGCTGGAGAAGCTCTCGCTGGACGATCTGCGCTCGATCCATCCCGGCATCACCGACGCCGTCTTCTCGGTGCTTGCCGTGCAGAATTCGGTGAAGAGCCGGGTGAGCTTCGGCGGCACCGCGCCGTCGGAAGTGCGTAAGCAGATCCGCTACTGGAAGAAGCGGCTCGCCAAGGCTTGATGCATGTCGCCTAGAAGTGTGCAGCGGTTCTGGGACAACGACATGCATGAAAACAAATGCCGGGATGCAAAGCGCTGAGAACTCGGCTAAAAGCGCAGCACAATAATCAGTTTCAAACGGATGGATCGATGACCCGTAGCAGGATTTTGGTGACGCTGGCGCTGCTGGCGGCGGTTGTCTCCGTCACGGCCTGCGGCAGGAAGACCGGCCTCGACACGCCCTACGAGGCAGCGGTGCAGGCGCGCAAGGATGCGGAAAAAGCCAAGCAGCCGGTGCCGCCCGAGCCGGAAAAACCGGTCAAGGACAGGAAATTCATCCTCGATCCCCTGCTCTAGAGCCGGTGGGATCGATCCGATCTCATCCTACTCCAACTACCGGAACCGAACCTCGTGAACCATTTCGATTACCGCGACGGCGTGCTGCATGCCGAGGACGTCGCGATCCCCGACATCGCAGCCGCGGTCGGCGCGCCCTTCTATTGCTATTCGACGGCGACGCTGACCCGGCATTTCCGGGTCTTCACGGAGGCCTTCGCCGGCCTCGACTCGCTCGTCTGCTATGCCATGAAGGCGAACTCCAACCAGGCCGTGCTGAGGACGCTGGCAAAGCAGGGCGCCGGCGCCGACGTGGTGTCGGAAGGCGAACTGCGCCGCGCCTTGGCCGCCGGCATCCCCGCCGGCAAGATCCTGTTTTCCGGCGTCGGCAAGACGGCCCGCGAGATGGACTTCGCGCTTTCGTCCGAGATCCTTTGCTTCAACGTCGAATCCGAGCCTGAGCTGGAATTGCTGTCGGCGCGCGCGACCGCGCTCGGCAAGGTGGCGCCGATCTCGCTGCGCATCAACCCGGATGTCGATGCGAGAACCCACAAGAAGATTTCGACCGGCAAGGCCGAGAACAAGTTCGGCATTCCCTGGCAGCGCGCGCGGCAGGTCTATGCCCGTGCCGCGCAACTGCCGGGCATCAAGGTGACCGGCATCGATACCCATATCGGCAGCCAGATCACCGAATTGCAGCCCTTCGACGATGCCTTTGCGCTGCTTGTCGAACTGGTCGGCGCGCTGCGCGCCGACGGACATGCGATCGAGCATGTCGATCTCGGCGGCGGCCTCGGCATTCCCTACCGTGTCGACAACAGCCCGCCGCCTTTGCCCGACGCCTATGCCGAGATCGTCAGGAAGCACGTCACCAGGCTTGACCTCAAGGTGATGTTCGAGCCTGGCCGGCTGATCGTCGGCAATGCCGGCATCCTAGTGTCCGAGGTGATCTATGTGAAGGAAGGCGACGCCAGGAACTTCCTTATCGTCGACGCTGCTATGAACGACCTGATCCGGCCGACGCTCTATGACGCCTTCCACGACATCAGGCCGGTGGTGCAGCCGCCCGCCTCCACGCCGCGCATGAAGGTCGACGTCGTCGGCCCGGTCTGCGAGACCGGCGACTTCATCGGCCTGGACCGCGACCTGCCGAAGCTGAAGGCCGGCGACCTGATCGCCGTTTCGACAGCCGGCGCCTACGGCGCGGTGCAGGCCGGCACCTACAACACCAGGCTTCTAGTGCCGGAGGTGCTAGTCGACGGCGACCGCTTCCATGTCGTACGGCCGCGCCAGACCTATGAGGACCTGATCGGCCTGGATTCGGTCCCCGACTGGCTGAAGTAACCCAGGCGGCGCGCCTTAAGGAGCTAGCCATGCTGGAAAAAAACACGATCACGCGCGAGCGCATCGCCGCAGTCGAGCCGCGCATCCGTCCCTATGTGCGCCATACGCCGGTCATGCGCGTCGACATGGCGGATTTCGGCCGGCCCGCCTTTCCGGTAGACCTGAAGCTCGAATGCCTGCAGCATTCCGGCTCGTTCAAGGCGCGCGGCGCCTTCACCAATCTGCTCGAGCGCCAGGTGCCCGAAGCCGGCGTGGTCGCCGCTTCCGGCGGCAATCATGGTGCGGCTGTCGCTTACGCTGCCATGAAGCTCGGCCACAGGGCGACCATCTTCGTGCCCGAGGTCAGCCCACCGGCGAAGCTCGCGCGCATTCGCGGCTATGGGGCCGAATTGGTGGTCGGCGGCGCGCGCTATGCCGAGGCGCTGGCCGCCAGCGAGGATTTCGCGGCCAGGACCGGCGCCTTGCAGGTGCACGCCTTCAACCAGGAGGAAACGCTGCTCGGCCAGGGCACGCTCGGCTTGGAGATCGAAGCCGATTTGCCCGAGATCGACACGCTGCTGGTCGCCGTCGGCGGCGGCGGCCTGATCGGCGGCATCGCCGCATGGTTCGCTGGCCGCATCCGCATCATCGCCATCGAGCCCGAGGGCGCGCCGACGCTTTACCGCGCCTTGGAGGCCGGAGAGCCGGTCGATGCGCCCGCCGAAGGCATTGCCGCCGATTCGCTGGCGCCGAAGCGCGTCGGCGAGATGATGTTCCCGATCGCCGAAGCCTTCGTCGAGCGCTCAATCCTGGTCAGCGACGACGACATCATAGCTGCACAGAAGGCGCTGTGGGACCGCGTGCGAATCATCGCCGAGCCGGGTGGCGCCGCGGCCTTCGCTGCCATGCTTTCCGGGCGCTATGTGCCCTCACAAGACGAGCGCGTGGCGGTCCTGGTCTGCGGTTCCAACACGAATCCGGCCAATTTCTGATCATAACCCGGCCAAACGGCTTCACGTTTTTGGAACCGCCTCGCCTTTGCCGTGTTTGTTGGTATCCTTCTGCTGATGACGTCCGGGCTACCGTGCCCGGATAGGAAGGGCCGATGACCGAACGACCCATTTCCAGCGGCGAACGCGGCCGGGCCGGGCGCCTGGCGCTCAGCCGGTTGGCGACGCGGGCCTCGATACTCTTCGAGCGCGCCTGGCCGCTCGCGCTGCCGCTGTTGATCGTCGTCAGCCTGTTCCTCAGCTTTTCATGGTTCGGCCTGTTCCCGCGCTTGGCCGACGCGGCGCGCATCGGTCTGCTGATCCTGTTCGCGCTGGCGTCGGTCGCGGCGCTCTATCCGCTGCGCTTCTTCCGCTTGCCGTCGGCCGCCGAGATCGACCGCCGCATCGAGGCGGCGAACGAATTGCTGCACAGCCCGGTGCAGGCGCAGACCGACCGGCCGAGCGGGGCCGAGAGCATCTTCTCGCAGGCGTTGTGGCGCGAGCATCAGAAGCGCATGGCCGAGCGGCTTTCGAGCCTCGGCGCCGACCGGCCGCGCACCGGCGTGCCGGATTATGACCGCTGGGGCCTCCGCGCCGTCGCGGGGCTGCTGTTCGTCACCGCTTTGGCCTTTTCCTTCGGTCCCTTCGGCGGCAGGGTCGGCGATGCTTTTGTCGCCCGCGCCGCGCACGATGCTGTGCCGCCGCGCATCGACGCCTGGGTGACGCCGCCCGCCTATACCGGCAAGGCGCCGCTGTTCCTGACCGCCGATGCCAACCAGGCCGTCCAGACCTTTTCCGTTCCGCAGGGCAGCGACGTTTCGCTGCGCGTCACCGGCGGGTCGGGCGAGGAAACGCTGAGCTATGCCGATCAAGGCGGCAACGACCGCGCCATCGAGCCCGCCGCGCCCCCCGTGGCACCCAAAGGGACCGCGCCCGCTGCCGCCAGCCAGACGGCGCCAAACGTCCGCCAGTTCTCCGGCAAGCTGAACACCAACGGCACGCTGACGCTGAAATCCGGCGATAGCGATCTCGGCCACTGGGCCTTTGCGGTCGTCCCCGACAGGCCGCCGACGATCCGCTTCGTCGGCGAGCCGAAGCGCGCCGTCAATGGCGCCATGGAGCTCAATTACCAGATCGACGACGATTACGGCGCGGCCTCCGCCAAGGCCGTTTTCGAATTGTCCGACCCACCAGCCGCGAATGCGCATCCGCTCTATGGCGCGCCCGACATGCCGCTGACCCTGCCGCGGCGCGGCGGCAAGGCGAGCGCGGCCAAGACGACCAAGGACCTGACCGAGCATGTCTGGGCCGGCGGCAACATCAAGCTGACGCTGAGCGTCACCGACGATGCCGGCCACACCGCGACCAGCGAAACCAAAACGCTTGTCATGCCCGAGCGGCCCTTCGCCAATCCGCTGGCCCGCGCGGTGATCGAACAGCGCCGGTTGCTGGCGCTCGACACCAATGCCAAGCCGCGCGTCCTTGACCTGATGGACGCGATCACGCTGCGGCCCGAGGACACGTTCGACAACATGTCGAACTATCTCGCCATCATGAGCGCGCGGAGCCGGCTGAAGCTCTCCGAGAGCGACGACCAGTTGCGCAATGTCGTCTCCTATCTGTGGGAGATCGCGCTCGGCATCGAGGAAGGCAATCTGTCGGCCGCCGAGCGGCGGCTGCGCCAGGCGCAGCAGGCGTTGCAGGACGCCATCAAGAACGGCGCCAGCGATCAGGAGATCGAGAAGGCGATGAAGGAACTGCGCGAGGCGATGAACCAGTTCCTGCAGGAATTCGCCCAGCGCGCGCAGCAGAATCCGAACGCGCCGCAGATGCAGCAGAACGGCCGCGAGCTGCGCCAGAGCGATATCGACCGTATGATGGATCAGATCGAGAATCTGGCCAAATCCGGCGATCGCGACAAGGCGCAGCAGCTTCTCTCCGAGCTGCAGGACATGATGAACAACCTGCAGGCCGGCCGCCAGCAGCCGGGCGGCGAGCAGGATAGCGAGCTGCGCCAACAGATGGACAAGCTTGGCGATATCATGCGCCGCCAACAGGAGATGATGAACGACACCTTCCGCCTCGATCAGATGCAGCGCGGGCAGCGTGGCGAGGGCGGCGAACAGCAGCAGCTTGGCGAGGATGGCGAACAGGGCCAGCCCAATGACCAGCAACGGCCAGGTCCCGGCCAGGACCGCGATCCGCTGGGACGGCCGAAAATGTCGCCGAAGGATTTGGCCGATGCGCTGAAGCAGCTGCAGGAAGGCCAGGGCCAGTTGCAGAGCGAGCTCAACCAGCTGAAGAAGGGGCTGGAGGGCATGGGCATGCAGCCCAATGAAGGCTTCGGCGAGGCCGGCAAGTCGATGGGCGACGCCGAGCAGTCGCTTGGCCAGGGCGATGGCGACCAAGCCGTCGGCCACCAGGGTCGTGCGCTGGAAGCGCTGCGCCGCGGCGCCAAAGACATGATGAAGCAGATGCAGGCCATGCAGGGCGACCAGGGCGGTAGCGAGCAGGGCGGCCGCGAGCAGAATGCCGACCGCGATCCGCTCGGACGGCCGCGCGCCACCAACGGACCGGATGACGGCACCTCGGTCAAGGTTCCCGACGAGATCGACGTGCAGCGCGCCCGCCAGATCCTCGACGCGATCCGCAAGCGGCTCGGCAATGCGCTGAGCCCCGATATCGAGCGCAGCTACCTCGAAAGGCTGCTGGAACTGAAATAGTCTTAGAGCGCCGCTTAGAGCATGATTCCGAAAAGTGGGAACCGTTTTCGGAAAATATCCCGCTCGAACAAAGAGTTGGAGCGGGATGAGGAGTCAACGGACGGCATCCCGCGCTAGGACCAATCGACATTCAGGATTCAGTTCTGCGGTGATGTGTGATTCATGGGTTTCCAGATTCGGTAATCTGGAG
>NZ_VFTG01000010.1 GCF_006439355.1 Mesorhizobium sp. B4-1-3
GCCGCCTGGACGAGACCGACATAGCCAATCCCAAACACCGTCAAATTCATTCGGTTCTATTCCTGTCAAAGGCCGGGGATGTCGCCGGCCGGCGGCCGATACACGTACCAGGGGCCACCGACCAGAGCGGCCCGACAGTCCGCCGTTTTGGGGTGGATCGGAGTGAACCGCCGGGCCTAACCGACCTTGCGAAGGTCGGCTGGAAACTCCCATATCAGGTGCGGCTAATGGTATCGCCCTTTGAACGAAGGACGTGGGTTAGCTATTTCGCTGCTCGGGGTGTCACCATCAGGCTTTCGTGGGGAAGAAAGCCACTTCTGACAGCACGCTAAACTGCGGTTCCGGCACGGCCCGTTCGTCTTGGATGGCATGGGACTGATCGATCGAGGCAGGCCCGCGATGGCTGGGATATCCTTGAAACTTCTTTCAGCGGGTGTCATGGCGCCACCGTGGTAACGGCGACCAACGCGGAACCGCGAGAGGTGGACGCATTGCCCTGTGGCTCGGCAGCCGTCGTTTGGGTGACCGTGACCGCCGGGCCTAACCAGCCGTTGTGACACAGCTGGCTAGGTGAAGGCAGATCAGTATCTGCTAAATCTACGCCGTACGAACGGATGAAGATCTGGAGCCGCTCACTGGCAGCAGAGCAGGCACTATTACGGCGAACGATCAGACGCCGGCGGCCCAATCCCCATCCGCAGGTCGGCAGGATACGCGAGGTCGTTCGCCGGACCGGGCGGACTCGGCAGGGTGGCCGCGCGGCTCGACGGTTTGTCAGCTTCGTTCGCCGGAGCCTCGCATCTCCTCGATCTCTTCCGGCTCTTTGTCGTCCACTTCGGCGATCTCGTTCCGAGCCTCATCGTTCGCCTTGATCAACTCATCGAGTTTCGCCTGGAGGGCTTGAGTGTCGCGATGCTCGGCCCTTTGGATAAGCAGCGTCATTGCCTAGGTGATCAGCGTCGCCGCGCCGTGCCAGTCAAGCGTTTCCCGTTCAAAGACAAGCCAACAAACAGTGTAGCCGCCCAGAATCAAAAAGGCCGCTGGCCGGGACGTCAACGTGCCGACCTTGGTCAGCGCTTCTCGAAGCTGCAATGTCGCCATGCCTGCGAACGACTGAGAGCAATGCCGGTTCCCGCCAGGCGGTTGGCGACGCGAGGTGCGGCGCTCCCTGCGCGTCGCCGAGCCAGGGCAGGCTTACTTGTTAAGTCCGTTGGCCATGTCCAGGTGGTGCTGCAGATGCGGCAATGTCGTTCCTGCCCATGCCTTCAGATCGGCCTGTTCGCCACCCTCGCTGTAGCGCTTGAAGAGATCGACCGCATCCTTGTGCGCATCGACCTGATCGGAGTGGTACTGCTTGGTGAAGTCATTGCCCTGCAGCGCCTTCAGATCGTTGAGGGTCGACTGCTGCTTGTCGGTCATGGCCGTCGGAAGCGTGGCTTTCACCTTCCCGCTGGTCACGAGGCCCTTCAGATCGGCGGTGGTCTTCTCGTGGTCGGCGACCATCTGCTTGGCAAAGGCCTTCGTCGCATCGTCGGACCGTTCGAGCGCCAGCTTGCTGGACTCGATCTCGAACATGTCGCTGGTGGCTGCTTCGGTAACGAAATCCTGCGTCGACGGGGCAACGCCCAGAACTGAATTCACGCCGGTCTTTTCCGTGGTCGAAGTCGACTGGGCCATGGCCGGCAATGCAAGCATAACCGCTGCGACCGTCAGAGCGAACGTTTTCATTGATTTGTCTCCGTTGTGGCTTCCCAACCGAAGACAAGCTGGTTTGTTCCCGTGCACCAAACAGGCCCGTAACCCCCAGGGAGTGTTCCACGTCTCCTGATCTACGCAGAACGCCGCCTGTCATTCCGAGGTTGAGCGCTTCGGGAGCGTGGCTGTAGCGATTTTGCGTCGCCCGCCGGTAAAGCTCGTCCGCGCTGAGCGAGCTGCCATCGACCAGCTCCCTGAATCTCGCGAGATGTTCGAGCTCCCAACCGCCCATCGATCCGCGCGGCTTCCGATCAGCGGAACCTCGGTGCCACCGACCGGTTATTTCGCTGCGAGGAGAAACTCCATGAACGCGACGAAAGAATTCCTGCGCAGCTGGCTGGAGGAGAATGTCGGCAATTTGCCTGCCGACACCGAGGTCAGCGTTCCGATGCTGGCGCAGCAGTTCGAGCAAGACGCCGACGCCGCCGGCTACGGCCGCGAAGTGCGGGAGCAGGAGGTCGGCAACATCGAAGACGCCATCCAACGCGCCCTCGATAGAACCGGGAAAGAGAATGGGGAGACGGCCTCGAATTCCGATGAGGAGAATTCACTGGCACCGGTTATCGACGCCCTGGAAGATTCCGAGCCCGGCAATGAGACGCCGGACGAGGCCGAGCGTCTGCGGTGAGGGTTAGCCGCGGCGGAACAAAGGCTGACGCCAAAGGTTTGGCTCCCGATTCATCCACGGCAGCCATGCGGTCGAACAGAGAACACGATGACAAAGTCCCCCGGAAAAAGTGATCCTGCCGCGTCCGGATCAAGCGGTCAGGCGAAGCGGCAAACAGAGACATTGCCGGAGCAAGACCCCGCGGAAGGATCGCGCAAGACAGTGGATCGCGAGTTGGAACGGCAACAGCGCCCGCCTGGGGCTGAAGATCGAAAGCCCGGACGAGAGGCGCTGCGGGATCAGGTCGAGGAAGAGACCGAACTGCCTCAGAAAGGGTCGGCCTGATCGCGAACAGCGACGTGACTGCTCTCGTGACGACCAGGTCCAGGCGGAACCTGCTCCTGTTGCTTGCAGCGGCAACGGCTGGGCTGGCGCTCTACAATAATCTTCTCGCGAGACGGACATTGGCCGGACGCACGCCCGGGCGCTTCGTCCATCTCCGCGGAACCAAGCTGCATTTCCGGGAAGCGGGCCACGGGAAGCCGTTGCTGCTCCTGCACGGCAATGGCGCTTCGGCGGAGGACTTCACGACAAGCGGCATCTTCGGCAAGGCCGCTGCCAGGTATCGTGTGCTTGCCCTTGACAGACCCGGCTTCGGCCTGAGCCCACGCCCGGTAGGCAGACCTTGGACCGCCGGCGCCCAGGCCGATCTCATCCAGGCCGCGGCCGAAAAACTTGGCATTGATCGCTATGTGGTTGTCGGGCACTCATGGGGAGCCGCCGTGGCGCTCGAGATGGCGCGTCGGCATCCCCGATCCGTCGCCGGTGTTGTCGTTGTCGCTGGCTATCATTATCCGCCGCCAAGGCTGGCGCTTGCCATAGCGGCGCTGCCGGCCATCCCGCTGGTCGGGACGGTTTTGCGTCACGCCGTACTGCCTTCGTTGGTCAGGCTGAACTGGCGCTGGGCGATGGAGAAGATATTCCACCCGGCGGCCGTCGCGGCGCCTTTTGCGGCAATGACAAGGGGGCTGGCGAGCCGCCCTTCGCAGCTGCGGTCCATCTCTGCGGAGTCCTTCCTGATGCTTGCCTCGGCACTGTTCCCAAATCGTCGATATGCCGACATCGCCATTCCTGTCGGGATAATTGCCGGCGCCGGCGATCAGCTGTTCGATGCCAAGGCCGAGGCGCTACGGCTGCACGCCGAGATAGGCCACTCGCTGGTAGATATCGTCGGGGACGCCGGACATATGGTGCATCAAAGCGAACCGCAGGCGGTTCTGGCGATGATCGACAAGATTGCCGCTCTCGCGAGCGTTGCCGACCCGGCTTCTGAGGCTTCTATTCAACTCTCCCGTCCCTAAGACACGCCCGCGTCGCCTTGCGACGAGCCATCCGGTCGGGAACCGGATGGCTGCAGCAGGCCAGCGCATAAGTCCCGGATGGCTTGAGGCAGGACCTCAAATGCGTAGCCCATATGCAGTCTTTCAAGCGGCGTATGGTAATCGCGTCCCCATGGACCGATATTGATCGTCGGCAGGTTGGCGAGACCCTGTCGCATCGTCCAGCGGACGCTGTGTTTCCAGGCCGGCGTGTTGCGGGCAACGATATCGAGCGAGGACTCGGCTGCCTCGCCGAAAAAGCTCATGTCCGAGATTCCGGCGAAATAATCGGCGCAAGCGATGGTGCTGCCATAGCGCTCGGCCGAGTCGCGCGCAATTTGCGTGGCCACCGTTTTTAGTCGCGCAGCCGCCGGCGCGTCGGAAAGATTCGTCGGAAGATAGGGTATCGAGCCAAAACCGGTGACGATCGCCGGACCGGAGAGGCGGCTCAGACCCCAGGCTTCCTGCGTGACCAGCCGGCATTTCTCCGGCAGTGGAAGATCGCCGCCAGCGATCGAGGCGGAGTAGGCATCAAGCCTGTCCCTTTCGTCTGCGCCGAGGTGCTCGACCAGCGCCTCGAACCGGTAGAGCGGGACGGGATTTGCGAGATTTTCGATAGCGTCCGGAGTCTGGCTTCGGCGTTTGAGTTCGCCCAGAAGGTTCGACGCGGCTTCCGCGCAGAGCCGGTCGAAGCGGTCGAGCACCTCATCCGGTGTGCGGCGATAACTCAGCACATTGAACGTGGCGAAAGCGCTTGCCGGCGTTGTAACGTCATATCCGGCTTTTCCGTCACGGATGCCGAGCAGGCTCGGTGGCGTGCCGGCCGAGGAACCGCAATCCTCGGTGAGTTCGGTCGCCCATTCGACATGCGCGGCGATGGAAGAGGCGAGTGCCGCCGCGTTGATGCCGTTCAGCGGGAAACCGCTATGTGTCGGAACGCCAGCCACATAAGCGCTCGGAAGCAGTTTGCCGACTGTCCCGAGCGCGATGATGCGCCCTTTCGAGCCGTCGCCGTCATCGGCAATCGCGTCGAGATTGACTGCCGCGACAAGGTCGAGGCCGTGCTGCTCATAGATGCCGGGCAACGATGGGGCTGCCTTGCGGGCGCCGGCCGAATTGTTCTCTTCATCCGGCACCGCGATGAACAACAGATTGCCCGCGGTGTTGGTGCTTTCGGCAAAATGCGCGCAAACCGCCAACCCGGCGGCGAGACCGGCCTTCATGTCCAGCAAGCCGCGTCCGGCCAGATACTCGCCGCTTTCCAGATCGGCGCGGGCCAGGCGGGCGGCGGGTGTATCGGCGTCCGCCAGGGAATTGCGCAAGGCGCGCGTCAAGGCTTCAGGCCGCGTGGCCAGCTCTTCCAGTTCGCCATAGTCGCGCGTTGCTACCGTATCGTAGTGACCGGTCAGAAGCACGGTCCAGCGGCCGGTCCCGCGGAGCAGCATCGCCACGCAATGCCGGCCGTCTCCAGGCTCGACCTCGATCGTCCAGATATCCGCACGGCGGAAGGCGGGATCTTCCCGCAACCGCGCCGCCAGCCATGGACCGAACGCGGCCTCGCCCTGCGTGCCGGTGACGCTCTTCTGTTCGGTGAGCGCGATTGCCCAGCTTCTGGCGCGCTCAGGCAATGTCTTGGCAAGCTCGCGGTTCATGATCGTTCCGACAAAGTTGAAACTCGCGAAGCTATGTCCGGGAATGGAAACCGGCCAGCTTCGATGCTCCGGATCCCGAGCACCGAGGAACTTTCCCGTTGCTGTGAGCTTTATCATCGTGATTTCAAGCGATTGCAATGAGGGGAAGATGTTGCGCACCGTTGCCTGGCAGAGCTGGACCTTTCTGCCCGTATTGGCGCTGGCGGTTGCCTCCTGCTCCTCGTCCGAAACCGTGGACCAGCAATCGAAGCTTGCAGCCTCGACGGCCCAGGCGGCGGTGCTGGTGAACGATGCCTGGCTCGCCGGCGCCGCGCCCTCACGCTACGCCTCCTCTGCCTTGCAATCCTTTGCCGAGACGCTCGCCGACGCCGGCCGGCAGGTGGAATCGGCGTCTCCGTCCGACAAGGCAAAGCGGGATGCGGTGGCAGAGGCTCTCAGCCGATTGTCGGACGCGGCAAAGCGGGCCAAGAGCGCGGTCGAGGCCGAACAGCATGCACAGGCCGGCCAGGCGCAACAGGAGCTTCGCGCCGCGCAAGGCGACCTCGCCACCGCCTATCGACAATATTTCTCGCCGGGCCGATGAAGAAGCTGCTCGAGATCTCGCTCGGTGTCGTCACCAGCGTGGGCGGCTTCCTGGAGGTCGGGTCGATGGCGACGGCGGCACAGGCCGGCGCGCTGTTCGGCTTCCAGCTCATCTGGGCGGTGGTGCTCGGCACGATCTGCATCATCTTCCTGGTCGAAATGGCGGGCCGCTTCGCTGCGGTCAGTCATCACACCATCGCTGACGGCATCCGCGAACGGTTCGGCTTCAACGCGTTCATCTGGCCGCTGCTTGCGACCTTGCTGGTCAACTTTCTGGTGCTTTCCGCCGAGATCGGCGGTGTTGCCATTGCCGCCGAGCTTGCAACGGGGATCAGCTTTCAATGGTGGGCCTTGCCGGCCGCATTCCTGGCGTGGCTGCTGCTGTGGAAAGGCACGTTCGGTCTCATCGAGAAGGGGGTGTCGACGCTTGGTCTCGTCACTCTCTGCTTCGTCGTCGCTGCCGTGATGCTCCGGCCCGAATGGAAAGAGGTGGCTGTTGGCACCGTGCCCAGCCTGCCGCACCATGACACGGCAAAATACTGGTTCATGGCCGTCAGCATTCTCGGCGCCTCGATCTCGCCTTACCTCTTCATGTTCTATTCCTCGGGCGCGATTGAGGATCAGTGGGACAAGAGCTATCTCGGCACCAATCGGGCGATTGCCGGACTAGGCATGAGTTTTGGTGGCACGATCTCCGTGGGCGTTCTGATTGTGGCCGCGCTCGTGCTTGGCGCTCATGGCATTACCGAAGTGGACGACTACAACCAGCTGCCATTGATGCTGATCCCGATATTCGGCTTCTGGGGCTTCGTCCTTTTCGTCGCTTCGCTGGCAATCGCCTGCTTTGGCGCGGCGCTGGAACTGGCTTTGCAGCAGGCCTATCTCGTCGCACAAGGGTTCGGCTGGACCTGGGGAGAGGATCTCAAGCCGCGCGACGATCCCGGTTTTAGTCTGGTCTACACGCTGACGCTCTTCCTCGCCGCCGTTCCGATAGCACTCGGTCTCGATCCGCTGAAGCTCACCATCTTCTCGATGGCGCTGACGGCGGCCAGCCTGCCGCTGACAGTCGTGCCATTCCTTTTCCTGCTGAATGACGACCGCTATGTCGGCGAGCATCGCAACGGCCTGGTTTCCAATGCGGCTGTGATCTTCGTCATCGCGCTCGGCTTCGTGCTGGCCGTGGTGACCATTCCGCTGCAGATATTCGGAGGCACCTGATGCAGCTGCTGCGCGATATTCTGGACAAGCAGGTTGTCGATCGCGAGCAGGTCAAGATCGGCAAGGTGGACAGCATCGTCGCCGAGCTGAGGCCGGGCAAGCCGCCCAGGGTCATCGCCATTGAACTTGGCTCGATTGCGCTGGCGCGACGGCTTGGCCCGGCGCCCGGACGATGGACCGCCCGGCTTGCGGCAAGACTGAGCGGCAAGCGGCAGGCACATCCGCATCGGATCGCGTGGAACAAGGTGCGCGATATCGGCGTCGACATCGAATTCGACATCGATGTGCGCCGGACCAGGATCTTCGCCTGGCAGGAATGGCTGCGCGAACATGTGGTCGGGCGAATCCCGGGAGCGTGAGCATGGCGACAGTGCACCTCGATCACCTTGCCGGCAGGCGCGTGTTCTCCAAGCAGGGCAGGAGCATCGGCTATATCGAGGAGATCATCGCCGAACAGGACGGCGGCGACCTTGTCGTTACCGAATTCCATGTCGGGATCTTCGCCGCGTTCGAGCGCTTGTCGGCTTCGACCATCGGCACTGCACTGCTCGACCTCTTCGCGCTGCGACGTCGCGAAGGCCTCTATCGCATCCCCTGGGAGAAGATCGATGTTTCCGATCCGGCGCGCCCCAGGCTGCTCTGCCCCGACGAGGAGCTTGCCGCCTTGAAGGCGCAGCCCAAGGGCAAATGACAAGTCGCTAAAAAGCTGCCCATGCGGGGGAACATAGCAGTCGGCGCGAAGTTCGGAGTGGCATCGAGGAGGCTGCGCCATGAACAGTGTCATCTATCTCATCGGTCTGATCGTCGTTGTGCTCGCGGTGCTTTCCTTCCTCGGTTTTCACTAGGAGGCACCATGCAGCGCGAGAACGATCGGGGCCGCGAGCCCCCCGACTTCGCCAAGGCGAAGGACGAAGTTTCCGACAGGATCCAGCAAGAAACCCAAAGCGCCGGCGAAGCGCTGCACGATGCCCGCGACGAGGTCGCCCGCAGGGCCGGTGCGTATGCGGGCGAAGCCCAGCAGGCTGTCGCGGAAAAGACCGGGCAGGCGCAGCGCGATATCGGATCGAGCCTGTCGGCTTTCGGCGGCGCCCTGCGCGCCGCGAGCGATCACCTGGCCGACAGCGACCAGAGCGCGGCCTCGAAATTCATGCAGGATGCCGCGAACGGACTGGAGCGGCTGTCCTCCTCGTTGAAGGAGAAGCCGTTCGGGCAGGTGCTTGAAGACGTTCAGTCCTTTGGCCGCCAGAATCCTGGAGCGCTTCTTGCCGGTTCAGTCTTGGCGGGATTGGCGCTTGGCCGCTTCATTAAGGCCTCGCCGCCCGGCACGCGCCGTCCGACGCCGGGCGCAGCCTCGCGCGAACATCCCCGCCAAACCGGCATGGCAACGAGCGCCGGCCGGGATCAATCCCGAGCCAACTGGGGTTCCGACGGCGGCATACCGGGCAAGGCAGCGGAGCTGAAGAAATGAGCACTCAAGATAATCCAAGTCTCGGCACATTGGTCGCCGATCTGGCGCAACAGGTGAGCACGCTCGTGCAAACGGAGGCGAGGCTCCTAAGAGCGGAGATCTCGGAGAATGCGACAAAGGCCGGCGCAGGCGCCGTCGAGGTGCTGGGCGGTGCGATATGCCTGCTCGCAGCGTTGCTGGTTTTGTTGCAGGCGCTCGTCATCGCCCTGGCCCGCCTCGGTCTGGGCGCCGGGTGGTCCGCTTTGCTCGTGGGCGTGGTGGTGGCCGTGCTTGGCGTGATCCTGTTGCGGACCGGCATGGCGAGCATGGCGCCTTCCGAGCTCGCGCCGGACCGCACCCAGGAACAGCTCAAGCGTGACGTGAACGTGATCAAGGAACAAGCGAGATGACAGAGAGATCCGCAGCCGAGCTCGAACGCGAGGCGGAAGCTACGCGCGCAAGGGTGGTGGCGACCGCCGACTCCATTCGCGACAAGATGACCCCCGGGCAGCTCTTCGACGAGTTTACCGGGCTTTTCAGGGGCGGCGCTGGCTCCGACATGCTTCACAACCTGAAGACCCAGGTACGGGACAATCCGTTGCCGCTGACGGTGATCGGCGCGGGCCTGGCCTGGCTGATGTTGGGCAGCGGCACTTCCGCCACCTCGGCCGGTACCGATGGTGCGACGCGGCGCGGTCCTGGCCTTGACCATGGAGCGTTCGGCGCTGGAATGGCTTCGAGCGCGTCGGATGCGGCAGGCTCTGTTGCCGACGCCGCCAGCGGCGCGGCCGGAACTGTTTCGGGAATGGCAAGCGAAGCAGCCGGCACGGTGTCGGACATGGCGACCAGTGCGGCGGAGAAACTCGCGAGCTCGGCGGCGGCTACGGCCGATTTGGCGACGAGCGCCGGCCGTTCGGCGCACAATCTGCTTCAGGACCAGCCTCTCGCTGCGGCCGCCGTAGGCCTCGCTATCGGAGCTGCGATCGGCGCCATGCTGCCCCACACGGAGCTCGAGGACGAGCGATTGGGTGCTTATCGCGAGAGGCTTCGGGAACGTGCCGAAGAGACTTTGGAAGAAGGCCTCGAAGCTGCAAAGCAAGTCGCGGCCGAAGCCTACCAGACGGCGAGCGACGAAGCCGGACGGCAGGCCTCGAGCGAGGGCACGCTGGCCGACAAGGTCGGCGGCGTCGTCAAAGCCGCGGCCGACAAGACCGACGAATCGATGCGGGAGAAACTCTCCGGGTCCGACCCGTCGTCGTCCCGGAAATCGTAGACGCTTTTCAAAACGTTCAAGGAACAATGCGCGCCGCCCTCGGTTCGGGCGCCAAACTGATGGAGATACCGCAATGGCTGAATCGCGCGAATGGGTTGTCCAATGGCTGAGGGACGCTCACGCAATGGAGGAACAGGCCGAGACGATGCTGTCGGGCCAATTGAGTCGGATAGACAGTTACCCCGAACTCAGCGAACGAATTCGCAGTCATCTGGAAGAAACGAAAGAGCAGGCCAGACGTCTGAAGGCCTGTCTGGATGGTCTTGACGAAGGGTCCTCCATGTTGAAGGACGCAGGCGGCAAGCTGACCGCAACCGCGCAGTCGATCAGCGGCGTCTTCGCCGGCGACGAGGTCATGAAGGGCTCTCTAGCGAGCTACACGTTCGAGCATATGGAAATCGCGTCCTATACGATCCTCATCGCCGCGGCCAATGCCGCAGGCGAGACCGAGATTGCCCGCGTGTGCGAACAGAACCTGCGCGAAGAGGAAGCCATGGCCGAGTGGCTGAAGGACCACCTTCCGCAGGTCACCCAGACGTTTCTGACGCGTGCGGAGGCAGACAGCGACAGCGCCAAGCGCTGAGACGGCGATTAGAGCAATTCCGGGAAAAGTGTGAGCGGTTTACCGCGTCGGAATTGCGTAAAAAAAGGCTCTGGAGCATTTCACCGTTTCCGCGAACGGTGAAATGCTCCAGAGCGGTTCACTGTTTCACGGAATCGGCGAACCACCTCATTTCTTGTTTTGACCCAATTCCGGGCGGAAGCGCGGACGAGCGGCCTGTCTGCCTGTTTTGTCATTCTCATCCTGGAACCGCGATGATCCTGCGCGCGGCTCGGTCCCTTGCTGATCATCTCAGCCCGTATAGATAGGCCGCGATATCGCGCGCCTGCTGCTCGGTGATTCTCGTCGACGGCATGGCGGTGTGCGGGTTGATTTCCCTTGCCGAGCGGATCCAGCGGATCAGGTTTTCCGGATTGTTCGCCAGCACGCCGCCGATATAGACGCGGCCGGCGAGGCTGCCGTCGAGGCGCGGCCCGACCTGGCCTTGCGCGCCCGGCACGCCGGGAATCGTATGGCAGCCGGAACAGCCATTCGCGGTCATGATCGGAATGGCCCGCGCGCCCACGCCTCCGGTCGCCACATCCGACTCGTGCCGGACGCGATCGCGCCGGTTGGTCCATAAGGCCGCCGCGGTGCCGACCGCGGCGAGCAGCAGGATCGCGGCAACGGCGCCCCCGATAAGCCTAGCCAGGTCGGAGCGCATGCGTTTCCTCCCTGGTTCCGCTGTTGCTTATCCAGAGGCCGGCGAGCAGCAAGGCTGCTCCGCCATAGATGAGCCCGGCCGGAACCCACATCACCAGCCCGGCGAGCTGCTGGTCCTCGATGGGGCTCAGGCCCCAGAGCGCGGCGCCGGACGCATTCGCCGGATACCAGAGTTTGGGCGATACCAGCAGCAGCACCCCGAGCAGGCCCGTATGCAGCGATGTGAAGAAAAGATGCATGACGGAGCTGCCATAGGTTTGCTGTCGGCCAGAGCGCGGCAGAAGCGCCCACCAGAACAGCAAGGCAGTGCCGAGGAAGCTCGCATGTTGCGCATAATGCAGCACGCCCTGCTGCAGGGCTGCCTCGAACAGCGCCGGAATATGCCAGATCCAGATCGCTACTCCATGAAGCATCGTCGCGCTGAGCGGGCGAGCCGCAAACGCCCAGACCGCCTGCAGCACCTTGCCATGGGTGAGTTTTCCTGTCCCCCGCCGAAGTGTGGTGGGCAGTGCCCACATCAAGGCCGCGCCGGGGCAGGCGGCGACAAGAAGCGGCGCGGCCACGGCCATCAGCAATTCATGCTCGATCATGTGGGCTGAGAACACCCGCTCGCCGAGCGCATGGATCGGGCTCACCAGCGCTCCCGTCAATACGCCCCAGCCGGCGGCGAACAAAAGAGCCTGGCGTAGCCGCTCGGGTCGGCCCCGGCCGCTGCGGCGCCACAGCCGGCTTGCGCCGAGCGCATAAATAAGCGCGAGCGCTGCCAAGGGAAGCGTGATGGGAAACGCCAACGTCCATCCGGCTTCCGGCGCACCGGCGCCATAGCAGATCGAAGTCGAGAAGAACGCTTCGAGGCTCATCGCAGGCACTCGTCGAGGATGAGCGCGGCGCTGCCCTGCATGACGATGACGAGGGCGAACAGCAACGCCGCGAGCATGCCGAGATCGGCGACGAAACGCTCGGTGCTGCGGGTGCGCTCCGGCTTGAAGGCGGCGCCGCCTTGCTGCTTCGCCCGCCATGACAGCGCGCCGCCGAGCAGCGAAAATATCGCAAGCAACAGCGCCACTGGGAGCACGACCTGCACCTGCCGATTGCACTGCCAGTGCACAAGCGCATAGTTCAGCTGCGTCGAGATTGCCCAGGCCAATGGCCCCGACAACAAACCACCCCAGGACGTGCCTAGCCGCAGCGCGCGCATTTAGCCCAACCTCGGTATCCAGTAGATGAGCAGGTAGATCGGGATCCAGGTGAGGACCACGAAGTCCCAGTAGAAAACATTGTCGCCGACATCGCCGAAGCGCCGGCCGCTATAGCCATGGTGCGTAAACATCAGCACCGTCAGAACGATTGTGTCGCCGACATCGGTGATCAGATGCGTGGTGTGGAGACCGAGCAGCACCCAGAGCATCGAGCCGTAGGCGTTCGTGTCCCAATAGATGTTCAGCGCCGGAAACTCGAACCAGCGCACGATGAGCGGTGCGACGCCGAGCAGCGACATCACCACCATGCCGATCCGCACGGGCCCGATCGCACATTCCTTGGCGTAGCGGTTGAGCATATGGTTCGGCACCAGGCTGACGATGAGAAGCAGCGTCACGATCGTTCCCGGCCAATGGTTGGGCTGCGGAGCGCTTAGCCGCCAGTTGGGCCACAACGTCGCGAGATAGAGATAGGCCCCGGCGGCCAGCGCAAAGCCCGTGCCTTCCAGCGCCATGAAGCCAAGCGTGCCCCACCAGGTCGGGCTGCGCGGCCCATGTCCGAATGTTGGGAGGCCGGAAATATCCATGGCGGGGCGCTGGTTCATTCCTCGTCCTCCGGATCGCCTTTCGGCCAGAACCAGCCGATCAGGGTAACGGCGATCGGCGCGGCGCCCCAGACGATCGCCCAGGGTGTGAAGATCGAGTAGAGGAAGGTGCCGCCCACGGAGATGGCCGCCAGCAGCGGCCAGATCGACGGCGTCGCCGATTTCTCGCGGATGTCGGGATGGGCCTCCGCCACTGTCGAGATGATCAGTTCGCGAGCATCGACGCGAAGCCCGGTCGCGACGGGTAGCGCCTCGCGTTCGGCCCAGAGCGGCTCGACATTCGTCACGACCGGGATGCGCGCGAAATTGTAGCTGGGCGGCGGCGAGGACGTCGCCCATTCCAGCGTGCCGGCGTCCCAGGGATTGTCGCCGGCCGGCGCACCCTTCAACGCGCTGTGGACGAGGTTGAAGGCAAACAGCACGAAGCTCAGGAAGAAGAGCACCGCGCCAGCGCTGATGAAGAGATTGATGTTCCCCCAGCCAAGCTCGGCCGGATAGGTGTAGACCCTGCGCGGCATCCCCCAGAGACCGACGATGTGCATGGGGAAGAAAGCTGCATTGAAGCCGATCAGGGCCAGCCAGAAATGCCAGCGCCCGAGGCGCTCGCTCATCATGCGGCCGGTGATTTTGGGGAACCAGAAATAGGCAGCTCCCAGCAGCGGAAAGACCGCGCCGCCGATCAGCACGTAATGAAAGTGAGCGACGACGAAATAGGTGTCGTGCACCTGCAGGTCGAGCGGCACGGAGGCCAGCATGACCCCGGTGAGGCCGCCGATGACGAAGATGAAGAAGAAGCCGAAGACGAACAGCAGCGGCGTGCGGATCACCGGCCTGCCGTCCCAGAGAGTCGCCAGCCAGCAGAAGATTTGAACGCCGTTGGGGATGGCGATCATCATGCTGGAGGCGGTGAAGAAGCTGGCGCCGAGCTTCGGCAGCCCAGTCGCGAACATGTGGTGGACCCAGAGGCCGAACGACAGGAAACCGACGGCGATCAGCGACAGGACCAGACCGAGATGGCCGAACACCGGGCGCCGGGCGAAGGCCGGAATGATGGCGGAGACCATGCCGGTCGCCGGCAGGAAGATGATGTAGACTTCAGGATGACCGAAGAACCAGAACAGGTGCTGGAACAGCAGCGCGTCGCCGCCCTCGGCGGGGTTGAAGATGTGCGTGCCGACGAGCCGATCGAGGATCAGGAAGGTCGAGGTGATCATCACGGCCGGCATGGCGAAGACGACGACGAAGGACGTGACCAAAAGCGACCAGACGTAGAGCGGGATCTTGTCGAGCGACATGCCGGGTGCCCGCTGTTTGAACACGGTGACGATGGTGGCGACGGCGACCGCCAGCGAGGACACTTCTGTATAGGTGATCATCTGCGCCCAGACATCGGCGCGCTTGCCTGGACCGTATTCCGGGCCGGACAGCGGCACATAGGCGAACCAGCCGACATCCGGCGCCATCGAGAGGGCGAAGGACACCCAGGCGAAGAGGCCGCCTGAGACATAGACCCAGTAGCTGAAGGCATTGAGGCGGGGGAAGGCGATGTTGCGCGTGCCGACCATCAACGGCACCAGATAGATGCCGGTCGCCTGCACAATGGGCACGGCGAACAGGAACATCATGGTAACGCCGTGCATCGTGAACAGCTGGTTGTAGAGATCCGGGCCGATCAGGCCGCGCTGCGGGCCTGAGAGCTGGATGCGCATGGCCACGGCATTGAGCCCACCCAGACATAGAAAAAGGAAGGCGGTGACCAGATAACGGCGTGCGATGACCTTATGGTCGACGCTCGACAGCGCGCCGATGATGCCGGGAGGCGTGCGCCACGTCCGCGTCAGCCAGCGATGCAGGCTGGCGTCATCCATGCCGGTGTCGCGCGGTCCGTCGCGCTCTGGTGCGACATCGCCCTTGGCGGACGCCTCGCGCTCCGGCGGCAGATCGCGTTCGCTGGTGAGATCCGCGCTGCTCATTTCAGCCCCTCGAGATAGGCGACGATGGCGTTGAGCTCATCGCCGCTGAGATCGACCACCGGCATATGCGAGCCGGGCTTCACGCCCTGCGGGTCGGCTATCCAGGCAGCGAGATTGCCGCGGCTCATCGTCAACGTTCCGGCCGCGAGCGTCTGCCGGCTGGCAACATGGGTGAGATCGGGCGCGACGGTTCCGCCCGCGGGCGTGCCGCCGATTTTGTGACACATCACACAGGGGCGTTTCAGGAAGAGATCCTCGCCGGTCTTGGCCTCGTCGTTGGAGGGCGCGGCGGCCGGCTGCAGCTGATCGTTCCACCAGGCATCGAATTTTGCGCGCGGCTCGGCGATGATGAAGGTGCCCATATTGGCATGCTGCGCACCGCAGAACTCGGCGCATTGGCCACGATAGACGCCGGGTTTATCGGCCTTGATGTCGAGCACGTTCATGCGGCCGGGAATGAGGTCGAGCTTGCCGGAAAGGCTCGGGACCCAGAAGGAATGGATAACGTCGGTCGAAGTGAGAAGAAGCCGCACCGGCTCACCGGCGGGAATATGGATCTCGTTGGCCGTGGTCAGGATGCGGCTCGGCGTGGCGTCTTCGTAGCGCACCTCCCACCACCATTGATGGCCCGTGACGCGAATGGTCAGCGCGGCGTCCGAGCCGATCGCGGCAAGCGTCCTGTTGGCGAAGAAGCTCAGCAAGGTCAGCCCGACCAGGATCACGGCGGTCAGCCCGACGGCGGTCATCACCACGCGCAGCTTCCGATTGTCCGCGCCCGCGTCAAGTACAAGCGGCTCTAGGCGTTCTCGCGATCGCATCATCAGCGGCACGGCAAGGGCGGCCATCACCAGCACCCATACCACTGCGCAGAGCCCGGTGAAGAACCAGATCAGCCATGCCAGCTCGCTCGCTGCCGGGCCCTTCGGGTCGAGCGCCGATTGCCAGCCCGCGCATCCCTGAAGAAACAGGGCGATTGCCGTGGCGAACGCAATCGAGGCCAAGCGTTTCACGGCGACTTCCCCAGCGTGGCGGCATCCGGCATGCGGTTTTCCGAGGGATGCACCATCATGTCGTCATTGCGGGAAGGCGCGGCGGAGGACGGCGCGTTGCCGCTCAGCGAGCGAACGAAGGCCGCAAGCTCCCAGATCTGGTCGTCCGGGATCTTGTCGCGGAAGCTCGGCATGCCGTTCGGACGGCCGTCGCGGATCGTGGCATGGATGCTTTCCATCGAGCTGCCATAGATCCACTTTTCGTCCATCAGCGCAGGGCCCATGCCGCCGCCGCCATTGGCATGGCACCCCGAACAGTTGAACCAGCCGAACAGGCGCTTGCCCTCGCTCAGATGAAAGGCATTGGCCTCGAAGCTCGCCGCCTTGTTGTCTGTGGGGGAAGGCCGTTGCCCGCCGGGTTCCAGAGTCGTCACCGGCGTCGGCTGCTCGCCGGAGCCGAGCGCCGATTGCGGGCGCGTGTCCCGCTCCTCGCGCTGGCATGCCGCCAGCGCTAAGATCGCCAAGAGAAGCGTGGCAGCGGCCGGTTTCATTGCACCGGACTCCCGGCCATGTCGAGAAGCGGCACGCCATATTGCGTCAGGATCGCGTCGATCTCGGCCTTGTGCCTGGCGAGAGCGCTGTTCACTTCGCTGCGCAGCGCATCGTCCTCGCGCCGAACCCCCATGGAGATGTCGTACATCAGCGGCAATTGCGGCCCGTCGATGCGAGGTGAGACCGGCGTGATCCGCAGCAGCACCTTCTGCTTCTGAGCGAAATAGCCGGCGAGCGGACCCCAGACCACCGCGAGGTCGATCTCGCCGTTCGCCACCGCTTCGACAATGCGCGCCGGAGGATTGGGAGCGGAGTAATCGCCATAGACGGGGTAGCCGATGAGATGCCCGACGATGCCGCGGCGGCCAAGCGCCTGCACAGGAGGCGAGTTGGCGCCGTCGTCACCGATGAGCTGGACGCCGATACGCACGTCGCGCAGCCGCGGGTCGTTGAAGGAGGTCACGTCCGGGCTGTCCTGGCGCGTCACGAAGACATAGGAGGAGCGGTAGTAGGGCCTCGTGGTGCGCAGCATCTCGAGATTGGCCGGTGTGCCGGGCACGAGATCGCAGAGGCCCGCCTTCAGCGTGTTGCGCACGAAGCCGCGGCGTTGCGCCCACCAGGTGTAGGTCAGCTTGGCGCCGAGATCACCCGCGACAATTTCGGCGATCCTGTTTTCGAAGCCCTGACCGGCGGCATTGGAAAAGGGCAGGTTGTTCGGGTCGGCGCAGACCCTGAGCTCACGAGCACCGGCTGTCGCCGGCAAGAGCAGCAAGGCAAGCGCGCCGACGCCGAGCGCCATTCGTGGGAACGCCTTCCGGGCCACGCTGTGGATCAAGCCGAATGCATCAGGGCAGACGAAACACATAAAGCGTGCCTCCCGCCGTGGTCGCGTTCTTCAGGTCCTTCATCGCGTTGACGAAACCGAGCGCGGCGCTGGCGTCGCGCGGGTCGAGATCGCCCGAGACGATGGCGCCGGCCCAGCCGCCCACGCCTGACAATACCGCGACATATTGGTGGCCGTCGGGCCCGCGATAGGTGATGGGTTGGCCGATGATGCCCGACGAGGTCTTGAACTGCCAAAGCAGGTCGCCGGTCTTCGCGCTCACCGCCTTGAACCAGCCTTCCATCGTTCCATAGAAGACCACGTCGCCGGCGGTCACCACCGCGCCGCTCCACACCGGGAAGTTCTCCTTGAGGCTCCAGGCGGGTTTCTCCGCCGCGATATCCCAGGCGGTGAAGGCGCCGCGATTGCCGCCGGGCCCGGGGATCATGCGCACGTTCATTCCGACATAGGGCGTGCCGGCAATGTAGTTCACCTCGACGCCTTCCTCGTCCATGCAGAGATTGTTATGCGGGATGTAGAGCAGGCCGGTCTTCGGCGAGAAGGCGGAAGGCTGCCAGTCCTTGAGGCCCGACGCGGTCGGGCAGATGTCGCGGACGACCTTGCCTGTGCCGGTCTGCTTGTCCGGGTTTTCGATCAGGCGGCCGGTCTTGAGGTCGACGCCCTTGCTGGAATTGACCGGACCATAAGGTTTTGCCGACAGGACCTCGCCGGTGGTCCGGTCGAGGACGTAGAGGTAACCGTTGCGTTCCGGACGGACCAGCACCTTGCGCGGCTTGCCCTGCCAGTTCATGTCGAGCAGGACCTGCTCGTTGATGCCGTCATAATCGTGCAGATCGTGCGGGCTCCACTGATAGAACCATTTCGCCGCCCCGGTGTCCGGGTCGCGGGCAAAGATGCCTGACGTCCATTTGTTGTCGCCGGGCCGCAGATCCGGATTCCAGGGGCCGGGGTTACCCGTGCCGTGGAAGATCAGGTTGAGGTCCGGATCGTAGGAAATCCAGCCCCACATGTTGCCGCCGCCGATCTTCCAGGCTTCCGGCGGCCATGTCGTGACACCGAGATCCTTGCCCTTGTCCATGTCGTAATGCGGCTTGAAATCCGGGCCGATCAGCACCTCTTTGTCGGGGCCGGTGTTGTAGGCCGTCCAAACGACATGACCGTCGCCGGCGTCGAGCGCCTTCACCCAACCGCGAACGCCCATCTCGCCGCCGGAATTGCCGACCAACACTTTGCCTTTCACCACAAGCGGCGCCATGGTGATGGTTTCGCCGATATTGATGTTGCCGATATGGGCGTTCCAGATCGGCTGACCGGTGTTCGCATCGAGCGCAATGGTGTGGCCGTCGAGTGTGTTGAAGAAGATGCGCCCGTTCGCGAAGGCAGCGCCGCGGTTGACGACGTCGCAGCAGGCAACCCCTTGTGCGGCGGGCTCGGGATTGGGCTCGTACTTCCATTTCATCGGCGCGCCAGGCTTGGAAAGGTCGAGCGCGTAGACGATGTTGGGAAACGGGCTCACGATATACATCGTGCTGCCGACCACCAGCGGCGCCGCTTCCTGCCCCTTGTTCACCCCGGTCGAGAAGGTGAAGGCGACCTGCAGGTTCTTGACGTTGCCTTCATTGATTTCCGCGAGCTCGCTATAGCGGGTCGAGGCGTAGTTCTTGGCGGGCATCGTCCATTGCCCGTCATCGGGCGGCGCGGCTGCGGCAGGCGGTGAGATCGCGGGTGCCGGCGGCGGTTCCGAAGCGGCTGTCAGCAAGGGGGCGCAGACCAACAGCATGGCTGCAAGGGCGCCCGGAGAATGTTTTCGGGACGCCGACGCGCGCCTGGTCAGCTGGGCGTCGCCGCAGGATGGTGCCGGTTGCGCTGCTTGCTTCATTTCGGCGCCGAACCTCCGACGCCGGAACCGATTTCCGCCGCTATATCGGCCTCGTGCCCGGCACAAAGCGGGTGGCCCCAGCCGGAGGCGCTCTTCCCGCCGGGATCGAGATCGTAGACGATGGCATCCTTGCGATTGGGGTTGACGCCCGCCGGAACCTTGTCCAGGCCGAGGGCTGCACGAACGCGCCAGGCGACATTGTGGTCGGCGCATGAGGAATCGCCGCTGACGCCGAGACCACCGACGATCGCCTTGCCGTCGTAGAGAGCCAGGCCGCCGCCGAATACGACAACGCCTCCGATCGGCTTGCCGATCAGCGGATCGCTGGCGCTGCCAAACGTCTTGGGGTCGCCTGCGTAAGCCGCTGCCTGATTGACCGGATTAGTGGTCTGCAGGCCGAACAGCGGCCCGCCCGGCTGTACCCCGGCATAGAGGTTGGCTGTCGAAAGCGCCATGTTGGCCAGGCTGAGCCCATTGGCCGTGTTGGCCTTCTCGGCCGCGATCAGCCGACTGCCGGGCCACTGTGCATCCGCCGTCGGACCGCTGAAGGCAACGGCGCAGACAGTGCCGTCGCGGGCAACGATTGCCGCCCATTCATTGGTCTCGAAGCCGCCATTCGCAGGACCGCCGCTCGCCTTCACATTGGCCTTCAAGGTCGAGAGCAGCTTGTCGTGATCGGCCGGGCAGGGCGCCTGGGCGCGAGCGACGCCTTGCTGCATCGAGCCAAACGCCAAGATAAGAAACCCAAAGGTTAGTGACGTAAGCTGACGATGAGCCATGATCAGATAACGTTGTTGACGTTATCCAACCGGCAATCGGCCGCTTTGTTCCTCAATCATGAAAAGGTTCTTAGCCGACCAAGTCCGCTGGCGCCTGGCAATCAGTAAGATTTGGCGACTGGACGCGAGCCGGGCTTTGCAATCGGGGACAGGCTTGCCGGAGCTATTCTGTCCAAAAAACACGATGCCGGCGGCCTGAAAAGCCTGGCGCATGGCAAGCAGCTCTTCCGGCGAGGGGAGACGGGCCACCACGCTCGAACGCGGACACGCTTCCCTCAAATCAAGTTTTGCTCCAAGCCGCACCCAATGTCGCTCAACAAGGCTCGGGCAGCCATGACCTGTTCTGGCGTTAGCGGAGCCAGCCAACATCCCCACAGCTTGTTCCTGCCTGGAGTTGGACGCTCAGAACACCTTCCATTGCCGGCCCATTGCCGGCAAATCGGGAAGGCCATATGCCGCTCGGGTGGTTGCTCCTCGGAACAACGATGTTGGCCCATCGTTGGGTGGCAATGGAACAGCTTCGTTCAGATTTCGCCGCAATGGCGCAGCCGGGCTATTGGATCGCCCTCGGGCTTCTCGTCATCCCTTATGGAGTGGGCGTATTTTTCCTTATTAGGATTTGCCACTGTATGTAATTGCGCATGCGGTGCGGTTCAGGGGATGCATTGGTATTGTCGATCGGCTAAATCGCGATTCAACAGTAAGGGCGGAACGGCACGGACCCGCACGAGTGGCATTCTGATCTTTGCCCGCCATGAGCGCATAAAATCAAAACTTCGACACATCCTCCGGTCCTGCCACATTGGCCGGCCAGTCCGGGGTTCTTTCGACCGGTCAGCATCATTTTCGGAAATTGGAAGTTCGTCTCGGCGTGTGGTGAACCTTCGCCGATGGTTCAAAGTAGCCCGTCGTGATGGCGTGTGAGTAGCAGGCTTGCCACGTCCCGCGCTCAATGCTCTGCCCGCGCATGGGCACGAACATTGTTGTTCTCAACGTGAGGTGATGGTGCCCAGAGGCGGAATCCAAATCGAGGAAATCTGGCTGTCATTTCAGATAGTTAAGACTCAACAAATAGCAGCGCTAGCCAACAAAAATGCCAACAAAATATTTCTGTGGATTGGTTCGGTTCCTGAATATTACTCGCGGGCACCGGCTCGGTCAGTTTGACTGCCGAGCTCGCATGGCAGTCAAAGTTCGTCAAGCGCATGGCGCAAGTTGACCGAAGTGACCTCCTGACAACGTCTTGAACGTCAGCTTCGCGCCTAACGTCAGTCGTTACTGTGGACTTCTCCATTCGCCGAAAGCGGACATTGCCGGGATTGCGTTGAGTTTGCGCAAGAAGCGGCCATTGCATTTGTGAACGCAGCGGCGGGCATATCTGTGCCGGAGTCACTCCCTCTACATGCGACCTCAGCGCCAGAAGCGCCTGGTATTGACAAAGGCGTCGTATGCTTCCGCGGCCTCTTTGAGAAGCTTGGACTTGTCGTCGGCGCTGAAGAGATCCTTCGCACCAGCCATGTCCGACAGCTCTAGCGACGCCAGCATATCGGGGGCAGTGGCGATATCGTTGAGACTGCCGAGTTGATCCTGAAGGCCCTTCATCGCGTCGATGAACCGTCGATGGCGTTTAGCTTCCGCCTTGCTGTTGTAGAGCGGCTCGAAGAACTCTGCCGCATAGCGCAGTTTCTTTGCGGCAATGCGCACTTTGTGGCGGGTCTCGTCATCGGCATTGATCAGATTTTTGCCGCCGTTCCTTACCTTTTTCCAAAATTTATCGAATACGTCCGAGGCGAAATCCTTCGACGACTGCTGCAACATTTCGTCTGATTGGGTTCGCCATTCTCGGATGGAAATCCACTCGGTGAAATCGATCATCAGGGAACGCGCGCGCACCGAGGAGAGCGATGCTTCGACCGCCGTATAGGCGTCGTCTCGCGCGTTTTGAAGAGGGCTTGAAAGAGCCTTGCTCGAAGCGCGGTCGATCATCACGTCAATATTGCGTGCGTCGCCAAGTTCCGAGGTAAGCCACTTATATTCTTCTCGCAGGTGGTCGAAACGGCTGTCGTCGAACAGGGACTTACAGATCGAAAATAGGGAGCGCAGCCGTCGCAGCGACACGCGAGCCTGGTGCAGGGAGTCGGCATCGCGAGACCAGCCCAGCGCCGTCTCATTGAGACGAAACTGTTTGAGACAGGCCGCAGCAATGCGCGCGAAAGCCGTTGCCGCGCTCATTTCGGAAGTGAGCGGGGTTGCCGCCGATTTCACAGCACCCGGCACCGAGCCGAGCAGACGGTAGCCCCGTTCCGCTTTGCTCAGCACGCCGAGATGCGTCGGCGTGATCAGGTCGACTTTCCGGGCGAGTGCAAACAGCGCTGTCGGCGAGCCCGCCTTCGTTTCCAACTCGATCTCGCAGACCGGCGCCTCGCGATCGGCTGAAACGACCTTGCCAAGATCCAAAGCGACTTCGATCGTGGCGTCGCCGTCTGTCACATTCCAACGATGCCGTTTGACATGAACCTCGAACAAGGGCGAGAGTTTGGAGCCAGCCCCTGCAAGCAGGTCTCGGATTTGCGGATCGTCAAGTATCGGTATATCGCCGGCGACCGGTTGTTCCCATTCCTCGCGTGCGAATGATCCGGCGGAGCCATCGCCGGCTTTGACGGTTTGTATCCTTTCGTTTCCCGATTGCCGAATACGGAGCGATAGTCCGCGCTTGGACAAATCCCATCCGGGGGTATCGAAATAAATCGATCTCTGCTGGAGAACGGTAGGCGAAGATCCGAACGGATTTTTCTTGAGGAGCGCTCCCGCACCCGCCCGCGAAAGCTCGAGCTTGAGTTCCGTTTCCTGCATGATGTCCTCGGCGCCGCGCAACTTCACGACAATCGAAGGGGTCCCAACCCGCATGGTGCGTCATAAGCTGTCACAAACAACCGCTCGCGTCGACCAACCGGGGCGGAGTCTAGCCGGCAGACGACAATGCGCGAGCCGGAACCACACTTCTCGGTCCTCGTTCATCCGATGATGCGAGAGAAGGACACAGGTAGATGGCCACCAAAGAAAAAAAGAAGGAGGCGAGCCGCGTGGTGAAGGGGCAAGAGCTGGAGGTAGAGCACCTGACGGAAATTGCCGCCGTCACGCCGAAACAGGCGCGTGCATTGTTGCGAAAGCATGGTGCCGACTGGACCAAGCTCAAGGACGAAGCCGAAGATTTGAAGGAAGACTGAACCGTCGGCATGGCTTCCGCGTTTCCGAGCGGCACTGGCCGGCCGGCGGGTTGACGCCGTTGCCGAGAAGCGCTTTCGCCCTATGAGACAGCCGACGCAGCCGGAACGTGCGCTGACTCGTCTTCCATCGTAACCGTGAATTTAGTTTCAGCTAACGAAGGCGCTCTGCTAAAGTTCCTGGCGGAGGGCCAGGGACGGAGTTTCCCAATGGATGCAACGCAATTACAGACGATCAGCGACACTCTGATGCGGATTGTGGCGCCCGATATTACGCCGAAAAAACTATTGAAGGCGGCAAGGAAGGAACACCCGGACGCGTCAAAGAAGGACATCGCCCGTGCGGCGTTCTTTTCGATTATCGCTAACGCCGACCCGGACCACGGAAAGGCGTTCGCTATCGCGGGCCGAGTGAGCGGCGACGCTTAGCGAGGCGAGCCGCTGCGTCCTAGTGATTGTTGATCACTCTGCAACTTGTTGCGGACAAGCTGGAAACCTCGAAACCAGCGATATCACTCCGAAGCGGTCGGGCGGACAAACGCCGTCCGACCAAATGGGAGAAGACAGGTGCAATACACCCCAGAGACAGGCATGGCCTTCGGTCTCGGATGCCTGAGGCAATCATGGAGCCTTGCGTCCCTTCGCTTGGACATATCCTTGCCAGCCCTCATCATCGCGGCCTAGAGGCCTCCTGGCCTGCTCGGCGGATTTTTCCGATCTGCTTGTGAAAGAAAGCGGTCTGTAGTTCGAAGCGCTCGGACAGCGACTTCGCGGCTGCCAGCTCCTCAAGATGCGTGAAGCCCGTTTCGGCCTTGCCTCTGACGAGCCGTCCATCGCGCTCACAAGCATTTTCTCGGATCGGGCAGCGTGAAGGCTGGTCGTATTGTGAGGTCCGTCGTGAGAGCCGTTGAGCCGAGAGCTCGACATCGACTCCTTGGCCGTCCGCCTAGTCTGGCAGACCGGCCAACTGCATGGCTCCGGTAACTTCACCCAGAATGCTGGGCGCTATGCCCACCGCCGCCGACCAGCCGCCGATCGTGAAATGCGGGTCAAGCGCCATTAGCCGTGCGCCCGCCGCCTTGGCTTCCTCGATGCGCCCGAGCCTTGCCAGCGGCGCCGCTAGCCAGCCATGCAGGATGCTGAAGCCGGGGTTCATCTCCACCGCGCGGCGGCCGGCGGTGACGGCCTGTTCGTAGCGCCCCGACAGGAAATTGCCGAAGCCGATGACACCTTGCGGTATACAGCTCATGGCGTCGAGCGGGGAGAGCCGCATGGCCTGCTCGCACCAGGCTATGGCGCGCGCCGCATCGCCGCTATAGGCCACCGGCACGCAACCGAAGGCGTAGACGAAGGCGCAAGAGGCGCTAAGGGCGAGGGCCTGCGAGAACGCCTCGTCTGCGAGCCTGCGGTCATGCTCGACCAGGCCGATGGTGAAGCCGGCCAGCGCCAGCGCCATCGCGTCGCCAGCTCCATGTTCGATCGCGGCATGGGCGTGGCGGGCGGCCTTGTCGCGGTGCTCGCTCCGCAGGCCGCCGCGGATGAACAGCGTCTGGTGCGCCCAGGCGGCGAAGCCATGCGCCAGCGCGTAATCCGGCTCGATAGCCAAGGCCTGGTGGAGCAGCGGGAGACCCTTGACGGCACCCTGCGGCATGAAGGTGTAAACGTCGGGCAGGGCGCGCAAAAGCATATCATAGGCGTCGAGGCTGTCGGGGCGGTCGCGCCTGACGCGCTCGATCTCGGCCCGGCGCAGGTTCGGCTCGATCGCCGCGACCACGGAGACGGTGATCTCGTCCTGGAGGGCGAACACGTCGGTCAGCTCGCGGTCGTAGCGTTCGGCCCAGATATTGCTACCGTCGTCAGCATCGATCAGCTGGCCGGTGATGCGCACCCGGTTGCCCGCCTTGCGCACCGAGCCTTCCAGCACATAGCGCACGCCGAGTTCGCGGCCGACCTGCTTCACGTCAACCGCGCGGCCTTTGTAGGTGAAGGAAGAGTTCCGTGCGATGACAAACAGCCAGCGGATGCGGGACAATCCGGTGATGATGTCCTCGACCATGCCGTCGGCAAAATAATCCTGTTCCGGATCGCCGCTCATGTTCTGGAAGGGCAGCACGGCGATGGAGGGACGGGCCGGAATGCCGAGGTCGGACCTGGGCTGCTCCGGCGCGGCCTTCGCCGCTGCGTGCTCCTCGCGCACAGCGCCGACGAAGCGCAGGCCACGGCGCAGGATGGTTCGGATCAGCCGCTGCTCCTCACCGCTATCCTTGAGCGCGGTACGGGCGGCGTTGACACGGCTCGCCAAAGTGGCGTCGGAGACGATGCGCCCCTGCCAGACCGCGTCGACCAGGTCGTCCTTGCTCACCACCCGGTCGCGGTTGCGGATAAGATATTGCAAAAGGTCGAATACTTGCGGCTCGACAGAGATTAGGTCGTTGCCTCGGCGCAGCTCGCGCCGCTCGCCGTCCAGGGCAAAATCCTCAAAATGATATGACAAAACAATCTGCTCCAAGCCGCGCCGAAAAGGCGCTCAACTATATAGCCGGCTGGTGGACGCAAAATCAAAGGCATCTCAAGCGAAAATCAAGACCTCCTGAAGGCCGTCTCAAAGCGAGCTTGGCCGCGCCGTCGCATAGTCCTCCTGCAAATAGCGCTTTCATCTGCCGACGCTTTGAAAAAAGGAGAACTCAAATGTCGAACAACACTGCAAAATCCATCGTCCTCGTACATGGCGGCTTCGTCGACGGCTCCGGCTGGGAAGGGGTCTATCACGAGCTCAAGAAGGACGGCCATGAGGTCATCATCGCCCAGAATCCCACCACCTCGCTCGCCGACGATGTCGCGGTGACCAAGCGCGCTATCGCCGAAGCCAAGCACAATGTCATCCTCGTCGGCCATTCCTATGGCGGCCTCGTGGTGTCGGAGGCCGGGACCGATGCGAAAGTCTCGGCCGTCGTCTATATCGCGGCCTTCGCGGCCGATGCTGGCGAGTCCGTCTCGGCGCTGATCGCCAACCCGCCTCCCGGCGCCTCGGTGCCGCCGATCCTGCCGCCCGTCGACGGCTTCCTGATGCTGGATAAGGAAAAGTTCGCCGCATCCTTCGCCGCCGACGTGCGTCCTTCCCTCGCCTCCTTTATGGCGGACTCGCAGGTCCCGTGGGGTGTGGCGGCGCTGGAAGGCAAGGTTACCCAGCCGGCCTGGAAGGAGAAGCCGTCCTGGTACCTCGTCGCCACCGACGACCATATGATCCCGCCGTTGGCGCAGCGCCAGATGGCCACCCGCGCCAAGGCGACGACAGTGGAAGTGCCCGGCAGCCACGCTGTCTACGTCTCCAACCCCAAGGCCGTTGCCGATCTCATCAGGCAGGCCGTCGGCGCGAGGAACTGAAACCCATTTACTAAGATCACTCGGGCGCTTGGTGGGCGCCCGAGTGATTTATGCGAAGGATGTTTTGCATCCGTGTTGACGAGGGAATACACGAAACATTGCCAAGGTTAGCGTCTTTGCGCGGCAGAACCGACGAAAGGTGCCACCACAACCTCGTCGAAAGGGGTTATAAACGCAAAAATTCGACCTCACCGCGAGCCGTCCAAGAGAGGCTGCGACACCGGCGCGTGACGCCGGCGGAATACGGCAAGCGGTTCGCAAACTTGGCTGCCTAAGTTTTCTTTCGATCATGTCGCGAAGCAGCAGCTTTCGGCCAGGACGCCTTATCTGCCACGTCACCGTTGCGGACCTAATCTAAAGCGGGCGTGGCCGGCAGGGCTCGCCGACGGGACATTCTAGCGCATCGCGATCCCATTTGCCGAGATCGGCCGCCGCATCGTAGGTGCTCTGCAGAAACGACATGAGCATGGCTTCCGGGCTTCCAGCCTGACGTACCTCGTCGTAGGGCAAGAGGAATTCACCGAACTCCTTGGAGAAGAATGCTTGTTGCGGCTGGACCGCCGCGGAGGCGTAGCCTTCCGGGGAAGGATAGGCATAGGAATAGAAGGCTGCGTAGTCGATGAGGCCGCCGCCCGGCCAAAACCCGGCGCTGCTCACCTCATGCGAATAGGCCTCCCGGGTGATGGCATCGGGCAAGTGCGGAATGCCGCCCGGATGCCGCGGCGCCCGTTTGCCTGAAAAGCGCGTGACCGCTAGGTCGAAGCCGCCCCAGAAAAAATGGACCGGGCTGACCTTGCCCAGAAAACCGGTGCGAAATCGCGAAAGGACCTCGTGAGTCGAGAGCAGGATGCGCCAGAAGCGGTTGGCATAGTCGCGATCGTAGGAGGCGTGGACTCGGTCTTGCTCGAACGGAATACCGTCGGCGATCTCGGATGGCCGGCCAAAGATCGGCGTCGTGAGCCCGAGTTCGTCGAGCGCGACCAGCACTTCGTCGTAGAACTCCGCCACTGTCTTTGGCGCGAGCATAATCTGGCGGATGTGACCGTCGCTCGTCCTCAGCCACAGCAGATGGTCCATGAAGTCGAAATCCATTTGGACTGCTCGCCCACCCATGGGAATCGGCGAGGTCGTCAAGCCGCGAACCGTCACATAGAGAGGCACATGCCACGAATGGTTCAGCCAAGGCTCGTGCATCAAGCGGATCTTGCCGACGATCTGAGTCCAAAGGTGTAGGGTTTCATATGTGTCCTTCCAGGCGGCGAAAGGGAGATCCGGCCAGCGTTCCGATTTCGTGGCAGACGACATGGCTTCTCCTGGGTTCGATGCGATTGACTGCAGGCCGCGATAGACGCGCACTATAGGGAACGTGCCTGCATACTGGCAGCCCATTCGGGGCTCGGAGCGATGGTCGATATTCGTGAGCGACCAGCATGCCACATGGCGGTCGCCGGCTTGCGGCTATGGCGGAGCGTTGGCTTCGCCAATGGACGAGCCTTGCATCACATCTTCCTTGAGGCGCTTGACGGGCCAACTCGGTCTGGGAGGCCACGAAGTCGACTCTCAGCCATTGACCCCGGCTGGTGTTCGCACTTGACGAGCATGACACACGCCGCTGGTGAACGATGCGCAGCACCGCGCCGCTTGGGGCGTGTCAGCTCAGCACATGATGTCCAATCTCTGCAACGACGCTCGGCTAAGGCCGATGCGGCGTTCGCCCTGGCCGCGGACAACGGGTTCAACAATACGCCGCTTCTATGCGTCGTTTGGAGATCAGCCCTTCAGGTTATTTTGGAAGGACTTGAAGGCCGACGCGGCAGGTTTTGCGGTGAGTTGCTCCTGGAACTTGGCGAGTCAGCGACTTCCCAGTGCTCCGCGAGTTTGCCATCGGCGATCCGGTAGAACTGGAAGGCCGCGAAATCGACGCGGTTCCCGGTCGCCTTGATGTCCCCGAAATCATTCACCTGGGTGCCGCTGACGCGGTTCATCACCGCCACCCGATCGCCTTCGCCGATAATCTGCTCAATGGTCCAGGTGAAGTCGGGGAAACTGGCCTTCAGGCCTTCGAGGTAACTTCGGATGACTTCAATCCCTGACGTCTGCCCCTCGAGCTTGTCGCCATAGTCCTGCGACACAATGTCGGCGAGCTGACTGAGGTCGCCGGAATTGACATCTCGAAATAGCGACGCACGACGGCTTTGTTGGCTTCGGAGTCTGACATCAGCGGATCCTTCTTGTAATGGTGAAGCGGCTAAGCTCCTTGCGGATTTAGGATGTGTTTTGCCGAGGCATCGCCGGCGGCGACCACCTCATAGGCCTTCACCGCATCATCCAGTGACCAGGTCTTGACCGGCGACGGTCGCAACGCGCCGCTCTCGAAACCAAGGCGAAGGTCGTTCAGGATCGCCGCGATTTCCACGCCTGTGAGCTTGGCGGTATCAACGCCAATCAAACGTTGCCGGTTGTGATAGAAGTCCATCAGATCGAATTCGACGCGGCGCGAACCGACGCTTGTGATCGCCACCTGACGACCGTCCAGACCCATTGACTTCATCGCGGGCTCGAAGACCGGCCCGCCGACGGCGTCCAGCACAAGTTCACACCTTTGTTCTCGGTCAGCGCCGCCACCATGGTGGGCAGGTCTTTGGTCTTCGTGTTGATGAAGACATCCGCCTCAGAATCCTGGCTCATGTTGATGTCGGCACCGATCACGCGGGCCTTCTTCCAGTGCGCAATCTGGATCGCCGCGCGGCCAACGGCACCGGCCGCACCGGTGATGAGTACCGTTTCGCCGGCCCGGATATCACTCGCCACCACAAGCGCGTACCACGCCGTGACAAAGGGGACGCCGACGGTGGCGGCCTGTTCCACCGAGAGGTTCGCCGGCATCTCCGAAAGCCAATCTTCCGGCACGGCGACAAACTGGGCGTGGGAGCCGTCGCGGCCGATGCCGAAACCGGCGCCGTTGCCCCATACCGATTTGCCCGCCCAACGGCTCGAAGCTGCGACCACCGTCCCGGCATAGTCCCGGCCAGGCGTGCGCGGCAGCGTCGGACTGAACACGCCGGAGACAAACTTCACGTCGCTGGGGTTGATCGCGGAAGCATCCACTTTCACCAACGCCTCGCCAGCTTGCGGGACAGGCTTGGCAATGTCCTCGACGCTCAGGACCGAGGGCGGACCAAAGGCTGAAAAGCGAATGGCGCGCATCGTCGTCATCGCCAGTCTCCAGAGATGAGAACTTTCACCGGGCTACACTTCGATGCGGATTGAAAGAGCGATCGAAGGCCGGGGGAGGTCATGCGGCAGTAACCATGAGGTCCGAAAGGTGAAGCCCCGCGACAGCCTGGCTGCGGGTTTCACCGTGCCGTCAGGCTCCGCCGTGCGAGCCGAGGAGTTGCCACTCCCACGCCAGGCTGGTGCCGGTCGCTCCCCCGTGGTCCAGGAGCACCTGCGCCAACGCCGGAACGGTCGATTCCCGCGCCCAGTCGCGCTGGAGTTCTGATGCGAACACTATCCAGGTCAGGGGCACGCCGCCGGCCTGGATCATCCGTTGAACGCCGCGATCATGCGCTTCGGTGCTGACGCCGCCGGAAGCGTCGGTCACAAAATAGACTTCCCAGCCTTCGCCAAGCGCCTGGATCACGGGGAAAGCGAGGCATATTTCGGTCCAGAGGCCAGCGATGACGACTTTCTTCCGGCCGGTCTTCTTCACCCAGTCGACGCAGGCCTTGTCTTCCCACGTGTTGATAGTGGTCCGGTCGATCGGCACCTGATCGGGAAACACCTCCTGGATCGGCTTGAGAAGCTCACCACCGCGATCCTTGATCACCGTTGTCAGAAGCGTCGGGACGTTGAAGGCCTTGGCCACCTTCGCGAGAGCAACCGTGTTGTTGATCATGATTTGCGGGTCGATGTTTCGAACACCCGCAACCTGGAACGCCTGATGATCGATGAGCACAAGGACGCAATTTTCGGGCGTCAACATCGCCTCAAGACCAACCTTGGGGAATACTGCAGCGGCCATATAATTTCCTTTTGTTATTTTCGCAGTCGGCCTGCGCTCATCTGCATGATGGATCGATCTTCAAATCAAGTGATCGAATATCTGGTTTAGTACGGGCTCAGACTTGACCGTAATCGCCTGAGGCGAACAGCCAGATACGGTCGCGCGTGACGTTCGATGCGATCGACAAGCGGTCACGAGGCGTGCCGACCATCGGACCTACCGTTGGCTTGCACTGCGTGAGAGGAGCGGTCTCGCGGCGAGGCCGTCGCCACGGTGAAAGGCCGATGGCTCGGGCGGTCCGATGAAGAAAGGAGATCTTTGGATAGTCACGGCAGAGCGATGCTTCCCTAAGACCGCTGGAGTGGGCGGCGCCTAGCTCGCGGTTCTTGGTTTCATCGCTCGATTTGACGTCGGTCGCCCGTGGATGAGCCGGCTTTCGATTTGTACTGCGCCGCGAGGGGCGGAGGTATCGACAACAATGGTCGGGGCTGCATCTGTCGATGCAAAGGTGCCACCGTTCATGCCGTGGGATTGCCATTCGAACTGGTTGATCAGGAAAGAGGCGGCCGGGCCCGGAGGCATGTCCGTCCGATGGATCGCAAAGAAGCGGTAGTGACCGCCTTTGAAGTCCGGCAGGTCCAGCAAAACGAGCTTGCCGCACGCGAGGTCTTCGCGGACCATGGGTTCCGGCATAGTCCCCCAGCCAATACCCTCCCGAAGCAGCATGTGCTTCGTGGCCAGGTCGGCGACGCGCCAGGTGTGGGTGCCCATGACGCCCAGGTCCTCACCAGCGGTAAGCGACGTCCGATCGGTAAGGACCAGTTGAACATGATGTCGCCCTGCCCCGAGAACATTTACCTGGGACGCCAGGGGGTGGTCGGGTGCGGCGACTGGAACCAGGTGAACACTTCCCACGCCGATCCGCTCCAGTCCGTCGATTTCCACGTCGGGCGGTCCGCGAACGCCAATCATCGACGTGCGATCAAGGACGAGCTGCGTCACGGCACCCAATGCTTCCGCCCTCAACTTGAGCGGGACGGTGGGAAATTCCTCCCGGAAGTTTTTGAGCGCCTCAACGATGCGCGATGCCGGCAGCATCATGTCGAGGGCGACGTGAACCTCCGGTTCGAGGCCTTGATGAAGACCCTTCGCCTTCGCACGCAATCGATTGAAGCCCAGGGCGACATTGCGGGCTTCCGAAAGCAGCGCTTTGCCGTCGTCGGTGAGCCGAGGCCGGCGGGTGGAATCCCTTTCAAAAAGCGTGACGCCAAGCTGCGCTTCCAGATTGGTGATCGTGTAGCTGATAACCGAAGTGGCCCGGTTGAGTTGGCGCGCTGCGCCCGCGAAACTTCCAACATCGATCACTGTTAGAAACACTCGCAACTGATCAAATGTTGGCGTGCCGGGATCAGACATACCGATTTCCTCGAATAGAAGACTCGAATTTTTACAAGTTTCGCACCCTAGGTCAGCAGCATTAGCCTACGCAACAGACCACTCCACCGACGTTTGAGGGACCGAGCAAAATGACTTATGCGATAATCGGATCTGGCGCCATCGGACATGCCATCGCAACGCAGTTCGTGCGCCAAGGCATCGATGTGATGGTAGCTAACAGCCGGGGACCGTCGTCGCTCACAGACATGGTCCGCGCACTCGGTCCCAACATCAGGCCTGCCACCATCGGTGACGTGGTCCACGCCGACGTGGTGATCCTGGCGATTCCCTTTGGTGCCATTCAGGCGTTCGTCGAGAACGCGAATGCCGCGGGTGCAAACTGGAACAATCGCCTGGTGATCGACGCGAGCAATGCGATTGACTTTCCGTCGTTCAAGCCTGCCGACCTGGGCGGACGGCTCTCAACGGAGGTCGTTGCGGAGACGTTTCCCGGCGCCCGTGTCGTGAAGGCCTTCAATACGGTCCCGGCCGCAAAACTGGAAGCGCCGCCAGCACACGCGGGCGGCCGACGCGTTGTGGCATTGTCTGGTGATGACGGCGGCGCCAGGTCCCAGGTTGCCGCTCTCATCGAGCGCCTCGGCTATGCAGCGCTTGACCTCGGCACGCTGCGGCAGGCCAGCCATCTGCAGCAGTTTGGCGGCACCCTGGTCGCTCAGGATCTGATCAAGATGGCCTGATCTGGCCGCGCACGAATAACGCAACTGGCAGCAATGGCGAAAGCCATTGCCGCGAGAGTGAAGGTTTCGGCAGGAGCACGTCATGTTAAATGATTTCGATGGCAAGGTGGTTTTGGTCACAGGCGCCGGGTCGGGGATAGGTCGGGAGGCCGCCTTGGCGTTCGCCGCTCGCGGCGCCATTGTCTTCGGCGCGGACATCAATGAGCAGGGCCTCGCGGAGACCCGGGCTCTCGTCGAAAAAGCGGGCGGTAAAGCGCAGGTCGCCCGTGTCGACGTTTCGTCAGAGGAGGACGTCGCGGTATTGCTCTCGCGCATCGCCGCCGAGGCGGGTCGGCTGGACGCTGCCTTCAACAACGCGGGGATCACAGGTGGTGCGCATCGGATCGAAGACTATCCCACGGATGATTTCGACAAAGTTTTGCGCGTCAACCTGCGCAGCGTCTTTCTCTGCATGAAGCATGAGATTCCGCTTCTGAAGCGCAGCGGCGGTGGTGTGATCTGCAACACGGCCTCGGTAGCGGCACTGACTGGCCCAGGCGGGATGTGTGCCTATGCGGCGTCGAAACATGGCATTCATGGGCTGACGCGGGTCGCCGCGATGGAGAACGCCGCTCACGGGATTCGAGTGAACGCCTTGGCACCGGGGTGGACCGATACCCCAATGGTCGCAGCGGCAAGCGCCCAGAATCCAGCCTTTGCGGCGCAGACAACGAACGCCATACCCGCCAAGCGAGGCGGTAAGCCGAGCGAGATTGCGGAAGCCGCCGTTTGGCTCTGCTCAGACGCTTCAAGCTATGTTTTCGGGCAAATGCTGATCGTCGACGGGGGAATGACCATCGGCGGCTTCGCGTACTAATCAATTGTCTTAACCCGGTGTACCTGCGCCGACCGGGCTCTGGAGTGGCACGGCGTCTACGACATCCCGAAGAAGGATGGATATGACGTCACGATCATGCAGAACCCAACGACCTCGCCGGCGGATGACGTGCCGTCACCAAGCGAGCTATCGCAGCGGCTGCGGGACAGGTGGTGCTCGTAGGCACTCCTATGGCGGCGTGGTCGTGCCCGAGGCGGGCGAAGGTGTCGGCGGTCGTCTACATCGCGGCCTTCCATCCAACAATGCGGCTCCCGCTTTCTAGTTGATGAATACCAGGACGTGAACCGCAGCAGCGTACGGTTGCTGAGAGCGCGCTTCGTCCAGACGGCCGCAATCTATGGATGGTCGACGACGCCAAGCAGTCGATCGACCGCTTCCGTGGCGCGTCGTCCTTCAACATGACCCGGTTTGGCAAGGAGGATTTTCTCGGCGGCAAACGTGGTCGACTGAAGCGAAACTACCGCTCTGTGCCGCAGATTGTCTCCGGCTTCTCGACGTTCGCGCTAACCATGCGTGTCGGCGATCCTGACAGTGCTCCGGGCGCGGACCGGAACGCCAGCGGATCAAAGCCGCAGCTGCGCAAGGTGCAGGCGAGCCTATCGCCCGCAAAAACTCGGGTCGCGCCTGAGCACCTTGGGATGTAGCTCAGTTGGTGGAGCAGCGGACTGTTAACCCGTGTGTCGCAGGTTCGAGCCCTGCCTTCCCAGCCAAATTGCCGAACAACAGGGCGTCATCTGCGGAGCGAGGTCAGCCCGTGGAAAGCCCTCAAGAAAAAACTCTACAGCGAAATTCGAATGCCACGTTTCTGCGAGGGCATCGCGGTGCGTGGAGCAGCCGGAGCCAGGCCTGTACCCACACAGGGAGACCTGTTTGGGTGAGGTGCCCGCAACAACCGGCGGGCTCAAGAATTTGTGATGCAGAGCGCGAAAAAGCCCCGGACAAATCTGCCGGGGCTTTCTGTCAGGTCCGCCGAAAAATCAGAACTTGTAGTTCAGACCGACGCGAACGGTGTGGAAGGGCACTTTGACCTCGACACCGGGCCCTCCGACATCGAACGTCTGCTTACCCAGATCCGTATAAAGATATTCAGACTTGAAGGACCAATTGTTGGTGATTGCGTATTCAGCGCCCGCACCAACGGTCCAGCCGACCCTGGTCTTCGAAAAGCTAGGCCCGCCCAGCGCGGATGTGTCGAGCTTTTCGTGACCGTAGGCCAAGCCGCCAGTGCCATAGACCAGGAAGCGATCGACGGGCGTATAGCCAATGCGAGCACGCACCGTGCCGAACCAATCAACCTTTGTTTCCAGAGAAGGGCCGCCGAGCGACAGTTCGGCCTTAATGTCGGAGCCCTGGAAGTCGGCTTCAACGCCGTAGACGAATTGACCAACCTGCCAGTTGTAACCGGCCTGAATACCGCCCAGGAAGCCACTCGAGCTGAGGTCGAAGCCACCAGGGCCGCCGCCGGCAGGATCAAGACTGAACGTGCCGAAACCGCCGCCGGCGTTCACACCGATATATGCGCCCGTCCAGTCATAGGAAGCAGCGACCGGCGCCTCCTGCAAAACATCAGCCGCGTAGGCTGTGCTGGTAGCCAAGACGAGAGCGGTAGCAAGAAGAATCTGTTTCACGGGAATAACCCTTTGTTGCCTGCTTAGGTCGGGTGGATGCCCCAAGGTCACCATCCGAGTGGGATAGCGATGTCGCGGACACCTTCCGTTGTCAACGCTCCCACATCCGACGGCGGGACTATTCCCTCGGGTGATGCATAGAAGCCACAGCTGTTGCGTGTGGCGCACAGTCCCGTGACGATCCCACAGCACTCCAATTCGTCGCTCGCTATAAAAAGGTAAACACTTATTGATATAGGAGACGAGAATGCCCGTCCCGATCTTCGATCGTCCGGTCGTCGACTTCGGCAAGATCAGCCGAGCCAACAAGTCCTTCGGCTACGTCATCACCGAGAAGCTCGACGGCACCAACAGCCAGGTCGTCATCGAGGACGGCAAGATCATCGGCGTCGGCTCGCGCAGCCGCTGGATCGCGCCTGGCAAGGCGACCGACAACCTCGGCTTCGTCGCTGGGTCGAGCGCAACGAGGAAGAGATCCCCAAGCTCGGCGAACCAGGAGGAGGAGATTTGCGACGGCGAATACCAGGTCAGGAACTACTTCCGGCGCGTGTGTTCCAATATCGGCGTCCACATGCCACGAAGCCCCACGCGCTCCGAGACGCCCCTGCCTGAGTCGGCGCTGGATCCCTTGGCCGATGCCGCGACGATCTACTACGCCCACCACGGGCGATTGTCGAAGACCTATCTCCTGGCGACCGGCGCGAGCGGGGAGGACGGCGTTAACGCCGAGTCCGACGACATCGACCCGATGGCCGCCGACTTCCTGGGCATTGATACGGAAATCGCCCAGAACCTTTTCTACGACCTGCCGCGCGACGTGTTGCTTTCGGAGGTGAGAGCCGAGGAGGCGACCGCCACGCTCGAGCACCTGGCTCAGCCGACAGGCTTGCCGTAGTCACGAAGGGTGATGTCGATGTCGTCGGAGCAGGCGCCTCCGCGGCTTCGGCCGCCGCATCGTGATAGCCGCGGTAGTCAATCTCGCCACCGCAGGTGACGGAGATGTGCAGACCGGCACTCTCGGCATCGGTCAGCATCTTGCGAACAAGGTTGGTGGTGGCTCACGCCTTCGCCTGTGTTTCGACCCACGTCCGGTAGGCGTAGGCATGGCGATATCGATCCCCGGGAGCCCAGGGTCGTGGTGATGATCTGCTTGATGATGTCGTGCATTACTTGAAATCCAAGGGTTGTGTTGCTGACATCTTCAATTTAGCAACGACGAGATCGGGAAGCGGTCGGCTACGCGTGGTGAATTTAGTGAACAACGAAATATCCCGCTGGATCGCCATCAGGAATCACTTAGGGCAATGGGAAGTTCGAGACGGCGATAAATTGATCGCCAAATTGCCGTCTACGCATCGAATGCCTCGGAAGATCAAGGCTGAACGCAAGGCACACGCGACTATTCTAGCTGCTGCTAATGAAATGCTGGCGGCGTTGATGGCGATCCGGGCTCATCGTCCTGACCACGCGAACCAGGCATGGGATCAGGTTGAGGATGCGATCGCGAAAGCCGAGGGCAAGATTATGTGGCTGCCTAGTCAACCGCCCAAACCTTGACCAGCTCCTCGATGGAGGCGAACTCCTCGACCTTACCGCCTTCGAGCTTCACCCGGCACAGGTTGCTTGGTGCGATCACACCGAACCGCGCATGCGATCGGCAGGTCCTCGAGTCCAATGGCAGGCTCGCCCTCATGATCCGACATGACTTCAAACGCACGAGCGGCGCCGAGCAGTTCTGCGCTGTAGCGCCTGAACGATCGGATCTCGCCACAGACGGAGATCAGGCGCTCGACTTCGGCGAGAACGGGATCGCGGTCGTCGATCGCCGGGTCAAGCATGAGCCGGCGCTCCAGACCCTAAAGGAACACATAACCTACGGGTGTCGCGGGGTTTGCGCTGTCGGTGGCTAGCCCGTCTAGATAGGCCGTCCGCTACGAAGGCGACAGGCGCTCGTAAGACGGCCAGTAGTCCAGACACTGGCCCGAGACATCCGCGCTTGCGCCGGCACGATCAGGCAGTTGTCGCGCTGCTGCCAACCATTCTGCGGCTTCAACTGCTCACCGACGTAACGAGTCCTTTAATCAGCGACGGCCGCCAACTATGACCGTCGTCGGCTGCGACCCGTGCCGATGATTGACGCGGCTTCGCCGGGAAGCAGGCTGGTCCATCCAGGCCTGGCTACCTTGGCGTCAATCGGCTCACGCTCCAGCATCCGGGAGCGCACGAAGGCAGAGATGGCAGCATTATGTTGGTGCAAGCTTGTCGCGATCGAGCAGCTGCCCAAACCGACTTTGATAACCGGCGGCCTAACCAGCGGGTGGCGTATGGTCGGCCTTAAGCTACATCCCTTTGGGGCGCATGAACTCAAAGGGATGCAGCATCTCAAACTTGGCACGCCAATGCCGACTTTCTACTCGCAACACTTACGCTCAAGGCCCATTTTCGCTATTCCAACAACCAGTAAAAGACGTCTGCGAAGCTGGTTATCATATGGATGCCGTGGGTCGTCGCGGCAGGCGCCTACTAACGAACCGGTTTCCGGCAGACGTTCACAGACAGTTAGTAGCTCTCGATTACTTTGCGCGGACCTTTGTTCGATTTCGGCCAACTTCTATGACTCAGCAGGCCGAACCGGAGGAATTCTGTTTGGCGACGAAACCATCCAGACGCGTCGCCAAGGCTTCGGACCATCCCGAGCTGGCTACACTGTCGAAATTGGCCCTTGCCTCCTACGAAACCCTGGAGGGCGCGCTTCGAGCCACGAACGCGGCGCTCGAAGCACAGGCACGGCGCTTCGAGACGGTGATCGACAGCATCTCGCAAGGCATCTGCTTTTTCGACCCGGACGAACGGCTGATCCTGTGCAATCGCCGCTACGCGGAAATCTATCGCATCCCGCCCGAGAAACTGCACGCCGGTGCGATGCTCAGCGAAATCGTCGAACTGAGGCTCGCCGCTGAAACGTCGCCGATGACCGGCGACGCCTACGGATTCAGGAAGCTCGGAGAGCGTTGATCGCCAAAAGAGGTACCGCTCGGATTATGTTCGATTAGGACCCGGACATATCGAAAGAATGCGCCCTTGGCGGCATTGCGACGGACTCAGCGGCGATGGATTGGCCCCGAACTCGGGGTGACCGCCTGCTGCGTTACGCTTGGAACACTGCCACGCATACGCAGGCCGCGCTTAATGCAGGCGCAACGCGGGAGTGACCTTCGAAGCGATCCTGCAGCTCATCTTTTATGCTGGGCCCCGCGGTGGTGCGTGGCAAGCTGCTAGGTCAGGCAGGCGACCGCAATAGCCGCTTTCTATTAGCCCTAATCTTCCCGCCATAATAACTTACAACCTTGTCTGCTGGTGCGCCCATGGCGAGCATCATTGTTGCGCGGCCGGCAGCCTCGATTTTTTCACCGATCATCAACTTGGCTTCGCGTTCAGCCGCTTTGCCGCCACTGGCAATTCGCATACCTCGAAGCCAGATCACTTGCTGTGCCTCCAGTATCGAAAATGAGAGATCGACCCATGGGTTGAACATTGAGCGCTCCTGATTGGCATGAGAGAACGGCAATCTCGTTCCTCGGTTCCGCCGATTTGGTACGTCGGAAAACTTCTCTCTGCGAGCGAGTTCAAGGAAGAAGCTCCTGCCGGCGAGGAGAAAGGCCCCGTGGCGACGGGCCTCATCGACTCCAGCGGTGTGGTTCGGCAAACGCGGTCGCGTTCGGCCTCGATGTCATCAAAAGGCGCACCGTTGGCGGCAAGAGGCATCGGAGCTGCGTCGGGGCGGCGGCCGAACCATTTTTGGGTGCATCTATCAAAAGATAATTGCCAGAGGCGCTTAATTCGCCAAATCGGCACGATGTGCATTAGCGATGTTGAAAATACCGGATCTCTCGCATGTTCCACCTGTCACGGAGGTGCCAAGATATTCGTCTGCAGCAGGTGGGATGCGTCGGCAGGCACCTGTTGCCCGGGAGGAACCCACAGAAGAGGGTGTCCCGGTAAAACGGTAGATTGTGACCGCTGCCAGGGAGAGGTGCGCCACAATCTCGCTTGCAATCGATTGCATGACCGTTGAGGGATGCCACCCTGCTCGACAATCGCGGAAAGCCTCCCCTTAACCGTGAGGCCGTGACGTTGGGGGCTTCAGCTACGATCCTCACCTTGCGCCGAACAATCGCGTTGCAGCGACCTGAAGCTGTTTCCGAATTGTTGCATCACCCGCCAGCGTTCCAAATCCTTGTTGTCGACGCGTCGGTGGGGTGGTGCCGCAATCTCCTCCCAAACAAGGCCCAAGCCGCCATTCTGCGGCCAGGCGAGCACGTCGTGAATCAGGAACATCGCCAGGGCGCTGTGGCTGCCGGATCTTCTGCGGTGAACGCTTCTCTCCATCCCTCATGCGCCAACGCCAGAGGGGCAACAGCCCGGCCGGCCAGCCCGGTCTTGTGGTGAAGCGCCACCAGGGCCGAGACAGCGAGTCGAGGCGGGGACCCGGTCAACAGCTCGGCACGATGACGCTTTTTAGTGGCGATAAAGCCTATATGAGCATTTCAGGCGATCCGATGAGTACTCCGAGGACCCAGCCCTAAGCAACGGAAGCGCAACACATCTTCAGGCGCCCTTAAAGCATGTTTCCGAAAGTGCGAAGCGGTTTTGCGGAAAATGCACACGCAAAACCAATAAAGCGATAGAGCGAATCTGAAGATCGCGACCCGCTTTAGTAGACCGTTCCACGCTCTGCTTTAGTACGTCGGCACCAATCGGGTCACACGAAGGGGCAACTCCATATTGAAATGGAAGCCGTCGGGGCGGTAATGCAATTCGACATTGGCATGACACTGTACAGCGACAACCTTTTCGAGAAGCGTCGTGCCAAACTCCCGGCGCCTCGGCCTGCGCACCCGAGGACCGTTCCGTTCCTGCCAGTCTAGCCTCACGACTGGATTCTGACCGGATCGCTCGACCGTCCAGCGTATGTCAAGACGACCGCCTGGCCGCGAGAGTGCACCGAACTTTGCCGAGTTCGACGCAAGCTCGTGGAAGCCCATGCCAACGGGAACCGCTATATCCGCGACAAGGGCCACTTCTGGCCCCTCGAGCGTAACGCGCGGAGCGTCCCTCGTATCGTAGTGGCGAAGTTCTCCCTCCAGCAACTTCTGCAAGGAAGCCGTTCCGTCAGCATGAAGTGCGTGTCGGCCAGCGAAACAATCCTTGCTGAAAAATCGCGAACGAAATCCTCGACTTTGCCACTGTTGCGTGCGGTTGCGCTCATCATGGCCCGCACGCTGGCAAGCGTATTTTTCACGCGATGATGGAGTTCCCGGATCAGCAACTTCTGGCGGTCTGATATCTCCTGCTTTTGTTCGATATACGACTTCACTTCTAACTGACGGGCGGTGAGTGGCTCCATGAAATCAAATACGACGGATATCGAACTGCGATTGTCATTGAGGATGGGCAGGCTCGCACGACGACGCTTGTTCTCATGGAGGGGCGGAGGTCATTCCATATTGAACGGAAGCGCTGCCCTAGCAATGGCCGTATGCGCAGGTCCTCGTGGACAAGCACGGACCCTGGCCTGCCCCCGTGTGACTGAGCATGGCCTGACCTGGCCTCGGCTTGTCCGCTTCTCTGTCTTGCGAATAGCGCGTATAAGCCCTGTCCTGATGACTCGACAATGGCAGTTGCCATTGGCATGGCAGCAGGATCGTGAATGACGGGGATTTTTCGAGTGGAAGCAGCAGCCCCGCCCAGCCGGAACCGAATTCGGAGGTGCCGGCATTTTTGCCGCCTCACGACAACTGCAGCGGCGTTGACGTCCATATCCACGATGGCGCACGCGCATATCGTTCAATCGGGCAGTGGTGGATTTGGCAGCGGCTTCGAACATCCACTCACCGGGCTGGATCATTTCCTGGCGATGTTCGCCGTCGGATTGTGGGGCGCCCAGATCGGCGGGCGTTCGATCTGGACGCTGCCGGTCGCATTCCCGCTGATTATGGTCATGGGCGGCATCGCCGGAATTGCGCGCATCCCGCTTCCCGGTGTCGAGATCAGCATCGCGCTGTCGATCCTGGCGCTGGGGCTGGCCATCGCATGCGCCTGGCGGCCACCGGAATGGGTCGCGCTGCTCATGATTGCCGTGTTCGCCATCTGCCACGTTACGCGCACGGCGCGGAACTGCCGTACGCGGCCGACCCGGCCGACTATGCCATCGGCTTCGTCATCGCGACAGGCTTGATCCACCTGCTGGGCATCGGATTCGGACTTCTGCTGGGCAAGGCCTTCGGCGGACGATTGTCGCGGGGCCTGGGCGGGTTGATCGCGGCGGGAGGCGTCTATTTCCTTTCGGCCTAAAGCAAATCCCAGCCGTTCGGCGGGGCGATTGCTGGTTCGATGGTCCGGCCCCGTCCTGACTGTCGCCGGGCTCGCCGTGGTCGCTGCGCTGGCAGTGTTTTCCGAACGGACGCAGACGTCGTGGTGGGTGCTCAACAGCGCCCTTTCGCCCGAGCGCATTCTGCCGCTCGTCGGACTTGGCATTGCAACCGCCCTGATGGGTGCAAGGCCCGTCGTTTTCACCGTCGCGGCCTTTCTGCTGGGCGAGGTGGCCGGAGCCCTGATCTACGATCCATACCTCGCCCTTATGGCTCATGTTCCGGGCGCGACAACCCACGCTTTCCTCACCGCCCCGTTCTCGCTGCTGATCGTCGGCATCGTCCTCGTCGTTTCCGGCCGGTTCAGGACCTGGACGATCCCTCTGTCGGCATTGCCCGTCGGCGCGCTGCTTGCTGTCGTCACAAAGCTCACCGACCCCACCTTGAACGATCCCCGGATAGCGCTGTTGGGTACCGTCGTCGCCCTCTGGGTCATCGTCGCCGTCGGCCTCACCGGGCGGCTTCTCCGGCCCGCCTGGTTTGGGATCGGCGCACGCATCCTGGGCAGCTGGCTGGTCGCGATCGGACTTCTGCTTGGCGGCACGGCGATCGCCGCCAAGCCCCCGGCAGCCTTGCCTCAATCTTTGGTGGTTCCAGACGAGGGGATCGGCACCGGGAGCTATCGCTCTGAGCCTGCACCTCAAATGGGTCGACCTCGCGACTCCTCACCGCACGATCACAAGCCGATGCCGTAAACATAGCATACGTCGTCGCTGACGACCGGTAGCGCCTTCCGGCCGTTAGACGCCCTCCGACAGGCTACCCGATAGAAGCAGCTGGCCAACGACGAAGATGAAGGCAGCGGCGCCCATCGCGCGCCCGAATGGATGCGGTTGCCGATACGCCGTAACCGGCGAAATATATCGAGCTAGTCTAGCAGTTCAGTTCAAGCTTGGTGGCGAAGATCTTGCTCATGTTCGTGCCTGTCGGATCGTTGAAGAACGCCTCCGTCAGGGTCTTCTGGTTTTCCTTGATCGCCTCGTCAGGATCGGGACGGATGACCTTCTTGGTGCAGGTCGAGGGCAGGCCTTTGACTGTGAGGTTCGCGTCGTCGGTGAAGTCGATCGCCGTATAGAAGGTCGGATCGTAGACGCCGATGTCAATCTTGCCAGTCAGTTTGATCGGCGCCTTCGGCTGCGACTCGAACAGGATGATCAGCTGGTCGTTCTCGAACTTGGCCATCAGATGCGCCGGCGGCACCATGGGCACGTCCTTGCCGTCCTGGGTGACGAGCTGGAAGTAGTTGAACTCGGCCAGCGAGGAATGGACGGTGTCGGCCACTTCCTTGAGCTCTTTGTCGTCAAGTTTCAGATCGGAGTTCTTGTCGAACTCCATCATCACTGTACTCGAAAACAGGTCGTCGAAGCGCCAAAGGTGGCGCAGCGCCGTCACACTTTGGTGATCCTGGCTGAGGATGACGTCGAGGCGGGCTTCGGCGAAGACATGTGGGTGCACTTCGGCCTGCTCGACCAAAGCGAACGTGGCCGCGAGGGCCGAAGCCAGCATGGCTGCTTGCCGTTTCAAATGCATTCCGGGCTGCGATTCCATCGACTTCGGAGATGGACCCGACAATCGCCAGAAAGCCGGCGAAATTGGGACCGCGCCAACACTGAGCGCATCACGCGTGTTCAGGCGCGTTGAAGGGCCGCACAGACAATCGACCAACCCGTCGCCCGACAATGAGGCCCGATGCGGTTCCAGTTAGTAGATCAATGGGTCGCCTTCACGCGTTGGATGATGCCCGCGACCAGATAGGCGGCGGCACCGAGCGAGGTGATCCAGAAGCTTGTCGGCCAGTCTGTTTCGAACGCAAGCCACAGGCTGATCCAGGCGATGGCGACCGCAAGGCCTATCGAAAGGAGGATGCCTCGCAGAATCCCTCGCGAAAGCCGCAGCGTCGTTGCCGCCGGCGCGACCATCAGAGCGAAAACCAGAAGCACGCCGACGATCTGCGTGGCCTCGGCGGTCGTCACGGCGACGATGATCATGAACATGGTCGAGACGAAATCGAGGTTAATGCCCTTCGCCTCCGCCAGTTCGGGCTGCAGGCTGGCGAAGAGCAAGGGCCGGGAGATGAAGATCAAAGCGGCCAGGATCACCACCGACAGAGCTGCAAGGATGATGACGGTCCGCAAACTGATGCCGAGCACATTGCCAAACAGTACATTCGTCGCCTGCGACGCGAAGGCTGTATAAAAATGCAGGAAGAGCAGGCCGAGACCGAGCGAGAAAGTCAGCACGATCCCGATCGCGACGTCGCGATGCGCCCGTTCCCCCAGAAGCCCGATGCCGATGCCTGCCAGGACGGTGAAGACGGTCAGCCCGAAGAATGGCGACAGGCCGAGCAAGCCGGCGCCGGTCGCGCCGGGGAATCCGACATGGGCCAGCGCATGCCCGGCGAAGGTCTGGCCTCTCAGCACCAGGAAATAGCCGACCGCCCCGGTCACGATCGCGACAACGGTGCATGCGGCGAAGGCGTTGCGCATGAACTCATAGTGAAACATCGTGGACATGCGCTGCACCCTCCAGTTCGACGTCATCGGCCATGACGAAGATGCGTCCGGCGACGCGAACCACGTTGATATGCGTTCCGTAGAGCTCCGACAGAACCGGACCGTTGATCACCTCGTCGACGCTGCCGATAGCAGCGTGTGCGTTGCCGAGATAGAGCACAGCATCGACGACACGCAGCAGCGGGTTGATCTCGTGCGAGCAAAAGACCACGGCGATGCCCAGCCGCTTGCCCACTTCATGCACGAGTTCGATGGTCGTGCGCTGATGCGCGGCATCAAGGCTGATCAGAGGCTCGTCGAGCAGCAGCAGCCTGGGGTTGCCGATCAGCGACTGGGCGATGAGGATACGCTGCCGCTCGCCCCCCGATAGTTCCGCGAACGGCCGCCTGGCGATGTCGGCCGCCCCGACCTCGTCGAGCGCCTGCCAGGCCGCGTCCTTCTCTGTGGCCGACGCAACCGGCCAGTGCCAGCGATGGCCACCCGCCGCCGTGACGACGAGATCGAAGCCGCTGATGCCGGCGTGGGCCACGGTGCGGCGCGCCTGCGGCATGTAGCCTATGGCAGGATTGCCGCGTCTCGGTGGCCGGCCAAGAACGGAAATGGCGCCACTGGCCGGACGGAAAAGCCCTAGGATCGCGCGCAGCATAGTCGTCTTGCCGGCGCCGTTGGCGCCTAGAAGCCCGACGAACGCTCCTTGAGGAATGGAAAAGGAGACGTCGGAAAGTACCCGGCGTCCCCCATAGGTCAAGGTGACCCTGTCGAAGGCAATGACTTTCATTGTGTGCGGGCGGCAAGCGCCTTCTGTACATCGCCGATCTGACCGGCGAACCACGACTGGATCGTCTGGCCGGCAGGCTCCGTCTCGGTTACGCCTATGACGGTGACCTTGTTCTGCTTGGCAATGTCGAGAAGGCGCGTCGTCGCCTCGTCCGTCACCTGCGAGTTATAGAAGAGGATCTTGGCCGACCCGTCCTTCAGACTGTTCTCGAATGCTGCCACCTGGGTCGGGCTCGGCTCGGCATTGTTCATCACCGCGATCTGGAAATCGTAGTTCAGCATCTTGAAGCCGAGGGCTTCAGCCATGTAGCCGAACACCGGCTCCGTGGCGGTTACCTGTGTTCCGCCATAGGCCGCCTTGACGTCGCTTATCTGCTTGTTGATCGCTTCGAGCGAAGACTGGAATTTCGTCAGGTTGGCTTGGTAGTGCGCCGCATTGGTGGGGTCGCGCTTTGAAAGATCGGTGGCGAGTTCCTTGGCGATCGCCGGCAGCGTCACCGGATTGTACCACAGATGCGGATTGTCGCCCGACTTCTTGCCGGCCAAATCCGCGGCCACGATCGTCGTGCGCTGCGTGCCGGTCGACGCCGAAAGAAGCTTGTCCATCCACGGATCGTAGTCCGCGCCGTTGTAGATGATGATCTTGGCGTCGGCGATCATCCGCGCCGTTGAGGGGCTGGTTTCGAACAGATGCGGATCGTCGTTGGGATTGGAGAGGATGCTGGTTACCGAAACATGGCTGCCGCCGATTTGGCGGGCAAGGTCGCCGTAAAAATTCTCGGCCGCGACGATGTTCACCTTTTCTTCGGCGCAAGCCCCACCACCTGCCAACAACGTCGCCGCGAACATCAGCGCAGCCACGAATGGAAAGGAACGCATGTCTTTCTCCCTTTGCAGAGCGAGGCAACCCGTGTCGCCCGATTGACCATTGGGTACGTTATGTTATTACGTTGGTCAACGAGAAAGCGATGTTATCACATAACAGAAATGTGAATTGATGCCCCACCCACTCTCGGCAGGTCCGATTCTCAGCGGACTGACGAAAAACCAGGCGCTGGTCCTGGATACCATCGTCATGGCGCACAAGCCGATCGGCGCTTACGAGATTTTGGGGAAACTGAAGCCTCGCGGGATCAAGTCACCCGTGCAGATCTACCGGGCGGTCAACAGCCTGATTCAATGTGGCATCGTCCATAAGGTTGAGAGCATCAATGCGTTCGTCCGCTGCACCCACGGGCATCCCCATCACGGACAAACAACGATCCTCGCGATTTGCGACGGATGCGGGGCGGTTGTCGAGCATCACGACGACACAGTCGATCGGCGGCTTGAGGCCTGGGCGAGGCAAGAAGCCTTTGAGGTCGAGACTGTTGCCATTGAACTCAAGATGCGCTGCGCCAGGTGCAGTGGCTTAGCTTCCCTGGCGACCACTAAAACCCAAGTCTAGGAAGCTGGCGCAACGTGAAGCTCAGCGAATGATCTTTGAGAAGATGGAGGCCGCGAGCCAGGCGAGGCAATGGTAGCCGCTGGAGCTAACTTGGAATCGGTGGCGGCTGCCTATCGAAAAGGGACAAGGCGAACCGCAAGCGGTTATCGGGCTGAGGTGAGGGGCGGCCCTGAGGAACAACTTTAATCGAGAAATCTCAAAGCGAATGTCGGAACCGAGCACTCTTCCACGTCTTGGAGATGGATGCCGACATATACTGAGGGATTTCAATGATCACGCTTTATGGCTTCGGACGCGTTTATCCTGAGATGCTTGGCCATGGCCGCGATCTTCGCGCGCAATGGGCGCTTGAGGAAGTCGGGTTGCCCTATCGATTTCGCGCCCTTGATTTCGTCGCCGGCGAGCTTGATAGTCCGACATACAGCCAGGTCAGCATCTTCCGCCAGGTACCTGTCATCGATGACGATGATGTCATCGTCGCCGAGTCAGGCGCGATTGTACTCTATCTGGCCGAAAAGGCTGGCAAGCTGATTCCCACTGACTTCATTGGGCGTATGGAAGTGGTGCAATGGTGCTTTGCCGCGCTGGCAACCGTCGAGCGGCCGCTGTCTCAGATCGATGGGATCGACGCGGGCATGGGCGGCGTCGGTGCCTTCGAGCGGCGGGCGATTCTTGTCGGGGAGGCCTGCCGCTGGTTTGACGGGTTGGAGCGTCGGCTCGAAGGCCGCGAGTGGATCGCCAGCGAAATGTTCACCGTGGCCGACATTCTTCTCGCCACCGCCCTGCGCGAGGTTGGCAAGACCGATCTTCTCGAACCCTACCCGCGGTTGGGCGCGTATTACGCGAGGGCTCTCGCGCGCCCCGCATGGCAACGCACGCGGAGTCTTTGCGCCGAACGCAATGGGGTCGCCGTTGCAGACATCCTCTAAATGTCTGCTAGTTGAGCCTACCGCCAAGCCGTCACAGGCCGGCGCCACGTGATCCGGCGTCTCGATGTTGCCTCGGATCTGCGGCAGGCTCAAGGGCACGGCACCGCAGTCACCTTCGATACCACAGGCTTGTCGTGGGCGATGATATGGGCCTCGACGATTAGCGACAGGAGCTGAGTCGCGGCGTCGCGAAACAATAGCCGAAAGCATCGCGGAGCCGCGCAAGGGCGATCCGATTAGCCGTATGTTTTCATGGCACTGGCACTCTATCGATGCCGGTGAAAATGGGCCTACACTCGTCCCGACAAGGCTAGCCGCCGTTGCAAGCACGGTCATTCTCTAACCACCTCATTTATCGTTTCGGAGTTAGCTCCCCAACTATGTGGCACTTCCCATCTCGCAGACCCTCGATCGCTTCCGCACAGATTTCTTCGTGCTTGAGCCAACGTCGACCAGAGTCAGTCGCTACGGAGCCAAGTCGCACTGTCGCTATCCCTCCAGCGCTTTTAAGAAAGCCAGGGCGGCCATCCATACTTCCGAGCACGAGAACGGTGTTTCTCGAAGGCAGGATTGGAATCAGCGCTTCCAGAACGCGCTCAGGGCGATGGATCCACAGCAGCGCCTTGAAAATTGGTGGTAGAATTGTCATGGCGGGACAAAATCTGACCGTTTCCAATCAAGATTTAGCCGAACGTATCTCGGGTCGCCCGTGCAAAATCTTTTGCATGTCGAGAAACTAGCAATGTCGGCGAGTAACGGCCCGCGACCCAGCGCGTGGCCTCGGCAAGCATTCCTGTCCCGCCAACGACAAGACCTGCTTTCCGATTTTCGTTTTCCATCCGTGCCTCAGTCCGCTTTGACCAGCTCCGTATGCTTTTGTAGAATACCCGCAAATTTGCGCCAACTAGCGGCGCGCAATGTTTCGTGCCCAAGCAAGTTACGTGAATCGACTCGAGCTTCTGCCGGAGGCATCCCCGTAGTAAGCAAGGAATGATCAGATCAGTTTTTTGCCTGAGCTTGCTGGTCGGGCTTGTAAGCGGCATCGCCGCGTAGATTGAGCGACAGCCAGATGTTCGGATTTTCTTGCGACTGGCGCTTGAGGAAGTAGTAACCCGTGGCATCCCAGGAGCGGATGTGTCGACGAGATTGTCGAGAATGAAATCGCCCCGATCAGTCTTCACCGTGAGGATGGCATGCGCACGCCGTCCAGGTCGTAAACGATCGTCATCAGCAGCGCTTGCCGCGGAAATCCGGCATCGAGCAGCAGCTTGCGCTTGAACAACGCGTAGATCTTGCAGTCCCAGGCCGAGGCTCTCGATGCCCCCCGCCAGCGGCAGTCTGGTTCGGGGTGACGCCGACGTTCTGAAACGCAACGGCATTCCGCGACATCGTCAGGCAGACGTTGTTGGCGTCGTAGCTGAGCGAGGGATCCAGGAACGCCAGGTTCGAGGTTACGCCATCAAAGGAGCCGCTGCGGTCCCCCACACCATTCGCGGTGAGTATGGTGTATTAGGTCTCCGGCGCATAGTTGCCCGTGCCGGCCAGCGCCTTCACCGTGCCGTCGTTTGTGAAGGCATTGCCGGACGCAATGATCCTATCGGACTGGCCTGGGGCATTGACCTCGACCTCGGGTTCGATGCCATCGGATGCCTAGATCTCCCAGGCTTGCCGAATCGGACCATCATTCGCCCTACAGGACATGATGGTTCACGATTTGGCTTTCGGATCGGTCTTAAGCAGGCCTGCTAGCGAGTTCAGGCGGTGATGTTCGCGCTGTCGCCGCCTGTCACGTCGTATGTAGCGCCAGAACCATAGAGGCATCGTCGCTGGCCAGAAAGACGACCGCGGGCGCGATTGATTCAGGTAGGAGCCAAGCCAGACCGAGCGGGGATTTAACGATAAGTTTTCGTTTTGCCTCCTCTTCTAGCTGCTCCAGCGGCTCAGAATTGGACAAATCATCGATTGCTTGCGCGTAGCGCTGCCTATGGCGCGTGAGCGGCGTATGGACCAAGCCAGGAATCACGGCGTTGACGGTGATGCCGTATTGCCCCAGTTCCAAGGCTGCTGATTTCATCTGAAGCCGTTTCGGGAGCTGAAGAGTAGGTTTGGGCAACGCGGCGGCGAGCCAAACGGCGGTAAAGAGGTGAATCGCCGATTGGGTGCTATCGGCTCACTTGGTCACGCTTGCGGCCCAAAGGCTGTCCCCATCCCAGGGAGCAAGTCACTGCGCTAATCGCCTTTGCCGTGCGCCATCCGGGCGTCACATTGTCAGCGTCCCGACAGGTTCGATGATCCAGTGTTTGGATGATCCAGTGTTCGCCATAATCCAAAAACTGGTTATGCCGGAATGTGATCATCGACGGGGATTATCGCATGCGGCTCGTCATGACCGTTGTTCTCGCAGGCGCAAGTCCTCCGAGTGTTCGCCCGTCGGACAAAGATTTGGCCCATCGCTACTGTCTAAGAAAATATTCAAACTGGAAACCTCGAATGAATCCTACCTATGCCAGCTCCCAGAAAGCCATTCACTGGGCCGTCTTTCTGCTGGTCATCGGCCTCTATGGCCTGACCTACGTCGCCGATGTCTTCCCGCGCGCTGATCCCGGTCGCGCGTTCGTCTGGTGGCTTCATATTTCATTTGGGCTGCTGCTCTTCGCGCTGGTTGTTATTCGAATCAGCCTGCGGCTGGCGCTGGGAACGCCAAGTCTGCCGCTGGAAATGTCAAAGCTTGAACGTCTGGCGGCCAGGATCGCGCATGTTCTGCTCTACGCGCTGCTCGTGGCCATCCCCGTGCTCGGTATCGTGCTCACCTGGTACCGGGGCGATGTCTTGAGTTTCTTCGGCCTTTTTACCATCCCGGCTCCGGTTTCCGCGGACCGCGCCACCGCTGGTTTCATCAGGGAACTGCATAGCCTTTGCGCCAATCTGATCCTTATCCTTGCCGGATTGCATGCGGTTGCCGCCCTTTGGCATCACTATGTCTGGAAGGATGATGTGCTTAAGCGAATGCTGCCGGGGAAAAGTGCCTCCTGATCGCTGTGACCCTCGTGAGCTGCAGGCGGCGACTTACCGCTTGCAATGCCTGCGCACTGGGACACATCATTCCTGGATGAGGTCCACACTGAAGTGCCTGGCGATAGTGGGTCTGTATGGGGTGTTCCTTGCAGGCCCGTCCACGGCGCGCGCGGATGTCGATGATGACGGCGATCATGATCGGGCGCGCGACCTCTACGAACGCGGCGAAATAAAAGGCCTGTCAACCATCCTGGGCGTGGTTCATGTCGCTGTCCCCGGCGACATTGTCGCCGTGGATTTCATCCGAATTGCTGACAAATGGGTCTATCGGTTCCAGATCGTTGCCGCCGACGGACACCGCAGCATCGTCGATGTGGACGCCGGTGCCGGGGCGCTGATGCGAAGCCGGAGAGGCGACCGATGAAGGTTCTCCTCGCCGAGGATGAACCCCGTATTGCTGGCGACGTCGCGGCCGCGCTCAAGTCGGCTGGGATGGCCGTCGACATGGTGCGCGATGGAGAGGCCGCCTGGTTTGCAGGTGACGTCGAGAATTATGACGCGGCGATCCTGGATCTCGGATTGCCAAAACTCGATGGCCTGATGGTCCTGAAACGTTGGCGGGCCAATGGGCGCCGCTTTCCCGTCCTGATCCTGACGGCAAGAGGCCTGTGGACCGAGCGCGTCGAAGGGATCAATGCCGGCGCCGACGACTACCTGCCCAAGCCGTTCGAAATGGAAGAACTGCTGGCGCGGTTGCGTGCGATCCTGCGCCGCTCCACGGGTCAGGCGGCGCCAGTGCTGAAATCCGGACCTTTGATACTGGACACGCGCCAGATGCGTATTTCGCTGCGCGGCGTTCCCGTCGCGCTGTCGCCGCTTGAATACCGACTGATGGCCTTCCTGATGCACCATGCCGGACGCGTTGTCGCCCCGACCGAACTCGCGGAGCACCTGTACGACTCAGGAAATGACCGCGATCCCAACGCAATCGAGGTCATCGTCGGGCGCTTGCGCCGCAAGCTCGGCAACGATGTCATCGAGACCCGGCGCGGGTTCGGATATTTCATGCCCGACGAGCCGTCCTGATGGGCGACTCGATCCGCTTCAGGCTCTGGTCGGCGGCAACCATCTCGATCCTGATCGCCCTTGCCATTGCCGGGGTCGGCCTGCGCTATCTGTTCGAACTGAATGTAGAACGGCGCATAGTCAGTGAGCTGACCGTCGATCTCAACGAACTGATCGGCGCGGCCAGCTTCGCGGCCGACGGCCGGCTTTCGGTCACATCGGACCTGACCGATCCGCGCTTCAACAATCCATTGTCCGGCCACTATTGGCAGGTGGAAGATCTGGCCAGCCACAGTCTGGTCCGTTCGCGTTCTTTATGGGATGCAAAGCTGACATTGCCGGATCTGGTCGACAGCGGCGAACTGAGAAAGATCGAGGAGCTCAAAGGTCCGGGCAACGAGCTCACCATTGCTGTCGAGCGCACCATCACCGATACCGATGGTCGGTCCTTTCGTGCAATCGTGGCCGAAGACCATCGCAGCGTGGAGATGTCGGTGAATGAATATGTCTGGGATCTCGCGCCAGCGCTTATCGTGCTCGCCGCTGCTCTCATGGCAGCTTTCTTCATCCAGATCACCGTTGGTCTCGCGCCCCTTGAAAACTTGAGGGTCGCCGTCCGAGACGTGATCGCGCAGCGGACGGCGCGGCTTGACGTGGCGGCCCCGAGCGAGGTGCAGCCGCTCGCCGACGAAATCAACCGTCTGCTCAATGCGCAAGAGAAGGCTCTTGCACGAGCCCGGGGTCGTGCCACCGACCTGGCACACGGGCTCAAGACGCCGCTGCAGGTGCTGTCGGCGGACATTCGAGCCCTGCGCAAGAAGGGCGAAACCGTGCTCGCCTATGAGATCGAGAAGAGCGCGGGGGCGATCCGTCGCCATGTCGAACGGGAACTGGCCCGGGCTCGTCTGGCTCGCGAGGTATCCAACAAGACATCATGTCGGGTCAGGGAGGCTGCCGCGGGCGTCATCGGCGTCGTCAAGCGCACGCCAGCCGGTAAGCAGCTCTCGTTCGTTGTAGACGTCGCAGAGGATTTCATGGCGCCGGTCGACGAAGGCGACCTGTCTGAGATCCTGGGCAACCTAATGGAGAATGCGGCTCGCTTCGCAAAATCCTCGGTCCACGTCCGCGCATTTGCAACCGCCAGCGAGGTTAGCATCGCGGTCGCCGACGACGGCCCGGGCATTCCAGATGCGGACCAAGAGTCCGCGCTGTCGCGCGGCGTGCAGCTCGACGGCAAGGGCGGGAGCAGCGGGCTCGGCCTCGCCATTGTTTCAGACATTGTCGAAGCCTATGGCGGCAGCCTGACGATGGCTAATGCCGATCCCGGCCTGATCGTGACCATCGCCTTGCCCCGGCACGCTTGACCGGCGCTCAGGCAAAGCCCGGGAAGTAGTCGACCTTTATCTTCGAGCGGCGAACGCCCATGGCCAGCAGTTTCTCTCGCAGCGCCTTGACCATGGCCTGCGGACCGGAAATGTAGAATATCCGTTCCATGTAGTCCGGGATGACGAGGCGCACCAGGCGCGCATCAATGTAGCCAGGATATTGGCCGCGCTCGGCTCCCCTGGCGACGGCAAGGACCGTTTTTACGGCCAGTTCTCTCTTTGCAGTGTCAAGGACGTCGCGATAGGCGATGTCCTGCTGGGTCTCGGCTCCGTAGAGCACGACAATTGGGCGCTTCTCATGGATGTCGATGAGATATTGCAGCATCGAGCGGAATGGGGTGATGCCGATACCGCCGGCCAAGAAGGCGATCTTGGTTTCAGGATCGGCCGGCAGGATGAAGTCGCCGGCGAGCTGAGAGGCGTGGATCGTGCTGCCAGGCTTCATCGTGCTCAGCGCCTGCTTGAAGGCACTCGATCGAGGATAGAACTTGGCGCCAAGTCGTATTGTTTGCTCCGTGGGTGCAGATGCGACCGTGAAATAGCGGCGGTTGCCACGATTGTCCGAATGGTCGAGACCAAGTGTCCATTCAAGAAACTGGCCTGCCTCGAAGGCGAGCCTATGTGGCGAGCTAAAGATGAAGTCATAGGTGTCGACGGCCGATTGCTCGATGCGTTCGAGCGTCAACACGAGGCGTCCCTTTGGGCTCACAGCGTATGCAAAGAGATTGCCCGTCAGAAGCGCCAACTCCGGCGTGAAGTAGAACGAGCCGACATGGATGTTGGGGGCAAACAGGAAACCGACGATCGTGGCAAAGGCGATACGAGGCAAGCGCATCGTCGGCGCCGTCAGCGGCTCGGTCAGCATCACAAAGGCGAAGAACAGCAGCGGCGACGAGCCCAGCGTCTCCGTCAGTGCGGTCGCATATTGCGACGACTCGGTCGTCGAGAGGGTCATTGCCAGCGCGACGGCGACGAAAGTGACGACGAGATCGAGCCGGCGCAGCTTGCGCACGATGAGGAGTCCGCCGGCAAGCACAACGGGAAGCAATGGCAAATTGCCTCCGACCCACCAAGTGGCCGGCTGATCAAGCAGCAGTGCACTTAGGGCGACACCCAGCGCTGCCGGATTGAACAGGTGCTTTCTGCCAATGGCGAGGATGAACTTGGATGAAATCGCCCAGACGCAGGCGAACACGACTGCAGCGATCCCCTTGAGGTCCGTGGCGGCCACCGGATCAAGTATGAGCACCAGGATGAGGGCGGTGATGTAGACGGACTCGTTGTTGGCCGGGACCTTGAACACAACAGCAAAAACCCTGTTGGTGATCCAGCAGGCGACCAGCATCACCCCCGTCGTGAAGGCGAGCGCGAACGGAGCATGCGGCGTGAGCTTCAAGAAACCAAGTGCGAAGGTCATACCCAGCAAGGCGATCAAGTAATAGAGGACTAGCCGGTACATGGTCTGGTGGTCGAGAAACCGGTCGATGGCCTTGATCATGATTGGCAAAAGGCTCCGAAGCCGCTTGTCGGCGTGGCGCGGCCATTGCTGCCGACGACGTACCCCTCAACGCCCGCCGTCTGTTCGAGAAACAGAATGCCGTCGCGGCCCATGGCAAAGGCGGCGGTGGCGAAACGGTCCGCCTCGAACACATCTGATCCAATGACGGTCAGGCTGACAATCTCGGTGATCGCATCGCCAAGTCTAAGCGGGTTGTAGATATGCTGTCCGCGTACATAGGTGCCCGACGTTGCGACGCCGTGCCCGCGCGGATAGACGATCTTGATGATCTCGTCGGCATTGAAGGGATTGCGGATGCCGACGCTCCAGTCGAGGCCCGAAGCATTCCTGCCGCAGGACTGGATGTCGCCACCCGCCTCGATGAAGAAATCGCCAACTCCTGCTGCGCCAACAATTCGGGCCGCATTGCGGATGGCCCACCCCTTGACGATGCCGGACGGGTCCAGCGAACCATCAGGCCCGCGGATGTCGAAATATCCGTCCGTCTCGGTTTTCGTCCGCGCTGCGAGGGCCATCACTTCCATCATCTCGCCGCTCCATTCTCGGACCGGAAGGTCGCCACGGTTGATGGCCGCAATCTCGCTGTCGCTTCTGTAGGTGCTGAATCGCCGGTCGATGTGCGCGAAGTAGTCGAAGACCGCGTCGACAAGCACGCCACCCGAGGCACCGCCGACATCGACGGTGATGGGCATGCCCATCAATATCCTCGTGTCGCGCATGGACTAGGTCGATGCTTGCTTCAATGCGCCAGCGAGCGACTGTCTGAAGGCCTTGCTGGTCAACGTTGCGCCCGAAATGATGTCAACGTTAGCGCTCTGCGCGCTGATCGCTTCGTCGCGCAGCATGGGCAAAGCCTGGCGGTTGATGTTGATCGAGGTGCGGCGGTCATTCGGGTATTTCAGCACTTTCAACGATGTAAGGCGGCCGCTCTGGATAGACGCCTGAATCTGGATGTGGCCATAGTAGGCATCGGTGACAGGACCAGCGTATGTGCCGTCGGTAAAGCGGTGGCCAGCCGCCTTCGTGGCTGGATTCACGGACGGCTTCATGCCGGCCTTGATGATGCGAACAACTGCTCGCGGATAATCCGGCCTCGGCCTGGGGATGGGTATGTAGATGGTAGGCGTTACTGCGAACACTGCTGTCGGCGGCGCAGCGTCATCGACGAGGCCAGCCGGCGTCTGCTTAGCCGGCGGGATGGACGTTGGCGAAAGCTGGCCGACTGCAAACGGAGACTTTTCGGCTGCTGTCGGTGTTGCGGCGGCCGACGGCGTCGAGGCGGGCGCAGCGATCGCGGCCGTGGTTTCGCTGCGCGCCATGGCTGGTGGCGTCGCCGGAGGTCGCACGCTCCGCCGTTCCATCGCAGGCAACGGCACCGCAGGCGGCGCGACGGCCGTGGCCGAAGCAGGCGCCGGTCCGATCGGCTGCTCCACGGCCTCCTCCGCGGTATTGGCAGATGCCGTGTCGATCACCTCGCCGCTGGGGGCCTTGCCGGCCTGATCCCAGACATAGGCGCCCGAAGAAGCGATCACGAAAAGCGAAAGGGCAATTTGTTTCATCGGGATCTGAATTTCCACGTTGAAGCCTGCGACAATCAAGCCTCCGCAGCCTATTTAGAACGCAATATCCCATGACCAAGCTGACAACTGGCTGTCACCGCGGTTCAGCCCGGGAAGAATTTGTCGGCGCGAGCCCCAACGGTAGGCTTCAGTCGACCCCATATCGCGCAATCGCGGCGAAACTTGAAAAAAAGAGCGCGACCCCGTTACAGTCGGGAACGGCAACGCCGCGATCGGGAGCGTCGACGAGGTCATCAACGGTCCGGTCTTGTCGAAGCTTTATGGAACGCACATCAACGTGGTGCGGGTAGGCGGACGCATCTTCGTGATGGCCGACGACGTTGAACTGGAGGGCGCCGCGCATGTTCACGATGTTTGACTACGAATTCATGCGCAACGCCTTCGCCGCATGCACGGTCGTTGCCATCGTGACCGGGGCGGTAGGATATTTCCTCGTGCTGCGAGGCCAGACCTTCGCAGGACATGCGCTGGCTCATGTCGGATTTCCCGGCGCAACGGGCGCCGGTCTGCTCGGCCTGTCGCCATTCTTCGGGTTGACTATCTTCACCGTGCTGGCCGGCATCGGCATCGGCCTTCTGGGCGAAAGAGCGCATCGCGACGTCGCGATCGGCATCGTGCTGACGCTTTCGCTCGGTCTCGGCTTGCTTTTCCTGCATTTCTACACCGCTTTCGCGTCCCAGGCGACGAATGTCCTGTTTGGAACGTGCTCGGCATCAGTTTCCGGACGGTCCTCATCCTTGCAGTGCTTTCCCTGGCGATCTTGGTCGGCTTGACCTTCATTTCCAGACCCTTGCTCTTCGCCAGCCTGCAGCCTGAACTGGCGGAGGCCAAGGGCGTGAGCCTCGATCTGGTTTCGACATTGTTCATGATCATTGTCGCCGTGACGACGGCTGAAGCCACCCAAATCGTCGGCGTGCTTCTCGTCTTCGCGCTGATGGTCGCCCCGGCGGCAACGACGCTGCGCCTGACCCGCGGTGTGCTACGGGGCATCCTTGTCTCGATCGCGCTAGCGGTCGCCATCGCCTGGACCAGCTTGTGGCTTGCGTTCGAAACAGACTGGCCGACGAGCTTCTGGATCACATCGCTCGGTGCCACTGCCTATCTGGGCGCCGGTCTTATCCGGCGCTTGAAGGCGGCGCAATGACTCCCTGATGAACGGCTGAAAGCGTGGAACACCAGAGCAGCAGCCGGCCTGCCGCAGCCACGCGACCAAGATGTTTTTTTGGCCGGGATACCGTTCACGGCATCAGCTTGTGTTCGCCCTGCTTCAAGGAATCGCGCGGACGCGTAAATTGCTGAACAGGAGGCTCGTAGCGGTATTTCCCAGTGGGCAATCCATCGGCGGGAGCAGCCCCCGATGGTTGGGGCATGGTTGTTGGAGGCTTGGTGGCGATCGCCGTTCCTCCAAGGAGGAGCCCGATCGCGACCAGCCAACTGCCCAGAATGCGTGTGCCGATCGTGTACCACGCAGGCGGGAAAATCCGCCCAATAAGGCCGACGGCGACAACGATCCAAAGGGCGATGATCGTCCCCGAGAGCGGTATTCGGAGATCGTTCAACGTAGGGTCGGTGAACTTTGTGACGACTGCCAACAACGCGCCGATGAGCAACGCCGCGGCGGGTATTGTGCAAGTTCGGAAACGACCGGAAACGACGAGAACGATGCCGATTATCAGCATCGAAAATGGCGCGGTAAGGAAAGCGTGAGTCGTCGCTCCCCGTACGCCGGCCATCACATCAAGGAATCGATCGTAAAGCAGAGTCCCGACCACCTCGCCCAGCAGCAATGCCACGAGCGTGAGAACTCCAAGCCTCAGGCTTACCAGAGCGGTGGCAAGGCCCAATCCGACCAGCGGCAAGACGCGTTCAGGAGAAAGGGCGCTGTTGAGGATCCACCAGGACGTCTGCGTCGTTTCCGAAGACGTCGCAAGTGCGCCGATCATGGCAACGCCGGCGACAGCTACGACAGGGCCTGACCATCGAAGCAGGAATCGCCACGCCGATCGCTTGGGATATGTTTCAGGCGACAAGGTAATAGACGCCTCCCGCCGCGATCAATCCGCCCAGGCCCTGCGACAACCGTCCGCCGAAGGCCTTGCCCAGCAGAAGTCCGAATCCGATACCCAGCAGATGGATCAAGCCGGTGGCGATGACGAAGCCGATTGCATAGTCGGCCGGGTCGGCTGCATTCGGCAGTTCGGCGCCGTGGGCGTGTCCGTGGCAGATGGCGAACACGGCAATCATCAGCAACGCAACCCATTCCGCCGGCCGCCAGGCGCAGGCGATGGCCAGCCCCAGGGCGATGATTGACAGCGCAATGCCAATCTCAACTCCGGGCAGCGGGACACCTGCTATTCCGGCAATCCCGCCTACGACCATGATCAGCGGGAATGCCACCGGCAGCGTCCAGATCGAACGCCCACCGATCTGGGCGCCCCACAGTCCTACGGCAAACATGGCCAGGAAATGATCAGCCCCGGTCAGCGGATGTTCGAAGCCGCTGCCAAATCCACCCGTCCCCGATTGAATGATATGCGCTTGCGCCATTGTGGATCCGGCCGTCAGAGCTGTTGCAACTGCCGCGAGGCTGCAAAAATGCCGGCCCCCCTGAATTCGGTTGCCGCTGGGCTGGGCTCCCGCTTCCACTCCAAAAATCGCCAATTCACGGTCCCGCTACCATTGCCAAAAACGCAAATTGCCATTGATGGGATCATCAGGACAGGGCTTTTACGCGCTATTCACCAGACCGAGAAGCGGACAAGCTGCAGCCATTGGCGGCTAGGTTAGTCAGACCAGCACGGCGAGGACCATACTTGCCCGCCGCGGGCACGGCAGACACGGCCATGATTTCTCTTCTTCGGCGCCCCGCCTCTCGCATCTATCAGGAACGAACGAGCTCCGCCGTCTATGAAGAAATCGTGCGTGTGGACACTCATCCAAACTCACATCTTTGTGCTTGATACGTTATACTATAACCGATAACAAGATGAAAACCGCCCCTCAACGGAGTTTCCCGCCATGCAGACCCAGACTCCAGTGACCGTGCTGACCGGCTATCTCGGCGCGGGCAAAACCACGCTGTTGAACCGTATCCTGTCCGAAAATCACGGCAAGAAGTTTGCCGTCATCGTCAACGAGTTCGGCGAGGTCGGTATCGACAACGATCTTATCGTCGACGCCGACGAAGAAGTGTTCGAGATGAACAATGGCTGCATCTGCTGCACGGTGCGCGGCGATTTGATCCGCATCATCGACAGCCTGATGCGCCGTCGCGACCGTTTCGACGCTATCCTGGTGGAGACGACCGGCCTCGCCGACCCGGCGCCGGTCGCGCAGACGTTTTTCGTCGACGAGGACGTTCGTTCCAAGACCAGGCTCGATTCCATCGTGACAGTGGTCGACGCCAAGCATCTGCTCGGCGAGATCGACGAAGCGCACGAAGCCCAGGAGCAGTTGGCTTTCGCCGACACTGTGCTGCTCAACAAGACCGACCTCGTCTCGGCCGAAGACCTGAAGGAGGTCGAAAGCCGCATCCGGCGCATCAACCCGGCTGTTTCCATCCACCGCACACAGCGTTGCGACGTCGATCTCGACAAGGTTCTCGGCCGCAATTCGTTCGACCTCGACCGTATCCTCGAAGTTGAACCTGATTTCCTCGACGAGTTCCACGAGCATGAGCACGATGACCATGTGACCAGCTTCGCCCTGGTCGCCAGGGAACCCCTCGACCCGAAAAAATTCCTGCCGTGGCTGCAGACGGTCACGCAGCAGTTCGGCATGGACATGTTGCGCATGAAGGGCATTCTCGCTTTCAAGGACGACGACGACCGCTTTGTGGTGCAATCCGTCCATATGCTGCTGGAAGGCGATCACCAGCGACCGTGGAAGGCTGATGAGGAACGGACCAGTCGTCTTGTCTTCATCGGTCGCAATCTGCCGAAGGGTATCATCGAGAGCGGGTTCATGGGGTGCCGGGCGTGATCTTCGCCTATCACGAGAGGTCGCGAAGCTGGTGAAATTCGTCAATCCCTTTGCGCCCAGACGGGGGCCTTCATCATCTCATGCCGATAGGATCAAACAATGGATACGCGATGGGCTTGATCTGAAGGAAGATGTCGCAATCACCGTGACGGAGGTTCGCTGCCGCGAATCCGGCTGTCCTGACCTGGAGACGGTCATCAGCATATTGGAGCGGCCGATACGCTCCTTGCGCGTCGGCAAGGCCGCGGCAATGATTGCAGAGCCCGACATCGCGCTCGCGCTGCAAATCGGGCAACGGCTTCTCGACGCAAATGCGGAGAGTTCATCCCCGAAGGTCAGCGCCAAACAGCATTGAAGGCATGGACTGGATCGAGGATCAAATTGAATGGATTGCGGACGGCAAAAAGGTTGCCGTCGGCCTGAGCCGTTTTGGAACGGGCAAGAACCTGCTCCTTTTGCCGGCGCTCAGCTCGATCTCGACCCGCGCCGAAATGCGACCGCTGCAGGAGCGGCTCGGCGCATCCTTTGCCACGACGGCCATCGACTGGCCCGGCTTCGGCGCCTTGCCTCGCCCCAGGATTGCCTGGCGCCCGGAACTTTATCGTACATTCCTGCGCTTCGTGACGCAGAGTGTCGTTCAGCCTGCTGCGACCATCGCTGCCGGTCATGGCGCGGGCTATGCGCTGGCAGTGGCCGCCGAAAATCCGGGTGGCTTCGGTCGCCTATGCCTGCTGTCCCCAACCTGGCGTGGGCCGCTTCCAACCATGACCGGCAGGCGCATGGCGCTGTTTCGCGGGCTGGCCAAGGCCGTCGACCTGCCACTTGCCGGGTCTTTTCTCTATCGGCTCAATGTGAACAGCCTTGTCATCGGCATGATGGCGCGCGGCCATGTCTATGCCGATCCGGCCTGGCTGACGCCGGAGCGCATGGCCGAAAAACGCACCGTCACCGACGCGCTCGGCGCCCGCTACGCTTCCTTCCGCTTCGTCGCCGGGGAACTCGATCCGTTCACCGATCGCGATGCCTTCCTGGAAAGCGTGAGACGAATCTCGACGAAGATACTCGTCGTCTACGGCGGCGGAACCCCACGCAAGTCCAAGGCGGAGATGACGGGCCTGGCATCGCTGACGAATGTGCGGACCGTCGTACTGCCGCGCGGCAAGCTCTCATTCTACGAGGAGTTTCCGGACCAGACCTGGGAGACGATCCACCCGTTTCTCCTCGAATCCGACTGAGGTCGGATCGGTGGCCGGTTCGCGATGCCGGGTATGGCGTTACCGTGACCTGTGGTTGCTGATTCAGGAAGCTGAGGCATTGCAGCTGGCGCAGCGCACCTTGAGTTCAATGGCGACAGTATCGACCTAAAAGGCCTCTTGCTCGGCCCAGGCCACACGACGATCGACTGTCTCGTCGTGGTGTTCAACAACAGTTCCACATCGGTCGCAGACCGCGAGGATCGTTGTTTGTCCACGATGGGGGTGCGCGTCGGTGCAGCGCACAAAGGCGTTCATGCTCTCGACCTTGCGGACGATACCGCATTGAATAAGACTGTTGACCGCCCGGTAAACCTGCACCGGTGATTTGATCCCCCGAGGCCCAAGTTCCCTCAAAATCTCGTAGGCGCCGATCGGCTTACCTGCCTTCTCTATGATCTCCAGCACGAGCGCCTGGTTCTTGGTCAGACCGCCGGGGATCGTGCCGACGCGATTGAGATCGAGCATTCGGTTCACATTCCTGTTATAAAATAACATAACTTTCTGTTGACCCATGTAATAACATAACCTACCCAAGGGTCAACTGGAATTGAAATCTACCGGAGATCAGATGCAGGCAGAGGCAGGGCGCAAATTACCGGTGACCGTCCTTTCCGGCTTTCTCGGCGCCGGAAAGACGACACTTCTCAACACCATTCTCGGCAATCGCCAGGGTCGGCGGGTCGCAGTGATCGTCAACGACATGAGCGAGGTCAACATCGATGGGTCGCTGATCCGCGACGGCGGGGCGAACCTGTCGCGGACCGACGAGCAACTGGTCGAGATGACCAATGGCTGCATCTGCTGCACCTTGAGGGACGACCTTCTGAAGGAAGTTCAGGCGCTGGCAAGGCAGGGCCGGTTTGACAATCTTCTGATCGAATCCACCGGCGTTTCCGAGCCGCTTCCGGTTGCCTCCACCTTCGAGTTTCGTGACGAAAATGGCGTCAGCCTGTCGGACGTGGCGAAGCTCGACGCCATGGTCACCGTGGTCGACGCCGCCAATCTGCTGAAGGACTACGCCTCGAGCGATTTCCTGAAAGATCGCGGTGAATCGCTTGGCAATGGGGATAACCGCGCGCTTGTCGATCTGCTGGTCGAGCAGATCGAATTTGCCGATGTCATCGTGCTCAACAAGGTGTCGGCCGCGACGGCGGGCCACCTCGACGCCGCGCGAAAGATCGTGCGTGCGCTCAATCGGGATGCGCGGATCATCGAGACTGATTTTGGTCGGGTGGACCTTGCGGCAATCCTCGACACCGGCCTGTTCGATTTCGACAAGGCGCATGAGCATCCGCTCTGGTTCAAGGAGCTGAACGGCTTTTCCGAACACGTTCCCGAAACCGAGGAATACGGGATTAGTTCGTTCGTTTACCGGGCGCGCCGGCCCTTCGATCCGACGAGGTTCAAGGCTTTCATCGACCGCGCATGGCCGGGCGTCGTCCGCGCCAAGGGATTCTGCTGGCTGGCCACGCGCCCGCGGCATGTTGGCGAATTGAGCCAGGCTGGTGCGTTGGTCCGCAGCGGCCGGCGCGGCTTCTGGTGGTCGGCGGTTCGAAGGCCAGATGGCCCGACAACGACGGCTGGCGCCAGTCCATGCTGCCTTACTTCGATCCGGTTTGGGGAGACCGCCGGCAGGAGATCGCCTTCATCGGAATGCACCCGATGAACGAAGCGCGCATCCGGGATAAACTCGATTCCTGCTTGGTTGCCGCCGAAACTTTCTCGCCGGCGCAATGGAAGCATCTGTCCGATCCGTTTCCGCGCCGGACGGAGGAAGCCGCATGAACTGGCCACGAATCTCGGCGGGGCGAACGATCTTCGCCCGCAGCTTCCTCGTCTGGTCCGCGTTCGAGCGTCTGGGGGTCTTGGTCCTCATCATCGTCGCGCTGTGGCTGGCGGTTGCCTGGGCGGTGTCGCTGGCATGAACAACACAGATCCCGCAGCCGCCGAGGCGGGCGGCCGCCTCATCAGCCTGTCGAACGTGACAGTCGCCTATGATCGGCGCCCGGCCGTGCATCATCTTTCCGGCTCGTTTCTTCCGGGCAGCATGACGGCGATCGCGGGCCCGAATGGCGCCGGCAAATCGACGCTGGTCAAGGCGCTGATGAACCAGCTCCCTGTCGTGGAAGGACATATCGACCACGCCGAACTTTCCTCGCGCGACTTCGGCTACCTGCCGCAGGCGGCGGAGATCGACCGCAGTTTCCCGCTGAGCGTCGGAGACACGGTCATGCTCGGCGGGTGGCACGTCGTCGGCGCGTTTCGCGGTATCACCGCGGCGATCACGGCGAAGGCGCGTGAGGCGCTGTCGGCCGTCGGCCTGGAGGGGTTCGAACGTCGTCCCATTGGCTCGCTGTCCGCAGGGCAGTTCCAGCGTGTGCTGTTCGCCCGGTTGCTGCTGCAGGACGCGCGGGTCATCCTGCTCGATGAGCCGTTCACCGCCATCGACGCCAGGACCACGCGCGACCTGATGGATATCCTGCTGCGTTGGCACCGCGACGGCCGCACGATCATCGCCGTCCTGCATGATTTCGAGCAGGTGCGGGCACATTTCCCCGAAACGCTGCTGATCGCCCGCGAACCGATCGGATGGGGTCCGACATCATCGGTGATGACCGCAGAGAATCTGCTCAAGGCAAGAGCCATGGCGGAAAACTGGGACGACTTTGCCGAGGTTTGTCACCGGCCGGGGAATAAGGCGGCATGAGCCTCCACGACCTGCTTTTGGCGCCTTTCGCCGACTATGGCTTCATGCGCCGGGCGCTTGTCGCCTGTTTCTGCCTTGGACTGGGCTCCGGCCCGGTCGGCGTGCTCCTGATGCTGCGCCGTATGAGCCTGGTCGGGGATTCGCTCAGCCATGCCGTGCTTCCCGGCGCGGCGGTCGGCTTCCTGTTCGCGGGCTTTTCGCTGACGGCCATGGGCATCGGCGGGCTGATCGCCGGGCTCGCCGTTGCGATCCTGTCGGGCATCGTCAGCCGCACGACGTCGCTGCGCGAGGATGCCAGTTTCGCCACCTTCTATCTCACGTCGCTCGCCGCCGGCGTGCTGATCGTCTCGCTGCGCGGATCGAGCCGGGATCTGCTGCACGTACTGTTCGGCACCATCCTCGCGATCGACGCGCCGGCGCTTTACCTCGTCGCGACGATCGCTTCGCTCACGCTGATCATCCTTGCGATCGTATACCGCCCGTTGATCGCAGAATGTTTCGACCCCGGATTTCTTCGCGCGGTCGGCGGACGCGGGCCGCTCCACCATCTCGTCTTTCTCTTCCTGGTCGTTCTCAATCTCGTCGCCGGCTTTCAGGCCCTGGGTACGCTCATGGCGGTGGGGCTCATGATGCTGCCCGCCGCGATTGCCCGGCTATGGGCACGCAGCGTGCCCGGAATGTTCATCGTCGCGGCTTCGACGGCAGCGCTCTCCGGTTTCATCGGGCTGATCGCCTCATTCCATCTCGGCTACGCCTCGGGACCATGCATTATCCTGACCGCAAGCCTCCTCTATTGCGTCTCGCTGCTTGCCGCTCCGTCGGGTGCCGTGCGGCGCCTGTTTCCCCGCCCACACCTTACGGGCTGATCACCAAGGAGAGTCTCGATGAGAAGACTGAACATGATGGCCACGCTTGGGCTGAGCGCTGTTGCCGTGTTGGCGGTGGCGGCCGCTGCCTCCGCGAAGACACTGCATGTCGTTGCGAGCTTCACGGTGCTTGCCGACGTGGCCAAGGAAGTCGGCGGCAGCAATGTCGAAGTCAAGACAATCGTACCGGCCGACGGCGATCCCCATGAATACGAGCCGACGCCGGACGACGCCAAGAACCTCAAAGCCGCCGATGTCGTTTTCGTCAGTGGCGAAGGACTGGAGGGCTGGATGGATCGCCTGATCAGCGGTTCCGGTTACACCGGAACGCCGGTCGTCGCTTCCGAAGGCGTCAAGACCCGCACGATGGATGAGGACGGCAAGACCGTGACCGATCCGCATGTCTGGAACAGCCCGGTCAATGTCGAGGTCTGGGTCGGCAACATCGAGAAGGCGCTCGAGGCGGCCGATCCCGAGGAGGCAGGACATTTCAAGGCGAATGCCGAGAGATACATGAAGAAGCTCCATGAACTCGACACCTACGCGCGTTCCAAGATCGACCCGATTCCGCAGGAGAAGCGCAAGGTGCTGACCAGCCATGACGCCTTCGGCTATTTCGGACGTGAGTACGGAGTTTCTTTCTTGTCGCCGCTTGGCTTGTCGACCGAGTCCGAGGCCTCGGCCGGCGACGTCGCCAAGCTGATCGGGCAGATCAAGAAGGAAGGCGCGAAGACCTATTTCTTTGAAAACTCCAACGATCCGCGTCTCGTCAAGCAGATCGCGGGCGCCACTGGCGCCGAAGCGGGCGGAGAGCTCTACGTCGAGGCCCTTTCGAAGGAGGACGGTCCCGCGCCAACCTACGCCAGGATGTTCAAATACAACGTCGACCAATTGGCTGCTGCCATGGCTAAGCAGAAGGTTGCTGCGAAGTAGGGGGCCCGTGCGTCGAGTGGTGAAAGGCCCGGTGGAGCCGGGGCCCTCGCGCTATTGCTTCTTGATCTCGAGGGATGCACTTGGCAGGTGGTCGATGACGGCCAGTGCGCTGCGATCGCTCGTCCCGCTAGCCGGTGAAGGTCCGCACAACCACCGACGCTGCCGGCAAAGTGCGTCGCTGAATTCTGCTGGCGCCGGCGCGGCGGCGGCAGCGCCCTACATGCCTTGGCCATGCCTTCGACCCAAAAGCTGCCGATCCGGAACCGGCCTAAAAGCCGTCACCGGACGGATCTACAATCAGGAGACCGACCGAGGTTCTTTTGAGGTTTCGTCTTTTCTGTATTGCGCCGGCCGAATTGCGCACGTGCACATGTGGACGCAGGGTGCCTCGATCCGCATTAGTGCAAACTTGATACGAGTTCTCATTCTGGGGGTTTTGTAGAGACCCACTATTGAAGAAGCACTCTTCTGCTAGCCGCGACGCTCAGCATAGAGCGTAAACGTGGCTTGGCTCACGGTCTCGATCAGCTAACTGCCGCCCCGGCGCCCCATGCACTGACGCCAGCCATCACTAAGTCCTAGGCTTTCGTTTGGGCGGCCCCTTTTGGGCCGGTGTAGGTTGCGGTTTGCGTCCGAGCCCCGCCGCCTTCGCGAGCGTAGATCTTTGAGCTGCGTAGTTCGGCGCAACCATCGGGTAATCCGGCTTCAGTCCCCACTTTTCGCGGTATTCGTCTGGAGTGAGCCCATAATGCACCGCAAGATGCCTTTTCAGTGATTTGAATTTCTTCCCGTCTTCAAGGCAGATGATGTAGTCAGGTGTTACCGACCTTTTCGGATTGGTAGCCGGATCCTGCTTCGGAAGCGCGCTCACGCTCGGCCGGCCAAGGCCTGACAGCGACGAATGGATCGAGGCGATGAGGTCCGGCAACCCAGCGACGGGCATGGGATTTTGGCTGACGTAGGCAGAGACAAGGTCTGCCGTCAGCCCTACAAGATCGGCCGTCACGGCTTCGTTTTGTTCGCTCAAGTATTCGCTCCTCGTATTGGGTCAAATCCGCTTCGCCACTTGTCCTATATCGCAATTTTGGGCGGCGCCAAATAGCGCTGCTGAAACTGTTAGATTGGGCTCTGGCGGGCGGCCACTCTCAGGGGGCATTTGATCCGCCTGGGGGGTTCCTGGAAGCATTTCGAACGTTCTGGGTCGCGCCTCAGCCCGAATTGCGGGTGCTTGTGGACAAAGTCGGACACTAGATTCGGCTTTGGAGACGTTTGGTGGCATAGAGCTGTGGCACGTTCGCCTTACTGATAACGGGGCTTTAGCGACTCCAAATGGCTGACGTACAAACGGCAATTCTGCGTCCAATGTCGGTCATCGCAACCCGTATTGCCATCCCGGCGGGTCCTTCCGGCACGAAATGCTCGACCTAGCGCGCCACGACCTTCGCCGTCACGCCATAGGTCCGCGCCGCAGCGGCTGTTGAAGGGCGGCCTTCAACAACGGCGAGCGCTATCTCCTCTCGACGCAACGGCGCCAAACGGGCATTTTTGGGATGTTCATTCGGCTCTCCGGGTATCGCTGAAGCTTTGCCATCTCAGCTTTCCCGGCCCCAGATGGACAAGCTCCTGAAAGCTCACATTTAGCGGGCGTTATTTTTGTTGCCCGTCGAAGCCGCCGTTCCGCTTTCGGTGCCAAAATTGGCTTCCCAGACTATGGCTAACTTGGCTTTCTGGCCAAGGCCAACGCCAGCTCAGGATCGCAAGGCCGCTCAATGATCGGGGCGTGATGACCGACCTTGGGGTGCCGCCCTCTACAGGATGTTAAGTCGCTTGGTTTTCTGGCTATACTGAGCTATCGACGCCTGATGGCGATGTTTAGAGAATTGCGTACAAAGTTGGGGATGCGAAAGCCCTATCCGGGCAAGCACGTTACTGTTGGGCGAAAAACCTACGGCGTTGATGTCAGCAACGTCTTCCAAGCGACGGCCGAAGCACCTGTCATCATTGGAAGCTACTGCTCGATCGCCGCGGGCGTTCTTTTCATAGCCGCCGGCGAGCATCCCATCTCACTGGTCTCGACGTATCCTTTCGCCGGCGCGGACCGAGATCTGACAAAGGGGCCGATCACTATCGGCAACGATGTGTGGATAGGCTCTCGCGCCATCGTACTTTCCGGCGTGACGATTGGCCATGGCGCTGTTGTTGGGGCGGGCTCGGTTGTCACAAAGGATGTGCCGCCCTACGGAATTGTTGCGGGCAACCCGGCGAGGCTGATCAGACATCGCTTTGAGCCAGAAGTCATAGCCGGTCTGCTCGCCATTCGGTGGTGGGACTGGAGCGATGAAAAGATTGAAGCCGCCATGCCCGACTTTCACCACTCAGTGTCCGATTTCGTCTCGAAATACCAGTAGCTCTATCTCGCGAAAAAGGCGGGCACCCACCGCCTGCGCTGCCGTTGGAGGGAATGGCCGCCGCCATGATCACATTAGGAGAGTACAAATTGCGGGATTGGAGCCGCCTTCGGCCGATTACCCATGCATACAAATCTATTCGCTATAGAGCTATTGACGGACGATTTCTGTCGCAACGAGCACGGAAAGGCGACATTCAGGCTATTTGCGCCGCCGCTCGGGACCGCCGTGTGCTGCTGACGATAGCAGTCAGCGATGCTCAATGTCTTGATATGCAGTTGCGACTGGCGAGGGGACTGGTTCGCCACGATCTGCACATCATTGCTGACAACAGCATCGGTGAAGCCGCCGCCGATGAGAACGAGCAAGTATGCGCGAGTCATGGCGCTGTCTATGTCAGGCTCCCTGTCAATCCATGGACAGCAAGAAATGCCAGCCGGTCTCACGGCGCTGCGATGAATTGGATGTGGCACAACATTCTGAAGCCGGCCGCGCCGGCAGCATTCGGATTCCTTGACCAGGATCTTTTCCCGACGCAGCCATGTGACCCCTTCCAACCCCTTAAAGACGCGGCCTTTTACGGTGATCTGCGTTGGTCAGGCGCGCGGTGGTTTCTCTGGGCTGGCTACTGCTTCTTTCGATTTGATGCGGTCGCCCGTGAGCCTCTCGATTTCGGGCTCGACTGGTTCGCCAACCGTCTAGATACTGGCGGTGCAAATTGGAACGTGCTTTATCGGCACGCGGACCCAAACACGGTGCCGCAACGGCCGATCACTTCATTCGCTGCCTTGCCGGGGGTCGAACTCAGACAGGCCTATTGCGAATGGCGGGGAACTTGGCTCCATGAGGTCGGCCTGGACGGAGACTTGTCTTTAAAGGCGAGAAAGCGCGAAGCGGTCTTGCGGCTGCTAGAACCGGCGCTTCAGCGCCGATGCTGACCAGTTGTGAATTGGCAATGCCGCGCTCTTGGTAAAGTACTCTACCCGTGAATGGCTGAGGCTGCGGCCGATCATCGACCGTAAGAATCAGGTCAGAAACGCTGGCTGCAGGGCCACAGGCGTGAGGACACGCACGGCCCTGACACGTTGAGGGAACACCGTGTCGCCGAGAACGCACGCTGGTGGGCTCGTAGCTGAGGTGCTATGTTCATTGCCGCTAAATTAAAATGGAAAAAGTGTGGTGGGCTTGAGGGTGCGTCCCAAAACAGTTGCGGTCGTTCTGTTAGTCGGCTTGGCCGCGCCCTTGTCATTCGCGGCAACGAACTTCATTTGCAAACGGCTGGCAGCGTCGAGCGCTGCCGATACTCTAAATCCAAACGCGCTTCCTACGGCTGGCACGAAATTCATTTCGCCCAAGGAGGCTGATAGCGGAGAAGCTACAACTTTGACATTATGGCGGTGGCAAGCATCATACCCACACTTAAAAACCAGAGGAAAAGCAGAATTTTCCATTCTCTCTTTCGACTAGATATAAAGCGTGTCAGATATCGCCCTTGCCGATCCATGATAGGAAAGTCTTTTATTATGATAAATCAAATAATAACTTTAAACAACAACGCAGGAAGAAATGTGCCGAAGCCGACAATGCTAGTGATCAATCCTTTCGGCCCTACGAGATTAGTCATCTTTCGCACTTCAATTTTCCGGGCAGCGCTTGTGATTTGCGAATAGCATACCCGCTTCGGTTAACAGCCGAGCCCATCTACCGCAACTTCTCATCGACCCGCAACAGGCCGCTGGCAGGCTCCGCTGTCCTCACCCCGTCTGTCACCCGTCTCGCGCGCTGGTGAGTCTTCCAGACCGTTTCTGGCGGCGGGCGACGCGCTCTCCCTACTCAATGTGCATATGTGGCGGCAGGGAGCGAGGCAGTCGACCAGAGCCCTCCCTTTCCCGATGACGGAAGCCTGTTCTGGACCCCGGTGTCTCGATCAGGAACAGGAAGACCAGGTGCGACCCGGCAAATTCCTGAATACGCGAAGCAGTTAGAAGCATTGCCGCTAGAGCATTTCTGTTGGCAGGCTTGAAGTGGCAATCATTTATGGCGATATTTGTGTGTACCACGGACTGGAGAACGCCATTGTCGAGATCATTATCGATCAATTGGAACGGCTAAAGACAGCACGGGCGAAGGAGCTTTTAGATCAAGATCGCTTGGAGGACGTAAGAACCAGAAGCGTGTCGACGCTGCCTAACTTGAGCAACGAGCGCATTACCATTGAGCAAGTTGATGGGATAGCTAAGGTTAAAGTTCTAGTCCCAAGCTTACGCTGACCAGCGGTTTCCTGTCGCGGTCAGTGACGGACGACCTGGTGAAGGCGGCGGAGCGCGAAGGCATCCCAGTACCCGAGATTAACGCAGAATCGACAGCATTTTCGAAGTGATTTTCGAGGCTATGGAGAACCGCGAAGGCAGCTAGCGTAGCAAAATGGAACACATTGCACGCCGCGCTGTTGTCTATGCGGCGGTCGGTCCCCCCGGGGGTTAGCCGCTGGACTGGAAAAAGTCGCAGGAAGGCCCGTCGCTTACGCTCATTAGCTGCGACGGGCTTTCGTTAGGAACAGCTAAATTTGCGTAGTCGAAGCAGAAGGAGCATGATTGCGTTTCTGCCCCGCGCGGCACACGGGTAAGGGCCAAGCGCTGCACACGGGCGCGTATTGGGCAGCGTGCGTTGGATATCGTTCCTGCTGGCAGACCCAGCCGGATTCCGGTAGTGGCAAGCCAGATGCCAACCGGACCTAAAGGCCAGAAGCGAGACCCGCCGACGTGATTGGCAACGCCGTTTGCGTTATCGGCATCGCCACTGGCGAGGAAGCCGACGACGGACGACACCAGCTCAAACTGTGGTCCCCATCCCATTGTCCAAACCCGCTGCAAAGGTCGATGGAACACGTTTGCGAGAAGATGGACGCCGTTGCGCCGAAGTTGGGCAGCTACACCCTATGGATCGACCGCTTGCCCCCATAACGCTGATACGGCCCACAGTTGCCGACAATTCTAACAACGCTAAATCAAGCTGGGATATTACCGGATTCCATAACGCTATGCATAAGTCTTGTTAAGGCGTAATCTGTTTTGGTCGCCCGCGCATAACTGGCAACGGACGCTTGGAAGAGACGATCAGGCTTTCGCCCAACCGGAGGAAAGCTATGTCCAGCGAGAGCGGCCGCGAAACTCAGACTGCTAAGCAAAAGCAAGTCAACTGGCTTGTAGACAGAACTGGCATCACCCCTACACAGGCCTATGAGCTTATCGACTTGCTCGGTATGAGCAATCCGCCGTCGCTGGTGCGTGAAGCGCTTTTGCTGAAAAAGTAGTCCTGCCCAAGGGTGGCGACGTCCCACCATCAGGTCGAGCGCTGCGGCGTACTCGGCATGGCCCATGCCGCTCCAGTTCATCGCCTCGACATGCATGCTCCAGAACGCCCGAAGCGCGATCCCACCGCTGATAGCGCGGCCGCCTTTGGGGACCCTTCGGCTGCGGCGCCTTGCGCTGGCGTCCGGTCTTCTTGCGACACAAATTCTGCAGCTTTTTCGCACGCTTGCGCAGGTCATCGTTGCTCACCAGATGGTGCATCCACAGCTCCAATGCTCCTGATCGAAAGATCGCGCTGCGGGCAAAATTCCTGCGCACTGAGAGTGCTGCCGAGCCAGCTCGCGACCTGCGACGACCAGTAGGGCTTTTGGCCTTGGCCCAAGAGCGGCGAGGCGCCATCCGAAGTATCGCCCACAAACCGAAGGAACCCGACATGACGCGAGACTTCACTACTTCAACTATGTGCAGGGACCGGACGGTTACTACGATCGAAGACCGATTGCCGCCCGTAGGCCCACCAGCGCCGGCGAGGCTTTCCAGTCGAACCGGCGCGCGCTTGCGCCGGCTTTCCCTTCAAGATGAACTTGCCAAGCATCACCTGCTCGGAGCTATTCTTGTTGATCTGCCGGCGAGCCTTCATGCCGCGCTCGCGGCTTTCGGCCAGACGCAGCGCCAAAGCGCGTAGCGAGCCCGCAAGCGCGATGGGCGGGGCTTTCAGGGCTGCTGCAATGTCGTCAAAGATCGCTTCCATGGTTGCCACCTGCGATTTCTTCGAGGCAACCATAGAACGAAACAGGGATTTTTGAATCCCCCTCGCTGTTGCTGCAAAACCTACAGCGACCATGGTCATCGGGCTCTATGACATCCCTTGTGCAAGCTTCCTGGATCAGGCGGACCATCCAGGGAAAGGGGCACACAGTTTGAGGGAAGGGGCTCGCACGCCGGCGCCTCGAAAGAGGATCGCGACAGGGCTCGTACCTCAGCCAGCCAACAACGTCGGCGGCTGCTCCCCGGGTCTTGCCACCGCGGAGCCCAGGTCGAGAAAGATGGCATGGTCCAGATAGAGGCAGCGCAGGCCCGCGGCATGTTGCGCGCCATGCGCTTCCGCCGCCTTGAGCGCGGGCAAGCCACTCACCTGCTCGCGGACGTCACGGCTGTACTGGGATCTGTCGATATCGTGCTGGGTGACGTGGACGGATAATGGGAGAACCCACTCAAAGTGGTCACTTCGTTTCCGGCTTCACCTCGGTATTGCGAAGCCCATTGCCATTGCCCATTCGACTGCGGCGCGGGCTGGTCGCACTACCAAGCTGAAGCTTGCCTCGGCCTGAGACCTGCAATGGTATGGGGAGGCAAACCCAGATCACGCGTTTGTTTGCGAGCCTACCCCTTAAATGCCTTGCTCTGTCACCGCGCGCTTGGAAGAGTCGTTGCCTTATCCCGTCGTTAGAGCACCAAGGAAGAAATCCATGCGCAATATCTTACTTGCAACAGTGTTCAGTGCCGTTGCCCCCCTCACTCTGTCGAACCCCGCTTACGCCCATGCCAAGCTGGAGGCGGCCCAGCCGCCCATCAACGGGACTGTCAAGGACGCGCCGACTGAGCTCGACCTCAAGTTCAGCGAGGAGCTCAATCTGAAGTTCACCGGCGTGAAGGTGACCGGACCCGACAAAAAGGAAATCAAGACCGACGGCGACATGCTGATGGATGGCGACAAGACTTTCATGGTCAACCTTCCCGCTGGACTCGGCGCGGGCAACTACAAGGTCGAATGGCACGCGCTCTCGCAGGACGGCCACAAGACCCACGGCACCTACAAATTCACCGTGAAGCCCTGATCGCAAGACGGTGGGAATCCGTCGGTGTTCCCGCCACCGTTCGCGCCGATGACAGACGCTCCTTCCATGCGCAGGAAAGCGGTTCGATGAGCCCGGACACGCTGCTCGCGGCATGCCGCTTCCTGCACGACGGAGCGCTGATGGCGTTGTGGGGATGCTTCGGGTATCTGGCGACGCTTGTTCCGGAAGGTCTGGCCAAAGAGGTATCGGACAAGCTGGCGGCCTCGCGTCTCGCGGCAGCCGGGCTGGCGGCGGTGACGACGCTTCTGGCCCTGCCTCTTCAGGCGGCGATCATCGGCGAAGGCTGGCCGGATGCCGCGAACGGGCAGATGCTGATGGATGTCATCACGTCGACCAGCGTCGGCAAGGCGTGGCTGGCGCAGCTTGCCGGCGTCGTCGTGGTGGTGATCGCGCAATTTCTTGCCGTTCGCCACCGACTGGCAGCGACGGCGGCAACATCGGGCCTGGCGCTAGCAACGCTTGCGCTCAGCGGCCACGCGGTCATGCAGGAGGGATGGCAGGGCGTCGCGCACCCGCTCAACGACATGCTTCATGTGCTGGCTGCCGGGGCATGGTTCGGCGCGCTCCTGCCGCTCCTCCTTGTGCTCTCCGCCTTCGGCCAACCGCCCTCTCGGGCGGAGGCATCGGTCGCGCTTCGCCGCTTTTCGACGGCCGGCCACTGGGCGGTCGCGCTGGCGATCCTTTCCGGTGTGGCGAATAGCTTTTTCATCGTCGGCTGGCCGCCGCTGGGCTGGGGCTCGACTTATCGGGTGTTGCTGACGGCAAAGATCGCCGTCGTCTCCGTGATGACAGCATTGGCGATCCTCAACCGCTACTGGTTCGTACCCCGCATCCGCCGCGACTGGGCAGCGGCCGTAGCGGCGATTCGAACCGGTACGCTAGCGGAGATCGGGCTCGGGCTCACAGCCATCCTGCTCGTCTCGATCTTCGGCATGCTCGATCCCGCCGGACTGCAGTGACGGGTCGCTGAGGCACCCGTCACACGAAGCTGTGATACCCAAGATACCCGTTGACCAATGCGCCGCGCTGTGGCGAATTTGGCGCCGATGGTTCCCCTCGGGGATCAAAAGGGAACACGGTGCGGAGAGATCTCAAGCCGTGGCTGTCCCCGCAACTGTAAGCGGCGTGCCGTTTTCATTTGCCACTGGTCGCATGGGTCGGGAAGTCGAAAACGGTGGTAAGCCGCGAGCCAGGAGACCTGCCATCCCGGACGTCAAAGCAGAACACCGGACGGGTGATCCGGTGTGCGAGCCCGACTGAGAGGCGGGCAAGTCCCCTGCGATGACAGCAACGTCTAAGGCAGAAACCATGCTGACCGCTCTATCGAAACTATTCAACGAAAGCACGCCGGACCTGAAGGCAAGGCTCGTCACAATCTACTGCGTACTCACTGTCCTCAACATCGGCGCCTGGATCTGGGCCTTCATCGCCTTTCACAACAAACCGGCATTGCTCGGCGTCGCGCTCGTCATCTACGGCCTGGGACTGCGCCACGCCGTCGATGCCGACCATATTGCGGCCGTCGACAACATCACGCGCAAGCTCATGCAGGACAACCAACGACCGGTATCGGTCGGCTTTTTCTTCGCCATGGGTCATTCCGCGATCGTGGTCATCGTCGCTGCGGCGGTCGCCGGAGCGGCGTCCCTGCTCGGCAGTTTCCAGAGCTTTCAAGACATCGGCGGCACGATAAGCACCGGCATCTCGGCGCTGTTCCTGCTCGCTATCGCGGCAATGAACATCATGATCTTCCTTTCGATCTACAAAAGCTACCGCCGTGTCCGGGCCGGCGGAGCCTATGTCGAGGAAGACCTCGACCTGTTGCTCAACAATCGCGGCTTTCTCGCCCGCATCTTCCGGCCGATGTTCAGGCTGGTGACGCAGAGCTGGCACATGTTCCCGCTGGGCTTCCTGTTCGGTCTCGGCTTCGACACGGCGACCGAGGTCGCTACGTTCGGCGTCTCGGCCACGCAGGCCGCAAGGGGCGTGTCGTTCGAGGCGATCCTGGTCTTCCCGGTGCTTTTCGCGGCCGGCATGTCGCTGGTCGACACCACGGACGGCGTGATGATGCTGGGCGCCTACGACTGGGCCTTCGTCAAGCCGATCCGCAAGCTGTACTACAACATGACCATCACGCTGGTGTCATCGTCGCGGTGCTGATCGGCGGCATCGAGGCGCTCGGCCTCGTCAGCGATAAGCTCGGGCTGTCGGGCGGATTCTGGGACGGCGTCGGCACGCTCAACGACAACTTCAACAATCTGGGCTTCGCCATCATCGGCATCTTCATCGCCGCCTGGGCAGTCTCCCACATCGTCTACAAGGCGAAAGGCCTCGACGAGGCCGATGTTGTGTCGGCTGTCCGGAAGTAGTTGCGTGCAGGGCCCGCCTGCGTTGTGCAAGCGGGCCTTGCCGCAGCCCGTTCAGGCTCCCGCGGGCTGGAAGCCAGCCTCCTTGAAGCGCCTGGGCATCAGGAAATCGACGATGGCGAACGCAACGATCGCCAGCCCCGTCAGCGGAAAGATGACCGAAATCGCGAGCGCGATCACGATGATGGCTGCCGGCGCCCGGTAGTTCTTCGGATAGAGCGGTGCGCCAAGACGCCCTGCCGGCCGGCGCTTCCACCACATCACGACGCCTGACAGCGCCATGGCGACGATCGACAGGCAGAACAACACGTTAAGCGCTGTGTTCCACCAGCCGAGATTGGCTTGGTGTGCAGGGCGATGCCCACCGCCATCGCCTTGCAAGCCCGTAGTCGGCGAAGCGCACATCTGCAAGTACCTTGCCGGTATAGCGCTCGATATGGACGGTGCGGTCGCCGAACGGGTTGCTGGTATCGGTGCCATCACATGTGAAGATAGCCCCAAAAAAAGTCCCATCCGATCGGACCAAAGTCCGTCGCGATTGCGGGTTGGCAAGCCGACACTCTGCCGGCGCGTCAGCCAGGTTGCCACCTTTGGACGCGAAGCCCGGCTTGCTTCGCTAAGAGCCGCACGTACCCGCCCCGAGCAAGCCGGGCGCCCCCTCATGAGTGCGTGACTGACCGAACATCGGGTTACGAGCTATTTTTCCCCAAAGGAACTTTGCTTCCCGAGTGAGGAAAGACCATTCCCGGCGAAGTATGCGAATACCGGCCCAGATTGCCGGAACCCGATTGGTCTGCCTGAATTGAGGCTAGGTGGTTGGTCGATCCTTCAGGGATGTAGCTAACCACCAGCCCGTCGCCGGTTAGCAGAGACAGGCGGCGGGCACCTAATCCGCTGGTGGCTAGAACCTTCTCCACATGGATTATAAGTGGCTATGCCACGTTTTTTCTTCGACATAGCCGACAACGGAGACGTCCACCACGACGCGCGTGGACTCTGACATTTGCCGATATGTCGTCGATTGCGGAGGAAGCGATACCCGTCAGGAACATAGTCGGTCGCTAAAAGTTCGCAGTGCGCTTGACCACCATCCCCTCCTGGAAAGGCGTTTGCTAGCATCCATTACGTAGGAGGAGGAGAAGACGGTTTTCCGATCCGCGGCGATTTGAACATGAGAAGGCGGATCGCGATTTCTCGGCCAGCCGGATCAGAAGGCCGCAATGGCCGGACGTCGCGTTCGCAGTCCGAGCGCCGTTTCCGAAGCGTGCCCAACCTTCAGAACCGTGGCGTCCCTCAGATGCCGGCTGATGATCGACATCGAGGTCGCAGACCAGACACGGAGAAGCCGTTGCACAGCGCAAGAGCCGGACCGCCAGTCAAGTTGAAGGGTGGCCAGAACAGCAAGGGCCCTCGACCAGGCGCGACTATAGAAGCAACGTCCCATTTCCGGTTTTCGAATTGTGATGGAGAACGGATTGGAAGCCTGAGCGCTCTCATCTAGCCCCTACAGTGGGCGCGACATCATCTTCGAGGCATTGCGGTCGGATTGGCAGACTGGTCGACCCAGGCATGCGGATCGAAACGCGGGGCCTCTGTCAGCTTTCAGCGGTTAGCTGGATTTCGACACGGATATCGGGCAGCGCGAAGCTCGCTCCGACCGTGGCACGCGCCGGCGGCTCGGCACCGAGCCAGTCCACCCAAGCCTTGTTCATCGCGTCGAAATCCGCGACATCCTTCAGGCAGATCTGTGCGCACAGCAGCTGCGATCGGTCGGCGCCAACACTCTCCAGAAGCGCATCGGCCTTTCTCAATATCTGCCTGGTCTGGCCAGCTATGTCGGCTTCTTTGTCGTCGGCCGTCAGGCCGGAAAGGTAGATCGTTCCGTTATGGACGACCATCCGGCTGAGCTTCTCGTTCTTCTGGTGTCTTTCAATCTTGGCCATTGTCAGCCTGCGTTCGAGATATCATGCGTGCGCTGCGGTCTGTTTTGCGCTGGTCTCCGCCTATGCTGAAAGGAAAGCGGCTCGTGGCAAAATGTTCCGTGGGACCTCGCTGTGAGGACGGCAGCCGCCGACGGGCAGAGCTTTCAAACTCTGACATCCACAGCAGGGGACACATGCACTTTTACTAAAATTCCCGGAACCGATCGCGGCTGCGACCTTTGAATCCGGTTAGGGAGTGCTGAGTGTATGAGTAAATCGAAGGGGCAACTCGCCTTTATCGAATTCCAGTCACCGACGCTGGCCGAGAGGGCTCCTGATGGCGGCGAATGGCTCCACGAAATCAAATACGACGGATATCGAACCGAGATTGTCATTGAGGATGGGCAGGCGCGCGCCTTTACGCGCCGGGGCTACGACTGGTCCCACCGCTACAAGCGCATCATTCAGGCTGCTGCGACCCTCCCGATCAAATCCGCAATCATCGATGGCGAAGCGGTCGTCCTCGGCGCGACTGGCTTGCCGGACTTCCAAGCTCTCGAGCGCGAGCTGGGGAATCCGAACTCGTCAAAGCTCATGTTCTTCGCGTTCGATCTTTTGCACCTCAACGGCCGCGATCTTCGACAGCGACCACTCATTGAGCGCAAAGCCGCGCTGCAAAGCCTTTTGCAAGAAACGGCTCCAACGCTGACCTATGCCGAGCATCTGGATGTAACCGGTAAGGACGTGTTCGATCATGCTTGCAGAATGGGCTTGGAGGGCGTCGTATCCAAGCGAGCCGATGCCCCATATCGCTCAGGACGGCAAACAAGCTGGCTCAAGATCAAATGCATAAAGAGCGACACGTTCCCGATTGTCGCGTTCGTTGAAAAGCTCGGCGCGCAGCCCCGCCGCATCGCGTCACTGTACATCGGCAGGTGGCAAGGCGACCGGCTGCTTTATGCCGGGAAGGCGCAAAGCGGCTACACGCTTGAAGAAGCCCGGCGCGTTCGGGACCGGCTTGATCCCCTGATCATAGAGAAGTCTTCCTTATCGGAGGCGATCAAGAAACCGAAGGCGACTTGGGTCAAGCCAGAGGTCCTGGCCGAGGTGCAATTCAGCGGCGTGACGGATCGCGGCATTCTACGCGAGGCGGTGTTCAAGGGATTACGCGAGGATCTCCAAACCATCCCGGCGAAGCCACCATCGCCCTCCAAGCGAAGGATGGAAGGCCAACATGGCGTTCCTCGCGAGAACGTCCTGCAGCTTCTGCCCGAAGCTGTTGCGCCTTCTAAGGAGGAATTGGCGAGCTATTGGCGGCGGGTCGCCGACAGAGCGTTGGTCCATCTAGGTCGCCGACCATTAAAGCTGGTTCGCCATGCCTATGGGGCCACCTTCTACCACAAGGGGCCGCTGCCCCCGATCCCAGCTTCGGTGCGCCAGCTGCGGGTCCAAAAGCGCGAGGGTGGCGAAGGTGTCCGGGTCTGGGTAGATGATCTCGACGGCTTACTTGGATTGGTCGAAATGGACGCCGTCGAGCTTCATCCATGGAACGCTACCATTAACGACATCGAACACGCCGACCAGCTCGTCCTCGACCTTGACAGAGGGGAAGGCGTGGCATGGGAGGCGGTGATCGAGGCCGCGCTGTCGCTGCGTGGCATCCTGGAAGCAGCGGGCTTGGAGAGCTGGCCGAAAGTCACCGGCGGTAAGGGCATCCACCTCACGGCCCCGCTAGCGGCGGAGATGACGCATGACAGTGCCCGCAAACTGGCAAGATCGATGGCGCAATGCCTCGTTGACGCCGCTCCTGACCGGTACCTGCTATCAGCCGACCCGGCAGCGCGGAGAGGCCGCATTTTTCTTGATTATCTTCGCAACGGCCGAGGCAACACCGCAGTTGGTGCGTTCTCACCTCGATCGCGGCCCGGCTTTCCGATTGCCCATCCAGTTACATGGAAACAGGTTGAAGCAGGCATTAGGCCGGACGCTTTCACCATGAGCCATCCGTTCAAGCCCGCTGCTCAAAGGGCGGCTTGATTGTAAGAAAGAGCATAGCAGGGGGGCGCTGCTCAGGCGCTGCCTTCCGCAGGGCTTTCCTCGTCCAACTCATGCGGCACTGGCCGATAGGCATTGGCCGTCAACCACTCGGCCAAAATTGTTTCCACCAGATCGAGTTTCGGCCTACCCATCTCAGCAGCCAGATCGTTCAGGATCTCACCCGTGCCGGGCTGAATGGCGACTCCGCCAACATTCCGCAACAACAGCGCGGCGCGGCGAAGCAACACCTGCAGATCGGCTCGCGAGGCGTCGCTGATGTGATCGGCGGCTTTTCCAACTCTTCCACAAACTGGTGGCGAGACATCGATGTGCCTTTCTCTGGTAACAATTTACGCAACTCCTGACCGAGCTCGTTGAGAGCTCTGGTGATTACATCCACCGCCTGCAGGTTGATCGCAATTGCGATGTCCTCTCCCAACGTTTCAAGTGTCAGCACTCCAACCTTGTCTTCGCCATCGCTGAGCATTCCAATTGACACGCCCGTAGGCATATGAGGTGGTTTCCGGTCCATGTCGTTTTTCCCTAAAGGAATCGCTCTCCGTCTCCCCGGTGCTCAAAACAGAACCAGTGCGGCTCTTGTTTCGGCTTGGCAAAGCCCCAACCCGCATCCTTGCCGCAAGAAGGATGCTCACAACAATGGTGGTGGACGCCGGGAGCGGTCGCGTATTCCGCCGGTGGCAATCTGATTTCGTCGCTCATGTTGCTCCCGCCCTTCGGTCTGAGGAGGAGGCCGTGGAGCGTAATGATGACAGAGCATCAAGCCGCTGCTGAAGACGGCCATTCAGCACGATCATCTCCTTAAGCGCCTTCAATGTATCGCCTTTGTGGAGGGCAATGAACTGATCGGCCGTAGCTTGAAGCGCAGCCTCTTGGCGGCTGTCGAGCCTGACAATGTGGTCCATTTCACCGACTCCTAGCTGTCCAAGCTCTTAGTGAACAAAACGGGAACAAAATTGTCAAGGTCGAATTGACTCGGCGAGGAGCAGGTTCCTATGCGTGGACCATGCCTGAGCCCAGCAGCAGAACTCGACGCGTCGTTCAGACGCTAAACCGAGCCCATGAGATCGGGCAGTTAATCCGTGTTCGCTGCATCAATTGCAACGTTACGCGGCACTATCTGCCGGGTGATCTGGCCAAGCTGATGGGGGACATTCCGTTCTGGGATGTCGAGCGGCATATGCGGTGTGAGCGCTGTCGTCGTCGGGAGTTCGACGTGGACATTTTGCTGCCCAGCGCCGCGCAGCGCGTGAACATACAGATTAGGCGGCTTGTAGGAGTTCGTATTGTGCGGCGGGTGATGTGGAAGGATGATGCGCCAAACGACTAATAACGACTCTGCTACCTACCTGTTGGAACCGCCGGAGGCTTAATGTCGGTCCGATAAAACCACTGCATTTCCAGCTTTAAATTCAGCACAGGGTCATCAGGTCCGGGGACTCCCAGCCCCACACATTCCATTTTTCTATTCCTATAGTTTGGGACTTCGATCCAACCGGTGCATTTATATCGCCTCGGATCGTACCCCCGATAGTATTTAACGTACGAGATAACGACAGTTTTCGCCCCGTCCAGCATTTCCTCACGCAACCTGTGACAATCTGAATGCTCCGGGTTAATCAGCTTAGATGGCTTAACCGCCCATAACTTGTAAGGCGCTTTCCGCGTGTATTGCAAACCGCTGTCGGTAAAGGCTTCCGCATGTATCTTTTCGCGCCGCCCGTAGAGGGTATACGAAACATTCCACGTGACCTGGAAACTGCGCAGTTTTGCGAGCGCGTTATCCGCCTCGGTCATTGGGCGGCAATCCACGGGCTCGGCTCGCTGGTCGTCCTTCAACTTAGCCCACGACGCTATTGGCAGGCAGGTCATACCGAAAAGAACGACCGTGGCGCTCACGAAGACCGTATTCAAAAATCTCATAGTCGCCATCCACCGGGCTAGAACAAGGACCCCTGAGCCGGTGCTTGCTGCGGAACCTTGATCTGCGTGGCGGGTTTCTCAACCATGATCAGGGCATCGTCAGGTGCTGTCCGCTGCAAAAGCCTCGCCTCCGACCGCGGCGCAGTAAGCCACGTCTCGGTTTCCTGTTGCGTGGTCAGGATGACCGGCATTGCCATTCTCGTGAATGGGAGCAATCAGCGCGTTCGGCTTGGTCGTCATGAAGCCGTAGACCTGATGGTCGCGGGGGCCTTCCTTGACCTTGCGGACTCCGTGCCACGGCGTCCACAAACCAGCGAAGAAGAACAACGGGCGCTCCTCGTTCAATGCGAACCAGAAGTTTCGCTGTATGCCGGTCTCTGGATCCCTGTCGTTTGGGGTTGGGCTCGGTTCGGCAAAGCCCGTTACCGGCACAACGCACCGGTTTTCGACGCCGACAAATTGCTGCCAGTGGGTATATTGAGGGTTTCGGACATTGGTAGTACCGGAATCCGCGTTGCCCCTGATCCGCTCCGGCGGTGTCGGCATTCCCCATCGGAGATTGGCGAGTTCGCGCTGGCCGTCCGCGGCGTTGCGCACCACAGCGCCGAATTGGTTGGGATAGATATCAACGGATGGCTCTAGGTTGCCCAAGACGTCTCGCAGGGTACGCGTCCACTGGCGGATGGCTTCTTGACTGGTGGTGATGTTGTAGAGGTTACACATACTTCGCAATCTGCATTATCGCCGAGCCTTCCGCCAGATATCCGCGTCGCCTACTGTTGGGTACGAGCTATAAGGCGAACATGTCCGCGCAACTCGCCCTCTACTCCTCATTCATCGGCAGGAAACCTGGAATAGGTTCCAAGATAGCCATCCCAAGGCTTTCGACGGATCGCTCATTCGCCTGCATTCCGTGACAGTGAGTGACGGTCACATCGATCTGCGATTCCAGCGCACCGCCCTGTCGGCATACGTGGCAAGCAGGGATCCTGGATTTGAACGCCGCTTCCCGAATGCCAGCCGCGCCGATCCGATGGGTATCACGATTGTGGCTCTCAGCAATGATGGTCATGTGCTCGTTACGAAACGAGCGCTCGATGCCGAGCAGAATCCCGGAGCTCTGTACTTCGTCGGCGGGTATGCCGACGCGCAAGACAAAGATGGTCCAATAGATCTGTTTGTTGAGGCGGAACGGGAGCTAAGAGAAGAAACAGGCGAGGTTGAGGTTGATCGATCTGCGTCCCTGCTGCTCGGGATCGGATATGACCCACACTACTGCCACCCGGAAGCAACTGTCATGCTGGTTTTGAACATTCCGGGGGATAAAATGTTGCGCCATGTGGGCAAAGCGAAGGATGCACGGGAGGCACATTCGTTCCACCTCGTGACCCTAGAGTCCGTAGTGGACGACACTGCCGTCAAGGAGCTTGGCGGTCCGGCGACGTGGAGCTTCTGCCAAAGCAGCGCGCTTCTGCGAAAAGTCTCCCCGTTGCTGCTCGGCAATTGCGGCTGAATGTTGGGGCTAGCTCTCCGCGACGGAGCCGCTTGAGGCAATTGCACTGTTAGCGCTGTCAATTCTTCCCTCGTCTCTCTTGGCGTGGAAGAATTTCCTCTGCGCACGTGACATTCTCTTATTGAAACTTCCAAAAAGATAGCCGCCGGGCAACACGCATACAATCCCGGTGAATACGTTATTTGGGACGAATAGGGATAGCATCGCTAGATCTACACAAACGATAGCAGCAATACCCATTACCGTGGCGAGCGCATCTTGCCACATACGATCCATCGGAAGGAATTTCTCCATCCATGGCATTACCAGCGGGTTCTTATCCCAAAACTGGTCAATTCGGATGGGCTCTTGTGGCATGGCTCTAGACGATCCGCAGGCACAACTGACCGGAGGCCATTATGGGCCCAGATGTTAAGACAAGACCAATCACAAGCCCGGCACTATCGTGACCCGGCCCCAAACCAGCGGATGAGCGCGGGGGCGGGCGCCAACGTCGCCTATCTTGCCACTCCGCGTTCGTTCAGAATTCGATAGACCTGCATCCGTGAGCAGCCCACCAGCTTCGCAATCTGCGTTGGACTATAGTTCTCCTCACTGAGCGCCAGCACCTGTCCTCTATCGAGGCGCTGTTTGCCGCCCTTACGCACTCCTTCGCGTTTGGCTCGCTCGATGCCCTCGCGTTGCCGCTCTTTGATGAACCTGCGTCCATCTGCGCGACCATGCCTAACACTGTAAGCACGATATGGCCCATTTCGCCGCGCGTTGAGACGTGCGGGTCCAGGACCGTCACGAACGCCCCTCGTTGCTCGCACTCATGGATCAAGTTGAGAACGTCGCGGGTGTCACGACCGAGCCGATCTAGACGGTTGACGACCAGCTCATCCCCCGGCCTCAGGAAGTCGATGATGGTCGCCAATTTCTGTCCAGTACAACCGGGCCGGGCTCCTTTCGCGCCCTCGCTGCTCGTCTCGCTAAGCGCCTCGGCTTCAACAGCTCAGGCCAGTCAAAACCACTTTTTACCTACCGGTAACAATTGTGATTCCGCAGGAACAGGTTTCGGTCTTCCTTTGGAAGGAGAAAAAGACTGGGGCCGCACGGGTGGACGCATGATGAACCGCATAAGAAACGGCGGCGGCCTGTTCGAGGCCGCAATGGTCGCGGTCATGGCCTTGGCGGCTATCGGAATCATCCTCGTCATTGCCGTGGGGGTTTACTGACGTCGTTCAGCCCCGCTGCTCAATTGCGCTTGAGCGGCAATCCACGTCCACCGGGGGCAAACAGATACGGTTCATCTGATCCCCCGCTCCACAAATGCCAATGAGGCGCCTGGAAATGAATGCGCAGCAAGTCGCGCTTTTAAAATCAGCGGCATAGATCGGAACGAATATCAAATGATGTTATTCGGGGGCCATCCTATGCGCTTGCATCCGATCGCGGCCTCGTACCGAGGCTTCGGGCAGAGACCGGCATCACCGAGGCACAGGCATTGGAGTTGATCTCGCTCGTCGGTACGAATTGGTCCTCCCTGCTTCGAGAGGCGAAAGCCATCAAGCTGAGGTCGCCGGAATCTCCGCCGTAGGCGCATTTCTAAGTGCTCGCGCTTGTCCGCAAGCCGATTTCTAATGACGTGGGAACATTAGCGCCCGGGGCAAGTTCGGCACGTAACTCAATCCGGTCACATGATTTGGCACACGACCCGTCCTCGAATGTTTTAATCCGTAAGCTTCAGAACATCTCCGCCCTGACCCAGTCAGAGATAGCTATCTTAGAAGGCATCCCACTTCTAAAGAAGGACTATCAGGCCAATCAGGACATTGTCCGCGAGGGAGATCGACCCACTCATTCATTTGTCGTGTTGGAGGGCTTGGTGGGATCAACCAAGCTTACCGGCGAGGGCAAACGGCAGATCACCTCATTCTTTGTCCCGGGAGATATTCCCGATCTGCACGGAATGCATCTCTCGGTTCTCGACTGCACCTTCTCATCCCTCACTCGCGCCACCCTAGGCTTCATGCGGCATGACGCCATGCAAGCGGTCTGCGATCAACATGCCTCCATAGCAACTGTGCTTTGGCGCTCGACACTGATCGACGCAGCGATTTATCGAGAATGGGTCACCAATCTCGGAAGGCGCGACGCCTATGCTGGCATGGCTCACATTCTCTGCGAACTGATCGTCCGCCTTCAATCCATGGGGCTCATTGAGGATCATGTAGCGGAGCTTCCGATCACCCAGACTGCGCTTGCCGATGCGTTAGGCTTGTCCACCGTGCACGTGAACCGAGTGCTTCAGGAATTGCGACGAGACGGGTTGATAATCACCGACGGGTCGCGATTTCATGCTGTTGACTGGGGCGAGCTTGTCCGAGCAGGAGATTTTGACGCCACCTACCTGCACCAAAGGACCGCGAAAACATTGTGATGGCGAGCTGGCTCGATGGCGAGATACTTCTTCGACAGCGGTGACCGCGACACTGTACTCAAGGATGAGGTGGGCATCGAATGCGATGGCATCGAGAATGCGCGTCGTGAGGCCATGCAAGGTTTAATAGACCTGACGAGAGAAGCCCTTGAGGACCTCAATGGCCAGCAGTTATTCATCGAAATCCGCGACGAGCATGGTGAGAAGCTGGCGAGATTTAGCCTGTCTCTGCATACGCAACTGAGGGACCAAGAGGCCAGCGATTTGCGGTGATGGTCAAGCTGCATGTCTTGCCCACATGCAGGAACGCGAACTCCCTGCATCCCCATCTTTTGAAATTTGGTCAGGCGGCCACCAGGACGGGGCGCATAGCGGTCGGACCTGTTACATCAGGTTTTAGGTTTGATAGCTGGCTGTCACAAATGGCTACCAGCTGATCTGATGTTACGGCTGCCGACACTGGCGAAGTTACGTCACCCGGGGGTATACCCTGTTGTGCTGCCAGCAATACCGGTTACGGCATGTCGAGTGACGCAGCAAGGTCTTCTCGCGTGTTATGGTTCCCGCGATTGAAAATGTACGCGACCAGCGCATCACGGACTAGGAAATCGGCTTGAAAGACTGTCATGCGCCCGTCTTCGTCATAGAGAGATGGACGACCGAATTTCGCCTGCGTCGGACGTGTTGCACAATTTGCATGGTCTCAACGTCGCCAGCTACTAAAACTGCTGTCCGCTTGGCGGTAAGATCGTGAGATGTCCCATGTTTTGGGTATCCGTGAGGTATTCTAAGCAAGACCAGAGGCCCAATAGGGCTTCGTCAGGTTCATGACCATCCAACGCCCGGCAGTACATGGTGAGGCCGTGGTAAACAGAATGCCGGAGGGGTTCCGGTCAATCTTTTCCCACCAACTCCGGATGTTTTGACGCTGTGCGTGAGGTCCTCCGGCGAATGAAGGCGACTTTAGGTCATGGGACCAACGCGGCTCATACCAATAAATAGGTGTGGCAAGCGAACCATCCAGATTGTGGAGGGTTCGGAAAGGACCGATTCTGAACCGATTGACGGCATGTCTCTTTTCAAGAGAGCTCAACGCGCCGACGTATCGGTTTTGATTATTGAAGACGTTTATCAAGCCTCTGAATATGTCCACGATCTGAACGGCTCTGTCGTGAGCTTCATGGAAGCCTCTCTCGGAGATCACGACCTTCAAATATGTTCGGGCGTTGTCGGGATCCTCAATGCCAGAGTTTGGACTTCCGGTCGAAATTGCCGATCGTCGTTCAGTCAGCGCCTTGCGCATGAAAGAGGAATTGGCGGACTTCAGCCAAAACAATCTTATGCCATCTGAGGATAGTGAATTTACGAGGGGCATTTACTCATACGTGACAGTTAGAAGCAGAACAAATTGATGCTGAGTTCTTGATAAATACCTCTGGTAGGCTGTCTCGCAGGCGCGAAGGGGGCCGCAAGCGCCGCCAGAATGATCCGCGTCTATAGGCAGTCGGCGTACAGTCGATTCGGCTCACTCCGGCAGCATGCGGTCGGCGGTACCGTCGTCCCGGTCCTCCGCAATCTCGGGCCAGTAAGTGCCGCCGATGTCGCAGATGGCGCTCGCTCCTCTTCCGAGCAGGCGACGCGCAAGGAATGCGATGATGGCATTACATCGCGGCTTCTTGCTCCATCTCTTTCATGTCCTGAAAACGGTCCGCGATCCGCGGGTGGACCCGTCCGCCGTCCGCCGCGCCGATGGCCACGACGATCTCGTCGGCGGCTGGACCGTCGGCGATCTGAAAGTTGGCGGTGATGAAATGCGAGCGGCGGCCGTTCTGGCTCTTGTGCATCATCGGCAGCGACAGCAGCGCGCCCGGCGCGTTGCGCGTGTTGCAGAATTCGAGATAGGTCGTGCCGCCGACAGCGTCGCGGAACACGTTGCCGAATCGGAGCGTGTGGATCATCGCGGAAGCGTGCTCGATCTCGCCCGCCACCCCCACGGCGGCTGCCTTGCCGTAGCTCTCGATGCGCTCGGAAGCCATAAGCTCGAGCAGCCGACGCGTAAGTTCATACCCCAGACGGGGTGCGATGGCCACGATCTCCGGCCGCAGGTCCTCGACGAAGCCGCGTCCGGCCCAGGGATTGCGCACCACGCCGGCGACGACAATCGATGTTACCGGCTTGGCGGCCGCCTTGCCGCCTTCGATATGCACTTCCTCGATAAAGGTGCAGACTTTTCTCAATTCCATGATTTTTTGGCCTCGTTGCTGGAGGCTCAGCCTATTCGGGCCGGCTGACCAGGTATTCCTCCGGTTCGTAGGAAAAATCGGCGTGCACCGCGCTTGGAAGCAGTGTAGCGTTGGTATATCCGCGGCGGCTTAAATTGACCCCTCGCGGGGCGGAAGACGCGCGTGGATCAGGAGTCGCAAATTCTCTCTTTGCGGGACGCCGCCAGCCTCATCAATTCGGGTGGCGATCTCCAGTCGGTGCTGCGCGACCTCGTGCTGGCAGCCTGCCGCCATGCCAAATGGACGCTGGGCTCGATCATGAGCATCGATGCGCCGCATGGCCACGCCTACGTGATCGTGCGCCATGACCCGACGCTCATTCACCGCACCTTGCCGGATCGCTGGGAACTCGCCACCAGTCCTTCGATCGTCGCGCTCAACCGCAATGAACCTGTCTACATAAGGGACGCGCGGGTGTCGGAGGAGTTTCCCGGCTACCGCCGCGAGGCGTTCGAGCGCGACTACCGCAGCGTGCTTGTCATGCCGATGAATTGCGTCGACGAGGACGGACGGCCGATGGTGCTGACGGTCGTCTCGCGCGAGATCACCGAAGTGAGCGCCGAGGATATCGCCTTCATCGGCATGATCGTGCATCTGGGTGAGATCGCGGTGGAGAAACAGCACCGCCTGCACCAGGAGAAGCAGGCCGGCGAGCGCCTGCAGCGCGCCTTATCTGCACACACCTCGCTGCTGCAGCAGGCCCTGTCGGAAGGATCAGTGGCCGCTCTCGCCGGAAAGGTCGGCGAGCTGCTGCCCAACCCGGTCGTAGTCGTCGATTTCCACGCCAACCTGGTCGTGGCCGGCCGCTCGCCGAGCGAAGCGCATTTCGATGCCGCCGCCTGGCAACAGGCCGTCGGCGGCGTGCTCAACCGGCAGATCGTCAAGGTCGCGCGCGGGGCCTCGGACGCACGCCAGAACGAGACGCTGTTCGTTGACGACGGCAAGCACCGGGTCAGGCTTTCGGTGCGGGTCGAGCCGCTAACCATCGACGATGAAGTGGTTGGCGGGCTGATGATTTTTCCGACGCCCAAGCAGTCTGGCCAACTCGACCAGATGCTGCTCGACAGCGCCAAATTCGCACTCAGCGTGCAGATGATGCGCAGCTTCGTCCGCTTCCGCTTCGAAACCAGATCGCTGACCGAGCTTTTCCTGGAAGTCGTGGAGCGCCGCTGGCGAGATGAGGCGGATATCGTCAGTCGCGCCCGCCGGCTGGGGGTCAACCTGACCACGCCGCAAAAAGTGATCGTCGTCGACTACGCCGAGGAGGCCAAGGACGGCGGCGGTGATCTTGCCGATCCCCACCATGCATTGGTCCGTCTGCTGGAACAGGCAGCCGTGCCGGGCACGGTGATTGCCGTCGAAGGCGGCCTTGTCTGTCTCGTTGCGGACGATGGTGGCCAGGACGGCCTGCGTTTGGCGAAATTGCCAAGCAAGATCGCCGCAGAGCTCGGCCGCTATTTCGGGCGTGAGCCGGCGGTGCTGGTTTCCGAGACATGCACCGTACTGGCCGATTACCCGACCGCTTGGGAACGCTGCCGTCGCATGATCCGCATCGGCCGCTCCTTCGGACGCACCGGAGTCTTCACCGGCCAGGATTTTGGTCCACTGCCCATGCTCGTGGCCGCCGCCGACGTGCCCGATGTGCGCAACTTCGTCGACAAAAGCGTCGGCGCGCTGATTGCGCATGATCGCGAGCACGGCACGCCCTATCTGGACACGCTGTTTGCCTATCTGCGCGAAGGCTGTCGCAGCCAGGCCTGCGCCGATGCCATCGGGCTGCATGTCACGACCTTGCGCTACCGCCTGTCGCGGATGGAGGAATTGTTCGGCATCCAGCTCGACACGCCTGAACAGCGTTTCGCGGTTGAGTTGGCGATCCGCCTCAGCGGCATCATCGACAGCCGCGTGCCGGTCGTCCGCTAGAAGCGCCCCAACACTCCTGCCGTCATATCGCATCCGGTACCCAGACACGTGAGCGTCGCGCTCCCGCTTGCTCGGGTTGGCAGCAGCCCATCGCGAGCCCTTTCCTACAGATCGGAGGAAGAACGGGCGCGGGCTCCTGCCTACCTTCGAATCAACGATGTGGAGGAAGACAATGACCGATGCGGTGGCACAAAGGACGATCGATCCGATCGCCTTGCGTCGTGCCTTCGGCACCTTCGTCACCGGTGTCACCGTTATCACCACACGCGACTGCGACGGCAATCCGCGCGGCATGACAGCTAATTCCTTCACCTCCGTCTCGCTAGACCCGCCACTGCTTCTGGTCTGCGTCGGCAAATCGGCGTCGAGCTTTCGGGCGTTCAACGAGACGCAGTCCTTCGCGGTCAATTTCCTGCATGAAGCGCAGGCCGATGTGGCATCGGTGTTCGCGTCCAAGGTGGCCTCCAAATTCCAGTCGGTGAACCATGACCGCGCCCATACCGGCGCGCCGGTCCTCACGGACAGCCTGACCTGGTTCGACTGCACCGTTCACAACCGTGTCGAGGCCGGCGACCACATCATCCTGATCGGCCAGGTGCAGGCCTTCGGCACCAGCCCGTCGGCGCCGCTGGGTTTTTGCCGCGGCCGCTACGCCAGCGTGAAGGATCCGCTGCCTGCCGGCTGGCTCGCCTCGCAGGACATGATCATCGGGTATCTGGTCGAAGCAGGAAACCGCGTCCTCTTGCGTGCCGACGGCAAGGGCGGTTTTGTGCTGCCGACGGCGCGCCGCCGCAAGGCGGACAGCAAACTGGTGCTGGATGGGGGCGAGGCGCTGAGCCTCATCCCTGAAACCACTTTCGTCTATTCGGTCTTCGACATCGCCGACAGCGATCCTGGCTATCTGATCTACCGTGCCGAGCTCAGCCACGCGAGCGCGGAAGCCGCGCTGCCGAACGGCCATGCCTTCTTTCCCGTCGACGCGCTGCCCTACGAGCGGATCGCCACGTCCGAGTTGCGCGCCATGCTGCGCCGCTATGCTCGCGAGCGGCAGGACAAACGGTTCGGCATCTACATGGATTCCGGCGACGGCGGCCGGGTCGCGATGATCGACGGCCAGTCGAATTCGTGGACGCAGGCCGAGTCCGAATGACAATCCACGCAGGACAGACGGCATGAAAACGACGGTCGCATCGCTCGAAGGCTCGCGCCAAAAGCTGTTCATCAACGGTGCGTTCGTGGCGCCGAGGAGCGGGCACTATATCGACAGTTTCGACCCGACCACCGGCAGGCCCTGGTACCAATTCGCCGAGGCGACCGCCGAGGATGTTGGCGGGGCTGTCGAGGCCGCGCGGGCTGCCTTCGCCAATCCGGCCTGGCGGCGCATGACCCAGACCGACCGCGGCAGACTCGTGCGACGGCTCGCAGAACTGGTGCTGGAGAATGCCGACGAGCTGGCACTGATCGAGACGCGCGATAACGGCAAGCTGCTGAAGGAAATGCGGGCGCAGATGCGCGCCATGCCCGACAGCTACACCTACTTCGCCGGCATGGCCGACAAGCTGCTTGGAGACACGATCCCCGTCAACAAGCTCGACATGCTGAACTTCAACCTGCGCGAGCCGATCGGGGTCGTCGGCATGATCACGCCGTGGAACTCGCCGCTGATGCTGCTCACCGGTACGCTGGCGCCGTGCCTGGCGCTTGGCAACACGGCGGTCATCAAGCCGTCGGAACATGCTTCGGCCTCGACGATTGCCCTGGCCGAGCTGATCATGGAGGCGGGCTTTCCCGCCGGCGTCGTCAATGTAGTGACCGGCACGGGAGCTGTCGCGGGCGAAGCACTGACGCGCCATCCGGGCATCGCCAAACTGGTCTTCACCGGCTCGACCGGGACCGGGCGGCGCATTGCCGCCAATGCGGCGCAGAATCTCATCCCTTGCTCGATGGAGCTTGGCGGCAAGTCGCCGCATGTCGTCTTCGGTGACGTCGATGTCGAGCATGCCGTGAACGGCGTCGTATCGGGAGTCTTCGCGGCCGCGGGCCAGACCTGCGTCGCCGGCTCGCGCTGCTTCGTCGAGGCGAGCGCCTATGACCGCTTTGTCGAGGCGCTGGTCGAGCGAACAAGGCGGGTGCGTGTCGGCCTGCCGATGCTGGAGGAAACCGACGTCGGCCCGCTGGCGCTGTCGGCGCAGCTTGGCAAGGTTGAAACCTATGTCGCCTCGGGCGTGCGCCAAGGCGCGCGGATAGCGGCCGGCGGCAAGCGACCGCAAACGGACGAGCTCGCCGGCGGCTGGTATTTCGAGCCGACCGTGATGATCAATGCCCACAACAGCATGGAGTTCATGCAGGAGGAGCTGTTCGGTCCTGTCGTCGGCGTGATCCCGTTTTCGTCGGAGGACGAGATGATCCGGCTCGCCAACGACACGCGCTACGGGCTCGCCTCCGGCATCTGGACGCGCGACATCAATCGCGCGCTGCGCTTCGCAAGGAATGTCGAGGCCGGCACGGTCTGGATCAACACCTATCGCGCCTCTTCCTTCATGTCCGCCAATGGCGGCTTCAAGGAGAGCGGCTACGGGAGGCGCGGCGGCTTCGACGCCATGGAGGAGTTCTCGCGCCTGAAAAACGTCGTGATCGACTATTCCGGCGCCATGCAGGACCCCTTCATTATCCGCCTTCGCTGACCATGAACCCGACCCAAACCGGGAGACCCAGATGAAATTCGCGGTTTCGCTGACCATGGAGCGCTTCTCACCCGACACCCCGATGGCAACGGTGAAAGGCAATCTGCTCGAGCTCGCGCGCATGGCGGACGAGGGCGGCTTCGAGACGCTTTGGACGGCGGAGCACCATACGCTCGAATGCACGATCTCGCCCAATCCGCTGATGACGCTGACCTGGCTTGCGCAGCACACCGAGCAGATAAGGCTCGGCACGTCGACGCTGGTCGCCCCCTATTGGAGCCCGATCCGTCTGGCGGGCGAGGCGGCGCTTTGCGACCACCTGACGGGCGGGCGGCTGGAGTTCGGCATCGCGCGCGGTTCCTATCAGTACGAGTTCGACCGCATGGCCGGCGGCATGCCGCAGCAGGAAGGCGTTGCCTATCTGAAGGAGCTGTTGCCAGCGGTGAAGAAACTGTGGGCCGAAGACTACGCCCATGACGGCCACTACTGGAAGTTCCCTGTGGCCGCTGGCGTCCCGAAGCCGCTGCAGAACCCGCACCCGCCGATCTGGGTGGCCGCGCGAGACCCCGGCACATTCGATTGGGCGGTCGGCATCGGCGCCTCGATCCTGTCGACGCCGTTGTCGGCACCACCGGCCGAGATCGGCGTGCTCGGCGACAAGTTCCGCAAGGCCGTTGCCGATCATCCGGAAGTACCGCGGCCGCGCCTGATGATGCAGCGGCGCACCTGCGTCTACGACCGGGCGCAAGACTGGGAGGTCGCGGTCGGGCATGCCATCGACTATGGCCGCGCCTTCGAGAACTTGTTCCAGAATATCGGCACGGTGCGAAGCGGCTTTCCCGAAGCGGTGCCTTACGAGAGCGTCAAAGGCAAGGACAACTACAATCCCGAGAACATCCGCCGCAACCTCATGTTCGGCACCCCGGACGAGGTGATCGAGAAGCTGCTCGACTACGAGACTGCCGGCGTCGACCAGTATTGTCTCGGCCTGACGTTCAACCTGCCGTTTGAGCTACAGAAGAAGACGATCAAGCTTTGGGTCGACGAGGTGATGCCGGTCTTCGCCGCGCGCGAGCGCGACAAGGCGCGACAGGTGGCGAGGGCGTGATCATGGCCCGCTCCGGTCAGCTTGATGTGCAAGGTGTGCTGCTCAACTGGCGTCTTGAGGGCGAGGGCGGCGTGCCGCTGGTCTGCATCCATGGCGTCGGTTCCTACCTCGAAGCCTGGAGCGGCGTAGCCGAGCGGCTCAAGGATCGCTTCGCGGTCCTTGCCTTCGATCTGCGCGGACACGGGCGCTCCAGCCGCGTCAAAGGTCGGTACGAGATCGACGACTTCGTCGGCGAGACGTTGGCGCTGGCGGACCATTTGGGGTTCGCGACTTTCAATCTTGCCGGGTTTTCGCTGGGCGGCTTGATCGCGCAGCGCCTTGCGCTGACGCATGTGGAGCGGCTGCAAAAACTGGTGCTGTTGTCGACGATCGCCGGCCGCACGCTCGAGGAACGCCATGCGGTGCGCGGCCGGCTGGCGACGTTGATGGTAAGCGACGCCCCGGCGCACCACGCCGCCTCGTTGTCGCGCTGGCTGACGGAGGATTTTCAGGACAGGAACCCTGACATCATCGCGGAGCTGCGCCGGCGCGACGCCGAGAACGACCGCGATTGCTACGCCGCGGCTTACCGGGTTCTCGCCGAAACCGACTTCGGCGGCATCCTCGACCGTATCACCTGCCCGACGTTGATCGTGACCGGCGAGAACGACCAGGGATCCAGTCCTCGCATGGCGCGGCTGATGCACGAACAGGTACAGGGCTCCGAGCTCGCCATCCTGCCCGGGCTTCGCCACTCGATCCTGATCGAGGCGCCGGCTCTCGTCGCCGAAACCATGGCCGACTTCCTGTTGGGTGCCTGCTGCAGGAGAGGAGATCTCGCGCGTGGGTAGCGGTCTCCGCGGAGCAGGGGAGGGTGTTTCGTTCAAAGCGCCGGGTGGCACCTCGCTGGGAACAAGCCAGAGCTTTTCGTGTGAGCGAAGGAACGACGGAGGCAAACATCCTCCGCGGCGGCGGAAGACTGGGCCGGCGCTGGCGTCGCTAAATCCACGAGCCGTCGAGACGGCGCCGACCCGTCGGCAGGGATTGCGAGATCATGACCGCTGAACGGGCATGAAACGCATGAGACTGAACAACAACAAGGGAACACACGAAAATGACATTCTGGAACAGACGACAGCTGACGATGGCAGCACTCGCGCTGGCGCTTGGCGCCTATCCCGCCCACGCAGGTGCGGTGCTCGACCGCGTGATGGCCGCCGGCACCCTCAAGGTTGCGACCGATGCCAATTGGGCGCCGCAATCGTTCGTGAATGCAAACAATGAACTCGACGGCTTCGACGTCGACGTGGCCAAGGCGATCGGCCAGCATCTCGGCGTCAAGGTCGAGTTCGTCACGCCCGGATGGGACATCATTACCGCCGGCAACTGGGCGGGTCGTTGGGATATGCATGTCGGCTCGATGACGCCGACCAAGAAGCGCGCAGAGATCTTCGATTTTCCGGCGGTGTACTATTATACCCCGGCAGCGGTCGCTGTGCACAAGGACAGCAAGGCCAAGACGCTCGCCGACCTGGACGGCAAGGTGGTCGGCGCCACCAGCACCTCCACTTTCGAAGCTTATGCCAAGAAAGATCTTACGCTCGACGCCGCCGGCGCGCCACCTTTCGAGTACAAGCTCAATCCGAAGGAAGTGCACTCTTACGAGAATTCGACGACAGCCCTCGACGACCTTCGCCTTGGCGACGGCGTACGCCTGGATGCGGTGGTCTCGTCGCTGCCGTCCATCCTCGATGCCGAGAAGGCCGGCTATCCTATCAAGCAAGTCGGCGATCCGGTGTTCTACGAACCGCTGGCAATCGCCATCGAGCATGGCGACCCGGAACTGTCGGCCAAGATCGCCGAGGCCGTGAAGCAGATGAAGGCGGACGGCACGATGAGCAACTTGTCGGAAAAATGGTACGGCCAAGATTATTCGAAGACGAATTAATCTCTCCAAGGGCGGCCTGCCACCAGCAGGCCGCCGAACCGCCGGTGCTGAAAAGATGCTTTATCAGGATACCGTCGAGGCCGAAGTCCTCGTTCACAAGCCCTGGTTCGTGGCGACGATGTTTGGCGTCGTCCTGCTGGTCTTCATGGCCTTCAACCTGTCGGGCACCGGCTTCGCCGAACTCATGCGCCCGGTGATCGGCGAACCGCAAACGAGCGGCATCTACGGGCGCTTCGCCATCGGTTTTGCCATTGCCGTGATGTTCACGCTCAACGTCGTGCTGATTGGTTTTGCGCCGCTCAAATTGCAGATCGGCATTGTGTGGCTGGAACTGCTGCTCCTGTTCATGGCCTTCTTCGAAACGTTCCACCTCAGCTTGCCTTTCATCGGCGAGAAGCTGCCGTTCCTGATCACCCAGGGCGTCGCCACCACCCTCTATGTCTCGGCGATTTCCATCGTCATCGCCTCAGTCATTGCCGTGGCCGGCGCTGTCGCCAAGCTCTCCAACAATGGCTTCGCCTATGCCATTGCCAGCTTCTACACCTCCTTGTTCCGCGGCCTGCCGCTTCTTATGCAGGTCTATCTGATCTATCTCGGGCTGCCGCAGCTCGGGTTCGTCATCAATGCCGTGCCCGCCGGTATCCTGGCGCTGTCGCTGTGCTACGGCGCCTACATGACCGAGATTTTCCGCTCGGGCATCCAGAGCATCGACCGCGGCCAGTGGGAGGCTTCGCGCTCGATGGGGTTCGGCTTCGCTTTGACCATGCGCCGCATTATCCTGCCGCAGGCGCTGCCGGTGATCATTCCGCCGACGGGCAACCAGTTCATCTCGATGCTGAAGGATTCCTCGCTGGTTTCCGTCATCGGCGTGTGGGAGCTGATGTTCCTGGCGCGCACGCTTGGCCAGAAGACCTTCCAGCACATGGAGATGCTGATCTCCGCCGCCATCATCTATTGGATGCTGTCTATCTGCCTCGAACTGATCCAGTCCCGCATCGAACGGCACTATGGCAGGAGCAAGATGCGATGAGCACCGAGGCTATCATCGAAGTCAGGGCCGTTTCCAAATGGTACGGCCAGTTCCATGCTCTGAAGAACATCAACCTGACGGTGCACAAGGGCGAACGCATAGTCATCTGCGGGCCTTCCGGCTCGGGCAAATCGACACTGATCCGCTGCTTCAATCGCCTCGAAGCCCATCAGCAGGGCGAGATCGTCGTCAACGGCGTCGCGCTGCATGGCAGGATGAGCAACGTCGCGGCCGTACGCTCGAATGTCGGCATGGTCTTTCAGCACTTCAATCTGTTTCCGCATATGACGGTGCTGATGAACTGCATGGCCGGGCCGATGTGGGTCAAAGGTGTTTCGGCCGTCGAGGCGCGCCAGACGGCGCTCCAGTTCCTGGAGCGGGTCCGGATTCCCGAACAGGCGAACAAGTTCCCCGTCCAGCTTTCTGGCGGCCAGCAGCAGCGCGTGGCGATTGCCCGCAGCCTGTGCATGAAACCCGATGTGATGCTCTTCGACGAGCCGACCTCGGCCCTCGATCCGGAAATGGTCTCGGAGGTGCTGGAGACGATGACGGGGCTGGCCCGTGACGGCATGACGATGGTGTGCGTGACGCACGAGATGGGCTTTGCCCGCGCGGTTGCGGACCGCGTCATCTTCATGGACGCCGGACAGATCCTTGAGGAGGGCACCCCCGACGAGTTTTTCGGCAACCCGCGTCATAATCGGACAAAGTTGTTCCTCAGCCAGATACTGAAGCATTAAACCATCCAGCAGAAGGCCGTTTTCGAGTGAAGTTTTCGGAAACCGGAAAGCCGGTCCGTGTTCGCAAGGACAAGCCTTCTGCCGTCGTTGTGGGGCCTTCGGCGCCGCCGTCCGTCGTGTCCACATAACTACGCAACAGCCTTGGGAGCCCGTCGGCTCTGTCGGCGAGCTTTTTCTGGACGACGCAGCTTTCTCTTTGAAGGCGAACCAAAACACAGCGGCCTCGGCCTCGTCGGTGACTCGCACCCACTCCATTTCGTCGCGCCTTCGCCTGGAAGTCGCGGCCAGTTCCTATTCTGGCGGTGTCCAGCGGTGTCTCGGCTATCACCGTTTGACTTGCTGTCACCGCTTCACCGGCCATCGTCTCGACCACATAGCTTTTCGTGCATTGCGCTCCCATCGGTCACCGAGCAACGATGATCGCAAAGCCTTGTTCCTGCTCGAGGCACGCGTGCGCTTGGCACCCCGGCCTAGCTGAATGGACGATGACTATTCATAGGCCACCACCTGCGGAGTTCGGTCGCCAGCACGTCAAGACATTTCGCATCGGGCGCGTAGTTGCCCCCAAGCGCAGGATACCGCTCCGTCTGCGGCCGATAGAACTTCAGCCAGTTCGGCACGTCCCCGAAGGGGGAACGTTCCTCGCCAGATTCCCTTCTCCAGCGTGACTGTGCCCGTCTCCGAATCGTATGTCGCAGTTGCTTTCATGGCGGCGTTATAGGCTGGTGTTCCTGAAACAAAGCCAGGGTCCGATCGTTTGCGAATTGCAAACCAGCGGCTGCGCCATGCCGCCTACTTCGATCAGGAAAGCCGAGTACGATCCCGCAAGTAAGACCTTGTCAGTCTGGTTTGTGGCCCTCGACAAGCACTACTATTTCGAGGAAGTCCCTCCGGCATTTGTGCGGCGTCCCGGTCAGCGTTTGTCAAGGGCCGCTCCGAGGCTGCTTGACTTCAGCAGAGGCTTTCGCACGCCGCGCGGACGCCGTCGCATCTAGCTTACCGCGCCACGAGCAGTTCTGCAGATACGACCGGGCCTAAGTCGCAGGAGTTGACATGTGCTTACACGTCCTCCGCGGATCGCTGGAATAGCTGCTCTGCGCGACAAGCCGGCGGCTCATGATGTCGAGCGGCCGGCTCGGGGAGCGCTCGCTGTCGGAATGCGATGCGCGCTAGTCCAGGGCACTTTGAACTTGCCAACCCATTAGACCGCTCGCCGCTCCTGGCCTCGCCGGTCGTGGAGCGTAGGCACCCTTGGCTGTAGCCGGCTAAATCTAGCGCCTAGCCGTACTCGACCACTCTCTGGCGCCGTCGGGTGCACCGTCCGTTTGCAGACGAATCCCAATCCGATCCGATGTCACGAACGTGTACTTAGTCGACCAAATCCGGCGGACATCGCCCGCTTGCGAAAAGTTCGACTAAAAACCGCCGCCGAACTTATAGCTGAGGCGAGCCATAACAGCGTCCGCTCTGGCCTTGACCTTATACGTCTCGGGATTGTCGCCCAGGGAGCCGTCGTCGAACACGTTGTTCCCGGTGCTGGTCTTTGAGCCGAGATTGATGTGCGTGTAGTCGATGCCGAGGCTAAGCTTGTCGGTAAGGGCGTAGTCGACCCCCAGACCTAGCGCGTAGCCGTTGTGCCACTCGTTCTGCTCGTAGGTAACCAAAGCATCGTTGTCTCTTGCCTTGAACCCTACCTCGCCACCTGCATAGCCGCCCTTGGCGTAGACCAGGAACCGGTCGAACGCATAGCCGACCTTACCAACCACCGTCGCATAGTGCTGGATCCTGCCGGTCTCGGTGTCGGTGTCGGGAAAGTAGGGACTGACAATCGTCTTCCGGATGCCAGTCGCGGTCCAAGAGGCTTCACCGCCGAACACGAATTGGTCCCATTGATACTGGGCACCAACATGTACGCCACCAGCAATATTTGTATCGCGGAAATGAAACCCCTCGGTCCCCGCTGGAACCAGATCGGTGAAGAAGCCACCGCTCGGCTGAGTAAAGTCGGTCGCACTGACGGTCCCAGTGGCGACGCCTATGTGTGCGCCGGCGTAAATGCCGCTCCAGTCGTAAGCCGACCCGGCAACCGGAGTAACCAAGTCAGCCGCATAGCCAGTTGTTGTGCTGAACACGACCACTGCAGTTAACGCTAGAAGTTTTCTCAAGGTATTTGCTCCCCAACTTGAACCCAAGGTGAGCTTAGCAGTATCATGAGCTTTGTACTGTGGCGGATATGTCGCACGGCGACAAAATCAGGGGTTGCACCGGCGAGGGTTGCGCGTCTCTGAGGCGCGTCCACCGCTTAACGTTTGTGAAAGCATCTGCCGCAGACTGCGCGCATCATGGTTTCGCTCACCCCCGTCACCCCGGCGGGGACCGGGAACCATGCCAACCTTTCACCCGCTGGCTCCGTCCGGCGGGTTTTTTGTTTCGTGCTCACTGCTGCCGGGGATGTAACGGGCCTCTCCTGACGGCACTTTTGCGGCGAATTGGAGCGTGAACAGGAGCCGATCTTGGTCATCTGTCACGTTCATGATCCACGGTGTCATATGGTCCCAGAAGGACTGCTTAGCGTCGTTTATCATCTCGCCGGCAGCGCGCACTGCTTCCATCCGCGCCGCATCCAGATCGGGGAGATCGACACCATCTTCGTCGGGGATGAAAGTGCCGTTGTCGACGTGGAAAAAATATCTGGTCATGCTGCTCTGGCCCATTGGACAGAACCCCAACTCTCAGAGAACCACTTTTGTTGCCACGTGGGGTTCCCTTCCTGCTTGACAACCACCGATAGCGCGGGCCAGTTACGTCGCGTTATGAGGGACCAACCGGGGGACTTTTGATGAAGAAGACCTATGAAAAGCCTGTTCTTGTTCGCAAGGCCAAGCTTTCTGCCATCGTTGCTGGACCGTCGGCGCCGCCGCCCATCACTGTTGGATGATGGTTAAAGAATGCCAGGCCCGTCGGCTTCGGTCGGCGGGTTTTTATTGCTCTGTGAACCCTCGCTCCACCACTATGTCGGCAAAGTGAGTGGTTATTCTGCCACCTGGTTCTGGTCGTGGGCTGCGCCTGATCGTTTGCGCGGGCTTGCGCGTTTGCCGTTGCCGCACATGTCTAGCGCGCGACGGAAAGCAACCGCGCTGACGTCGCATTTTTGTTTTGAAGGGCCGTTCGAATTGATGACGATTCTGGCCTGCTCAATCGTTAGCCCGTGCTTTAACGCCAGTTCCGCTGGGTCATAGGTTTCCGCCCAAGCTGGTGCCGTTGCACTCCTGCCCTGCATGAAAACCTCCTTTTATTCGGGCAGTTCAACGCTGTCTCGCCAAAAAGGTTGCTGAGCTGCCCCTCGCGCTTGGCCGGAACTTTACCCCAGCCGAGTACATTCCTTTCTGATGTTTAGTGACAAAGAAACACTGATCGTTGAACTGTGCCTTCTGCTGGCTGTGCCGATCTCCGTCGCTCTGGCCGTGTTGTCAGAGGTGATACTTCACTGATGAGCGCGCGCGCCGGCTTCGTCGTGGCGATCTTCGAAGCAATGCAGCAGCGCGACGGCAGCTTGGCGTAGCAAAATGGAACATATCGCGCGCTGCTGAGTTGGGAACAACGGGTCGAACCCCTGGAGGGGTGTAGCCGCTGGAGAAAGTCTAAGGAAGGACCGTCGCCTACGTTAAGTAGCTGTGACGGGCTTTCCGCTGGCAGGAGTTCGTCTGCCATTGTGCACGTCCGTGAGATGGATGCATCGCTACGACATCGACCTTGATCCGGAAGGCACTTGGTCGGTGGTCGACCTCGACACGGGGCTCACCTGCGAAATCGGAGGTCTTGTGCTGGAAGGCCTTCGTTTCAAGATCGCAGACCAATTGGCCTCGTTGCTGAACGACATGGACCGCCAGAGAAGGCGACTGCATTAGCCGCTTTCGGACGGGCTTCCACCAAAGGTCATTTGAACGCGAACCAAAACACGGCGGCGTCGGCTTCGTCAGTAACTCGCACCCACTCCAACTCGTCGCGCCTCTCGTGGACCTCGCGGCCGGTTCCTATCCTGGCGGCATCCAGCGGCGTTTCGGCTATCTTCGATTGGCTGTCACAGCTTCACCGGCCATTGTCTCGACTACATAACTTTTCATGCACTGCGCTCCGTTCGCTCAACCGACGAACAATGATCGCAAAGGCTTGTTCCCGGATCGGCGAGCACTGGACTCACGGCGCGCTTCAAGCCTGGTGAACCGCCGATCAATATCCACAGGCGCCGTTCCTTGGGAACCATATCAAATGTTAATCGTCGTTCAGGCCCGGGGCAGCCCAAAATTGACCGGAGGGACGCAGCAATGCCAGCGGATGGCAAGTCGCCGCAGGACGGGATCCTGGAAAGGCTCGTCCGGGAGATCGGCATTACCGAAACTCAAGCTCTGGAGCTCGTCGCCTTGTTGGGCCGGAACTGGAGTTCGCTTGTCCGCGAGGCGAAGAATCTCTTGGCTAAAAACTAGACGGCGGCCTGCGCCCCGCCACATCCAGTCGCCGTTGCGCTCAAGAGTTACCGGCAGGTGTTTCGAGTGTAGGTTCCGAGCTCCTGAAACAAAAGCTGCAGTCGGATCGTTTGCGATTTTGCAAAGCAGTGTTGTGCGCCATGCCGTCCACCTCGATCAAAAAAACCGAATACGACCGGCGACCAGAGTTCTCTCCGTCTGGTTCGTGGCCAGCGGCAAGCGGCAAGCGTTATGAATTCGAGGAGGTGCCGCCGGAAACTTACGCGGCATTCCGGTCGGCCTTCGTCAAAGGCCGCTTTTTCAACGACCGCATTCGCAATCGCTTCCGCTATCGGCGCATATCCGACTAGCTGTCCAGCTCAAGCGGCTCATGCTCGCCCTCGAACTGGTGCCACATGACCTGGCGAATGTCTTTGAGATCGACGATTTGGCCGCAGGTTTCGCAACGATAGAAATCTGAATCCTCCTTAGCCTCCGACGGGCAGTGCACCGTCACCCCTTTCGGAGGGCCGAGATCGGAAAGCCTTGTCATCCTTGGAGCTTCCTTGCCAGCGTCCCGCGGTCGTTGCCATGCGTTTTGATCAACTCGCGCACCTGCTGGGCGGACAGGCCGACCTTTTGGGCGAAGTACTCCACCTCATAGCCTTCGTCGGCTGAAACCCGATTGCGGTCGCGAAAGTCTTGCTTGGCTGTGTCGTCTGCCATGTACGTAACTCCGAGGCATCAATCCGCTCGCGGGTGAGAACGCGCCGTATAGGTAGCCGTTGCAATTCACCTGCATGGCGTTCAATGATCAACGCAAATGTCCGTGGGGGGTGAAATGTTTAAGCAGATACAAACATTGGCGGTTGTTGCGCTCGCTCTTTCAGGCTGCGTCAGCGATTATAAAAAAGTCGATGGCAAGCCTTTCTATGGCACTACGCCAGCGTTCACGGCGTGGGATCAGAAGAAGAAGGATGGCCTCATCCCTGTATCCATATCCTGCCGGATGCCCCAATCCGGCCCTGCGGCCTATGCGCCAAAAGGCACGACTGTATCGACCAAATGGGCAAAAGCGCCCCCGAACGTTAAATGGGTGGAGTTCTTCACTGGCCCCCAGTCAGACGTAGAACCAGAGCGAGTTCATGCCAGATCGTTGGGGGCGCGGAAAATTTCCGGCGGAAGCTTCTATCAAACAGTTTCCAAGCAACGAATCTACTGTGAGATCTGGCGGACCGACTGAACTCAATTAGCGAGCACTAACGGAAGATGGCCCCCAGGGTTCGACGCATCAGGGCCGAGTTTGGAGGCTCGCCAACATAGATCATGCAGTCGAAATCGAAATCACCCACGATAAGCTTGTCGTTCGGGATGATCTTCACGTCTATGTCGATGTCGGGTTGTCCCGCAGGAGGAAGTGTGCCGCAGCGCCGATGATAGCCGTCCCAAATTCGGAACTGGCTATAACACCGACACTCCCGCTGATGGAGGAGTGAGCGCGCTGCGCAGCGCTGGCCGCGTTCTCGCAGCTGTCGAAAATGGCCGTGCAGTTGTCGAGGTACTCTCGCCCGGCGTCCGTTAGTTCCAGCCCTCGGCTCTTTCGCACGAACAATTGCACCTGAAGCGCATCCTCCAATCTCTGCAGGTGGTGGCTGAGCGTGGACTTGGGAACGTTATAGGTATGCGCGGCTCTCGACATGCTTCCGGCGCGGGCGATCTGAACAACGCATTCCGAGAATGCTGCGAAAGTCGATCGGAAGCCAAACGGACTGCTTTTCAGGCGCGGGACACGACGAATTGAGAGCCGGTGTTAGTGACGACCGTTACTTAGCGGGCACCTGTTCCGCCACGTTTGGTCTGAGCTTCGAGGCCTAGAATGAGGGTTTCGATCAAACAGTTGTAACCGCCATCGAGCGGCGCCTCGTCTCCGCTTTTCCAACGCATTACGAAGGAACGGTTGTACATCTGTGGCAAGTGCTCCGTGACCAATGGGAAGCGACTTTTGTCGAGCGCGCTAAGACCGGCATCGAAGGCTTCCACCCATGCCGACCCTTCCGTCGCTCCCTCAGCGGCCAATTCCATAGTGATATAGCCTTCCAGTGCACCGATGACGGCGTTAAAGGCGTCGACGAGCCCCCGGCCCTCGAACCCGGCTTGGGTCAGCGCCTTCAGCACGATTTCGACCCACGCAGCGTTGGGCGCGCCGTTGGAGCGGATGTGCGGGCCAAGCAGGGGTGCGGCGCGCGGATGTTCATGAACGCGCGCGCGGAAGCGATGGAACAGAATGCGGATCGTCTGGCGCCAGTCGTCGGGGAGGTCCTCGAGGGTCATCAGGCTGGCAATCAGCGAGCCTGAAATTTCGGCGAGCAGGTTCGTTTTGTCGCCGCCGACATGCCAATAGAGAGCAGCCGGGTAGACATTCAGGCGACGCGCCAGCGCGCGCACTGAAAAGCCCTCCAGACCCTCTTCGTCGATCAGTTCAATGGCGGCGTGAACGACCCGGTCCCGATTCAAGCCGATGGCTGCGGCGCGGCCCACATAACGCTTCGTCGCTCCGGTCTTATTCGTCATTGGCAATCTCGGCTGCTGTGAGCCCCAGAGGGCACAATCAGCTGCGCGCCGCAAGTGTCGACAGAAGATCAACCGCAAAATCCCGATTGACATCGCAAAAGTATATACATAACTTTATTGTCCGCCGGACAAAAACTCGCCAGCAGGTGGCCCGTCTGAATGGTAGGCCGGGGTGCGGGTCACGGGCCCGGGCGCACCCCGGTGTCCTCGGCACGGCCATCAGGCGGTCTGGAGCGGCTAGCGCCGACAAAGCAGGGAGGAGTCGACATGATGATGGGACAAGCCGTTTATCAGCCGCGCCGATGGCTGGTCGGCATCACTTTCTTGGTGTTGCTGATGCTTCCGGCAATTACGTTTGCCGGCACGCCGATCGGTACGCTGGTCGAAGCCTTTGCCCTCGATGAGATGATCACGATGGATCCTGGGGAAGCCTTCGAGCTGTCAGCAGCCGAGGTCAACGCCAATGTCTATGATCTTCTCGTGCGGTTCGATCTTACCGATACCACTAAGGTGAAGCCGGATCTGGCTGAAAGTTGGACAGTGTCGGCCAATGGTTTGACCTATACTTTCAAGTTGCGGTCGGGCCTGAAGTTCGCCTCCGGCAATCCAATTACCGCCGAGGACGTTGCCTGGTCATTTGAGCGCGTGGTCAGGCTCGACAAGACCCCAGCCTTTATTATCGAGCAGCTCGGGCTTACCGGCGATAACGTGACCGAAAGGGCCAAAGCGATGGGCCCTGACGTTTTTGCGCTCACGGTCGACGAACCATACTCCCCGACCTTTGTGCTCAACTGCTTAGCCTCGACCGTGGCTTCAGTGGTCGACAAGAAGCTTGTGCTTGATCACCTCAAGGCCGTCGCTCCAAACGACGACTACAGATATGACAATGATTTCGGCAACGATTGGCTCAAGACGCATACAGCGGGTTCGGGGCCGTTCAAGCTTCGGGAATGGCGCGCCAACGAGGCGCTCGTCCTCGACCGCAACGATCAATTTTGGGGTGAGAAGGCCAAGCTCAGCCGCGTCATCTACCGTCATATGAAAGAAAGTTCGACGCAGCGGCTCGCGCTGGAAGCTGGCGACATCGACGTGGCCCGTAACTTGGACCCGAACGACCTCGATGCCGTGGCGAAGAACGACGAAATCAGCCTGAGCAGCGCGCCTAAGGGGACGATCTATTACCTCAGCCTGAACCAGCGGAATGAGAAGCTGGCCAGGCCCGAGGTGCGGCAGGCGTTCAAATATCTCGTCGACTATGATGCCATTGGGACCACATTGATCAGGGGAATCGGTGAGATCCATCAGACCTTCCTGCCGAAGGGTGTCCTCGGCGAATTGGAGGAGAACCCCTTCAAGCTGGATGTGGCAAAGGCAAAGGAGCTTCTGGACAGGGCTGGGCTGAAGGACGGCTTGTCCGTCACGATGGATGTGCGCAGTGGTCAGCCTGTGACCGGCATCGCAGAATCGATCCAGCAGACCGCCGGGGAGGCGGGAGTGAAGATCGAAATCATTCCTGGGGACGACAAGCAGACCCTGACCAAATATCGCGCCCGCAACCACGACATTTATATCGGCCAATGGGGGCAGGACTATTTCGATCCCCATTCCAATGCCCAGACCTTCGCCTCCAACACTGACAACTCGGACGACAGCAAAAACCAGACTCTTGCCTGGCGCAACGCGTGGAACGTGCCGGAGTTAAGCAAGCAGACGGAGGCCGCTCTCCTAGAAAAGGACACTGGCAAACGTGCCGAGATGTACCGGCATCTCCAAAAGGAGGTTCTGGATACCAGCCCCTTTGTGATCATTTTTCAGCAGATCGAGGTTGCCGCTGTGCGCAGCAACGTCAAGGGATTTGAGCTCGGTCCGAGCTTCGACACGAACTATCTCGGCAACGTGGCGAAGGAATAAGCCCGGTGGAATCGCCCGGCCCGGCCACGCCGCGGAATGAGTCAAGGGGCATTGATGCCTCCGCCCTCCTCGCGTTCGCTATCAGGTTCATCGGCGTCGCCGCTGCCACCTATCTTGGGCTGCTGGCGGTAACCTTCTTCATCGGTCGGGTGATCCCCATCGATCCCGTGTTGGCGGTGCTCGGGGATCGGGCGCCGGCCAGCGTGGTGGAGCGAACCCGTCGCGAGATGGGGCTCGACTTGCCGCTCGTCCAGCAGTTCTACCTTTATCTGAAAAGCGTGCTGGCCGGCGATTTTGGCAGGTCGGTTTTGACCACCAACCCCGTGATGGATGACATCCGCCGGGTGTTCCCGGCCACCATCGAACTGGCGACGCTGGGTACCTTAATCGGCTCCGTCCTTGGAATTCCGCTCGGGGTGCTGGCTGCCGTCAAGCGCAACAGTATTGCCGATCAGATCGTCCGCGTCGTCGGGCTGATCGGCTATTCGGTCCCTATCTTTTGGCTCGGCCTGCTCTCGCTGTTGCTCTTCTATGCCAAGCTGCAGTGGGTGGGGTTTCCAGGTCGCATAGACGTTGCCTACGAATACTCCTTCGTGCCCCTCACCGGCTTCTATCTCGTGGATGCTGCAGCGCAGCGGCAATGGGAGGTCTTCTACGACGTCCTACGCCACATCCTGCTGCCGGCTTCGCTGCTTGGCTATGTCTCGCTTGCCTATGTCAGCCGCATGACGCGCTCCTTCGTGCTGAACGAGCTCACACAGGAGTACATCGTCGCTGCTCGTGCCAAGGGGCTTTCGGAAGCACGTATCATCTGGCGGCACGCCTTGCGTAACGCGGCAGTGCCGCTGGTGACGGTGGTCGCGCTCTCCTATGCCGGGCTTCTGGAAGGCTCCGTGTTGACGGAGACGGTTTTCTCCTGGCCCGGTATTGGCCTCTACATCACCAACTCGCTGCAGAACGCCGACATGAATGCGGTGCTAGGCGGCACCGTGGTCATAGGGTCGGTTTTCATAGCCATCAACCTGATCTCGGACCTGCTGTACCGCCTACTCGACCCACGGACGAACGCGCAATGAGCACAACAAACTCATCAACGATGGCGTTACGTGAATGGCTGGTTTCGGAACGGCCTCTTTCGCGATGGCAAGCCAGCCTCGGCCGGTTTTACGTGAAGTGGCGAGATTTCGCCGCCAACAAGCTGGCAATGGTGGGGCTTTTCATCATCATATCCCTTTTGTTTATCGCCTGCTTTGCCGACCTGCTCGCGACCCACTCGCCCGTCGTCGGTGATCTCAAGAGCGCCAGACTGTTGCCGCCCTCCCCGGAATATTGGTTCGGCACGGACGACCTGGGTCGCGACATCTATTCGCGGGTCATCTACGGCTCGCGGATCACCCTATTTGTCGTCGTCCTCGTCGCCTTGACGGCGGCGCCTATAGGCTTGGTCATCGGCACGCTGGCAGGTTATTCGGCAGGGTGGATCGATGCGGTTCTGATGCGCATCACCGATATCTTTCTTGCCTTCCCAAAACTGGTCTTGGCTCTCGCGTTCGTCGCCGCGCTTGGCCCCGGCATCGAGAATGCCGTGCTGGCCATCGCGATTACTTCCTGGCCGCCATATGCGCGTCTTGCCAGGGCGGAAACGCTGGCGGTGCGCAATTTCGACTACATCAAGGCCGTCGAGCTGATAGGCGCCTCGCCGTTCCGTATTGTGCTTCGGCATATCATGCCCATGTGCCTCTCTTCCCTGATCGTCAGGGTGACGCTCGATATGGCGGGCATCATCCTCACGGCCGCAGGTTTGGGTTTCGTGGGATTGGGCGCGCAGCCACCGCTGCCCGAATGGGGGGCGATGATCGCGTCGGGCCGACGGTTCATCCTCGACCAGTGGTGGGTTGCCGCAGCGCCGGGTCTCGCCATCCTCATCGTCAGCCTTGGCTTCAACTTGCTCGGCGACGGTCTGCGCGATGCGCTCGACCCCAGGAGCTCCGACCAATGAACATGACGGCCGCCAATATGGAACCGACGGCAATTACGGACCCGCCGGCAAGGGGTTGCAGCCTGCTAAATGTCCAGAACCTCAGTGTGGCCTATCCAACCCAGAGGGGTGCAGTTCACGCTGTCCGCGGGGTCTCGTTCTCCTTGGGGCGCGAGCGCCTCGGCATCGTCGGCGAGTCTGGCTCGGGCAAGTCGCAGACCGGCCGCGCGATCATGGGACTGTCGGATTCCCGGGCTCAGATAGCTGCCGACAGGCTTGAGTTCCGTGGCCTCAACCTGTTGTCGCTGCCACCACGAGAACGGCGGGCACTGCGAGGAAGGCGCATCGCCATGATCCTCCAGGACCCCAAGCACGCGCTCGATCCAGTCATGAGCATCGGCCGCCAGGTCGTCGAGACCTTGCGCACACATGAGACGGTCTCGAAAGTCGAAGCGCGAGAACGGGTCCTAGATATGTTGGCCGCCGTTCAGATCCGCGACCCTAAACGCGTGTTCGACCTGTACCCGCACGAAGTGTCAGGTGGCATGGGCCAGCGCGTGATGATCGCCATGATGCTGGTTGCCAATCCGGAGTTGCTGATCGCCGACGAGCCGACCTCAGCGCTGGATGTCACCATCCAGCTTGAAGTTCTGGCAATCCTTGACCGGCTGGTGGCAGAGCGAGGGATGGGCCTGATCTTCATCTCGCATGATCTCAGGCTCGTCTCGTCCTTCTGCGACCGAGTGGCGGTCATGTATGCGGGTAAGGTGGTGGAGCAATTGCCAGCCTCGGAACTCGCTCGAGCGCAGCACCCCTATACGCGCGGCCTGCTCGACTGCATGCCGAAAATCGGTGCCAGGCGCCACCCCCTGCCGGTTTTGGCGCGCGAAGCGGAGTGGGCAGCATGATCACTACACAGAAGACAAGAACGCCCACAGACCTCTCGCTCGACATAGTGGGGCGTATGGCTCGCCGCAATGTCCCCTTCGCGTTGCAGCGCAGGGGTTTGCCGATGGCGTCGCGTATCGCCGGTGAAGGCTCTCCGCGGGCAGGGGTTCGCCAACGGAATGACGAAGTTCGGGCGCGCGCTTTTATCTCCCGCCGAGCGTCAGGGGCGGGCGCTCTGCCCATTACGGGTGAAGACAGATTCAGCGGCTTGGCGGGGCCGCAGTCATGACCTCGGCCCTCACCATCACCAGGCTCGAAGTTGCGTTCAACTCCTTCCGCGCGCTCAAACGGGTTAGCCTCGAAGTACAGCCAGGGGAATCTTTCGGGCTGGTCGGAGAGTCTGGGTCAGGCAAGTCGACCCTGCTGCGCGCCATCGTGGGCCTTGCACCGATCGCTTCCGGCAGGATCGCTCTCAACGGCAGGTGGCTCGGCCGCCGCGACAGGCACTTTCATCGCAGGGTCCAGATGGTGTTCCAGGATCCTTACGGATCGCTGCATCCGCGCCAGACGGTGGATCGGCTATTACGTGAACCCCTCCTCATCCATGGCTTGACCGACAGGGAAGCCCGGATCCGCCGCGCGCTTGATGAGGTAGGCCTGGGCTCTGGGTTCCGGTTCCGCTATTCGCATCAGCTTTCCGGAGGCCAGCGCCAGCGTGTGGCAATAGCGCGCGCACTCATCCTGGAACCTTCGATCCTCCTTTTAGACGAACCTACCTCTGCGCTCGATGCCTCCGTTCAGGCCGAGGTGCTGAACCTGCTCGAGCAAGTGCGCCTTGATCGCGGTCTGACCTTTCTGATGGTCAGCCACGATCTCGCTGTCATCGCTCACATGTGTGGGCGCCTCATGGTGATGCAGAACGGCGAAGCGGTTGAACAACTCACAGCCCAAGACCTCGTGTCCGGCCGTGTCACCCAGGACTACACGCGGCGCCTGCTCGCAGCGAGCGGGGGCTTCGTGCGCATTCGAAATCCAGAACATTCAAGAGACCAGGCAGAACCGATCGTCAAACCGCGAGGCGAAAACGATGAGACGAGATTTGGCCGTGGGGGGCTTGAGCGCTCTCCTGTTTGAAGTTCCATCCGCTTCCATGGCGGCGCAGGTTGCGATCGCTGATCCATACACGGATCGATATCTTCGCGTCTGCGAGGTGATGGGTTCGGGCTACTTCTACATTCCTCAAAGTGACATCTGCCTGAGGGTGACCGGCTCCGTGGAATACGATGTCGCTGCAGGCCCGGACGTCTATACCGGCAAGCCGTCGAAGACATGGAAGCAGACTGCAAAGGCCGCGCTTCAGCTGGACACCAAAGCCGAGACGGAGCTCGGTATCTTGAGCACCTATTTCGGCATCGAGGGCAGTTTCGCAGACGGTGCCGATGATGGGATCGCCTTTTCCGGAGCAACGATTGAACTGAGCGGCTGGGAGGTTGGGGCCACGGATTCGCAGTTTGATACTTGGCTCGGATCCGCCGGCAATGTTCTCGACGATGATGTGGTTCCTTATGCCGGCGGCATGACCAATCAGGTCAACTATACAGCTTTTCTTGGGAGCGGGCTTTCCGTCCTGATCGGGGCCGAGCAGGGCACGAAGGACGAAAGCGGTGACCAGGGCGAGGAGAGCGAGAAGTTGCAAGCCGACGATCATCTGATCGACAGCTACGTTCCGCATTTGGTCGGGGGTGTGAAGCTCGGAAAGGACTGGGGTGCGATCGCGACCGTCCTTGGCTACGACTCTGTTGCCAAAGAATTCGCGGCGAAGGTGCGCCTTGACGTCCAACTGAACGACAGCGTCTCGGCTTTCCTCATGGGCGGCTATCAATCGGACCACGAGAAGCCGAACTATTTCGGCGCATGGGATGGCACCTACGCGGCGTGGAGTGGCATCTCGGCAAGCCTTTCACCGAAGGCCACCTTCAACAGCCAGATCGCTTTGGCGGATTCGGGAACATATGCGCTGGCCATCAACGTGGACTACGAAGCAGTTCCCGGGTTCATCATCACGCCGGAACTCGACTACGTGTCTTTCGGTGCGGTCTCGCAGTCGGACTTTGATGATGCGCTCGGCGGCGTCGTCAGCATCAAGCGCGAGTTTTGACATCGTCCAGGCTCCAAGCCCGGAAACCAATCAGCAGACCCGCTTTCGGATAAAGGAAGGAAGATCATGACTTCGACGCGACGTTCACTTCTCAAAGCCGGAGTGGCAGGGCTGCTCACATTGCCGCGATCCTATGCTTCGGCCAGCCAGCAAGGCCAGTCCTTCGAAAGCTGGCGGCGCGACTTCGAGGCGAGTGTTCCAGCACGTTTGAACGCCGCGAAGGTTCCCGGCGCCGCCGTTGCGATAGCATCCAAGAAGGGTGGCACGCGATATGCCACAGCATTTGGCTTTGCCGATATCGAGCAGATGCGAAAGCTCACGCCTGAGACGCCCATGCATCTGGCCTCCGTCAGCAAGCTGTTCACCGCCTCCGCGCTGGTGCAGCTCTTCGAGCGGCGACGTCTGGACCTCCACAGCGATGTGAACACTTTCATCGATTTTCCGGTCAGAAATCCGCGCCATCCTCGCATTCCGATCACCCCTCACCAACTCATCACCCACACGTCCAGTATTTCCGATGAAGGATACGGCGACGTCTCTTTCCCAGGTGATCCCAAACAGAGTCTGTCGAGCTTCCTCAAGGACTATCTTGTCAAGGGCGGTGCCACCTATTCACAGCACTCGTTTCTGAATGCAGAGCCTGGGGCAAAGTGGGACTACTGCAACGTTGCCGTTGCTTTGGCGGGTTATGTCGTCGAGCACGTCAGCAAACAGAGCTTTTCCTCCTATGTGGAAACCAACATTCTCCAACCGCTCGGCATCCACAACGCCCATTGGTATCTGAAGGACTTCGCGCCGAATGTGCTGGCTAAGCCATACGAGCTCGAGAACGGAAGATTGGTCGCGCTGCCGCAGCAGGGATATCCCGACGTTCCCGCCGGCATGCTTCGCTGCTCGGTCAGCGATCTTGCATCGTCGCTGCGGGCGATGATCGGCGCTGACGCCGGCGAGCGGGCCATTCTGTCCGAGCGAGCGGTAGCCGAAATGCTGCGGCGACAGGTCGACCCGAAAATCTATGCTTATCAAGGGCTCGGCTGGACGGAAGAAGAAACCACGACCCAAAAGTTCGTCGGCCATTCGGGCAGCGACAACGGAGCATTGAATATGGTTGCCCTAACCGGCGATCGGAATCATGCCGTGGCTGTGTTGCTGAACGTCGATGGCACCCCTGCGACGAGCAGTTTTCGGGCCTCGATGGTCGACGACCTGTTGGTCGGAGCGAAGCTTGCATGAGGTGAACCAATCTGGCCGAAGGCGGGAGCATGGGACGAGGAATTTCTGCTTTCGCCGCGGGTCTGAACGTAAGCGCATTCAGGCACGTGCAGTCATGACTGCAGGAAATATCCGTCGAGCTTCAATGCCAGGAGTGAGGCCGGCCTGAGCTAGCCTCAACCCGACACTCACAGGGCCAAAAAAATCCATCTGGTCCAGAGCGTATGAGGCATTTGGCTCGCTCGAGATGATGAAACGGGTGGGATCGGCAGTTCGGTGCAATCGGCGTCGGGGCATGCAGGATCTGGCGGTGCATGACGTCTTCCAAAGATTGGTCGAACAACTGACAGCCAGTTCCGGCGAGCTCGATCTGCGCACCGCCCTGGCGGAGGCGGCCGCTTCGCTGGATTTGCCTTCCTTCGCATATCTTCTTGCCTCCCCCAAGCTGGCGTGCGCCACGAGCCTGATCTCCACCTACCCTTGTCCCTGGACGACCCACTATCTACGGAGCGCTTACGAGAAGCTCGATCCGGTCATTGTGCTGGCGCGTAGCCGCCAGGATCCGTTCAGCTGGCATGCCGACGGCGGCGATCTCGGATGGTCAGCAAGACAACAGGAGTTGATGGAAGAGGCCAGGCAATTCGGCATTCACTGCGGGTTCACCATTCCAATTCATGATCACCGCGGCCACTTTGCGGCTCTGACCTTCGCTTCCGATGAAACTCGGCCATTGTTCCTCCGCACGATTGAACGGTACGAGCGCGTCCTGCAGCTGATTGCAATTTTCTTCCATATCCACGCGCGCCAGTTCCTGACAGACACGGGCGTCGTGGATGGTGTCGCTTTATCGCGAAGAGAGGTTGAATGTCTAAAATGGGCCGCTCGCGGCAAGTCGGCTTGGGATATCGGCCATATCCTTGGCATCAGTCAGCGTACCGCGGCGTTCCATCTCGACAATGCCAAGAAGAAACTGGGCGTGCGGACCATCACTCAAGCAGCTGTCCGGTTGGCGATATCTAGGCCTTCCAAATTTAGCCGGGAGTAAAGCAACCTGTGCACCTGCGCAGGTTGAGCCGGTCACGGCGTTCGCCTCCAATCGCGCTTGTTTCAAGCGAGGAGGAGCGCTGTCATGCTGCAGTTGATCACGCCGGATTGCTACGCCGATTTTGCTGACGAGCTTAAGGAGATGTACCGGTTGCGGCACCGCGTCTTCAGCGACAGGCTGAACTGGGACGTTTCTGCCGACGGCGATTGTGAGGTTGATCATTTCGACGGGCTGAACCCTTGCTACCTCCTGCTCCGGGGGCTGGATCGGCGCGTTGACGGCTGTGTCCGCCTGCTACCGACGACCGGGCCGACGATGCTGCGCGACTGCTTCGCCGTGCTCCTTGCGAACCGCCCCGCGCCCGCCGATTCACGGATTTGGGAAAGCAGTCGCTTCGCTCTTGATCTTCCGTCGTCGGCTCCGAAGCAGGCCGGTATAGCCGTCGGCACCTACGAACTCTTCGCAGGCATGATCGAGTTTGGTCTTTCGCGAGATCTGAGCCGGATCGTGACGGTGACGGATCTGCGCATCGAAAGGATTCTGCGCCGTGCCGGCTGGCCCCTCGAGCGCCTGTCTGACCCTCAGACGATCGGGAGCACGCGTGCCGTTGCCGGATATCTCCGCGTATCTATGGACGATCTTGCAGCGATCCGGCGCAACGGCGGCATCAACGGGCCGGTGCTGTGGGCACCTGTGCTCAACAAGGTTGCTTGAGCTCGGCTTGCATCCATCCAATCCAGGAACCGACATTATGACAGCGACAGGCTCTGATCCCGCTGTGCCGCACTGGCAGGATGAAGCCGCCTATGGCTATACGCAAGGTCTGACCAGCCACGGCTGGGCATGGGAGTTCCTTCGCCGCAATGCAGCCTTTCGGCGCGATCTGGCGGAGGCATTGCGCCACGCGCAGCAGTGTCAACCCTCTGGCAGCGCATGCACGCAATTTCGGCTCGTCGGTGTCGACCTTTCGCGGTGGGGCGTCCTGTTTTGCAAGCTCTGGCGAGAGTGACGCGAGCGTCTTCTGGTGTCCTCGCCAATGCTCGAGCGTACTGGTGGTAGTCGCGGAATCCGCGATTTTTCCGAATGGTGACGACGCAGTTTTCGATCCTGCACAGGTCTGTTGCCGAATGTCCATCCTGCTTTCCGGCGACGCACATCAGCACGTTCTGTTCGAGGATGAAGCCAAGGCTTTGCAACTGGCTGTTTCGGGTGCAAGCCTTCTCGAACCGGCGCGACTGACCTCCACGATCTTATGGGCGCCGGCGGACGTGAAGCGGAGCCTGACCGGGATCGCATGCCTGAACGGGCTCCGGTCGAGCGGCAGACTGGCCGATAGATTTTTTCCGCCCGAGCCGCGCGGGCCGCGGCTCCGCTCTGTCCTTCGCGCGTTCGATGGCTTCGTGGCGGGCGCATCGCATCGCGAGATCGGCGTCGTCCTTTTTGGGCAAGCCCGCGTCGACCACGATTGGGCGGATCCCCGAGACCACCTGCGCGACACCGTGCGCCGCGCGATAGGGCGGGGCCGCCTTCTTGTAAACGGCGGCTACAGGCAATTTATGCGCTAGCATGCTGACTTTCCGCATAGTGCTTCCTCACGAAGAAGTTCATCAGCATCAGCCATGGCTCCGCCCGACCAGGAGCTTTCCGAACCAGCGAACCTAATGTCGCATCGTGCGGCGAGGGTCGCGGTGCACTGTCGGATCCTGACCTGATCGCGCCAGCGGGCGGTCACACGCGGGAGCTCACCCATGACCGCTGGATACAGAACAAATTCATGTGTATCGGCTTATGCCGCACGCCCTGCGAACAGCGCCTTGTACCCACTGGTTATCAGCCAGTTCGTCCTTTCCAGGTGACTACGGATCGCCTTGCGAGCGCGACTTGGCTCCTGCCTTGGATCGATACCCAATATGGTGTGCGCCATCTCCTCCTCGCTGGCATTGTAGGAGCACGCGTCGAGGAGCCTCAGATAGATCGCGAAATGCTCATTGTCGTAGGTGGTTAGGCTGTCGGCCCAGGGAACTTCGTCGGCTACATTTTCAATCATTCTTGCTTCGCTAGCTACTCACAGGTGTCGATTTGTAGAGAATACTCCGTGGTGAAATTCTCGACAAGAGAGTGGCCTCCCATGTATGGAGATCCGAGAGGTGTTTGCCCGCAATCTGCGCCAGCAACGCCAAAGAAAGAACCTGTCACAAGAGGCGCTGGCGCATGAGGCTGGCGTCGACCGGACCTATATCAGCGCGCTTGAGCGCTCGGTCTACGCCGCGAGTATCGATACGGTCGCAAAGTTGGCCAGAGTCCTAGAGGTCAGGCCAGCGGATTTGCTCGATCCCGATTCACGGTAGATCTGGCAACAGCCTCAGAGCAACGCCTTTGGACTGGTCAAGGAGCGCCTGCGCGCCTGGTGGCGCGCACCAGGTGCTCGTGAACCGAGCCCGCTTTCCTTCGCAATGCTCAGGCGGTCTCGGCCATACGGCTTCGCCCCCTGGCGCGGGCAGCCCTCCGGGCTGTGACGGTCGCCGCCCTTTAGGCGGCGCAGTCTTTTTGGGTTGGCCTTCCCGGCGACGCGGTGTGGGCGGCTCTCCCTTCTAGGCCCGCCGCGGCGGCCCGCAACCCTCCGCTTCAGCTCCGGGTCCTCCACTTCGTTCCGGTCCTTCGGATGCCGGCCGCCTCCGACGGCAGGCCTTTCCGGTCGTTTTTCGCCGCCCACCCCGCTTCCGGGGAAGGGCGCAGCGAGATTTTTCGAGCGGAGATCGGATCATGCGCAAGACCGGCAAACATGGTGCCCGCGGCGAAGTTGGCGGGAAGAAGGGCGAGCCGCTTAAGCGCAGCCTTTATTCGGAGATCACTGACCGCATCATCGCTGATCTGGAGCGGGGTTGCGTGCCTTGGGTCCAGCCTTGGGGGAAGGCGAATGCCTCCCTTGGCCTGCCGAAGAACGCCGCCACGGGGCGGAGCTATTCGGGGATCAATATCCTGATCCTGTGGGGCGCGGTGATCGAACGCGGTTACTCCGGCCAGAACTGGCTCACCTTCCGGCAGGCGCTTGCCCTCGGCGGCAATGTCCGGAAGGGCGAGCACGGCACCACCATCGTGCATGCCGACCGCTTCGTTCCGAAGGGCGAGAAGGAGCGCGCCAAGACCGATGGCGACGAGCCGCAGGCCGTTCCTTTCCTCAAGCGCTTCACTGTCTTCAACGTCGCGCAATGCGATGGCCTGCCCGAACACCTCTACGCTGACGCCGAGCCGCTGCCCGAACGCGATATCATCCCGCAGGCCGAAGCGCTCATGCGCGCGAGCGGTGCGGACATCCGCATCGGCGGCGATCGCGCGCTCTACATGCTTGCCGGCGACTTCATTCAGCTGCCGCCCCAGCCGGCTTTCTTCAAGCAGATCGACTACTACCGCACTTGCTTTCACGAGCTTGGCCACTGGACCGGACACCCGACGCGGCTCGCCCGTGACATGTCCGGCTCGTTCGGGTCCAAGGCCTATGCTCGCGAGGAACTGGTCGCCGAGATCGCCGCAGCTTTCGTTTGCTCCACGCTCGGCATCGAGCCGACCGTGCGCCACGCCGACTATCTAGGCTCGTGGCTCGCGGTGCTGCGCGAGGACAACCGCGCCATCTTCCGTGCCGCCAGCCTTGCTTCGAAAGCTGCCGATTTCCTGCTCGCTTTCGGGGCCGGCGCGGTCGACGCGGAGGACCTTGGGGAGATCGCGGCATGAGCGCGCGTGATCCTCATTCCCTGCAATCGGAGCCGACCCCGGAAGGCGAGCAGACGCTCATTCCCGGCGTCCGGCCGGTCACGACGCGCGACCGGCTTAGCCTCCTGATGGAGGCGACAATGCGTCCGCGCGCTGCGCAGAAGCCGCTCGATATCGGCCTCTTCGATGAGGCCCAGCGCAACCAACTCGACCTGTTTTGACTCGGAGTTTCGTTATGATCCTGATCACCGATGAATTGCGCGCTCGGCTGCTGGCCAATGGCGCAGCCGATACCGAAACTGATCATCTCCCGGTCGTCAAACTTTTCAATCCGACCGGAGCAGCGACCTGGCTCCTGACCGAGCTCGACGCCGATGGCGATACGCTGTTCGGTCTCTGTGATCTCGGCTTTGGCTTCCCGGAACTCGGCAGCGTCAGCCTCGCCGAGCTTGAAGTGGTCAAAGGTCCGCTTGGCCTCGGCATCGAGCGCGACGTGTATTTCACGGCGCGGTTTCCGCTCTCGGTCTATGCCGAGGCCGCGCGTATCGCCGGCCGCATCACCGAGGCCGAACGGCTTTTGCGGCAGGCCGCCGCCGCGCTCTCGATTTCCCTTCCCGAGCTTCCGCCCGACCGGGCGGAAGAATAGCGCCGATAGCGCAAAACCGGCCCGCCGCTCGGCCTCCGGCCTCGCGGAAAGGGCATTTCAACCAGTGCAAAAGGAGACAGAACTATGCAGCTTGCTCATGTCGCAATCGACCATTTAAGCATTTCAGCAGCCAACATGCGCAATTCCAAGCGCGCGCCGGACATTTCCGACATCCTGCCATCCGTCCGCGCACGCGGCGTCCTTGTGCCGCTTCTGGTGCGGCCCAACGGCGCGCCCGACAGCTTCGAAATCGTCGCCGGGCGGCGACGCTATTTCGCGGCGAGAACCGTTGCCGACGAGCGTGGCGAGGCCAAGCCCTTGCCCTGCGCTATCATGGAAGATGGCGACGATGCCGACGCGCTCGAAGCCTCGCTGATTGAGAACATCGCCCGCCTCGACCCCGATGAAGTCTCGCAATGGGAAACGTTTTCGCGGCTGATCGGGCAGGGGCGCACCATAGCTGATGTCGCCGCCACGTTCGGCATCACCGAGCATCAGGTGAAGCGCATTCTGGCGCTCGGCGATCTGTTGCCAAAGATACGCGAGGCCTATCGACGGGAAGAGATCGACACGGAAACGGTGCGCCATCTCACCATGGCCTCGAAGACGCAGCAGAAGGATTGGCTGGCGCTGTTCGCCGATCCCGATCAACATGCCCCACGCGGCTGGCAGTTGAAGCAATGGCTGTTCGGGGGCCAGTCGATCTCCACCAAAGTGGCCTTGTTTGCCATCGAGAACTATGCCGGCGTGATCGTCTCCGACCTGTTCGGCGACGACAGCTATTTTGCCGATGCCGACCTGTTCTGGCAGAAGCAGAACGAGGCGATTGCCGCGAAGCGCGACGCCTATCTTGAAGCCGGCTGGACCGATGTGGTGGTGCTCGAACCGGGTCAGTATTTCCATTCGTGGGATTATGAAAAGACGCCGAAGAAAAAGGGCGGCAAGGTCGTGATCACCGTCTCTCAGCGCGGCGAGGTCGAGTGTCATGAGGGCTATCTGTCGCGCAAGGAAGCGCGCCGCGCCCGTTCGAACGGCGAGGCCGGCGAGGAGACCGGGACACCGGCCAAGCCGTCGCGTCCCGAGCTCAGCGGCCCGATGCAGAACTATGTCGACCTGCACCGCCACGCAGCCGTGCGCACCGCGCTGCTCGATTATCCGGGCATCGCCCTGCGCCTCATGGTGGCGCACGCCATCACCGGCTCGAGCCTCTGGCAGGTACGCGTCGAGCCGCAGCGCGCCGCAAACGAGACGGTGGCGGCAAGCATCGCGGGCAGCAAGGCGCAAGCCGCTTTCGCCGAAAAACGACGCGAGGTTCTGGCCCTGCTCGGGCAGCCTGACGAGGATGGTCCGGTTGCCGGCGGCAATTGCGACGACTTCGCCACCGCCAGCATCTTCGCTCGGCTGCTCGGGCTTTCGGATGACGATGTCATGCATGTCCTGGCTCTCGTCATGGCCGAAACGCTTGGCTGCGGCAGCGCCGCCGTCGAGGCGCTCGGCAATCATCTTGGCCTCGACATGCGCGGCTGTTGGCAGCCGGACGATGCCTTCTTCGACCTTTTGCGCGACAGGGACGTTGCCAACGCCATGCTGGCCGATGTCGGCGGCAGGCAGGTCGCCGACGGCAATGTTTCCGAGAAGGTGAAGACGCAAAAGAAGATCATCCGCGACTTCCTTGCCGGTGAAAATGGCAGGCAAAAGGTCGATGACTGGCTGCCGCGCTGGCTGAAATTCCCGGTCGAAAGCTACACCGATCGCGGTGGCTTCCGCACCGCCGACCAATGGTCGAAAGTCCAGCCCCTGTTCGCATCCGAGTGATCAATCCATGACGGGCGGCGGCGATGTGGAACGCCGCCGCTTGTCGCAAGAGCGACCGCAGCGACCGCTCTGCAGAAGACCGCGATGACACCGCGCCGGTCCGGTTCAGTCACCCCCAAGGCTAGCCTTGGACAAACCTCGGACGCTTCCGCAGTTGGCGCGTTTGCTGCCTGGCACGGTTGCGTTGACACGGCCCCCGGCCATCCCATCCCTGTCGCTGCCTGACCGCTGCTTGGCTGCAGCGACCGCGTGTTCTCAGGGCTCTCCTTTGCTCTCGACGGTGACCATTCCCCTGCGCTTGGCTTTTCGACCTATGGGCGGATCCAGCCCGCCCGAAACCCTCGCCACCAACTTTTTTCCCCGCCGCCTGCGGCGGCTTCCTCGCGCCGCTGCGCTTCAAAAAAGCCGCCCGCTCGGGTCCTCCGCTGACGCTGCGGCCCTGTCGGGTTCGGGCGGGCCGGACGCGCCCATCACGGTCAGCCATCGCAGGGGAATGGTCCCCGGCGAGCACCAAAAAGGAGACTTGAAATGACTGCGATCGGATACGTCACCAAGCAGGAAAACGGAGGCTACAAGGGCCAGCTCAAGACGCTCAGCGTCCGCGCCGACATCGCCATCGTGCCCAACCAGGCCAAGAGCGCCGACAGCCATCCCGACTTCCGGGTGTTGACGCAAGGTGTCGAAGTTGGCGCCGGCTGGATCAGGACCGGCGAGGCCTCCGGCAAGGATTATGTGAGCCTGTCGATCGCAGCCCCCGAGTTCGGCCCGCGCAAACTCTACGCCAATCTCGGCCGTGCCGCCGGCCAGGATGACGACGACACCTACGCCATCATCTGGAACCCGGTCGACTGACCGGCGAGACCAATAGCCCTCGCGCCGCCGGCGCGGGGGCTCCCTTCCGAAGTCCTCCAGCGCGAACCTAGCCCGCCCGAGGGGCGGCGAAAACTCCCAACCGACTCTTCGCCCGTCCCGCAAGTGCTCTCGCTCGCCGATCCTCGCCGTCGGCTTCCATAGGCGAAACGAGGATCATCATGGACGACGAAAACGAACGCGCCGCCCGCGCCAAGAAGGGCAGCCCGTTCCTCAATACGGCGCAGGCTGCCTTCTATATCGGCCTTTCTCAACGAACCTTGGAAAAGATGCGGATCAAGGGTGCTGGCCCGAAATTCCGCAAGCACGGCCGCTATGTCCGCTACCACATCGATGAGCTCGACGAGTGGTCGAAAGGACGCCAAGACGAGACCGGCGCCGATGACGGAGGTCGCTCATGAGCCGGCGACCTTCCATCCGCCTGATCGGCAGTAAGCTGCGGCGGATTCGCGCCCGCAAAGCGATCTCCGCGACGGCGATTGGCCTAGGCCTCCTTGCTTTTACGGTCTTCGCCAGACCAAGCCCCGTGCTCGTCTGGAACGCCTCGGCAAGTGCGCCAATCGGGCTTTATCGCGTCGTGGCTGGAGCGCCAGCGCGCGGCGATCTGGTGCTCGCCCGCGCACCGGATTTCACCGCTGATCTTGCTGCTGAACGCGGTTACCTGCCGCGCAATGTGCCGCTGGTGAAGCGCATCGCCGCGCTCCCGCGCGAGCATGTCTGTGCCTTCAACGAAGCGATCATCATTGGCGGAAAGATCGTCGCGCGTCGCCTCGCGACCGATACGCAGGTCCGTGCGCTGCCTTGGTGGAATGAGTGCCGCGCGCTGTCGCAGGATGAGTTTTTCCTGCTCAACAGCGAGGCCTCGCGCTCGTTTGACAGCCGCTATTTCGGGCCGGTCCCCGCCAAACACATCATCGGGAGGCTCGTGCCGCTATGGACCGAGTGACCCTCCTGATGATCGGCATGATCGCCGTTGCGCCATGCGCCTGTTCCGCCTCGACGGGCGCTGAGCCGGTCGCCATCTCCTATACTCCGCAGCTTCGAAAGTGGCAGCACTTCGTATCGGAAGCAAGCCAACGTTTCCGAATTCCCGAAAGCTGGATCTATGCGGTCATGGATGCCGAGAGCGGCGGCAGGACCATGCTCGATGGACGTCCGATAACCTCGCGGGCTGGGGCCATGGGCCTGATGCAGGTGATGCCTGCGACCTATAACGAGATGCGCGTCGCGCAGGGCCTGGGCGGCGATCCGTACGATCCGCGTGACAACATTCTGGCGGGAACAGCGTATCTGCGCGCCATGTATGACCGCTTCGGGTTCCCCGGCCTGTTCGCTGCCTACAACGCTGGGCCAGAGCGCTATGACGACCATCTGCAGCGCGGGCGACCGCTGCCGGACGAGACGGTCGACTACCTCAGAAAGCTCAGCGCCGCAGGGGTTTCGGCTTCGGACATCAATGGGTTCAAGGGCAAATCTCCGCCCGAAAAGGCATCGAAAACCTCCTCCGGGCGATCACTCTTTTTCCTGCGCGACGGTGTTCCTGGCAGCGCTCCGAACGGCGAAATTTTGGTGCCGCTTCGATCGCACTGATGAGGATCATGCCGTCGGATCGCCCGCGAGGGCAGCGCGCGGCATGGCTGGCTGGAGGCGGGCAAGGGCAGGTTCGCGGAAGGCAAGATAAAGGCACTGCCTCCGAGAGGCGGCTAAGTGGTTGTCTGCACATCGTTTCTGCCGGAGGCCGTTTGCGTGCCTTGGAGGCTGATCCCCGCAACTGTTTGATTTAACGCCAGATTTCCGGGAGGCCTCACGTGAAGGATGACGAGTTCAAGCCCAGGCTTGGCAGGATCCGGTCGATTGGCTCGAAAGCCGGCAAGCGCTACGCCAACCAGCTTCGGTCGGCGATCAATCGGGCAGGCGGCAAACACCGGCATGGCGGCCGTTTTGCCGGAAGTCGGACAGGACGTGGCGGAGCGACAGCGGCGCTCCTCAAAGCCCGCGACCGCTATGCCGCGTTTCGCCAGCGTCGGGTGATGGTCAAGGCGCGCATCGTCAAGCTGGCCGGCAAGGCTGTTGAGGGGGCGCGGGCGCATCTGCGTTATCTCAAGCGCGATGGTGTCACGCGCGGGGGTGAGCCGGGCGAGCTCTATGGGGCCGACAACGATCGCGTCGACGGAAAAGAGTTCCTCGATCGCGCGAATGGCGACCGCCACCAGTTCCGCTTCATCGTCGCGCCCGAGGACGGCATCGAATATGAGCACCTGAAGCCGCTGACCCGCCGTCTCATGGCCCAGATGGAAGAGGACCTCGGCACGAAGCTCGACTGGGTCGCCGTCGATCATTTCAACACCGGCCACCCGCACACCCACATCATCGTCCGCGGCAGGGATGATCGTGGCGAGAATCTTGTCATCGCCCGTGAATACATTTCGTCTGGTTTGCGGGACCGGGCGGCCGAACTTGTGAGCCTCGACCTCGGTCCACGCACAGATCGCGAGATCGAGCTTCGTCTGCGCCAGGAGATGCAGCAGGAGCGCTTCACCAGCATCGACCGGCAGCTGTTGCGAATGCGTGATGATGATGGCCTCGTCTCGCCAGATGCCCGCAGTGCGTTTCGCCACTCGCTGCACCAAGGGCGGCTGCGAAAGCTTGAGCGGATGGGTCTTGCCGCGGAGATCGGCTCGGCCCGCTGGCGCCTGGACGATGAGCTCGAAGGAATGCTCCGTCGGTTGGGCGAGCGCGGCGACATCATCAAGACCATGCATCGCGAACTGACTGGCAGGGGACTCACGCGTTGCGCCGCCGACTATGTCGTGCACGATGTGGAACAGAATGCCCAGACCGTCGTCGGCCGCGTTGTCGCGCGTGGGCTGGCTCATGAGATCAACGATCGCCACTATATGATCGTCGATGGCCTTGACGGCAAGAGTCACTACATCGGGATCGGCAAAGGCGAGGCCACGGAGCCCACGCCCGACGGCTGCATCGTCCGTGTCACGCCTCGAAACACCAAGCCGAGACAGGTCGATCGCACCATCGCCGACATCGCCGCGGCGAATGGTGGGCGCTACAATGTCGATATTCATCTTAAACATGACCCTTCCGCCACCGAACGCTTCGCCGAAACCCATGTCCGCCGTCTTGAGGCGATCCGGCGCGCCACTGGCGGCGTGGAGCGCGAACCGAACGGCACCTGGATCATCGCGCCGGACCATCTCGAGCGTGTTGCCGACTATGAGCGCCAGCGGGCCAAGGTTGAACCTGTTGTGGTCGACAAGCTGTCGTCGATTCCGCTGGAACGCCAGGTAAGCTTCGACGGTGCGACCTGGCTCGACCGGGAACTGGTTTCGGATCGGCCGGAGGCGTTGCGCGTTTCTGGCTTTGGCCGCGAGGTGCGGGAGGCGCAAACCCGCCGGCGGCAGTGGTTGGTTGCGCAAGGCCTCGCCCAGGAAGAGCAGGACCGGATCGTCTATCGCGCCAACATGATTTCGATGCTGCGCCAGCGCGAGCTGAACCGTGTTGCCGGCCAGCTCTCGGAGGAACTTGGTTTGTCCTATACCGAGCCGCGGCCTGGTGATCGTATCGAGGGCACGGTGCGCCGATCCGTCGAACTTGCCAGTGGCAAATTTGCCGTCATTGAGAAATCGCGCGAGTTCACGCTTGTGCCATGGCGGCCGGTGCTTGACCGCTACATGGGGAGGGAGGTTTCCGGGATCGTTAGCGGCGAGGGGATTTCATGGACAGTGGGTCGGCAGAGGAGCGGTCCGAGCGTTTCGTGACATGGCCGCACACTTCCTTGGCTTGTGCTCCGATACGGGTACTCAGTCGGAAGGATTACGCCTGCGATCGGATGAGCCCCGGTTTCGTCAGCACCTAAATACCTGATAAGGCAACATTATCATTCATTTTGCGCCGACGACAAGGTGTGCGTCTTTGATACGGAAATTCTGGCGCAAAGTGCACGCGCCATTTACCCTCGAAACCATGAATCGCCTCGATCCCCTCACAGCCAGTCCATTGCCCGCCATCCCGCCGCACCGCCGACCACCCCGGCCTGGGCCCTGGCCGGCGGCGGCGCCTTGGCTTCGCTCGACGTGCTTGCTCGGGCGCAGACTGCTTGGGTCAGCGCCTGGCGCCAGCGGCTGGCGCTCAACTGCGCCGCCGCCAGCATGCGGCTCGCCGGCCGCGCCGAGGACCGGGCCGCTCTGCGCGACGCCTGGCACCTGCGCCCAACCGGCGCGGATCCCGATCCCGCTGGCGCGATCCTCGCCGTCTGGCGACAGCTGGCGGTGCAGCCGGTTGCCGCCGGCGCCGACCGGCTCGAAAAGATCGTCGACCAACTTGGCCTCCATTGGGACGGCGCGTCGCTCGCCGACCTCTCCAAGGACTTCCAAGAAGTGGCGGCGTCCCCACGGCCGGAGCCGTTCGCCGCCGCGGCGATGGCCCGCCCGCGTCGTAGCGATCCGCCCCGATGCCGAGCTTGTTGCCTGGTGGCTGTGCGACCTGGTGCCGGCGCAAAGCCTGCGCTGGCCGCGGCCGCTGCCGCTGTTGATGGCGCAGGTTTTTGGCACAGCCTTCCGCGCTGAGGCCGGCGGCGGCAAGCGCATCCGACCGGGGGAAAAAGGTTTTGAGCGGGCGGTCTGCGTAGCAGCGGCAGATGCCTGCCGGTTAGCGGCTGAGCTGTCGCGCCGCGGCGAGAAACTTGTGGCGGTGGCGCCGAAACTGCGCGCCAAGGGGCGCCGACGAGGTGATTTTTTGCTCCTGAATAAAGACGCCGTTTCGGGTATCGCTGACGACCAAAAACCTATCGCGCTTTGCGGCGCGACGCCTGTTCAAGCCTGTTCGAGCGGCTGCAACAACTCGAAGCCGTGCGCGAGCTCTCCGGCCGCACCACCTTCCGGCTGTTCGGGCTGCCGTCGAGCCGTTTCGGCCGCTCCGGCGACTTGAACGGCTTCACGCCGTCCGCCGCCACGTAGACCCGTGTGATGCTGCAGCCCAAATGCCGCGCGATCCGCTTCAATCCCCACCCGCAGGCCTTCAGGCGCAACATCTCCGCCACGTCGTCCGGCGTCTTCATCACCTGCCCCCGTGGATCACTCCACGACGGGCTTTCCGTGATTCGTTGTTCGTTCATTTGCTCTCTCCTCAGCTATCCAGTGAGGGGGCGATTCCTCGTGGCACCGAGGGAGCAATTTTCCATGATGCGCAACATGTGAGCCACTAATCTGTGGGGTGCTTGCTGCAGACGACCGGCAGCCGCTACCGCCTCGATCGCCTGCCATGGCAGACTGGCGGAATCTGCTTCAAGGGGCTGACAAATGGGCAAGAGGCGCCCTGCATGCTGTGCATTGTGCGGAGAACTGCGACTGGTCACCCGAGAACACGTGGTGCCGCGCGGGCTCTATCCGGATTCGAAGGCCAGTAGCCGCTTCCAGCGAATCGTGATCCCCACCTGCCATACCTGCAACAACGGAACTGCAGATGATGATGCGCATTTCCGCAACGTGGTCACGATTGCCGGCGACGCCAACCCGGCGGTCAAGGAGCTATGGGACGGCCCAATCATGCGCAGTTTCGGACAGGTTGACGGCCGGAGACGGGCGCTGGATCTCTATGCCTTGATGCAGCCGGTGCCGCAGGACCCAAGCAACCGCTACAGGATTTATCCCGGCAGTGATCCCAGAATCCTAGGAACGCTGCGCAAGATCGTCAGAGGACTAAGCCACCATCACGGTTTGCGTTCCGCGGTGCGCGACGACGAGGTCTTTGCAGATGTCCTGAAGGCCAACGTGCCTGACGAGATCGTCCTGAGCCTCCAGGCCGGGGACGCAGAGCCGGACATTCTGAGCTACCGGTACGGCCGGATCGAAGATAGCCCGGGGCTGGAATCGGGATGGCTGTTGCGGTTCTACGAGCGGACGATGTTCATCGGCCTTGTCTTCGAAAGTGCCGCTGTGAAACGGCGGCTGGAAGCCGACGGGGCGCTCGCGCGGCTCCAGGCCGATATCGCGCAGACGATTGGTCCGTAAGGGGAGGGGAATTAACCGCGGCCGCTTCAAGAGCTCGCGCTTCACCGCCCTTGAGCGCTCCTATTGACGCGACGCGCACATACCCGGTCAACGTCAACTCCGCCAGTGGCAGCCCAGCGGTAGAGGGAGGCTACGAGTAGTGCGACACCTGATCACGCTGCAGGACTTGCAGGCCTTCGCCCTCACGGGATTGGCGACCTTTTAGACGAAACTCGCGGGAGCTCAGTGTCGATTGCGCACTTGGTCCTCGGTGACCCCGAGTCATTTCTTTATTCACCGGCAATGGAGCTAGTTGCCATTCTCTTTCAAAAAAATGCGTCGTATACAAACGGCCGCGAAAGTACGGGGAGGGGTAGATGAGACTTAAAAAGGCAAGGATTACAAACTACAGAAGCGTCAGGGACTCGGGTTGGATTGAGTTCGAGCCTAACAAAACGATCCTGGTCGGTCCGAACGAGGCCGGCAAGTCGGCGCTGCTTAAAGCTCTGCAACAGATCAATGCGCCTTCGGACATCGCCGGTTTTGATGCTCTGCGTGATTATCCCCGTGGCAGCTACAACGACATCACCACCAAACGTCTCAAGCCGGAAGACATTAAAGTCGCTGTCGCGCACTTTGAGCTCGGGGATGGCGACAAAGAGACCATTGAGTCTGAGTTTCGCTCAGGCACCTATGTCTGCGGGCGGAATCTGGACAATTCCTGGTGGCATGACCTTGAGGGCGTTCCAGAGAGAGCGACAACCGAGGAACTGAAAAAGGATCTCGCCCGCTTCGCTGCTCATGTGGATAGCCGCCAGAAGGAAGGTGAGACCCTACCCAGCAAGGAACTGGACGGAATTTTAGCGGCCTACAAGGATCGCAATTACTACGTCCAAGATGAGCTGGCCACGAACCTCGTTGCCTGGCTCGAGAAGCATTATGCTCTCGTGGAGGAAGGTAACGAGAAGGAAGAGGAGCGACATACGAGGCTGCTCGATCGCTGCCAATATGCCGGCCGCTTGAAAACAGCGAGACTGGCGCTGCGGAAGAGGCTGCCGGTGTTCGTGCTGTTCAGCAACTATTTCCGCGTACGCCCTCTCATTCACCTCGACCATTTGGCGACGCGTGTCGAACAGAACCTGCTTGATGACGCCCAATACGACTACGGGAACCAGTGTCTCCTGAAGCTTCTCGGCTTTACGGCGCGCGAGCTGTCGAATCTCGGCAAAGCAACCGAACCCAGCGTCAAGGACGCGGACGCTCAGAAGAAGTACAGGGATCAGCTCGACAACCGAGCCTACCAACTGAACGCCGCAAGCGTTCGCCTGACGGACCAGATTGTCAAGGTCTGGAACCCCAACCCGGAAAGGGCGGAAGCCAGCCGGCTCAGGATCACCGCAGACGGTCAATATCTCAAAGTCGTCGTCGAGGATGGCTTGGGTGTGGAGATCGAGCTCGATCAGCGATCGGAGGGCTTTCAGTGGCTGGTCTCGTTCTTCGTGGTCTTTTTCTCCGAGAGCGAGGACAACCATGCGAACGCCATTCTGCTCCTAGACGAGCCGGGAATGAGCCTGCATGCGCTAAAGCAGCGTGACTTCCGAAACACCATTTCCATCCTTTCGGAATCCAACCAGACGGTCTACACAACACACTCGCCCTTCTTGGTCGGCCCGAATGAGCTCGATGTTGTGCGGGTCGTCGAGATGGCGGACCGGAAGGTCGGCACCAAGGTGCACACAACAATCACCGCAGCCGATCCAGCCGCCCTCCTGCCGCTGCAAGAGGCCTTGGGCTACGATCTCGCACAGAGCCTTTTTGCCCAGCAACGCAACCTGATCCTCGAAGGCCTGACCGATTTCTGGTATCTCGAGGCCACAGCCGAAATGTTGCGGGTTGGCGGCGTCGCAGACCTGAACGACAAGATCGCCCTGATTTCCGCCAATACCGCGAGCAAGGTCGTCTATTTCGCGACGATCCTGATCGCCCACAATTTGAAGGTCGCGGCTCTTCTGGATTCCGACAACGCCGGCGACCAGGCCGCGAAGCAGGAGGTGCTGGTGCACCGCCTGGGCGCCAAGCGCATCCTGAGGACGATGGACTTTACCGACCCGCCGAGGCCCAGAGCCGAGATTGAGGATCTTTTGCGGGACGTTCTTATACCGCTTGCGGCGACGGAGCTCGGGATCGACATAGCCGCCGAAGCGGCGGCCACACCGGAAAAGCCTTTGGTCGACCTATTGACGGCAAAGGGCGGCGCTAATTTTTCGAAATACAAACTTGCCAAGGCCTATGTCCGCTGGACCAGGGACCATTCCGCCCAGGATCTTAGCCAGACTGAGCGTGACGCGTGGGCGAAGCTTATCGCCGCCATCAATGCGGCCTTGAAATAGAGTTCAGGCGCCGCCGCCAAGGACATCCAAATCCATGATCTTGCCGTTTGCAAAAAAGCAGAAGGACCAAGCGAAAGCTGAAGTCGCTCCGATAACCTTCAGCACGAAGATCTCGAACTGGTCGCGGCGGCAAAAGGGCCGGTGGCGGCGTTCATCAATTACCTTGGCGCTGACACCTTGGCTGGCGAGGTCAGGGATCAGCTTTGCTGTGACCGAAATCAGCGCTCGTCAATGCTTTCACGCTCGCGTTGGCTCTTGAGGGCAATCCCGAGCGCCGTGATGTCCTGCTCCGCCTCGGCCTGCTGTTCCCGCACTTTCAGGAAGGTGTCGGAAAAATGCCCGTAGGGCAGATGCCTGACATGTCAGGCGACGGTGAGGCGCTCCTGCGGGCCGCGTTATGGCCCATAAGCCGGAGTTCGACCGTTTGGACCGCCTGTATACGACGGTCATGGCCGAGGAGAGGCAACTCGGGGAGAAATTCCAGCGATCAACTGATGCCGCTGTCCGTCGCAGCCGCAGGGATTAGTCGCAAAGCCGTGGCAGCTACCGGAGGGTGAAAATCCACGCGCCGCCTGGCGCGCAGATTGTCGAGGAGGAGTATTTCCTGAGATAGATCGAGAGTAGATCGAGCACGACTGCTAGGATCACGCCAACTATGCACGCGAGGCCGCCCGCAAAGTTGAAGCGCTGCGATTTCAGCTTGGCAGCCTCGGCCACATCCCTTTGGTATTCGGCCATTTTCAGCGCGTATTCGAGCTCCTCCCGGGCAAATCGCGCCTGCACTTCGGCGTCGCGGAATTTGTGGTAGCGCTCAATGATCTCATTGAGCAGGTGCTCGCGGATCTAGGCATAGTTGCCATCACGGTTGGTATGGTCGCCGCGGGATTCCTCGATGAGAAAGATGCAGTTTTCGATGCCTTTGAGCAGCAGCGGATACTCGGCATAGTACTCGGTGATCTTTTCCCGCTTCGTTGTCGCCGCGGCGCAGTTCTCCGTCTCATCGCGAAGTGGGCAGCGCTTGACGGGCTATAGCTCGCACGGCGAGCCGCGATCGCGAGCGAGCCAAGTACCTGACAGATGGCCGCGAAAGATGGGTCCGACTCGGCCGCCGGCGGTGTCCTAGCCCTATTGGCACCGCCACGTGATTTCGCCCGCCGGAATTGCGCCCGTTGGATCGTTCATTGACCCAGCGCCACCGTCGCCCGCAGTAGAATCAACCCGCAGGCCAATCATCACTAATGCCGCGACGGCACCGTCACCGAGCAAGAGGCAATCGGCATCCCTGAACTTGACGTTTCCTCCATCCAGCCCAAAAGCGCGGGGTGTCACCGCATCCCAAATTTCTTTGGTGGTATCTATTCGAAGGCTGCCCTTTACGTCACCGCCTTCCACCTCAATGTTCATAAGAGCCATTTATCGGGCGTCCTTCTTTGTCAAAGCTCGGAGAGTTGTCAGTGTCTGAGGTGTGGCATAATTCCTAGTGAACGCTCCCGGAACAGAAATAAGAAGGTTCCCGGTGGAGGCGGTGAATACTGCCCGCGCATCTTGGGACCCCAAACTAACAACGTCCCTCGGCTCATTGACTGCGCTACTCAACGTGATCCGCGACGCTGATCCATTGGGGTCCTGCGTCGCATCTCTGTCGTCTTTAGAACGCAGATTCGTTATCGTCGCCGTGAAGCGGTATCTGCCCGCCTGTCCGTCCGACGTGGGGTTGAACTCAGCACCACCGCCAACGCCGACGTTCTTGGAAAACGACTGTGACGAACCCTGCACCAGCTTTGTCCTAGCCCAAAGGAGCTCCACGTCACCCGAAACGCGACCATTGTCTTTGCAGACGGCACCATCGCAAACCTGCTTCTGGCGGCACGTTTGCGGAGTAATATGCTCGGCTAAAGTCACTGCTGTTGATTGCTCCTGCGCTTTGCGCAATGTGCTCGCCCCCAGGGACAGCTCACCAGGTCTCGGATCACAAACGGGTTCGTTGTGGCAGACTGGAGTAAGGGGGCAGCCATTCAGTGCACCAGAAACAACCAGATCGGGGTTGTCGACTTTCAGCTTGGGCTCCACAGAGCTTCCGCAGGTCGTTATGACGTTTGTGGCTGTTCCGGAGAGACCAATAAATCCGGTAGGTGGCTTAAATCGCTTGGAGTAGGAAGTGCCCGATGTGCATCCAACAGGTTCGCTCGCAAAGTCACTCTCCTGAGCGATTACGTCCTGCGCAAGAACATCTTTAGTTATTACGGCTGTTATTGCGTAGCTGGGGATTGGAGGAATAGTGACAGTCTGCGACTCCAGCAAGTCAATATCCAGGAAAAACCCGACCTCGGTCTCGTCGCCGTCACGCTCGATCAAGAACGAATTATTTCCAACCTTCAAGTCCCCGACCGACTTCCATGGACTGTCGGAGGCGTTTACCGCAAATTTGGCGTGCGTCAACGTCGCCACGTATTTGGGCGCGATTAATCTACCGGGGGCAGGTTTCCAGTCGCAAACTATGGTCGCGGTTTTGCCGACGAACGGGGTCCGGTCGCAAAAAAACCCGGAGCGGTTAACGCACATATCAACGATCTTGGCCGCTTCTCCGTTAAGCGTCCGCTTGATGATTTCCAGCGCATCACTTCTCGATAGCTGGTTGTCTTCGCCGTGGCAGTTCTGCTCCTTCCAGGTGCGGTAACTTGAGCTGAAATTGTTGGAATCAATTCCGACCCAATCTAGGATATCTATGGAAAATCCGTCTTGGGAGGCTTCCTGAGTAGTTTGCCAGGTTTGTTTGCAAGCGAAAGACCTGTAGGCCGTTTGCAGTCGGCTATCGGTCTTTATCTTGATGTAGTCAAAGCCGAACTCGGCAATCTTCGAGTCGCAGATGTCGGCGTGGACTCCCGACGTGGATAAAAGGATAGCGGTGGCTATCAAAGACAGTATTTTAAGCATTCATCCTCCAGAGTTGAGCTCACAGGCTAGTTGGCATTCTGATCAGGGAAGTACATATCGTTCCGATCTATTTCAAATGGCGTCTAGAATACATCATGAGTGAAGGGACTAGATGCTCTGAAAGGGTTGCCAAGGATAGTTCAGCGCATTTCGATGCCCAAATCAGTTAACGTAAGATAGATTATGGGAACGCAATTAAGCAGTTGATCCGAAAGGCATTTCGTCCAGCTATTTCGAAGGATCTACTGGCTGAGCCCGGAATGGCGCCGACCAGACAAAATCCGTTTGGAGGTAAGCCAGGAGATCGGGTGTCCCGAAACCGGGGCCAGCTCCAAACAAAGCTGGGTCAGGGGGCCCAAGGGTAGGGTCACCTGTGGCGAGTGCGTTGACCTTATTGCCTATGAAATGGGGCCCGACAGAAGCTCGTGAGTGACAACTCATGCAGGACGAGTTCTGGAAGCCGTTCTCAATGACCGGATTCGACAAAACCGTCGGCAAGCCATACTGGGTCGTATAGGCCGTCTGAACCCCTCGCAAAAGATAGTTTTCCCAGACTGTGCCTTTGACTTCCGGTCGGACGCTGCCGGTAGGCACCGTTGGATCGACTGGAGTTGTCAGGGCGGGCTCTTGCGGTAGAAGAGCCTTCTGCTGTTTGGGCGTAAGATTTTGCGCGAGCCAGCCGTTGTCACAGGCTCCCTTTGCCTCCTCGCAGTCACGATGTCCAAAATCGATCCAGACCCACATCGGCAGGTCTTTCGTAATGATATGCAACGACACCAGTCCGTAGGTTACGTCCTTGCCATCGACCCGAGCAGTCCTCCACAAATAGCGTCCCTTGTCGGCGTCCTTGATCGGAAGCCACTGTGCCTTGATCTCCTTCGTGCCGGCAGGGAACGAGATCGACTCCCTCTTAGGTGTTGCAGCTCGCGCGGCTTTGTAAAGCGCCTCCAGGCCTTCTTTGCTGAACATGCCTTGGTCGCGGATGAAGGTAAAACCAGCCTCGTTGATGCGCACTTCTTGGCTTAGGGCTTCCCCCTCCACGAAAAAGGGCGTTATTTGCCCGAATGGATTGCCCGCCGCTAGGAAGGCGGCCCGTTCCGCGCTCGGGTCGAGGCTAAGCAGTCGGGCGCCTCCACCCCGCTTCAGATCTTTCCATTCGCTTGGTTTGACACCTTTCGGCAAATAGACTTCGCTTGTGTTGGTCCGCTGGCCTGATTCCTGAGCCCAGGTTTCCCAAACCACAGACTTGTCGGTGGCGTCTCCGAGGTTGAGGGCGCCATCCGCCTTACCCGCGACCCCCGAGAGGGCAGGATGATTGACAAACAGGAATACCTGCCACGCATACTCAGCGGGATTGGTCAGAGCTAATTGCGCGGCAGGCGCATCACCGCCGATCTCCGTGACAGGATTTGCCGCGGCGACCGAAATCGAAAAGAGCAAGGCCGCTCCGCCAAAAAGCTGCGATCTCATGGCGCATATCCCTCATCCATCCACTTCTTGAAAAGGTCAAGTTTGTCTTGAGTCCAAAAAGGTCCGCCTTTTGGCATGCGTGGTTTCTCGTCGCCAGCTAGACGCGCATAGACATGGGACGCATTTGCGTGGTCATCGTACTTTGCGTCACCGCCCTTGTTTGACATATAGGCGTAGTCATCCAGTATGACGCCTTGCGGCGTCATGCAGTCTATATCGCCTTGATCGAATAGAGGTTTTATGTCGGCAGCGAAAGAAACCATTCTAAGTTACTCCGCTTTCGTAGACGGCAAGATGATGACTTGGTTGATGAGAAAACGCAATAAGATTCATTCAGTTTTGTTTTTTGTCGGCTCCGCGCAAGGACCTGAGCGTTACTCTGTCAGGTGATTTGCGGCGTGGTACTCGGGTGTTTTGAACGCGTCGTGGGACTACGAGGTTTCTAAGCCCGCATTCCTAAGATGGATCGCGGGCTTTTTGGGACGCAGCCGCTGAGACGGCGGCATTCGTCGTTGCTGGTCAGTCGCGGACCGCAGCGGCTGCTCCTGAGTTCTCGCCAAAGGATATTCCGCGGGAGCGCTTATTGTCGTGGGGAGCTGCGTTTGCCTGCAACAACTGTATTCCACTTCCATTCCGTGTCAGATCGCCGCGAAGGCCTTGTGCTCTAAGGTTAGCTGGCTAGCGGCTCCAATTTGTATATTGCGCAGGGCGCGAGCTGCTCGGGCAGCTCAAAATGGCTGACCGCCAGTCTACGTCCTATTCGAAAAGGCGGTATTTTTCCGACGATCGCGGGCTTAAATAGAACGCAGTAGCGGTCTGTTCTTGTGGCGGCGGCCGATTGATTTCCCCGGTGCGTATTTGTAGGCCGCACTCTTGTAATTGCAGGAAAATCAGTACAAATTCATAGATGGGTAAGGGGACAATGATGATTATTGCCGATAACGAAACGCATATTGACTATCTCTACTATGAGCCTATCGCCCGGACCGTCGTGAAGTTGATTCGGGAGAAGTCGGCTGAGCCGCTGAGCATCGGCCTGCACGGTGATTGGGGCGCCGGAAAATCCAGCGCATTGCTAATGATCGAGCGGGCGTTCGCCGAGGAAGACTCGACCTTGTGCGTCAGGTTCAACGGTTGGCTGTTCGAAGGATATGACGATGCCAAGGCCGTCTTGATCGAAACGATCGTTGCAGAACTGCTCAAGCAGCGTTCCACCTTCGAAAAGGTGAAGGAAAAGGCCGGCGACGTTCTGCAGAGCATCAACTGGTTCAAAGTGGCGCGCATCCTGGGGAGCGCAGCGCTTACCTTCTACACCGCCATGCCGCAGGGTGATGTCCTGCAAGGTGTAAGCAAGATGGCCGAGAGTGTCATCGCTGACCCGCGGTCGGTGCTGACCGGGGACATGTTCAAAAAGATCTTTGATGGTGCCCAAGAGCACTTCAAGGCGGACAAGCCTGAAGACAGCGCGCCCGACCGCATCCATCAGTTTCGCAAGGACTTTAAGGATCTGCTTGAAGTGGCGAAGATCGACAGGCTTGTCGTGCTGGTGGATGACCTAGACCGTTGCCTGCCGAAGACTGCGATAGCGACCCTGGAGGCAATCCGGCTGTTTCTGTTTGTGCCCAAGGCTTCGTTTGTCATCGCCGCTGACGAAGGGATGATCGAGTACGCCGTACGAGACCACTTCCCGGACCTGCCGGCCTCCTCGGGCGTGAACAGCTACGCGCGAAGCTATCTCGAGAAGCTGATCCAAGTACCTTTCCGCATGCCACCCCTCGGCAACCTAGAGACCCGAATCTATGTGACGCTTTTGCTCTATCTGAATGCTGGCATCGATCCGAACGACAAGGCGTTCACCGACCTCCTTGACGTCGCGGAGGCTGCGCTCAAGCGGCCTTGGCAGGAGGGCTTCACGCGCGAGGAGATCACTCGCAAGGTCGGTACAGTGGCGGCAGAGCTGGAGCTGGCGATCCAGGTTGCATCAGAGATCACGCCGATCCTGACCGAAGGCGCCCACGGCAACCCGCGCCAGGTCAAGCGTTTCGTCAACACCATGGCACTTCGCCTGGCCATTGCGGAGGAGCGGGGGTTTGGCGATGACCTCAAAGCACCGGTCCTGGCAAAACTGATGCTCGCCGAGCGCTTTGCCCCGGACATCTTCGAGGCGATCGCCCGCGACACCGGAGCGGACGGGCGGTCGGTGACGGTCCGGCAGCTCGAGCAAGATCCGGTCGAAGCGCCCGACACGGACGCAAAGCATCGTTCCGCCAAGAGGCCGCCCGGCAAAAGCGAGGCCGTGGAATGGCCGAGCAGATGGGCCAAGATCGAGCCTAAATTGGCCGAGGTTGATCTGCGGCCGTATGTATTCATCAGTCGCGACCGCCGGGCCATTTTCTCGGCCGCTCCGCTAGCCGGAACTGTCGAAAATCTGATCGAGAGGCTGTCAGGCCCGAAAATGGCGATCAGGACGACTGATCCTGCCACAATCGCGGGTTTATCGGCGGCAGATGCGGACCGTGTGTTCGCCGGGCTTGTCGCTAAGATCAACGGCGTTGAAGACCTTACTCAGAACCGGCCGCAAGCGGCGGAAGGTCTCGCTTTCTTTACAGCCCATCGACCAGCCATGCAGGCATCACTGCTTGAGTTCCTACAGAGGCTGCCGGCCAGCAAACTCGGTGGCTGGGTTCTTACGGGATGGGCTGAAGCGTTCGAGGCCAGTATGAAACCGAAATTCGATGCCCTGGTCCGTCAATGGGCTGAGCAAACCGGGAATCCTAAGCTGAGCTCGCTCGCAAAGCTCGTCAGTAAACCCTCCAAATCCAAAGGGCGAAACTGATGGGCACGTCTGGGAGCAATCGGGGATCGCGACGTGGCCTCGTGCCGACGTGGGTGGGAGATCCTGTCTCGCAACCGCCGGCTGCGGCACCCCCGGCTCAGCCAACACCAGCGCAGGCGACACCCGGCAGCCCCACGCCCTCAGGACGTCCTCAGCCACACCCCCTGCCGCCGCCGCCAGCGTCGGTGCCCCTTCCTACGTTGCCGGCTCCTTCAGCGGGCGCCAGCCTGAGTAGCGCGAGGAGCGACTTTACACACGCCGGCCGGGCGCAAGGCGGAACGGGGCGGTCACTGCGCCGAGGCGTCGGCAAATACGTTCGGGCTGTGGGTGGAGCGCGCGCAGCCAGCCGGATCATGGGTCCCTCCAAAGGGGTTTCGGCGCGTATCGGCGGTATCTTCAGCAACGTGGCCGACACTGGCGCGGCCTCAGCGTTGCGCCCGTTCAATCTGGAAAGTATGGCCGGACAGCCGGTGTCGGTGGTGTTCGCCGCCTTGGCGGATGTCTTGTGTCCGGCCGGAGGAACGATCGACGAGGCCATAGCCCGCGACGCCATGCTTGCCGTGGCCGCGGAACTTACGACTGGGACTGACCTCCCGCTTGATGCACTGCCCCTGCCGGCGCTTGATGCGATTTTTCTCGGAACGATCGCACGCTCGATCGAGGCAAAGCTGATCAACGAATTGGGGACCCGGTCGATAAAGTTGCCCGAGGACATCCAGGCCGTACAGCGCATAGAACAAGAGCTTCATTCGTTCGTTGACGGATCGGTGCGTGATGCGTTCACCAACTCCGGCCAAGTGCTAAGGGGTTTGCCACAGGCGGACATCGATCGCCTGGTCGATACAATCTATGAACGCTCGTTCGAAGCTCTCCGAATCTTGGGAGAGAACTCATGAGGCGCTTTACCTTCGTGGCGCGTCTGGGCGTTGGCGATAACGCGGCGATTTCTCTCGTACAGCGGGATTCCACTGTGATCGAGGTTCAATTTATCGGTGCATACCAGCGCTTGGAATATGGGGTCGGCAGTGCCTTGGATTTTTTGAAGGCCCATGACCTCAAGCCAAGCGAAGTGGCGGTCGATCTGATGATCCTGGCGGCGTTACTCAATGCCGCTGACACACGGGTTTCTCGTGTTCGAAATTCCCAGAACGGGTGGACACGCGAAATCGATCTGGTCGTCCCCGTATCCGACCCTACGCTTTGGACGGCACAGGCCGGCGCGCTGGGCGAGATGTTGCGATTCCTCACCGGGGACTACTGGCGGATCTTCTTTCGGCAGCGGCCGAGCAGTCTCAACCAGATCGCCCCGACCCCGACCCGGTTGCCGCTTCAACATTTCGATGAAGTTTGCTTATTCTCGGGAGGTCTCGACAGTCTCATCGGCGCGATCGACCTCATAGCCGGAGGGAGGAAGCCGCTTTTGGTCAGCCACTGGTATGACGGAGAGACAAGCAAGGCCCAGAAGGCCGTCTGGAGCAAGCTGGAGGGGCGTTATTCGAACGTCGGTGTCAAAGTCATGCGGACCCGGTTGGGTTTTGACCGATACCAGGTTCAAACCGGAGAAATCGAAAACACCCAGCGGGGCCGGTCATTTGTGTTCTTCGCTTTGGCGGCGTTGGCCGCATCAGCTTTAACCGGCAACGTTCGCATCGTGGTTCCCGAGAACGGTTACATAGGTTTGAACGTGCCCTTGGATCCACTGCGCCTTGGCGCGTTGAGCACACGCACCACCCATCCGCATTATCTCGCAATGTTCAACGCCTTGCTTGACCGTCTCGGCATAGCGGCCACGCTGGACAATCCGTATCGCCACAAAACGAAGGGCGAAATGGTTGAGGAATGTGCGGAAATGGCGCTCCTGAAGGCGACAGTTCCGTTGTCGATGTCATGTTCCTCGCCGGCCAAGGCGCGGTACCGCGGCCTTTCGCCCCGCCACTGCGGAACCTGTGTACCGTGCCTCATTCGCCGCGCAGCCTTGAAGAAAGGTCTGTCGACCAACGATCCGACACTTTATCTCGTGCCGGACTTGGAGGTAGGCAGGCTAGACACAACGAGGGCTGAAGGCGAACACATCCGGTCTTTCGAGCTCATGATCGCGAGGCTTTCAGCCAACCCCGCTTGTGCGAGCGCACTCGCACGAATCCCAGGACCTCTGAATGATGAACCGGCCGAGCTGAACGATTTCGTGGAAGTGTTTCGTCGGGGCATTTTGGAAGTCGGAGAGTTGCTTGATGGCGTGGAAGCCGGGCCGGGGTAGGGCGCAGCCGGTCAGCTGCCTCTTCGGTTGGCAGATTTGCGGCTAGAGGGGTTCCCCTATGGGCCAGGATGGGGCAAGCGTCTCCGATGACATCCTTTTCGCCCCGTTCGGTGGATTTCCACTGTCATCTCGATCTTTATCCAGACCTCCAAAAGGCCGTTTCTGCCTGCGAAACCGCCAAGGTTGCTACCTTGGCCGTCACCACGACCCCGAAAGCCTTTCGGCGAAACCAGGAGGTAGCTCGCAACGGCCACTATGTGCGCGTGGCATTGGGTTTGCATCCTCAGTTGGCTGCGGAGCGCATGTCGGAAGTGCCACTATTCGAGGCACTTCTCGACCAAACGCGCTACGTGGGCGAAGTTGGCCTCGACGCAAGCCCAGCCTATTACGCCCATTTTGCCGATCAGGTCCGGGTCTTCCGTCGAATTCTGACGGCGTGTGCAAAGCAGGGTGACAAGGTTCTTAGCGTTCACAGCGTTCGTGCTGCGAACCCGGTTTTGGACTATGTTGAGGAGCTTCTACCCCAGGCTCGTGGGCGTGTTGTCCTGCATTGGTTCTCGGGCACTTTGTCGGAGGCTAGGCGCGCTCTCTCGCTTGGCTGCTATTTCTCCGTGAACGAGCGTATGTTCGCGAGCCCTGCCGGTCGGAGAGTCATAGGTATGCTGCCATCCGATCGCGTGCTCACAGAGACCGACGGTCCCTTCATAGAACGTGACGGGACTCCAATATCACCGGGCGATGTTCGCAAAGCTGTAGCTGAGTTGGCCCGGACATGGGGCATTCAGCTGGATGAGGCACAGGCCGAGATCGTGAGAAACCTGCGAGCGTTGCTGTCCCCATGAGTTCTGAGCATACTGACGGCTTCCCGCGCAGCGATGTCGATCGCATCACTTTTGAAAAAGCAACCAAGATTCAACACGACTGACAGCTTCTGCTATTTCGCCAGAAAGCTGTCAGTCCGGAGTCGGGCCAACTCTAGCCATTCACAAGCGAGCCGGTTGCGGCGCTGAGGCGGCGCTGCTGACGTTGATAATGAGGGTGTACTACATGTTAGCCTTTTGTGCTTCGAAAGTCGCATAGAAGGGCAGTCTGGAACCTACGCTACAGATCAGCATCGACCTCGCTTCGTTTGGGCCTGATCGTACGTGAGGCACGTTACGGTTATCGTCGGTTGGCGCGATGCTTGATCCATCCTTCGAGGTGGAGAAAGCCGATGACGCCCACGAAACTACTCGTTGGCCAGTTTGCCGTCGTGTTTGCCATTGTCATTCTTGGCGTGTGGATCGCAACTCAATGGTGCGCCCACGCCTTCAACTATCAGGCGCAACTCGGGACGCCATGGTTTGTTGCAGCCGGCTGGCCGATCTACAGGCCCTGGAAACTGTTCGAATGGTGGTTTCATTTCGACGCCTACGCGCCCGAAATCTTCGACGAGGCAGGAATGCTTGCCGGCGCTAGCGGGTTCCTAGGCTGTGCGGCCGCAATTGCGGGCTCACTCTGGCGCGCGCGGCAGCGCGGGTTGGTCACCACCTATGGCTCGTCACGATGGGCCGTGAAGCAGGAAATCGAAAAAGCAGGGCTGTTTCGGCCGGCCGGCGTTTTCCTCGGGAAGCTGAAGGATCGATATCTGCGGCACGACGGGCCGGAGCACGTCATGGCATTCGCTCCAACACGTTCAGGCAAGGGCGTTGGATTGGTCATTCCAACCCTTCTTTCCTGGACTGGTTCAGCAGTCATCCATGATATCAAAGGCGAGAACTGGCAACTGACCGCTGGTTGGCGATCAAAGTTCTCGTACTGCCTTCTCTTCAATCCGACCGATCCAAGGTCCGCGCGCTACAATCCCCTGCTGGAAGTGCGTAAGGGTCCGAACGAGATCCGGGATGTTCAGAACATCGCCGACATCCTGGTTGATCCGGAAGGCGCGCTGGAGCGGCGAAATCATTGGGAGAAGACCAGTCATTCACTCTTGGTCGGCGCCATTCTGCACGTGCTCTACGCCGAAGAGGAAAAGACGCTTGCCCGTGTCGCCACATTCCTATCGGACCCGCAACGGTCCTTTGCCGCAACGCTACAGCGGATGATGACCACCAACCACCTCGGCGCGGCGGATGAGCCTCAGGTCCATCCCGTTGTGGCTTCGGCAGCGCGTGAGGTGCTGAACAAGTCAGAAAATGAGCGTTCAGGCGTACTCTCAACGGCGATGTCGTTTCTTGGGCTCTATCGCGATCCGACGGTGGCGGCGGCAACATCGGCCTGCGACTGGCGCATTGCAGACCTGATGGATGCCGAGCGACCGATGTCGCTCTATCTCGTCGTGCCGCCATCGGACATTTCGCGCACCAAGCCGCTGGTGCGATTGGTGCTCAATCAGATCGGCAGGCGACTGACAGAGCGGCTGGAGGGTGATCCAAAGAAGAGCCGCAAGCATCAACTGCTGATGATGCTGGACGAGTTTCCGGCACTCGGCCGACTCGACTTTTTCGAGACGGCACTTGCCTTTATGGCCGGTTACGGGATTCGCGCCTATCTGATCGCGCAGTCGTTGAACCAGATCTCAAAGGCCTATGGCGAGAACAACGCCATTCTCGACAATTGCCATGTGCGGATTGCCTTTTCCTCCAACGACGAGCGCACGGCCAAACGCATTTCCGACGCCCTCGGCACGGCAACGGAACTTAGATCCATGCGCAACTATGCCGGCCATCGGCTGGCACCCTGGTTGTCACACGTCATGGTCAGCCGGCAGGAAACCGCGCGGCCGTTGTTGACACCGGGCGAGGTAATGCAACTGCCGCCATCCGATGAGCTGGTGTTGGTTTCCGGCTTGCCGCCGATCCGCGCGAAGAAGCTGCGCTATTACGAGGATCACAATTTCACCGAGCGAATGCTGCCTTCGCCAGTTCTTCACGACGGTCTCTACTGCGACTGCCCTGCGCCGCGTCAGGACGATTGGACCGGACAGGTGCGCACCGTCGATCGCCGTCTTGTTGCTGACGGCGAAACCGACAGCGCCACGATCGAAGACGAGGGCGGCGTCCAACAGCAGCGCCATCCAGGGTTGCCTGAAGAACAGGCAGTCGTCACCCAGGAGCTCGATCAGGAAGATCTGTTCAAGCCCGTCGATGATGATAGCGAGGCGGCTGCAGACAAACGCGTGATGGACCGGATTTCCACCGCGACACGCGCTTACGGTATCAACGAGGGCAGGGGCGACGACAAGGATATCGTCCCCGGCTTCTGATGGCTGCTCAATGACAGGCGTACCTCAGCGTAAGTAACGGCCATAAGTGATTTCGAGCGTCTGACGGATGCTCGTTCTTGCCGCCGGCGCAACGCCGACCCTCTGGAACGAGCTGCATGAAACCCCACCGCATTCGTCATCAGTTTCTGCTTGAGCCCGCGTTGAGCGAGAAACTGGACAACCTCAGCCGCGATCCATCGACCACCAAGTCCGCGATCGTGGCGAAGGCGATCGAGGCGTTCATCGAGCGGCGTGGCGAGAACGAGCTCGACCGGCGATACGGCGTGAGGCTTGATCGTCTTTCGCGCGACCTAGCGCATGTCACACGCGATGCCGAGATGATCCTGGAGAGCCTGGCGCTCTTCATCCGGTTTTCGATCACGCTTCATGCCCACACACCCGTTCCCGATCGGGCAACGCAGGCGATCGCCCAAGATCGTTTCGACAAATTCGTCGAGCAGGTCGGCCGGCAGATTGCCTCCGGGAAACGCTCAATTGGAAAAGGCAAAGGCGTGGGAGGCGAAGGATGAACTCTCATCCCGAGGCCGACCATCGCCGTCGCGCGATGCTGCGCACCGCAATGGGCCTGGCGATCACCGACGCGCTTGCCGATCCATTAGTCATCGAGGTGATGGTCAACCCCGATGGCGCGCTGCGGCTCGACCGTCTCGGAGAAGGTCGCGTCGACACCGACGTGCGCATGCACCCGTCCGAGGCCGAACGCATCATCCGCCTTGTCGCCTCCCATGTGCGCGCCGAGGCGCACGCGGATAATCCGATCGTCAGTGCCGAACTGCCGTCGGGCGAGCGCTTCGAGGGTCTGCTGCCGCCGGTGGTGTTGGCGCCATGCTTCGCGATCCGTAAGCCGGCGGCAAAACTCTACACGCTGGCCAACTATGTCGCCGACCGCATCATGTTGCCACTCCAGGCCGATGCGCTGAAGAAGGCCGTGCGCGAGCGGCGCAACATTCTGGTCGCTGGCGGAACGTCGTCGGGCAAGACGACACTTACCAACGCACTGCTGGCCGAAGTCGCCGAATGCGACGAGCGGGTGATCTTGATCGAGGACACGCGCGAACTGCGATGCGCGGCACAGGACTGCGTTGCCCTGAGAACCAGGCGGGGTTCGGTCACACTGGCCGATCTCGTGCGCTCGACGCTCCGGCTCCGGCCCGACCGCATCATCGTCGGCGAAGTGAGGGGCGCGGAAGCGCTCGATATGCTGAAGGCCTGGAACACCGGGCACCCTGGCGGCATCGCCACGGTTCACGCCAATTCGGCGCGCTCCGCTCTCTACCGCATAGAGCAACTCGCCCAGGAAGCCGTTGTCACCGTTCCGCGCCGGCTCATCGCCGATGCCATCGACCTGATCGTCTTCATCGCGGGACGCGGCTCATCGCGCCGCGTCGATGCGATCGCCGAGGTTATCGGTCTCGACGGCAGCGGCGACTACACCCTCACCCAGCTCACGCTTCCGCAACTCCAGCAGCTTTGAAAGGTCACCTCATGCGCAAGAAGCTTCGCTTTCTTTCGTCCACCGCGCTCGCGTTCTGTCTCACGGGTCCGGCATACGCGGCTGGCTCCGGCATGCCTTGGGAACAACCGCTTCAGCAGATCTTGGAGTCGGTGCAGGGACCGGTCGCCAAGATCGTCGCGGTGATCATCATCATCACCACCGGATTGACGCTCGCCTTCGGCGACACGGCGGGCGGGTTCCGCCGGCTTATCCAGATCGTCTTCGGCTTGTCGATCGCATTCGCGGCATCGAGCTTCTTTCTCTCGTTCTTCTCCTTCGGCGGCGGGGCGCTCGTCTAATGGCCGCCGGCGAGCAGCATATCGAAGGGTTCGAGGTACCGGTTCACCGGTCGCTTGCCGAACCGATCCTGCTCGGCGGTGCGCCGCGAGCGGTGGCGATCCTCAATGGCACTGTGGCCGCGGCAGTCGGCCTTGGCCTGCAGCAATGGATTGCAGGGTTGCTGCTCTGGGTTGCCGGCCATACACTTGCAGTCTTTGCCGCGAGGCGCGATCCCGACTTCGCTGCCGTCCTTGTCCGTCATCTTCGCCTGAAGGGATGGCTGGCATGCTGAACCTTTCAGAATATCGCGGCAAAGCCGACCGGCTTGCCGATCACCTGCCGTGGGCTGCCCTCGTCGCGCCGGGGATCGTGCTCAACAAGGACGGCAGCTTTCAGCGGACATTCCGGTTCCGCGGACCTGATCTCGAAAGCGCGACAGAAGCCGAGCTTATCGGAATTTGCGCCCGGGCAAACAACACGCTCAGACGCCTGGGATCCGGCTGGGCGCTGTTCTTCGAGGCTGAGCGCATTGAGGCACTTGGCTATCCGGCCTCGAGTTTTCCCGACGCTGCCTCATGGCTGGTCGACGAAGAACGGCGCGCTACCTTCGAAGGCAAGCTCGCGCATTTCGAAAGCCGCTATCACCTGACATTGCTGTTCATGCCGCCGCCGGACAGCCAGGCGCGGGCGGAAAACGCGCTCGTCGAGGCTCACCATTCTGAGGGCGAACGGGACTGGCATCAGGAGCTGGCGCGGTTCCACGACGAGACCGACCGTGTGCTCGATCTTCTGTCCGGCTTCATGCCCGAAGTGCGCGCGATCGACGATGCCGAGACACTGACTTACTTACACGGCACAATCTCGACCCGTCGCCATCCGGTCACCGTACCGGAAACGCCGATGTATCTGGACGGCATCCTGGCCGATGCGCCGCTCACCGGCGGCTTGGAACCGATGCTGGGCGATCAGCATCTTCGTACGCTCACAATCTTTGGTTTCCCGAACCTCACTCGCCCCGGAATCCTCGATGCCCTCAACCATCAGGATTTTGCCTATCGTTGGACGACGCGTTTTATCCCTCTCGACAAGATGGAAGCCACGAAGACGCTGACCCGGTTGCGGCGGCAGTGGTTTGCCAAGCGCAAGTCGATCGTCGCCATCCTACGCGAGGTCGTTACCAACGAGCCAATCCCGCTAGTTGACAGCGACGCCGACAACAAGGCGCTCGATGCCGACGAAGCACTTCAGGCGTTGGGCGCCGATCATGTCGGCTTCGGCTATCTCACCACCACTGTGACGGTATGGGACGAGGATCGCCAAGCCGCCGCGGAGAAGCTTCGTGCGGTCGAGCGCATCGTCAACGGGCTCGGCTTCACCACCATCCGCGAAAGCATCAACGCGGTCGAGGCCTGGCTCGGATCTCTTCCTGGCCATGTCTATGCCAACGTTCGCCAGCCGCTCGTTCACACGCTGAACCTCGCCCATCTCATGCCGTTGTCATCGGTGTGGGCCGGGCCGGTGACCAATGAGCATCTCGCTGAGGTCACACGGACAGAGGCGCCGCCGCTTCTCTTCGCCAAGACCAGCGGGTCGACACCGTTTCGGCTTTCCACCCATGTCGAAGATGTCGGTCACATGCTGATCGTCGGTCCGACCGGTGCCGGCAAGTCGGTGCTGCTCGCGCTGGTCGCACTACAGTTCCGACGTTACGCCGGCGCGCAGGTCTATGTCTTCGACAAAGGCAACTCGGCACGCGCGGCGACACTCGCCATGGACGGAGAGCATCACGCGCTCGGTGCGGACGGCGCGCTTTCCTTCCAGCCTTTGCGCAACATCGATGACCCGACCACCTGCAGTTGGGCGGCCGAATGGATCGCCGGCCTCGTTGCCCATGAGAACTTCACGATCACGCCTGAGGTGAAGGAGGCAATCTGGTCGGCACTGAGCAGCCTTGCCACCGCGCCGGCACAGGAACGCACGCTCACCGGTCTTTCCGTTCTGCTTCAGTCCAATGCGCTGAAGTCCGCCTTGATGCCCTACACGCTCGACGGCCCCTTTGGCCGGCTGCTCGATGCCGACGATGACCGCTTGGCGCTGTCGGATGTTCAGTGTTTCGAGACCGAGGAACTGATGCACAGCCAAGGGGCTGTGCTGCCGGTGCTCACCTATCTGTTTCATCGTCTCGATGAGCGGTTCGATGGACGGCCGACGCTGCTCATGCTCGACGAAGCCTGGGTCTATCTCGACAATCCGCTCTTTGCTGCCCGGATCCGTGAATGGTTGAAGGTGCTGCGCAAGAAGAACGTATCCGTCATCTTCGCCACTCAATCGCTTGCCGACATCGCCGGCTCTTCAATTGCGCCTGCAATCATAGAGAGCTGCCCACAGCGCATTTTTCTTCCCAATGATCGTGCCGTGGAGCCGCAGGCGAGGGTGGGCTACGAACGCTTCGGTCTGAACGAGCGGCAGATCGAATTGATCGCTCGCGCCACACCGAAGCGCCACTACTATCTGCAATCCCGCCGCGGCAATCGGCTCTTCGAGCTGGGCTTGGGTCCCATCACGCTTGCGTTTTGCGGCGCCTCCGATCCGGCCACACAGACGCTGATCGACAGGATCCTGTCCGAGCACGGGCAAGAAAGCTTTGCCTCTCATTTCCTGAAAGCGCGCGACCTCGACTGGGCCGCCGAGCTTCTCCAGCAATTTCCTCACCCATACACGGAGCAATCATCATGATGGGACGCCGCCTTTTCACAAGCCTTGTCACCGTTTCCCTGATCGCCAAACCGATAGCCGACTACATTCAGCCTGCCTATGCGCTGATTGTGTTCGATCCCTCGAACTATACGCAGAACGTGCTCTCGGCGGCGCGCGCGCTGGAGCAGATCAACAACCAGATCCAGTCACTTCAGAACCAGGCGACCATGCTTGAGAACATGGCGCGCAATCTTCGGAATATGGATTTCTCCTCGGTCGGCCAGCTTACCGGCGCGCTCCATCGCATCGATGGTCTCATGGACCAGGCAAGCGGCCTCAGCTTTAACCTCAACAAGCTTCAGGACCAGTGGCGCCAGCAATATCCGGAAAGCTACGACGGCACGATCAAGGTCAGCGACGTGGCAACCGCTGCGCGCGAACGCTGGCAGAACGCCATGCAGGCGTTCCGCCAGACCATGGGCGTCCAGTCGCAGATCGTCGAGAATGTTCGCGGTGATGGCGATCTGCTTGCCGATCTCGTCAATCGGAGCCAAGGAGCGGCCGGTGCGCTCGAGGCAAGCCAGGCCACCAACCAACTGATCGCGCTTTCGACCAAGCAACAGATGCAGATCCAGACGCTGCTTGCGACGCAGTTTCGGGCTGAGGCCCAGGATGCGGCCCGCAAGGCTCAGTCCGAGGAAGCCGCCCGCCAGACCACGAAGCGCTTCCTAGGCACCGGCACGGCCTATCCCGGCAACTGATCACCAGTTCTTCACGATAAGGAAGGCGGCGACATGAACGACCTTGGGGTCATCGATCGCTTCATGGAGACGTTCATCCGCTATATCGACAGCGGGTTCGGTCTGCTCTCGGGCGAGGTCGCCTTTCTCGCCACAACCCTGATCGGCATCGACATCACGCTTGCCGGTCTGGCTTGGGCATTCGGCGGCGAGCCCAACATTCTCGGCCGCCTCACCCGCAAGGTGCTTTATGTCGGCGTCTTCGCCTTCATCCTGAACAATTTCAAGAACCTCGCAGACATCATCTATCGATCCTTTGCCGGTCTCGGCATCAACGCTTCGTCCGGCAATCTCTCCGCAGACAATCTCCTGCATCCAGGCCGCATTGCCGCGACGGGTTTCGAGGGCGCCTGGCCGCTGCTCGATCAGGCAAGCCAGCTGTTAGGCTTCCCGGAAATCTTCGGCAACGCGCTCACCATTTTCGTGCTGCTGGTGGCGTGGTTCCTGGTCATCATCGCCTTCTTCATTCTTTCCATCCAGCTCTTCATCACCATCCTGGAGTTCAAACTCACCACGCTGGCCGGTTTTATCCTGGTCCCCTTTGCGCTCTGGAATCGGTCATCCTTTCTCGCCGAGCGCGTGCTCGGCAATGTCATCTCATCAGGCATCAAGGTGATGGTGCTCGCCGTCATCGTCGGCATCGGTTCCACGCTCTTCGGTGAGTTCGCTGCCGCGCTGCAAGGCAAGGAGCCGGACCTCGCCGCTGCCATGTCGCAAGTGCTCGGCGCGCTAGCGCTGCTTGGCCTCGGCATCTTTGGGCCCGGCATCGCTTCAGGCCTTGTCTCCGGGGCGCCGCAGTTTGGTGCGGGCGCCGCACTTGGAACCACGGCGGCCGCGGCCGGTGCGTCGCTCGTTGCCGGAGGCGCGGCATTTGCCGGCACGCGCATGGCGGCTAGCGGCAGTCTTGCTGCAGTCCGGGCCGGCACAACCATGGGATCGGCAGCTTCCACGGCCTGGCAGCTGGGGCGGGCAACCTCGCCTGATTCCGGTCTGTCCAGTGTGACTGCTGGAATGCAGGGCTTAGCGGGCGCCGCCAGCGGCGCTGCAATGCGAGCAGCAAGATCCGCCTCCGGTGCTTTCGGGCGCAACGCCCATGTCGGGCGCGAAGCTGCATGGACCGTGACGGGCGGAGCGCCGATTGCATCAATGGGCGGAAGCCCGGCCGCTGCCGGCTCCAATGCCGCGCCGGGATGGGCAAGGCGTCTGCGGTCCGAACAGAGCGCCCGTGCCCATCGCCACGCCGCAATGCAGGCCGTCCGTGAAGGCGACAGGCCTAGCGGCAGCGCCAATCCCTCCCTCAGTGACAAGGACGACTAGATGCTCTTCAAACGACCCGTTCAACGCTACGGCAAGACGCCCGAGCCGGTCACGCCGTATCAGAAGGCCGCCCAGCTCTGGGACGAGCGCATCGGCTCGTCCCGAGTACAGGCCAGGAACTGGCGGTTGATGGCTCTCGGCTGTCTGGCTTTGGCAACCGGCCTCTCCGGCGGACTCGTTTGGCAGTCGATGCAAAGCCGCGTCGTGCCCTACGTCGTCGAGGTCGACCGCTTCGGCGAGGCGCGCGCTGTCGCGCCTGCTGTCCGGGACTATGAACCCACCGACGCCCAGATCGCCTGGCATCTCGGTCGTTTCATCCAGAATGTCCGTTCTGTCTCCACCGATCCGGTGCTGGTGCGGCAGAACTGGCTGGCAGCCTACGACTTTGCCACCGACCGCGCGGCACTCTTCCTCAACGAATACGCCAAGGCCAACGACCCCTTCGGCCGGATCGGTACGCGCAGCGTATCGGTGCAGGTGACCAGCGTGGTTCGGGCATCCAACAGCTCGTTCCAGGTCAAATGGACCGAGCAGGTTTTTGAACGCGGCAGCCTGGCCAGCACGACGCGCTGGACCGCGATCCTCACCATCGTGATCCGCCCGCCAAGCAATACGGACCAACTGCGCAACAACCCGCTCGGCGTCTTCATCAACGCCATCGACTGGTCGCGCGAGCTCGACAGCGCAGCACCTGCATCCGTTTCTTCGAAGGAGCCAGCCAATGACAAATAGAGCCCCATCGTTCCGTGCCGCGCTGATACTGTCGGCCTCAGCTGCTGTCCTCTGGGCCTGCGCGTCGAAGGCGGTGCCGCCGCCTGAGATTTCCTACGATGCTGCCGATTTCAAACTGGCGGCAATTGAAAAGCCGGCGGATAAGCTGGTCAAGATCGTCGAGGTACCAAAACCCTTACCGTTACCCGGCCAGTTACTACCGGACCCAGGCAAGGTCGTCGAGGACAAGCGTTCCCCTGAAGAACGTGTCGCCGATGCCAACAAAGCGGCGACGCAGCAACCGACCAGGTATGGCTACGTCAATGCGGTGCAGGTCTATCCGTTCACCGATGGCGCGCTCTATCAGCTCTATGCTGCACCCGAGCGCGTCACCGATATCGCACTGCAACCTGGCGAGAAACTCACAGCCGTGTCGGCCGGCGACACGGTGCGCTGGGTCATCGGCGACACTGTCAGCGGCACCGGTGACAATCAGCGCACCCATGTTCTGGTAAAACCTTTTGCGCCGGGGCTCAGCACCAACCTGGTGATCACGACGGAACGGCGGACTTACCACCTGCAGCTCCAAAGCACCGAGAAGACCGCAATGGCGGCTATTTCGTGGACGTACAGCGAGGACCAGATCGTTGCGCTTCGCCAGCGCAACGCTCAAGCTGAGGCTGCCACGCCGGTGGCGTCGAATGTGGCGCTCGAGAACATCCGCTTCCGCTATTCCATCAGCGGTGACATGCCGCCCTGGCGGCCGACGCGCGCCTTCGATGACGGCAGCAAGGTCTATGTCGAATTTCCACGTCGGATCGATCAGGGCGAGGCGCCGCCGCTCTTCGTTGTCGGTCCTGATGGAGACAGCCAACTCGTCAATTACCGAATGCGCGGCAACTACTACATCGTCGATCGCCTGTTCGCCGTGGCAGAACTTCGCTTCGGCACCAAGCAGCAGCAGGTGGTTCGCATCACCCGGACGGACGGCCGGCAACCGCCCCGGCGGATAACACTCTTTTCGCGTCTTGGCAGGTGAGGGGAGAGGCCCGTGACCGATACTCACCGCCCAAATACTCCGCCGAAACTCGATCCGGAGCAGTTGCAGCTGCGAGCCTCGCCCCGACGCGCTGTGCGCTTCAGGCGCGGCGTGATCATAGCCATCGCGGCAGCTGGATCCAGCGCCATTTTCGGCGTCACCATAGTGGCGCTTAAAGGCCCGGCTTGGCGCATCAAAGGCCAGCTGGAAGACCGCTATAACACCGAGCGCAAGCCAACTGCCGAGGGGCTCGACGCGCTTCCCAAGGATTATTCCGGGATCACGCCGAAGCTTCCGGTGCTTGGGCCGCCGCTGCCTGGCGATCTCGGTCGCCCCATCCTGGAGCGCCAGCGCCAGCTCGGCATTGCACCGGGGCAAGAGGCATCCGCCGAGGAACAGCGCCTCGCGCAACAGGCGATCGCGGCGCGCGAGTCGCAAGTCCTATTTCGGATCGAAAATCGCCTCGAAACGACATCTGTTGCAGGTGCCGGGCCAAGTAGGCAGCAGCCGTCTGAGGCACTCGCACAATCCGACGCGGCACGCCCTTCGGTTTCGGTAGCCCCGGCCGAGGGCGACCAAAACAACCAGCAGCGCAAGCTCGATTTTATCAACCAGAAGGACACGAGCGGAATCTACAATCCGCACGCGCTGCAGACGCCGGCTTCGCCATATCAGCTGATGGCCGGCAGCGTCATCGCCGCAAGCCTCATCACCGGCATCACTTCCGACTTGCCCGGCCTAGTCGTCGCGCAGGTCACCGAGAACGTGCACGACAGCGTCACCGGCAACACCCTACTCATTCCGCAGGGCTCTCGCCTGATCGGCACCTATGACAGCGTCGTCGCCTTCGGACAAAAACGCGCGTTGCTGGTCTGGCAACGCATTGTCATGCCCGACGGCTCGTCCATCGAAATCGACAATCTGCCCGCAATAGACGCTGCCGGCTATGCAGGGCTTGAGGATAAGGTGGATTTCCACACCTGGCAGCTGATCAAGGGCGTTGCTCTGGCTACTTTGCTAGGCGTTGGCACTGAATTGAGCTTTGGGGAAAACGAAAGCGACTTGGTGAAGGCGATCCGGGAATCCACCCAGCAGAACGTCAGTCAAGCCGGCCAGCGCATCACCGAAAAGAACCTCAATATTCAGCCCACTATCACCGTGCGCCCCGGTTGGCCGCTGCGCGTTATTGTGCGGAAGGACATCGTGCTCCGGCCATATGCAGTTGAACAGGAGTAACCATGGCCAACCTGAGACTTGGAAAGCTTCCGGACCGGACACCTTCGAAAATCACCATCACTGTCCGCGCCGACCTGAATCAAGCGCTGCAGGACTATGCGGCGCTTTACCGCCAGACCTATGGCGAGTCGGAAACGGTGGCCGAACTCATCCCATTCATGCTGGCGGAGTTCCTCGAAAGCGACCGAGCTTTTGCCAAGGCCAGAAAGGAAGGTGTACCTGGCGCCGGCGCGTCGGAGAAACCGGGACGGCAATCAGCAGACCATGCGTAGTGCGGGATATTCCGAGGAGGGCAGGCTTGAACCTGCCGCGCCGCCTTCGTCCTCTGCGATCGGTCCGCCAGGTTACAGGTTAGGCTTTCGCCTTGCGTTTCGCAGCAGGCTTTTTGGCCGGAGCAGCCTTCCTTCCCAAACCCAACGATTTTGCCAGCGCTGAGCGTGCGGCCGAATAGTTTGGAGCGACCATGGGATAGTCTTTCGCCAGTCCCCATTTCGCCCGGTATTCGTCAGGCGTCATCCCGTGTCGGGTTGCTAGATGGCGCTTGAGCGACTTGTATTTCTGGCCGTCTTCAAGGCTGATGATGTAGTCCGGGAACACGGATCTCTTGGGATTGACTGCCGGCTTCTGAACGGGCGCTTCTACCGGAGCTGTTTGGCCAATATTAGACAATGCCGAATTCACGCTGGCGATCAAATCGGGCAGCCCAGACACGGGAACCGCGTTCTTCTGCACATAGGCGGAAACGATATCGGCAGTAAGTTCGATGAGATTATTGGCTTCTTCGGACATCGTCACGCTCCTGGATGCAAACCGATAGGTTCATATCGCCCAATCGCCGGATCCGCAAGAAAGACAGCCGGCCTAGGGAACTTCCTTGACGACTTCAGGTTTGCGCTGGAGAAAAGACGCCTGAAGAACGCCTCTTTTCAGCTACATCAAACGGTTGAGAAAGCCTACGCAGCACTTCTCTTAGTGCTTACAACTTAAAGTCCGCCGTCGCACGGGACGTAGGCAATCGCCGACACTGGTCGAGAGAGCTCCTGCCGATTCTGAATGGCTGCATGAGATCAAATACGATGACTATCGGACTGAGATCGTCATCGAGCACGGGCAAGCAAGCGCATTCACCCTGACCAGCCGTACTGGACCTTGATCCCGACGAAGGCGTGCCATGGGGTGCGCTAATCGAGGCCCGCGCTGTCTCTGCGCAAAATCTTTGAAGCAGCTGGCTGGGAGAGCTGGCCGAAGGTGACCGGCTGCAAGGGTGTCCATATTACGGCCCCGCTGCCGTCGAACATGACTCATGATAGCGCGCGGAAACTAGCCAGAGCGCTCGCTCAGTGCCTTATAGACGCCGACCCGGAGCGGTACTTTCTATCGGCCGACCCACCAGCCCGCACAGGACGTATCTTCCTTGATTACCTCCTCAACGGCCGAGGCAACACTGCCGTAGGCGCGTTTTCTCCGCGAGCCCGCCCCGGATTCCCAATCGCGCATCCCGTGACGTGGTAGCAGGTTGAGGCAAGTGTCCGGCCAGATGCTTTCACGCTGCTCGTCCGTTCAAGGCCATCGCTCGAAAAGTCGCGTGAAGCCAACAGGTGGGCGGCCTTCGACGCTCCCCTCGCAACGCGGCGAAAATACGACCGAAGATCCGCGGCCTCTCCGGTCAGCGGAAGGGCTAGGCGGGGAGGAAGACTTCAATCGTAACAGTTAACTCCTTCACTAGGACGAAGCCCCCTTCCTTTCCAGAAGCTTCAACTAGCCTCCATTCGACGTAGTCGGTCGGAATCTTGGCTTTTGCACTTTCGATCGCTTTAGTTAGGGCCTCGTGAAAATCGGCCCTCAGCGACGTTCCGTTGAATGTGCCTGCACTTTTTTTCACTGGAGTATCTCTCCAAGGGTAGGGCTTTAAGTCCCTCGCTACCTGGCAGCGCCACAACAACAGCGAGTTCGATCTCTCCTGGGCGGTGATGGTTGCCTATGACCACCGCATCTGAGCGACTTTGCAAGCGAGATCGCAGCTAGACCCGCGAGGCACCGCCCCAGGAACCCGGCCGAGGTCAGGAGCATCAGGTATGCTCAGAGCCCTAAGCGATCCCCCAGATAGGCTCGCGGCTTAGCCGAGCAGGACATGCATTACTTCTTGCAAGCACCAGGCCGGATGTGGATCGCGCCGGCCTTCTTTGCGAAGCAGCTATTTGTATAAGTCTTTTTGTGGCCGTTCTTCCATGCACATACGGGCAAGTAATGCAATGGGCACAGGCCACCTCGAGTGGCCGCCGGAGCAGGGGTTGGGTGGGCATTTACTGAAGCGATAAGTACAGCGAATAGGACTGGTGCGATTTTCATGTTTCACTCCCGTTCATTCGAGAATTTCTACTTCCAATCAGTCACTCGGTCTACAAGATTGAAGCCTCCGCGGTGAGACGCACTTTCAAGGCTGCAGCAAAACTGCCGTCCTGCGGCAAACTATCGATGCGGCCATCGCGAACTCATACCAATCTTTTCGCAACCCAGCCCGGGGCGAAGTCGATGATCCGTCGGAGGGTATTCTGCTCCGCATACTTTAGGAATGGGAGCGCGGCCTCAAGATCACGACAGATCGTCGGCTCTTGGAATGGCTTGCAATTCGCAGTCGCGAAGGTGCCGAAAAGCATCACATCCTGAAGGCCATTATCAATAAGTCCATCTTTGACTTCACCGTCTGGGGTACCTTCCTTCAAACCCATCATCAGGCTTCCGGCGATACTAGGAAAAATAAGATCGGGCTCAGTGCGCTTTCGAATACTGCGGAGGGCAATCTCATTTTTCTCCGGGAAACCAGGATCACCATATCCTATAGGGTTCCAAAAGACCGAGCCACCAACCAGGCAGTCAAGCCCGACATCGAGGACGAAAAGGAACTCCGGCGGATAAATCACTGCCAGTTTCGAAGTGGTCACGGCGAAGCCAGAGCTGGGCATTGCGCTCTCGGGAAAGTTCACCTGCGCAACCCCCTCAACCAGGTATACCTCCGCGCTTCTGACCGGAGGTAGAGAGTCGCTGAATTTAGAACAAAGGCTGTCAGCTTTGGCTTTGACCGTATCCATCGCATTTGGCGGCTCCGCCGACGAGGGCTGCACACTATCTAAGGACGCAGCCATGAATTGGGAAAATGCCGTCGAGCGCGGTGGAAACATGTGGCTCCACGGAAAAGGCCACGGTACAAAAATTCCGTCGCTCATTTAGATGCCTCCGAGTTTTGTTTTAGGCCTCACGTCACATTACCTGCGATGCCCGTGGAGCACGCTATAGACGGGGCTGACACTTACCAGAATCAATGCCATGCGCCGCACTCCGAGTCCCAACCTGCGTTTACCGTGATCTGGTCCGCCCACTTGGCCCCTTTGGCCAAAAGGCAGGCTTCAAGCGCAGCCTTAAACGTCGGACCGGCTGCCGAACCAGAGGTGACAACTGCAGCAATTGCGGCAGCAAGGGCAGCGCTCACTACGCAATCTTGCACCTCTTTTAGTTCACCGGTGGGGTAGCAAACATCGACAAAGGCGTATTTTGTGCACGTCCGATTGTAGATAACCGGCACCTTTGTACAGATTTTCTTGCCGAAAATCTTCACGCATTTAAGCCGGAATTCGGTTTTTACCTCAGGCCAGTTCCCTATAGTGACCAGTTTAAAGCGATGGCATTCCTGGCCACTTTTCGCTTCAACTTCTATGTGGAATGCTGGAGCCGATATAACGGCAAGCCTGCCGATATCCCCTACGGACTTCTCGTCCTCGTCCTCGAACGCTACAGGATAATTAAGCGTAGCCCTAGCCATCGCGGCATCCTCCCCTGAGAAAATTAAACTGAACGTTCAATGCACTTGAGTGATTCAGGATTTTCTGAGGTCAATAGTATTCTGGAAGCGCACCTATTCGAGAAATCAGCTACTATCCGGATTAAGCCGAAAACGTCTGCTAATCCAGAAAGACCCATCATCTACATCGCCGGAAGTCGTCCAAAGACAAACGCCGACGACACAGATAAGCGAAAGCAAAATCTGCCACGCCACATGTCAAATTTTCACGTAGGGCGTCAGAGTAGTGCTAATTTAGCTACCCGTCAACTGTCTAGATGCAGGATTGCAGGGGTGTTACCATGTCGAAACCAGACAGTACGTCCGCCCAGCAAAATTCATACCCGAGTAAAATGTATAAAAAAGAATGACTTCCGAGGCGTTGAAGGCTGCTTGACGGGACATATTGCATTCGCAAGAAAGGCTTGTTGGCCGGGCTAGTAGGGCGAGAAAGCAATCGGATGCCAGCGATTGCGACGGCAACAGCCAATCCGGATTTGCCGCCCCTGTAGACGCCGTCACGCTATCTGAGCCGTGAGCATCGCGATGCGGCTATGCCCACCTGTCCGATGGCAGCCTTGGGAGCGAGGCCGCCCGGTCCTCAAGTGAAACCCGGGGGCGGCGGCGGTCGTCATCGAACAGATGAATCGACGAACTGGCCCAGGATCCGTCTTCCGAGCAAGCTCGCGGCGAAGCCATGGTGGACTACGCCACCATGATCGGTGCCATGACCTTGGCCCGGATCGTATCGGGGACACCGCAGTCGGACCAAATCCTTGATCTTGCAAGGAAGCGCCTGTACCGGTAGGCACTTCCCATCTGGTGCTGCGACCGTTGTTCACTGGATAACCGTCCCAGTCTAACCGGGGCGTTTTTTGTGGAATAGCAGGCAATCGCGACGAACCAGAGGGCGCATCATCGCGCCGAGGAGTGGCGATAAACTGGCGCGCTGGCAATTTAGCGCCTCTAGGCGCGGTGAACCGCGCCTTTAAAAGTAACCTTAGGATAGAGCACCAAGGCCGATGGCGAAATAGTAGCTATGCGCCTCAAGTTGGTCATCGGGCTCGACTTCTTGGACGCCCCAAAGGGGACTGAGTGGCATGCATCCCAATGGTAATTGCGACCCATCTTTAGACGAGCGCAGCGGTCGCGCCTGCTCCACAGAGACGTTTTGTTCGGCGGAATTTGAGGTGGTGAGGCGGCGCGGAGGCCTTACGGCCTATCCGGGGTGCGCCTTCGCCACTTCGGAGCAGCGGCAAAGGTTGCGCGGATCGCTTCCAGCACCTCATCCGCAAGCGTGGCGTCGGCCTTAGCGACCGCGCGCGATACGGCGATGCCGCCGATCTCTGCCGCGGCCGCGGCGATGGCGAGGCGGCGCTTCTGAGTCTGAGGGATCGTGTCCTCCAGCGAGTCCTCGAGCATCGTCGCCATCTCTTCGAACGCGCGTTTGAAGCTTTCGCTAACGGCGCTGTCCTGACGACCGATCTCACTTGCGGAGGCCGCCATCGGACAACCGGTCTCCACCTTGTCGCGCATGTAGGGGGACAGGTATCCGTCTAGGTAATCGGTGAAGCCTAGACTTCGATCGCCCACCCACTCGCGAGTGTCGTTCATGTTCCCGGCGAAGCCGTAGGAGAAGGCAGCGGCCGCTAGCTCATCCTTCGATGAGAAGTGAGCGTAGAGCGCGCCATGGGTCAGACCGGCTTCTTTGGCGATCTCGGCCACGCCGACGCCGTCTATGCCTTTCTGGCGGAACAAGCGGCTCGCCGCCTGCAGAAGAGCCTCCCGGTTCTCCGCCGCCTTCTCCTTGGAAACACGCATTCTCGAACCTCCGAGCCAGATTTTTCACTTTTTAGTTGCGGTCGCAATCAAAGTCAATTAGACGCTGCCTGCGATTAATTGTGATCGCAATTAAAAGCTTCCCAACGGAGAAACAAGCATGCGTTACAAACTTTTCGGAGAGCACACGGGTCTGCGGGTCTCCGAGCTAGTGCTCGGCACCGGCAATTTCGGCACGGGCTGGGGCTACGGCGCGGAGCGCGACGACAGCCGCAAGATCCTGGACGCCTATGCCGATGCGGGCGGCAACTTCATCGACACGGCCGGCGTCTATCAGGGCGGCCAGTCGGAGGAGATCATCGGTGATGCACTCGTCGGCCGTCGGGATGATTTCGTGGTCGCCACCAAGTACACCATGCCGGCCGGCGCCAATGGCGGCATCCTCGTCACTGGCAACAGCCGCAAGGCCATGGTCGTGTCGGTCGAGGACAGCCTGAAGCGGCTCAAGAGCGACTACATCGACCTTCTCTGGGTTCACATGGCCGACGGCGTGACGCCGGGCGAAGAAATCGTGCGCGGCTTTGACGATCTCGTCCGCGCCGGCAAGATCCTCTATGCGGGCCTTTCCAACTTCCCGGCGTGGCGCGTGGCGCGGGCTGCGACCATCGCCGAGCTTCGCGGCACCGTTCCGATCGCCGGCCTTCAGTTCGAGCACAGCCTTGTCGTGCGTTCCAGCGAGCAAGAGCTGATCTCGGCGGGCCAGTCGCTAGGCCTCGGCTTGGTGGCTTGGTCTCCGCTCGGCGGCGGCATGCTGACGGGCAAGTATCGCGAATAGGGTGCGACGGGCCGCCGCGAAGGCTTCGGTGGCAACGTCTTCCAGCCAGAAAACTCGCCGCAGCGCACCGCAATCCTCAATACCCTCCTGGCGATAGCCAATGAAGTCGACGTCACCGCCGGCGAAGTGGCCATCGCCTGGGTAGCGGTCAAGGGCTCGCTTCCGATCATCGGACCGCGCACCGTGGAACAGCTCAATGCCAACTCGCCGCGGCCAAGGTGAGCCTGTCGGCCGAGCAGATCGCACGTCTCGACGAGGTAAGCGCTATGCCGCCCGCTTTCCCGTACAATGTGCTGGCAGGCGCCCGCCCGGGCTACACCGGTGGCAAGGTCGATGAGTTCGACGCGCCCAAGGTGACGGCCGCCTAAGGCCTAGCTTCAGCGATGACAGAGGTTCTCAGCACTGACGCCACGAGCGGATCGGGTCCAAGTTGCTCGAACGCTGGCAGCGCGGTTTCCGGGGTCGAGAACCGTCGCCTTGCCGGTCCTCGATGCTTGATCGCGTCGGGTGGTGACACGCGACGAGACGACCCGGTAAACGATCCCGCAAACCAAACGGCAGCTTATTTGCAGACTGTGCCAAAACCGGACCCGCAGCAAACGGCCTAAAATCGGTCGGCCGCCGATGGGCCAAGTAGCGTCAGCTACCGCATCAGGCAGGGATAGCCGCCGGGGACGGCATGCGCGCCATCCGCCAGATACCAGCAGGATGGTTGAGAAACGGTAGGTCCAGCTAGAGACTCTGCGGAACCATGCGGAAAGATAGGGGAAAGTTCTCGTTTTTCGCCCACCAATAACATCAATGTCGTGAGAACGTCCTCCGGACCCAACATTTATTTCCAGTTTCCATGTTTTGAATCGACATTATCTTCGAAGGTTGAGGGTTCGTCTTGGCGTTTGGTGAATCGCCGCCGTTGGGTTCAGAGTCGACTCTCCCGACGGCGGACAGCAGGCTTGCCGTCATCCCTTGAGATCAGCCGCGCGTTTTTGCTCTCGAGTTCGTCGAGATAATCGGCCCACCATTGCATCATCTGGACGCGCTCGTCCCAGTGCTCAGCCCGGGCGTAGGCTCGACGAACGTCGTTGTTCTCAATGTGGGCCAGCTGTCGCTCTATGGCATCTGGATGCCATTTTCCGCATTCGTTCAGGAGAGTTGATGCCGTTGCTCGAAAACCGTGCGCGGTAGCTTCCTTTTTGCCGTAGCCCATGCGGCGAAGGGCGGCGTTAAGTGTGTTGTCGGAAATCGGACGCGAAACCGACCGAACACCAGGAAAAAGCAGCGATCCACCACCAGAGATTTCTTTAAGCAACCTCAGGACGCTTGTGGCCTGCTTTGAAAGGGGTACGCGGTGCGGCCGTCGCATTTTCATGCGTGCTTCAGGAATGATCCACATCGAGCTTTCGAAATCGAACTCGTCCCATTCGGCCGCTCGCAGTTCGCCCGGGCGAGGAAACAGCAGTGCCATTAGCTTCAGGGCCGCTCGGGTTGTAGGCTGACCGTCAAATGCGTCGATCGCCCTCAGCAAGCCTCCCAACGCCTTTGGATCGGTAATGGCGGCACGCGGCGTCACCGTCGGACTAATGAGCGCGCCCCTGAGGCCGAACGTCGGATCTGCCTCAGCTCGTGCGGTCGCGATTGCGTATCGAAACACGCTCCCGATTGTAGAGCGCAGTCGTCTGGCCGACTCGTATCGACCGCGAACCTCGACGCGACGAAGGGCACTAAGGATGCTGGCCGGATCAATCTCCCTAATGCACTTGTCGCCTATTGTCGGATAGGCAAAGCCGAGAAGCCATTTGACCTTGCCGATCGTCCGATCGGCACGCCCCTCCTTCTTAAGCTTGTCGACATATTCGTCCGCGATTGAGCGAAAAGTGTCCTTTGCTGAGCCTGCCTTTCGCAAACTGCGGTCCTGTCCGGGATCAACACCCCCCAGCAGGAGGCGTTTGGCGTCATCGCGCGCTTGGCGTGCCTCGGCAAGGGAGATGAGTGGGTAGCTGCCCAACGCCAGTAATTTCTGCTTGCCGTCAAAGCGATATGCGAGCCGCCAAAGGCGAGACCCCGTAGGCTGCACCCACAGTTGGAGCCCACCGCCGTCAGAGAGTTTCACAAGCTTAGTAGCGGCGCGAGCGTTTCGGCATTTCACGTCAGAAAGGGCCATTCGTGAGACCTCCCTTGGCTGTTTCGATACCATCAGGATCTCCAATACCAACGGAAATACCACCCCCGCGCCTCGTTGGACCAAATGCACCGAAATCCCAAGAAATGCGCCTGACTGCGCCTGATCTTGCGAAAAGGTCAGTAATTCCAATGCTTTGCAGAAGTTGAAGCGTAGAGGCTTCGGCGAGAGGGAGTATCGGGAGAAAAGGGGATGGTGCCCAGAGGCGGATTCGAACCACCGACACGCGGATTTTCAGTCCGCTGCTCTACCAACTGAGCTATCTGGGCCTGCGCCGGCTAACATGAACCGCCCGCCGGATTTCAGAGGAACGCCAAGCGACGCCCCTTGAAAGCGCGTGGGTTATAGCACGGGTATCTTGGCTGTCCAGAGCAATTCCAGGAAAAGTGTGCAACGGTTTTCCGCCCTGGAATTGCGTAAAAAACAAGAGCAATTCCCGGAAAAGTGCGCGCTCCATGCCGCTCCTGACCTGCGTAAAAACAAGCACTTAGCTTAGGTGCTGACTTTGTCGCAACGAAAAATTGCTGGATAACAGCGGCCGCCGCCGCTCAATCCTCGTCCTCGGCCGAGGGACTTGGCTTGGGCGTGTCGTCCTCTTCCTCTTCCCCGTCGCGGCCGGGGATGACATAGGCGCCTTTCAGCCAGCGATTGAGGTCGATGTCCTTGCAGCGCGCCGAGCAGAACGGATAGTGCTCGCGCGCCGACGGTTTGCCGCATTCGGGGCAGGGCCGCTTCGGCCTCAGCGGCGTTACCTTGTCGCCCGAACTCATGTGTAGACTATGCTCATGAGCGCGCAGCATGCCAGTTCTGGTGGGCCTTGAAGCCTTCGCCGGAAAGCAGCGCCACGCTCTCATAGAGCGGCAGGCCGACCACGTTGGTATAGGAGCCGACCAGCTTGACGACGAAGGAACCGGCCAATCCTTGCACGGCGTAGCCGCCGGCCTTGCCGCGCCATTCGCCTGATGCGACATAAGCGTCGATCTCCTCGCGCGGCAGCCGCTTGAAGCGAACCCTGGTCTCCACCAGTCGCTGGCGCAGCTTACCGCCGGGCGTGATCAGGCAGATGCCGGAATAGACCCGGTGCGAGCGGCCGGAAAGCAGGCCGAGGCAGTTCACGGCATCGTCGATCGTCTCGGCCTTAGGCAGGATGCGCCGCCCGACCGCCACAACGGTGTCGGCGGCAAGGATGAAGGCTGGCGCATAGTCGTCCTCGCTTTTCAGCGAGATAAGCGCTTTCTCGGCCTTGTCCTTGGAAAGGCGTTTGGCCAGTGAGCGCGGATGCTCGGCGCGCAACGGCGTCTCGTCGACATCGGCAGGAAGAACGCGATCCGGCTCGATGCCGGCCTGTTGCAAGAGTTCGATGCGGCGCGGCGAACCCGAGGCAAGCACGAGCTTCTGCAGGGTGCTCATCGCGGTTGGTGCCAGGCTGTTACTTGAAACGGTAGGTGATGCGGCCCTTGGTCAGGTCGTAAGGCGTCATCTCGACCAGGACCTTGTCGCCGGTCAGGACGCGGATGCGGTTCTTGCGCATGCGGCCGGCCGTGTGGGCGATGATCTCGTGCTCGTTTTCGAGCTTCACCCTGAACATCGCATTGGGCAGCAGTTCCGTGACCACGCCCGGAAATTCGAGGACTTCTTCCTTCGGCATTCGATACCTTTGCTTGGATTGCGTTCCGGCGCCAGTGCATGATGCCGAAGCAGTTTCGGACGACATCATGCTCTACCCTTGATCTGGAGTCGGATGATTTCGGGTCGAACAGACCCGAAATCATCCGACTCCAGCCGGAATTTGCGGCGGAACCTATATGATAATCGTCCGCTTGTGAACATGCTTAATCCGACGCGTTTTCTGCTTCCGGAAGCAGAAAACGTCGGCTTATGCGCGCCTTCAGCCGCTCGCGCACGTCGCGATAGGCGGCCATGATGTGCTCGCGCGTCCCGCCGATGTCGGTCGGGTCGGGCATCGGCCAGTATTCGACCTCGACGGCGAGCAAGCGGGTGAGTTCGAGCGCTGCATGGTGCGCCTCGGGCGCCAGCGTCACGATCAGGTCGAAATAATCATCCTCCAGATCCTCGAGCGTCCTGGGATGGCGCTCGCCGAGCGAGAGGCCGTCCTCGGCAAGCACCGCGTCGACGAACGGGTCGCGCTCGCCGGCGCGCACGCCGGCCGAGGCGACGAAGGTGGTGGCGGGCAGCATGCGGCGGGCCAATTGTTCCGCGATAGGCGAGCGTACGGCATTCATGCCGCACAAGAACAGGATCGAGTGAGGCAGGGCGGCCACTAGAGCATGATCCCAAAAAGTGGGAACCGGTTTTCGGAGAAGATCATGCTCCAACAAAAGAGCGTGATCCCAAAAAGTGGGAACCGGTTTTTGGAGAAGATCATGCTCCAACAAAACAGCATGGTCCCAAAAAGTGGGAACCGGTTTTTGGAAAGGATCATGCCCCAACAAAGAGCTGGATCAGGATGGCGATTCAACGAAACGTCATCCTGATCTAGCCCCGCCAGTGCAGCACGCAGACCAGCGTGAACAGCCGTCGCGCCGTGTCGAAGTCGATCTCGATCTTGCCGGCGAGCCGGTCCATCAGGGTTTGCGAGCCCTCATTGTGCAGGCCGCGCCGGCCCATGTCGATCGCCTCGATATGGCTTGGCGTCGAGGAGCGGATGGCCTCGTAATAGCTTTCGCAGATCAGGTAATAGTCTTTGACAATGCGCCTCAGCGGCGTCAGCGACAGGATGTGGGTGACCACCTCGGCGCCGTCCTCGCGGCTGACGGCAAAGACCAGGCGGGACTCGGCCAGCGAAAGCTTGAGCTTGTAGGGACCGGCGCCGTCGTCGTTGACCGGCCGAAAACTGTTCTCCTCGATGAGGTCGAAGATCGCCACGGCGCGCTCGTGTTCGACGTCTGGCGTCGAGCGTCCGATCGATTCGTCGAGCTCGACGTCGATCAGCCTGTCGCGGGTTTGGTTGCGGCCGGACATCGCTACATGTTCAGCCTGATCGCGACGGAGCGGGCATGCGCGTCGAGCCCTTCGGCCTCGGCAAGCGCGATCGCGGCGGGCGCCAGCGCCTTGAGCTGCTCCGGGCCGAGCTTCAGGATCGAGCTGCGCTTGATGAAATCGAGCACCGACAGCCCGGAGGAAAAGCGCGCCGAGCGTGCCGTCGGCAGAACGTGGTTGGAGCCGCCGACATAGTCGCCGATGACTTCCGGCGTATGTCGGCCGATGAACACGGCGCCTGCGTTGCGCATCCTGGCAAGAAATGCCTCGGCATCGTCGAAGGCGAGCTCGACATGCTCCGCCGCGATCCTGTCGACCAGCGGCAGCGAAGCGTCTAACGTCGGCACCAGGATGACCGCGCCGAAGTCGCGCCAGCTCGCCCCGGCAGTCTCGCCGCGCGGCAGGACTTTCAGCTGGCGTTCGACGGCCTGCTCGACCGCCCTGCCGAATTCTGCGTCGTCGGTGATCAGGATCGACTGCGCTGAAACGTCATGCTCGGCCTGCGCCAAAAGGTCGGCCGCGATCCAGTCCGGATCGTTGTCGGCATCGGCCACCACCAGCACTTCCGACGGCCCGGCGATCATGTCGATCCCGACCGTGCCGAACACCTGGCGCTTGGCCGCCGCGACATAGGCATTGCCGGGACCGACGATCTTGGCGACCGGCCTGATCGTCTCGGTGCCGTAGGCAAGCGCCGCAACGGCCTGCGCGCCGCCGACGCGGTAGATCTCCGAAACGCCGGCGAGGTCGGCGGCCACCAGCACCAGAGGATTGATGACACCGCCCGACGCCGGCACGACGATGACGATGCGCTCGACACCGGCGACCTTGGCCGGCACGGAGTTCATCAGCACCGAGCTCGGGTAGCTCGCCGTGCCGCCCGGCACGTAAAGGCCGACGGCTTCGATCGCCGTCCAGCGCGAGCCGAGCTCGACGCCGGCGGCATCCGTGTAGCGGTCGTCCTTCGGCTTCTGTCGCTCGTGGTGCGAACGGATGCGGTCGCGCGCGAATTTCAGCGCCTCGACGGTCGCCGGATCGGCCGCTTCATAGGCCTTGGCGATGTCGGCCTTCGACACGGCGATGCCGAGCGCGCCGAGATCGGCTTTGTCGAACTTAAGCGTGTAGTCGATCAGCGCCTTGTCGCCTTCGGCGCGCACGCGCGCGATGATGTCGCGCACCGCGGCCTCGACATCGGCCGACACCTCGCGCTTGGTGGTGAGGAAGGCCGAAAAACGCTGCTCGAAATCGGCGTCCTGCTGGCGGAGCGTGATAGCCATTGGGTTTAGCCTCTATGCACCGGGCGCGAGGAGGCTTCCCAGGAGCCGCCGACATCGGCAAGCCGCGCCTCGACGCATTCGACGTCGAGCATGATGGTGCCGCCGCCCGAAAACACCAGTTCGACGATGCCGGCCGGCTTGCTGATGGCGATGAAGCTGACCGCCAGCAGCGACAGCACCTCTGCCGGCTTGTCGCGCGGGATCCCGCTGGTCTTGGCGCCGAGCACGCGGTCGAAATGCAGGACGCTCTGCCGCCGTTCGTTGTGCTGGCGGAACAGGCCGGATTTCGCCTCCCAGACGAACCGGTTCATGGTCAGCACGAAACGCTTGGCCGCCGGCAGATATTCGAGGTCGGAGACCTTCATCACGGCGTCCTGGACATGCGCCGAGACGATGCTCAGATCCTGGTCGTCGAGCGCGATGAGCTTGAGAGCTGCCATGCGGAATGCGCACCTGAAGGTTGGTTTCAGCCCTCTGTTAGGCGGTCTTTTCGGTCCGTGCAACCTCGGCACGAATGCAGCCAAAGCCAATCATGCCAGGTCCGCGCTGCCCCTCATCGCCCGGCCGGGCCCTTCTCCCCGTCTATTACGGGGAGAAGGGACGCTTTCGTCAGGGATTTCGCCAATCGCGAACGTGCAGGAAAGACGCCAAGGCTGCAGTCAGCCTCTTCTCGCCGCTTACGGGAAAAGATGCCGGCGTAGGTGAGGGGCAGCGCGGCTTTGAAAATTTGGCCGCCCCCAACGCGCGAGAGGCTTATTTTATCTTGAGCACCCGTTTGGCGCGCGTCAGCCCGAAATGCGCTCGATCACCGCGCCGCAGCCGGAGAGCTTCTCTTCCAGCCGCTCGAAGCCGCGGTCGAGGTGGTAGACGCGGTTGACCGTGGTCTCGCCTTCGGCCGCAAGGCCGGCGATGACAAGCGACACCGAGGCGCGCAGGTCGGTCGCCATCACGGGAGCGCCCTTGAGCCTAGCGACGCCGTCGACGATCGCCGTCTGGCCGGAAAGCGTGATGTGGGCGCCAAGGCGCGCAAGCTCCTGTACATGCATGAAGCGGTTCTCGAAGATCGTCTCGGTGATGCGCGATTTGCCCTTGGCCATCGTCATCAGGCCCATGAACTGCGCCTGCAGGTCTGTCGGGAAGGCGGGGAAGGGCGCCGTCGTCACATCCACCGGTGCGATGCCGGCGCCGTTGCGCTTGACGCGGATGCCCTCATTGGTCGGCGTTATCTCGGCGCCGGTCTCGACGAGAACGTCGAGCGCCGTCTGCAACAGGTCGGGCCGCGCGCCTTCCAGCATCACGTCGCCGCCTGTCATCGCCACCGCCATGGCATAGGTGCCGGTCTCGATGCGGTCCGGAATGACGCGCACGCGGGCACCCGACAGCGCCTCGACGCCCTGGATGGTGATGGTCGAGGTGCCGGCGCCGTGGATCTTGGCGCCCATGGCGGTCAGGCACTCGGCGAGATTGACGATTTCCGGCTCGCACGCGGCATTTTCCAGCACCGTCTCGCCCTTGGCGAGCGAGGCCGCCATCATCAGCACGTGGGTGGCGCCGACCGATACTTTCGGAAACGCGTAGCGATTGCCGTGGAGGCGGCCGTTCCGGGTCCTGGCCACGACATAGCCATTGTCGACGTCGATCTCGGCGTCCAGCGCCTGCAGGCCCTCGAGGAACAGGTCGACCGGGCGCGTGCCGATGGCGCAGCCACCGGGCAGCGACACCTTGGCCTCGCCCATGCGGGCAAGCAGCGGGCCGATAACCCAGAAAGAGGCGCGCATCTTCGACACCAGCTCGTAAGGCGCGGTGGTGTCGACGATGTTGCGGGCGGAGAAATTGATGGTGCGCGAATAGCCTTTCTGCTGGCTCTCGCGCCGGCCGTTTACGGAATAATCGACGCCGTGATTGCCGAGGATGCGGATCAATTGCTCGACATCGGCCAGATGCGGCACGTTTTCGAGCGTCAGCGTGTCGTCGGTGAGCAGCGAGGCGATCATCAGCGGCAATGCCGCGTTCTTGGCGCCCGAGATCGGAATGGTACCGGCCAGCTCGTTGCCGCCGACAATTCTGATGCGATCCATAAGAAAATGTCCCCTCGGCCCGAACGGGCCGCTTCAATCGGTTGAGTATGCCCGGCTTAGACCATTGGCCGGCTTGGTTCAAGAAATAGGATTTTCCTGGAACCGGACCGACTATGGCCGGGCAGTATGGCTGATTTGGTCAGTCCTTGTGCATTTTTCCAGCAGCCGGTAACCCTTCCGACCGCTGATCGGCATCGCCCGCGCGCCGCGACCGCGTCTGCGCCTTGCGCTTCTGCAGATTGGCGCGCAACGCCTCGGCCAGCCGGTCCTTGCGCGCGCCGCCGCCTTTTTTCGGTGGATTTGCCTTGTCGTTCATCATCCGACCCCTGGCCGGTGGTCAGCCGGCCGCGATTCCGCAATGGCTAGCATTTTGGCCTAGCGATGTCATGAAAGCTGGCGGTCGTGCGGGTTTCGGGCGGTGTATAAGCCGCGCATGCCGCTTCGAGCCGCATGATTGTTGGCAAAGAATCGCATGCGACGCTTTGGGTTTTTCTTGGCCTTGCGCTTGCCGGTTCGATATGGCAGAAGCGCCGCCATCGCAGGCTGCGGTAGCTCAGTGGTAGAGCACTCCCTTGGTAAGGGAGAGGTCGAGAGTTCAATCCTCTCTCGCAGCACCAGCCTTTTTCAACGCGAGCTCAACCGCGCCAGCCGATTGCATTTCGCGGATGCAGGGTGGGTCTACCGCCATCCTGCCCAGGCCCTATGAAAGCGGCGCGTGCGCAATACATGGTGGCGTCTCCGATATGCCGGCCTGACGAGAAGGAAAGCGGTATTGCCCCTGCGCCTGCCGATGACCCGCCACTTGAAATGCCCCGACCTGTTCGGCGCGATTGACCGTGTGCCGGCGCTTGGTATGCCCGCTGGCGGACATACGTTTGAGGTCTTCAATCCATCGACCGGCGAGCTGTTGGCGGAACTTCCTGACATGGGCGTCGAGGAAACGCGCGCGGCGATCGACAAGGCCTATGCCGCCCAAGCCGAATGGGCGGCATTGACCGCCCGGGAACGCAGCGAAATGCTATGGGAGTGGCACCAACTGATCGTCACCCACACGGATGATCTTGCTGCAATTCTCACCGCCGAGATGGGCAAGCCGCTTGCCGAGGCCAGATCGGAAGTCTCGCATGCGGCCGCTTATCTGCAATGGTACGCCGAGGAGGCCAACCGTATCTACGGCGAGACGATCTCGGCGCCCTCGACGGACCGCCGCATGCTGGTAATCAAGCAGCCCATCGGCGTTGTCGGCACGATCACGCCATGGAACTTTCCCGCATCGATGGTGGCGCGCAAGATCTCGCCGGCGCTGGCGGCGGGCTGCGCGATCGTGCTGAAGCCCGCCGAGCAGACGCCGCTTGTCGCAGGCGCCATGTTCGCGCTCGCTGTCGAGGCCGGTTTTCCCGACGGTGTCGTGAACCTTGTCTACGCCTCCGAGGGCGCCGCGGTGGGGCGCGAGCTCTGCCACAATCCCAAGGTGCGCAAGATCGCCTTCACCGGGTCGACCGAGGTCGGGCGCCTGCTCATGCGCCAGTGTTCGGACCAGATCAAGAAGGTCAGTTTGGAACTGGGTGGCAATGCGCCTTTCATCGTCTTCGACGACGCCGACATCGACGCTGCCGTGGAGGGTGCGGTCCAGGCGAAGTTCCGCAATGCCGGCCAGACTTGCGTTTCCGCCAACCGCCTCTACGTGCAGTCGGGCGTTCACGACGAGTTCGTCGATAAGTTCGTCGAACAGGTTCGCCAGCTTCAGGTCGGTGACGGTTTCGATCCGGGCGTCGCCATCGGCCCGTTGATCGATGGCCACGCCTTGGCCAAGATCGAATCCCACATCGCCGATGCCGTGGAAAAAGGCGGCGCGATCCGCTGCGGCGGAGGTAGGATTGGCTCAGAGGGCACTTTTTTCCAGCCGACGGTCCTTACCGCTATCTCCAGCGCCATGAGCGTGGCGCAGGAGGAAACATTTGGGCCATTGGCCCCCGTCATCCGCTTCGAGGACGCGGATCAGGTCGTGCGCGAGGCCAACGACACGATCTACGGCCTCGCCGCCTATTTTTATGCCTCCAACCTGAAGCGGGTCTGGCGTGTGGCGGAAGCCCTGGAATATGGCATGGTCGGCATCAACACCGGACGCATGTCCTCGGAGGCCGCGCCTTTCGGCGGGATCAAGCAGTCGGGCATCGGGCGGGAAGGGTCCCGCCACGGCCTCGAGGACTATCTCGAGATGAAATATCTCTGCATGGGCGGTATCTGAGGCATAAACGACCATGCCGCTATTGAAGAATGATGGGCCGCGGAATCGTCGCTCGCGAGGGTCGCTGGGTTCATCGCGGCGGCTCAGTTGGTGACATGCGACAGCCGCAGGCCGGCTTCGTCCGCGGCCTCGGCTATGCCTTCCTCCGCGAAGCGGAACATGTCCTCGAAATCCAGCTCACGCTCGAAGATGACGCCGCCGACTTTGATCGCAAGCACGTCCTTGTCGCCTTTCGGCGCGAAATAGATTTCGCCGACCGTGCCGCGAATGCGCGCGCCGACGTCCTTGGCGTCCTCTTCGCTCGCGCCCGGCAGGAAGACGCCGAACATCGAGGTTCCGATCCGGCCGATCAGGTCATCCTTGCGCACCGCGGATCGGATGGCCGACGCGATCAGCCGCAAGGCCTCGTCGCCCCATTCGAGACCGAAGCGCAGGTTGATCGATGCCAGATGTTCCGGATGGATGACCAGAAAGGCGCCCGAGCGCGGACCGGCCGGCCTCTGCGCCCTCCTGTCGACCATCGAGGTGAACACCTTGCCGTTCAGGCAGCCGGTCAGCTGGTCATAGGTGCCGGACCTGGTGAGTTCCTGCCGGTAGCGGCGGATCTCGATCTGTTGCCAGCCGACGAGGGCAAACAGCGGCAGACCGATGACGATCGGCACGACGATTGCCGTAACAGCCCCTCGGCCGAATGGCGTCAGGCTGTCGCTGAAAAGCAGCAGGTAGTTCAGCGCGAGCGAAAGGCCGACGCACACGGCGGTGCCAAGCACGGCCAGCAAGATGAGCTGCTTCCATGTTTGAGCAGGCGCGGTCGGTGTTTTCGTGGTCAAGGGCCAATCTCCTGTTCGACGCATGGCTTACAGGAGGTCCGTTACGATTTCGGTTTCAAGGAAGCGTACAATTTGATGCAAATCGGCATCTTCTCCATGGCAAGCGCTGGATCCGGCGCACCGGCTGCCGTTGGACCGGGCCAAGTTTTAAAAGTACCGAACCGCCCTGACCATTCTGCTTTCACGCAGGTCCGGGACTGAACCGGCCGCCGACTTCCCCGCGGCGGCGCTATTGCGGTGGGCCGAAAATGCCCATCCTGGCATGTCTCGCCACCACCTCCGCCCCGCCGTAAATGCCGGTGGGAGCGGCCATCGCCCAGCCGTTGGAAACCAGCCAGGCGCCGACATCCTGCTTGCCGAGGACGCAGGGCGCGGCGATGGCGAAAAGGTCGGCATCCGGCGGCAGCAGGCATTTGAGCGCCCGGCCGCGCAGCCAAGCGTTGAAGGCGGCCCGCGCCCGCTGGCCGCAGGGCCAGGCGGTGTTGTCGAACGTGCAGGTCCTGCCGGGGGCTATGTCGACCGTGCCACTGATGGCGACCATGCGACCCATGGCTTCGAAGACCGCCGCGGAGGCCGCGACCGGGCGGAAGAGCAGCGTCTCGTGCCAGTCCGACGGCATCGGCGTCTTCGGCGCCGTTGCAAGCCCGAGCTCGCCAAGCGGAGGGCGCGGCTCGATGCGCTCTATGCCTAAAGGGTCGAGCGGCGGTGGCGCGATGAGGTTCTCGGCGACCTTGCGCGCCGGCTGGCCTGATCGCCTATCATGCGTCGGAGCAGGCGAAGTCGGCTTCGGGTCGCCAGTGTCCTCGATCGACGCGATCGAAGGCGGGTCGGGCGGCAGCCAGCGCCTACCCTCGGCGATCATCACCATGCCTGCGAGCAGCCCCAGGCTGCCGAGCGCGAACACCAGCAGCGGACGGCTTGACTGACCCGCCTTGCTCACGCGTGGCACTCCGCGGGATCGCGCCGGCTGTCGATGATGTCGCCCGAGCCCAACCTATTAGCTCCTGCCGACACGGCGCCTCCCGACCGTTGAACCGGATCATACATTAGACATGAGCGACATTCCTTGAAAAGCAAGGCGTTGCGTTAAGCGTCGCGCAACCAATGCCGCCTAGAATCGGTCGTCGGATGTCGAGGGGATGACACGATGCGCAAGCCGATACTGCTTTTTGCCTTTCCTGCCCTGATGCTGCTTCTGCTGGCGGCGGAGCGGATGGCGGCGCTGCTTCTCGGCTTCTATCCGGCGAGCCCTGCTGTGTGGCACGCCTGGCTCGAGCTGCGCCCGTTCTCGACCATGTTCTGGCAGCAGGCGCACGTCTATCTCGGCGGATCGATGGCCGTCGATGCGGCCATTGTCGTCTCCGCGGCGGGCATCTGCTGGATCATTTGCCAGGCAAAGAGGTCGGCCGGCTTCTTCCTCGCCAATCACGCCGCCCTGATCTTCGCCGGCAAGATGATGGCGCTGAGCAGCAGTGCGGAAACTGCGAGCACCATTGCCGCCTTCACCATACCGAACGGCCTGCACTTCTCGCTCATGCTCGACTTCAGCTTGAAGAACTGCCTGGTGCTGTGCCTCGGTCTCGCGGCCTGCGCCTATTGCCATGTCGCGTTCCTGTGCGAGGCAAAGCTGCGCGCCGAAGCCCGCGCGGTCCGCATGCTTTCGCTGCAGCGCGATCTGTAGCCGGCCGGCTCAGGCGGCCGCCCGCGCGATCAGTTGATCTTCTTGTAATAGACCTTGCCGTCGGGCTGCTGGATGCGCTGGTAGGACGGATTGGGGCCGGGAGGCGCGACCTTGCGCTTGAACGAAGGTTGCGCGGAGGCGGGATCGGCGCCGCTTTCATCGGCCGCGGACGCATCCGCCACGGTGGTGCTGTCGAGCATGGCTGGCTCCGTCGCGCCGGGCGCGGGCTCACTGGCGGCGACGGGCCGGCCTTGCTCCAGCTTGGCGATATTGCCGTTGATCTGGCCGAAATTCGCCTGCAGCTGGCGGTCCAGCGTCTCGAACCGGCTCTGGAAACCGTTGTTGACGGTGTCGATGCGGGCGCCGATGCGCTGCTCGAACTGGCCGAGCTCACCCAGCCGCGCCTCCATGGCCTTGAGGTCGCTGACGCCGCGATAGAGATAGACCGCGGCCGCCACGTTGACGGCGGTGACGAGCAACGCGCCGACCGCGATGACGCCGATCATCCTGGCCCGGCTGGGCTTCCCCGGCGCGGCTTCCCGGTGACCGAGTTCGATTGCCGGAACGTCCGGCTCGCTGATCATCGTCATTCAACCACCACCTTTGCGCCCACCGCGACGCGTTTGAAGAGATCGATCACATCGGTGTTCGTCAGCCGGAAGCATCCGGACGTGCCGTCGAAACCGACGCCCTTGGGATCGTTGGTGCCATGGATGCGATAGAGCGTGTCGCGCCCGTCGCGCGACAGATAAAGCGCCCTGGCGCCAAGCGGATTGTAGGGACCGGCCGGCACCATCACCGGCAGTTCAGGCTGGCGCGCGCGCATCTCCTTGGGCGGGCGCCATTCCGGCCATTCGGTCTTGGACGCGACCTTGACCGTTCCGGTCCAGCCGAAGCCGTCGCGGCCGACGCTGATCTGATAGCGCAGCGCCTGGCCTGGGCCCGTCACCAGATAAAGCGCCTTCTCGTTTTTGCGGATGATGATCGTGCCCGGCTGCTCGTTGGTCGGGAAGGCGACCGCCTTGCGCAGGCTCGGGCCCATGGCGGGGAGCGGCGGCAGGCCAGACCCGGCTTGCGCCAAACCGCAGGCCGACAACAGCATCAGCCCGGCGAGGCAGGCGCCGGCCAATTGTATCGCAGCAAAGCGCCTAGCGCTGGGCATTGTCCAGCCGCTCCTTGAACATGCGTTTCAAGTCCTTGTTGAAGCGCGCGCGTCCGTCCACCTCGGAAGGCAGGATGGCGCGGTTCAGCGCGTCGGCAAGAAGCGCGTTGTCCAGCGCCAGCGACTTGATGTGCGGCGCCTTGAAGATCTTCTCCAGCTCGCTGCGCGAGAAGTGGTTGCCGAACCATTTGCGCTTGTGCTTGTTGGCGACCAGCGTGATGCTCACCTTGTTACCGCGCAATTCGCGGATCTTCTTGTAGAGCCGCTTGCCTTGCCTGAGCGAGGCGACGTTGAGCTCGAAGACGATGAAGATCTCGTCGCTCGTGCGCAGCACCGAGTCATGCCACGGCGTCTCGATATTGGGCAGGTCAATGACGATGTCGTCGAAGCGGTAGGCGACGAGATCGAGCAGCCGGAAGACGAAGTCGGAGCCCTGCGGCTCGAACGGCAGCTGAGGCCGCTCGAAGGAGTAGAGCGTCAGGCCGGACGGCCGCGACAATTTGATCACGTCCATGAGCTCGACGTCGAGCCGGTCCGGCTGGCCGATGATGCCGGAGAGATCGAACTGGTTGAACTGGTTGAGGTAGGCGCCGCAATTGGCGCTCTGGAAATCGAGGTCGACGAGGCAAGTCGCCGCCGCCCGCTCGGCCGATTTCGAGGCGAGATGCTCGGCCGCCGAGATCGCCAGCGTGGTGGCGCCGGCGCCGCCGCTGGCGGCAATGAAGGTGACGATGCGGCTCTTGGTGCCCTGGCTGCCGGTGTCGTGGAAGGTGACGGCGTTGAGCAGCTCCTTGGCGTCGAGCGGCTTGTGCAGCCAGTCGGACGCGTTCATGCGCACCAGGACGCGCGTCTGCTCGGAAGTGAGCTCGTCCGAGATCGCGATCAATGGCACCGACGCCCAGGCCGCACGCGCCTCGACGATCCCCGGATTGCCGAGTAGTTCGCCATTGGCCAGATCGAGGATGATGATGCCGGGCCGGCTGTCGACCGGCGGCCCCTTCAGGAACTCCGCCGCATCCGAGACCTTGACGTCATAGATCGCCAGCGCGTCGAGGCGGGTGGTAACGTCCCGCTTGAAATTCGGTTCGGACGAAAATAGCGCGACCTGCTTGCGTTTCGTGGGAAGGACTCTGGTGTCGATGGCGTTCATGATGGCGCACTCGTTTTCAGATCTTCGCCCGTGACGGTGCTGAGCATGGAGGGCATGTTGATGTTGGCGAACCCCATCAGTCCCTGGAGGAAAAAGAACTGGAAGGTCCTGTTCTGAAGGCTGACGGTGATCGTCGGCACCGGGCCACCGAGCCGTGTCTGAAAGCCAAGGCCAGTCGCCGTGTAGGTGATGACCACGTTGTCCCGACGCAGGCCCGGAAAGAAGTGGCACATGCCGGGCCTTTGGCTGCCTGTGATAGCAGGGCAGGCGTCGTCGTTCGTCACGGCCGTGTCGCCACGAAAGATTCGGCTGAAATTGGTGGCATCGAATGTGCCGCTGTTGGTGCAGGCGCCGATGGTGCCGCTATAGCTGCACGCGAACGGGCCGTAGGCTCCCGCGACAACGGGCGCGCCTGGCGTCGTCGTGGGACCGGCGGTGGTGAGGTTTGTCGCAACAGGATCGGAGATCGAGGCCAGGCGCGCGCCGATCTGCACAGCCTTCGTTGCCGCGTTCCACTGGTAGAAAGCATAGCCGAAATCCACGAAGCCGAGCGTCAGCGCGAAAAGCAGCGTCGATACGATGGTCATCTCGACCATCGCCGCGCCGTCCTCGGATTTTGCGAAACGCCTGATCATCATCAGAACCGGATTAACCGCTCCTCGTGAAGACCGCTCAGGGTGATTGGGCCAACGCCGATCAGCGACAGCATCCCGACGCCGCTATAGGGATAGGTGCCAGCCGCCCGGACGATGCAGACTTGCGGGGTCACCGAGCGGTATTGGGTAACCCCTCCGACAACGGCGTCCTGGCAGTTTGTGCCGATGGTCACCGTTACATTCGCCGTCTGCCAGCCGGCGACGCGCGCGCTGCCGGTTCCGGCCGGATTGCCGAACACGGCGATGTTAGCCGCGATATTGGCGCAGTTGATCGCCGTCAGCCCGGCGTCAGTGTAAAGCTGGCTGTTGCAGCGCGCGGCAAAACGCGCGCCGTCGTCAAGACCGGCTTCCATCAGCAATTTGTCGTGAATCAGGTTGCCGAACTCGAACACGCCAGCCGACAGGATCAGCATCAACGGCGCGACCAAGGTCATTTCGACGAGCACCGCCCCTCGCTGGTCGCGTCGAAATCTCGTGAGATGACGGGCGATCAGCCGAACCATTGCCGTCACCGGTAAAGCTGCGCTTCGTCGCGCAAGAAATTGTCGAGGGTGCCGCGGCCGCCTTTGCCAGTGATGTCCACGAGTTCGACGTTGATGTTCTTACCGTCCTTGATCGGCTCGGTGATGAAGAAGCTGCCGAAGGCATGGACGGGCACGTTGTCGGCGCGACCGTTGAAGCCGCCGATCGCATTGCAATCGATGATCGCGCCGTAGAGGATGCGTCGGTCCACGGTCGTGACGGGCGTCTGGCCGCAGGATGGAGTGCCGGTCTCGCCGCCGACCGAAGCATCGCCGACAATGCTGTCGTTGGTTGCAGGGTTGCCGTCCGGATCGAGTTCGTAGCGATAAACCTCGTAACGAGTCGGCAGATTGACACCCGTGCCTGACAACGCAGACGGGACAGCCCGCCCCGGATGGTTGGCTGCCCAGTACCTGGCGAAGTTCCAGTCGCCCGCCCCCATGCGGCCGCCCATCATGGTGCAGTTGCCTGCGGATATGCAGGAATCCTCCTCAAGGCCGATGCCCTTGGTGGGGTCGGTTTCGAATGTAGTGCTGTTGTTGCAATTGAAGCTTTTGAGGCCCATCCGGACGTTGGCTGCCGGGCCATTTGCCGTGCCGACGTAGTTTTTGCTGATGCCGAAACGTGCATTCAACCCATCCTGCACCGGGCCGGCATTCTGTCCGGGTTCGGTATTGACGCCATCTTGAGCATAGCAGCCTGACGGTTTCACCCGGGCAAGTGCCAATTCCAGCGCTTGCGCGCCGTTGCCGTCTGGGGAAGCAAGGAACGCAAAATTGCCCGGCTGGTAGGAACCATCATTGCGCAGGGTGATCTGGCGGCGACGGTATTCCCGCGTTGTGGCTGCCTGCTCCAGCGACACTCCGCCTGGAGATCCCTCATACGGATTGCATATGAAGACCGGCGTATAGTCGCACACCGACGTCCTAAAGCCGGCGACGGCTGAGGCGCCGACATTGAAGCTGTTGCTTGCCGTATTGCCGGTCAGGAATGATGCCGGAAAGATTGCGGCAAAGCCGGTTGGCACGACCGTCACCTGGACAAAGCGGGTTTCCAGCTGTCCCACCGCAGGGTCGGTGTTGGCGTAGTTGGCTGTGGTGATCGCTGCAGTGTCGGCGGGAATGGTCTTCAGGAAGCACCAGGAAATGTTCCCCGCACTGTTGCATCGCAAAGCGCCTCCCGGCTGCCCGGCGCTGAGGATAAACCTGCCGTTCGTTCCGACCGTCGAGAAATAACTCTCATTATGAACCAGTGTCGCCATGGCGCGCTCGGCCCGTGCCCAGGCGCCGTTACTGCCGTCCAACTCGGCCGCGCCTGCAAGCGCAAAGGCATCTGCCGCCTTCTGCAGGTCGTTGTGCATGTTGTTGACCCGGCTCATATCGATCGACAGCAGCGAGAAACCGATAATCGCCGGCAACATGACGCTTACCAGAATGAGTGCAACGCCCCTCTGATCGCGCCAGAATCTGCGTATGGTCCCCAACATGCCCCTTGCTTTCTATTCCTTTGCGCAGGCCCTCCTCGCCCGGCCCAGCCGCATCCTGCAGTTCACCTCATTGTGCCGCTGTAGGCGGTTCGCTTACGCCCGAGCTTCCGACGTTGACCGTCATGTTCGTGGTCGGCGCGGGCGTGCTTGGCGGCAGTTTGTATTTCTGGACGACGGCGACTGATCGTGCTCCATCGCCTTCGATCTTTGTGTTGTTGGAGGCCGGGTTGTATGGGTCGACCGTCTGCAGCAACTGATTGGCCTTCTGCGTGTCGCCGGACGCCAGCGTCATCGTGTCGTAATTGTTCAGATAGTCGGCCGCGCAGCCAGCGAGCAGGCTGGTGCCGAGGAGGATGATCAGGAGCTTACTTCTTGACATAGAGCAGCTTGTCCTTCGATTTCACGTCCAGCATATGGCCGTAGGGGCCAGTGACACCGTCGCCATGCTCGTACCTCCGGATCATGTCCTTGCTGACCTCGAGTTGTCCGAGCAGGAAGAGTTCAGGATCATTGGCAGGCTTGGTCTTGTCGAGAGGCGTCGCCAGTTGCTCCCCCGGCTTCACCGGCCGCACGAGGTGCGGTGTCACGATAACGACCAGTTCCGTTTCTTCCTTCTGCGAGCTGGAATTGTGGAATAGCGCACCGACGATCGGTACCTGGCCCAGCCACGGCACCTGGTCCTGTTCTCTGGTTGTCTTGCTCGACAATAATCCCCCGACCGCGAAGCTCTGGCCGTCGCGCAACTCGACCACAGTATCGAGCTTGCGGTTGGTGAAAATCGGATCGCCGGCAGTCGTGAACCCCGTCAGGTCGCTGACTTCCGGGGCGAGCTTGATATGGATCTTGTCGTCGTCAAGCACCACCGGCGTGAAGTTCAAATTGACGCCGAACTGCTTGTAGACGATGGTCACCTGGTCGTTGTTGACGACTTGGCGGATGGGAACTTCACCGCCGGCATTGAAGCTGGCGGTCTCACCAGAAAGCGTTGTCAGGTTCGGTTCGGCAAGCAGCCTGACGACGCCCTTTGTCTCAAGCGCCTGGATGATCAGGTCCACCTTGATGTTGCTGTCGATAACGCGCGTTATCAGCGCGCCGAACGGACTCCCGCCGGAAAGCAGGCCACTGATGAGATCCCCGGCGCCCAGTACCGTCCCATCTTTGTCGACCGTCGCATCTCCAGTTCCGAATATGGTTTTGCCGCTTTTGCTTGCGCCCTTGAGCGAGACGCCGAGATCACGGCCGGCATTGCGCTTGGCCTCTAAAATGCGAACCGACAGGTTTACTTGCTGGCTGTCGTCGATCGAGACCGAGTTGATGACACCTTCCGGCCCATATTGCTGGGCGACTTCCATGATCTGCGCGAGCGTGGCGGCATCCTTGACGTGACCGGAAAGCCGAACCTTGCCGTTGAGGGAACCTATCTCTATACGCGCTTTCGGCGCCACTTGGCGGATCGCCGCCGCCATGTCGCTGACATCCTGGCCGACCTCGATCTGAATGGCACCGAGCGAGCGCTTGTCATCCGAGAACAAATTGACGGTGGTGGTGCCGACGCTCTTGCCGATGACATAGAGCGTCTTGTCGGTCATTGGTTGTGCGTCGGCGATCTTCTCGTCGCCGACGACGATGTCGCCGAGTGTGGAATTGACCTGGATCGTGACGGATTGCGAAACCGGCACGAAGACACGGTGGAGGGCCGGGTTCGAAACGTCGATGAAGCGATCAGCCGCCTTGGCGGAATGGCCGGAAATCGTCGACAACGCTATCACGGATAGCGCGGCCGCCGCTATCTTCACCCACAACCCCTGCATCCCCCGTCTCCCTCATTGCTGCCGATGGCAGCCCCACCTTATTGTGCCTCGTTAGTCTTGTCGCGGCACATCGTAGGTTTCGAGCTTGACGCCTCGAAACACCCCTATTGTCGCCCGCGCCGGTGGTTCCGGCTGCACATATTTGACCACTTCTTTGACGACTTCATGCACTTCGGGTGCCGACGCCACAGCTGGGGCCGGCTTTATCTTGCTCAACTGGTCGACCGCCTTGGCCAGCCCATCGATTCTGGCGTCGGCTCGCCTGCGCTCTTCCGCAGCCGCTGCATCCGCGGCGGCCTGTTTTTCGAGCGCCGCCTGCCGCTTGGCGACATCATCAGGTGTGTCTCCCGTGAGATCCGTGAGCGTAACACGCTCGGTCGTTTCGGACTTGCTGGCTGCCGCCTGGCGCAGCGCAAGCGACAGCTGGCCGGCACCAGCGGCAAGCGTCAGCTTCTGCGCGTCCTTTGTGCTGACCTCGACTGTCACTGCTTTCACCACGGTGGGACTGTCTTTGCTTTCGTCGGCCACCTGGTCGACCGCAAGCACCTTGACGCTCTGCAGCAGCACGTCGACAAAGCTCTTGTCGGCGCCTTCGTCGCTGCGAACGGTGCGGGTCAGCAATACGTCCACTCGGTCGCCCGGGAAGACGAAACCAGCGACGCCGAGCACGTCATTTACACGGATAGAAACAGCTTTCATCCCTTCGGCGAGCACAGCGGAAAGTGTCGCGCGCTGGCCGGGGCCTGTAATCTTGGTGGCAAGCACCGGTTCATTGACACCGATCGCCTGCAGCGCCTGTTTGCTTCCATCTCCGGCCAAAAGCTCTTTGGTCGTCTTGAATGCACCGGCCGGAACGGCACCCGCGGGCCACGCGATCTCGCGCAATTTGTCTGCGCTCAGTGTGTCTCCGAATTTTAGAGTGGTCGCGGCCACCACAATTGTGTCGCGCGGAACCTCACCTGCCTGAGCCATCGCGCTGCGTTGGTTTGCCAGCCACATGTTGGCAAGCACAACCGCCAAAATGCCGAACACGCCGGCAAGCACGATCATGATTAAGGTATTTGCGCGCATGGATTTGCCCCACCCGAATGCGTTTGCGCAGCTCGCTGCGTTACCCAAGCTCATCGACGCCGAGGGTACCCTCGGCGTCGATGATAGCGTCAAGATATCACGGCAGCGCCGCGTTCAACGTCGTCCATTGGGTACCTACCCAGGTGCCGACCAGAGCCACAGTAGCGATGACTGCCACCGTGATGATGCCGAGCAGCACAGTATATTCGACCATGGCAGCGCCGTTTTCATCGTCGCGGAACTGCCGGGTCATCGTCATGAGCTTCTTCATGTCAATTTCTCCCTTTGGAGGTTCGAACCCGACGAGACAGAGCCAAGGAATGTACCCCATACCCAAGCATCCCCCGTCACGTTCAATCCTAGGTCTCGCGGAAAAGCAGAGTCAAACGGATTAACAGTTCATTAACCGTTCAATACTCGACTGAAAGCTCTTTCATTTTCCGACAAAGCTTTGATTCGCCTGGTTTTTCAAGTGGTCTTAACCATTCGTTCACAATTTCGCTTTGGCCATGCCGCACCACCACCACATTAGGATTTCGACATAACTTAATATATCTAATCCCTTAGAGTCATTGGTCGGTCTATGCAGCGACGAAGGTCTTAGGACCTTGGTCTATGGAATATGGAGCAAGGCGAATGAAACGATTCATCTACGCCTCTATTTTTTAACTATGTTGCAAGTATACATCCATAATGGGCCACGGGCCGCTTGCCCGCCCCGTGGTTAACGCTTAGTTTCCATTAAGGGGAAATCGCAAGGGGCTAGGGCGGCATGTTGGGTCGCTTCATAAAAGGACCGAATGAGCAGCGGATGCCGCATCCTGCGCCGGTGATTGCGCCAGTAAATAGCGTGGCAGCCGCTCCGTCCGCGGAGGCTGAACCGCACGGCGAGGATTTCCTGACGCTGAAGGTCGAGTTGCACCGCCATCTCATCGACAGGTTTAATCTCGCCGCGCTCGAGACAGCATCGAAGGACGAGATCTTGGATGAGATCCGTCCGATCGTGCGGGAGTTCGTTCGCGGCCGAAACGTGCCGCTGAATGCCCGCGAGCTCGATCAACTCACCAGCGACACCGCCGATGAGATGCTGGGTCTTGGTCCGATCGAACCGCTGCTCAAGGACGATTCGATCGCCGATATTCTCATCAACACCCACAACCACGTATTCATCGAACGGCGGGGTGTGCTTGAGGAAACCTCGATCCGTTTTCGCGACGAGGCGCATCTGCTGCGTATTATCAACAAGATCGTTTCGGCCATCGGCCGACGCGTCGATGAATCCGCACCAATGGTTGATGCGCGCTTGAGCGACGGTTCGCGCGTCAACATCGCGGTGCGACCGATCTCGGTCGACGGCCCGTTGGTATCGATCCGCAAGTTCTCCAAGCACCCCTATTCACTTGAACGCCTGGTTACGTTCAATTCCATACGCCCGCCGATGGTCGATCTGCTGCGGATTGCCGTGCAGGCGCGCAAGTCGATCCTGGTTTCAGGCGGCACCGGCAGCGGCAAGACGACGCTCCTCAATGCCCTGTCGAGCTACATTCCGAGCAAGGAGCGTCTGGTTACGATCGAAGACGCGGCGGAACTGCAATTGCAGCAGCCGCATGTCGGCCGACTTGAGACCCGTCCGCCCAATGTCGAGGGCAAGGGCGAGGTTCGCCAGCGCGAATTGCTGAAGAATGCGCTGCGCATGCGCCCCGACCGCATCATCGTCGGCGAGGTACGCGGCGAGGAAGCCTTTGACATGCTGCAGGCCATGAATACTGGCCATGAAGGTTCGATGACCACCATCCATGCCAATACGCCGCGGGATGCGGTGTCGCGGCTCGAGCAGATGGTCGGCATGGCCGGCATGCCGATGACCAATGACTCCATTCGCGCACAGATCGCTTCGGCCATCGACATCATCGTGCAGACACAGCGTCTTTCCGACGGCGGCAGGCGCGTCGTTTCTATTTCAGAACTCACTGGGATGGAGGGCAATGTCGTTCAACTGCAGGAGGTCTATCATTTCGTGCGCCGGGATGTAGGCGCCGACGGAACGATCGTAGGCGACTTTCGGGCTACTGGGGTTCGTCCGCGCTTTGCCCAGGAGGTCGCGACGCTTGGTCATCATTTTTCCAAGGACGCCTTCAATCCGCAGGTGCCACTCTGATGCCGACTGGCCAGACACTGCTTTACTTCATTTACGTGCTCGCAGCGGCGTCGGTGATCTTGGCAGCCGAGTCGTTCTATATGTCGTTTGCGGGGCGGCGAGCAAAGGCCGGTGTCATCAACCGCCGGCTTCAGCGATTGGGAGAAGAGGCGCCGGCCGAGCAGAGTCTGCAGGGGCTGCTGCAGGAACGCGGCCTGACCGCTTCGGGCGATTTCATTTTCGGCGCAGTTGCACTGAACCGGCTTTACACGCAATCCGGCATCACCGGCAATCCTCTGGCGTTCGCGGCAATATTCCTGCTCGCCGGCCTAGTGATAGCGCTGTTGCTCTCATTGCTTTTGGGTTTCTCGGCGATCGTCGCGATTATCGTCTTCCTGCTCGTCGGGCTTGTTCTACCGCTTGTTTTCCTACGACGTGCGCGAGACAAGCGAATTCAGAAGTTCGCGCGGCAACTTCCAGACGCGCTCGACATGATCGTGCGTTCATTGCGATCTGGTCACCCAACCACTGTGGCGATCGGACTTGTCGCTCGCGAAATGCCTGACCCGCTCGGCACCGAATTCGGTATTGTTTCAGACGAAATCACATTCGGTCTCAGTCTCGAACAGGCGGTGCGAAAACTATCGGAGAGGGTCGGTTTCGAAGGGGTGCACCTTCTATCCGTGTCCCTCTCCATCCAGTCCAAGACCGGCGGCAACCTCACTGAAATACTGGCCAATCTTTCGTCGGTATTACGCGAACGGCGGAAACTGCGGCAGAAGATAAGGGCGCTTTCCGCCGAAGGCCGCATGTCGGCCTGGATAATCTCGTCGTTTCCGGTCGTGATGTTCTGCATTTTGCTTGTCGTCGCTCCGAAATTCTATGGGGATGTCTGGGATAGCCCGATTATCATGCCTGTGTTTCTGCTCTTTGGACTATGGGCGCTGCTGGGTGACTTTATCATGTACAAGATGGTCAACTTCGATATTTGATGGGAGAAAGCCATAGACCTGTTTTCGAACATGGACGTAGGCCTGCTGGTCTCGATTGCCGTCTTCCTGGCGGCAGTAGCGCTTTTTCTGGTGGCTGCCTTTGTTTTGATGCCGGTGCTTCAGACGAGAAGGCTGGTTACGCAGAGCCTTTTGTCTGAGGGGATCACCAATCGTCGATCGCTCAGCGCTCAGCAGGAACTCAACAGAATTTCCGCACAGCGACCCGTCGATGCCTATTTCCGCGCGCTGGAAAAGGAACGCAGCGAGCCAAATGCGCTTGAAGCGAAATTATTCCGGGCCGGTTTTCACCAATCAAGCGCACCGGTCATCTACACCTTGTCCCGTCTCTTCACTGTATGTGTTGGCTTTCTGACGATTTATACCGTCCTGTCGGGCCTTTTGCCGCCTCAATTGCCGGGCTTCATCGCATTTGCGGGCGCAGCCTTGTTCGGGCTCGCATGCATCGTCATTCCAAGCATCGCACTAGATCGTTTCGAAAACGCTCAAAAACAGGTCTACCGTCGCGGTTTTCCTGACTTTATGGACATGATGATCACTTGCGCCGATGCAGGCATGAGCCTAGAGGCTGCGGTTGAGCGCGTGGGCGGTGAACTGGCTGGGACCCATAAATGGCTCGGTATCCAGCTTTCGATCATGAATCTGCAATTACGCGCCGGCAAACCGCTGCGCGAGGCGCTACGCGAACTCGCAGACCGAATCGGTCTTGAGGAAGCGCGGGCTTTGGCCGTTCTGTTCCGGCAGTCTGAAGAACTTGGCACTAGCCTTACGGACGCCTTGCGCGTTTACAGCGATGAGATGAGGAGTCAGAGAATTCTGCGCGCCGAAGAGCAGGCCAATGCGCTACCGGTCAAGATGATGATCCCTTTAGGGTTGTGCATCTTTCCGGTCGTGATGATGGTCATCATGCTACCGTTGATCATCCGTATGAAAGGCATTTTCTTCTAGTTATGCATATGCATTGGTCCTAATGTGGTGTCGGGGAACCCTCGGGGAAATCTGAATGAGATGGCAAAATGCGGCCGCGGCCGGCCTATTGATAATGGCGATTGCCGGCTGCCAGACGGCTACCACCGGCGGTGTTGTGCGCACTAACGAACCGGCCAAAGGCGATTACACCGCCTTTGGCGACACCTTCGATGGACTCAAAACGATCAGTGACGTCGATTATTACGCCTCGGACCAGGCAATCACCGAGGCCAAGACGCAGTTCCGTTCCGAAAATTACGGCAATGCCGGAGCTTTGTTCTACAAGGCTACACGACTGTCGCCCAATGATGGCGTCGCCTGGCTGGGCCTCGCGGCGTCCTGCGACCGCATCCGGCGCTTCGATCTGGCCGACATGGCCTACGGCCGCGCCTACCGGCTGCTTGGCGCGACGCCGGAATATTACAACAATGTCGGGTATTCCTATTTACTACGCGGCAAGCTGCAGGACGCCCGCGGCAATTTCCTGAAAGCCTATGAACTCGCGCCTAACGATCCGACGGTCGCTAACAATCTGAAGCTGCTATCCTCAAGCGTGCAGAACATCGAGCGCTGACGTGCTGCTCGTCGTATCAATACTGCTGAAGGTGGTGGCTGCTGCCTTGCTCGTGCGAATCGCTTGGCGCGATTTCACCACCCAAAAAATTTCCAATAGCGACGTGCTGCTGCTTCTATGCCTCGGGGTAGGTTCTCTGCAGCTCGCAGCTTCCGTGGCAGGATCATGGTGGGATATGGGATTGAGTGCGATTGCGGCGTTTGCGCTGTTCGTCGGATTATTTCCGTTTTGGGTGCTGCGCAAGGTCGGAGCCGGCGACGTCAAGCTGATGGCGGTGACCCCCTTCCTCATGGGCGGCACCCTGCTGGCCGTGTTTTCGGTGCTCCTTTTGGTCTTTGCCCTCGCAACGGCTATGCTCGTGAAAAACCCATTTCTGCTGCCAGCGGGTGCATTCCGAGTCTATGTTCAGCATTTGGACCGCAAGCGCGTGGTGCCTTTCGGCGTGCCGATTTCGGCTGCCGCGATCTGCACGATAGCACTCCAGATCACATACAGCCTCAATGTCGTCAGCTGAGTCATTTCTTTAGCATAGCTAGCCACGGCCCAGATTAACCTTCTGGAAACCATTAGCTTGCGCTAAAATCGGCGCGATGCTTGGATTGTGGCTTGTCGGCGGGGCGGTGTATGGACTTTTTAAACCTCAAAGTACTCTTGATCACGGCTCTCATCTTCGTGCCGGTCGAGCATCTGTTCGCTCTGCGGCCTAGTCAGAAGATGTTCAGGAAAGCCTTCCTCAACGACATGATCTATGCCGTGTTCAACGGCGTCCCGATAGCCCTTGGTCTTAACGCGGCAGTTGCACTCGCGTCGACGACGGTGGGTCGCCTTGTGCCGGAGTATGCTAGCAGCGCCGTCTCACTACAGCCAATCTGGCTGCAGGTCATAGAGATCATCGTCATCGCGGACATTGGCCTTTATTGGGCGCACCGCGCCTTTCACGCGGTTCCATTTCTGTGGCGGTTCCATGCGATCCATCACAGTATTGAAGAACTTGATTGGCTGGCAGCCCACAGGGTTCATCCTGTCGATCAAATTCTGACGAAGAGCGCGTCGCTCGTGCCTGTGCTTTTGCTAGGTTTTAGCGGTCCGGCGATTGCACTATTTGCGTTCATTTCCCACGCCCACGCCGTCTTGCTTCACGCCAACGTCAGATTGAACATTGGTTTGTTTCGATGGCTGATCGCCTCGCCGCAATTCCATCACTGGCATCACGCCCAAGAGCGCGCTGCATATGATAAGAACTTCGCCGCTCAGCTCTCATTCATCGATACGCTCTTTGGAACTATGCACCTGCCTGGTACAGCCCTACCGGAACGATATGGTGTCGATGATCCCATTCCATCGACTTACGTCGAGCAACTCGCCTATCCACTAATACCGAAAGGTAAACCCGATGAAGCTCCCACCGCCAGCGACGCGTGATTTCGTCGGTCGCGCTACGATGACGCTGTATTTCACGTTCTGGGTGACTTTGAAGGCTGCAGGCCTCGTCGCAGCCGTTCGCAGCGGAGAATGGACAGCCGCACGGATTATTGATGTTATGGCGGACATTGCCGCGATTGGTTTTATGGTGCTCATGATCATAACCACAGTAGCCCGCCTTTCGCCCGTAAAAACAGCTGGGGGGCTTGAACCACGTATCGCGGCACTGATTGGATCCTTTGCCACGGTAAGCTTGATTGCCGTCCCTCCCGTCTGGACAGCCCCGCAGCTTCAGCTTGTTGCCGACCTTGTCACTATCGCAGGATTTGTACTTTGCATTTTGTGCCTGTGGTGGCTCGGCAGGTCTTTCAGCATAATTGCGCAAGCCAGGCGGCTCGTCACAGAAGGCCCGTATCGGATGGTGCGGCATCCGCTCTATGTTTGTGAAGCAATCGTTATGCTTGGCCTCGTTCTGCGCAATCCGAGATGGGCAACAATCGTGATCTGCGCAGTCGCCCTCGTTTTCCAGTACCGACGTTTGGTCAATGAGGAGAAGGTATTGCGGTCGGCTTTTCCCGAATACGACGACTATGCGCGGGCCACTCCCATGCTAATTCCATCGATATCGGTACTAAGGGGAAGAAGCATTTCCGGAGCATGACGACGCTCCCCTAAAACCCCGACGTCGATTTCTCCACCAGCTTCAACCGCCCGTTCTCCACCTTGAAAAACGGCATCGACCTCTGGCTCGAGCCGTCGGCGCGGAAGCGGAACAGGCCGGTTGAGCCGCGGAAGCCGGTCGTGTTCTCCAGCACCTGCTTGTTGAAGCCGTCGGGGCCGGCCGCGCTCGCTATGCCCGCGCTCAGCGCCACCATGTCGTAGGCATAGGCGACGTTGACGTCGGGCTGATATTTGTAGGTCGCCTTGAAGCGGTCAGCGATCGGTCCGGTCTCGCTCTCGTCGAGCGTCGCGATATAGGCGCCCTCGTAGAGCGGATCCACCGGGCGCTCGAGCCAGCGGTCGGTGCCGATCAGCGTCACCGTTTTGCCCGGAATGCCTTTCGCCTTCAGCGCCGCCAGCACGGCGATAGGGCTGCCGCCGCCGCAGGCGACGATCACGGCGTCGGGCGCCTCGACCAGCGAGCTCATGTCCGACACCACCTTGGCGCCGCCGTCGGTCGGCGAATAGGGCAGCGTCACCGCAAGCGTGGCACCATAGATGCTGAGCGCGTTGGCCACCCGGGATTCGACCGCGCTGGAGTCGGCGCCCACCGGCACCATCAGCACGAATTTTTTGGCGCCCTTGCCGGCGATCGCGGCCGTGCCTGCCGCGGCGCTGTCGGCTTCGCTGAGCAGCACGGAATAGACGCCGGGGCCGCCGGCGAAATTGTCGGCCAGCGCCAGCACCGGCGGCCGCTTGGAGCCCGAGAGCTTGGCAAGGTGCTGCGCGGCCGCAAGCTCGGACGGCCCGATGACGGCCTTCGCCGTGCCCGAGGTGATCGCCTTCACCGCGAGGTCCTTGGCATAGCCGCTGTCGCCGCGCGTATCCTCGATCGTCAGCGTCAGAAGCTTGTCGCCGAGATCGGCCATCGCGAGCCGCGCGCCGTCATACATCTTTCGGCCGTTCTGGCCCGTGCTTCCGGGCGCCGAAAGCGGCAGCAGCATGGCCACCTTGGTCGGCCCCGTGCCGAGCGTCAGCTGGGCCTTGGCGTCGGCGGCGGCCGAGGTCGGGCCGCCCGAAGTCGCGCTGCCGGATGCCGGACTGCCTGGGGTCTCGACACTTGCCTGCTGGGCGGGCGCTGCGGCAGCGCCCGCCTGGCCGGCGGGTGCCGCGATCGCCGTCGGATCGAGCACGTCCGGCGCGCCGCTCTTGGACTGGCATCCGCAAAGCGCCGCCGCAACGGCCAGAGCCAGGGCTCGCCAATACTTGCGCCGGAGATCGGTCGCCCGCGTCATGCCGGCATGCGCGCCAGCCGGAGCCGTGGTCGCGCAGGCATCCGCCTCCACCCGGGCTTGCATCGTCATCATTGCAAACGGTCGGCGCGGCGCACGCCCGTCAGCTCAGTGCATGTACTCAACCATGCGGTCGTGGAAGCACTCGCATTTGTTGAGCGTGTCTTCGTCCTTGTAGTTCGTCTTGAGATAGCCATAGGCCATGCCGCAGGCCACCTTGGCTTCCGAGGCCCAGACGAAGGCGGGGCGCGACGAGTTGATCCATTCCGGACTGTTGGCGACGGCGACCGATTCGTCCATCAGCTTCACCACATGGTCCTTGAGCTCGACCATGTTGTCGGTCAGCACCAGGTCCGAGGTGCCGACGGTGCGGCAATAATTCACCGCCGGCTCGCCGATGATGTCGGCGGCGAAGCCCGTCGACCCGGCCAAGAGCAGCGTCACGGCCGAAGCCAGAAATCTTGCGGAATGTTTCATGTAAGCCCCTCTCCGAATTGCGAATTCACGCTTTGCTTATGCTTAGCATGGAAGCGTGGTGGCGCATAAGTGCTAAATCGTGGCCGTATGCTGCTGATGGTTCGAGTCGTCATAGAGAATGTTGATCGTGCCGGCGGCTGGCGCATTCTGCACAGCGGCGACATCGACGAAGTTGGCCGGGTTGCCGGAGCCGCCGGTATCGACGCTCACCGTGCTGGTCGCGCTGTTGTAGTGCACATAGTCGGCAATGTTGCCGGCCGGCGCCTTGTCGAACAGTGCGGTGAGGTCGATCTTGTCGCCTTCGGCGCTATGGTAGTCGGTGATCAGATCCTTGATGTTCAGATTGTCGATCTTGAACGTGTCGGCGCCCGAGGTGCCAGCTATGGTCGATGTGGCGCCGGAGGCGACGCCATCATAATTGCCGAAGCCGATATCGCCCACCGTACCCGTCTGGCCGTTGGCAGTCGTGAACGTGGCTTCGCCGTAGGTCACGACCGAGCCGTCTGCGGACACCGACTGCTGGTGGTTGCTTTCGAGGCCGATCTCCACGATGCCCAGGGCGGCGAGAGACTTGAATTCGCCGGCATCCGCGACCCCGTTGCCATTGACATCCTGCCAGACACCGAACTTCGCGAAATCTTGATCGGCTGCGGTCAGCTTGCCGTCATGGTTCGTGTCGTAGACCTGCGCAAGCGCGGCAAGGTCAGTCGCGGCACCCGGGGCATGCTGGGTGAACACAATCTCCGAGCCGTTGTTCACCTTGCCATCGCCGTTTAGATCGATCGCCAGGATGCCGTCATGGGAATCGACCCAGGCAGTCTTTGAAGCCACGCCATCGCCATTGTAGTCGAACGACACATTGGAGTGCGTGAGATCGGTGGTCTGGATGCCATCGTGGTTGAGATCGAGCACCACGGGAGTGGCGACGGCAAAAGGCGTCAGGCCGTCTTTCACATGGACGGAGAAATTCGCGGCCGTTGTCGTATCCCCGTCGCCGTCAGTGAGTTGCAGGGTAAACGGGATCGTATGGTCGACACTGGTGGAGACGGTCCCGACGGTCGTCAGGTTGAGTTTCGTCGAACCCGAGGACTCGTACGCATCGATCCACGCAATCTGTACGCCGGTCGGCGATTGGATGGTCACTGACGTAGCGCCGGTCGGCGGAGTAAAGGCTTGAAATGTTCCGTCGACATAATGGGCGACGAATTCGATCTTATTGGTGACTGGATCAACCGCACCAAAAGTGAACGTCGCATAGGAGATACTATCCATTGTGATACCGGTCGGCGCCGCATATGGATTGGTGCCAGCGGGATTAGTGAAAGAGTTTGGATAGCTATTCGGCGTTCCGAAGTCGAAACGCATGAACTCCCCTGTATCGAAATTGTTGTTATCCAGCCCCCAACCGGATGCCGAGCCATTCACGTTCGAGTCCTGCTTCAATAGCGGACTGCCGCCGGCCAGCCAGGCCGCCTCCTGGCTTGCGGACATTGGGGACGAAACGTCGCCTTGGTTATCGATGGATGCACCCCAGCCGGTCACCATGACGACATGCTCGTGGTTCGTCTTGCTCACATCCACCAGGATGGATGAAGTTGGGCCGGCGCCGAAGGAACTGCCGCTCCCGATCGAGACAGGGGTCAATGTGCCATCGAGCGGCGCCAGCAAATCGAACACATATTGCCCCGACGTGCCAGCGGTGGGATTCACGGTCAGTGTGAAAACCGCAGTGTCGCCCGGAGTGTAGCTGTGGCTGCCGTCAACGTCGGCATACGCTGTCAGGACGTTGCCGTTCTGCACCGTAACCAGGTTGTGTCCTCCTGAGGTCAGGCCGCCTGTATCGGCCGTGATCGTCATGGCTGATCCGACGCCGTCGGCTCCGGAGACAAAGTGGAGTGTGCCGACCGCAGGTGCCTGGGCGGGGTCGTCGTTGGTCTGCTGGCTCTGCACGAGGCCCAACGTCGGCACGTCGTCCTTGACGTCGATGGTGAGGGTGCCGGTCGCGGTGTGGCTGTCGAGGTCCGTCACCACGATGCCGAAGCTCGGCGTCGCCTCGATGTTGGCGCCGTCGGGGCCGGTGGCGCTGTGATAGGCGGTGTTGAGCGTGTAGCTGTAGTGGATCGTGCCGCCGCTGGTGCCGTCATAGGTGTAGTAGGCGCTCACCGTGCCGCCCGTCGCCGGGTCGGTGAACACCGTCGGGCTGCCCGCATTGCTCGACAGCGCATGGCCGGCCAGCGTCACCGAGCCGACGCCGTCCTGCGAGGTGAAGGCGATCGTGCCGCTGGTCGCGTTCGAGCCGTCATGCAGCGAGCCGGTCGCAAGGCCCGCCTCGTTGACCAGCGCGCCGGCGGAGCCTTCCGCCGGGATCGACGTGATCGTCGGCGTGCCCTGGCCGATCGTGATCTTCAGCGTCGTCGAGGAGGTGTCGCCGTCGCCGTCGGTGAGCGTGTAGTTGAACGTGTCGGTGACGCCGCCGGGCGTGTTGGCGCCGCGGTCATAGGTGTAGCTGCCATCCGAATGCAGCGTCAGAACGCCATAGGCGCCCTGGATGGTCGTGCCGGCCGCCGTCACGGCCTGCGCCGCGCCCGTGCCAAAGGCCGAGGTCACCGTCGCGCCGTCGGCGCCCGCCACGTCCGCCTTGTCGCCGGCCGCGTCTGTCACCAGCACATTGCCCGAGATCTCGGCATGGCTGCCCGCCGCGACGCTGTTGGTGTCGGCGTTCGCCGTCGGCACGTCGTCCTTGACGTCGATGGTGAGGGTGCCGGTCGCGGTGTGGCTGTCGAGGTCCGTCACCACGATGC
>NZ_VFTG01000011.1 GCF_006439355.1 Mesorhizobium sp. B4-1-3
TTTTCCGTCCGGAATTGCGTAAAAACAAAGAGATAGAGCGGTTCGCCGTTTCCGTGAAACGGTGAAACGCTCTAGCGCCGGCCCGGCTCCCAACCGCCTCAGGGCTCGGGAACCACCGCCCATAGCGTCTTCGCAAATCCGCGCTTGTCGAGCTGCCACGACTTGCCGGCAACCGTCGCCTTGCCGCTTTGGCATTTGTAGGAATAGACGGCGTCGTGGCCCGTCGCGAAGGCCGGCACCGCGTCGTCATTGGGGTTGGTCTTGCAGAATTCATCCGCACCCGGATTGGCGCGCGCGGTATTCATTTTGGCGCAGGGCAGGTTGGCACCGACAAAGCAGACCAGCACCTTGCCGTTCATGCAGCGATAGCTGGCCTGGGTCTGCAATTCCGATTCCGCCGGCGTGCCCTTTGCGTCTGGAAACAGCGTCTTGAACGCCTTGACCGTACCGCCGTAAAGCTCGTGCGAATAGGGGCGGACCGTGTCGTCGTTCTTTACCTGGCGGCAGAGCTTGTAGAATTCTTCTCCAGGCGCGGCTTTGGCCGCCTCGGCGCTACCCGTGGCGACGAAGGCAACGGCCGAGAACCACGTGAGCGCAAGCAGGCCGATTGTCGAAAAGCGCAATGCACTCATCGTGATCTCCTTGGACGGACCGGAGCAAAGCGCGCAACAGGCCGTTAGACCAGATGGTAACATTGCAGGAGCGGCAAAGATGGCGCAACCCGTCGACAAACAGGAGCCCCTTACCTTCCGCTTCGCCGATGACGGGCTGGTGCCCAACCATCCGCGCTGGCCGATGCTCGTCTATCCCGGCGCGGTGCCACTGCCGGACGACGTCGATCCGGCTGCCGTCTTCGAGGACATTTTCGGTGCCAATGGCTGGGGCGGCAGCTGGCGCAACGGCATCTATAGCTTCGTCCATTATCACTCGCGCATTCATGAGGTGCTCGGCATCGCGCGCGGCTACGCCGAGGTCCGCTTCGGCGGCGACAAGGGCAGGGTGCTGGAGGTCAAGGCGGGTGACGTGGCGGTGCTGCCGGCAGGCACAGGCCACCAACGCCTGTCCGGCTCGGCTGACCTTCTGGTGGTCGGAGCCTATCCGCCTTTCGGCACATACGATCTGTGCCGCGGTCCAGAGCAGCATGCCGAGGCGCTGCGCGCCATCCCGACGGTCGGCCGGCCCGACAAGGATCCGCTCTATGGCGGCGACGGCCCGCTGCTGAGAGCATGGAGCGAAGGCTGAAATTGGCAAGGATCGTCGCCATCGAGCATCTGACGCTGGACGGTGTCTTCCAGGCGCCGGCGCGCTCCGATGAAGACACGCGCAACGGTTTCGGACATGGCGGCTGGGGGATTCCTGGCAGCGACCCGAAGATGCAGGAGGTCATCGGCCGCGCCATGGCCGGCGGGTGGTCGCTGCTCGCCGGCCGGACGACCTATGAAGACCTATACGAAGCCTGGGCTGTCCGTCAGCCGGCCAGTCCGATGACCGGGGCGCTGACCGGCGCGCAGAAATTCGTCGCCTCACACGACGCCGCGTATCAAGTTCGCTGGGAAAATTCGACGCTGCTCGCCGGCGATGCCGCCGAAGCAGTGTGCAAGCTCAAGCAAGATCACGACAGGACGCTTGTCATGTTCGGCAGCGGCAAGCTGCTGCGCGCGCTGATGCGGCACCGGCTTGTCGATGAGCTGGTGTTGATGGTCCACCCGCTGGTGCTGGGCGCGGGCTCGCGCCTTTTCGAGCCCGGACAGGCGCCCTCGGCGCTGAAACTGTCCAGCCAGATCGCGACCGCGACGGGCGTGGCGATCCTCACTTATGCATTCGACGGCAAGGCCGCGGCGGAGCGACCGGAGTAAGACCAGGCTGCGGCCTGGCGCCTACGGATAATGTGTCTTCTTCGGCGCGTAGGTTGACGGGTCGAAATCCAGTCCCTTCGGCAGCGGCTGGCTCGAGCACTGGAGATGTATCTGGCGGGCGAGCAGCCGCCGTTGCTGCTGCTCGTGCTCCTTGGCGGCTGCGACAAGCCCCATGCTGTAGGGGCCAACCAGCACGCCGAAGCCCCAGCCGGGGTGTTCCTTCTCACGTGCGGCGTAGTCCGAAGCCGCTGTGCGCGCCTGCTGGCATTCCGGCGACGCCCATTTCGGATCCTGCTGCGAAAGCGAGGCGCCATAGTCGACCGGAGAGGACACGCATCCAGCCACTGCCGCGCCCAGCGCGACGATCACAGCAATTCGCATCGTTTGAGTCCACGCTAATTTAGAGCGGAGACTACACGGAACGCGTCTTCGCACAAGCGAGAAGGTCTCGAAAGCGGATGGAAGAACCGATAGCCGCATCGCCGCGCTTCGAGCCGATGTTCCGGATTTTTTTCTGCGCTTCGTTCCGTTTCCACCCGCCAATTCGTCCTTGGTTCGTCCACCACAAAAGGGAGAGCCAGCAATGGCTGGAATGGTCGTTATCTATAAGCAGCCCGCTGACGCGAAGGCGTTCGACAAGCATTATTTCGGAACTCACATACCGCTGGCCAAGAAGATCCCGGGTCTGAGAAAATATGAGGTCAGCCAAGGGCCTGTCACCGTGGTAGCCGGACCATCCGATGTCTACTTGATCGGGGTGCTGCATTTCGACGATCTCGGCGCGATGAAAAAAGGAATGGCGAGTCCGGAGGGAAAAGCGGCCGGCGCTGATCGTCGGCTTTACGCGCTCGATGACTCGGGTGTTCAGATTTTCCTTTTCGACAGCATGGAAGTCTGAGCCCACCCGCCGCAGCTCAAAATTTCCGGCTGAGATAGGCCGATCCGCCGAGACCGAAGCGCCACTCGGCTTCCACGCCTTTGGTGAGACCGATCCGGCGTCCACTGACGATAGCGGCTGGATCGGTCTGCGAGCGCGCGAATTCGAAGGGCGGCGCGGCAAGCGAAAGCCCGTTATGCGAGGCGTCGATACCGAGCGCCTGGCAAAGCTTGCCGGGACCGGAGCAGAGTAGCCGGTCGTTGTCGGTGCCGCGCCGATCGCGCATCTTGCCGATGCCGGATTGCGGCTGGATCGCCCGGATCAGCACCGCGCTGCCCGGCAGGCACACCGCGTTCATGCACCAATGCAGGCCGTAGGAACGGTACACATAAGCCGTGCCGGGCGCGCCATACATCGGCGCGTTGCGCGGCGTGCGGCCGCGAAAGCTGTGCGAGGCGGGGTCGTCGGGCCGGTATGCCTCGGTCTCGACGATGACGCCGCCGACACCCGCGAGTGCAAGCGTCACGCCGATCATCTCGCGCGCGACGAGCGTGGCATCGCGCGCAAAGAAATCGCGCAGCGGACCGGATCCTCCGCTAGGCCGCATGGCGGTGGATACTGATCGGAAGGGGCATCTTCAGCGTGGAATCGTTCACCCCAGCAGATTACGCGCCGTGCGCATGAAGATCCGCGAACCGATCGGGATGAGGTCGTCCGGGAAGTCGTAGTCTGGATTGTGAAGCGACGGATGCCGCTCCCCGGCGCCGAGGAAGAACATCGCCGACTTCGCATTGTGTCCGAAAATGCCGAAATCCTCGGAGGCGCGCATCGGCAGCGTTTCCTCGCTGCGGGCGACGCCTTCCTCATCGAGCGCGCGGTTGAGATGCTCAACCGCATCCGGCGCGTTGACGCTGGCGACGAAGATTTCGTGATAGTCGAAGCGCACCGAGAGACCGTGCTTGGCGGCGATCCTTGCGGCAAGCGCCTCCGCGGCGGCGACCTGTTCGGCCATGCGCTCGTCGCGGCGGGTGCGCAGCGTCGCCCACACTTCCGCATAGCCGGGCGCAATGCCGAACACGGCTTCGCCCATCGCGCAATGGGTAACCGTCACCATGCCGAAATCCTCATCGGTGAAGGTCCCACGCCCGAGCGAAGGCAGCGCCGGCATCAGCTCGCTCACCGCCGACATCGGCGAGACGCCGGTTTCCGGCATCGAGGAATGTGCGGTCTTGCCCTCGAGCAGGATGCGCATGCCGCGCGAGGCGCAGTTGACGGTGCCTGCCTTGAGCCGCACCTCGCCGAACGGCACGCCCGGCAGATTGTGCAGCGAGAAGGCAAAGTCCGGCTGGATCTCGCCAAAGCGCGGGTCGGCGACGACCCCGGCCGCGCCATTGCCGGTTTCCTCCGCCGGCTGGAACATCAAGACGACGCGCCCGCGCGCCGGCCTCTCGCGCCCAAGCTGCCGGCCGAGCGCCGCCAGGATCGCGGTGTGCCCGTCATGGCCGCACATATGCGACTTGCCCGGCACCTCAGAGGCATGCTCGACGCCTGAAAGCTCCTCGATCGGCAGCGCGTCGAGCTCCGAGCGGAACAGCACCGTCGGTCCGGCCTGTCCGCTGTCATAGACCGCCGCCACGCCGTGGCCGCCGAGCCCTGTCAGCACCTTGTCCGGCCCGGTATCGGCGAGGAAATTCACCACCTCTTTCGCCGTCTTTTCCTCCTCATTCGAGATTTCCGGCTGGCGGTGCAGCTTGCGTCGCCATTCGGTGAGTTCGATGAGATCGCGGTTGGTCAGGGTCATGGACTGAGACTCCGGTTTGGGTTTCACGTCACACAAACACGATAGGTTTTTTCTCGCGCCGTGCCATGGCAATCAATTCGGATAGGCCATCGGCCTCCGCAAAATCAATGCCGCTATCTCCCCGCCTTCACCTGCGGTAGGTCGCGGCTGATCGGACGAAGGCCGACGCTCGTCCTGTCCGCCCGTAACGCTCTGCAAATGTCCGGAACCATTGCCCCATGATCCCGTCATGATAGGGAGCCGCTGCCCGGTTTCTCCCAGCTCCCGGCATCGGCCAGACTTAATCGAGAAATGCACCGTAAACCGCTGAAATCCTTAACACGATTTTCATTCCGCTCGCCTACTCATTGGAGACATGAAAAGGCGTGACGAGCGGCTGGTGGCGGGTCCCTCTTCCGAGGGGCGCAGCGGAGCCGTGGACGCTGGCATCCTGCGCGACCAGCTTACGGATCTGAGCAAGGGCGTTTTCATCTCGATGCCCATCGGCACGGTGCTCTCGGCTCTGATCCTGGCGGTGCAGCTCTTATCGGGCGGCAGCCTTGCCGCGGTGCTGTGGTTTATCGCGATCGCCTCGATCAACGGCGCGCGCGTCGTGCTTGCCGTCGCCCAATCAGGCGCGGCCGACGACAGGCCTCAGGCGGTGGGCGCCCGGCTTTCCCTTTATGGCCTGCTGGCGCTGGCTTCGGGCATCGCCTGGTCGCTTCTGGCGCTGCTGAGCGACGGATACACGACCAGCCAGGCGCCGCTCTACCTCATCGTGCTTGCCGGCATTTCGGCCGGCTCGGTCACCTACGGCAGCTCCTACGCGCCGGCTTCGATCAATTTCATCACCCTGCCGCTCCTCACTGCCGCCGGCTGCGTTCTTGCCAAGGGTGGCGTCGAAAATGACGTGCTCGCCTTCACGATCCTGCTTTTCCTCGGCGGCATGATCAGGAGCACGCTGCTCGGACAATCCCGCTTCCGCGAGACGAGCCGCCTCAAATACGAGGCGCGCGAATTCGCCGCCGAGATGGAACGCAACTCCAGGCGCGACCCGCTGACGAACCTGCTCAACCGCTATGGGCTGGAGCAGGCCATCGCCGAACTCGGCCCTTCCGACGGCCCGTTCGTGGCCATGCTGATCGACCTCGACGGCTTCAAATCCGTCAACGACACCTATGGCCACACCATCGGCGACGACCTTCTGGTCAAGGTGGCGCGCCGGATCGAAGACCATGCCCCTCAAGACGCCACGATCGCGCGCATCGGCGGCGACGAGTTCGTTCTGCTTTTCTCCGCCGGCAAATCGCAGCAAGCGGCCGGAGCGCTCGCCTCCGCCGTCATCGCGGCGATCGCCAATCCGGATCCGGAGTTGAATTCGGTGCGCGTCGGCGCCTCGATCGGCATCTACCAATCGGAAAAGCCGCGGTTGACCGAAATGCTGCTCAAGGCGGATTTCGCGCTCTACGCGGCCAAGCGCGGCGGCAGGAACGAATATTGCCTCTTCGAGGCCGGGCTGGACGCCGCGCTGGAACGCAAGAACCGCATCGAGCGCGACCTGCGCCGCGCCATCGAAGCCGGCGCCCTCTGCTCCTGGTTCCAGCCGCTGGTGCGGCTCGACACCAACGCGGTCGTCGGTTTCGAGGCGCTGCTGCGCTGGCATCACGATGTCCATGGCGCCATCTCGCCGCCCGAGATCGTCACCGCCGCGCGCGAAACCGGCCTGCTTTCGCTGTTGACCGAGACGGTGTTCCGCAACTGCTGCGCCATGATCGGCGAGCTCGTGAAGCACGGGCGCCGCGATGTCCGCGTGGCGATGAACCTTTCGCCGCGCGAGCTCGAGGCCGGCAATGTCGACGACATGATCCTGACCGGCCTGAAGACGAGGAATGTGCCCGCCGCCATGCTCGAGATCGAGATCACCGAGGAGGCGCCGGTCGACCGTGACCGGGTCGACGAAAAGGTCGGGCGCCTGGCGGATGCGGGCATATCGATAGTGCTCGACGATTTCGGCACCGGCTTCTCGACCCTGGTGTCGCTCAAGGACAGGCGCATCCGCAAGATCAAGATCGACAAGGATTTCGTGCGCGACCTGGCGAAATCCGTCGAGGACCAGGCCGTGGTCGAGGCGCTGATCGGCCTCGGCCGGACGCTGGGCATCGAGGTGATGGCCGAGGGCGTCGAGACCGACGCCGACCGCATGATCCTGCGCTCGCTGGGCTGCATGATCGGGCAGGGCTATCTTTTCTCGGCGGCGCTTCCGATGCCCGATGCGCTCGCCTTCGATGCGAGTTCCGCCACCGACGCCCTTTTCGAGCCGCGGCGCGCGCCCCAGAGCGGCAACGCCGCCTGATCGACACCGGCAAGGGCGGCAGGCAACCGGCATTGGAAGGACAGGGTAGCCGCGAAGGGCGGCGCCCGCATGAAACTTTTTGATTTTTGGGCCGTTGTGGCGCGATGCCCCCGGCCAAGCGCAAACCGAGACCGGCTGACAGCGCCACGCAGCGCGGCGCAAGCAAGCCGCCTCCGGCGAAGTCGCGCCATGAGAAGGCGCGCCAGCCGAAACCGCGTAGCGCGCCCAAGCAACGCCCGGACAATGCGCTGGAAGACAGGCCGCAAGAAGTCAAGCCGAGAGAAGAAAAGGCGCAACAAGAGAGGGCCCAGCGAGAGAGGGCAGGACCTTCGACCGACAAGAACGCTCCCGAAAAGCAGCCCACCGATGCTGCGCCGGAGGCCATCGGCCATGCCGGGTCGCCGCCGCCGGAGGCGATCGAGCCCGGTCCCGCGCTTTCGCCCGAAGAGGCCGAGCGGGCGCGCAAAAAATATCTGCTGCGGCGCTTCTGGATCAGCGGGCGCGGCTATTGGGGTTTTCATGGCGACAGGCTCGCCTGGCCGCTGACGATCGGGCTGCTCGCGCTGATCTGCGTCAATGTCGGGTTTCAATATGGCATCAACCGCTGGAACCGCGCGATCTTCGATGCGATCGAGCAGCGCGACGCGCATACCGTCTATTGGTTGAGCGCCATTTTCCTGCCGCTGGTCGCCGGCAGCATCAGCCTTGTCGTCGCCCAGGTTTACCTGCGCATGACCATGCAGCGGCGCTGGCGCTCCTGGCTGACCACGGCGGTCATCCAGCGCTGGCTGGCCAGCGGCCGCTACTACCAGCTCAACCTTGTCAAGGGCGACCACGCCAATCCCGAGGCCCGCCTGACCGAGGATCTGCGCATCGCGACGGAATCGCCGGTCGACTTCGTGGCCGGCGTCCTCAACGCCTTCCTGTCGGCCTCGACCTTCATCGTCGTCTTGTGGACCATCGGCGGCGCGCTGAGTTTTACGCTGAGTGGTTCCACAATCACCGTGCCCGGCTTCCTGGTCGTCACCGCGGTCATCTACGCGGCCATCACCTCGACCTCGATGTTCGCCATCGGCCGCCGCTTCGTCCAGCTTTCCGAGGACAAGAACCAGGCCGAGGCCGAGTTCCGCTACGTGCTGACGCGTGTGCGCGAGAACGGCGAGAGCATCGCGCTGCTGGGCGGCGAGGAAGAGGAGAACGCCGGCATCGACCGCACCTTCGCCGGCGTGCTCGGCCGCTGGGCGCGGCTCACGGGCCAGCACATGCGCACCACGCTGGTTTCGCAAGGCTCAAGCCTGTTCGCGCCAGTGGTGCCGGTGCTTCTATGCGCGCCGAAATTCCTCGACGGCTCGATGAGCCTTGGACAGGTCATGCAGGCAGCCTCCGCTTTCGCCCTGGTTCAGGGCGCTTTCGGCTGGCTGGTCGACAATTATCCCCGGCTCGCCGACTGGAACGCCTCTGCCCATCGCATCGCCTCACTGATGATGTCGCTCGACGGGCTGGAGCGCGCCGAGAAGAACGACAGGCTGGGCCGCATCCAGCGCGGCGAGACCAAGGACGGCGCCATGCTCAGCCTCAAAAATCTTTCCGTGACGCTCGACGACGGCACCTCGGTGGTGAAGGAAACCGAGGTCGAGATCGAGCCCGGCGAGCGCGTGCTGGTCTCGGGCGAGTCCGGCACCGGCAAGTCGACGCTGGTGCGCGCCATCGCCGGCCTCTGGCCCTGGGGCAGCGGCAGCGTCGATTTCCACCCGGGCAAGCGCCTCTTCATGCTTCCGCAGCGCCCCTACATCCCGTCCGGCACGCTGCGCCGCGCGACCGCCTATCCGGCCGCCGCCGACAACTGGAAGACGAAAGAGATAGAGGCCGCCCTGGACAAGGTCGGCCTCGGCTATTTGAAGGACCGGCTGGAGGAAGAGGCGCCCTGGGACCAGACGCTGTCGGGCGGCGAGAAGCAGCGCCTCGCTTTCGCCCGCCTTCTGCTGCATGCGCCCGACATCGTCGTGCTCGACGAGGCGACCTCGGCGCTGGACGAGAAGAGCCAGGACAGGATGATGCAGACGGTGGTCCAGGAGCTGCCAAGGGTCACCATCGTCAGTGTCGCCCACCGCGCCGAGCTGGAAGCCTTCCACACGCGAAAGATCACGCTGGAGCGGCGCGAGGGTGGCGCGCGGCTTGTGAGCGATGTCGAGCTGGTTTCGAGGAAGCGGAAGCGCGGGCTGTTCCAGCGCGCGCTGTGGGGGAGTAGCGCGAATGACAAAGGGTAGGGCCATTCTAACGTTGCACGTAATTGCGGATGGCGCCCCCCGGGCAGTGCTGCCATCCGCGATCTGGCACAACCTCCAAGCCGGCCGACAAGCTTGACGCCGCCCGGTACGGCGTCTGTAATCGCGACGAACCCGGCCGGCAGGAGGAACGCCCATGGAAAAGATCATCCTCGATTGCGATCCGGGGCACGACGACGCCATCGCCATCCTGTTGGCGGCCGGCAACCCGAACATCGACCTGCTCGGCATCACGACGGTCTCGGGCAACCACAATGTAGACACCACCACCCGCAATGCGCTCTCCACATGCACCGCCTACGGCATCAAGGTGCCGGTCGCTAAGGGCTCGCCTGGTCCCCTGGTCAGCGACCAGGTGCTGGCCGTCGAAATCCATGGCGAGACCGGGCTCGATGGTCCCGAACTGCCCCCGGCCTCTTTCGAGCTCGACGGCCGGCATGCCGTCGACTTCATCATCGACACCGTCATGACGCATGAGCCGAAAACCGTCACGCTGGTGCCGGTCGGCCCCTACACCAATATTGCGCTCGCCGCCCGCAAGGATCCGCGCATCGTCGGGCGGGTGAAGAAGGTGGTCGCCATGGGCGGCAGCTACACGCGCGGCAACATCACGCCGGCGGCCGAGTTCAACGTCTATGCCGACCCGGAGGCCGCGGACGTAGTGTTCCGCGCCGACTGGGACGTCACCATGGTCGGGCTCGACCTCACGCACCAGGCCTTGGCCACCCCTGGGCTGCAGGACAGGGTGCGCGCCGTCGGCGGCTCGATCAGCAAATTCATCCTCGATATCTGGGAGTTCATCGCGACGACGCATGGCGGCCTCTTGCAGATCGCGTATCCCGCTGTCCATGACGCCTGCTGCGTCGCGGCCATGATCGACCCGAGCGTCTTCACCACCGAGAAGGCCGACATCCGCGTCGAGATCGCCGGACGTTGGACCAAGGGCATGACGGTGTGCAATTTCGAGAAAATGGGCGGCATGCGCCATTTCGGCGGCACGTCGAGCGAGCAGGTGAACTTTCGCCACACCGTGGCAATGAAGCTCGACCACAGAAAATTCTGCGACCTCATCGTCGACGCGGTCGAGCGGCTCACCAGCAGGAAGGCATGAGCCGCCTCGCAATTTCAAAACGGGTATAAGCAGTGAGGCTGGCGCCTAGGCATAGCCTTCCGTCCAGAATTGCGTAAAAGAAATATTTGGGTCCGTCGGTTCGATGAAATGCCGGACCGTTCCGAAGGCTACCGGGAGCGGCAGCCGCAGACGAACATCGAGACGGACGTCGGTCGGGAGCGGCCCATCCGCTCGGGCGAAAATGGAGATCGCGGGAATGGAGCGCCGAGCCCGCGCGTTCCTGCGGCATTACCGGCGGCGGGCAAAGGAGGATAGGACATATTGAAGGGGGTTGCGGTTTTAACCGAGGGAAGAAGCGGTTCGAACTGGCTTGGAAGTCTCACCAATGCGACGGGCGTCATGGGCCGCTCAGGAGAATGGCTGAAGCAGCTCCATCTCGGTCCGGAACCGCGCAGATACGATGTGCTCGAGAAGACGGTGATTCGCGAAGCTTCGACCGCCAACGGCCGCTTCGCCATCAAGGTGTTTCCGCGCCATCTGAGCTGGTCGAAGGGCAAGTGCGGCAAGGACTTCCTGCTGGAAGTTCGAAAGAACAACGATCTGGGCTTCATCCTGCTCGAACGCCGCGATCGGCTCAGGCAGGCTATTTCGTTCTACCGCGCCAGCGTCTCGCTCTTGTGGACAAGCCGCGACAAGGGAGCCGAATCCCCTGTTCCCTACAGCTTCGCCGGCATCAGCCAGGCCTTCTTTCAGATCGAGCAGAGCTACGCGTTCTGGCGGGCCTATGTGGATCTTTCGCAATTGCCTCACCGGCATTTCTTCTACGAGGATCTGTTGCCGGAACCGAGGCCCTATCTCGATGCCGTCGCCGAATTGCTGGATGTTCCGGCGCCGGCAACCGTGCCGGTCTCTCAACTCAGGATCCAGCGCGATGACCTGACCGAGGATTGGGTGGCGCGCTTTCGGCAGGAGGCCGCGATGAAAGGCGCCATCGAGGCGATCGAGGAGGCGCCGGTGCCGCGCACGCTGGAAAATTTCGCCCGCATCGCCCTGAAGCGGCCTTTGAACAGGCGGCGCTTCTGAGCGCCGCCGGAACAGCGCTGGAGACAAGCCAACCATGCTTCGGCTAGACTGAGCCCGATGCGTGATCATCGAAGGGAAGCGTCGAAATGAGCGAAGTCAGGCCGCTTTCGGAGATCGCCAGCTATCACGCCCACATCTATTACGGCGATGCGGCTGAGCGCCGGCAGGCCGAATGGCTGCGCGAGCGCATCGGCGAACGTTTCCGCGTGCGCCTCGGCAACTGGCGCGACGAGCCGGTCGGCCCGCATGCTGAGGCCATGTACCAGGTCTCCTTCGCCACCGAAATCTTCGCCACACTGGTGCCCTGGCTGATGTTGAACCACGGGGGCCTGAGCATCCTCATCCACCCCAACACCACCAACCCCAAGCGCGACCATCTGATCGACCCGATCTGGATCGGGCGCGCGCTGCCGGTGAAGGGCGAGGTGCTGGGGGAGGAGGATGAGGCAGAAGAGGCGCTGGAGGTGAATACGGCGCCGACGCTGGGGGTGTGAGGGGGCGTGACTTCAATGAGGTCACCCGCGTTCCTCATCGTCTGTCAAAATCGCGCCCTGCTATGGACCTTAAAAGCTCATACAGCTCGACGCGGCTTAAGTTTGCAGAAGCCGATTCAGCCAAATAGTCAAAGTTAACGAGCAAAGCACAATTTCGCCGAGGGTTTAGCAGCAAGCAATCAGACCATACGTCATCTCGTTTCTCTATCGTTGATGCGTACTTGAGAAGCCAGTATATAAGCACCTGCCTGAAGTCGCCGGATACAAAATTCCTGTCCGTATGCTTAATTTCAATAAGAATGTTTCCCATCGAGAAGTCGCCGTTCCCTGATGCAATCCATCCGTATCCCGGTATAAAAGGGGATCGCTCCAGAGGGACGTCCAGGTATTGCGCTCTCACACTTGCCAGCATCTCCATTAAGTTGTGCGCAGCTAGCGCAGCGACGTCGATGTCAGACGGTTCGAGTTTGGGGGGTATCCTCGCGTCGTAGTGCTGGCTCTGGCGCCTTGCAGCTAGTTTGAGGCAGTCGTCCCATGTCGCCTGAGCTAGCCCATCAAGCACGAAATCGACGCGAGCCATCGCCACCTCGAACAGCATCGCTTTCTGCAGTCGGCTTTGTTCAATTAGCTCAATCGGGATTGCACCCAACTCGCGAAACGAAAACATTGTCTTATTCAGTGATGCTACTAACCCCCCCGATAATCGAGGGAAAAGGACGTCCAATACCCCGGGAATGTCCCGCGCAACGGTCCGTGGGTCTCTTAGGGGGAGCCTGCTAAGAGCCATTTGTCACCCAGGCTTCATAGCACGAAGCAAAAGTGGGCCCGACGTTCGGCTCAAAACCAAGCCGCCATTCCTGCGTCAACGTTCCCCGCAATTGACTTCTGGCATGTGCTCCATCATCCCCAAAGTTGCCGGCAGCAAGCCAAACCATTCTTTGCTCATCGGGGCCGAGATTTTGCCATTGATTCCTGAGGCGCATAAAGCTGGCGCGGTCACCCCAATGCCGCCAGCAATCGATGCAGGCACGTCTTACCGCCTGCGACGAAGATCCATCGTAAATACGTCGTACAAAACGACCGCGCACATCTGTTCGTCGAAAACGGATAGCTCTCAAATAATGTAGTAGGTTGGCTTCTGGCATAAGTAGATGCGATGCAGCCGCCGGCAATCTATCCAAGAGGCCATCGATCTGATCGAATACGGCGGCGAAATCTTCGTTCGCACGAACGGAATATACGCCGCGTAAAATTTTTGCCCACGATGCCCTAAAAGAATCTAGGTTCGCTACGTCTAATAGCGTTGCACAAAGTTGAGCGGCAACCGTAGGCTCCTGAAATTTTAGAGCTCGTCCTATTTGGGCCAAGACAAAGTTATCGGGCTGCGACTTCTGCTTCTCAATGTCCAAGAGGAATTGAATATCTATGGTTTCAAAAGATTTTTTCAATTCCTCATACTCGCTTCTCGATGCATCTGAGTAAGGGTCAAAGTGTAGATCAAGCTCCCTTAGCGCCGTGCTTGCATCTTCGCCATGACCGATTAGAGCAGAAATATAATCCATATAGTGCTTAGAACTTAAAATTGTTGTCTTAGTTCTATTGAGAGAAAGACCGTAGTCGGCAAGTGAATGGGACAGTGTCGAGAGCGCACGATAAGCGTCCTGTTGTGAGTCGCATATCAGTGTGAAATCGTCTACATAACGATGCCAAACTATACCGGCGTCGGAAAGAGACATGTCTATCGGAGACAGCATGACTTCCGCAAGGATTCGAGCGCATTGTCCTCCCACCGGTAATCCGAAGGATCGACCGGATGAGAGTTTGCTCAAAATCCGGCTGATTTGTACTGCAACTGTGGACCCTTCGGGACTCAGGTCGTTCAGGAGGTTTTCCAATCGGTGGTGGTAGATATGCTCATAGTAGCTAGATATGTCCGTTTGAACGACGACGCTGTCATCATTGTTCAAAGTTTCTTCCCGTAAGGTTGCTTCTTTATAGGTTCTCCACGAGCGGGACCTGTCAAAGAACGAGGGGAAGTCACGCACGTCGCGACAAAGTCGATAGGAATGCGCCCTGCCGCTTCGACTTCCTTCGTTTGCTTCGGCAATGGATAGCCCAAGGCCGTTGAGGTATAGATTCCAAAACGGATGTATTTTAGTGGTAATACGAAAACCGTGTGAACCAGAAGGCGCTAGCAGGCGTTCAGCGCCTACCGTAATCTCGTTCATGAAGGCGGCAGCTTGCTTTATAGGCTTGGAGTCAATAATCTTGAATAGTTCGAAGCAAATTCGCGAAATATCTTGTGCTTTGTCGCGAATAAAGCTGGCGTCTATATCGTAAGGGAGTGTATCGTTTTCGCCGCTTTCCCCGATCTCCAGCGCTGCCGCGAAGAAATTGCTCTCCTTGACGTCCAATATAGTACCCTCCGCGGCAGCCAGTTGAAGACTCTAAGAGCGCCTCACTCTCAACGGAATACGTTGCAATATTCATAGTGAAAGTCTAGTCACCTAGATGTAGCGATATTGCCGTTTTTGATCGCTGGTTTTTTGATCGGGTAGCTCCCAGGGCGGATCACTTTTTCAGGGAAGCGACGTCGCTTATTCGGGCAACTTACAGGCTGGTTGAAGCGCTTGAGTTGTCTTTTTCGCCGTGATGGACCCCGAACGCTATCTGCAAGACCTCATCTGGTATCACGCTCGCGATCTTTCCGGCAGGGCGGCTGAAATATCCCGAAAGAAGAGTGTTCAATCCGTTTGGGGTAGAGATTCTTTTGAAGGGGCTGGTGCGGTGCTACGGAGGTTGGCCAAGAAGGGATCTCTGGCGAAAAGAAAATAAGCAGAATGAAAGAACGAGAAATCCGGTTGAGTTCGACCAAAATTGATTGGGCAAGGCTCGCTACGAGGGAAAATTGATTCAATTAACGCGGGACCGCGCTCGCCGTACTGCTGCTTCGCCACCCCAGCCGCCCGCGGCAGCAGAAAATCTCCGCCCCCGGCGGCAATTCCTTTGCCCACGTATCCCGATAAATCACCTGATTAATTGCTAAGGCAATCCCCCGGTCGATCCATGGCTCGATGCCTGGATACTAATCCGCCAGCTTGCGGAACAGCTCCCTGATGTCCTTGGCCTCGATCTTGTGCCTGGCTTTGCCTCCGGCGACGGCGCTGAGCGAGCCCCAAAGGGTGCCTTCGACCTTGGTCCCGGCTCCCCCTCAATCCTCATCCTCCACCACGAACGACAGCGCGATCAGGTCGTCGACGTCGATGCCGCCATGGCCATTGTCCAGCACGTCCGCGACCTTTTGAAAGGCCAGCATGTCATCCATGCTGAGCTTGGCTTGCCTCAACCTGTCTTGCAAACCCGCCACCCTGGTTTCCAACGTCGTGGTGATCATGCTTGCCTCCGTTGCTGTCCAGGGCAGCGTTCCAGACGCTCAGCATCAGGCAGGTGAACACCACCGGCCCGATGAAAAGGCTGACCGCTATGCCCACGGCCGCCGCAATGCCCATGCGCTCCGCTTTCGCGGCAATCCCTGTAAGTCCGTCATCGGCCGGGATGAGATCGAGGATGGACAGATCGCGGAGCGCGCTGTTGTCGTTCGCGGGCATTTCGAACGGCTGTCGAAAAAGGAGCTGCTGCTCGGAGGGTTCGCGGGTGCTCATCCGCATAGGTCACGTCCCCGAGAACGCCGCCTTGGCGTGGCGTTCGAAGAGCGACAGCTTGGCCGAGTAGCCGAGCCTGAGCGTGGTCTTGCAGGCGTCGCATTGGAAGGTGCTAACCGCCTTGAACCACGAACCATTTCTAATGATCGGCTGGTGGCAACTCGGGCATTCATAGCGAAGACGGGCGTCCCGCAACTCATTGGAAATCGACATTGTTCACCTCTGCCCCGGTTCTTGTTCTTTCATCGGACGCCGGCCACCTGTGGGCAGGTGGCCGGCGATCCAGCCGGCTGACGGTGAAGGGACTGATTGCTCGTCAGCGCAGTCCTAATGAGATCACCGGGCTAATGTTTCACGCGAGGGACCAATGCGCCGGCGAATGGGACCTCAGTCGGATCGAGGGCCGTATCAGCGGAACCTAATGTCCGTCGCGCGCTTATGGCCACATGAGCAGGCGAGGTCTCGACTTTTTCGACAGATGGATGGCGGAGCATCTGCCCAACCTGCTGACGGATGACCCCGTCGCGGTGGCCGATCTCGCCGACGAGATGATGAAGGCGGCCGTGCGCGAAGGCATCGCGGCCAGCGAGATCAACGAGGAAGTCGACAGCGTTTTCGAGGTGATCTTCGAGGCGCTGCAGCATCGCGAAGGCAGTCTGGGGGAGAGCGACCAAGCTGTCTTCGACTTGCTCGCAGGACGCCTGGCAAGGGAAACCGGCATCACCCGGGAGCAAGCCGGCGAGCTGATCGAAACGATCGGAACCGACTGGAACTCGCTCGTTCGCGAAGCTCATTTTCTGAATGAGCAGGGCACATGAGCAAGCGTGGCGCGGCGTTCTTCGGCGGATGGATCACCGATAATGTGATGCGCGGCAATGTGGGCGCGGACATCGTCTCGGTAGCCGAGCTGACGGACAAGCTGTTCGCCGACGCCAGGGCGGCAGGTATCTCGGAGGAGGAGATCGAAGAGGAGATCGGAAGCGCATACGAGGCGATCCTGGCAACGATAGTTGGCTCCGGGCACAGCGGCAAACCGTGACGATCGGATGGCCGTCCATGGGAACATTAGCGCGCCCTAACGGTTCTCTCAGCAAGTGTCGCACACCCAGGTGGAACCATGGCCGAGTTGGCATTTGCTTTCGTGTATTATTCGGGCCTGACCGGGCACGACATGGTCGGCGCGGTCGTCTCTTTGACCGCAGGGCTGCTTCTCTATAACGTTGTGCACGAAGACCGGCCAAACCGATAGCCGCCCCAAATCCATAACCAGCCGATCAGCAAGCGGCCCGGCCCGAAAGCGGGGGGTGCCCACGGGCCGGGCCTGACCGGCGGGGGCACGGACTAGATACAGGGCACCGGCTGATAGTGCTATATCAGTTTTTGCTAAACTATTGCCATCCGAACGCAGGACGCTTTGATCTCCCCAAGGCTCATGGAGGGCCGCGCGTCCCCTTCACCCCCCAGCCAATCGCGGCAGCAGAAAAATCTCCGCCCCCTCGGGCAGCTCCTTGCTCCACGTGTCGCGATAGATCGTCCCGTCGATCGCCACCGCGATGCCGCGATCGATCCAGGGCTCGATGCCGGGATACTGTTCCGCCAGCTTGCGGAACAGCTCCCTGATGTCCTTGGCCTCGATCTCGTGCTTGGCCTTACCTCCGGCGACGGCGCTGAGCGAGCCCCAGAGGGTGACCTCGACCATTAGCCCAGATCCTCATCCGGGGGGGGATGTCAGCTGAAAAACGCTGCGCGCTTTTCAGCATTAGCCTTCCCGTTCCGCGTCCAGCGCCGCCAGGATCCGCGGCGGCGACATCGGAATGTGGGTCATGCGCACGCCCACCGCGTTCGACACCGCGTTGGCGATCGCTGCCAGCGGCGGCACGATCGAGGTTTCGCCCACGCCGCGCACGCCATAGGGGTGGTTGGGGTTGGGGATTTCCAGGATCTGCGTGTCGATCATCGGCAGGTCGGAGCAGACCGGGATGCGGTAGTCGAGGAAGCCCGCATTCTGCAGCCGCCCGTCCTTGCCGTAGATATACTCCTCGTTGAGCGCCCAGCCGATGCCTTGCGCCGCACCCCCCTGGTACTGACCCTCGACATAGGTCGGGTGCACCGCCTTGCCGGCATCCTGCACCACCGTGTAGCGGATCACACGGGTCGAGCCGGTCTCGGGGTCGACCTCGACGTCGCAGATATGGGTGGCGAAGGAAACGCCCGCGCCGTCGGCCACGAGCTCGCTATGGCCGGCGATTGGCCCGCCCGTCTTGCCGGAACTGGCGGCGATCTCCTTCAGCGACAGCGGCGACAGGTTGCCGTATTTCTCGCCCTTGGCGATGGCATGGCCCTTTTCCCAGACCACGTCCTCCACCGGGATGTCCCAGGTCTGCGCCGCGCGCTCGCGCAGGATCTTGATCGCGTTGCGCGCGGCCGAGATCGTCGCCATCGAGGAGGAGAAGGTGCCGCGGCTGCCGTCGGTCATGTCGTTGTAGCCGAGCGAAGAGGTGTCGGCGACGATCGCCTTGACCTGGGAATAGTCGATGCCGAGTTCCTCCGCCGCCACCAGCGACAGCGAGGCGCGGGAGCCGCCCACATCCACCGTGCCCACGGCCAGCGACACCGAGCCGTCCATGCCGATGTTGAGGTCGGTGCAGGTCTGGCCACCGAAATTGAACCAGAAGCCGCAGGCCATGCCGCGCCCCTGATTGGCCTTCAGCGGCGCCTTCATGTGCGGATGGTTCTTCACCGCCTCCAGCGTCGGCCCGATGCCGATCGGCCCGTAGACCGGGCCGTAGGACGAGCGAGTGCCTTCCTGCGCGGCATTCTTGATGCGGAAGTCCACCGCATCCATGCCGAGCTCCTTGGCGAGCTCGTCCACCACGCTTTCCACGGCGAAGGCCGCCATCGGCGCCGAGGGCGCGCGATAGGCCGCGGTCTTCGGCCGGTTCACCAGCACTTCGTAGCCGACGGTCTTGACGTTCTCGAGCTTGTAGCAGGCGAACGCCGTCATCGCGCCGATCTCGGCCCAAGAACCGGCATAGGGGCCGCAGCTGTAGCGCAGCGTCGCTTCCGCGGCGGTGATGGTACCGTCCTTCCTGGCGCCGATCTTCACGTCGATCGAGGTGGCGCTGGTCGGGCCTGAGGCGCGGAACACCTCGTCGCGGGTCATCACCAGCTTCACGGGACGGCCGGCCTTGCGCGACAGCGCCAGCGCCACCGGTTCGGCCCACACATGGGTCTTGCCGCCGAAGCCGCCGCCGATCTCCGACGAGGTGACGCGCAGCTTCGAGGCCTCCAGCCCCAGCAGCTGGGCGCAATGCTGGCGGTAGACGAAATGCCCTTGCGTGCAGACCCAGAGGTCCGCCGTGCCGTCCGCATTGACGCTCGCAACGCAGGCATGCGGCTCGATATAGCCCTGATGCGTCTGCTCGGTCTTGAAAGAGCGCTCGACGACGAAATCGGCCTCGGCGAAACCCTTGTGGACATCGCCATGGCCGAACTGCGTGCGCTTGGTGATGTTGGAGGGTTTTGCCGGCTTTTCCTCGAGGCCCTCGGTATAGACCTGGTCGTTGATCAGCGGCGCGTGGTGGTGCGCGGCCTCGTCGACATCGGTGATATGCGGCAGCACCTCGTAGTCGACCTCGATCAGCTTCAGCGCCTGGCGGGCGGTGCGGGCGTCGATCGCCGCCACCGCGGCCACCGCATGGCCGTCATAGAGCGCTTTCTTGCGCGCCATCGAATTGTCGAGAATGTCGTACATGGCGGCATCGCCGTCGGTGAGGTCCGGCAGGTCCTTCGCCGTGATCACCGCCTTCACGCCGGCGAGCTTTTCCGCCTTGGACGTATCGATGCTCTTGATCACCGCATGCGCATGCGGGCTGCGCAGGATTCGGCCTACCAACTGGCCGGCCATGTTGAAGTCGGCGCCGTAGCGGGCGCGCCCGGTCACCTTGTCGATGCCGTCGGGGCGGATCGGGCGCGTGCCGACGGATGCGAACTTGCGTCCTGAAAAGCGCGGATCGAAATTCATGGATCAGGCTCCCTTCATCACGTTGGCCGCGTCCTGGACGGCGCGCACGATCTTGTCATAGCCGGTGCAGCGGCAGAGATTGCCGGCGAGCCCGAAGCGGATTTCCTCCTCGGTGGGCGAGGGGTTTTTCGCCAGCAGGTCCTTCGCCGCGATCAGGAAACCTGGCGTGCAGATGCCGCATTGCAAGGCCGCGTGCTCAAGGAATTTCTGCTGCAGCGGGTGCAACTGGTCGCCATGCGCCATGCCCTCGATGGTCTCGACCTTGCGGCCCTCGGCTTCGGCGCCCAGCACCAGGCAGGAGCAGACCAGGCGGCCATCGACGATGACGCTGCAGGCGCCGCAGTCGCCGGTGCCGCAGCCTTCCTTGGCGCCGGTCAGGCCCAGGCGGTCGCGCAGCACTTCCAGCAGCGTCTCGTCGGGCTGGCAGAGATATTCGACGGCATCGCCGTTGATCGTGGTTGATACAGCTACACCGGCCATTATTTGCCTCCCACACGCTTGTAGGCGATAGCGGCGGCCCTTTGCGCCAGCACGCCCGCAACTTTCCGTCTGAATTCGATGGTGCCGCGCTTGTCGTCGATCGGCCGGCAGGCGCCGGAACAGATCTTGGCCAGCCGCTCCAATGTTGCTTCGTCGAGCTTGGAGCCGACCAGCACTTGCCCGGCTTCCTCGACCAGAAGCACCGTGGGTGCCGCGGCGCCCAGCGCCACGCGCGCGGTCTTGATCGCGCCGTGATCATCCAGCGTCAGGTTCACGCCGGCGCTCACCACCGCGATGTCCATCTCGGTGCGCGGAATGAAGCGCAGATAGGCGTCGCCGGCATGGTCAGGCCGCTTGTCGAGCAGGATCGCCTCGATGATCTCGCCTTTGGCGAGAGAGGTGCGGCCCGGCCCGGTAGGCACGGTTTCTACCGCAATGGTGCGCTTGCCCGAAGGCCCGGCGATCACCGCCTTGGCCCCCGCGGCCACTAGTGCCGGCACGCTGTCGGCGGCGGGCGAGGCGTTGCAGAGATTGCCGGTGATGGTGCAGCGGCCCTGCACCTGCTTGGAGCCGATCAGGTTTGCCGCCTCCACCACGCCCGGCCATGCCTTGCGGAGCGCCTTGTTCTCGCCCAGCACCGCGCAGGGCACCGCGGCACCGATCCGGAAACCGTCGGCCGTTTCGGTGACGTCGCTCAGGCCGCCTATGCGCTTGATGTCGACGATCAGCTCCGGCTCGATGAAGCCGCCCTTCATCCTCACCAGCAAGTCGCTGCCCCCGGCCAGGATGGCGGCCGGGCCTACCGCCTTGGCGAGCTCGCCAACGGCATCTTCGATTGAAAGCGGACGTATATAACGCATCGTCTCCCCTTGGTGATCGCTTTGTCAGCGACCGTTATAAAGCCTCTGGTTATAATGGCCATCCCGTTCGTGCATGTCGGGGTTGGGCCAGAGCCCTGTTCCAGATGCGCCCAGAGGGCAGGCCAGGGCGTCGTGGCCTCTTCCTTCTCCCCGCCACTATACGGGCAGAAGGTGCCCGAAGGGCGAATGAGGGGCGGCGCCGGCGTTGATCATTGCCCGTCCCCACCGCAAACCGCAAAACTGTTATTCGTCAAGCGATTGCCGTTCCCGATGTCCATACCGGCTCGAACGACACGTTGCGCAACCCGGCCTTGCGCACCCGCTCGACGAACACGTCATTGACGAAGACCGAGGAAGCCTGCATCGGCAGCTTGAACACTTCCGCCGTGCCGATCTTGGCGGCGTCGAAGGCGTATCGCTCGATCGTCAGGATGTCGCCGTCGTCGAACCGCACGATTTGCGAGCGCGCCTCGTCCAGCGCGTCGATCACATTGGTGACATTGAGCAGCCAGACCATCTCGCCGCGCAGCGCCATCAACTCGCCGTAAGGGCGCAACGCATCCGCCAGCGCATCGACGGCCGGCCGGCGCAACAGCGGCGCGTGCTCGCCGAGCCACGGGAAATCGGAATAGAGCCGCTCGCCTTCCTCGACGCGCCGCATCACCGGCGGCTCCCAGCCCTCCAGCGATCGTCCATCGAGGCTGAAGAACGCCTCGTAAGCGTCGTCGTCGACCGGCAGCACCCATTCCTGCCCCTCCGACACGGCGAATTGATGGATGGTCGTCATCGCCCGATGGCTCCGCTGGTTTTGTCCGAGGATCGCGGCTCCAGGCGGTCGCCGAAGCGCGGGCAAGCATGCACCGGCCCCGCGCGCCGTTCAAGGAAGCTCGAGCCTGATTGCGGAGCAGGCCGGCTTCGGGCCTTGTGCGGAACCGATCAACGGCCGACACCGGCAATATTGTTATCACAGCCAGCGGCCTGTAAGAGCGGGCATGACTTCCATTTCCCGTGTCGCCGCGCTCGCCATGCTGGCTCTCATCACCTTTGCAACGCTGTCGCCAATCCAGCTCCGGCCGCATCTGGGCGACGCCAACGTAGAACGCGCTTTGGCTTACATCCTGCTGGGGGTAGCCTTGGCGCTCGGGTTCCCGTCCCGGGTGATGCAGACGGTGCTGTTCGTTTGCGCGGTGGCCGGCGTTCTCGAGTTCCTGCAGCTGTTCGACCCTGGCCGACACGCGCGGGTTGTCGATGCCCTGCTCAAGGCAGCGGCGGGCGTCGCGGGGATTGTCCTGGGACGCTTCGTCAGCACGTTGGCGAGCCGCGCCGCCGAGCGACGCCAGGCTGCCCGCTCGCGGCCGAATGGTGTTGCGACCTCATGCACGTCGTATTCAGAGGGCTCGCCGCAAGGATTTCCGCATAGGCTGCGGTCGAACCATGGACGATCCCTGAAGTAGATGGCCAAGAAGTTCGCATTTTTGCTGGTGCGCGATTTCACACTCTCGCCGCTGTCGCTGTTCATCGACACGCTGCGGCTCGCCGGCGATGAGGGCGACCGCAGCCGCCGGGTCGAGTTCGACTGGGAGATCGTCGGCGAGCGCGGCCTGCCGATCCGCGCAAGCTGCGGCGTCGAATTGCTGCCGACGAAGGCGATCGGCAATCCAGAGGATTTCGACAATGTCGTGGTGGTCGGCGGCCTGCTCGACACCAGCCGCAGGCTGAGTTCGGAAAAGGAGGCGTTCCTGATGCGCGCCGCCGAAAAGGGCGTGCCGCTCACCGCGCTTTGCACCGGCAGCTTCGTTTTGGCGCGCTACGGCCTGCTCGACGGCTACAGCGCCGCCGTCAGCTGGTTCCACATCAAGGATTTTCGCGCCGAGTTCCCCGATGTGAGCGCGCATGCCGACAGCCTCTATTCCGTCGACAGAGGCCGCGCCACCTGCGCCGGCGGCACCGGTGCCGCCGACCTCGCCGGCTATTTCGTCTCGCAATTCATCGGCCAGAAGGCGGCGGAGAAGGCAGCCAAGATCCTCGTTCTCGACCGCATCCGCTCCAGCCGCGACGTGCAGCCGGTCGGCGATCTCTTCCCCGCGGCCGCGAGCCGCGCGGTGAAGCGGGCGCTGCTTTTGATGGAAAGCAATTTGCAGGAGACGCTCTCGGTCGCCGAGATCGCCGCCAGGATGAACTGCTCGCGCCGCCAACTGGAGCGCCTGTTCGGCGCCGAGCTCGGCATCGGCCCGATGGCCGCCTATCTGGCGCTGAGGGTCCATTACGCAAAGTCGCTGCTGGAAGGCAGCGACCTCGCCATCGGCGAGATCGCCTATCGCTGCGGGTTCCCCAATGCCGGCCATTTCAGCCGCGTCTTCCGCCAGCAGACCGGGACCACGCCGACCCATGTGAGGCATCCGAACCGGGCGTTGGCGAACGTCGCCAAATAGCGCTCGCAGTGCGCAATCTCGGCAGGGTGGCATCTCTGCCGATGGCTAGGCCAATGGCGGTTTGGCCACTACGTGACTGCGATGACCTTGCCCGTTGCATTAAGGCGGCACAGGACTTTCGCCTGTCGCACTTGAACGCCACTTCGGAGAGCGTAGCTTATTCGCACTTCGATCGGCGCCGCCAGACCGGCGTTGCGTTTGCGCATCGGGCCGGCGCTGACCGCGGATACGCGCACGGCGCCAAGCGGCGTCGCGGCGGATACGATCGCCGCACGGCACGCGCTCAAGACTTTGGGCGGCGTGCCAGGTTTCGCTTTCTGCGACACCAGGGGCGCGAAGGGATAGCCCGCCGCAAATCGTTCAAACTCGCCGCCACCTGTGCCGGAAGGCTTCAGGACGGATGGGAGGCTGATTGCGGTTGTCGCGCTTTTCGCAGCGAAAACGGTGGTGCTGTCGGGGGTCGTGGTAGCCGTGGTGCCTGACGTTGTTGTGCCGGTATCTGTCGAACCGGCTGCAGCATCACCAACCGAACCCTGTGCGCCGATTGACCCGGTGCCGGTGTTCGCGGACGCGCCGACGCTTGTGCCATTTGCACTTGCCGAGGCGCCAACGCTAACCCCGCCCGCGCCCGCTGATGCCCCCACGTTTACGCCGACCGAGCCGCCGATACTTGCCCCCACACCCGCGGAGATGCCTTTTGATCCTGCGCTCACTCCAGCGGCAACGCCAAGGCCGCCGACTTTGCCGCCACCACCGACATCAAGGGCCGCCGCTGGTCCGGTGGCGGCAGCGATCATCAAGGCGACTGCCATGTATCTGCTCATTTCGGGACCTTTCTGCGGCATGCGTTCGCGCCAACCCAAATGCGCTTCTGGCCGTCGTCATCTAGGCTGGGTCGGGAGCAACTCGTCGGGAAGAGTGATTGTCGTCGCCACCAGAACGCGTTTCGGCGATCTTGCAATCTTCGCTTTGTTCTTGTCCTGCAGACCTGTTTGACGGACGGATTGACCACCCCGGTCGACAGGTGGAACTGCGGTGGAACGCACCCCCGGCCCACGCTCCATCTGCGCTGTGCGGCGCGCGCTTTGCGCCTTGACGAGGTCGATCGCCTTTCGTGCGGCGGTGAGCGCCACGGACATGTCGATCAGCTTTTGACGCTCTTGCTCCAACGCAGCGCTCAAGTCGGCAGATGCCTGCTTCGCAGCGTCTCTTTCCCGACGAGCGCCATCGGCATCGCTTGCGGCTGTAACCGCGCGCGTGTGCTCCAAATCCAATGCCTCATTGGCACGCTTTGCGGCAGCAACCGCCAACTGGAGGTCCTTTAGAGCGGTGGCCCGCTCGGCCGCAGCCAGATCCGCGCGTTTCTCACCGGCCTCGCCGGCTTGGCGGACCATTGCGAGTTCGTGCTCGAATTGTTCGACCTTGTGCCGCTCTTCGGCAAGCAATCGATTTGACTCGGCCAGGGACGCATCCTTGGCGTTACGTGCTTCGTTCGAGGAAATGGCTTCTGCTTTCAAGCCCCTGATGACCCGCTGGGCCGCTTCGAGGTCGAGTTTGAGCGCTTCGTTGCTTTGCGTCGCATCATTCAGGGCTTTTGCCTGCTCCGCGGAGGTGCCGGCCAGCACTTTTACCTGCGCGCTTGCGCTGCGCTCGGCGTGCCGGCTTTGGCCCAGTTGAGCTTTGGCCGAAGCCAACTCACTTTGCGCCGCCATGATCTGTCGCTGCATTTCGGCGTCATTGTCCGCCGGAGATATCAGCGCCAGGAGGAGGATGCATCCAGGGACGGCGCTCCACCTCCAGTGGTGCACGCTGAAGCGAAGCCATGCCGGGCGCGGGTCGTCCTCGAACTCATCGTAGGGGTCATGCATGAATTTCACTGGTCACGGTCCTCTATCTGCTGGGCATTCTTCGCGATGCTCAAGAAACACGTCAAACCGGCTATGCGAGCGCAATTTAGGATTTTCTGTCTTAAAGGTTCGCTCCGTGTTGAAGTCGACCTATAGCCTTGAACAATTCGTATTTTTGCACAGTTGTCGGGATGTCTATACCAGTACGCCTTAGGCGCAGGACGCATCATCCAAATGGACTAAATGTCATGACTGATGATCTCGCCGCAAAATTTCTCGATGGCGGACTGACTAATGTCGGGCGGCGAGATCATGCTTCGCGTTCATTGGCTGACACGGTCTCGCCGTAGAATCGAGGGACATCGACTAGTCAGATCGGTACCTGCGGCCGGCGCGTGCCGCCGTTGCCCGGCAGGTCGACATCGCCGGCTCCTCGTGCAGACCGATGCATGGGTGGCCGGATTTGAGCCATGTCTTCCGCCGGCAGACCGGCATCTCGCCGACCCATCTGAGGCACCCGAGTTGCCCGGTTGCTGCCGGCGCGAAAGGATGGAGGCCGCGATGATCCTGGTCGAGTCGCATGCCCGGCCTGGCCGATTGCGCCGGCGCGAAAACCAACCGTAGCTTTGGTGACCAGCGGCGGTTGCGCCGCTGGTTCACAGTCGAAGTTCGCCCTCGGAGAGCCATGCCGCATTATCCCGACGCCATGCCTGGATCGAAGACCCTGTTCGAGCGCGCCAGGAAGGTGATGCCGGGCGGCAACACGCGCACCACGGTCTTCGTCGATCCGTTCCCGATCTACGCCGCGCGCGGCGAGGGCTGCAGGGTCTGGGATGTCGACGGCAATGCCTATTACGACTGCATCAACAACTTCACCGCGATGATCCACGGCTATGCGCATCCCGATGTCACCGCGGCCGTGGCCGGGCAGCTGCCCTCCGGCACCGCTTTCGGCGCCCCGACGCTGAGCGAGATCGAGCTTGCCGAGTTGCTAGTCGAGCGTCTGCCCTCGGTGACCAGATCCGCTTCACCAACTCCGGTACCGAGGGCGTGATGATGGCGATCAAGGCCGCGCGTGCCTTCACCGGTCGGCCGAAGATCGTCAAGATCGAAGGCGCCTATCACGGCTCCTACGATTTCGCCGAAGTCAGCCTGGATTCATCGCCCGCCAACTGGGGCGATCTGCCGAGGTCCACGCCCTATGCCAGGGGCACGCCGCGCGGCGTGCTGGAGGACGTGATCGCCGTGCCCTTCAACGAGACCGAGGCCTTGCGCGCCGTCTTCGCCGCCGAGGGCGAGACCATCGCGGCCGTGCTGATCGACCCGATGCCCAACCGCGCCGGGCTGATCCCGGCGCGCCGTGACTATCTTCAGACCATGGTTGAGATCGCCCATGCGGCGGGCGCGCTGGTGATCTTCGACGAGGTCATCTCGTTCCGGCTGGGATGGTCCGGCGCGCAAGGCTTGTGGGGCATCGAGCCGGACCTGACGGCGCTCGGCAAGATCATCGGCGGCGGTTTCCCGGTGGGTGCCGTGGGCGGGCGCGCCGCTATCATGGCGGTGTTCGATCCAACCTCCGGCAAGCCCGCGCTTCCGCATGGCGGCACCTTCACCGCCAATCCTGTGACCATGCGCGCCGGCCTTGCCTCGATGCAGGCGCTGACGAAAGAGAGCTTTGCGCATCTCAATCGTCTGGGCGCGCTTCTGCGCGACGGCGTCACGGCCTCATTCGAAAGGCATGGGCTTGCCGGCCAATGCGTCGGCCTCGGCTCGCTGTTCAAGGTTCATTTCACGTCGCACCCGGTCACGGACTACCGGTCCGTCTATCCGGGCCAGGCCGAGCGCGCGAAGTTCGACGCCTTCCACAAGGGTTTGCTCGGCCGTGGCGTACTCTCCGCCAGCTACGGCCTGTTCGCGCTGTCGACGCCGATGACCGAGGCGGATGCCGGCGCCATTCTTCAAGCGATCGACCAGACCCTGGGCGACATCGCCGCGCAGTCCTGAAAGCGGGCCACAGATGACAGCTTCTCCTCATGTCGTGGTGATCGGCGCGGGCACGCTGGGCATGTGCACGGCGCTCAATCTCGTTGAGCAGGGCGCGCGCGTCACGGTGCTGGAAGCGCAGTCGATCGCTTCCGGCTCGAGCGGCCGGTCCGTCGGCGTCGTCGGATCGCAGCTGACCGATCCGTTCGAGATCATGCTGCGTGTTCATTCGCTGCGTCGATTCCGCCAATGGGAAGGCGAGGGGCTTCGCTTCAACCATATCGGCTATCTACGCCTGGCCCGCACGCCCGCGCAGATGGCGCTCTTCGCGAGATCCGTCGAGATCCAGGCCGAGGCTGGGCTGAGGTCGCGCCTGATCCGCGCCGGCGAACTCAGGGATCTGGTGCTGCACATCAATCCCGATGGCCTCGAAGGCGGATTGTTCGGGCCCGACAACGGCTTCCTCGACCCGCACGAGATGTGCAATTTCCTGGCCGATATCGTCCGCGCCAAGGGCGGCGCAATCTGCCAGTACCGCAAGCTGCTCGGCGTAAAGCGGCGGCCGGGCGGCTATACGCTGGAAACCAATGGCGATGCGGTCAATTGCGATGTCGTGGTCAATGCGGGCGGCGCCTGGGCGCCGCAGGTTGCCGCGCTTTTCGGCCAGCGGCTGCACATCTGGCCCGAGCGCCATGAGGCCGTCGTCATCCATCTCGACGAGCCGCTCGGCTACACCATGCCGATGGTCATGGACCTGGTGAACGGCGAGGGCAGCGGCCTTAACTTCCGCCACGAAAAGCCGGGCGAGCTGATCGCCGAGATTCACAAGGTGAAGTCAATCGCGCCCGAGGATCCCGACAATTACAACGACCTGTGCGAGGAGCAGTCGAAGGTCGATCTGGCGGAGCTGCTTCTGGAACGTGTGCCCGACCTGCCGGGCGCGCGTCTCGGCCGCGGTTGGGCCGGACTTTATCCGGTGACGGCCGACCATCGTCCCTTTGTCGGACCGATCAATGCCTCGGAGCCGGCGCTGGTCACCGCCGCCGGTGCCGGCGGCTACGGCATCCAGCTCGCCCCGGTGATCGGCCAGATCGCCGCCGACTGGGTGCTGCATGGCACGCCGGTCTCGGTGCCCGGTTCGCGGAGCTTGGCGCCATCGGCCGAGCGAAACGTTCCCGGTCACTAACCGATGCGTTTTGACGAGGCTGAACGTCTAAGGTGCGACCGTTCGCGTTAACTATCCGGTCGCCTTTAATAGGGTCTGGAGGATACTGATGTTGGCCGCGAGCGATGGTCTCGCGATGCCGCAATTAGAAAAGAAGCGGTGCTATCGTCGCCATCTGCCGGGGAGGCGCCCAGCATCTTTGATGAGGAGCGCCGGCATGAATGTCGAGGAAGCAGTCACTGCGGCGACGGCGGGGTCAGGGGGCGACACGCCGCATTGATCTCCGGCCGGTCCGTTGCGAGCCATATGTGAGACTCCCGATTTGAGGTAGACTGCCCGCCTACGTCTGGGCTGGCGTTCATCGAACGGGGGCATGCGATGCAGGCGAAACCGATAGCGCATCCGGCGGAGCAACCTGCCGCAATACGCCTACCCTGGAAATTGACGTTTGACGTATCGTTTGAACGAAGTGTCTTGACCCGGATGCGCCGGAACGCAAAGCGCCCGGGGCGAGGGGAAGCTCGGGGCCTGTCGACGGCGTGAGACGATCGCCATCGGCGATCAGCGGGCGTTGCGGATGTCCATCCCGTCGGCGCCGGAGGCATGGCGCCTCGAGGTGTAATGATCGATTTCAGAACGGGCGATGTCCAGGTCCTTGAGCAGACAGTCGGGCATGGCCTGCATGGCGGCGCGGTCGCTGCGCATCCTCATTGCACGGTAGAAAAGTCTGAGTGAGCGGCCGGCAAAGCCGGTAAGGCCGAGGCCCGCGCGGCCGGTTTTACAAGCGGTGTGTTCCACGGTCGTTATCGTCGTCTCCATCGTTTTGCGGCGCGATCCCGTCGTCGATGGAGGAGTGTCGTTGACGACCGGGGGAACCAGCGTTGGAGCGGGCGTCGAAATTACCGTGAAATCTGGCAAGTTCTCAGTTTGAAATATCGCCCTTTGCCGATGCGGCACCGAGCGCGTCGTAACGAAGTCCTTCTTCCGATTATATCAGGATTCGCGTATATAAGGCCGCGTTACTATGCTCATTTTCAGAGGGGAATTAAGTCATGCGCAAACAGAAATCACTTGGACTGGCGCTTCTGGCTTCCACATCGCTTTTCCTCGCCGACGCCGCCTTAGCGAAAGATGCCTACAAAACACCATGCAGGGCGGATGCCCAGCGATTGTGCAAGATGGTCGACAATGCAAAGGGATTGAGCTGCCTTAAACAGCATCTCAGTGAGCTCACTCCTGCCTGCAAGGCGTTTCTCTCCAAGAAATGAGCGGTAATAGTCGACAAGGGATTTTACTGATTACATAACGGCCTACGGACCGCCAAGGCGGTTCTCCGTCGGGAATTGCGTCAAAGCAAGGGCATAGACCGGGTCGCTGCTTCGATGAAACGGCGAACCGCTGACGGAAGGCCGCCGCTGTGGTGCATGCGTGGCAACGGCCCATGCCCCCGGGAAGGTGGCCGCGGCCTTCAGGAAATCCGCTGCCCGGCCTCGTCCAGCAGGACACAGTCGCCCGGGTCGAAGCCGAGCTCGATCGCTTCGCCTTCGCGGAGCACGCGGCCGTCGATCGGGACGTTGGCGCGGACGTTCGCCTTGCCGCCTATGTCGACCTCGTAGATGGCGCTTCCGCCGAGATAGGAGGCCGACACGATCCGGCCGGGCAACCTGTTGGCGCTCGCTCCACCGACCGAAAGTTTCTGCGGCCGCACCACGACGGTGACGGCGCTGCCCCGCGCCAGGGGTTTGGACGCCAGCACATTGACCGTCTGGCCGCTGGCTAGCGTGACCGCCGTCGGCCCGTCGGCTTTGCTCACGATACCTGAAAGCATGTTGGCCTTGCCGAGGAAGTCGGCGACGAAGGCGGTGGCCGGCCGCTCATAGACCTCTTCCGGCGTGCCGATCTGCTCGGCCGAGCCGGCATTCATCACCACGATGCGGTCCGACATGGAGAGCGCTTCTTCCTGGTCATGCGTGACGAAGATGGCGGTGATGCCGGTCTCCTTCTGGATCTTCTTGATCTCGACGCGCATCTCCTCGCGCATATTGGCGTCGAGCGCCGAGAGCGGCTCGTCGAGCAGAAGCACCTGCGGCTCGAAGACGATGGCGCGCGCCAGCGCGATGCGCTGCTGCTGGCCTCCCGACAATTGCGACGGCAGCTTCCTCTCGCTGCCCGGCAGCCGCACCATGTCGAGCGCCTGGCCGACCTTGCGTCTGATCTCGGGCTTGGCGACGTTGCGGTATTTCAGCCCGAAGGCGACATTGTCGAACACGCTCTTGTGCGGAAAAAGCGCATAGCTCTGGAACACCAGCCCAATATTGCGCTTGTAGATCGGCACGTCGTCGACGCGCTGCCCGCCGATCATGATCTGGCCGGCCGAAATATCCACCAGGCCGGCGATGGAGCGCAGGATCGTTGTCTTGCCGCAGCCCGAAGGGCCAAGCAGCGTAACGAAGCTGCCTTTGCGGATCGACAAGGAGAAATCGCGCACCGCGACGAACTTGCCATAGGCGATATCGATGTTGCGGAACTCGACCGCCGGGCTGTTGGTCCCGGCGGCCGCGCTCACAACGGCTGCCCCGGCCGATGCCGGCCGGGGGTTGAGTGTCGCGTCCTGGCCGTCAGGCACCTTTCGAGATCCTATTCCACTGCTTGGTCCAGGCGTCCTCGTTGGTCGCCCAGTAGGTTGGATCGGCGAAGGTCAGCGACTTCATGGTGCCGGTCTTATCGAAAGCCGGCAGCTTCTCGATCTTCTCGGTCAGCTTGACCTTGGTCGGGTCGAGCGAGGGCGGGTAGCTCTGGCCTTCGGCCACTGCGATGGCGGTCGCCGGGTCGAGCATGAAGTTGATAAGCTCCTCGCACTCGGCCATCGGCGAGCCTTTCAGGATCAGCATGTCCTCCATCCACGCGTAGGAGCCGGCCGGATCGAGATAGCCGATCGGGTGGCCCTGGTCCTGCAGCGCCGCGACGCGGCCCGACCATGCATCGGTCACCACGATCTCGCCCTTGGACAGCAGGTCCATCAGTTCCGCGCCCGAGCTCCAGAATTTCTTGGCGAGGTCGCGCGTCTCGCGCACCTTGGCCCAGATCGCGTCCATGTCCTTGAGATTGTTGGGGTCCTGTCCGGTGGCCAGGGCCGCGTACCAGACGCGCGTGGTCATGTCGGAATAGCCGCCGACCTTGCCGGCATACTTCTTGTCGAGCAGAAGCTGCGCGCCTTTTTCCTTGGCTTCCTCCGGTGAGATCACCGTGGTGTTGTAGGCGATGCCGGTGGTGCCGTAGTCGTAAGGCACGGCCGAGAGCTTCGGCGTCAGCTTGCGGAACGGCTCGATCATCGGCTGCAATACATTCGCCATGTTGGGAATGTTGGCCTCGTTGATCTCCGAGGTCAGGCCGCCATTGACGTATTTGATGTAGTAGTTGACGCCGGAGGAATGGATGACCTGGTAGTCGCCAGGCTTCGCGGTCTTGATCTTGGTGATGATCTCGTCCTCGTCGCCGAACGTGCCCTGGACCACTTTGATCTTGGTCTTGGCCGTGTAGGGCTGGAAGGCGAATTTGTCGATCGCGTCCTGCACTGTGCCGCCCCAGCCGTCGAAGCGCACCTGCTCGACCGCGGCCAGCGCCCGGCCCATCCATGGCATGGAAAGCCCGGTCGAGGCCGCCGCGGCGGCGGTCAGCGTCAGGAAAGTGCGGCGGCTCACGTCGCCGTTGAGATATCTGTCGTGCAGCCGCTCCAGCCGCTTGGTGGTGGTCAGTTTCATCGTGTTTCCTCCTTGGGTTCGCCGCGTCTTCTCAGTTTTGTCAAGCTTTGCATCAGCAGGCCGCCGAGCAGCGGGATGCCGACGGTCACCACAATCATCACGGTGCCGAGCGCGTTGATCTCCGGGCTGATCGAGATTTTCAGCATCGAAAGGATTTGGGTGGGCATGGTCTCGACACCCGCCGGCCGCCAGAACAGGCTGGCCGAGGTGTTGTCGAACGAGATGGTGAAGGCGAGCAGCGCGCCCGCGACGACGGCCGGGATCAGCAGCGGCAGCGTGATCTCGCGGAAGGAGGCGAAGCGCGAAGCTCCCAGCGAAAGCGCTGCCTCCTCGTAGACGCGCCGGATGCCGACCATGCGCGCCTGCGTGATCAGCACCACATAGGGCACGGCGAGCAGGATATGGCCGAGCACCAGCAAAAGCATGGTCCTGGGCTGGTCGATCGCCTTGATCAGCACCAGCAGACCGACGCCCAGAATGGTTTCCGGCACCAGGGCCGGCAGGATCACCAGCGTGCTGAGCGTCTGTTTGCCGGGGAAATCGAAGCGCACCAGCGCGAAGGCGGTGACGACGCCGATTGCCGTGGTGACGGCGGCCGTGACCAGCGCGATCCACAGCGAGGTGCGGAAGGCGGCCAGCACCGCTTCGTTCCCCATCAGCTTGCCGTACCACTGCAGGGAAAAGCCGGTCATCGGGAAGCCGCCGAACATCGAGGCGTTGAACGACAGGATGACCGTCGCCACGATCGGCGCGAACATGAAGATGTAGACGCAGACCGTGACGAAGCCGGTCAGCCTCCAGGCCCATCGGCCTTCCTCTTTCCGTCGTGCCGTCATCCGCCCAACCCTTTGACGATCTGCGACGTGCCCATGTAGCGCGTATAGATGGCGGCGAAGAAGCCGAGCACGACGAACAGCACGATCGAAAGCGTGGCCCCCATAGGCCAGTTCAGCTCTCCCATGATGGTGTCGTAGATCAAATTACCGAACAGCGCGTCGCGCCCCGAACCGAGAAGCTGCGGCGTCACATAGCTGCCGGCGGCCAGCACGAAGCAGAGCAGCAGGCCAGCCGCCAGGCCGGGCAGCGAAAGCGGCAGCGTCACCTCGCGGAACGCCTGCGCGCTGGTGCAGCCCATCGAGCGGGCCGCCGCAATCAGCGTGCGGTCGATGCTCTCCAGGCTGACATAGACGTTGAGGATCATGTAGGGCAGCAGGAAATGCAGCATGCCCAGGATGACCGCGCCCTCATTGTAGAGCATCTGCAGCGGCTCATGAATGATGCCTAGTTTCAGCAGCGTGACGTTGATTACGCCCTGTTCGCCCAGGATGTTGATCCACGAGAAGGTGCGGATGGTAAAGCTGATCCAGAACGGCACGATGAGCAGAAGCAAGAGCAGCCATTTGTGCTTGAAGGTCGTCGCCCAGATGAAATAGGCGGGAAAATAGCCGAGCACGCCGCACAGCAGTGCCGTCATGGCGCCGACCCTCAGCGTCTTCAAAAGGAAGCTGTGATAGTAGCTGTCGGTGAAGAATTCGTGCCAGTTGGCGGTCGTTAGCGCGCTGGTTTCCACGCCGGCGGTGACGAAGGTGAAGAAGGTGTAAGCCGCCATCACGGCGATCGGCAGCACCAGGAAAAAGATCAGCAGCAAGAGCACCGGCGCCACCAGCACCCAGGCCAGCCGTGGATCATACAATGTCCAGCGATTGTTCATGCGCACCCGAAGGTAGGCGCCTTCTTCGAGGCGCTTATGTTCCCGCAATGAAGATTGTTTCATTGCCGCCGCGATGTCTACAGGCGCTGGCCCAAATTCGATTCAGCCAGGGAAGGGGGCGATGGTCTCATGGGATCGGGGCGGCTTTTTGTCGCCGCTCAATACCCACGCTCGACGAAACCGAAGCCCGCCGTCAGCAGCCCCGCCAGCAGGAAATAGCCAAGCGCCGCGGCACGGCGCGGAGCCGCCGGCGCGCGCCACGGTCGGAGCGAGCTTCGCGTCGCCCGATATCCGTGTCGAAATCCAGCTTACCTGCGGCGGTCCAGACGCGGCTATGAACTGACGGTGCCTACCGTTCCCTGAACGCCCGCGCGAAGGAGTCCATCATCGGGCGCACCAGATACTCGAAGAAAGTCCGGTCGCCGGTGCTGATGAAGGCGTCGACCGGGGTGCCGGGATAAAGCTGCTCGGCCTTCACGCCGGTGGGCAGAGCCTCCGTGATCTTCAGCTTGGCGCGGAAATAGGGTTCGTGCGTGGTTTGGTCGATCAGCCGATCGGCGGAAATCTCGCTCACCGTGGCCGGCACTTCCGGCGTGAGCCGTGTGTTGAGCGCCGACAGGCGGAGCTTTGCCGACTGGCCGACATGCACCTGGTCGATGTCCTTCGGCCTCAGCCGGGCGTCCACCACCAGGCCGGATGACGTGGGCAGGATCTCCATGATCTTTTCGCCGGGTGCGACCACGCTGCCTTGCGAATTGTAGGTCGAGGACACGACGATGCCCGCCGCGGGCGCGGTGATCGTCGTGCGCGCGAGCACCGCTTGCGCGGCGCGTACCCGCTCCTCGATATCGGCGAGGTTGGTGCGCACGTCGTCGAGCTTGGTCAGCGCTTCCTCGACGCGCTGCGTGGTGGCGCGTTCGGTCTGCGCCTCCGCCTCCACGATCTGCGTGTTGGCCGAGGCGAGGTCGGCCTCCAACGCGCCAGCCTGGCCGACCAGGTCGGCCTCCGAGCGCAAGAGCTGAGAATACTCGGTGCGGTTGGTGAGGCCCTTGCCGAGCAGGTCGGTCTTGATGCCGAGCTCCTTCTTCACCACCTCGGCCTGCTGCTCGATGGCTGCCTTCTGCGCGTTCAGCCCTTTGACCGACTCGCGATGCATGGCGACGCGCTGCGCCAGGATCGACTGCTCGGAGCGGAATCGTGCGAGCCTGGCGTCGAACTCCTTCTGCTGTTCGCGGATCAGGTTCTGGAACTCCTGCTGGAACGGCGCGGGCGCTGGCTCGTTGATCGGCGCCAGCGTGGCGAGCCCGTCGCGCTCGGCCTCCAACCGCGCCGCACTGGCCTTGAGCGCGATCCATTGTCTCGTCAGCCGGTTGAGATCGGCCTCCGCGGCGGTCCGGTCAAGCAGGATGAGGCCTTGGCCTTCGCGCACGTGGTCGCCTTCATGCGCCAGCAATTGTTTGATGATGCCGCCCTCGCGATGCTGGATCAGGATATTGCCGCCCGTCGCCGCGATCGTACCTTGCGTGATCACGGCGCCCGCCAGAGGTGCGCTCGCCGCCCAAGTGCCGAAGCCGCCGACCATCAGCGCGATCGCCGCGTAGCCGGCGAAGGCGGTGCGGCGGAAATCCGTGCGCGGGCGGCCGTCGAAGGTGAGGCTCTGGGTGGACATCGTCTACGAACCGTAACGGACAGTCGGCGCGGCGCGGATGGTCGGTGCGAACGATCCGGTCACCACTGTGTTCCGCTGCGCGCCTTTCGCCGGTTGCCGCAAGATCTCCGCGCTCGGCCCGAACGCCTCGATGACACCGCCGCGCAAGACCATCACACGGTCGCAAGCCGCGGCGATCGCGGGGCGATGCGTGATCACGATCGTGGTGACGCTGGCAGTGCGAGCCGCCGCAAGCACCGCTTCCAGCGCCGTCTCCCCGGCGCCGTCGAGATGCGTGCTCGGCTCATCCAGCACCAGGATGCGCGGGTTGCCGTAGAAGGCGCGCGCCAGTCCGATCCGCTGCCGTTCGCCGCCCGACAGCGTGCCGGCGATCGTCGTCTGGTAGCCGTCGCGCAGCGAAAGGATCAGCTCATGCGCCTCGGCGCGCTTTGCCGCTTCGACGATTGCCGCGTCGTTGGCTGTCGGGTCGAAGCGGGCGATGTTGTCGGCGATCGAGCCGGGAAAAAGCTCCACCTCCTGCGACAGATAGCCGATATGCCGGCCGAGCTGGTTTTCATCCCAGGTCCTGAGTTCGGCGCCGTCGATTCGGACCAAGCCGCCGCTCGGCTGCTCGGCGCCGACAAGCAGCCGCGCCAGCGTCGATTTGCCGGCGCCGCTCGGGCCGACGATCGCCACCGCTTCGCCGGCGGCTATCGCGAAGCTCAACCGCTTCAGGATCGGCTCGGCGCCGAACGTGGCATTCGGCGCGATGAAGAAAAGATCCTGCGCAGAAATAGCGCCCGTCGGGTCGGGCAAGATGAACTTGTGTGCTTCTCCCGGTTGCGCCGCAAGTGCGTTTCCCAGCCGCGCCCAGGCGCGCCTCGCCTCACCGAGCTGCCGCCAGGAGCCGATCAACTGGTCGAGCGGCTGCAGCGCGCGCGACGACACCAGCGAGGAGGCGAAGATCATGCCGGCTGTCATCTCGCTCTGGAGCACCAGCCAGGCGCCGGTTCCGAGGATCGCCAGCTGCAGCATCATGCGCAGCGCCCTGGACGCACCGCTGAAGACGGCGTTGGCGCCGGCCGAGCGGTCATGCAGGACAAGCGCCTCGGCCACGTGCCGTCCCCATGCGCGCGCAGCATTTTCCACCATGCCCATGGCGCGCAGCGTGTCGGCGTTGCGGGCGAAGGCCTGCTCGGCCCGGCTGGCCAAGGCCGAGCGCTCCGCCGAGAGCGCATCGTTCCTGCCGATGGCAAGCTGGTTGGCGAAGACCAGCACGACGAGCAGCGCCGCGCCGCCGAGCGTGACCCAGAACAACAGCGGATGGATCAGGTAGAGCAATGCGAGGAAGACCGGCGCGAAGGGCAGGTCGAACAGCACCGAGACGCCGCGCGAGCGGATGAAGGCGCAGACCGAGGCAAGGTCTGCGAGGGGCGACTGCGCATTGCCGGAGCCGAGCGAAGCGCCGAACATTCTGGCGCCCAGCCTGTCGTTGACCGTCGCGGCCACGCGCTGCGCATAGATCGCGCGGATGGCATCGAGGAAGCCGAGGAAACCAAGCGCCGCGACCGCGATGACCGACAGATAGACAAGGGTCTCGGAGCTCGAGGAAGGCAGCACCCGGTCATAGACCTGGAGCAGGTAGAGCGGGATCACCAGCAGCAACAGGTTGATGAGCAGCGAAAACAGGCCGACATCGGCGATGGCTCGACGCAAGACGGGCCGCAGTCCCGATTGTCCGGTCATTCCCGCACTTCCTCTCGAAGCCCGATCACGCGCCGTCGCCTAAACGTCCGGTTCAGACCGAATGCTCACTTGCCGCGTCGAAATGGTGCTGCGTGCTGCTTGTAGTGTGACTGGACAGCGCCAGCGCCTGGCTTGGCAGGTCGTTCAGCGTGTAGGCGTGGATATAGTCGATCTTCATCTGGGCCGGCGTGGCGAGATGGTCGGGCGGCGCGCCGGCCTCTCCGCCGATCGCGAGATCGACCAGCATGTACATCGGCTTGTTCATGTCGGACGGCGTCGCCGCTTCCGCGACCTGAACGCCGTCATAGGTCCACACCAGCTTGTCCGGGGTCCAAAGGAGACCATAGGTATGGAAACCGGCGGTGTCCATGACGTTCACCGTGGATCCCACCGTCGTGTGCTGGCCCGTCTGGTTGGTGTGCGCGGTCACCAGCAGCGAATTCGGGTTCTGGCCGTACATCTCCATCACGTCGAGCTCCGGCGGCCAGGAGCCGTCTTCCGGTAGCAGCCAGAAGGCCGGCCAGGCGCCGGCGTGTTCCGGCAGGTCGGCTTTCATTTCGAAATAGCCATAGGTCTGCGAGAAGGAGTCATGCGTGGTCAGGATGCCGGAGGTGTATTCGTAATTGTTGATCAGCGGCTTGATGTCGGCCGGCGCCTGCGCCGCGGTGATGGTGAGGACCCCGTTCTGCACACTGAACGGATGCATCGAGCTGGTCGGGGCGTAATTGGCGTCGATATACCACTGCAGTTCGCCATTGCGGGTGAGCGTGCTGCCATTCGGCGCTCCCCACCAGAAATTGGTGTCCCAGGTGCCGCCGTGGCTGTTGTGCAGGTTCAGCGTGTTGAACTCGTCGCTGAAGGACAGCGTCATGCCGGACTTGTCGATCGGCAGCTGGAACTGGTTGGGCTGGAATTTGTCGATCGTGGTGTTCTTGAATTCGAGGATTTCGCCCGATCCGAGGTTCAGCACCACATTAGGCCCAGCCTGGATCATGGCGTTGTGGACGGCGGCGAACGAAGTGAATCCGTAGCCATCGAGCCGCACAGCGTCGTTCGAGGCGAAATTGACGATCGAGTCGCTGCCGTTGCCCTTCGCGATGATGAAAACATCCGCGCCGCCGCCGCCATCGATCAGCACGTCGTTGCCCGCCCCGCCGTCGATCGTCTGGCCGCCCGCCGTGGCGGTGATGATGTTGTCCAGCGCATTGCCGAAGGCATAGTTGTGGGCGTTGGTGACGACGAGGTTCTCGACATTGTCCGGCAGCGTGTAGCTCATCCATGTGTTGATCGTGTCGATGCCCTGTCCGGCGTACTCGACCACCTTGTTGCCCGCCGAATAGAGGTAATAGATGTCGTCGCCTTGGCCGCCATACATGGTGACGTTGACGCCGCTGGAGGCCCAGATTGAGTCGTTGCCGCTGCTACCGTTGAATGTCGGTCCGGACGTTGCCGAAAACCAATGGTTGGAAGCGCCGCTATAATAAAGAGGAACGCCTACCGCGTTGACGACGAAACTCATCGGACACTCCTTCCGCGCTGCCCCGCCCGGATGGCTTGTTGCAAGTTCAAGTGCCTGATCCGAACCAACTTGCAGCGCGGGCTATCGTTCCCGAAAACAAGCATTTGGTACAGAGAAAATTGTCGGTATTTTTGTCGATATTTTATGGCGATAGAATAAGTGAGGCCTAATACAATTATGGCGCGAGCCGTTCTCAATTTTACTTAATTTTGCAAGGTTTTCTTCCGCTCAGGCCTCGCCCATCGCCATCGAGTTTCGGGCAGTCAGCCCTTGCGATTGCGCGCCCGGCCAGCCAGCGCCGCCGACCATGTCAGCCTGACCGTAGCGTTATATCCTGCATTGAAAGGCGCACGGTAGCCGCCCGGCAGAAAATTTGACAGCCTCTGTCGGATCGGCCGGGGCCCGCCCGTCCTTGGGGCATCGATCAACAAAGGAAGGATACCGATATGCCGAGCACCATCCAACTGCACCGCGTCCTGGCGACCAAGCCGGAGAAGGTCTACCGCGCGTTCGTCGAGACCGATGCGCTGGCCAAGTGGTTGCCGCCGAACGGCTTCACCTGCACGGTGCACGAGTTCGAGGGCAAGGTCGGGGGCAGCTACAAGATGTCCTTCCGCAATTTCACCACCGGTGACAGCCACACCTTCGGCGGCGAATTCGTCGAGCTCGTTCCCGGCGAGCGCCTGCGCTACACCGATCGCTTCGACGATCCCAACCTGCCGGGCCAGATCGAGGTGACCGTGATGCTGAAGAAGGTGTCGGTCGGCACCGAGATCAACATCACCCAGGCCGGCATCCCGGACGCCATCCCTGCCGAGGCCTGCTATCTCGGCTGGCAGGAATCGCTGCGCAACCTGGCCAAGCTCGTCGAGCCGGAGATCAATCAGTAGGTTCTGAGCAATTCGGTGCCTTCGCCGCACCTTCCCGTCTTCGATGGCGTCAATCCGAGCATGCGCGGCGGCCGGTTTCCCGGCCGCTGCCTTACCCAGGGTAAGCAAAATTTCACCAAGCGCTGATAAAAGCCGCTCCATGGATCGCAACAAGAACAACGATCTGTTCGTCCTGATGGCGGCGCTCGCAGCGCTGGCGATCTATAACATTGCCTGCGGCATCAAGACCGGCGAAGTCCGGGGCAAGTTGCATTGGGTAGCACTGGCTGACGATCCCACACGCTTTTGGAACATCGTGATCGGCAATTCGATTGTCCTGGTGGCTTCGATAGCCTTGTTGTGGGTCCTCAATTCCCGCAGGCCCGGATGATCCGAGCCGGTGTCCTCTTTGACCGCATGCCGCCCTTTCACACCGCCCGCGTGATGCCCCCATCCACTCGAATATTCTGACCAGTGATGTAGGCCGCCCCATTTGAAGCCAGGAACGAGATCGTCGCGGCGATCTCCTCCGACGTGCCGTAGCGCTTCATCGGCACGCTGTCGCGTCGCTCGTTCGTCGCCGGCAGGCTGTCAATCCAGCCGGGCAGCACATTGTTCATGCGGATGTTGTCGGCCGCGTAGGTGTCGGCGAAAATCTTGGTGAAGGCGGCAAGCCCGGCGCGCGCCACGGCCGAGGTCGGGAACATCGCGCTCGGTTCGAACGCCCAGGCGGTGGAGATGTTGATGATGACGCCCGATTTCTGTTTCTGCATCACCGGCGTCACCAGCCGGGTCGGGCGCACGGCGTTGAGGAAATAAGTGTCGATGCCCTTATGCCAGTCCTCGTCGCTGATCTCGATGATCTGCGCGCGGGGTCCGTGGCCGGCGCTGTTGACCAGAACGTCGATGCGGCCCCAGCGCTCCAGCGCGCCGTCGGCAAGGCGCTTCAGGTCTTCGTTCGACTGGTTGGAGCCGGTGACGCCGAAGCCGCCCAGTTCCTTGCCCAGCGCCTCGCCCTTGCCGGAGGAGGAGAGCACGCCGACTTTGAACCCGTCCGCCGCCAGCCGTTTCGCCGCCGCGGCCCCCATGCCGCTGCCGCCCGCCGTCACCAGAGCTACTTTTTCGCCTGCCATGTCCTGATCCATTCGTAGAATTGTTGAAAACGCCTCTATTAGCATGGACCGGACAGGGCATGAACCGGATTGGATTGCGCCAAGGCGTACGCGATTGGCGGTTCGCGCGCTGGCCCCCCAAAGGCGCTCACCGCCATCTTCGACGGCCACGCGCCGGCCGATGGAAGATCATCCGAAACGGTTGGCCGGCACGCCGCGCACGCCGGGCTTGAGCGCGAACAGGCCGCCCTCGGAAGGGTTGGCGGCAAGATGCTCAGCGCTCATGGTGAAGCGCGCGGAGGTCACGAACAATGTGGCGAAGTCCGTGCCGCCGAAGGCGCAACTCGTCGGCCAGCTGCAGGGCAACTCGACGATCCGGTCGAGCCGGCCGTCGGGCGCGATGCGAGTGAGGCAGCTTCCGCCAACCACCCTGCAGTTCCAGACATAGCCCTCGGCGTCCAGGCATGAGCCGTCCGGCAGGCCGCGCTCGAAACCGGTGAAGAAGGTACGCGCTTCGCCGAGCCGTCCAGCCTTGCGGTCCCAATCATAGCTGTAGAGCGCGTTCTTCATCGTGTCGGCGGTGATGAAGCGCCCGTCCGGGAGCCACACCATGGTGTTGGTGATGCCGAACCGGTCCTCGCTGAGGCGCCTCACATCGCCGCTTGAGCCGACCCGGTAGAGCCGGCCTTCATCGCTTGTAATCGCCATCGGCGCGTCGTCCGGCCCGATATTGTTGGCCATCGTGCCGACCCAGAGCGAGCCGTCCGGCCCGACCACGCCTTCGTTGAGCCGCGAGCCCGGCCGGTCGGCCTCGATCGTCGCCAGCGTCCGGAATGGCCCGCCGAAATCCCAAAGCGCGATGTCCTTGCGCAGGCCGACGATCGCGCCGCCATCGGCGCGCAGGCCGACCGAGGTGACGAGGTCGCCCGTCAGCCAGCGCTCATGCGCTCCGCTCGACGGATCGAGCCGATGGATCCGGCGGCCGATGATATCGATCCAGACCAGCCTGCCGACGCGCTCGTCCCACACAAGGCTCTCGCCGACCATGTCGTGTGCGTCGAAGATCAGGTTGGCTTCCGTTTCGTGCATGAGGGCTCCTCCGGGCAGGCTTTCAAAATCGGCTTGACATATATCTTTCGTGTGAAATATGGGCAATTCGACAATAACCTGTCATACAGGCTTTTTTCGAGGGAGCGGAATGCAAGAGCAGACGGACCCACCGGATGAGCCAAGCCCCGGCCTAGTCAGCACGGCGATTCAGGCGATCACCCAGCACATCCGGTCCGAGGGTCTTGCGCCCGGCGATCCGCTGCCCAGCGAGGCTGCCATGACGCGCCAGCTCAACGTCTCCCGCACTGTGGTGCGCGAGGCCTTCCGCTCGCTGTCGGCGATGCGCCTGATAGACATGAGCGCCGGGCGCCGCGCCACCGTCGCCAAGCTCGACACCGGCGCCATGTCGATGGTGATCGAGCACGGCATCACCACCCAGCAGATCAGCGTGCAGCAGGTCTATGACGTCAGGCGTACCATCGAGATGCGCACCGTCGCGCTCGCCGCGCTCCGCCGCACCGACCAGGAGGCGGCGGCCATTGGCCAATCGGCCCGGCTGATGCGCGAGAATTTCAGCAACCCCGAGGCCGTTATGGAGCATGACATCGCCTTCCACGAGGCGATCGCGGCGGCCTCGCACAATCCGGTCTTTTCGCTGATCGTCACCGCCTTCAGCGGCGTCACCCGCCGTACCTGGGTGATCGGCTGGCGCACCCGTTCCTCCGACGAGGCACAGCTCAAGATGATCAAGGGCCATGAGGACATCGCCGACGCGATCCTAAAGGGCGACCCAAGGCTGGCGGCTGAGCACATGGCCGAGCATTTCGACAAGAGCGTCAAGGCGCTCCTCGATGCGGGGATCGCCTGATGAAGATCCGCGCCATAGAGACCATCCGTATCGAGGAGCGACCGAACCTGCTCTGGGTCGAAGTCCATACCGACGAGGGCATCACCGGGCTCGGCGAGACCTTCTTCCTGTCGCGCACCGTCGAGGAATACCTGCACGAATATGTCGCGCCCAGGGTGATCGGCCGCGATCCCCTAGAGATCGACCTGCTCGCCGCCGACCTCGTCGGCTATCTAGGCTTCCGCTCCAGCGGGGCCGAGGTGCGCGGCAACTCGGCCTTCGACATTGCGCTGTGGGATATTTTCGGTAAGGCGACCGGTCAGCCGGTCGCGCAATTGCTGGGCGGCTTCAGCCGCCGCTCCATCCGCACCTACAACACCTGCGCCGGCACCGAATACATCAAGGACGCCAAGGGCCAGACGACGGCCAATTATGGCATTGGCGCCGGCCGGGATTATGACGACCTCAACGGCTTCCTCAACCGCGCCGGCGAATTGGCCGAGGAACTGCTCGAGGACGGCATCACCGCCATGAAGATCTGGCCGTTCGACCACGCGGCCGAAAAGACGCGCGGCAACGACATCTCCGCGGCCGACTTGAAGGCGGCGCTCGAACCGTTTGAGAAGATTCGCAAAGCCGTCGGCGACAAGATGGACATCATGGTCGAGTTTCACTCCATGTGGCAGCTCCTGCCGGCCATGAAGATCGCGCGCGCTCTGCAACCATACGCGACTTACTGGCACGAGGACCCGATCCGCATGGACAGCCTCGGTGACCTGAAGCGTTACGCAGCGGCCAGCCCGGCGCCGATCTCGGCCTCGGAGACGCTCGGCAGCCGCTGGGCTTTTCGCGACCTGTTGGAGACGGGGGCGGCCGGCATCGTCATGCTCGACATCTCCTGGTGCGGCGGCCTGTCGGAAGCGCGCAAGATCGCCTCGATGGCCGAGGCATGGCGGCTGCCGGTGGCGCCGCATGACTGCACCGGTCCGGTCGTGCTCGCCGCCTCGACGCATCTGTCGCTCAACGCACCCAACGCGCTCGTCCAGGAAAGCGTGCGAGCCTTCTATCGTACCTGGTACCGCGACCTGGTGACCGTGCTGCCGGAGGTCAAGGACGGCACGATCACCGTACCGCCCGGCCCGGGGCTCGGGCTGGCGCTCAGCCCGGAACTTGACCGCGCTTACACCGTCCACCGTCGCATCAGCGACGCGACAAGCATCTGAAAAATCCAAAGGGAGGAACAGACATGAAGAAACTCACCGCAATGCTATTGCTCGGCACCGCCCTGATCGGCGGCCAATCCGCGGCCCGCGCCGACGGGCTCAACATCGTCTTCACCCATCATTCGTCGGCCTCGAACACGTTCTGGCAGGCGGTGAAGAAGGGTTTCGACGATGCCTGCGGCAAGGTCGAGGCGACCTGCAACATGGTCTTCACCCAGACCGAGGGCTCGGTCGAGCAGCAGGTCGCCAACATGCGCGCCGCCCTTGCCGCCAAGCCTGACGCGCTCTTGACCTCGATCGTCGACGACCATGCTTTCGACGACGTCATCAAGGAAGCGCGCGACGCCGGCGTCTTGGTGATCGCCGTCAATGTCGACGACACCGAGGGCGCCAAGGGCAATGCGCGGCAGGCCTTTGTCGGTCAGGGCTTCAGGCCGGCCGGCTACTCGCTCGCCAAGGCGATTTCCGAGAGCTTCCCGAAGGACGGCCCGATCAAGGTGCTGGTCGGCATTTCCGCGCCCGGCCAGAACTGGTCCGAAAGCCGCGGCGCCGGCATCATGCAGTTCCTCGAGGAATACAAGGCCGCGCACAAGGACCGCGACGTGTCGTGGGAGCGCATCGACAGCGGCACCGATCTCGCCATCACCTCCGACCGCGTCGGCGCCTATCTCAACGCGCATCCCGACACCACGGCCTATTTCGACACCGGCTTCTGGTGCGCCGGCGTGGCGCGCGTGCTCGCCGATCGCGGCGTGGCGCCGGGCAAGGTGCTGCTTGGCGGCTTCGACCTCGTTCCGGAAGTGCTGCAGCAGATGCAGAAGGGTTATGTCCAGGCGCTGGTCGACCAGCAGCCCTACATGCAGGGCTTCATGCCGGTGATGGAGGCCTATCTGAACAAGAAGATCGGCCTTGCTCCTTCCGACATCGACACCGGCCAAGGCATCGTGCGTCCGAAGGAAGCCGACAGCATCATGGCGCTGTCCGCTCAGGGGCTGAGGTAAGCTCCTCAAATTGCGAGACCTGCATCGGCGGCGCCTGACGTCGCCGGTGCATCCGAATCCCGAACCCCGGAGCCTTCGTTGAAGCGCCTGTTCAAGACCTATCTCGAAAAGCCGGAGCTGGCCGGGCTGATCCTTTTGGTGCTGCTCATCATCCTGTTCCAGGTGCGCTCGCACGGTGTGTTCCTCAACGCCGACAATCTGCGCGGCATCCTCGGCATCCTGCCGGAGGCCGGCCTCGTCGCCATCGGCGTCACCATCCTGATGATCAGCGGCGAGTTCGATCTTTCGGTCGGCTCGGTCTTCGCGCTGATGCCGATGACCATGGCGGTGCTGATGGTGCATGGCGCCCCGTTCCCGCTGGCGTTGCTGGCCGGGCTGCTGGTCTGCGCGGCCATCGGCTTCATCAACGGCTACGTCACCATCCGCTTCGCGATACCCAGCTTCATCACCACGCTCGGCATGCTGTTCATGGCGCGCTCGCTCACGGTCGTGGTCTCGGGCGGCTTTCCGCCGCTACTGCCCATCGATTTGCCCAACTGGCTGTTCACCTCCTTTGTCGGCCCCGGCAACATGTTCCGCATGTCTTTCCTGTGGTTCGCGGCGGTCGCGGTACTGACCTCGCTGATGCTGTCGCGCACCAATTTCGGCAACTGGATCAAAGCCACCGGCGGCTTCCTGCCTGCCGCCGCCTCGATGGGCATCCCAACCGCCAGGGTCAAGATCATCTGCTTCATGCTGTGCTCGGTGCTCTCCGGCTTCGCCGGCATGCTGCAGGTGCTGCGGTTGGGCTCGCCGCTGCCCTCGATCGGCGAGGGGCTGGAATTGCAGGCGGTCGCCGCCGCCGTCATCGGCGGCGCTTCGCTGACCGGCGGCATCGGCACCGTTATGGGCGGCATCATCGGCACGACGCTGATCCGCGTCATCGACAACGGCCTTGTGCTCAGCCATGTCGACGCCAACTGGTTCAAGTTCGCCATCGGCTTCCTCACCATCTTCGCCGTCGTCGCCAATGCCTGGATGCGCAAGCGCGCCAAGGCCATCAAGATGGAGGGCTGAAGCGGTGAGCGACGCGATCATCTCGGTGCGCGACCTGCACAAATGGTATTCCGGCGTGCATGCGCTGAAGGGCGTGACCCTCGATTTCAAGCGAGGCGAGGCGCTTGGCCTGGTCGGTGACAACGGCGCCGGCAAGTCCACGCTGATTAACATCCTGTCGGGCGTCCACCGTGCCGACCAGGGCGAGATCAACGTCGAGGGCAGGGCGGTCAGCATCGCCACGCCGCGCGACGCCATGGATCTCGGCATCGAGACCATCTACCAGTACAACTCCATGGTACCCACCATGTCGATCGCCCGGAACCTGTTCATCGGCCGCGAGCCGACCCGGTTCTCGATCTTCGGCGTCGGCATCCTCGACCAGAAGAAGATGGCTGAGGAGAGCATCCGCGCGATCGCCAGTGTCGACCTGCATCTGCGCTCTCCCGAGGCGCTCGTCGGCGAGCTGTCCGGCGGCCAGCGCCAGGGCGTCGCCATCGCGCGCGCCATGCATTTCAAGTCCAAGGTGATGATCCTCGACGAGCCGACCAACCATCTCTCGGTCAAGGAGACCAATAAGGTGATCGGCTTCGTGCGCGGCTTGAAGGAGCAGGGGGTGACCGGCGTCTTCATCAGCCACAACATGCATCACGTCTTCGACTGCTGCGATCGCGTCGTGGCGATGGCGCGCGGCGAGGTGGTGCTGGACAAGCGCGTCGCGGACACCTCGATCGACGAAGTCCACTCTCTCTTGTGAGGAGAAGCTGATGAAGGCGCTCGCTGGTCGCAAAGTGCTGCTGACGGGTGGCCTGGGCTCGCTCGGCCGGGCCCAGGCTGTGACGCTGGCGCGGGCCGGCGCGCGCGTTGTGGTGCTCGATCGCCCGGATGCCGCGAACGCGGCGGAGATCGTCGCCGGGCTGGCCGGTGAGGCTAACGGCGACATTGCCTTCGTCGGCTGCGATCTCAACCTGCTGGTCGAGGCGCAAGCGACGGTTGCCGCGCTGGCGGCGAAGGAGGGTGGCATCGACATCCTGATCAACAACGCGGCGCTGATCATCAACCGACCGTTCGAGGAATTCTCGCTCGCCGAGTATGAGGACCAGATCCGCGTCAACTCCTCGGCCGCCTTCGCGCTGGCGCGGGCCTGCGCTCCGGGCATGAAGGCCAAGGGTTACGGCAAGATCGTCAACTTCTGCTCGATTACGCTGAACGGCCGCTGGGACGGCTACGTGCCCTATGTCGCGTCGAAGGGGGCGATGCTCGGCCTCACCAAGTCGCTGGCGCGCGAACTCGGGCCACAAGGCATCAGGGTCAACGCCGTGTCGCCGGGCGCAGTGGTCTCGGAGGCGGAAGAGCGCGTCTTTGGCGAGCGGCTGAAGGAGTACAATGACTGGATCCTCGCGAACCAGAGCCTGAAGAAGCGCATCGAGCCGGACAATGTCGCCGATCTCGTGCTGTTCCTCGTCTCGCCTGCCTCCGACATGATCAGCGGTCAGAACATCGCCGTCGACGGCGGCTGGTGATGGCTGGCGCGGTCGAGCTGAACGACGGGCGAGCAAGTCTGGTCCTAGCGCCTGAGAGAGGCGCCGCGATCGCCCGCTACGACGCGCTGGTGATCGGCAGCGCGCCGGTACCGCTGTTGAGGGCAGGGGATGGCACCGGCACGTCCGGCTGCCAGGTCCTGGTGCCGTGGTCGAACCGTATCTCGGGCGGCGGCTTCGAGTTCGAAGGCCGCTTCCACGCCGTCGCGCCGAATGTGCCTGGCGAAGCCTTTCCGATCCATGGGGACGGTTTCCAGAAGCCGTGGCGGCTGGCGCGCCACACCGACACCGCGGCGGAGCTGGTGCTCGACGACGGCGCGATCGGCCCTTACCGCTATGTGGCCTCGGTCGCCTACGCGCTGCAGGACGGCGTGCTGGAGGCGCACCTCACCATCGAGAACCGCGCCGGCATGCGCCTGCCTTACGGCCTCGGTTTCCATCCCTGGTTCCCGCGCGGCGACACGACTCTGCTGGAGGCCAGGGCGAAACGTGTCTGGCTGGAGGACGAGCGCCATCTGCCTGTCGGCGTCGTGCCGGTGAGCGAGCATCCGGCTTGGGATTTCGATCGTCCCATCCCGTTGCCGCTGGACTGGGTGAACAACGCCTTCGACGGCTGGAACCGCCGCGCCTCGATCGTGCAGCTCCAGGATGAGATCAAGGTCACGCTCACCGCCTCGCCGGAGCTTGGCGTCTATATCCTCTATTCGCCGTCGCCCGATGCCGGCTTCTTCTGCTTCGAGCCGGTCTCGCACCCGGTCGACGCGCATCATGGCGAGGGGCTGACGGTGCTCGACGATGGGCAAACGATAAGCGCGACGATGCGGCTGGATTGGGCGGTCGTTGAGACGGATTGAGCACCGCTTCCTCTACAACTCCTTCTCGGCCAGTTCCCTGAACCCGTCCGGCACCGAGCGCGTGCTTTCTAGCGCCACCGTTCCATAGCCCACCGCTTCCTTGCCGAAGCGCTGGCGGATCTTGTCGACGGCGCGGTCGGCGCCGAAGCGGGCGAGGCCCTTGCGGCTGCCGGGCTTCAGCCTCTGGTCTGCCAGGCCGAGCGGCAGTTCGAGCTGCAGCTCGGCTCCTTCCTCCAGATGCGAGACGGAGATCGCCAGCAGCGAGATGTCCCGCTCGCCCGGATGGGCGGCGAGCACACCGCGCACCAACTCCCCGGCGATCTCGGCGAGCATGGTGGTGGCCTGGATCGGCTGCTCCAGCGTGACGGAGCGGGTGACCGCGCGCATGTCGGCGAAGCGCACGCGCACCGTGACCGTGCGCCCGGGCCGGTCCTTGGCGCGCAACCGGCTCGCCACGCGGTCGGCCAGATGGAGCAGCGTCGGCACGAAGACACGCGGCAGCGCGGGCTTGCGGCCCAGCGCCGACTGCGCGCCGGCCGAATGCGCGCGCCGATGCGTATCGAGCTTGCGCGGGTCGCGGTTCCAGGCGAGCGCGGCGAGCTTCCGGCCGGCGGCATGACCGATCAGCCGCTCCAGCGCGCCGCTATGTGTGCGCGCCAACTGCCCGATCGTCTCTACGCCGATTTCGGCGAGCCTGGCCTTGGTCGCTGGGCCGACGCCCCACATCAGCGTGACGGGCAAATCGTGCAGGAAGGAAAGCTCGCTGCCGGGCTCGACCACCACCAGCCCGTCGGGCTTCGCCACCTGCGAGGCGATCTTGGCGAGGTGTTTCGTCCGCGCCACGCCGATCGAGATCGGCAGGCCGAGCTCAGCCTTCACCCGCTCGCGGATTTTTCGCGCGATCTCTTGCGGCGATCCGAACAAATGCGTGCAGCCGGCGACGTCGGCGAAGGCTTCGTCGATCGAGATGCGCTGGACGACCGGCGTGAAATCGTCGAGCACCTTGATCGCTGCGTCGCCGAGCCGCTGGTATTCGCTGAAGCGGCCGCCCACGAAGATGAGCTGCGGGCAGAGCTCGCGCGCCTTGCGGCCGGGCATGCCGCCACGCACGCCGAAGACTTTCGCCTCGTAGGACGCCGCTAGCACCACGCCACCGCCGACGGCGATCGGCTTGCCGCGCAACGATGGATCGAGCAACTGCTCGACCGACGCGTAGAAGGCGTCGAGATCGGCATGCAGGATGGTGGCGGCCGCAGCGGCGGTCGTGGTGGCGGCCATCGAACGCTCCCGTGGCCATTTGTGTGGCGTTGCAGCATTAGCTGCATCTTTTGTAAGGGGAATTATCGGAACATAAAGAGAACAAAAGAAGCTCTATGTCAAGCCACCACGTTTGAACGTGCAAGTTTCCACAACCTGCAGCTACAGCCACAGCTAGAGCGCAGGTTGCGTCCTGGGGAATGTTGCCGCAAGCGAAACAGGGGCGCCTCTGGGCGACCCGCTTTCCGCTTCTGTTCCGTGGTCTATACGCCCTCGCTTCTGCCGTCTCACCTCGAAGGCGATCGCTTGCGCATTCCGACCACTTCCAGCCCGGCTGCATGTTCATCCGCCCGAGCGTATAGCCCGGCAGCCGTACGATCTCGACACGCGTCTTGGCGGGCGCGCGGACCTCGTTGGGATTGTTGTGCGATTTGGATTCGAGCTTTATCACGTTTATTGCGACTTCGGCCATGGCAGTCCTCCCATTTGGCGCTTCTATCGAAAGTTATTGCAGACCTGGTCGCCGGGTGCTTTTCTGTTCTCGCGCTGGCACCGCGGTGGTTGAGGGACCAATCCGTTCTCGCCCGACAGGGAGAATTCGATGCGACCCTCGGCAAGGATCAAGGCAACACCGTCGCGGCTTCTCGCAACCCCCCATCAGCTTGATGCATCTGCTCCAGCGCGGCCGAGCACCGCGCCGGCGGCATATAGCCGGGCGAGGGGACAAACTTTTGGGCGGGACAATAAACAACCACCAGGAGGAAACCGATGCTTGATCAAGTCGTGGAAGGCTATCCGCGCCCGCCGTTCATTGCCGCCCGCCGGGGCCCGCCGGCGCTTCGCCAATGCTGCGACAGCTATGTCTGTCCGGTCTGCGCGCAGGTCGTCGAGCTGACGAATTATCGTCAGGTGCTATGGCACCAGCAGCCCGGTCATCAGCCGATGGACATCGAGGACTGAATATCGGCCGCGCTTCAAGGAATGGCCCGCGGTTCTCGAGAACACGCGGGCCGAGAGTGGAGTAGCGGCAACCAACGCTCTGCCAGCGCCTTCGGTTGCATCCGCCATCGCCAACCATGAAGCCATCGCGTCTTGATCGACGCCGGGTGCATATCGACGGTCTGGGGCCATCTTCAGACTGAAGTCTTACCTGTCGAACGCAGAGGCCCGAGACGTCGATTTGTGAGAAACAAGAGGACATCAATTTCATTGGGTAGCAAGCCGCCGGACATAGTCCCTTCATCGGCGGTTGACCACGGGGTGCCCGCCATTCCTGCGATATGGCGGGCACTCCTTCCCGGACCATTCTTGGAGCTGCTGGCCGTGCAACCTGGCAAGATCATCGCGAACCTGTTTGCCATGCTGCTTTTTGCCGGCCTGGTCGGCGGCGTCTTCCTGCTCTTCGGAAGGCCGCTCTGGCCACAACGCCAGGCCCAGATGGTGATCCTTCTTCCGATCGACACGATCGCGACAGGATCGGTGCGCAGGGCCTGTGTCGAGCCGTGCCTGCCGGCCCGCTTCGATCTCAAGCTCGCGCCTGTCAGGCCGCCCGATGAAGGCAGGCGGGGGAACCAGCCGGCGGCTCATGCCGTTGAATGAGCGAAGGGATGGCGCTGGCGGAGGCCGCCATGGACAATTTCGAACTCATCGATCTTCTGTGCGTCATCGACGCATGTGCGAGCGACCGTTCGGCCGGGCGTGTCGTGCCGATGTCGAAGGCGGTCGAGGAATTGCGCGTGTTGACTGGCGATTTCGTCTCGTCGGATGAGGATGCGACCAACGCCTTGACGCAGGTCGCGCTCGAGCGCGGCTGCGCGGTGCTCTTTGATGAGCAGGCGGGCGCGGATACTATGGACTTGGCGTAATCTCCTCCCAGACGGGAGATTGGTGCTCATTTCGCCAGGGTGATCATCCGGCCCGCATACGCCGCCCGGCTCCCGAGTTCGGCCGTGCAATCCGACTTTACGGCCGAATTCCCTATCATCGCGATAGTGTCGCCGACCAGCCGCAGGCAACTGCCTTGGGCGTTCATGTCCGAATTTCCAGTATAGGTGATGGTAGCGTCGGGGGCGTAGATGAAGCCGCTGACCACCGATCCGGATCCACCGCTGAACAACAGGGGCTGAGTGTTGCCATGCGCCTGGAAGATGGTGATGCCGGCGTAAGGACCGCTCGTCGGCGGCGAGAGGTTCACCTGCTCGTTGGCGTTGATGGTGAACTGCGAATTCTCCATCAGGAAGATCGTCACGCCCTGGCCGCTCAGGCTGCCGTTGCCGCCCGGCTTTATGGTGACGTTGCGCATGATGTAGGTGCCCGGATTGAGGGTGATCTTTCCCGACAAGGTCTTGTCGCAGTAGGTGCCCGGCGAGAGCGTCACCGTCTTGCCATTGGGCACCGGCAGGCAGAGCGTATAGGCAGGCGGAACGACATCGGCCAGCGGATCGAATGAAGCATATTGGTTCTCATGCGGCGCGCCGCAGGAAAGCGTGGCGTTGGGCGGCGTCAGCCCTTGCGTGCGGCCGACCGTCGAGACGCAGCCGGCGCTGACGGTCGCCGAGCCTCCGCGGCTGACGGCGTCGGGCGCATCCGAATTGGCCGCGATCACGCAGCCGTTCATCGCCACGTCGGTCGAGCCCTGCAGGCTGACCGCACTGTCGGCGTGCTGATCGAGCGCGAGCACGCAGGCTTGCGCGCCGGGTTTGAGCTTGACTGCGGCGCTGCGCGTCGCCGGCCAGGCAGGCATGCCGCTGATGAAGGCCGGCCGGCTGATGCTCGACGATAGCGAAATGAAGTAGGCGCCCGGATTGCCGCTTGCGCTGGCCTGGAAGGCGGCGAGGCTGCCCGATAGCTCCTGCGCGTCGGCTGCGCTCATATTGGCCGCAAAGAAGGTCTGGCCGAGTTGCTGCACGTCGCTCGCCGACATGCTTGCCTGGTATTTCGTGCCGATCGCGAGGCCAGCCGCGTCCAGCGAATTCTGCAACTGGGCGGCGTCGTCGCTCGTGCCTATTAGGTCGATGGATGCCGACACGCCGAGCATCAGCGGCAGCATGGCGACCGCGGCCGCGACCGCGAAGTTGCCGTGCCTCGATGCCAAAAATTGTCCCAACATGGAGCCCATCCTCGCTGACATGCAAGATGTGATAGGCGCGCCATCTCAACGAGCGATTTGCAAAAAAGATAAAATGCAGAAAGTGCTAAAACATCATACTTCCCTGGTACTTAGTCCTTAAGTCCGAGGCGTTGTAGGTCTAAAGTCTTAGTTGGCGCGGCGCAAGGTGGGGGCAGTAGCGCGCTGGGGTCCTACCGGCAAAAATCGAGTGGAATAATTAGGTATTCGTTCATATCGAAATGATGACGTGACGGCTGGGATAGCTTGGGCGCGCTCGGCCATGGCCTTTTCGGGTCGTTTTTTCAGACATCTTTTTTCTCGACTTTTTTTTCGACGCCTTTGCGGAAGCAAGGGCGGCAATGTCGCCACCATTTTCGCCCTCACCCTGCCGGTCGTCGTCGGCGGCGCGGGGCTCGGCGTCGAGACCTCCTACTGGTACTATTCGAGCCTGAAGCTGCAGGCGATCGCCGACGCTGCCGCCTATGCCGGCGCGTTGGAGAAGATCGCCGGATCCGACACCGCGGCTATCACAGCCGCGGCCATCTCGTCGGCCACCTCGAACGGGCTGGGCGGAGGCACAATCGTCGTCAATACGCCGCCGACCTCAGGGCCGAACACGGCCAAGAAGGCGGTGGAGGTTATCCTCAGCCAGAACCTCGACCGCATGTTCACCTCCATCTTCACCCAGACAAAGGTGCCGGAACAGGCGAGGGCGGTGGCGCTGATCACCGACGCTTCAAAGGCCTGCGTGCTGGCGCTCAATCCCTCCGCCTCGCAGGCAGCGCTTTTCTCCGGCAGCACCAGTGTCAAGCTCACGGGCTGCTCGGTCATGTCGAATTCACTCGCTTCCGACGCGATCAAGATTCAGGGCTCGGCAGGGGTCCAGACCGATTGTCTGATCACGGTCGGCGGCGTCCTGCTGAACAATCCGCCGACGATGGTCTGCAAGGCCCCGATCACCCACGCGCTGCCCGCCTCCGATCCTTTCGCCAGCCTGCCGGCACCGGGCACCACGCCATGCCGGACCGTCAGCAACGGCAAAACCTCGCAAACACTCCAAGCCGGCACCTACTGCAGCGGCATGGACCTCAACGGCAATGTCGCGCTGTCGACCGGTACTTATGTCGTGCAGGGCAACTTGAAGATCAACGCCGGCGCGGTCGTCACCTGCGCTGCACCCTGCACCAACGGCGTAACCATCTTCATGTCCGGCAGCAACACAGTCAGCATCAACGGCAACGCCACCGTGATACTGAGCGCGCCGACCTCGGGCACCTATTCCGGCGTGCTGTTCTACGGTGACAGGACGGGCAGCAGCGCTGCCAGCACTTTCAACGGGACCGCGACCTCGCTCTTGACCGGCGCCATCTATTTCCCCAGGCAGTTGGTCAGCTATCTCGGCAATTTCTCGGGTAAGAACGGCTGCACCCAGGTGATTGCAGACACCATCCAGTGGTCGGGCAATTCAACCATCAATCAAGACTGCTCGAGCCTTGGGATGAAGGACATTCCGGCGGCACAATCGGTCGCGGTCGTCGAGTGAAGCCTGTGGCCCGCCAACTCTTTTCGGCCGTTCATGACAAATCGGGCATAGCCGCGGTGGAGTTGGCGCTGGTCCTGCCGGTCCTGTGTGCAGCGTTGCTCGGAATCATGGACGGCTGGTCCTATGTCGCCAGTTCGCTATCGATGCGCGCCGGCGTGAAGACCGCGGCGAACTTTGTGATGGCGGGATCCGCCGATGACGGTGCGACACAGACCGTTGCGCTGGCGAGCTGGGAGAACAAGCCTTCCGACGCGCAGGTCACGATCAGTCGCATCTACAAGTGCGGCACCACCGTGGTCGATGCGTCGACCTTATGCAGTGGACCGAAAGCGCCGTCCGTCTACGTGCAGATCCAGGCATCCGGCACCTGGATCCCGCCCTTCACCTTCGGCCCATACCCAGACAACACCGTGCTCGGCCATCTGCAGGTGGTCCGTGTGCGCTGAACGAAGACTCCGGCTTTCGGCATTTGCGGCTGATGAGACGGGCGGCGCCGGTCTCGAATTCGCGCTGGTCGCGCCTTTTCTCATCATGCTGCTGTTCGGCATCTTCGCCTTCGGCTGGTCGATGAACAGCATATCCAGCGTCCGCTATGCGCTCGAAGCCTCCGCGCGTTCGCTGCAGCTCAACAACACGCTGACCCAGGCCGATATCCAGGCGATCGCCACGCAGAAGCTGCAGGCGCTTGGACTGCAGAATGTGCGCGTCACCATCACCACCGACCCGGCGAGCGGCGGCTTCCGCATGGCGCATGTCAATGCCAGCTACGCCTTCGTCATCAGCTTCCCTTACTTCAGCAATTTTCCAATCAGCTACACGACCTCGGTGACCGTGCCGTTGGTCGGCGGTTAGAGGATCGGTCCCCGGACGGGCAGCTGCGCCGAACCGGCTGGATTCCTGCGCGATCGGACATGGCTACTCTCTCGGCTTGTGCGGATGCGGGAGTGTCTCTTGGACCATGGTCTGGCGGGACAAGGGCCCTCATTGTTTCAAACGACCTAAGGGGGTTAGGTCTTTTGAATTTTCGTCTAATTTCAACATGTTAAGGTGATTTTTGGCGAGAGTTTTCGGGCGACTGCTGCCGCCCTCTCATTTCGCGACCGCAATTGCTTAAAGTTTATCCGACGCCATTAGGAAATTCTCATAAGACGCTACCTAGCGGTTGGGCGGATCGTGACGATTCATCTGCGGAGAAGCACAATGACATTGCGAAAGACACTCCTGGCGTCCCTCGCCATTCTGGCTTTGGCGTCGGCCCCGGCGCTCGCGGGCGCTGGCGGCAATGGTGGCGGCCACGGCCATGGCGGCGGCAATGGTAATGGCGGCAACGGCGGTAACGGAAACGGCAGCGCCGGCGGTAACGGCAACGGCAACAGCGGTGCTTCGCACGGTAAGTCGGCTTCCGCGCCGGGCCATAACAAGGGCACCGACAGCGCCTCGGACGACAGCGCGTCTGACGACAGCTTGACCGACAACACGACCACGGCCGCCACGCCCAAGGAAACGAACATCCACGCCAAGCTCGGCCGGCTGAACTCACTGAAGCGCAATCTGAGCGCCTACGAGCATTCCAAGAGCAAGAAATTCGCCGGTGTCCAAGCTTACGTGACGCAGGCCGCGGCAGCCAAGAACGCTCAGGCCAAGCTCGACGCGGCAAACGCCCAACTGGCCGCCGACCAGAGCAAGCTCACCGGCCTCACTCAGCAACTCGCCGACCTCAACGCGACCGTCACGACCGGCTTCACGGCCGAACAACAAGCGGCTCTCGATGCGCAGATCGCCGATGTTCAGGCGCAAATCGACGCCCAGAACACGGCAATCACCGCCGATAACCAGTCGGTCACCGATGCCCAGGCCGCAGTTGGCAACGCACCGCCTCCCACCGATGCATCCTTGGACGCCGCCCTTTCCGGCATGGCCAACAAGTCGGTCGACGCGGACGTGACGGCTGCGGCGAAGGCTATGTTGGCGAGCAAGATCGACGCGCAGGCCGCCGCCACGGCGGCGACAACGACCACGACCCCATAAGGCCGGGCGAACCGGACCAGAGGGCGAACGAAAGCCGCCGGGTCTTGCCCGGCGGCTTTTGATATGCCGGCGGTTGCGCATTGGCGATCTCAGAAAGAAAAATGGCTCGCCTCTTTCGAGGCGAGCCAAAGCGGGAGCCGCATTGTTGGGTGTCGGTTCCCGCTACAGGTTGCCACCTGTTTTGACGAATGGCCGGTGCTTTCTTGAACGATGAATACGCCGGCTTGGCGGCGCAAATTCGGGTGTCGCTGACGTCTTTCCGAAAAAATATCGTATTCCGACATACTTATCGTTGGCGTGACAGGCCGGCAACAGCTTTTGATGTTCGAGCCGGCAACCAGCGCGATTGCCTCAAGCCGTCTCGGGGCGTCCTGACCCTCGACGGGTCGGTGCCGGCCTAATGCGTTGGCGCGTCGGATCTCAGTCACCTTGTACTCGGTGAAGCACAACGCCAGTGTACCCGTGCGCTCCCTGTTCTTGCCCACCATGGTGCATGGCTTAGACTCCGCCGCCCCCCGGCGAGCCGAGCCCAGAGATGGGGAGCTGAGAAGACGACAGTCGATTCCTCGGGGATGTAGCTGTGCCGTCATCGAGCCCGCCACTGGTTCAGGCACCAGTAGGCGGGCCTTTGATGATCGGCCTAATCGGCGTGATCGAGGAGGCGGGTGGCGTCGGTGCGGCCCGCGTTGTGCTTGGCCCCGGCGTGATCGATGCCTTCGACGGTGATGGCGAACGTTCCGTTCTCGGTTCTGCCGATGAAGCCCTTCGCCTTGAGGTACCACAAATGGAATTCGAGGTGCTCGCGAGGGCAGCCCGACAGGCGCTCGAGCTCTTCGTCACCGATGCCCGGATTGTTAACGTCTCGCCGGCGCCTCACATAGAGAAGCGACAGCAGATTGGCCTGGATGACGCTGTCCCTCTCCATGCCGCCGCCATCGCGCGCTCCTTCCGCGAGTTCGTGGCGAAGGCCCAGATGCTCGCGATAAAGGATATCGTACTGTGCCCGTTTGGCCGGATCGCGAAGCGTATTGTGGGCTTCCACGATCTCGCTGAAACGCGATTCATTGCCGGTTTCCCGATTATCGGGATGGTAGCGCATGGCAAAGTAGCGGAAGATCCGCTCGATGGTCTCGGAATTGGCGTTCGGGCTTATTTCTAGAAGTTCGTAGTAGTCGATGAACATGTAATCGTGCTTCCGAAATTACGGAAACCACTCCCCAATTCCAAACATTGCTCAAATGCCGCGCGCTTGCAAGGCGCCGCCGGGCCGGTCCCGAACCGCTGCGGCCGACGCAAATGCCCGCCGCAATTGCTCTGACTTTCAAGCCGGATTCGGGATGTTGAAGGGCATGCGTTCACCCGCCTGCCGGAAGGGAAGGAGACGACTTGGTCGGCGCGCTGGTTCGCGGGCGTCCGATCGGCGAAACGCTCGCTCTCTACGCGCGGAATTGGAGAGCCTGCCGGACCGATCCGCGATCGCGGTGGAATAAATCCCGCACTCTGCTACGTTAGCCATGTTTGAAATTCAGGTGGCAACCTGGATGGGAGCCGACCTCAAGCCCGGCTCCCTTTTGGCTCGCCTCGAAAGAGGCGAGCCTTTTTGGCGGAACCCGGCGATCCACCTCAGCTTCGCCCGAAAGCGGCACCGACTTAGGTGCGCCATGGCTAATATGGCTTGCAAGGTGTAGACTTCGCAGAGTCGGGTTTTACAGAGGCATTGGGAGGACAGCAAATGCCACGGGTTTCGGAGCTCTTCTTCAAGACGGCCATCGTTTTTCTCATCCTGGGCATCGCCGCTGGGTTGCAGATGGCGATTTCGGGCGATCACGGCGCCTTCCCGGCGCATGCTCACATCAACCTTCTTGGCTGGGTCACCAGCGCCATCTTCGGCGGCTATTATGCGCTCAACCCGGCCAAGGCGGAACGTCGCATCGCCCTGATCCATTACGGCCTCTATACGGTCGGCCTCGTCGTCATGCTGCCTGCACTTTACTGGATGCTGGCGGCAGGCCATCCGGAGATCGAACCGGTCGTGGCGATAGGCTCGCTGATCGTTGCCGCTGCAGTGCTGGTCTTTGGCTTCGTCGTCTTTTCGTCGCCGGAGACGGTGCGCTCGGCCTCACCGGCCACCGCGCGCTAGGACAATTCCAGGAAAGTGTGAGCGGTTTCCGTCCGGATTGCGTAAAAACAATGGGATAGGGCATTTCGCCGTTTCCGTGAAACGGTGGAATGCGCTGGCTTGGCGAGCCGAGCAGGGCTCGGCTCCGATCAAGGAAGCCCTGCAAGCCGGCGTTGATCGCGCCGCAGTGAAGGCGCCCCGCCGGCGACGTTGCAAATGGATGGCGCCCGGAGCCCTGACGCCGAGGCGCAGCCCGCCTCCCGCGTTCAAGCAGAGAATGCGGCGTGCCAGGCTTGTTGCAGCGCGGCCGCCTCTCTCGCCTGCGAAATGCCACGCAAAGCGATCAGGGAAGCAATTTAGGGAACAGCCGCAAGATGAGGGCGTGGACGATGCCGTCGCGTTCGAACGGGCCGGGCATCTTCGCAGGCGCCGGGCTTGCATCCGCCTTGCCTTCGTCGGTCACGCGGGTCTCGCCGTGCACGAGCCAGACCACGGCCACGAAATAGCCGGCCTGCAGAACGACGGCCGCCAGAAACGTCCAGCCGATCGCCATCCAGGCGGATCCCGTGGACATGAAGGTCCAGCCGAGGATGACCAGAAGCGTCGCCACCATTCCCACAAGAAACTGCGGAAAATACATTTGCCCAACCGAGCGCCGCGACCACGTTCGGCCATCGACGATCTCGCCCATGTCTCTACCCATCTCGACCCATGCACCTTTTCCAGGTGGACCGCAAGCTTGAACGACTTGCCGGCTGGCCCATCGCCCTTTCGTCCGGTCCTGATAGGGACGACGGACGCAGGACTTCCGTTGCGACAACCGGGAATCGCGCCGGATCGTTCCCTGGGCACCAGCATTTAATGTGCATGTGCAGGCGGATACCGGCGTGTTCGGATGTCTTCCCTCACGCAAAAAGGCCCGCCAGCCGGGCGGGCCCTTGTCAGCTATGCTGGCCGGATCAGCTCAGGACCACTACGATCTTGTAGGTGTCCGGGTCGACAATGACGATGCGTCCGTCGGCCAACACGAAATACTCATAATTCTCATAGGCCGGAACGATCTTGACGATACGGGCCGGCAGGCGATGCAGACGCACCTTGTGGCGCGGCACCTCAACGCCGACCGAGATGTCGAAGTTGACGTCGCGAACCGGCTCGACATGGGTCTCATGAATGACCTGCGTGATCTGTGTCTTCTGCTCCACCGTCACGTTGTTGATCGAGGCCGTCTTGTTCTGGTCTGTCCCGGCATTGGTGTTGCCCTGGGCGTTCTGCTCAGTCTGCATCTTGGTATTGCCCTGGGCGTTCTGCTCGGTAGTAGTGCCGGTCTTACCCTGCGCGTTCTGCTGGGTCTGCATCTTGGTGTTGCCGCCCTGAGCATTCTGCTCAGTGGTCGTGCCGGTCTTGCCCTGAGCCTGCTGATCGGTCTGGGTCTTGGTCTTGTTCTGGGCATTCTGCTCGGTCGTGCCGGTCTTGCCCTGGGCGTTCTGCTCAGTCTGCATCTTGGTGTTGCCCTGAGCGTTCTGCTCCGTGGTGCCGGTCTTGCCCTGTGCCTGCTTCTTCTTCAGCTGTGTATTGTCCTGCGCGCTCTGGTCGGTATTGGCGCCGGCCTGACCCTGGGCCTGCTCGTCGGTCTTCATCTTGGTCTTGCCCTGGGCCTGCTCTTCGGTATTGGCGCCGGTCTTGCCCTGGGCGTTCATCTCGGTCTTCGATTTCATCTCGCCCTGCGCCTGCCCGCCGGCCTTGCCGCCCTTCTGGCAATCGGCCGTGCCGGCCGCGCAATTATCGCCACCGCTCGGCTGCGCGGATTCGGTTTGCGCCATCGCGGCGCCGCAACCGACGCCGAGCGCGATCATGCTCGTGATCAGCAGATGTTTCATTGGATTTCTCCTCGGAAAGTCGGTCCCTTCGCATGGGTAACCCCGCCCGAAACGCATTGTTCCGAAATTGTTGCGACGGCGAAGAGGATCATTTCGGCGAGAGTAATTTTGCCGGTGCCACCCAAAATTTGCAGGAACAACGCTGGTCGATTGGCGTTACGAGAATGCCGACCCGCTGTGGAAAATCGCAGGCGCAGCATCAAGGCGATTTGATTCAATCCACATAGGAGAGACGAACAATGAAAATGCACTTCACCTCCGCCGCCGCCGGCTTGCTGCTTCTTGCCGGCATTGGCGCGGCTGCCGCGCAGGATGTCGTCATCGCGCCGGAGCAGGAAACGGTTATCAAGGAATATGTGCACAAGCAGCCGCTGGCTTCGGTCGAGGTTCCCGGCGTCAAGCTCAGCGTCGGCAGCACGCTTCCCGACACAGTCGAGTTGCATGAGGTTCCAAACGTGAAATACCGGTATGTTGTCGTCGACAACCAGACGGTCATCGTCGATCCCGGTACACGCAAGATCGTCAAGGTGCTCAATTAATCGATAACGCGCCGAATCGGATGGCCCGTCGCCGGTTTTTGGCGGCGGGCCATTAACCGATTATTATTTGTTACCATGTGCTAACGGAACCTTCCCTTTGCGCCTGAGTTAGCGGCTCTGGGTCCACGCTGTCTCACAGACAACACAAAGCAATGGCAGTGTGGGGATTCGGGCGGTGGCGAACAGATATGGGCGGGTCGAGGAGGAGTTTGACGAACATGTCGAAACGAGAAGTCGGAACATCCCGTTCCCTCGGGATACGCGTCGCCGATCTCAAAGCCAGGATGCGGGACGCCCGGATTACCGAGCATGAGATGAAGGCCTTCCAGAAGGTCGCGGCCATCATGGGGGGCGGCGAGGGCTCCTTACGCATCGAGGCCGATGATCTGATCGCCGCGTCCTTCGTCACCGAGGCGCTGGGCGAATCGACGTCGACCTGACAGCGGCCACCAGCCCCGAAATCCACTCACAGAAGCACTCGACCGCCACCCCGGCGAGGCGGCGGTCTGCAGGCGTATGGCTGCGGTGTGGCGCAACCGACGACGTCCAACACGTTTCACGTGTTCGATGGCCTCAAAGAAGGCCTTAGCCCACCTCGTTGAGCGAAGGTCTATCCAGACACGTGTCGGTTCTGCGCCCGGTTTTCGCGCGCTCGGTTGCGCCTGATCTTCGCTTCGCGTAGCATCACGACCGGATCGGCGCCGGTCCACTCGATGCCCGCTTTCTTCGCAAAGATCAGGAATGCCTGCCGCGCCTTGTCGAGATCGATCTCCCCGGTCCGCGCAGCCTCGCAGGAGCGCAGCGCCGCGACGTAACTCTCGTCCCGCGCGGCCGACGGCCACTCCTTGAGAAAGTTCTGCATCGCGGTCAGCGAGGTGATTTCGCGCTTGAAACCGGCGCCGACTGCGATCGCCACCGGGGATCGAAATTCGATGTCGCTTCTGATGGAACTTTTTCGCATGACGCCGCCGCCCTATGGATTTCAAAGTTTTGGGAAGTTTCAATGCCTTCCAATGCCCGGCCGATGCGAAGGTTCCGCCAAATCAATTAGCCGTCCCTGACGGAACAACACCTTGCCAGGGGCGTTTGCCCCGGGAGCTCCAACGTTCGACCTGCCTGTGTTTCCGCCCCGCGGAGCCCAGGCGGAGCTCGCCCACGCAACAGGAGAGAAACGATGAAAACCATCCTCATTCCAGCTGTCGCCGGCCTGGCACTGATGGCCGGTATCGGCATCGCGGCCGCGGACGAGGTGATTGTCACCCCTGAGCAGCAGACCGTGGTCAAGGAATATGTCCACAAGCATCCGGTCGCCTCGGTCAACGTGCTCGGCCTCGAGCTCGGCATAGGCTCCACCGTGCCCGACACCGTCGAGCTGCAGGAGGTTCCGGACGTCCAGTACCGCTATGCGGTCGTCAACGATCACACGGTGCTGATCGACCCCGGCACGCGCCGCGTCGTGCAGGTGATCCAGTAACGGGTGGTCCAAGAACACTTGGGCCCTGAAGAGCCCGATCCTTCCGCGGAAGGATCGGGCTCTTTTCGCATCCTCGCAAAAGGCCTAAAATACGCAGCGGTTTGGGAGGCAGCGAAGCGGAAGGAGTCGTTGCCATGCATCATCCACACGTCGAATCACCTGACATCGCGCGCCAAGTCGACAGGCTGCTGGCCGAGCGCGGCGATGGGCTGCTGTCGATCAGGAAGGCGGTCACGCTGCTGCGCGAGCGTACCGGAACCGAGCGTTCCGACGCCGATCTCACCGGGCTGATCGTCAAGAAAGCCGCGCATCTCGGTATCATGGTCCTCTCCGACGACTAACGAGCCATCACCTGAGCTTGCTTCAGCTGCGTCTGCGCACCGCGTCGACACCCAAGACGCCGCGCGAAAATTCGGCTAGTGTTCGCGCTGGGGAACCGTCCCAACTTTAGGAGGCGACAGTGACGGACGACAGGCACGAACGCATTCGCCAGCGGGCGCACGAGATCTGGGAGCAGGCCGGCCGGCCTGAGGGCGCGCATCTCGATCACTGGGACCGGGCGACCGCCGAGATCGATGCGGCGGGCAAGGCGAAGAGTCCGAAGAAGACCGCTGCCAAGGCCGAGAAGCCAAAAGCCAAGGCTCCCGCCAAGGCAAAGGCGGCCAAACCGAAAGCCAAGGCTTGATCGCCGGCGGCCGCGCCGCCGCCGGCTCATCCCGATAAACGACCGGACTTGGCTCCTCCGCTTCTCGGCGGTATGGAGATGCTTCAACCTCCGTTGGGGCGGGGCGCGCTCCCAGGCTGGGGGCAACCAATGTTCAGATATCTTCTTGCGCCGGCGACCTCGGCGCGGCACCGCTCTTCGCGGTGGCGCCATGCCAGGCGGCGGTCGATCTCGGCCGCGCTCGCCGCGCCCGATCTCGTGCAGGGCGAGCTTTCGGTGTACGCCTCAACTGGGGCAATGCCGGCTACGCCAATGCCTTCGGCATCACTGGCGCCGCGGTGCTCAGCGAAGGCTTCGCCGATGGCGGCCGGCTGACCGGCACGCTCGGCATCCCTTCGCCGGCAGCCAGATTGGCGACAGCGCGGGGCTGCAGTTCAGTGGTAGGGGAGGTTACCGCTTCCCTTGCTTTCCGGCGTATCGCGCGACCGCGCACAGGAAAGCCAGTGCGGCCGTATCGCAGGCGGCCCGCGACGGCGACGGGCCCTTGGCGAAAAGAACCGCGTCCGCGACGGGGATCGTCAGGCCGTGCTTGCGCGCGAATGAGATGACTTCGTAGGGCTGATCGTCGAGTTGTATGCCGATGTCGATGTGCTGGTTCATCAAAACGAATTCCTCCCTGGTGTGCGGCTTTACCCTCCTTCGCCTGAGAGGAATTAACCACCGGCCGTTCTTGCGCGTCCACCAATTGGCAATTGTGTGAAACGATGCATTTTTGGACGGGTGGCCTAAGGGTTGTAGCGGTGCGATTGTCTGGTCACCATGCGTCGCTCGACCGGGCGAACCTTACCCCCGCCGCGATCATCGCGCTTTCGCATTCGCTGATCAGCCTCAGATTGCGCGAATACCGCGCCACCGTCTCCGGCAGCCAAGCCGCGCAAGCCTCGACATAGGCGCGGCCATGCACCAGCGTGCCGGTCGAAAGCCGCTCGTCCTTCTCCGCGATCACCTTCAGATATTGCCGGATGAAGCGTATGTCGTCGGCGATATCCTGGCTGGCCATGCGCCATGCGCCGGCGAGACGTTCGCGCTCCGCGAGCGGCAGTGGCGACAGCAAGGGGCGGAGAGGTCGGCAAAAGCGGCATGGTTCGCGGTGTCCAAGCAAGTCCCCTCAAAAGAAGGGAGGTATCGTACTTTATGTACGAAATACAATCAAGCGCTATTCGTACAATTTGAACGATCCGGTGCCTGCGGTGTCTTCCCTCATGAAGGAAGATTGGGGCTCACATATCGATCATCGACCGCTTCACCCGCCCGATGATGGTGATCGCCCCCTCCAGCTCCGGCGGTGGGATGTCGAGATAGGAGGCCGGCTGGAATGGCGGATTGTCGTTCGGACGGTAGCGCTTGTAGGTGGCGCGTCCGGTCTCGTCGGCGATCACGTAGCAGCCATTGGTCACCAGCCGCTTGTCGCGCAAATTGACGAAGATGATCGAATCCGGCGGCGAGATCTTGTTCATCGACGGACCGTCGACGCGGAGCGCGATCCATTCGCCTTCCTCGAGGTCGGCGGTGGGGATGGTAGGATAGTCTGAGAGGTTGACGACGCTGTCCTGGCTGCCGAGCTCGCCGGCGCTGATCCAGGACACGATCGGCACGTCGACGGTGGCGGGCGAGGAGACGAGGCTGACCGGCGCCGCTTCCGCGCCATCGGCATTGAACAAGAGCCAGCCGGGGTCGACGCCGAACAGCCGGCCGTATTTCTCGGCAGCTTTCCGCGACAACGGCCTGTTGCCGTTCTCGTGGCTGATGAGGGTGTTCTTGTTAATTTCGCGCAGCGCCCGCGCGGCATCGCTTGGCGAAGCATAGCCGGCCTGGGCGCGCGCCTGCTGCAATCTGTGCCGGGAATCCATCATCGTACAAAATGCCTGAAAATAATCGTCCAAAGTGTACGATTTCGCTTGCGCGCCTTTCGTACATAACGTACGCTTAGCGCATGAATGAGCATCCCGCAAGCATTTCCGCACTGCCCGTGATTCCGGCGCTACCCATGAGCATCTCAGGACTTGCCGGCTCCTGGCAGGGCATCGGCGCTTTCGCCGCCACGCAAGGGGAGGCGACATGAACGCGCCCCTGTCCGTACAATTCGAACGGTCTTGCCTGTTCGAATCGCCTGTCGAATTCCAATCGTCCGGACCGTCCTCCTCCCCGGTCCGGGCGCGTTCCGGGGCACTTGCCCCGGATCCGGTCGAGCCGCCCGCACCCCGGTTCACCGGAAAGGCCGGAGCCGTTCCTCCCCCGGCTCCGGCCTCCAATTCGGGCACAAGCTGCATCCGCACCGAAGACGGCACCGTCATCTTGTTCGACCGGATGACGGGGCACGCGGTGTCCGGGCTAACCCGCGCCGCCGCCGAGGCCGCGCTCCTTCGCCTGGGCCCTCCAGGCGGCGCCTGACCTTCAACGCCTTCGCCGACCTGACCAAACGGCCTAACGGCCGAATCCTGGCGCTTGGCCGAAAGCCGGGCGCTTCGCCCCAGCGCTTCGCAATCAATGGAACGAGACATGGCCGCTGCCTACACCGAAAAGGAAATCGGCGAGATCGCCGCCTTGCTGAAGGAGGGGCTTTCGGCCTCGCGCATCGCCGGCCGCTTCAGCGCGCTGCGCGGCGCTCCGGTTTCGCGCAGCGCCATCATCGGCATAGTCCACCGCAACGCCGGTTTGAGCGCCATCGGCTTCGCCAATCCCAAAGGCGGTCGCGCCGGAGGCCGACCGAGGAAGCGTGCAAGGCCGGATCGCCCTGGGTGGGGCAGGGTGGCGGCTGGAAGCGTGACGCTCTCCGAGCCGGCCGCGCTTGCCAGATACGCCGAACTGGCGGAGGACGCCGACACCGCAACCGCCAATCTCCCCCCGAGTGGGGGAGATGTCCGGTCCACCCTCCGCAACTGCGGCCCAGTTGCTGCGGAGGACGGGCAGGACAGAGAGGGGTGCTGTCCCGCAGGCCTGTCCGTCGATGGAACCGTCACGCAAGCGAATCTCGTCACCGCCCGCACCCCCAAGGCCAAAAAGCCCAAGGCCCGCAAACCTGCCCGCACGCTGCCACCGGCATGGCTGACCCCCGGCGCTCGCGAGAAATCCGAGGCGCATCTCTATAAGCTCCCGGCCCCTCCGCCGCCCGTAAACCCCGGCCGCCAGCCGCACGTCGCCGCGATGCGCTTCCTCGACTGTCTGTTCGGCCGCTGCCGTGCGCCGCTCGATCTGGCGCTGCGCGAGGATGCCGAAGCCGATCCCGTCGGCGCGCGCCCGGGACCGGACATGCTCTGCTGCGGCCTGCCGACGTCGGCCACGCGCTCCTACTGCGCGCATCACCATGCAAGGTTCCACGGCCAGCGCGGGAGAGGGGTGTGAAAGGCGTCCCGGCAAGATCGAGGTTCCTCGCCTTACAAAGTAGGGAGAGGTGGCTCGGCAAAGCCGAGACGGAGAGGAGAGCGCCCTATGAGGGCCCCGCTCCGTCCGCTTCGCGGACACCTCTCCTCCGCCTTGGCGGGGGCGAGGAACCCAGTTCTGACACGTCCCACCCAACCCCGAGGACCGCACCATGCCCCGCAAGACCGCCAAGAAACCCCAACCGCCAAAGCTCCCCAAGGGCGAGGCCGAGCAGGTGCGCATCCGCCGCGAAATCGGCCACGACTTCGCGCTGAAGCACGACGCCTTCGGCCGCCAGCGGCTGACCGCCGGCACGGCCGAGGCGCGGCGCGTCTACGAAGTCTCGAACGGCGGCTACACCTCCACCGGCGGCGTCGTGCGCCTGCGCAATGTCGATCCGCTCACCGGCATCACCTCGCTGACGCGCCAGCAGCGCGAGGCCGGCCAGCGCTTTCGCGACGATTTCGAGCGCAGCCAGCGCGAGGGCCTGCAGCCGCAATCCTGGAGCGAGCGTGTCGATAGCGGACGCGTCGGCGGTGGCGTCCCAGATCGGGTGCTGTCAGCCGGCCGGGCGTATGCCCACGCCGTGGCCGCGCTCGCGCATTGGGAGGTGGCCGATGTGGTGCGCAAGATTTGCCTCGAAGGCCAGTCAGTGAAAGCTGTCGCTGAGCGTAGCGGTGAGGGGAGGGATGTTGTGGTGAAGCTGCTGAAGGTCGGGCTGGATCTGCTCGCGGTGCACTATGGGATGATGGGGAGGCGGGCGGGGTGAGGGGTAGCATGGACGTAGCCAAATCAAGGGCCTGGCAAAGCGAAGTGAATCACGATGTAAGGTGCTGGCGTGAACTTGCAGAGGCATGGTGCTGCCCCTCATCCGCCCTTAGGCATCTTCTCTTGGTAAACGGGGCGAAGGGAGGGGCGCGACGCCGGAGACAGCCCCTTTCACGATACGGAGAGAAATGACCGGCAGGGCAATGAGGGCGGCGCCGACCTTTAGTTTTTGCCGGTGCGGCCCTCAAGCGTCTTTCTTCAGCGGATTCGGCTCGCTCTCGGGCGCCTTCTCCCACCCAAACACACTCCGCCCGCCCAGCAAATGCGACTGGTCCATCTCGCCCGCCACAATCTCCTTCAGGCTCGGTCCCGTCACATAGCGTTCCATGCGCCGTGACTCGCCGTCGAGCCTTCTCAGCGCTTCCAATTCCTCGCCGCGTCCGAGCTTCGCCTTGCCTACCGCCGATTTCAGCACGGAAATCGTCTCGTCATAGACCTTCAGCGGCACGGGGAAGGGGTGGCGGTCCTTCCCGCCATGGGCGAGCGAGAAGCGGGCAGGATCGGAGAAGCGGCAGGGCGCGCCGTGCACCACTTCCGAGACCATGGCCAGTGCGCGCACCGTACGCGGGCCGACCCCGGGGACGAGCAGCAGCTCGGGGAAATCCTTCGGGCCGCTTTCGATCGCCGAGGCGATGTTGCCGTGCAGGCGGCGCATGACGATGTCGCTCTCGCGCACGTCGTGATGCGCGGGCATGACCAGGTTGGGCAGAAGCGGCTGTGCGGCGGGTTCGGGTTCGGGGCGAGCCTCCAGCACGGCCAACTCGGTCAGGATCTTTTCCGGGCTCATCGTCTTCAGAAGTTCGACCTGACCGCTGCGCGCTTTCTCCGCGCGACGGTCGGTCAGGTTTACGATTTCGCCCTGGGTCTCGCCCTCGATCGCCGCATGCGGCTGGTCGACGAAGCTCGTCAACCCTTCCGACAGCCAGTGGTAGCGGCGCGCCTGACGGGCGTCGCCGTTCATGCCCTGCTGCACCACCACCCAGCGCCCGTCATCGGCGACGATGAAGCCGTGCAGGTAGAGGTCGTAGCCATCCTGCACGGCGGCGCTGTCCACCTTGGCCACCAGCCGGCTGGCGGAGGCGAGAGCATCGCCATCGAGGCCGACGCGGTCGCCGATCGCCAGCAGCTCGCCCGGCGTTTTGCGCGAATGCGCGCCGCGTCCGCCGCAGACATGGATGCCGAGCTCGCTCGCCATCGGGTTCAGCCCGCGCTTCAGCGCGCCGATCACGGAAGTGGTGATGCCGGACGAATGCCAGTCCATGCCCATCACGGCGCCGAAGGACTGGAACCAGAAGGGATGCGCGAGCCGCCGCAACAGCTCGTCGCGGCCGTAATGGTGGATGATGGCTTCGCAGAGCACCGCGCCGAGCTTGGTCATGCGCTCGCCCAGCCATTTCGGGACCCGCCCGCCATGCAGCGGCAGGTCGGCGCTGCCGCTTCGCTGCGTCAAGGATGTCTCCGTGGATGCCGGAGAGTTAGATGGCATTTTGGCGAGAATTTGCAAGGCGCCGAAGCGATCTCCCCCACAAGGAGGGAGATCAGCCAGTCCGCCGGTCGCATCACCCGCTAATATCGGTAGTAATACCCGTGGTGATGCCTGTGGTGCCGGTAATGATGCCTGTGATGGTACCGGTGCGGATAGACGTAGTAATGTCTGTAATACCGATGGTACCGGTAATGCGGATAGCGGATCACGTAGCCGGGGTAATAATCATCATAGTAACGCGGGCCGTAATAGCGGCCTCCGTAATCGTAGAACGGGCCACCTCCGTAGAACGGGCCGCCGTAGAGCGGATACCCGCCAAACGGTCCGATACCGAGGCCGAAGAATCCTTGCGCATCTGCCGGCGCGACCGTGGCCACTGCCGATGCGACAGCAATTGCGGAGGCAAGTAGAAGCTTTTTCATGGCAACCTCCTCCTGAAGGTTCGGACTGATAACGCTTGAGGAGCCGAAAAGCTGCTTGACGGCCAAAGCCGGCGCGAAAATCGGCAGGATTTGAAGCCGCGCCTGGTTTCCGGGGGCGACTAGCCGCAGATGCGCACTTCCCGCGTGAACCTGTGGTCATGGCTGCGGATTCTCACCACTTCGGCCCGGCAATGGCGGCGCGCGTGCACGACATTCGGCGGGGCGACATAGCTGCTGCTATCATTGCCGTAGGCTGGGCCGTAGCCGGGCCCGTCGTCCAGATAGGAGCCGCCCCAATAGGAGCCGTAGACCGGAGCGGAGCCGTAACTGTCGTAAAAGTCGCCGAATGGGCCGTAGTCGAAATAGCTGCCGCCGAGGAATACGTTGCCTGCATCCGCTGGCGTGATGATGGCTGCTGTCGAGGCCAGGGCGAACATCGAGGCAAACAGAAACTTCTTCATGGCAACCTCCTCCTGAAGGTTCACCCATGATAACGTCCGGCAATTGCGCCACCATGCACAATCAGCAACATTTGAAGGCTTCGTGAGCGCTCGGTCCGCGCTCATGCCGGACGACAGCGCGGAGCGGGCGAAGCCGTTCCGCGCTATCCAACCCGGGCGATTTAGTAGCCGCCGTAGCCGTTACCGCACACCCGCACTTCCTCCACCACGCGATGGTGGTGGCGCCAGTGGGTTATCAGTTGGGTGCGGCAATGATGGCGGTGATGATAGCGCACCACGTAGCCGCCATTGTCGTAGTCGTCGTCGTTGTAGACATGGCGATAATAACGGTGCGGGTAGTATCCGCCATAATCGTTGTAATAGCCGTCGTCATAGCCCGGGCCGACGCCGATACCAAGTTGCACGCTGGCCGCGCTGGCCGGCGCGATCGCGAACGCCGAGGCGATGGCGATCATCGAAGCAAGCAGAAGCTTTTTCATCGCTGCCTCCTATGTTGGACGCCCCTTCGAGAGAATAAACGGCTTCGCGCGGCTGGTGTTCCCGACAACGCTTCGGTTAAGCCGACCCTGGAGACGGATGACAGCTACCCATGACAGGAGGTCTTTGCGTCAATTGTTAGAAGACGTGCAACTGTTGGACATTCTCGCGCGTTGCACACCGGCGAAATATTGCCGATCATCCGACCATCGTGGGACAAGCCGGAGCTCGAAGTGGCAGCCAATCGTCGTAACGGAGCAGCTGCATCGGAGCCGGCGCTGACGAACCTGGTTGCCGCTTCCCGGGGGCATCCGCGCACAGCTCTGCCGACAGTGGCGAGCGTGGTCATCACGGTCGCCGCGCTTTATTTCGGGCGCGAGGTGTTCCTGCCGATCGCGGTCGCGGTGCTTCTGACCTTTGCCATCGCCCCGGTCGTTTCATGGCTCAAACGCCTCGGCATTCCCCGCCTTGCCGCGGTCATTGCCAGCGTCGCCGGCGCCTTCGCCGCACTTTCGCTGTTCTCCTTCGTCGTCGCCACCCAGGTCAGCGACCTCGCGCAGAACATTCCTGTCTACCAGATCAACATCCTGACCAAGGTCCGCGCGCTAAAGGAGAACGGCCTCGGCGGCGGCATCGTCTCGCGCCTCAGCGGCGTCATCGAACGTGTCGGCCAGGAAATTGACCGCCAGGAGCCGCAACTGCCCTCTGCCGCGCAAACGCCGAAGCGCGAGCCGATCCCCGTCGAGGTCGTCTCGCACGAAAAACCGCTCGAGGTGCTGCAGAACCTGATCGAGCCACTGATCAGCCCGCTGGGCTCGGCCGGCCTCGTCATCATCGTCGTCATCTTCATGCTGATGGAACGGGAGGACCTGCGCGATCGCTTCATTAGGCTGGTGGGCTATGGCGATCTCCACCGCACCACACAGGCGCTCCAGGATGCTGGCAAGCGCGTCGGCCAGTATTTGCTGATGCAACTGGTGGTGAACACCATCTATGCCATGCCTATCACCGTGGGACTTTGGGTGCTGGGTATTCCTAACGCGTTGCTTTGGGGGCTGTTGGCGCTGGCGCTGCGCTTTGTCCCCTATATCGGCCCGATCATCGGCGCACTGCTGCCGTTGTTCCTGGCCTTGGCGGTGGCGCCGGGCTGGTCGCTGCTTTTATGGACCGCCGCGCTTTTCATCGTCGTGGAGCTCGTCACCGGCAACGTCATCGAGCCCTGGCTTTATGGCTCGCACACCGGGCTCTCGCCCTTGGCCATCATCGTGGCGGCGATCTTCTGGACCTGGCTGTGGGGACCGATCGGCCTGGTGCTGTCGACGCCGCTCACCGTCTGCCTGGTGGTGCTCGGCCGGCATGTGCCGCAGTTCGAGTTCCTTGACGTGCTGTTCGGCAACGAACCGGTGCTGGAGCCGCATGCCAGGCTCTATCAGCGGTTGCTGGCCGGCGATCCGGACGAGGCGACCGATCATGCCGAGGAGATGTTGGAGGACAAGTACCTATTCGAATTCTACGGCAAGGTGGCGATCCCGGCGCTGCTGCTCGGCGAGCAGGACCGGGAGCGCGGCGTCATGGATGACGAGCAGCGGCGGCAGGTCGCCGACAGCGCTATCACGCTGGTCGCCAATCTCGACGACAGCGCCCAGCAGGAGGCCGAGGAGGAAGAGAGCGAGCAGGCGGCCGCTGCCGATGAAAATGTAGCCGACGACAAGGCTGGCGAGAAAAACTCCGGCGAGGCCAAGTCTGCCGAGGGGGGCGCGGAGGAAGAGGAGGTCGATCTGCCCGACGGTTCGGGCATCGCGGTGCTCTGCGCCGGGGGGCGAGGCGAGCTCGACGACGCTGCCGCTGCTATGCTGGCGCAGGTGCTGGAGGTGCAGGGCGCTTCGGCATCTAAGACGAGCTTCACGGAACTCCAACCATTGGCGATCCGCCGCCTCGACCTCGAAACCATCGATGCCGTGGTGATCGGGTTCCTCAACCGCCAATCCACCCGGCACGCGCGCTTCATGGTTCGTCGGCTGAAGCGCATCAAGCCGAAACTTCGGGTGGGCATCGTGTTCTGGTCGGAAGTCGGAAATGGTGATGTCGAGGCTGCGGCAGAACTGGCCACCACGCTTAACGCCGACTTCGTGGCCTTCGGTATGGTTGATGCGGTGACCGGAGCGCTTTCCAAAAAGACGGCCGTCACGCTCAAGGCCGGCCACCGGCGCAGGCAGCCGGCGCGCAGGAAGCAGTTGCAGGCCGCGGAGTGAGAGCGGCGCGCCCGCCAGTCGGGATAGCGGTGGAGAAAGAAAACTCGCCGGGCCTGCCCCTTATGCCCAAAGCCCACAGGCCCGGCGAGATTCAAACCTGATCCCCCGATCAGGACCGGCGGGAGGACACCGGCAATTTCTTCATAGCAAGGCGGATGCCAGTCCCGAAATGGTACAGCGACGCTCAACACCGCAAGTTCTGCGGAACGTCTGTTAAGTGTTGCTAATGTGCTACAGCCTGCCGCCACACCAAACCCGTCGCCACCTCGCTTTCTGTTGTCGCATCGCCGCGTGCAACGCGTGTTGTCATCGGCTATGCCGTCGCAAGCCAATTCCGGCGAAACCAGGAGCATGCGATGACCAGACCCACCATCCTCAAATTCGGCACCGTCGAGCATGCCGATGGCGGCGACCTGCCGGGCTGGGTCGTTGTCGAGGGTAGGCCGACCATGCAGACCGCCGTTCAGCACACCACCGAGGACGGCAAGGTGATGTCGGGCACCTGGCGCGCGTCGCCCGGCACCTATCACGCCACCTACACCGACTATGAATTCGTCCACATGATCGCCGGCCGCATCATCATCACGCCCGACGGGGGCGAGCCGGTCGAGGTCGGCCCCGGCGATGCTTTCGTGGTCGAGGCCGATTTCAAGGGCACCTGGAAGATCATTGAGCCGGTGACCAAGCATTTTGTGGTTGTGGTGGGGTGAGGACGCCGGCGCTGAAGCTGCTGATCTCTCCCCCTCGTGGCGGAGGCAGCCTCAGCGCCCCACCTTCGAAATCACCCTTTTCTCCACCTCCGGCTCCAGCGATTCCGCGAAGGGCGTCGCCATATGGTGCTGGTCGCGGAAGGCGAGCTTGCCGTCGATGAAGACGTGGCACGTCGTGGCGCTGCAGAAGCGATCGGTGAGGTCGACATAGGAAGCGTTGGGGACGCTGTCGACGATGTCGCGCTCCACCGCAGCCATTCGGTCGTTGGCGGCATACGCCCGCGTCTGGTCGCAGCGCGAGGGCGCTTCGTTCCGCCATAGCGCCCGCGCCACGCAAGTGTCGACATTGGCGTTGTTGAACGGCACGTCGCGGATGAAGGCGACCTTGAGGCCGGCCTGGCTCAGGCTGGTGAGCGTCGAGCGAAGGCCGGCCCGCCAGTCGGCGTCCTGGCTATCCGTATCGCCTCCGCGGCCCGCCATCTTGCGTCCGCTGGTCAGCGCCAGCTCCGAGATGACCACCAGCGCCGGTCTTGCCCCGATGATTTCCCTGATTGCCTGCTCGCGCCAGCGGTCGCATTCGCTATAGGGCCGCTTCAGCTCGGACGACCAGACGCTGATGCGCGAGGCGCGGCAGGAATTCTTCAGCCAAGTGACCACCTGGTAGCCGTTCTTGCGGCCCGCCTCGATCAGCGGCGTCGACCAGTGGTCGGCATGGGAATCGCCGAAGAGAGCGATGACACGCTGTCCGTCGCCGAACACGCAAGGGGCCGGCGTCACGCTCTGGTAGTCCTGTACGCAGCCGGCCTTGGCCCGGGCCGTGGACGGTTCGGCGGCGCTGGCGGCGATGATGCGCTGCTCCGCATCGAGACCGTGCACGGCGAGCCGCGCATTGCCGTAGGCGGCTGCGACGCCGGTGCCGGTCAGGAGGAGGGCCGGCACCAGCGCCCGCGCCGCATTGGCCGTCAGCCAGCCGTTGCGACGGATCGGGTTCTCGATGAGGTGATAGCTGAGGGCAGACAGCGCCAGCGTCAGCGCAAGGCAGGAAAGCCGCTCGGCGGGCGTCATTTCCGGCGCCAGCATGCCGGCATAGACGATGACCGGCCAATGCCACAGATAGATCGAGTAGGAGAGCTTGCCGAGCCATTGCAATGGCGGCAGCGCCAGGGCGGCATTCACGCAGTTCCAATCGGAATTGCGCAAACGGCCGTCCCTGGCGCCGGCCGCTCCCGCCTTGAGCAGAAGGACCGTGCCGACCACAGGCAAAAGCGCCAGAAAGCCGGGGAAGGGAGCGTCCTTGCTGAAGGTGAGATAAGCGGCCCCGATCATCGTCAGCCCGGTCAGGCTTAACGCCCGCCCCAGCCGCGGGCGCTCCTGCAACAGCCGCGCCGGCGCCATCGATGCGAGGCCGCCGGCGGCAAATTCCCATGCGCGCAGCGGCGAAAAGTAGAACGCCCAGGGCTGCGAGACGCTCGTCAGCCAGGCGCAGAGGATGAAGGAAACGAGGCCGATAGCGGCGATCGCGGCCATGATGGCGCGCTTGCCCGGCTTCATCCACGCCGCCAGCATCAGCAGTGCCGGCCAGGCGAGATAGAATTGCTCCTCGACCGACAGCGACCAGTAGTGGATGAACGGATTGCTGGTGGCGTCATTGGTGAAGTAGTCGAACGACCAGCGGATCAGCCACAGATTGATCATATAGGCCGACGCGAACATCGCGCCCTTGGAATAGAGCGCCTGCTCCTCCGGCGACAGGATGACCGCGCCTGCGGCAAGCGTCGCGGCGATGACGAAAAGCGCCGCCGGCAACAGGCGCCGCGCGCGCCGGGCATAGAAACGCAACAGATCGAGTCGGCCGGTGTCGGAGATTTCGGCGGCGAGACGGCGGGTGATCAGGTAGCCCGAGATGACGAAGAAGATGTCGACCCCGGCAAAGCCGCCGGGCAGCGCGCTTAGGCCGAAATGGAAGGCGACCACGCCCGCCACGGCCAGCGCCCGTAACCCCTCTATGTCGGGTCGGAAGTCCTGCGCCGATGCTGACACGAATACGAACCTCGCAACGTTCGGTCGTATCCCGCCTGCGGCAAAGCCTCGTCCCTATGCTCCGATATCGCAATGCAACAATTCTAACGCAGTGCAACATAACGGGAGATCAGGCGCCCCTAATCATCACCTCGGCTTCGATCTCGACCGGGAAATTCAAGGGCAGGGCGGCGACGCCTATCGCCGTGCGGGCATGGTCCCGCCGGAATGGCTACCTTTTGTCTTACGCGGTTGCGGACCAAAACCGCCGAGCGCGGTTGCCGCAATTGCTCTAGAAATGAAGGTCGAGCGGCTGCGGATAGGCTTGGCCCGGGTCGGTTTCCTTCGACGTCAATCCGGCCGAGGGCAGGATACCGCCGGTGGCCGTCTGATCGAGCGGCGGCCGGCTCTTTTCGTGGCCGGTCCTTGTCTCGGTCAGCGGGATCTTTGTTTTGGCCTCGGCGGCTTGCGACAGCGCAAGCGCCATGACAAGCGCGGATACAACGAATTTCATGACAGCTCCCTATATTCATCCCGAATGTATTCATCCCGAGGCGACCCTAGCGCCGGTCGCCAAGCCGCAAAGACTATGCGGGTGGAACTCGGTGGAATTCTTTGTATTTCCTGCGACATTAGAAGTGGAAAATAGGCGTGCCGGCAATGCAGACTGTTGCCGGCGTGCTGAATGCAATCGTGGGCAATTCGTCAGATGCCGAAATGGGCTGGCGGCGAAAGACGTTGAGGGGTTTGTGGCATGGCGCAGCACATCGCGCAAAAATTGAGGCTGACTTCGGCCTTGCTGGGTGCGGTGACCCGCAAGGATCTCGCAGCGGCGTTCCGCGCCGTCAATCCCAGAACGGCATTCGATCTCGGCCGCGCCGACAAATGGCTGCAGGGTCGGGCTCATCCGCGCGAGCTCAGCGTCTATGAGGATTGGGCAAAGCTGCTGCAGCTGGAGCAGCCCGGCGTGTGGATCGCCGAAAGCGATCTGCCGAGCTTCACCGCCGCCGTCTGCGCCCGTCACGGCATGGACCGCGGCGCGCTCGAACGGCTCGCCGCGCAACAGTTCGAGGCAGCCTCCGCGCATGACGACCGCGCCCAGAGCATCGCGCTGATCGGAAGCTATGCTTGCTATTCGCGCGCCTGGTCGCCCTACTATCGCGGTCAGCTTATCAAGGGCAGCCTGTCGATTGAAGGGGGGCCGGGCGTGCACGGCCTCACCGCCCATTACCGCGAGGCCTTGCCGACCGGCCAGCTCGTTCTGGTTGGTCCCGTGACGCCGGCCAAGCGCGGCCTTTACGTCCATGTCAGGGAGGTCGGCGGCGATGCCCAGTTCTTCTTCAGCCTGTTCCCCCAGTCACAACCGGGCAGCGTGCTCGGCGGCTATATGTGCGGTACAGCCATCATTGGCCCGGAGGCGCAGCCCTCATTCACCAGGATCCTCATGGTGCGCCTGCGCGATCCGGTGCCCGGCGCCACCGCATGGGGAGGATATCTGCTTGCGCAGGGATCGATCGCCGCCGACCTTGCGGCGCTCGGCATAGCCGTCGAGCATCCGGAGGCTGTCGACCGGCTGGTCGGCCGCTTCCTGGGAGCCGACGGCGTGGGCGACATCGGACAGATACCGCCGGCCGAGTTCCGCGCCATCCTTGACGTGTTCGATCGCCACTGGCTGCGGCAGGCTGGCTAACCCGGGGCTGTCGCAAGATGTCGGAGAACGGCATCGGATGTTGCCGCCCAGCCATCACAGCCTGCACACTTTCGGTTGTAGTCGACCCTTCGGCGCACCTCGGTCACGGAAATGTTCTTTGACCGAAACCCGTTCGCGCCCCGTGTTGGGTCGTGAATTGGGCGAAGGGCGTTATCCACGAAGAAGGCTTGCGAGAAGCCGGTGCTGTCGAACCGCGAGAAGCTGTCGAGCGTCGCCGCTGTCGCCCTCCCTTCAAATATCAAGCTTTGATATCGGGTGACATATCACCGGCTGGCGCGCTCATCGGCTCGCGGCCGGTCGTTTGGCGGCAGTTGCAGGGCGGCCAAATTTGGCCCCGCTTGACGCGGCGGATGCGGGGCATAGTTGCTGTCCCGATCTCATCGTCGATCGGGTCAAGGCAGCCGATGAAAAAGCCATATTGCAAACCGACGCTAGCCAGACGTGACAGGCTTTCGGCGGCGACCGCAGCCACGCCGTCTTCCGGCTTCACGTTCTGAGATTTTTTCAGAACGCACATTTTTGGCTCGATTGGTTTAAAGCAAGCTGTTCTTAAGCTGGAAGTCTTGCCGGCCAGGAGCGGGCGGTACACTGCGCAGGTGCCCGCCCGTCCGGCGCCGCCGCCAAGCTGCTGAAACCCCGTCCGTCCCCAACAGCAACGGTCACGGCGTGACCAGTGGCTGCGGAGTGCCATTGGCGCGGGGCCCTGTCAACGCCGCCGACGAGCGGCCCGGGAGCGTCCTTTTAGCCGCCTTTTTTTGCGTGAAGCACGCTTTGGAGCCACGTCGGAACCAAGGCGAAGAGCCCGAAATGGCGGAATTCCAGGCTTTTCCGATGTCCGACAGGCCGCGCTGCACACATATGCTTATCCGCTTGAATAAGCTGATTTTTCGCCCGCCGGCATGTCTCTTCGACCCCGACTTTTTTTGGGTGCAATTCGGCAGTGCAGCATCGGCGCCGGCGACGGATTCCCCCGGAGAGAGCGGCATGGGAGGACATCTGTGAGCCGTTTCATGATCCGCTCATGAAAGACGTGATAGAGTGTCGCCAGCGAATGGGGGAAGTTGCGATGGCCAATCGGTTGTTCGACGTTCTTGCCAGACGGCGGTCATGGCTGGACCGGGTCGGATTGGGGCTGCTTGTCTTCCTGGCGACCTTGATCGCGGCGCTGATGGGCGGCGCCGGCGCCTAATGCATCTCACCCAAAAGTGCGCAGCGGTTTTGGGGAATGACATGCATCAAAACAAAGACTTAAAGTGCGCCGACTGAATCCGTTCAGCGCGACGCGCTTTAAGCACCACGGAGCAAAAGCGGTCGGCCTATTTCCTTCGTCCGATCGCCCTGAATTCGAAGACCGCGGGCCTGAGCCTCAACGGCCGTGGCCGCTCGGTGAAGTCGACGACGCGGACCCACCTGTCGGCGCCGGCGCGCAAGGTGACTTTCTGGCCAAGCGCTTTCTCAGCCGCCTCGAAAGGTGTGTTGGCTTCCGTCGAATGGACCGCGACGACGGCTTCGCCGTCCATTTCCTCGACGCGATAGGTTTTCATGCGCGTCTCCAGGGCGTCCGCCGTTCCCTACCTGCGCGAGCGTCTTTATATATTAGAGGTGTCGAATAAAAGGCAAGACGCGCGGGTCCAGCCATCGTCTGATCGAAGAAGCCCGAGTTAGTCCTGCTTATTGGCGGGCGCGCTGTAGCCGCGCAGGCCGGTTCCGCTGCAGGCCTGGCAGGAAACCCGTTGACCCCGGCAATTGTCGCGCAATGCGCCGGAGGGACAGCAAGCGCCGTTCGACGCTGCCTGCTTCTCGCATTCGAACACCTTGCCGGCGCCCAAGCACCGGGGGCAGGCGAACTTCCTGAATTCGCTCAAAGAGAGCCTCCGGCCGTTTCACAGGCGCCCCGCAACGCGCTGACCGTGCCGCGGGTTCCATGACAGACACGGTTTTCCTGCGTAGGATAAATACGTTAGTATCTGCTAATGTTACATCGATATCGCCTGCAACGCGCGGTTGGATCAATGACGTTGCGGCGGCGTATCAGGCCATGCCTTCTCGCCCCCGCCAAATGGGGGGGACACACCTCTTTCACCAGCCCGCGAGTCAGCGATGTGCCGGATCGCGTCGAGCCTTGGATGCCACAAAAGCGAGATTGTCAGCGCGGCGAGTTTCACCGGCAGCGCGAAGGTGGACAGGCCGATTGGAGGGGGCGCTGCAGCGCCTGATCTCCGGCGCCCCGGCCTGCGCCTTTCGTACAGGATTGCCGACGGGGACGTCGGAGAAAAGGAGGCTTTGAGCTGAGAAGTGTGGGCAGTGTCACTCAGGCCAATGCATGGATGGACTACAACGTCTCTACAGTCGGGGCGAGGCAGCGATTCCGCCGGACTGCCGAGTTGGCGTGGCGGGAGGTCGAAGCGATGCATGAAACATGGTGGCGGCGGCGGGAAGCTCAGCCCCTCATTCCGGAAAGTGAACTTCGTTTCATGATGAAGCTCGGGCGTCTGGAACGCGGCGAGGCAATGAGATTGCTGGGACGATGCCGCGGGGATCGCGAGGCGGTCTATGCCGAGTTGAGGACGCGCGATCTGCTCAGGGAACGCAGCGCGCGGCCTCACTGACCAGTTCACGCCGCCATTTGAACTTACAGTCCGAGCGTCCAGCCGGCCGCCGTTTCAGGTTTCCCGCCTGGCCGGAATGACGCAACGAAGATGGCCGGCCGATGTGTAGATTCGACGAAAGCGGCTGCGGCCATCTCGACGACGTCGGCGGAATGGTCGACCTTGTCGAGGCGCTTCACCACGCGGTCATGAAGCAGCCACAGCCTTGCGGCCCGGTGCAGATCGGCGCGCTTCTCGTGGTGCATATCGAGGGGTGCGAACATAACCATCTCCGCAAACGGCGATGCCGAGCGTTTGTTCCAATCGATCCGCGTGATAGCGATGCCTCCGGGCAGTTTCGAGAGTCAAAGATGCTTCCGCGATCGCGTAATTTCGCCGTCGCTGGTGAGATCTATCTTTGCCTGGCGGCGGTGCCCATTCCGCCCTTCAGCCGGAGCCTCGGCTACCCCAACGAACCTCCACCCACCGCGGCTCCGGCTTCGCTCATCGCGTCGCTGAGGCTTTCAGCTGCCGCAAGGCGCTCGGCCTCCATTTCCAGCTCCGTCAGCTTGGATTTGGTCTCACGCGGCTCCGCATGCTCGAGCCCGATCACATCGTTGCGCGTTTGGCGAAGCGCGATGACGATCTCGTCGAGCTTGGCGTGGATGGCCGCGGTGTCGCGGTAGCGCTGGATGAGGACCACGCCGGTGGTGATGATGGCCGCCACCGACAACGTATAGGTCACGACATTGGTCGGCCGAACGGCACCAGGAGCGTGCGGGCCACCATGGCGACGACCATAGTGTAGAAGCCGGGCGGGCGTGACAGGAAATCGGCGGCGCGAAAAAGATGACGGTTCATCGCCGCCTAACCAAGCAATAACCCGGCTATTAGCACGGTGAGCAGCATCGAGGCCGGCACGGCCAGAAGCCAGCGCGCCTCCAGAACACTGTTGCGGTCGTCGTTCATGTCGGTTGCTCCAATTGGCAGCCGCGAAGCTGCGGATTCGATGTCGGCAAACGAGCGCCGAACCTCCTTCGTTCCGCCGATCGGGCGACGGTCTGAAACCCATCGGACTGAGGTCGGACCGGCATGCGAAGAGGACCGAGCGGGGCAACCAAAGCCAGGACTCCGCATTGGCAAGCGCCAATTTTCTCGCGCCGCCGACAGGGAGCACTCATGAACCTCGATAGACCGACAGACGATGCCGAAGACCAGCCATACGAGCCGGCGTTCTTCGCCAGCAAATACGGCCTGCCGCCGCGACTAGCCAAGACGATGATCGAGGCAAATGGCGGCGGGCGCCGCGCCTGCGACGCCGCGGCCGCGACCTACCTGAGATATGTCGCGCTTCGGCGCCGGCGGGGCGGCTGAACTCGGTTGCCGGGCGCGTCGGCCCGGCCCGCATCGGTGCTGGGTCAGACGCATATCAGCCCGGAACCAAAGCGGTGAACAGCGGTTTATCCGGCGAAGGGATGCTTCAGGAATTAGGATTAGAGCAATGAAAACAGTACTTCTTGCTGCCTTGGCGCTCTGTGTCGCCGCACCCGCCGTCGCCTCGGCGGCCGAGGCCGATGTCGTCATCAGGACACATCACAGGCATTATTATCACCACCGGCCGGCAGTCGTTATCAATGACGAGGGCCACCGTTTGCATCACCGCCATCACGGCACCGTCGCCTTCTATGACAATGGCGAGCGCGGCTGGCGTCACCGCCATCACCGCCGTGACGACACGGTCGTCGCCACCGGTTCCATTCACCGGCATCATCATCGTCCGGTCGTCGTCGAGGGCGGCTCTGACTATTGAGATACCGTCTACCGTAGAAAATCCGGTCCTGCACATGGGCAATCACGCTCAAGCCGGACCGGATTTTTCATGCTGAATGGGAGACACCGGTAGTCTCTGTTTACACCGCGCTTTTGAGCACGCCCGCCTGAACCAGGGCGGCCGCCGGGTTGAGGCTGTCTACCAGGCCGGTCGGGAGCAGAATGGTGGCGCCGCGCTCCTTGGTCGTCTCGTAGATGATGTTCATAGCGCGCAGCTGAAGTGCGGCCGGATGGTCGGCATAGGTGGTGGCCGCCTCGACGAATTTGGCTGCGACTTCCGCCTCCGCCGAACCGAGGATGACACGCGCTTCCTTCTCGCGCTCGGCCTGCGCCTGGCGCGACATGGCGTCCTGCAGCGCGACGGGGATGGCGACGTCGCGGATCTCGACCGACATCACCGTGATGCCCCATTGCGCCGTCTTGGCGCCGATCACGTCGCGCAGATGCTCATCCGCCGCCCTGCGGTCGGACAGCAGCGAGGACAGCATCGAGGAGCCGATCATCTCGCGCAGCGAGGTCTGCGCCACGCGGTCGATTGCCTCGCGGTAATTGGTGATTTCCAGTGCCGCCTGGCCCGCGTCATGCACATGCCAAAAGATAACCGCATCGACATTGACGGGTACCGTATCCCTGGTCAGCGCCTCCTCGGCGTTGAAGGCCGTGGTCTGGATGCGCTGGTCGATGACGGCCACGACATTGTCGAGGACCGGGACGATCATGAATAGGCCGGGGCCGCGCACGCCAAGCAGGTTGCCGGCGCGCAGCACCACGAAGCGCTGCCAGGTGTTGGCCATCTTCAGCGAGGCGGCGATCAGTGCCGCGATAACAAAGAAGGGCGTGCCAGCCCACGTTCCGGCCAGCGCGCCGATACCGGCGCCGATCAGGACGAAGACGACGGTGAGGAAAAGGGTGATCGGATTCATCGGATAGCTCCTTGTCGCGGCCTCTGGTGGGTCGCGCGATGCCGCAACGGGCCTCGCGAGGAGCGCCGGCGGTCCGGGCTGGACCGCCTGGCCGGCATATCTGGGATCGATCACGCTTGTCGCGAGGACAATCATCGCCGGCAGGAATCATATGGTGCACGGCGACGGAGTTCGCCAATGGGCGCGCCTGATCTCCTCGCAAGGGGCGAGCTGCGCGCTCCGTCTCAGTCCGCCTCGCTGCCCGAACCCTTGCCGCACTCGGCCAGCACTTTGCCGATCGCAGCGCCGGAGCCTTTCAGCGGAAAGCTCGCCTCACCATATTTCGCGGCCGACACCGTCACGTCGCCCTTGCCACGCAACAGCGCCAGCAGCGGATCGGACGGGCCGGAGAGCTCGGTGGTGAAGTAGTTGTACATCGCCTCGAGCTCGAGCTTTTTCGTCAGGCTCTTGTCGCCGGCCTTGAAGGTGAAGGAGCCGCTGATGCCGGGCTCCAACTGCCCGCCCGCGGCACCGAGGTCATAGCTCAGCATCGGCTTGTCGAAGCAGGCCAGTATCAGATGCGCATCGCCCTTCGGTCCGCCGCAGACCGAAGCCGTCATCACGCTGCCGCCCTCGTCCTCCTCCATCTTGGCGGACCATTGGCAGGAGGCGGCATGGGCGGGGAGGGTGGCGAGCAGTGCCAGGATGAGTGTTGCAGACACGCCTTTCATAATCGTTCCCCCCGCCGTGGTAGCTCGATCATAACGAAGTTGGCAAAGGCGTGCGAGCGCGTGAGGCTCAACTGAAGCAGCGCGATCGGCAAGTCACAGCCGCCACGGCGGCTCCGGCGCGAAGCGCTTGCTGATCCAGTCGGCGAACGCGCGGGTCTTGGCGGCCTGACCCTTGGCCGAAGGCATGACGATATAAACCGCGCCCTCGTCGGCCAGGGTCCAGTCCTCCAGGATCGGCACGAGCCGGCCGTCGGCGAGCTCGCGGCCGACCAACCAGTCAGTGCTCATCATCAAGCCGACGCCCTGCACGGCGGCCTCGACCAGCACTTCAGCGTCGTCGCTAACCAGCGGTCCCGAAACCTCGACGCGCACGCGCCGGCCGCCGCGGTCAGTCATCTCCCAGGCTGGAAAGGTCTGGAAGCCGGTGAAGCCAAGGCAGGAATGTTCGAGCAACGCCTGCGGCGTTTCCGGCCTGCCTCTGAGGGCAAGGTAGGAGGGCGACGCGCAGAGCAGCCGGCGCCGCGTCGCTACCTTGCGCGCCACCAGGCGCGAGTCCTCCAGGCTGCCCAGCCGGACCGCGACGTCGAAATTCTCGGCGACGAGATCGGCGAAGCGGTTGGAGAACTCGGCCTCGATCTGGATCTCGGGGAACTCCGTGAGAAACTGCGGCAAGAGCGGTCCGATCCACATGCGCCCGAACGTCCCCGGCAGTGCTAGTTTGAGCAGGCCGCGCGGGCCTCCAGCCGCGTGTGCCGACGCGGCCGCCTCGGCCTCGTCCACCGAGGCCAGGATGGCGCGCACGCGAGAAAGGAATTCTACGCCGGCCTCGGTCAGCGACACGCTGCGCGTTGTGCGGTGAAGCAGCCGCACTCCCAGCCGGTCTTCCAGCGACTGCAGCCGACGCGACAGGACGGTGGCGTCGCGCCCGACCCGCGCAGCCGCCTTGGTAAAGGACCTCGCTTCCGCGACGGCCGCGAAGGCGGCCATTTCGGCCAGGGCGGAGGGTTCGTGAGATTGCTGCATGGTTTGCAATACTCAAATGCAAAGTCCGACAATTATCGAGAAATAGCGCAGCAGATAAGTTCGCTCAACCGTCAATCGAAACCCACGGAGCGAATCCATGAAAGCCATCGAACTCGGTCAGCCCAGGCTCGACGCCTTCCGCGCCGCCACCGTCGCTACGCCCGAACCGCAACGCGGCGAGGTGCTGATCCGCCAGCGCGCGGCGAGCCTGAACTTCGTTGACGTCGCTGTGGCGAGCGGCAACTATCCAGGACCTGTCTTCCCGCTCATTCCAGTTGCCGACGGCGCCGGCGAGATCGTCGCGCTCGGCGAAGGCGTGACGGGCTTCAGCACGGGCGACCGCGTTGTCGCCCACGCCAAGCCGCGCTGGATCGGCGGCCGGCCGCGTCCTTACGAGATGACGCAGATGCGCGGCATCTCGTTGCCCGGGTCGCTGGCCGAATATGTCGCGCTGCCGGCCAATTCCGTCGTGCTGATCCCGGCGCATCTTTCCTTCGAAGCGGCCTCGACCTTGCCCATTGCCGGCACCACCGCTTGGAACGCCATCCGCGCCGCAGCTGTCGGGCCAGGCTCGGTGGTCGTGCTGGTCGGAACTGGCGGCGTGTCCATCTTCACGCTGCAACTCGCCAAGGCGGCAGGAGCCACCGTGATCATCACTTCGTCTTCGGACGAGAAGCTGGAGCGGGCCAAGGCGCTCGGCGCCGATCATCTCATCAACTACCGCGCGGCGCCGAACTGGGACGGCAAGGTGCTGGAACTGACCGATGGTCTCGGCGCCGATCTTGTCGTCGAGACCGGCGGCACCGCCACCTTCGCGCGCGCCGTCAACGCCACCGCGCCCGGCGGCACGCTGTTCACCATCGGCTTCGTTACCGGCGCCGAGGCAACGGTCAACCTGCTGCCGATCATCATCAAGGCGCTGAAGGTGGTGGGCAACAACACCGGATCGGTCTCAGACCTTCGCGACGCCGCCAGCGCCATCGGCGCCGCCCGGATCGAGCCGGTCGTCGACAAGGTGTTTTCGCAGAACGAGGCGACCGAAGCCTACACTCACATGGCCGCCGGCGGCCTGCATTTCGGCAAGCTGGTGTTCGGATTGGATTGGTAGGAAGAGCTGACGCTGGAGATTGGTGAAGCGGCTGAGCGCCCAGCGAGGTCGAAGAACGCAATCTCCCGCGGCCTTTGGCGGGGAAGATTGGCTGTTTTGCGCCGTATCGAGCCTAGATCCGCTTTCCAATACGATCGACAGGGCACCGCCGATTCGATCTGACATTTTCGAGTATTTTGAAATTTTCCGACTGGCCAATGAAAATTCGGGTGAATTCTTGTCCAGAACAGCAATGAACTTGTCTTGGAATGCATAAATATTTTGCGGCCCTGGACAAGATGTGAGCTGGTCCAATACGGTGCCCGTCCAAGTGAAGACGCGTGCAAAAAGGCCCGGTCACCCTTGAAAAAGAATGTCTTCTCGTCGCTCGACCTGCCTGGGAATCTCGATGACCGCGCGCGCTTCGCGCTCTGGCAGGACATCCACGTCGCCGAAATATGGTCGGTCGAATATGCTATCTCGGCCAATCGGCCATTCGCGGCCGCGATCGAAGCCACGGCCATCGGGCCGGTGGTGCTGGGGCAGATGGCCGGAACCATCCAGCATGCCAGCCGCAAGGCCCGCAACATCGCCGAGGACAGCCGCGACGGGTACCTCCTCTTGATCAACCATGGCGATACCAAGCTGAGCGGCGTCCAGGTCGGCCGCGACTACAGCGTGGGCAACGGCGAGGCCGCGCTTGTCTCGGCCTCGGAGGCGCTGGAAATGAGTGGCGGCAACAGCAACGTCTGGGCCAATATCGTCGTCCCGCGCGAGATCCTGCAGGGGGCCTTCGCCCATGTCGAGGACCGGCTGGCGCTGACCGTGGCTGCCGACAATGAGGCGCTCTGCATGCTCACGCGCTATTGCAACTTCCTGGAAGCAGGCCCGGCTCTGGTGTCGCCGGATCTTGTCACCCATGCCACCGAGACAATCGTCGATCTGATCGGCCTGGCAACAGGCGCCAAGGGCGAGCCTGCCGAGCTAGCCGGCCTGCGCGGCCTGCGCGCGGCAAGGCTGCAGGCAATCCTCGACAAGATCAGAGACAATTTCGCCGATCCGGCCATCTCGGCCCAGCGCGTTGCCCAGCAGTTGCGGCTCTCCCCTCGCTATGTCCACGACCTCCTGCAGGAAACCGGGGTGAGCTTCGCCGAGCGTATTCTCGAATTGCGCTTGCAAAGGGCCCATCGCATGCTTTCCGACAGGCGCAACGACCGTATGCGCATCAGCGAGATCGCGCTGCTAAGCGGCTTCTCCGACGTCTCCTATTTTAACCGCTGCTTCCGTCGCCGTTTCGGCTCGACGCCGACCGGCGCCAGATAGTCTCGCCGGCCGCGAGATGTCCTATGGCCGGCGCCGCAGTGCAGATCTCCATTGTGCGGAGGGATATGAACCCTGCCGGTGGGTTTTTGTTCTGCCTTAACGCAAAAATGTCTGCTGGCGCGAGCCGGAAGGCCCCCGCGCTGCGGTCTGCACGCCTGGCGGCTGGTGCCGAATGGCCACACTGGCGGAACAAGTGCGGCGGCACTTTCCGAGACAATTCCAGTGCGGTCCAGCCCAAGACGTGGGCTGCAAACAATGCAACATCGGGGCTCTCGACGTTAACTGGATCCCCGCTGAGCATTTTGGCAGCAGGGATAGCGCAACACCCTGGGGCAGCAAACAACAATGAAAACGATTCTTCTGGCTACGGCCTTTATTCTCGCGTCTGTCGGCATGGCGCCTGCAGCGGACATCAATGAAACCTTGCCCATTGCCGCCGACTACGATTGGTCCGGGCTCTATGCTGGCGTTCACTTCGGTTACGCCGCCGGAAAATCCAATCTCTTCATCTCCGGAGGTGGTATTGGGGGCACCGATGTTAACGCTCCTGTCGATCCGGACGGTTTCATTGGCGGCATCCATATCGGCTTCAATCAGGAGATGGCGAACCGCTTTGTGCTCGGTGTTGAGGCGGACATTGCGTACAGTAACATCGAAGGACTTACGGCCCTTGCCAATGGCGGCAGCACTATCCTTAAGAGCGAGCTCCAGTGGTCGGGGTCGGCGCGGCTGCGCGCCGGCTATGCGTTCGATCAGACGTTGCCTTACATCACCGCGGGCGTGGCCGCGGCCAAGTATGAAATTATCGGCATCACCGGCACCTCCGATGGTGACATACCGCTTCACGAAGACACCCACGTTGGCTGGACGGTTGGAGCCGGTGCTGAGCACGCCTTCACCGATAAATGGATCGCTCGGGTCGAATACCGCTACTCCGATTTCGGCAGCAAGGCTCTCTCGATCGCATCTGGTCTTCCCACGGCGACGAGTGTCGATCTCAAGACGCACGATCTGCGGGTCGGTCTCAGCTACAAGTTCTGATCCGACAGACCGAACAAAACCCTGGCCTCGTGCCGGGGTGGCCTGTGGCGGGGGAAAGGCGACAGGAACGAGCAGGCCGGTCGGCTGGTGGCCGAAAGGCCACACTGGCACGACAAGAGTCGCAGCGCTTTCCAGGACAATTCCACTGCGGTCCAGCCCAAGACGTGGGCTGCGAACAATGCAAGACTAGGCCCGGCGTTCGTCCGGACCGCAGGACGCATATTCGAAATCGGGGGCTCTTAATGCATCGCTGTTCAATCGTCGCCGCGTCGCTGGTCGCCACGACGACCGCTTACGCCGCCGACGCACTGCAGCCGCTGGCCGGGGGTACGGTGGTGACGCCGCATATTTCCGGCTACGGCGAGATCTACCTGGGCGGGCTTCGCTTTACCAACATCGGCGACACTGTGCACGCGGCAGGGGGCGCCGCCCGCGTCAACATTCCGTTCGCCCAGCGCTGGAACCTCCAGGGCGACCTCACCTATGACCGGATCTGGGACGACGATTTCGCTCATTGGGGCGGCGTCGGCGGTGCGATCCACGGATATTACCGGGACCCCGACAAATTTGCCGCCGGTGTGTTCGCGACCTATACGTCGGTCGACTTTGGCGATTTCGACGGGAAGGCTAGTTCCTGGGCGGTCGGTCCGGAAGCCCAGATTTACTTTGGCAATCTAACCTTTTACGGGCAAGCGGCCTTTGGCCGGGCAAACGAGGATTCCCTCGACTCCGGCCAATGGAACGTCCGCGCCGTCGCACGCTACTTCGTCCAGGATAACCTTCGCCTGGATGCAGAACTCAGCTTCATCAGGACGGACCAGGGGGTGAACCTGGACGTATCCGGCGGCGCTCTCCAGGCCATGTACCGGTTCAGCGACACACCGTGGTCAGTGTTCGCGCGCTATCAATTGGAGCAGATGAAGATCGGTTCAACCGACCTCGGCGAGACCCACAAATACCTGTTGGGCCTGCGCGCCTCCTTCGGCAGCAAGTCGCTGTTGGACGAGGATCGCAACGGCGCGACCATGGATAGCTACCGGCCCAACGAGGTGAAGAATTTGAGCGTGAAATGATCGGTGGCCGCCGAAGTCGCTTGGATTGGGGCCGATGTTCCGCTGTCATCCGGCGACAGGCACTTCTCACCAAGCCGGCTGAACACTCCACCGTCGAACGCATCGACCAGGAAGATCGGCGACCCCCGCCTGCAATCGGTCAATCTCCGCCGCAAGGTCCTCGACGGTCAGATGAATGCGGTTCCAGCCTCCAGGGCCCGGCCGCTCACCGTCGGACATTGGCCCGCCCGCAGCACCGGCCGGCTTATCGCCAGGCTGGCTCATTTTTCTGCTCATAGTCCCTGAATGCCTTGATCAGCCCGCCCAGGACTTCCGCCGACGTTTCGAACATTGCCTTCAGCTGGGGTTCATTGACCTTTGTGATATCTTCGCGGAGATGGTCTTGAATCTCCTGGAATGCTTTCTGCATTTTCTGCGTGTGGTGCCGCGGATCGCGGTCGGCTGCGCTTGCCATTGTCGATCTCCATTCTTGGAGTGCTCGACGGCAAACGCAGGGGATCTAGGACGGGTTCCGGCACCGTCGCAGGAACTGCCAATCTTCCCACGAGAAGGAAAATCACGCGCTCCGACGGCGGCGCCACCCCTCAGATCAATTTCTCTAAGGTAATCGGCAAATCCCTTACCCGCTTGCCCGTCGCGTGGAATACCGCGTTGGCGATCGCCGGCGCCACCCCGACGATGCCGAGCTCGCCCACGCCCTTGCCCCCAAGGGCGGAGGAGTGCGGGTCGGGGATGCCGACCGAGATCGTCTGGATATCCGGGATGTCGGCATTGGTCGGCAGCATGTAGTCGGCGAAATTGCCGTTGACGATGCGGCCGTGGCGGCGGTCGACGATGCCTTCCTCGAGCAGCGCCTGGCCGATGCCCATGATGATGCCGCCCTTCCACTGGCTCTCTGCCAGCTTGGGGTTGTAGAGCCTGCCGGAATCCAGCGCCGACACCACGCGCGACACCCGCACAGTGCCGAAATCCTCATCCACCCGCACCTCGACGAAATGCGCGCACCAGGAATGGCGCGAATAGTCGCCCTCGGTGTGTGGGATCGACTTGGCGATAGTCGTGTAGTTCGCGTAGCGCTCCTCCGGCGTCGTGCTGGCCGGCAGCGTGTCGCCCTTGGCTTCGATCCGCTCGCGGCCGACGGCGCTCATGAGTTCGGCGATCGACAGCTCCGGCCCTTCGCCGCGTGGCGATGCAATGCGGCCGTTCCGCACTTGCAGCGTGTTCGCTTGCAGTCCATGGAAGGGCGAGCGCGGATCGGAAAGCCCCAGTCCGATCAGCTCGTCGAGCGCCTGGCCCGTCGCCTTGTGGACGGCTCCGGTCATGACGCCGGCCAGCCGCGAGCCGCCGGTGACGCCGGCGCGGGCAAAATGCGAGTCACCGAGCTTCACTAAGACATTCTCCACCGGCACGCCGAGTGTCTCGGCGGCGGTCTGCGCCAGGATCGTGTAGGTGCCCTGGCCCATGTCGATAGAGGAGCTTTCGACCTCGACCGAGCCGTTGGCCATGATCTTCACCACCGCCTCGCCATAGGCGCGCCGCACCGGATACGTGCCGGCTGCGACGCCCCAGCCGATGAGCTGGCGGCCTTCGCGCATTGATCGCGGCTGAGGCGAACGTTTGGCCCAGCCGAAGGCTTCAGCGCCGGCGGCAAAGGCTTCGCGCAACTGGCGCGTCGACCACGCTTTCTTCGCATGCGGATCCTGTTCGGCGTAGTTGATCAGCCGCATCTCCAGCGGATCCAGCCCAAGCTCATAAGCGAGCTCGTCGATGGCGCATTCGATGCCGAAGGCACTCGGGTTCTCGCCCGGCGCGCGTTTTGCCCCCGGCACCACGGTGTTGACCCGCACCACATTCTGCTTCGAGGAGAAATTGGGCGTGGCATACATGATCGAGGTGACAGAGCCGAGCGGCTCGACCCACATGCCGTCGACGGCCGTCTCGTTGACGCCGCGATGGACGATCGACTGGATCCTGCCGTTCCTGTCGGCACCGATGGCAACGGTCTGCCGTGTCGCGGCACGGCCGCCATAGGAGGTGAAATTCTGTGGGCGGCTGAGCACCAGCTTCACCGGCCGCTCGAGCATCCTGGCTGCGGCCGCCGCCACCGCGCTGTGTGCGAGCGCCAGCGCCTTGGAGCCGAAGCCGCCGCCGATATAGGGCGAGATCAGCCGCACGTTCTCGAACGGAATGTCGAACCATTCGGCATAAGTGCGCGCCATGCCGTCCAGCCATTGGCTGGGCTCCCAGACGGTCAGCTCGTCGCCTTGCCAGCGCGCGATCAGCCCGTGCGGCTCCATCGCCGCCTGGAATTCGCGCGGCGTGTTGTAGGCCGCGCAGATGCGCACCGGCGCCGCGGCGAAGGCGGATTGAGCGTCGCCCCATTCCTTGGTCATGGCGTCGATCGGCATGCCGTCGCCGGCCTTGCCGTCGCTGAGATCGACGATGGCCGGCATCTCGTCATACCAAACCTTGACGAGCGCGGCCGCGGCCACCGCCTGCTCGAAGGTCTCGGCCACCACCGCCGCGACATGCTGGCCGGAGAAGGTGACTTCGCGCACGAGCGGTGAATAGGGACCGTCGGACGGCCGATTTCCGAACCAGTCGGAAGCGGTCTTCAGCTCCATGATGGTCTCGGGCGTCAGCACGGCGAGCACGCCGGGCGCGGTCTCTGCCGCGCGGGTGTCGATTGCCGTCACCTTGCCTGCGGCGATGGTTGCGCCGACCAGCACGGCATGCGTCAGCCCTTCGAGCTGCTGCTCGAACGCGTAGTGCGCCGCGCCGGTGATCTTGGCGGGACCGTCGACGCGCGACAGCCGTCCGCCCACCGCTTCGAGGCGCGCGCTATCCGACGCTGCGTGTTTCATGTCATGAACGGTCATGCCGTCTCTCCCAATTTGAGGATGGCGCGCGCGATCACGCGCGGCGCCAAGGCGATCTTATAGTGGTTGGCGCCATGGTCTACGGCGCCCTGCATGGCGAGCTCGCTCGCCTCGCGGATCGTCGCTTCGTCGAGCGCTTTGCCCTTCAGCGCGTCCTCGACGGCGCGCGCCCGCCACGGCTTCGTCGCGACGCCGCCCAGCGCGACGCGGATGTCGCGTACGGTGCGGCCGTCGCCCTCGAGCTCCAGCCCGACCGCGGCGCTTGCGGCCGCGAATTCATAGGACTGGCGGTCGCGCACCTTGATGTAGGTCGAGCGCCGCGCCGCGGCCGAACCAGGAATCTCGATGGCCGTGATCACCTCGCCGGGGCGGATGTCGTGCTCCTGCTCGGCGGTAGCTCCAGGGGCGAGGAAGAAGTCCTCGACCTTGAGCTTGCGCTCGCCGAGATCGACCTCGGCGTCCAAGGCGACGAGCGCCACGGCGAGATCCCCGGGATAGGTGGCGATACACGCCTCGCTCACGCCGAGCACCGCATGGCCGCGTGTTACGCCGCCGATCGCCGAGCAGCCGCTGCCCGGCGCGCGCTTGTTGCAGGCCGGGAAATTGCCGGGATCGCGGAAGTAGGGACAGCGCGTGCGCTGCATCAGGTTGCCGCCGATGGTCGCCATGTTGCGCAATTGCGCCGACGCTGCCTGCCAAAGCGCTTCCGAGACTGCCGGAAACAAGCTCTTCACTTCGGCATGGTCGGCGACATGGCTCATCTTCGCCAGCGCGCCGATCAAAGCGCCGTCGGCGGTGACATCGATGGCGTTGAGCCCTTCGATATGGCTGATGTCGATGACGGTGGCGGGTTCCGCAACGCCGCATTTTGCGAGATCGATCAGCGTCGTGCCGCCGGCGAGCAGCATGGCGCCGGGAAGGGCGGCGGCGTTGCGCGCAGCCTCGATGCTATCGGCGCGAAGGTAGGAAAAATCTCTCATGAGCGCAGCTCCTGTGCGGCCTGGCGGACGGCGGCGACAATGTTCGGATAGGCGCCGCAGCGGCAGAGATTGCCGGCCATGTATTCGCGGATTTCCTCGTCGGAGCCGGCATGGCCTTCGCGGATGCAGGCCACCGCCGACATGATCTGTCCCGGCGTGCAATAGCCGCACTGGAAGGCGTCCTGCTCAAGGAAAGCCGCCTGCACGGCGTTGAGCGTGCCGTCCTCGTTGGCGAGCCCCTCGATGGTCGTGATCGAGCGGCCCTCGACCTGCGCGGCCAGCGTCAGGCAGGCCAGCACGCGCTCGCCGTCGACATGCACGGTGCAGGCGCCGCACTGGCCCTGGTCGCAGCCTTTCTTGGTGCCGGTGAGGTGCAGCCGCTCGCGCAAAGCGTCGAGCAGCGTCACGCGCGGCTCGACATCGAGTGCATGGTCGCGGCCGTTGATGGTGAGATGGAGGGAGAGCGTGGTGGGGCTGGGGGTCGAGCCGTTGGTGGCGAGGCCATTCCTGAAATGGCCGTCTTCGGGAGGATCGATGATGGTCTGAATTTGGCTGGTCATGGCGTCGGGCTCCGATTGCTGGACGCTAGGCGGATGGAAATGGGGCTTGGGAAGGTAGGGGCAAGAGCCGAGGGAGAGCGCTGGCGGCGAAGCGACTAATCTCCCCCGCAAAGGGGGAGATTGGCAGCTCCGCCGCCCCAACCTCACTCCAGCGGCCAGGGAGAGCGCTTCGTCCTTCTCTACGTGACATACCGCTTCCCCTGGTTATATGATGAAAGCACTCCACTAAAACGGAGGTGCCTCCGTTTATTTAACTGGGGTCTGGCCAGCCGTGGTTCAACCCCCCATATTGCGCTGGTGGAGAAAAAAGTGCCCAAGCAGGAAATGACCGCCGAAGCGACGCGCGACGCGCCCGCGCAAAAGCGGTTGCGCGCCGATGCGCGGCGCAACCGAGACAAGCTGGTCGAAGTGGCGGCGCAAATGTTCGCGAGCGACGGCGTCGACGCCTCGTTGGAGGAGATCGCCAGGCGGGCAGGGGTCGGCATCGGCACGCTCTACCGCCATTTCCCGACGCGTGAGCATCTGGTCGAGGTGGTCTACCGCCGCGAGGTGGAAGGCCTCTGCCACGCGGCCGAGGAACTCGCGCGAGACCACCCCGCAGATGCTGCGCTGGAGCTCTGGATGCAGCGCTTCGTCGATTACATCGCCACCAAGCGCGGCCTCGCCACCAGCCTGCGGCTGCTGCTCACCACCAATTCCACGCTGTTCTCTGACACATCGGGGCGCGTCTCCGGCGCCATGCGAAGCCTGGTCCAAGCCGCCGCCGCCGCGGGAAAAATCCGCGCCGACGTCGACGCCTCCGATGTGATGCATGCGCTGGGGGGCATCTACTCGGCGCCGAACACGCCCGACTGGCGAGAGCGCTCAGGACGGCTGGTGAAGCTGCTGATGGATGGGTTGCGGTTCGGAGCGAGAGGTTGAGGCGTTGAAGCTGCCAATCTCCCCCTTGCGGACCCACAAGGGGGAGATGGCTGGCAGGCCAGAGGGGGGTGCTGTCCCGCCAGCATTTCCACGACTGGCATTCCCTGACCCCCGGCCTACATAGTCGGCACCATCCTACCTCCCAAAAGGAACCTCCCATGCCCGAACAGCTCAAACTCAACGACGGCTCGACCATCCCGCAGATCGGGCTAGGCGTGTGGCAGGTCGATCCGGACATCACCGCAAAGGTCGTGCGCTGGGGAATCGAGGCCGGCTATCGCCTCATTGACACCGCCGAGGGATACCGCAACGAGGAAGGCGTCGGCGAGGCGATCCGCGCGGCGGGCGTGCCGAGGAACGAACTCTTCATCACCTCCAAGCTGCGCAACGGTGCGCATCAGCGCGACGCGGCATTGCGCGCCTTCGACGACACGATGCAAAAGCTCGGCATCGACCGGATCGATCTTTTCCTCATCCACTGGCCAGTGCCCAGCCAGAACAAATATGTCGAGGCCTGGAAGACGCTGCTCGAGCTCCAGAAGGCTGGCCGGATAAAATCGGTCGGCGCCTCCAACTTCAACCAGGATCATCTGGAACGCATCATCGGCGAAACCGGTGTCACCCCCGTCGTCAACCAGATCGAACTGCATCCGCGTTTCCAGCAGCGCGACAAGCGCGAGTTCCACAAGAAGCACAACATCCATATCGAGAGCTGGAGCCCGCTGGGCAGCGGCCGGCTGCTTTCCGACCCGACGCTGGAGACGCTGGCGAAGAAGCACGGCAAGTCGGTGGCGCAGGTGATCATCCGCTGGCATTTGCAGGAAGGGCTGATCGTCATCCCGAAGTCCATCCACCAGGAGCGCATCGCCGGCAATTTCAATGTCTTCGGCTTCGAGCTCGACGCGAACGATATGCAGACCATCCGTGGCCTGGATTCCACCGATGGCCGCACCGGGCCTGATCCGGCCACGGCTGCGTTTTTGTTCTGACGACTGGCTCCTTTCCCACGGGGGAGAAGCGAGGGGCGCGCCGCTAAATCCCTTCGCCGTCAACCAGCGGCACGTCATCGCCTTCCCAGGGGCTCGGCATCGAACCGCGCCCCGCGGTCGGCAGCGGCATCCAGCATCTGAGCTCCGGCTCGGCATATTCGACGATGCGGCCAGGCGAGGAGTCCGACGCCCGCCAACCTTCCTCGCCGAACTGGTCGGCACGCGACCAGTAGGCCATGTCGACCTCGGCCGGTCCCTGCTCGGAGGAGCGCACCGTCACCAGGATGCGGCTGCCGTCCCGCGGCGCGCTCGCCATGTTGCGCCACTGTTCGGTCTCGTCCATGCGATCTCCTTCTGCTGAACCAATTCCAGAAAAAACCGGCTGTCGCAATAGTCGCCGCCCGCCGGGAAGGGGTCAACCCGAACTTGGAGCGCTACAGTCGTTTCGTGAACAGCTAATATGTCATTGGCCGCAATCGGACAGACGACGATGGATGAAGGATTGCTGTCTCCACTGACCCGTCTCGGGCCGGTCCATCTCAGGGTGACCGATGTACCGGCGGCCTTGAATGTCTGGCGCGACGCCCTTGGGTTGGCGCTGCTTGGCGAGAATGCCGTCATGGCGGGACTTGGCGCCGGCGGGCGAACGCTGATCGTGCTTCATGCCGGGGCCGAGGTCGCTCTGCCGCAGAAGTCGCGCGATCTCTTCCATGTCGCCATCCACGTCACAAAGCGCCGCGAGCTCGCGCATGCAGCCGCCCGCTTCAAGGCATCGGGGTTGCGATACGGCGCCCAGGATCACCTGGTTTCGGAATCGCTCTATGTCTCCGACGGCAACGGCATCGAGATATGCTTCGACACGCCGGAGCGCTGGCTGCGCCGCGAAGTCTCGCCTGACTGCCGCGTGTCGCTGATCTCTGTCGACGGCAGCGGGCATTCCGGGCTGGAGCCGCTGGACATGTCGGGCCCGCTGCGCGACCTCGGCAATTCCGGCCATGTCGAGGCGAAGATGGCGCAGGATGCCTTCGTCGGCCACATCCATTTGCGCGCCCGCGCGCCCGAGATGCTGATGGAATCCTACCTCGGCGTGCTCGGCTTCCGGCCGCATATCCAGTCCCGGACCTTCGGCATGTTCGACTGCGGCACCGAGCGCCGCGCCCATATGGTGGCCTTCAACGTCTGGGCGCGCGACGAGTTGCGCGAGCCGCCGCCGGGTGCGGCCGGCTCGACCATTTCACCGTCGAGCTCGGCTCGGTGCAAGAGCTCGGCGCCGTGGAGCGCAGGCTCGAAGCGGCCGACATACAAGCGAAAAGGGACGGACGCGTTATCTCGACCGCGGATCCGGAGGGCAACCGCCTGCGGCTCGTGGTCCAGGGAGGTTGAGCGCAACCGCTTGAAGGTGGGAAAGAGTGGAGGAGGGGAGAATGTCGCTGATGGTCATTGGGACCGGCTTCGGCCGGACCGGCACGGATTCGATGCGCGAGGCGCTGACCATGCTCGGCTTCGGTCCGTGCCACCATATGTCGGAGGTCATGGCGCATGCGAAGCAGAAGCGGCTCTGGCGGGCGCTGGCCAGGGGCGAGGCGCCCGACTGGGCCCAGCTCTTCGCGGGATACAGATCTTGCGTCGACTGGCCCTCGGCACATTACTGGCGCGAACTGATCGGCGTCTATCCCCAAGCGCGCGTCATCCTCACCTGGCGCTCGCCCGAGAGCTGGTGGGAGAGTTTCGAAAAGACGATCTTGCCCACCATCGCCGGCAGCACGGATCAGGAATCGCTGGGCATCGCGCTTGTCTCCAAGCAGGTCTTTGGCGGGCGGCCGCAGGATCGCGGCCATGCGATCGCCGTCTACCAGGCCAATATCGAAGCGGTGCTGGAAACCGTGCCTGCCGAGCGTCTGCTGGTCCACAAGCTCGGCGACGGCTGGGCGCCGCTCTGTGCCCATCTCGGCGTCCCCGTGCCGGACGAACCCTATCCCGCCCGCAACACCACGAAGGAGTTCCGCACGGCGCTGTCGTTGCGGTGAAGGCAGCAGTGAACAGGGCAGTAAGGCAATATGGCAGAAGGGAATAGGGAAGATGCGGCGCCCACGCTGTCCGATTTGCTGCCCTACTGCCTTACTGCCCTGTTCCCCTCAAACATGCACATCGCCGAAGGACAGCTCCCCGTCATCGGCGCGGACCAGGAAAGCGGCCGCAAGCAGCGCGAGGTAGCAGGCGGCCACACCGCACACCACGACGACGCCCGGGATAGGCCCAAGCGTCGCCACCCGGAAGGTGTCGATGAGCGATGCTCCGAAGCCCATGGGCGAGCCTTCGCGCGACAGGCTCGGCGTGGTGATCTTGAGGATCCAGGCAAGCAGCAGGATCGTGTACATGAAGATGTAGTTGCGGCGCAGCCGGCGGATCAGCGCGGCGCGCTGGGTGATCAGGAACCGGGGCGAGCGCAGGCCCTCGCCGAGAATGGCGAGCCAATTGGAGGCATAGTCCGGCTGCGGCGAAAAGACCTGGGCGAAGTAGTAGCGCTCGAACTGCCGCACGCGGGCGCGGTAAACGTCGAAAAAACGGTAGCGCCGCGCTTCGATCCACAACAACAGCGTGATCAGCAACATGGCGAACAAAAGCACGCCGTGATGCGCGCTGGGCGTCGACAGCGATACCGACAGCATCGCCGCCACCACGGTGATCGCCCAATTGCTGGTGCGGTCGAGCCGGTCGCGCCACCCGGCCATGCGGGCGATCTCGGCGCGGTGGAAATGCGACAGCGTCGTGGTGAATTCGGAGGAACTGAGCTTCAGCGCCAGAGTGTCGGACGCACGCGGCGGCGCTGCCTTCTCGATGGACCTTGCCGGCGCAGCTGCTTCTGGCGATTTTGCCACAGCCGCGCCGACGGATTTTGCGGCCCTCGTTTGGGACATTCTGCCACGCGCCTCCCACCGTCATGGCCGGCCTTCCTCGCCTTGACATCGACCGGCCACACCCCGGTTTTCATAACGTGTGGCCGGCCAGAATGTTCCCGCCTTTTCAGGCGGATAAGTCAGGATGCAAGCGGGGGAAGACCGCCATTCGCGCGTCGCCGAAAGGGCAGAACGTCGGCCACCGGCCTGGCGTGCTGGGCCGCCGCCACGGCCTCGATCACAAGGTCGAGCGCTGCAAGCGCCGCGCGGCTCGTTTCATCGTCGCCACGCAGATAGCGGCATGCGCGGTCGAGGTGGAGGTGGGCGGCGGCAAAGTCGCTTTTCATTAGCTTCTCCTTATTGCCCCGCCTCGTCGGCCAACATCGTCGAGTCGCTTTACCGGGAAGCAAAGATCGGCGGCAGCATTTGATTAGAATTGTAGGAAGCGTTTCCTCGCCCCCGCAAAGCGGGGGAGAGGTGTCCGCGAAGCGGACGGAGAGGGGGCTTCGTAGGGCGGAAGTCCTCCTCTTCGAAGTGCTTTTGCCGGTCGAACCGGCGGTCCCCTCTCCGTCTCGGCTTCGCCGAGCCACCTCCCCATTTCATGGGCGAGGAAATGGCTGCCGCCCCAGTGCAACCGATCCTTGCGCCAGACCGTTATGTCCGGCGACGAATGAGGGGTGCACAAATTGTCCAGCATGCTCAATCGGCTCCGGTCGCTGTCGGTTTGGATTGCGGTTGGTGCCGTGGCGCTCACCTTGATACCCGCCGTCGCCTTCGCCGCCGAAAAGACCGGCATGTCCTCGGAAGGAATTTTCGTCGCCGAGCTGATCCTGCTCCTGGTCGTCGGCCGCGGCATCGGCGAAGTGCTGGAGACGCTCGGCCAGCCGGCGGTGATGGGGCAGTTGATCGGCGGCATCTTGCTCGGGCCTTCGCTGCTCGGCTGGGTTTGGCCGGCGGCCGAACGGCTGATCTTCGCCGGCGACCCGTCGCAGAAATCCATGATCAATGCCATCGCCCAGCTTGGCGTCCTGATGCTGCTGTTGCTCACCGGCATGGAGACCGATTTGCGGCTCGTGCGCCGTGTGGGCCGCGCCTGTTTTTCTATTTCGGCCGCGGGCGTGGCGGTGCCTTTCGCGCTCGGCTTCATCGCCGCACAGTTCATGCCCGATACGCTGCTTGCCGCGGGCAGCGAGCGCATCGTCGCCGGGCTGTTCCTCGGTACAGCGCTCTCCATCTCCTCGGTCAAGATCGTCGCCATGGTGGTGCGCGACATGAACTTCATGCGCCGCGACCTCGGCCAGGTCATCGTCTCCTCGGCGATCATCGAGGACACGATCGGCTGGGTTATCATCGCCATCACCATCGGCATCGCCACAAAGGGGCGGATCGAGATCGGCAGCCTGGCTTTCACCATCGCCGGCGTCGCCCTCTTCATGGCGTTCTCCTTCACGCTCGGGCGCCGCATCGTCTTCGACGCCATCCGCTGGACCAACGACACCTTCCGCTCCGAATATGCGGTGGTCACCGTCATCCTCGCCATCATGGGCGTGATGGCCTTGATCACCGATCTGATCGGCGTGCACACGGTGCTCGGCGCCTTCGTCGCCGGCATATTGGTGGGCGAGTCGCCGATCCTGTCGCGCCATATCGAAGGGCAATTGCGGGGCATCATCACGGCTCTGTTCATGCCGGTGTTCTTCGGCGTCGCCGGCCTGTCGGCCGACCTCACCGTGCTTGCCGATCCGCAGCTTGCATTGCTCACGGTTGCGCTGGTGGTGATCGCCTCGATCGGCAAGTTCGGCGGCGCCTTCATCGGCGCCGAGGTCGCCGGCATGAGCCGCGCCGAAGGCATTGCCGTGGGCTGCGGCATGAATGCGCGGGGCTCGACCGAGGTGATCGTCGCCTCGATCGGCCTGTCGATGGGCGTGCTGTCGCATAACCTCTTCACCATGATCGTCACCATGGCCGTCATCACCACCTTGGCCATGCCGCCGACATTGCGCTGGGCGCTGGGCCGGCTGCCGATCGGCGAGGCCGAGAAGAAGCGCCTGGAGCGCGAGGAGATCGACCAGCGGGGCTTCGTCGCCAATCTGGAGCGGCTGCTGGTGGTGGTGGACGAAGGTGTGGTCGGCCGCTTCGCCGCCTATCTCGCCGGCGTCATCGGAGCCGGCAAGCCGACGACCGTGCTGCATTCCAGCGGCGAGATCGATGCCGAGCCGACGGAAGGCTTGCATCTGGAAGAAATGGAGAAAGGTGCGGAGGACAGCCGCGAGGCGGCCAAGAAATCCGACGAGACGCCGGCGCGCGAAGCGCCGGTCACGCGCCGCCAGCATGAAGTGCTTTCGGCCGAGGCTGTCGCCAAGGAGGCGCGCAAGGGCTACGGCATGCTCCTCGTCGGCCTCGGCCGCGCGGTCACTCCCAAGGGCGCTTTCTCGCATCGGCTGAACGAGGTGACGGGCTCCTTCGACGGTCCGCTTTGTCTTGTCCTGAAGCCGGCGACGGCAGGCCGCCACATCCCGCGGCTCGGCCCGGATTCGGGCAAGATACTGGTGCCGGTCAACGGCACGGCGGTTGCCCGCCGAGGCGCCGAACTGGCCCTGGCCATCGCCGCCGTCACCGGCGCGCCGGTCAAGATGCTCTATGTCGCGCGCGCGGGTCGCGAGGAGCCGCGCGACACCGTCTCGCATCGCCGCAGGGAGGCTGTGCTGAAGGATATCGTTGCGCTCGCAGACCGCTATGGCGTCGAGATCGAGACGGCGATCCGCTCGAGGGCCGCCGCCGCCGATGCCATTGCCCGCCAGGCCGGCCGCAACGCGGCGCTGATCGTCATGGGCGTGTCGCGGCGCCAGGGCGAGGAGCTGATCTTCGGCGAGACGACGACGGGCGTCCTGCGGCGCAGCCCATGCCCGGTGGTGCTGATTTCCGACGAGCGGGTGAAGCGCGACGAGAGCGACCGTGAGGCCGTGCGCACGGGCACGGGCACTGGGTGAGCGGCTAATCGGTTCCTCTCTCCGCCAGAGGCGGGGGGAGGTGGCCGCGAAGCGCCGGAGGGGGGCTTCGTAGGGTGAAAAGCCCTCATCTACGAGGCGGCTTTGCCAATCGATCCAGCGCTCCCTCCCGTTCTCGGCGTCGCCGGGGCGAAGAACGGATTCCTCATGCCATCTGCAGCTTCTGCCGGCTTGGCTGCGGCGGGAAGGCGATGGCGATGCCGGCCGCGCCCAGTCCGATCAGCGCCGAGCCGATGAACAACCAGTGATAGCTGGCAGTGGCGTCGTAGATCATGCCGCCGGCGAGCGGCCCGAGCGACATGCCCAGGCTTGAGAGCATCGTGGCCGCGCCAAGCACCGTGCCGATGATGCGCAGGCCGAAATATTCGCGCGCCAGCACCGCGTAAAGCGGCATCACGCCGCCATAGGTGGCGCCGAAGATGACGGCCAGGAGATAGAACTGCTCGAGCTGGCCGACGGTGAGGTAGGCAGCGATCACCAGCCCCTGGATGGCGAGCCCGGCAACCAGCACCGGCTTGACGCCCAGCCTGTCGCCCAGCACGCCATAGAGCACGCGCCCGCCAAGGCCGGCCAACCCCTCGACGCTGTAGATCGACACGGCCGCCATCGGCGCGACGCCGCAGGATATGGCATAGCTTACCATGTGGAAGATCGGGCCCGAATGCGCCGCACAGCAGGCAAAGAAAGTGAGCCCCAGCACGATGAATTGCGGCGAGCGCAGCGCCTGGCCGACGCTCATGCCGGGATCGTCGGTGACGGGCACCGGCGCGCCGTCGCTGGCCGCGACCGCCGCCGGCGGTTGTCGCACCAGGAAGACGGCGGGCAGCAGCAGCACCCAGGCCATCACACCGATATCGAACATGGCGGTGCGCCAGTCATAGGCGGTGATCAGCCAACGCGCGAAGGGCGAGATCGTCATCGGCGCCACACCCATGCCGGCCGAGACCAGCGAGACGGCGAGGCTTCGGTTGGTGTCGAACCAGGCGGTGGTGAGCGCGATCATCGGCGCAAAGAAGGCGCTGGCAGCCAGGCCCACGATGACGCCGTAGCTCAGCTGGAAGACGACGAGCGAGGTGGCCCGGCTCGCCACCACCAGCGACAGGCCGAGCAGCACCGCGCCCGCAAGCACGACCGGTCGCGCCCCGACCCGGTCATAGATCGCTCCCCAGGCGAAGCCGCCGAGACCCATCACCAGGAAGTTCAAGGTCATGGCGCTGGAAATGCCGGTGCGCGACCAGTTGGTGTCGAGCGACATCGGCTCCAGGAAGATCGCCAGCGAAAACATGGCGCCGAGCGCCACGCAGGTCATCAGCGCGCCGGCCGCGACAATGACCCAACGATAGGAATGGTTCATGGTTCTGCTCCCATGCCGTAAGGCATCCTGTTTGATGCGGCACGGTTTTTCCAGTCCACCGGTCCGCTTGCGTCCAAAGGACGCTAGGGCGGCGGCCGATCCTACAAATCCGGTTGCATTTTTATCCGGATTTTTGGGCCAGCGACCGCCGATCCTTTAGTGGGCGCTGACTCGCCGACTCTTAAATTGTCAGCAGCCTTCCGCACCCACATTGACCGGACTGTGGGCCCTTCTAGATTGAGCCGCAGCATTCAAAAGAAGGCGTCACCCATGGAACTCTATCGCGGCCGGCTCATCGACCACATCCAGCTCGTGGTGCGCGACCTTGCGGCCAGCCGGCGTTTCTATGGCGCCCTGTTCGAGGTGCTGGGCATTCCGATCGGTGGCGAGGCGCGGGATTATTTCTGGGCCGACGAACTGTTCATCTCCAGCGCCGACAGCCGTGCGGCCCTCGGCGTGCTCACAGGCCGCCACCATCTCGCCTTCCAGGCTAGGGATCGCGCCATGGTCGATGCCTTCTATCAGGCGGGGCTTGCCGCCGGCGGCCAGGACAATGGCGCGCCGGGCGAGCGCCGCTACCACCCGGGCTACTACGCCTGCTTCCTGCTCGACCCCGACGGCAACAACATCGAGGCGGTCTTCCACGGCGAGGCGAAGCGAAGTGCTGAGGCGGTGGAGATCAGTTTCTAGGCAGAGCGCCCAGAAACGCCGCGATCAGCTTCAGCATGTTGCCGTCCTGCCCGAATTCTTTCGTGTCGAAGTCGCGGCTGCCCTGGCGCTGCGCCTTGGAGAGCTGGTCGAGATAGGCCGTCAGCTCGGCCCTGACCTTGTTGCAGCCGGGATCGTTCTCGGCGGTAAGGCCGGTGCTGAAGGCGACGATCTTGTCCACCATATCGACGATGCCGGCGCCGTGCACCTTCTCATGCGCGATCAGCCCGGCGGCGAACGTGTCCCAGCGCGCTTGCAGGGCGGGCGGAAGTTTTCCTGCCGGCTTGGGCAGCGTGTAGGTGATGATCAGCTTCGGCCGCGCCGTCTTCAGCACGCAGGCGTTGCCTTGCGGCTGGTAGTCGCGCTGCCAGGTCAGCTTGAAGAATGTATGCGCGATGGCCCGCCGAGCGTTGCCTGCCGGGCCGACCAGCGGGCCTTTCTCGCCGATAGACAAATAGAGCTGTTCCGCGGTCTGACCTGAGACGGCATAGGTCTCGATTTTTTCAATGGGCTTCCAGTCGGCAAGCGCCGGCGTGGGCAGGAGCAGGGCAGCAAGGAGGAGGGCTGGCTTCATGGGCCAGCCATAGCATTGGGCCTCGTTTGGAAGAAGCCGGCAAGCAGTTTATCGGAACCCGCTCCACCCGCCGGTCGTTTCCTTGGGCAATCATCCCGACCTATGGGGGAGGACAAGATGACCCGCAGCGAGATCATTTCCGTGCTTGGACCAGTAGACGAAGCCGTCATTGCCGACATCGCGCTCACCGGCGCCAGCCTTGAGGAACTGCGCGAGGCCTTCGCCTGGATCGGCGCCGACGAGGCGCTGGTCAATGAAGGCCACGCCATGCCCGGCGCCCGCGTGGCGCAGCTGATCGAGATACTCGAACCGCCCGAGGACGAGCCCGGGACGCCCGGTGCGATGGAATAGGTGCTTCTCCCTACTTGTCGCCCACCCCCCCCGTCATAGCTTTTGTTGCTTGGGCGGGAGGAGAGGTCTTTGGACACCAATGTCGTCATCGTTGGCGCCGGCCCTGCCGGGCTCGCGGTCGCCGCCTGCCTGAAACAGGCGGGGCAGGATTTCATCATCCTTGAAAAGGCCGATGAGGTTGCGCCCTCCTGGCGCCGGCATTATAGGCGACTGCACCTGCACACGGTGAAGTCCTTCTCGTCGCTGCCTTTCGTGCCGTTCCCGAAGAGCCACCCGCGCTATGTGCCGCGCGAAAAAGTGGTCGATTATCTGGACGCGTATGCCAAGCGTTTCGGCCTCGAGCCGCGCTTCGGCGTCACCGTGAAATCCATCCGCCGTGAGGGCGGAAAGCTCGTGGTCGAGACCGATGCCGGCCCTTTCAATGCCCGCAAGGTGATCGTCGCCACGGGCAACAATGCCGAGCCCATCACACCACGCTTACCGGGTGTCGAGGCTTTCAGGGGCAAGCTGCTGCACAGTGCCACCTACACCGAGGCGGCACCCTATGTCGGCAAGGACGTGCTGGTCGTAGGCATGGGCAATACGGGCGCGGAGATCGCGCTCGATCTGGCCGAAAGCGGCGCTCGTCCGACCATCTCGGTGCGCAAGGGCGTCCACATCGTGCCGCGCCAGCTGTTCGGCGTGCCGATCCAGATGGTCGGTATTGCCAGCCGGCCGATGCCGCGGGCGCTGAACGACTGGATGTTTCCCAAGATCCTCGACCTGGCGCTGGGCCGGCTGGAGAAGTACGGCATCGTGCGGCCGAAGCAGGGCATCCTGCAAGGGATCGATGCCGGCCGCATCCCGGTGATCGATGTCGGCACGGTGGCGGCGATCAAGCAGGGACGGATCGGCATAGCCCCGGATATTGCGAGCTTCACCGGGGGCGGCGTGAAATTCTCCGACGGGGCCGAAAAGAAATTCGACGCGGCGATTTTCGCCACTGGCTACCGTCCGGGTTACGATGCCTTCCTGCCGGCGGAGCTTAGCCCCAAGAAAAGCGGAGTGAACGCCCGCGCGACGGAGCTCGGCGTCTATCTCGTCGGCTTCTACAACCCGGTAACCGGCCTGCTGCGCGAGATCGGGATCGAGGCGAAGGCGGTGGCGAAGGATATCGCAGGGCGGTGAGGGCGAAGCGTCGAAGCTGCTGGTCTGCCTGCTCGAGGTTGAGATGAGGCGCCTGAACCGGGTGGCTCTCACATCGCCCTCTATGCGAAGCCATCCCATCACACCGAGGACCGCCCAATGCTCACGCTCTACGACTATCTCCCCTCGCAAAATGCCTGGAAGGTTCGCGTCCTGCTCGGCCTTCTCGGCATCGCCTACGAAACCTGTATCCTCTCGATCTTCGAGGGTGAGAGCCGAACTGAAGCCTTCCACAAGCTCAACCCGGCGGGCGCCGTTCCGGTGCTCGCCGTGGAGAATGGCCAGGCGATAGCCGAGTCCAACGCGATCCTCGTCCTCGTTGCGGAAGGCACGTCCTATCTTCCGGTAGACCGGCTTGCCCGCGCCAAGGTGATGCAGTGGCTGTTCTTCGAGCAGTATTATGTCGAGCCGGTCATCGGCTCGCTGCGTTTCTGGACGCTGACCGGCCGCCTGGAGCGCAACCAGGCGCTGGTTGCCGGCAAGCGCGAAGCGGGCGCGCGGGCACTTGGCGCGCTGGAGCGCAGCTTGGTCGACACACCTTTCCTGGTCGGCGACGCGCTCACCATTGCCGACATTGCTGTCTACGCCTACGCCCACCGCGCAGAAGATTGCGGTTTTGAGCTTGCCGATTATCCGGCGGTCGGTGCCTGGATGGGGCGCGTCAGCGAGGCGATCGGGCCAGACTGTCCGGTGCATCCCTACAGGATCGATCCGCATTCGCACGCCTGAGCCACCGGAACACAGCGGCGGGACAGGGCGTTCTCCAAAGGCAGCGTGTCGAGCGTTGCCTCGCCGGCACCGCCTGCTTCGCGTCCCAGCCATGGAGATTCGCAATGGTTCGCACCATCGCCGTCGCAATCCTCGCCACTGGCATGATCAGCCTGCCTGCCAAGGCGGCCGAGCAATACTGGGTGGCCCGAGACGCGGTCTCGAAGCAGTGCGAGATCGTGCCGAAGAAGCCCGACGGCACGCTTGTCGTCGATCTCGGCAAGAAGAAATACGCCAGCGAGGGCGAGGCCCGGAAGGCAATGGAGGGGATGACGGATTGCAAGAAGAAGTAGGCGCTGGATAACGCCTAACGGTCCACCAGCGACATCGTCCGTTCGTTATATCGCTGCCCCGACACCTTGTCGGGCGTCAGCGCCATGTCGAGCCCCAGCATCTCGGTGGCGTCGAGCGTGATGTCGGCCGCCGCGACATTCTCTTCCAGATAAGTGCGCCGTTTGGTGCCGGGGATCGGCACGATATCGATGCCGAAATCCGGGCCCTTGGCGAGCAGCCAGGCGAGCGCGATCTGACCCGGCTTGACGCCCTTGGCGTCGGCGATGTCGCGCACCGTGGCCGCTGCCGCGACATTCAGGTCGAAATTCTCGCCCTGGTAGCGCGGGTCGCCGCGCCGGAAATCGCCCTCCGGATAGTCTTCCGCGCGCTTGACGTCGCCGGCGAGGAAACCGCGGCCGAGTGGCGCGAACGGCACCAGGCCGATGCCGAGTTCTTTCAGCGCCGGGATGATCTCGGGCTCGAGGTTGCGCTCCCACAGCGAATATTCGCTCTGCAGCGCCGAGACGGGGTGCACGGCATGCGCGCGGCGGATGTTGGCAATGCCCGCTTCCGACAGGCCGAAGAAGCGCACCTTGCCTTCCGCCACCAGTTCGCCGACCGTGCCCGCGACATCCTCCATCGGCACGGCGGGATCGACACGGTGCTGGTAGAGAAGGTCGATGCGGTCCGTGGCAAGCCGCTTCAGCGAAGCCTCCACCACCTCGCGAATATGCTCGGGCCGGCTGTCGGTGCCGGACTGCTTGCCGTCGATGATGCGGAAGCCGAATTTCGTCGCGATCGTGACCTGGTCGCGCCGGCCTTTTAGCGCGCGCCCAAGCAGCTCTTCATTGACGAAAGGCCCATAGACCTCGGCCGTGTCGAGAAAAGTGCAACCGAGTTCGATCGCCCGGTGGATCGTCGCGATCGACTCCGCTTCGTCGGCCGGACCATAGGCCTGGCTCATGCCCATGCAGCCGAGGCCGATCGCCGAGACTTCGAGCCCCTGGCTGCCCAGCTTGTGTCTGCCGAGGCTCATATGTCCTTGTCTCCCGCGAAAAATCAGCGCTCGCGAAATTATAGGGCGGGGACAGGGCACGTCCAGCGCAGAAGCCGATAGGTGTCGCCTCAAGCGTGCAGGAGCATCGGAAGCACCACCATGTAAGGGGATGTCCGGCAATTTAGGCCATCGGCAGCATGCGGCGCATGATTAGCGAGGCGTGGCCGCCGACGCCGTGTGCCGCTTCCCGGCGCTCGACCACCTCGAAGCCGTGCTTGCGGTAGAAGGCGATTGCGCGCTCATTGCCTTCGATCACCTCCAGCGCGATGCTGGGGACGCCGGCATGCGCGGCAAGCACCGCATGCAGAAGGTCGACCGCGAGGCCGCTGCCGAACGCCTGCGGCTCGATGTGGAGCCGCTCCAGCGTCACGTCGCCCTTCTCGTCCATCGCTGCCATGGCATAGCCGGCGATCGAGCCGTCGGCGCGCTCGGCGACGAAGGACATCTTGTCTTCGTCGTCGAGCTCGGCCGCGAGCCTTTCCGGCGCGTGCCTTTCGTCAGAGAGCCTGGCCACGGTCTCGTCGCCCATGATCGGCGCATAGGTCCGCCGCCAGGATTGCCCGAGCAGCCGCGACACATCGGCTAGGTCGTTCCTCGTCATTGCCCGGATGCGGACCATGATCGTCGTCCTCGTCCTCGTTGGAGTCTGAAGATAGGGCGAAGCGATGGGTACAGCCAATCTCCCCTTGCGGGGGTTGAGGAGCGGTTTGCGAAGCGAACGGGGATCCAACTGCTTGGCTTTCGAGCGACGAAAGCCCGGCAGGGCGGAGAGGGTGCTGTCCAACCAGCCTGTCCGCGCTTGGGATCTCCGCTTTACGCCGCGCTCGGGGCCGGCAGCTCTTTGCGGCGCCTTATCTTGCGGCCAAGGATCATCAGCTGACGCGCCGTGTTGTTGCGCAGGCGGCGCAGCCGCCATTCGAGCCGGGTCTCTGTGGTGATCCGCTTGGCGTAGATGCTGGAGCGCATGCCGGCTTGGTCGGTGGTGACCTTCACGGCATCGTCGTAGAAGGCGCAGATCTTGTCTACGTCCATGCCGGGCGTTTCAAGCCAGGCTGGAATATAGGTCGAAGCGAGCCGGTCGACATCAGTCATCGCGCGATTGATGCCGACACCGGGCGTCGGGCATGTCGTCCAGAACGCATCGCCGATGGCCACGACGCCGGCGCGGCGATGCGCCCTGGTCGTTGTCAGGCTGATCTGCCTCACCTCGACGGGACTGGCAACGGCGAAATTTCCGCATTGCGCCGCCACCTCCGGCATCACCTCGCAAAGCACGGTTTGCGGATTTTCGCGGAAGGCTCGCGTCCATTCCTCCGCCACGGTGCGGTAGAGGAACAGGTTTGCCCGCGTGCGGTTGCGGATCGGGAAGACGCTGAGATAAGCGATCCGGTCGGCCGGCCGCCGAGGATAACAGATGATCGCCGGATAGGCGCATTCCCGCGGCGTGATCGCCAAGTCGAACCCGATCGACATCGAATGCGCCTTCGATTCCTCGATACGCTCCATGCCAATGGCGCGTCGCACAGCCTCGCTGTTGCCGGTGGCCACCACCAGAAGGCGGGATTCGATGACGGCACCGTCGGCGAGAACCAGGCGCTGCCGGTCCGGCCCGGTCGAGACCTCGACAATCTTGCCCACAGTCAGTGGAACTTCTGCCGGCAAGGCCTGCCGCATCCCATTGACCAGCGCACCGTAGGAGAAACCGAACTCCCATTTCTGTTCGCGCTCGAAAAATTGGCCGAGGCGGAAGACATGGGTGCCGGTCACCGGCGTGACCAAAGGCCTGATGGCAGGTCCGAGCCCAAGCTTCTCGAACGCCTGCATTTGCTTCATGCCGATCTTCTCGGCTCGGAACTCGTCGTGATGGACCAGATGGGGGTCGATCAGCGCGACCTTGCGGCCGGCCTTGCCCAGCACCGCGGCCAAGCTCGTGCCCGCCAGCCCGGCGCCAATGATCGCCACGTCGACTTGGGCCGAACCAGCCTGGACGGCAGGTGTTTCGTGGCCTTGCAGGGTGTTCATGTTTTGCGCTCCACAGCTCACGCCGTGAATATCTTGGGTAGTATGAGCAATCTCAAGCAACCCAAGCGCGAGCCAGGTAGCAACGAAAAATTAGGTTAATCCGCTTAGTGCGAGCGCCGCTCGATAGCCCGCTGCCGAAACGATAGAGGCGGCAGCGGGCCGTTCGTGCGACGGGAGTGCTGTCCCGCCGAGCAGGAGACACTGCTCATCGTGAAAATTAACAGCTTCGCCGGGAAGCGCGACTTACGGATTCGTAAGCTCGCTCACGGTTATGTTCCCAAGCGCGGTCCCGCAGGCAGTTCCTGACTTGCCTCGTCAGAGTGGTCGAAAGCAACCCCTGTTACGCCAAGTCTGGCGTCGCTCGGTTTTCCCGCTTCCCGAAACCGGCGGGCGAAAATCATCAGGCGCCGCGCGGTGTTGTTGCGCAGGCGGCGCAGCCGCCATTCCAGCCCGATTTCGGTGGTGACCCGCCTGGCATATATGCTGGCGCGCAGGGCTTTTTCGTCGGCGGCGACCTTGACCGGATCGTCGTAGAACGCGTCGATCTTGTCGGCTGCCATGCCAGGCGTTTCGAGCCAGGTTGGGATATGCGTCGAGGCGAGACAGTCGATATCTGTGAGCACCCGGTGAATGCCGTCGCCTTGCGCCGGGCAGGTCGTGGCGAACGCATCGCCGATGAAGACGACGCCATCGCGGCGGTGCCCCCGCGTCGTCGTCAGGCTGACCTGCCTCACTTCCACCTCGCTGGCGATCGCGAAGTTGCCGCATCGCGCGGCAATCTCCGGCATCAGCTCGAGCAGGATCTTTTGCGGGTTTTCGCGGAACGCCCGCACCCACGGGTCGGCGACGGTCCGGTAGACGAACATGTTGGCCCGCATCCGCTCGCCGATCCGGAAGATGGTAAGAAAGGCAATGCGATCGGCGATCCGCCTTGCGTAGAAGGTGAGGGACTGCAAGCCGAATTCCTGCGGCGAGAGCGCGAAATCGAACCCCATCGACAGCGAATGCGCCTTCGATTCCTCGACGCGCTCGACGCCGATGGCGCGCCGCACCGCCTCGCTATAACCGGTGGCCACCACCAGGAGCCTGGCTTCGATGACGGAGCCGTCGGTGAGCACCAGGCGCTGCCGGTCCGGTCCGGTCGAGACTTCGGCGACCTTGCCCACCGTCAGCGGCACTTGCGGCGGCAGCGCCGCGCGCAGGCCATTGACCAGCGGTGCGTAGGAAAAGGCGTATTCCCAAGTCTGCTTGCGCTCGAACAGCTGGCCGAAGCGGAAGATATGGAGATCGGTCATCGGCGTGACGAGCGACCTGAAAACCGGGCCGAGCCCGAGCTTCTCGAACAGCGCCATCTGCTCCGCGCGGGTTTTCTCGGCCCGGAATTCGTCGTGATGGATGCGATGCGGGTCGACCAGCGCTACCTTGCGACCCGCCTTGGCGAGCGTTGTCGCCAGAACGGTTCCGGCGAGTCCCGCGCCGACGATCGCCACTTCGACTTCTGTCCGGCCGCCCGGCACGGCAGGTGTTTCGCGATCTTCTGCGATGCTCATGTCTTTTCTCCGCCGCCCGCAGGCATGGGGTCCTGCCTCTGCGTGCGTTTCCAGCGCGGCGCCATTGCCGAACCATCGATGAATTCCAGTCCGCCCGCCTCGTTGAGCGTGTGCAGCTTGCGGCCTGCCCAGCTGGCGCCTGGGGTGAGGATCGTTTCGACGACTTGCTCGAAGCCGCTCTCGTCAAGCTGTGTTACACGCGCGATGCCAAGCGCGGCGCCGTAGCTCCTGCGGCAGTCCTGCACCGGGCGCAAAAGTTGGCCGCCGCGGTTGACCATGTGGCCCGCCGGCCGCGCCGAAGCGATGTCGATCAGCAACGGGTTCTTCGGATGCGGCGTCCACGGCCCGCGGAAATCCGGCGCCGACCACAGATGCAGCTGATCCGAGAAGGCGCCGCCGCCGTCGCGTACGGTGGCGAACATCCACCAGCGCCCGCCATGTTCGGTGAGCGTTGCGTCGCTGGCGACGATGTCCGACAGAAGCGTCGCTTCCTTGACCCAACTGCCCGGGAAGGCGGTGGCGCGGTAGAGGTCAACGGTCCGGTTGGCGGAGCTTTCCGGCACCATCCACATCTCGCCTTCGCGCTCGAACACGAAGGGATAGGAGAGGTGATAGGGCAGTTCCAGCACCGGCTTCGGGGTGCCCACCGGTCCATTCGGTCCGAAAGCCACCGCCGACAGGATCGCCTTGCCGGTGCGGTGGATATAATCCTCGACGAACAACGTCACCTGGCCGCGATGGAGCACCGGGAACGGGTCGGCGTAGAAGCGGCTGCCGTCGTCCGGGAGATCGCGCCAGCCGGATTGCGGATGGGCGCGCAACTCGTAGAGGTCCTTGCCGCCAGTCTCACGCCAGCCGACCCGCCAATGCGGGGCGTTGTAGCACAGATGGTAGATCTGCTGGACAATGCGGCGGGCCGTCGCCTTGGCCGCCCGCACGCCGAGCTTCGTGGCCGACGGCACGGCGGGGGCCGGCGCCTCCGACGATGGTTCGGGCAACACCGGAAGCGACGAGGGCGCGGCGCCGCTGACCGCCGCGGCGATCAGGCTGGCGGTGCGCGCCAGCATGTCCTGGAAGGAGGCCAGCGCAATGCCGTGATATTCGGTCCCGAGCCGTCCCTCGGAGACCGTCGCGCCGTTCTGTTCCAGACGGACGAGCGGCGTGCGGCCGGCTAGGATCAGCGCCAGCAGGGCCTCTTCGCCGCAGATGCCGTCATAGGCAAGGCGCCAGACCCGTCGGCCCTGCGGCTCGACGTCGCCGACGAGATCGATCGTGAGTTCGGCGGGCGTCGATGGTCTCGCGTGGGTGGCCAGTGTCGAAAGTGGCACACGCTTTGCCGTCCCATTGGCGGGCAGGCGATGGATGAGCGTCTCAAGCTGGAACAGCGCTTCCGCGCTGCGCGGCACACCGCCGGGCGCCGGACGGACATCTACGGCAAGCTCCACGCCGGGCAGCCGTGACAGCCGTTCGGCTAGCGCCACATGGAAAGCGCGCACGCAATCTCCGTTGAGGCGCAGGGTCAGGCGCATGGCCGATCCCCGCGCGCCTTATATCCGGTGCCGGCGGCCCTGCTGGCCAGGACAAGCTTCCGCCGCATGCGCACGATGTCTCCAATCTAGGCTGCACTTAAATTCTACTGTGTAAGTGCAAACTTCGTGCCAGCGTGGCATGAATTTATGAACATAATTAACAGTGTTTTAATCGTTGCCAGGAATAGCTAGGCCAGCGCCGCATTCTCATCCGTGCCGGCCGATGGAGCGTTGTCGGAGCGACCTTTGCAACCATCCCTGCTCATGGTGCCTCAGCAGAACGCTCCGGAGGCGATTCCGCCGGCGCCGGCCTATTACGCGCCTGCGCCTGCGCAGGCCACGGTCGAGCTTGGCGATCTCGGTCGCATCCTGCTGCGACGCCGCTTCCTGATCCTTTCCGTCACCGCGCTGCTCACCGCATTGACGCTTGTCTACAGCTTCCTGACGCCGGCGCTCTACTCCTCGACGGCGCAGATCATCATCGATCCGCAGGATCTCCAGGTCGTCACCAACGACGTCAATCCGAGCCGCATTTCTCCCGATGGCGGCATCACCCAGGTCGAAAGCCAGGTGAGCGTGGCCCAGTCGAACGGCGTCCTGCTGCGCGCCATCAAGGCGACCAATCTGACCGAGAACCCGGACTTCAACGGGCAGGGCGGGCTCGGCCGCTGGCTCGGCATGTTGTCCAGCTCCGACGACGGGGACAGGACGGCTGAGACGCTCGACGCTCTGCGCCGCCGCCTGGCGGTGAAGCGCGACGACAAGGTGCTGGTCCTCAACATCATCATCACCGCCAAGAGCGCCGATCTGGCGGCTGAACTCGCCAACGCCATCGCGCAGGCCTATCTCGACGACCAGGCGGAAGCGCGCTCGAAGGCCGCAGCCGACGCCTCCGACGCGATCAGTGCCCGGCTGGAGGACCAGCGCAAGCGCGTGGAGCAGGCCGCCAACGCGGTCGAGACCTACAAGGCCGAGCACAACATGGTGATGGCGGCCGGCAATCTGGTGAGCGACCAGGAGCTGACCGACCTCAACACGCAATTGACTGCCGCCCAGACGCGCACCGCGCAGCTCAAGGCGCAGGTCGACCAGCTGCGCCGGCAGGGCAGCGCGCCGGACGCGACGTCGGAGGCGATGCGCTCGCCGGTGATCGCCAGCCTCAGGGCGCAGGAAGCGACGCTCGTCGATCAGATATCGCAGTTCAGCACCGCGCTCGGGCCGCGCCACCCCTCGATGATTTCCGCGCAGCAGCAGCTGAGCGACCTGCGCAAGCTGATTTCCCGTGAGCTCGGCCGCCTCGTCGCCGCCGCCGAGACGGACTACCAGCGCGCCCTGGCCAACCAGAAGGCACTGGAGGCCAAGGTGGCGTCGCTGAAGGGCAAGTCGCTCGACACCGACCAGGCCTCGGTCAGACTGCGCGAGCTGCAGCGCGATCTCGATGCCGTGCGCACCGTCTATGCCAATTATCTGCAGCGCGCCCAGGAAACGCGCGAGCAGACCAATGTCAACAGCACCAACGCCCGCATTATCTCGCAGGCGATGCCGGCGCTGAAGAAGAGCTGGCCGCCGACGGGCCTGCTTGTTTTCGGCGCCACCTTCGGCGGACTGGCGCTGGGCATCGGCATGGCGCTGATCGCCGAATATCTGTCTCCGACCGTGCTGTCCGCCAACCAGATGCAGTCGGCCATCGAGGCGCCGGTGTTGGGCGTGTTGCCGGGCAGGGGGCGCCGCCGCTCCGGCGCTGCCGCCCAGAAGACCGATGCCGTGGCCGGGCTCGCGCTGCAGCGCATCGCCGCCGCCACCAGGCGCCCGGCCGACTGGCCACTGGTGCCCTCGATCCTGGTGGCGTCGCCGCCCGAGGACAAGGCGCAGCGGTCTAGGGTTGCGTGGCAGCTCGCCAACGCCGCGGCGGCCAGGGGGCGTCGCGTGCTGTTCATCGACATCAATGCCGGCAAGGGCCAGAAAGACCCGCAACCCGGCGTGCTCGACGTGCTGCGTGGCGAATATCCGCTCGAGGCGGTCAGCCGCTATGCGCCCGGCTCTTCGGTGGCGCTGATCGGCAGGGGCCGGCCGACCGCGGTGTTCCAGGAAGCCCAGGCGCTCTATTTCGCCCACCGCATGCTTGCCGAGGCCAGCCACAGCTTCGAGCTGGTCGTCATTGACGGCGGCGCGCTGGCGGACGACCTCAACGTCCTGCCGCTGGTCGCCATGGCCGACGAGATACTGCTCGTGGCCAGGCTGAACGCAACGCCGATGCGCGACGTCGCCTCGACCTCCGAAGCGGTCTCGGTCATGGGGCGGCTGCCGACCGGCGCCATGCTGGTCGACGAGGCGGCCTGACGTGGCCTCGATCCTGGCGGGTCCTGCCCGGCCTGTTTCGGCTCCGGGCTATGGCGTGGCAGGCCCGCGCACTGTCCCGGTCGACACCTTGACCCGTCTCGGCATCACCGTGGCGGTGCTCCTCCTGTTTTCCATCTCCGGCGGCATGCTGTGGCTGGCCGGCTACAATTACGACGGCTTGCAGGGCAGCCCGCTGAGCAAGATCCACCCGTCCACCTATCTCTTCGTGCTGGTCTTCGTCTGGCGCTCTTGCACCTTCGGCAATCCGATCGGCTATGTGGTCCATGTCACCAACAAGCGGCCGGCAACAATGCTGATGGCGGTGATCTCGACGGTGCTTCTCTTCGTCGTCATCCTCAGGCAGCGTCCCGGCATGGCCGGCATGATCGATACTTTCGTCGCGCCCGCGCTGCTCGTGCTGCTGCTCAGCGAGGATGACGAGAAGACCTTTGCCTGGCTGCAGCTTGTCATCCATGTCGTCATGACCGTGAATGCGCTGCTGGCGCTGTTCGAGTTCGGCACCAAGCATCTCGTGTTCCCCTACAGGTTCGACGGCGCGGTGTTCGTCAACGATCTGCGCTCCACCGCGCTGCAGGGCCATCCGCTCTCCAATGCCACGGTCACCTCGATTTATGTGCTGTCGCTGCTCTCGGGCTCGCGGTCCCTGTCGGCGGCGTTCAGGTTGGCGCTTGTCGGCCTGCAGTTCTGCGCCCTGGTCGCCTTCGGCGGCCGCTCGGGCATGGTGCTGACGATCCTGCTCGGTGGCGTCTATCTGCTCATCCAGGGCGTGGCGCAGCTCGGGACCGGGCGCATCAACCTTCTGGGCGCCGCGCTGGTGATCATGCTGGCCGCGCTGCTGCCGATGGTGATCGCGCTTGCCGGCTATTACGGCTTCTTCGACGCGCTGCTCGAACGTTTCGTCTCCGACAGCGGCAGCGCCAATGCCCGCGTCGAGATGTTCGATCTCTTCAGGCATCTAGAGTTGCGCGACCTGATCGTCGGGCCTGATGTCGACCTGCTCGACAGCATGCGCCGCATCAGCGGCCTGGAGCAGGGCATCGAGAATCCCATCCTGCGCCTGACGCTTTACCAGGGCGCCTTCTTCACGCTCCTGATCTTCTTCGGCTTCGCGCTGTTCATGCACGAAGTCGCGCGCCGCTGCCATCCGGGCATCTGGCTGCCGATGCTGGGCTGGCTGATCCTGCTCAACACCTCCGAGAGCATCGCCTCCAAGACGACGCTGATGACCAAATTCGTGGTGATCGCGCTGGCGCTGTATCGGCCGGTGAGGGCCGAAAGCAGAATGCCTGGAAAACCAAACAGCGGCTTTCGGTCCGTTCTTTCGTAAAACCAAACCCTTGAACCGGTTTGATTGTTCAAACAGTCAAGCGCGCGGCATCCTCAGCCCGAGCGCCTCGACCATGGCCGGGTCGAGCGCGCGGGTTGCGTCGTCCATCATGCCCATGCCGTCGAACAGGTTCCAGAACGCCCAGGGAAAGCCGGCTGCCTCGGCGCTTTGCCGGACATCGGCGATGTAGCGGGCGCGGTCTGGATTGGGCGCTGCGGTGTAGCGGGCATCGGTGCGAAGCGCGCCGAACTCGCCCATGATGATGCGCTCGTGCGCGATGCCATGGATGTCCGCCCAGGCGCTCACCTGCTTGAGATAGCCGTCGATGAAGCGGCGGTCGGGCTGGGCGCCGAAATAGACTTTGAGCACCTTTTCGGTTTCTTCATAGGCTGCCTTCTTGGCTTCGTCGGACCTCTCGGAATCCTGCGCCATCCTTGCCCTCACCGAAGCGAGCGTCCGCTCCAGCGAGCCGGCCGAGGCGGGCCACGGCACGTTGTTCAGCGCCCGGTAGACCGGCTCGCGCATCCATGGCGCGCCCTGATGGCTGAACAGATAGGGCTCATAGAAGTGGAAGGTGAACAGGATCGGCTCGAAATCCGCCAGCGGCGCGGGGTCGAGCGCGGCGAGGCCGCGCACCATCGAGCCGCAGCCGCCGGTGACGACGAGCGGCACGCTCGGCCCCAAAACCCTGGCGTCCGTCAGCAGCGAGGCCTGCACGGCCGGCCATGCCTCGGAGGAACAGTCTTGCGGCGGCTCGTTGACAGGCTCCAGCGCCACCATGCCGGATGTCTTGCTCTGCAGCCTCTCGGCGATTTCGCTCACCAACGCTCGATAGGATTCGAATTCCAGCGCCGCGGTGCTGGAATACATGCGTTCGGGATTCCAATAATGCGTGGCGCCATTGGCCTGCACGTTGACGATGACGGCGAGATCGGCCGCAAGCGCTGCGTCGACCGCCGCGCTCAGCATCGCCATCAGCACGGCGCGCTGGTCCGCGTCGGCGGCGAGAAAAGGGCCGGGATCGACAGGCAGACGGATGAAATCGAGCCCGCTGGCACGCAGCCGGGCAAGGTCGGCCGGCGTCGGCACCGGCCGCTGCGGCTGGAAGGGCGGCCAGCCGTAATCAGTGCGTGGCGCGGGATATTCGCGCGTCAGGGCGAACCACGGCCAGGTGTTGACGCCGCGCCTGAAGCGCCATTCGCCGGCGGCTCGCGCTTGCGATACGCGCGGTGGAACTGCAGTCGCCAGCGGTACTGTCGCCGCAGCCAGCGCCGCGCCGAGGATCCGCCGGCGCGACCAGCCGGTCATGCGTGCTTGGCGCGGTCGGCTTTCGCCGGCGCGGCGGTGGCAACGCCGAGCTGCCGCAGCGCTTCCTTCTCATAGGCGCTGAGAACGTCTTCCCAGCGGAAAGCCTCGCGGGCGCGGGTCCGCGCCGCCCTGCTGCAGCGCGCCGCCAGCGCATCGTCGACCAGCGCCTCGTCGATCCTTTCGCTCAGGCTCTCGGTGTCGCTGAAATAGATCGCCGCATCGCCGGCGACCCAGCGGTTGTAGCGGTTGTCATGCGCGATCACCATGTTGCCCGCGGCCAGCGCCTCGACCAGCGAGGGGTTGGTGCCGCCCACAGTGTGGCCGTGCATATAGGCACGCGCATGGTAGCGCAGCGCCTTCACCACCGCCTGGTCGTAGATTGCACCCGGCATCATCACCACCGAACCTGCCGCATCGCGCACCGCTCGGTGATAGGGCATCTCGTCGTTGAGCGTGCCGAGCACCACCAGCTTCATGTCGCCGCGATCGCGGCGGCGGAAGGCTTCGATGATCGGTAGGATGTTGTTGTCGGGTTCGATCCGCGCGATCGAGACCAGATATTTGCCGGGCTCGAGGCCGAGCGCGCGAATGGGTTCCTCCGGCGCCGAGGTCACCGGGTCCGCGCCATAGGCGATCGTGGCAATGGCGCTGCGCGGCCGCCTTGTCGCCAGGTGATCGGCGATCGCCGGGTGGTCGGCGACAAGCCGGTGCGAGAGCCAGGCGCCGATCCATTCGTTGAGCCAGAACCAGCTACGTGCCGCCGGGCCCCATTTCGGCCGCCGCCACTCGATGCCATCCATGTTGGTGATGATCTTGCGCCGCATGAGCCTGAGCCAGGTCAGGAAGACCGCACCGTTATAGCCGAGCACCAGGCATACGCCCGGCCGCCGGGCGGCATCGAGCACGCATTGCCAGTCGAACTCCAGCGTCGCGCGCGGCCCCTTGGAGGCGACCTCGATGCTGATGAGCTCGATGCCGCGCCAGACCTCGCTCGTCACCCTTTGGCCGACGCGCTCGACCTCCTTTTGGCAGTAGACGCCGACCTTCCAGCCGCGTCCGGCCAGGAAAAGCGCCAGCCGCTCGGCGAAGGTCTCGAAGCCGCCGTGAGAAGCCGGAATGCCGCGCGTCCCCAGGATCAGGATCGAAGGCATTTCGATCAGGTTGGAAGGTCGTTCCGGTTTCAAAATAAAGGAATCCCCGGGGTCCGGTCACGGTTGTTGTTACGTCAATGACACGCCCAGCAACTTGCGTGCCAGGGTACCCCCAGGGCGAATACTCGCATGAAGGAGTAAAATTTCTCTTCCGAAAGCATGGCTTGCTTCATTATCGGTCAACTTTCGCGACGTATCTGTACCGATACGGGGCACGGCCGGGTTCCGGGGTCGCAGCAGGGCGTTCAGGAATCCGGCATGATCCTTGCTACCGGGCCTGCAGTGGCCACCGCTGGGTAGAGCGGCGTGCGGATTTGGCATGAAGTTCTTCCGCGCTTGAAGGGTCCGGTGCTGAGCGGGCTCGGGGTGCAAGGTGGAAAGAGAGTGATGCGCATTGCCTGCGTTCATCAGGGCTACGAGCTCTATGGTTCGGATCGCAGCTTCGCGGAGAGCGTGGCTGCGTTGCGCGCGGCGTTTCCGGCCGCCGAGATCGAGGTCGTGCTGCCGCGCGACGGGCCAATTGTCGATATCCTCAAGCCAAATGCCAGCCGCATCGTGTTCGAGCCGTTGTGGGTGCTCAGGCGCCAGGCGATGCTCAGGCTCGCCACTATCGAGATGGCGCGGCTGCCGGCGGCGCTCTGGCGCGCCTGGCGGCGCTTGCGGGGCAGCGACCTGACCTACATCAACACTTCGATCATCGCCGACTATGCGCTGGCCGCGCGTCTCTTGCCGCGCAAGGCGCTGCTGCACATCCATGAGATTCCCGAGGGCGTCCTGCGCAAGGTGCTTGTCGCCTTGATGCGCTGGAGCAAGGCCGACCTCATCTTCAACTCGCGCGCCACGCGCGCCACCTTCGGCGACCCGCCGGCCATCGATGCCAAGGGACGGCGCACGCATGTCGTCTATAACGGCGTCGCCGGACCGGCAGCCGCCCTGCCGATGGCCTATGACGGCAACCGGCCGCTCAAGGTCCTGCTGCTTGGCCGCGTCAACCGCATCAAGGGGCAGGAGGTGCTGCTCGAAGCGGTCGCCTCGCTCCCCGCCGCGTTGCGCGACCGTGTCGAGGTCCGCCTGGTGGGCGGCGCCTTCGAAAGCGTCGAGCGCGAGCAGGCATTGGCGGAACTGGTCGGCCGCATGGGCCTGACCGGGCATGTCGAGGTGCTGCCTTTCGTCTCCGACCCCGCCGACCACTATCGCTGGGCGGATATCGTGGCGGTGCCGTCGCGCCGCCCGGAATCGCTTGGACGCGTCGCCATCGAGGCGATGGGCTGGGGCCGGCCGCCGCTGGTGTCGGCGATCGGCGGGCTGGTTGAAGTGGTGGCAGACGGCGAGACCGGCTGGCATGTACCGCCCGGCAACGCCGCGGCCCTTGCCGGCAGGCTCACGGAGATCATCCTGCGGCCGGACCTATGGCGCGGCTACGTCGCCGCCGGCCGGGCGCGTTACGAGGCGGTGTTCAGCGAACATATCGCCGCCGCCGCGATCGTGGCGATCGTCGCCGACAAGCTGAAGGCGGCAACGCCGAGGCAGGGGCGGGCGCGCATTGCCCGCGAGGCGGAGACGAGCCCGTGAAGTTCACCTTCCCGGCCCATCTGGTGCGGCGCCTCATGCTGATGATCGGCGGCGAGGCGATGCAGAGCGGCTTCCATTTCGCCCTCAATATCGCGCTATTGCATCTTCTGTCGGCCGAAGGCTACGGCCTCTTCGCCCTGGCCATGGTGATGGGCGGCGTCGGCCTGTCCTATATCCGCTCGCTCACCGCCGTCCCGGCCACCGTATGGATGAGCAAGAGCACCAACAGCGCCGGCGTCGACGCCCATGACGTTACCTTCGGATCGGCGGCGCTGGTGGTGGCGCTGCTGATGGGGCTGGGCACGGGATTGCTGATGCGCCTCCTCGGCGACCCGAGCGGCATCGGCGCCGCCTGCTTCGTCTGCGCCTGGTCGCTGCGCAGCCATATGCGCACGGCCTTCTTCGCGCGTCGCATGCAGCTCGTCGTCTCCATCAGCGACGCCGTGTTCACGATCGCTGGCATAGTCCTCGCAGGGGCGGCGATCTGGTTCTTCACGGACGCGCTTCAGGCCACTTTCTATGCGGTTGCCGCGGCCAATATCGTCGGCATCGCCGTGCTGGTGAGGCTGGCGCGCCGCAGGTTGCGCATCTCGTTCCGCGCGCCGACCTTGCGGCGCTATGCAAAGCTCTGGCCGCAGCTCTGCTGGTCGGGGTTCAGCGCTACCACCACTAACATCCAGGGGCAATCCCTGGCGCTTCTGGTCGCGGGCATCGCCGGGCCCGCCGCTTACGCGCCGCTGGCGGCGGTGCTGGTGCTGTTTGCGCCGCTGCGCATTTCCAGCCTCGCTTTCTCGAACATGACGCAGCCGGAACTCGCAAAGCTGGTGCGCAACAAAGAGTTCGACCGCGTATGGACGCAGGCCAAGATCTGGGCGCTCGTCATGAGCGTCGGCAGCCTGGCCTACGGCTGTGGCGTCCTGTTCGTCTTGCCGATGATCAAATCCCAGGTGCTGCAGCATGCCTCGGTCGGGCTGATCGGAATCTTCGCCATCGCCAACTTCGTGCCGATCATGGCCTATGTGATGCCGCGCGTGGTCCTCGAGATCGTCGGCGACTTCCGCATCGTCGCCTTCATCACCATGGCCGGTGCGATTGTCGGGCTCGCGACAATCGGCCTCCTGTTGGCCGTCGCGCCGTCGACATGGTCGCTGGCCGGCGCCGCGGTGTCCGAGATCTTCGTGCTCGTGGCCTCATGGTATTTCGCGGCCAATCGCATGTGGAACCTCAAGCACCCGAGCGAGCAGCGGCCCACGATGGTCGGCGCATGGCGCCGCGCGGCGACGCTCGCCGTGCAGAGACGATAGGAGAATGATGTGGCAAGCCAGGCAATGCCGATGGCCACGATGACGACGGGCTTGGCCGACGGCGAGGTCGCGCCGCACGCCGCCGGCGCCGCCAGCACAGCCTATGTGGCCGAGCTGCACACCAGCCTCGAAACGGTCAAGCCGCTCTGGCTGCGTCTCGAGGCGAGGGGCGTGTGCACCGGCCACCAGCATTTCGCCTGGGCCGAGGGGATAGTCGAAGGGCTGCTGCCGCAAAAAGCCGATCTTGCGATCGTCGAGGTGAGGGATGCGGGCACGGGCGAGCCGAGGATGCTCATGCCGCTGATGCGGCGCCGCGCCTTCCACCATTTGGTGATCGAATGGCTGAGTTGCGGCGTGTGCGACTATGCGGCACCATTGCTCGCCGACGCGACGCCTTGGACCAGGCAATCCGCCGAAGCTGCGTGGGCGGCGGTGCTTTCCGTGCTGCCGCCGGCCGACCGCATCCACATCGCCGGAATCCCGAAAGAGGTCGGCGGCGTCGCCAATCCCTTGGCGCTGATTTCGCCGGCGCGCGACTCCATCCACTCGCATTACGGCATCGCCATGGATGGCGACGCCGAAACCGTAGTCAAGCGCATCTGCCGCCCGTCCTTCGTCAAGGCGCTCAACAAGGACCTGCGCCGGCTCGACCGCAATGGTGGCCTGGCCCTGGTGGAAGCCGACACGCCGGCCCTTGTCGACTCCATCTTCGGCAAGCTGGTCGAGATGCGGCTCAGCCGTTTTCGCGAGCTCGGCCGGTTCGATCTGCTGGCGCAGCCACCGGTCGTCGACTTCTATCGCAAGGCCGCGCATCGCGGCCTGACGGATGGTTCGGTGCGCATCTTCGGCCTGCGCGCCGGCGACGTCATGGTCGCGGTCCAGTACTTGGCCGTCCATCTGGGCACCTTGCACGCTCTGCTGATCGCGATCGACCAGACCGCGGTGCCCAATGTTTCGCCCGGGCTTTGCATCATGGGCGAACTAATCAGATGGGGGCGAGGCGCCGGCTTCGACTATTTCGATCTCTCGGTCGGGAACCAGAGCTACAAGGAACATATGGGCGCGGTGAAGTCGGTTCTGTCCGAGCTTTGCTACGGCATCACGCTGAAGGGCATGGCGGCGAGCGAGGCCATCAAATACCGCGGCCGGGGCGTTGCCTTCGTGCGCGACAATCCGCGCCTGTTCAAACTCGCGCAGGAATTCATGCAGCGCTGGCGGCGGCTGCGCTCGGGTAGCTGAGCGGCGGCTTTGGCCGACAAATTGACTCACATTCCGCTCTCCGCCATGCTTACGGGCAGCCGCATTTCCAGCGGCAGCTTGTTTGAGTGAGGCCATGGTCAGTCCCGTCGCCAGAGAAAAGTCCCGCCGCGCCGCGGTGAAGACCGCGCTCGACCGCCACAAGGTCTATGTCACCGCGCAGCGCTTTTCCGGCGGTTCCTACAGCGCCCGCGTGCTGGTCGACGGCGAGGCCTACTGGGTCGACGACTTCCGGCTCTCGCAGTTGAGGCAGGGACTTTCCCCCGCCGAGCTGGAATTGACGCCGGCGATTGACGATTGATTTCTGTCCTTTGCTCCGCCGCGATATAGGAAAATCCGAGATGCTGGCGGGACAGCACCCCCCTCTGTCCTGCCGGACATCTCCCCCTCAGGGCGCCTGACCATGCCCGCCAACCTCAAACCCTACCGCGCCAAGCGCGAATTCTCCCGCACGCCCGAGCCGGCGGGCAGCCTCGCGGGCGGAGAAGGCAACCGCTTCGTCGTCCACAAGCACCACGCCACCGCCGACCATTATGATCTTCGCCTCGAAGTCGGCGGCGTCCTGAAGAGTTGGGCCGTACCGCGCGGACCGTCGCTCAACCCGGCTGACAAGCGGCTTGCCGTTGAGACCGAGGATCACCCGATCGAATATATCGACTTCGAGGGCGTCATCCCGGAAGGCGAATATGGCGGCGGGCCGATGATCGTCTGGGACACCGGCACCTGGGCGCCGATGGAGGACGTCGACAAAAGTCTGCGCACCGGCGCCTTCAAGTTCCGGCTGGCCGGCCAGAAGTTGAACGGCGGCTGGATGCTGACGCGCTTGAGGCCGAAGCCTGGCGAGGACGAGCACAAGAAGAACTGGCTCTTGTTCAAAGAGCGCGATCTCGCTTCCGACACCAAGCTCGACATCCTCGAGGCACGGCCGGAGAGCGTGAAGTCCGGTCGCCGCATCGAGGAATTGGTGGCGCCACCGAAGAGGACGGAATGCCTGCCGCCCAGGCGTGGCTCGCTGAGGCCCGACGCGCTGCCCGGCGCGGTAAAAGGCGATCCGCCCGCTCGCATCGAGCCGCAACTGGCCACCCAGGTGGCGGAGCCGCCGGGCAGCGAACACCCTTCACGGAAAACGCCGGAGCTCTGGCTGCACGAGATAAAATTCGATGGCTACCGCACCATGGCTCACGTGGTGGACGGCGAGGTGCGGCTGATCACCCGTGGCGGCATCGACTGGACAAAACGCTATGGCGATCTCCCGCAGGCCTTTTCGCGGCTGCCGGTCGGCCAGGCGATCATCGACGGCGAGATCATGGTTCTCGACGACAAGGGCATCTCGCGTTTCGCGCTGCTGCAGGACGCGCTGGCCGAAGGCGCCGGCTCGAAGCTGCATTTCTACGCCTTCGACCTGCTCCATCTCGACGGCTGGGACCTGCGCAAGGCGCCGCTGCAGAAGCGCAAGGCCCTGCTTGCCGAATTGCTCGCCGGCCAGGCCGCCAATTCCGCCATCCAGTACAGCGACCATGTCGAGGGCGACGGGCAGGGTCTTTACGATCAGGCGTCGGACCTTGGGCTGGAAGGTGTCGTCTCCAAGCGCGCCGACGCCATCTACCAGAGTGGCCGCACCAAGAGCTGGACCAAGACGAAGGCGCAAAAGACAGATGATTTCGTCATCGCCGGCTATACCGTGTCCGACCAGGCCGAAGGGCTTGCGGCGCTCGGCATGGCCGAGTTCGAAAATGGCGAGCTGCACTATCGCGGCAAGGTCGGCACCGGCTTCGACAGCGAGATGGCGCGGGATCTGCTCGCCCGGCTGGAGCGGCTGACCGCCGGCGCCAGCCCGCCCGAAGGCGTGCCGCGCGAGATCATGCGCGAGATGCATTGGGTGAAGCCGCTGCTGTCGGCCCGCGTCCGCTATTCGAACCGCACCGGCGACAACGCGATCCGCCACGGCGTCTTTCGCGGCTTGCGCGATGTTGGCGGGCTGACCACGCCGGTGGCGGTCATGCGCAAGCGGCTGATCGCCGAATCCGACCTTGCCACCATCTGGGTGACCAATCCGGAGCGGCGGCTGTTCGGCAAGACCGGGCCGACCAAGCTCGACATCGCCGTATACTACGCGCTGGTCGGCGATTTCATGCTGCCGCACATCATCGGACGCCCGGTGTCGCTGGTGCGCTGCCCGACCGGCCGGCCGCAGGATTGCTTCTTCCAGCGGCACGCCTTCACCGGCATGCCGCCTTCGGTGGCGGTGTTCGAGTCTACCAATTCGGAAGGCGAGACCAAGACCTATCTCGCGGTCGAGGACGCCAAGGGCTATCTGGCCCTGGCGCAGTTTGGCGTCGTCGAGTTCCACACCTGGGGCACGCACCGGACAAAACTCGACAAGCCCGACCAGATCGTCTTCGACCTCGACCCCGGCGAGGGAATTTCATGGCGCGAGGTGGTGGAGGCCGCCGTCCACATCAAAGGCGGGCTGGAGAGCCTCGGGCTGGTGCCCTTCGCCAAGACCTCGGGCGGCAAGGGCATCCACATCACGGTGCCGGTGACGCGCAAGCAGAACTGGAAGAAACTTCACCAGGCCTCGAGCGCAATTTCGACTTTGCTCGCCGGCACGGCGCCCGACACCTTCACCACCACGATGGGCAAGGAAAACCGCAAGAAGCGCATCTTCATCGACTTCCACCGCAACGCCCGCGGCCACACGTCCGCTGCCCCCTATTCGCTGCGCGCCCGCACCAATTTGCCGGCTTCGACCCCGGTAAGCTGGGCGGATCTGGAGACGATCGATGCCCCGGAGGACCTGAACTACGCCTCGCTGCCGGGGCTGCTGGAAACGTCAGGCGATCCCTGGGCGGAGATCGATGAGATGGCGCGGGATTTGCCGATGTTCGAGCGCTAGTTCCTCGCCCCGCGAGAGCGGGGAGAGGTGGATCGGCGAAGCCGAGACCGAGAGGGGGAGTGGCATACGCCGGCGCTGCCCCCTCTCCGGCCGCTGCGCGGCCACCTCTCCCCACATTCGTGGGACGAGGAAAAGCGCCAGGCATCGACGCTTCCTACAATTTGAATTATCCTCCGCGCTAACCTCCGCCCCGAAAAACATTTCGTCAGGAATTCGGTTGTACCATCACGGGTCGGTGTAGGATTTCCACGGCGCCAACCGTCCTTGAGCGGGAAGCGCTGCGAAGAGCATGGTCCCAAAGTGGGAACCGGTTTTTGGACAAACCATGCTCCAACATAGTGTCAGTGCATGGCCGCGTAGGAGTTCATCATGGCGCCCAGGGCAAGTTGGAAAGGTTACCTCAAGCTCAGCCTCGTCAGCTGTCCGGTCCGGCTTTACCCGGCCACCAGCGCGAGCGAGCGCATCTCGTTCAACCAGTTGCACAAGAAGACCCACAACCGCATCAACATGAAGCCGGTCGACCCCGAGCTTGGCCTTGTCGAGCGTTCGGACCTCGTGCGCGGTTACGAATACGAGGACAAGCAGTACATCATCATCGATGACGCCGACCTCGATGCGGTCAGGATCGAATCCAACCATACGATGAACATCGAGGCCTTCGTCGACGAGGCAGAAGTCGACGTGATCTACCAGGACGCGCCCTATTATCTCGCCCCCGACGGCGCCATGGCGGAGGAGACCTTCGTCGTGCTGCGCGAGGCAATGCGCAAGTCCGGCAAGCTGGCGATCGCCCGCCTGGTGCTCTCCAGCCGCGAGCGCGTGGTGACGATCGGCGCGCGCGAGAACGGCATGTTCGTCTGCACCTTGAGGAATCCCAACGAAGTGCGCGGCACCGCTGAATATTTCGGCAACATCCCGGCCGGCAAGCCGGATCCGGAAATGCTCGAACTGGCCCAGGCGTTGATCAAGCAGAAGGAAACGCATTTCGATCCGAAGAATTACGAGGATCGCTACGAGGTGGCGTTGATGGCGATGATCCGCGAGAAGCTGAAGGGCCATAAGCCGATCATCGCGGCCGCGCCCGAGCGCGGCAATGTCATCAACCTGATGGATGCGCTGAAGGCGAGCCTACAGCAGCAGGCTAAGCCCCCTGCCAAGTCGAAGAGTAAGGCCGAGGAAGCGCCGGCGAAGCCGGCCAGGAAGGCGGCTGCCGGCGGCGCGCCTGAGAACCCGCTGAAGGCGAACCTGTTAAAGGCCGTCGGCAAGAGCAAGAAGTGACGGGAAATGCAGGGCCAGTGATCGTTCCCGGCGCCGTCTTCGGCATCATCGGCGCGCTGGCCGCGTTTCCGCTTCGCCTCGCTGTCCGCGAGGTCGAGCGCCGCCATGCGGAACTGAGGCGCGGCGTCACCCGCCGCACCACGCACGTCGTGTTCGGCCGCGCGCTTCTCGCCAAGGCGGCGAAATCCGGCGATGGCGAGATTGAGCGCCGCGTGAAGGCGGAGCGCGAAGCAGGTCGCCAACTCATCAGCGAGAACGGGTTCCTGCGCCTGCTTGGACTGATGAAGGCGCCCGAGACCTCGTCGCTCTCCAGGCAGTCGCTCGTCGACCAGTCGCGGCTTGCCGACGACGATCTCGACCTGCTGTCGCTGTTCGACGCCTTCGAGCATGGCGGCGAACCCTATTCCTTCCGCGACCTGATCCTGGCCAAGAAATATGCCGGGCTGATCGCCAGCGGTGCCACCTGGGACGCGATCGCGCGCTCCGTCCACCGCTCCGGCCCGGTCGCCTCGCTCACCGCCAAATCGCTCAACCTCGGCTCACAGCATGGCCGTCCGGATGCGATCTATCTCGACGAAGGCAGGAGTGAGCTCGACGGCCAGCTTCTGTTCGACCTCGGCTCGCCGGAAGACGACACGCTGGAGGAACTGTTCGCCGAGGCCGAGATCGCGGAAGCGGAGGGGCGCCACGACGATGCGGCGGCGCTCTACCAGCGTTGTCTGGCTATCGATCCCAAGGATGCGGTTGCCGCCTTCAACCGCGCCAACTGCCTGCGCGGCGCCGGGCGCATAGCGGAGGCCGCGCACGACTATGCCCGCGCGATAAAGCTCGACCCGGGTTTTGTGGAAGCCTGGTTCAACCTCGCCGGCCTGATGAGCGATGAGGGCAAGGTCGCTTCGGCAAGGCGGCATCTGCAGAAAGCGATCGTGCTCGACAGGACTTACGCCGATCCAGTGTTCAACCTCGCGCGGCTGGAGTTCGATGCCGGCAATCTGATGGAAGCGCGGCGGCTGTGGGTGCGGTATCTGGAGCTCGACGCGGAATCCGAATGGGCGCGGACGGCACAAAAGGGGATACAGTTCGTAGATCTGCATATAGCGGGTGAGCGAGATGTTCGCGCTTGAAGAGGAACGCGGGCCCTTCGGAAAATTTACCCCATGACCTACTTCCTCTTCGACGGCCCCGAAGACGCCCCCGTCACCATCGTGCTCGCGCACGGTGCCGGCGCGCCGATGGATTCCGCGTCGATGACCGCCACCGCCAAGGCGCTCGCCACCGCCGGTTTTCAGGTCGCGCGTTTCGAGTTCCACTACATGGCCGCGCGCCGCTACGGTCACCGCAAGCCTCCGCCGCGGGCCGAGACCGTGAACCCGGAATACATCAAGGCGATCGCCGATCTGCGCGCCAAGGGCGTGACCGGCAAGCTCATCATCGGCGGCAAGTCGATGGGCGGGCGCGTCGCCTCCATGGTCGCCGACGAGATGTTCGCCAAGGGCGAGATCGCTGGTCTGGTTTGCCTTGGGTATCCGTTCCATCCGCCGGGCAGGCCGGAGCAACTACGGACAAAGCATCTCCTTGATCTGAAGACGCCGACGCTGATCTTTCAAGGCACGCGCGACGAGTTCGGTACCAAGGAGGAAGTCGCGACCTACGGCCTTTCCTCGGCAATAGAGGTGATCTGGCTGGAGGACGGCGATCACGATTTGAAGCCGCGCAAGGCGATCTCGGGATTTTCGACGGGGGATCATCTGAAGATCGTGGCGGAGACGACAAAGGCGCGGATGGCGAACTGATTGGGCCGCCGCCAAGTCTGCCGAGATTCAGGTCAGGCCGAGACGAAAATGGTGGTTTCCGAGAACCGGAGCGGAGCGTACTGAAGTACGTGAGCACCGGAAGCTCAGGAAGCCGGCATTTGCAGGCCGGCTTCACCTGAATATCGACAGACTTGAATGAAACTCGCCACCTTCAACATCAACAACATCAACAGCCGGCTGGAAAACCTTCTGGCCTGGCTCGCCAAGGCAAAACCTGACGTCGTCTGCCTGCAGGAGCTGAAATCTCGCGACGCCCAGTTCCCACTGACGAGGCTCGCGAATGCCGGCTATGGCGCGGTGTGGAAGGGCGAGCCGACCTGGAACGGCGTTGCGATCCTCGCGCGCGGCGCCGAGCCGGTGCTGACGCGCGAGACGCTGCCCGGCAACGAGGCCGACCGCCAGGCCCGCTACATCGAGGCGGCGGTCGACGGTGTCGTCATCGCCTGCCTCTACGCGCCGAACGGCAATCCGCAGCCCGGCCCGAAATTCGACTATAAGCTCGCCTGGCACCAGCGCTTTGCCGCGCATGCGGCCGAGCTGCTCGACACCGGCCTGCCGGTGGTGCTCGCCGGGGATTTCAACATCGTGCCCGAGCCACGCGACATTTACCAGACACGCTCCTATGACGACAACGCGCTGGTGCAGCCCGAAAGCCGCGCCGCCTTCGCAGCGCTGATCGACCAGGGCTGGACGGACGCGCTACGCAAGGTCTTTCCCAAGGACGAGCGGCTCTACACCTTCTGGGACTATCGCCGGAACCGCTGGCCGCGCGATGCGGGATTGCGGCTCGACCACATATTGCTGTCGAAGAAGCTGGCGCGAAAGCTGAAGGGCGCGGGCATCGACCGCGAGGTGCGGGGAGGCGACAATCCCAGCGATCATGCCCCGGTCTGGGTGGAGTTGGGGTGAGAAAACAATAATCCCCGCCGTGGCGCGGATTATTGAGAATCAGGTTCTGGGTGTGCCCGGTCAGGGCGGCGGAACCGACGGCAAGCCGGCCACAACCGCCGAAAGCTTGCCTTTGCGAACGAAAACCGGCTTCTCGTAACTCTTCTTCATGGGTTGCCCTCCTATAATCTGACAGATGATCTCATACAGCCGCTTCTGTCAAGCAAGCGGTCGGCCCGACCGTTCTAGAGCTGGGGGATATTGTTTCACCGATGGAACAGCGGCCCGATCGTATCCCGATAGACGCCCGCAGTGGCCGCTGGCGGTGGCGATGCTGATCGTCGGCATTGCCTAGGAAGTCGCCACCGCGCCGGCGAAGCCGGCAACTCAGCGGCCCGAGCTGGAGCCCGAGCCGGCAAAACCAGTACGCCGGACGCGAACATCGAGCCAGCCTCATCCGCGCAGGAAGAGGCGGCGAAGCCCGCGCCGCCAGAGCTGGTTGCAGCTCCCGCCCAGCCGATGCCGCCGGCCGCCGCGATGGCGCCGCCTCCGCCGGCGCCTCCGGCCCAGCCGACCGTGCCCGAAGGCCACCGCGACGCCGTCGTCTGGCTGGCGGTGTCGGCCGACGGCCACGAGATCATGAGCACAGCACCGACCGCATGATCAAGCTCTGGGACATCGACGGCAAGCGGCTGATCCGCGATCTCGGCATCCACAAGGACATGGCGCGCAGTGCGCTTTTCATGCCCGACGGCAAGACCGCGCTGACCGCCGGCGACGACGGCGAGATCGTGCTGCGGCAGCTAGCCGACGGGACGGCGCTGCACGTCTTCTCCTCAGGGACGAACGGCGGGGTCAGGCAATTGAAGGTCAGCCGGGACGGCAAGCTCGCCGTCAGTGGCCACGACACCGGTTCTGTCGTCGTCTGGGACCTGGAGAAGGGGACGGTGTCGCATGTGCTGCCGGCCATGACTGGTCGGTGAGCTCCGTCGCCATCTCGCCCGACGGCAGCAGGGCGCTCGCGGGCAGCATCGACGGCGAGCTGAAGCTCTGGGATATCGTTTCGGGCAAGCAACTGCGCAGCTGGCACGGCCACGACCGCGGCGCCTATGGCGCGGTCTTCCTGACCGACGGTCACCACGCGGTGACCGGCAGCGGCGACTACACGATAAAACTCTGGGATCTCGACAGCTTCAAGGAAGTGCGACGTTTCGAGGGTCATTCCGGCACGGTGTACGCGCTGGCCCTGTCGGCCGACGGCAAGCGGCTGGGCTCGGTATCGCTCGACGGCACAGCGCGGATTTGGAACATGGAGACCGGCGCCGAGATCGCCGAGTTCGACCCCGGTACCGGGCCAATGTATTCGGTGGCATTTGCAGCCGACGGCACGCTATTGACCGGCGGCATCGACCGCACCATCCGCGACTGGCCGGCGGCGGGCGGAGACGGCACGGTGCTGTTCGCGGGGGGCACCGGAATAGCTGAGGCGATTGGCGAAGGCCCGCGTGACAGCCAATCTCCTCAGGGGGAAAGATCGGCGGCTTTCGCGCCTCGCCAATTGACGACGCGTAGCTCCTGCCTAGTTCATCCGATGGCGCATTGCCGGCCGGATGTCCCGGACTGCTGCCGTGCCCTGCGCAAGGAGCCCCTTCCTTGAAACGCTTCTGGATCGGCGTTCTCATCCTCATTGTCGTCTGCCTGGCGGGCTTTGCCGCCTATGCCTGGAAGCCGGCGATCGACCCGATCGAACCGCCGCAGCGCGCCTCCTTCGACCAGGCGCTGATCGAGAAAGGGGCGGTGCTCGCTTCGGTCGGCAACTGCACGGCCTGCCATACCAAACCCGGCGGAAAGTCCTTCGCCGGCGGGCTGGCGGTGCCGACGCCATTCGGCACCATCTATTCAACCAACATCACGCCGGACCCCAAGACCGGTATCGGCAGATGGTCGGAGGCCGCCTTCAGCCGGGCGATGCGGGAAGGCGTAGAGCGCGACGGCGATCACCTTTATCCGGCCTTCCCGTTTGACCATTTCACGCTGGTGTCCGACGAGGACAACAAGGCGCTCTACGCCTATCTGATGACACGCCGGCCGGTTGAGAACCGGCGACCGGCCAACGACTTGCCGTTTCCACTCAACCTGCGTTTCGTGCTGGCGGGCTGGAAGCTGCTCTTCTTCCACAAGGGCGCCTATCGCGAGGATGCCGCGCAGAGCGCCGAATGGAACCGCGGCGCCTATCTCGTCGAAGGGCTTGGCCATTGCGGCGCCTGCCACACGCCGCGCAACGCGCTCGGCGCCGAGCGGAAAGGCGCGCATCTGGCAGGCGGCGAAGCGGAAGGCTGGGACGCCTTCGCGCTCAACGCATCGTCCGCCGCGCCGATCCCATGGACGCATGACAGCCTCTTTGCCTATCTGCGCCAGGGCTGGCATGCCGATCACGGCGTGGCCAACGGGCCGATGGCGGAGGTCACCGGCAATCTCGGCCGTCTGTCGGATTCCGACATCAGCGCAATCGCCACCTACCTGGTCTCGCGGATGGGCGAGCCGACGCCCGAGCGCGCGGCGGCGGCCGAGGACATCCGCAAGAAGCTTTCGCTCGACCAGGGCGGCACGCCGATACCGGCCAGCGCCACCGCCGGCAGCCCGACAAGCCGCGGCGGCGCGATCTACCAGGCGGCCTGCGCCACCTGCCATGACGGCAGCCGCCCGCAGCCTTTCGGCGGCATCGATTTCCATCTCTCCAGCACGATCGCCGCGCGCGATCCGCAAAATGCAATCAACGTCGTGCTCTTTGGCCTGCCGGCGGCGAGCGGCCGGGAGAGCCCGATCATGCCGGGCTTCGCCGCGATGCTGACCGACGATCAGGTGGCGGACCTGCTCGGCTATCTGCGCGAGGCCTATGCCCGGAAGCCGGCATGGGCGGACGCGAAGGCGAAGACCGCCGACACCAGGAGCGGCAAATACCGGGTCAGCGTCCGGCCTTCGGACGGCATCGAGCGCAGCCCGGACAATGTGGGAGCCAAGGACTGATGGTTAAGCTCAACGTCAATGGCACGTCACATGACCTCGACGTCGATCCGGCGACGCCGCTGCTCTACGTGCTGCGCAACGATCTGAAGCTCAACGGCGCCAAGTTCGGCTGCGGCCTCGGCCAGTGCGGCGCCTGCACGGTGATGGTCGACGGTAAGCCAGTCTTTTCCTGCCTAACACCGACCATGCTGGTCGAAGGGCGCGAGATCAAGACGGTCGAGGGGCTTGGCACCATCGACGATCCCGGCCCGATGCAAAAAGCTTTCATCGAACAACAGGCGGCGCAATGCGGCTATTGCATTGCCGGCATGATGATGCGGGCACAGGCGCTGCTCGAGGCAAAACCCGACGCCGCCGACGCCGACATCAGGCAGGCGCTGGAGCCCAATCTCTGCCGCTGCGGCACGCATATGCGCATCCTTCGGGCCGTGGCCCGCGCCCGCGACCTGATGCAGGGCAAGTCCGCCGGCATCACGGCGCCGGCCGCCGCCACCGGGAGGGGATGATGAACGCACCGAACCCGCTTCCCGACGTCACCCGCCGCGGCTTCCTGGCCGGAGCCGGCGCGCTGGTCGTGTCCTTCGCCATCCCCGCCGAGGCGCAGGAGGGCGGGGTATCGACCGCGCCGGGCGCCCAGGCGGCTAAGCCGAAACTACCCGGCAGCCTGGCCGATACGCCCTCGCTCGACGCCTGGATCCGCATCGACGCTGACGGTTCGATCACCGTCTTCACCGGCAAGGCCGAGCTTGGCCAGGGCACCAAGACGTCGCTGCGGCAGATCGCGGCCGAGGAACTGGAGGTCGAGCCCGCGTCGATCAAGCTGGTCACCGCCGACACCGCACTGACGCCGAACGAAGGCTACACGGCCGGCAGCCAGACGATCCAGAACTCAGGCACCGCCATCCGCCATGCCTCGGCGCAGGTGCGCCAGATCCTGATCGCCAAGGCCAGCCAAAAGCTCGGCGCGCCGGTCGAGGCGCTCAAGGCGCAGGCAGGCACGATCGTCGGCCCGAACGGCGCCAAGGCCAGCTATGGCGAACTGGTCTCGGCCGAGTTCCTGCATGTCGATGCGGCGGCCGACACCAAGCTCAAGCCGCCCGCCGCCTACCACGCCATCGGCAGGCCTTTCGCACGGGTGGACATCCCGGCCAAGGTCACCGGCGGGAATGCCTATGTGCAGGACATGCGGCCGCCGGGCATGGTGCATGCCCGCGTCGTGCGTCCGCCGAGCTACGGCGCCAAGCTCACCGACTTCGCCGATGCCGCCGTCAAGGCGATGCCTGGCGTCATCGCGGTGGTGCGCGACGGCGATTTCCTCGCCGTGGTCGCCGAACAGGAATTCCAGGCCGTCAAGGCCATGCGTGCGACGGCCGCCGTCGCGAAGTGGCAGGAGCAGCCAGAGCTTCCGGACCAGTACGATCTGCCGGCCTTCCTCGAAAAGTCCGTATCGGAGATCGGTACCGTGACCTCCGTCGGTGCCGAAAGCGCGCCGGGCGCCAAGACGCTGCAGGCGCAGTTCACGCGCGCCTACCAGATGCATGGCTCGATCGGCCCGTCGAGCGCGGTGGCCATGCTCGACAACGGCCTGACGACGGTGTGGACCCACACCCAAGGCGTTTATCCCGACCGCAAGGCGATTGCGCAGATGCTCGGCGTGCCGGAGGAAAAGGTGCGCTGCATTCATACCGAAGGCTCCGGCTGCTACGGCCACAACGGCGCCGACGATGCGGCGGCCGACGCCGCGCTGATCGCGCAGAAAGTGCCGGGCAAGCCGGTGCGCGTGCAGTGGATGCGCGACCAAGAGCATCTGTGGGAACCATACGGACCGGCGATGCTCACCAGGGCGAGCGCCACGCTCGATCAGAGCGGCAACATCGTCAGTTGGCACTACGACCTGTGGAGCAACAGCCACGGCACGCGGCCGGGCTCGGCCGGGTCGCTGGTCGCCGGCCGCCTGATGGCCCGGCATTTCCCGCCGGACCCGGCGAAGCTGCAGATATCGCCGCTCGGCAATGGCGATCGCAACGCCATCCCTCTCTATGACGTGCCCAACCAGCGCGTGAACTGGCATTTCATCGCCGACATGCCGGTGCGCGTTTCCTCGCTGCGCAGCTTAGGGGCCTATTGCAACGTCTTCTCCATCGAAAGCTTCATGGACGAGCTGGCGCTGGCGGCGAACGCCGATCCGGTCGAATACCGCCTGCGCCATCTGAAAGACCCGCGCGCCAAAAAGGTGATCGAAGTGGCGGCCGAAAAGTTCGGCTGGTCGAAGGATTCCCTGCCGGAAGGCAGGGGCAGAGGCTTCGCCTTCGCCAAATACAAGAACCACGCCGCTTATCTGGCCGTCGCGCTGGAGGCCGATGTCGACAGCGACAGCGGCGCAATCAAGGTGTCGCGCGTCGTCGCGGCGGTCGATTGCGGCGAGGCCGTCGCCCCGGATTCTATCATCAACCAGACCGAGGGCGGCATTTTGCAGTCGATGAGCTGGACGCTTTATGAGGCCGTGCATTTCGACCGGACGCGCATCTTGAGTCCGGACTGGTCGACCTATTCGATCCTGCGCTTCAGCGCGGTGCCCGACAGCGTCGAGGTGCAGGTCGTCGACAATCCGGGCGCGCCCTACCTCGGTGTCGCCGAAGCCGCCCAGGGCCCAACCGCAGGCGCTATCGCCAATGCGTTCCGGAGTGCCACGGGGAAGCGGATTTACGATCTGCCTTATACTCGGGAGAGGGTGAAGGGCGTGCTGGGAGTTTAGTGGGCGCGGCGATTGGCGAAAGCGGCTGCGCCATCCGATCTCCCCTTGCGCGGAAGATGCCCGGCAAGGCAGATGGGTGTGACGGAACGTAATCGTTGCAAAGGAATTCGCCCGCCACCATGCCCAGCCTCGTTATCGTCGAAGCCTCGGTCGCCGACCTGCGCCAAGCGCTTGAGGACGGCACCGTCACCAGCGTCGAGCTGGTCGCTGCGTATCTGCGGCGCATCGCCCATTACGATCGTCACGGCATCACGCTCAACGCGGTGCCGGTCCTCAACCCCAAGATGTTCGAAGAGGCGGAAGCGTCCGACCGGCGCCGCCGCGAGGGCAGGACGCTCGGACCGCTCGACGGCATCCCCTACACCGCCAAGGACAGCTACAAGGCCAAGGGGCTGACGGTTGCCGCCGGCTCGCCGGCTTTTGAGCAGCTCATGGCGAACGAGGACGCCTTCACCATCGCCAGGCTGCGCGCCGCGGGCGCGGTGCTGATCGGCCTCACCAACATGCCGCCGATGGCCAATGGCGGCATGCAGCGCGGCGTCTATGGTCGGGCCGAAAGTCCGTACAACAAGGATTTCCTCACCGCCGCCTTCGCCTCCGGCTCCTCCAACGGCTCGGGCACCGCGACTGCAGCCAGCTTCGCTGCCTTCGGGCTCGGCGAAGAAACGTGGTCGTCCGGGCGCGCGCCCGCCTCCAACAACGCGCTGGTCGCCTACACGCCTTCGCGCGGCGTAATCTCGGTGCGCGGCAACTGGCCCCTGGTGCCGACCATGGATGTGGTCGTGCCGCACACGAGGACCATTGCCGACATGCTGGAGCTGCTCGATGTGATCGTCGCCGACGATAACGAGACGCGCGGCGATTTCTGGCGCGTGCAGCCCTGGGTGAATATCCCGAAGGCATCCGAGCTCAGGCCGGCGAACTATGCTGCGCTTCCTCTGCAAGGCGCACTCAAGGGCAAGCGGCTCGGCGTGCCCAGGATGTATATCGGCAAGGACGAAGGCGCGGAGCGCCCGATCGAGACGCGCGCCTCGGTGCTGGAGTTGTGGCGACAGGCGGCGCGCGACCTGGAAGCGCTCGGCGCGGAAGTGGTCGAGATCGATTTCCCCGTCGTCTCCAATTACGAGCGCGATCGCCCGGGCGCGCGCTCCATGGTCGACCGTGGTCTCGTGCCGCCGGAATTCGCCGAGCGCGAGATCTGGGATCTGTCGATCTGGTCGTGGGACGATTTCCTGCGCGCGAATGCCGATCCGGCCATCCCGGATCTTGCTTCGGTCGACGGTGCAAAGATCTTCCCCCAGCCGCCGGGCACGCTGCGCGATCGTTACGGTGAAGCCGATTTCGATCTGGCGCAATATGTCGAGCGCGCGAAGCGGCGTGTGGCGCGACTGGAAGATATCCCCACCATAGAGGAAGGGCTGCAGGGCCTGGAGGCAACGCGCCATGCCGACTTCGAAGACTGGCTCGATGCCAACAAGCTCGACGCCGTGGTGCTGCCGGCGGTCGCCGATGTCGGCCCGGCCGATGCCGACGTCAACGAGGCTTCCGCCCGGCTTGCCTGGCGTAACGGGACGTGGGTTGCTAACGGCAATCTGGTCTGGCGGCATCTCGGCATCCCGACGGTGACGGTGCCGATGGGCGCCATGGCCGATATCGGCATGCCGGTCGGCCTCACCTTCGCCGGCAAGGCTTATGACGACGTGGCGTTGCTGAGGATTGCCGGCAACTATGAGCGCGCCACAAAGCGCCGCACCGTCCCGCCACGCACGCCGCCGCTGGCGGACGATGTGTTTGCGGCGGGCAGCGGTGTGGCGAATGCTACCGGCGATGCGCCGTTTGCCCTGATGCTGACTGCCGAAACGGTCCGCGCCGGTGACACGGACGAGATCATGATCGCGCTGGAGATCGAGGCGGGCAGGATGGGGCCGGCGGCGGCCGTGAATGTCCACGTCAACGGCGAGCCGGTGATCATGCGGGCCGACGGTAACCGCTACACAGGCCGTGCAGTCGTGCCGGCCGCGATACATCAAGGCTTCCACAGCGTCTGGCGCGGTCCCTACGGTTCGATCGTCACGGCCATCGTTAAGTCGTCGGATGGGCGTACTGCCGGGGGATATGCCGTGACGGGCGGGATCGGATAGCGCTGCGGCTACTCCACCCAATCCACCACCAGCGCCGCCACCCCGAACACAGCGCCCGCCGCGCATACCGCGTTCCAGCCGCCCCAGGCCCAGGCAATGCCGGCCAGTAGCGAACCGATCGCGCCGCCGATGAAGAAGATGCCGACGAACAGCCCGTTGATGCGGCCCCGCGCCTTGGGCTGCAGGAGATTCACCGCGCGGCGGCCCAGCGTCTGGTCGCCCGTGACACCGATATCGAGCAGCACCGCGCTGACGCCCATGAGGATGAGCGGCAGCCATGCCCCGCCGGCCTTGGCCGCGCCGGCCCATGCGGCGAGGCCGAGCGCCGCGATCAGCACGAGATGGCACAGGATCGTAGCGGAGCGCGTAAAGCCGCGGTCGCCGGCGCGGCCGAAGATCGGCGTCACCGCCGCACCCCCGGCGCCAACCAGCGCGAACAGCGCAATGCCTTTCTGGCCGAGATCGAAGGGTGGAGTGGAGAGGCGAAGCGCCACCGCGGTCCAGAACACGCTGAAGGCGGCCATCACCAGGCTGGCGGTAAAGGCGCGGCGGCGCAGCACCGGTTCCTGACCCAGAAGTCCGATCAGCGAAGCGATGAGCCCCACATAGCTCGTATGCGCCAACGGCTTCCGCCTCGGCAGCGTCAAGCCGAGCAGGATGGCGAGCAGCGCCAGCGCCGCGGCGCTGATGCCGTAGAAGGCGCGCCAGCCGAAGGCGTCGGCGACCAGGCTGGCGATCGGGCGCGACAACAGGATGCCTATCATCAGCCCGCTCATCACGTCGCCGATGACGCGCCCGTCCTGTCCCGGCGGCGCCATCGAGGCCGCGACCGGCACCAGCACCTGGATGCAGGAACAGGCCGCGCCAAGCACGAACAGCACGGCAAGCAGCGAGGCGGCCGACGGCGCGAATGAAGCGACCGTCGCGGCGAGCGCGGCGGCGCATAGCATGCGCAGCACTAGAACGCGGTTCTCGACGAGATCGGACAACGGCACCAGGAAGAACAGCCCGGCAGCGTAGCCGAGCAGCGTCGCCATCGAGACCAGGCCGCTTTCCGACGCCGCGGCGCCGAGCGAGGGTCCGATCAGACCGACCAGCGTCTGCGGCGCGAACAGATTGGTGACGATGATGCCGACCGAAGCGGCCAACAGCAGCGTCTGCGAGCGGGTGATGGTGCTGACGGCCTCGCTTGGCCGTTCCGTCAATGGCGCGTTGTGTGTGCCGTGCATCAATGAAGTCCTCGCTCTCTGCATATGTCGCAAGGACTTTATTCGGAACGATCATAATGCTACAATTGAAATGGTCTGATAATGATTATGCGAGATGCGCATGAACATCCATGACCTCGAGGCCTTCGTCGCCGTCGTCGAAACCGGCTCCATCGTCGGTGCCTCGGCCAGGCTCAATCTCACCCAGCCCGGCGTGACGCGCCGGGTGCAGAATCTCGAGGAGCGGCTGGCGACTCCCTTGCTCGACCGCCAATCGAAGCCGCTCAAACCCACCGCCTCGGGCCGCGAGGCCTATGAGCATGGCCGCCGCGTGCTGCGCTCGCTGGAGGATCTGAAGGCGGGCGTCTCGCCGGCCGGCGAGGTGAGGGGCGAGTTCCGCCTCGGCATCATGCCGTATCTCTCGACCAGTGCGCTGTCCGAGCCGCTCGACAGTCTTCGCGCGGCCTTCCCGCAATTGACGCTGAAGATCACCTCCAGCCTGTCGCCGCGCCTGGTGGAGCAGGTGCTGCACAGCGAGATCGACGCGGTCGCCGTCTGTCTGGCCGAGGGCGTCGCGCCGCCGCCGGAGCTTGTTGGCGACGATCTCGGCGTGCAGGCGGTGCTGCTGGTGGCTTCGCCAGGCCTCGGCGTGCCGAAGCCGGCCGAGCTCAACGATCTCGCGCGCTACCCCTGGGTGCTCAACGAAACCGGCTGCGGTTTCCGCGCGTTCATCCGCCACCGCTTCGAGGCGGCGCGGCTGCCTTTCCATGTCGGCGTCGAGGCGCAGGGTGCGGATCTCAGGATGTCGCTCGTGGCGCGCGGCCACGGCATCGGCGTCGTCACGCCCGGCGCGTTGTCGGGCAGCCAATGGCGCGACGCGGTCGAGGTGGTCGACTGCCCCGGCTTCAAGCCGCAAGTCCGCTGTTGGTTGCTCCACCGCCCGCCGGCCGGCAGGCTGGCGCGACCGATCGCGGTCTTTCGCGACGCGCTGGCGGAGGCGCTGAAGGGCCCGATGCCACTGATGTCGTAGGTGCGCTATCTCAACCCCGGCTAAGTCATACCGGTCGCCTGCAGGCCATCATTCCTCCTTCGGCTCTTTCACCGCTCGATGCCACGGTTGGTCCTTGCCGTCCCGCCAGGCACACCAGCCATAGGGGAGGTCCCAGAGTTCGCGGAGCGAGCTATCCAATTTCACCATCTCAGACAGGCCGACAAGCATGGCGTCGGCCATCTTGAAATCGACAGTTCGGTTCAAGAACTGCCAAGCGCCATCGTCACCATCGTGAGCAACGTAATCTACAATGTGCTCGCCCTTGATTATTTGATGTATCGTGAAGACGGCCATATTTGGCGGGTCGTCAAAAAGCCAATCAGGATCACCGGCGGTCATATGCAAGTTCCCGTGGGTTGGCGCATCGATGCTTCTCGTCAGGGAGGCAATGAGGCGAGCCAGGCGTCCCAGCATTCCTGTTGCATTCGCGGAAAGGCAGGCACCACATCGGGACCATCGGCAAAGATGTTGACCAGGTCTGTCTCTTTCGGCGGCTGTCCCATCTTTATTTTGCAGGCGATTAGTCCCCGGCTCATTTCGATCACCGTTCCCTCCGGGTAGACTCTCCCGCTGGCGCCGTAGCAGAAAGGCAGCAGCCCATCCAATTCAAGGCGCAGGCGAATCTGGAACAGCACTTCGAAATAGTCGTCCTCTTCAGCCTCGATAACCTTCTCCCGATAACTGCAGATGAGTCGGCATTTTGTCCCCGCATCATGGAGCGTAAAGACAGCCTGCTCGTCGTCGCCGTGTGTGCCCGCCCCGATCAGGAATACGGTTTATTGCTCCATCATCTTCCCCCATTGCTTGGTAACGATAGTTGCGTCGTGAGAATATTGCAACTCAAGATTGTTTGTAGGTCGCTTGTGTGTTGTACCTCGTCCTTGACCCGCCCCCACCCACGCTATCTTCGCACCAATGCCAGACGCAGCCCCCTCCGCCGCCGCGCCGCTCATCGTCATCGACCTGCAGACAGGCATGTTCGATGGCCGTTTCGATCCGCCGATCCATGACGCCGACACCATCGCCGAGCGCGCCCGCAGGCTGATCGACTGGGCGCGTCGCTCCGGCCGCAAGGTGGCGTTTATCCGCCATGACGGGCCGGAAGGCGATCCGCTGGCGCCGGGCGCTTCCGGCTGGCCTGTATGGCCGCTGCTCGATCAAGCCGCCGACGAACCGACCTTCGGCAAGAGTGTTGGCAATGCCTTTTCCAACCCAGAACTCGCCGAATGGGTGGCGGGGCAGGGCGCGAAAGACGTCGTGCTCATCGGCGCCCAGACCGATTTCTGCGTCGCCGCCACCGTGAAGGGCGCTTTTGCCGAAGGGCTTGGCGTGACTGTGGTTTCCGACGCGCATTCGACGCTGGACAGCGACGAGGAAAAGGCGCCCGACATCATTGCCCGTCACAACGAGGCCTTCGAGGAGCAGGGGGTTCGGATGATGACGACGGCGGAGTTGACCGAAGGTTGAGCGCGCCTTCTCCTTCCCCTCATCCGTCTCTCGGCGCTGCGCACCGACCCACCTTCTCACTGGGGGAGACGGAAGTACCCCAACCCAAGGAGCCCATCTTGCCAAGTCTTTGCCTGCCCGCTGAAGGAGGCTGCCGCTGCGGCCGTGTGCGCCTGAAGATCTCGGCAAGACCGTTGCTCACCATGGCCTGCCACTGCACCGGTTGCCAGTCGATGTCGTCCAGCGCCTATTCGCTGAGTGCGGCGATCCCCTCGGATGGCTTCGAGGTAACCAGGGGAGAACCGGTGGTCGGCGGTCTGCACGGCGCGTCGAAACACTATTTCTGCGGCTACTGCATGACCTGGATGTTCACGCGGCCCGAAGGGATCGACTGGTTCGTCAACCTGCGCCCGACCATGCTCGACGACCACGCCTGGTTCACACCCTTCATCGAGACCTGGACGGCTGAGAAACTGCCCTGGGCGGCGACATCGGCCGTGCACAGCTACGAAGCGCTGCCGTCCTTCGAGGAATACGAGCCGCTGGTCGCGGAATACGCCGCCACCCAAAGCTGATCGAAAACTGGACTGAGAAAAAAACGGCGACCCAGGGCAAGGTCGCCGTCGCCTTTTCCGTGCATGGTCGACGCGGCCGTTGGGGGCGCATTGTTGGGGATGTGCTTGGGCGTCCGCGTCGACCACGGCGGCCTCATACCGCAGGCTTCACCATGGCACGTTTGCCGCCCGCTGAAACTTCCGTGAAAACGGTATATGGCGGCGGTTGCATTTGCCTTCCTGCACACGGAGGAGAAAGCAAAGGGTGAAACAGTTTCTATCCTTTGCCGCATTGACCTCGTCCGCCTGAGCGGCGACGACTGACGCTTTCCTTTTCAAGGGATTGCATCGTGAACCAGACTCATTTTCTCAACGCCAAACTTGCCGACGGCACGGTCGCTGACTTCACCATAGCCGACGGCCGCTTCATTGCCATAGCGCCTGCAGCCAATACGGTCACGCCGCCATCCGGCGCTATCGACCTCGCCGGCCAGCTCGTCCTGCCGGCTTTCGTCGAGGGCCACATCCATCTCGACACCTCCTTCTACGGCGATGTCTGGCGCCCGCACATTCCCTGCACCAACGGCTTCGACGTGCGCGAGCGGGTTGCCTTCCAGATGCGCAACCTCGAGCAGGCAGCACCCATGGCGGAGCGGGCGAGAAACCAGCTCGAGCTCTGCGTTGGCAATGGCAGCCTCGCCATGCGCAGCCATGTCATGGTCGACGCCACGGTCGGGATGAAGCATGTGGAGACGATCCTCGCGGTGCGGGAGAAATACCGCGACCTGATCGACATCCAGCTCGTCGCCTTCCCGCAGAGCGGCATTCTGTCCTCGCCAGGCACCGCGGAGTTGCTCGACGAGGCGCTCAAGCTCGGCTGTGACCTGATCGGCGGGCTCGACCCGGCAAGCTTCGACCGCGACGTGAAGGGCCATCTCGATGTGGTGTTCGGCCTTGCCGAAAAACGCGGCGCCGGTATCGACATCCACCTGCATGACCGCGGCACACTCGGCCTGTTCGAGATCGAGGAGATCGCCGCCCGGACCACGGCATCGGGCATGCAGGGAAAGGTCGTTATCAGCCACGCCTACGGGCTGGGCGACATCTCCGCCGATGCGTCGGCCAAGGCTGGCGAGCGGATCGCCGGCGCCGGCGTCGCCATCATGACCAACGCGCCCGGCGATCATCCATTCCCGCCGGTGGCGGCGCTGCGCAAGGCGGGCGTCACCGTCTTCGCCGGTTCCGACAACATCCGCGATTCATGGTGGCCCTATGGCGATGGCGACATGCTCAACCGCGCCAACATGATCGGCTACCGCTCCGGCTTCTACGAAGATTGGGAGCTGGAGGCCGCGTACGACGTGGTCAGCCACGCCGGCGCCAAGGCGCTGGGGCTCGAAGGCTACGGCATCGCTGTGGGCGCCAAGGCGGATTTCGTTGCGCTGAAGGCCGAGCATGTCCTGGAAGCGGTGGTGGCGGTGCCAAAGGATCGCACCGTCTATCGCGCGGGCAGGGAAGTGGCGCGAGGCGGGAAAGTGGGGCCGAAAACCAGGTGAATTAGAAGCCGTCAATTTGTTGCCGAGCTACAACTCGCGCTATCGCCTCCTCTTGGAGACGTGAATCAAACCCATCAAGGCGACAAGCGAAGCGTCTGACATTGCAGGTCATGCAAGCTCCTGATTTTCATGCAGACCGCGTGGCTGATCCTGCAAACTAGTTTGCATGCATATGTTTCAAGCCGCTCCGGCTTCGTGAAGCATTTCACCGTTCGCGCGCTATCGACTGGTTACAGACGCATCGCAAAAGCGACGCCGGGAAGAGGCGGCGTCGGTTTTCTGCCGCTGATCGAAATATGGAGGCTCTCATGATCAAAAGTCTTAGCAGGATCCGCGCTGCCTTCGCGCAGGCCAGCAAGCGCCGCCGCACGACGCGCGAGCTCAACGAACTGCCGACGGAGATCCAGAAGGACATCGGCCGGCCCGAAAGGGCCGAGCCCGACGAAATCCGGTTGCCGTTCTAATCGCGCGGTGCCGAAGACGCGGCATCGGCGGTCGTGGTGGCTTGATGGATAATGGTCCTATCCCAGCAACCACCACAAGCCGCAAGCTGCCAGCGCGATCAGCACCGCGACGCCGGCAAGCATCAGATAGGATCCCATGATCATCTCTTTGATGATCTTCTTGATGCTGGCACGGTCGTTGAGATTGGGAAAGGGCTCGTTGGGCAAAGCGACGCCGAGAAAATCGCAGAGGGGCGCCCAGCCGTCGCTAACCTTGAAGACCAGCAGTTTCTCAGGCGGCACTGCCGCTTTCACCTCTTCGATATAGGAATTGTAGCGCGCCACTGCTTTGTCGCGGTCGTTCATCACGCCCTTCAGCGTCCGGCCCCATACCAGCTTGCGTGACATGTCGCCGAACTTGCGGCCGAACGGCGTTAGCCATTCCAGCACCTTGAACTGCCAGACATTCTCGGTGAAGTAGATCGTGTCGATGGTGCTGTCATACCAGGCTTCGGCGCCGCGCGGATGCAGGGTCAGAAGCACCTTGGCCTCCGGATAGGCAGCCATCAGCTCGCGCCATACGCAGCAGCCTGGATTGTCGACGGTCGCCCGGTAATTGGCAAAGACCCTGTTCCAGTCCTGCGGCGTGCCGGGCGGGCTGTTCGCAACCTTGCGCCAGAAATCCAGGTGGCCCTTATTTGCCTTGTTGATGATGACTTCCTGCATATGATAGCTCGGAAAACCGAGCCGGTTCAGCGCGGCGAAAGTCGACCATGTGCCGGTGCGACCGAAGCCGGCCCCGATGAGCTCGAGTGTCATACCCGTTTCCCCCGTTGGTCCGGATTGATTTTCTATCAACTTCCGGTTCCGGGTTATGATCGTGCGCTAGTCCCGCCGACCGCGCAATGGCAATCCATTAGCATTTGCGAAAATCTGTGGGCCAAATGTCGCCTCGTCGATGCGCCATGACCGTTTTGTGTATTCACGCGAAACGCGCCGCCTGATAATAGGTCAACTAAGCTGACCTAAATAAGCACTGCGGGAGGTGCGCCTTGACCCTGTTGAACCTTCTGGCCTCGCGCTCTTCGCGCATGAAGGCTTCGGAAATCCGCGAGCTGTTGAAGCTGCTCGACCAGCCGGACATCATCTCCTTCGCCGGCGGCATTCCCGACCCGTCGCTGTTTCCTGCCGAGGCCATCGCCGACGCTTACCAGGCCGTCCTCGGCGGCGCCGAGGCGGGGGCGGCCCTCCAGTACCAGGTCAGCGAAGGCTTCCTGCCGCTACGCAAATGGCTGGCCGCCTATATGGGCAAGCTCGGCGTTCAATGCGACGAGGGCAACATCTTCATCACCTCCGGCTCGCAGCAGGCGCTCGACTATCTCGGCAAGCTGTTTCTGTCGCCCGGCGACACGGCCCTGGTCACCTGGCCGACCTATCTCGGCGCGCTGCAGGCCTTCAACGCCTATGAGCCGCGCTACGACCGGCTGAACACCGCCGGCGGCAACATGACCCCGGAGGCCTATCGCGCGGCCGCCGGTGCTAACGGCGGCAAGGTGAAATTCGCCTATCTGGTGCCGGATTTCGCCAATCCGACCGGCAACACGCTGGACGTCAAGCAGCGCGAGGCGGTTCTCGACCTCGCCGGCGAGCTCGACATCGCCGTCATCGAGGACGCCGCCTATCGCGCGCTGCGCTATGACGGGGAAAGCGTGCCGCCGATCCTGGCGCTCGACTGCGCCCGCGCCGGCGGCATCGATCATGCGCGCACGCTCTATTGCGGCTCCTTCTCGAAGATCCTGTCGCCCGGCATGCGCGTCGGCTGGGTGTGCGCGCCGCGCCATGTCGTGGAGAAGCTGGTGCTGATGAAGCAGGCCTCCGACCTGCACAGCCCCTCGATCAACCAGATGGTCATGCACCGCGTCGCCGAGACCATCTTCGACGCCCAGGTTGACAAGCTGATCGGCGCTTACCGCAAGCGACGCGATGCACTGCTTGGCGCGCTCGAAGCCGATATGCCGGACGGCATTTCCTGGAGCCGTCCGGACGGCGGTATGTTCGTCTGGCTGACGCTGCCGGAGGGTGCTGACGCCACCGAGCTCCTGGCGCGTTCGGTCAAGGAGGCGCGCGTTGCCTTCGTGCCGGGCAACGCCTTCTACGCCGACGGCACCGGCCGCAACACGCTGCGCATGTCGTTCACCCTTGCCGACGACCGCGCGGTGAACGAAGGCGTGCCGAGATTGGCGAAGCTGCTGCGGGGATAGCCTTCAATCACCGCCGTCTCGCGCAGGCGTGATTGATAGTGCGCAGGCGTGATTGTCCGCCCGGCCGATTCCTCGGCTAGTGTCGCGGCCGATCCAACACCCCCTGGATCAATCCGACCGTGGGGTCCCACCTCCATGGTCCGAACGAAAGAGCCCCGACGGCCTCCACCGGCGGGGCTTTTTCGCTGTCTAGGCAGGCGGTCGCGCCAGCTTGCCCTTTTTTCGGGCCGCTTTTTCGCTACGCTGTGTTATCCAGGGAGGATCAAATGACCTTGCGCGTCTGCTTCACCATGCTTGCCCTCATCGCCTTGGCCACCCAGGCGCGGGCATTCGAGATCTCCAGCACGTCGGTCTCCGACGGCAAGTGGGACGCGAAATATCTCGGCGACAAGGCCGGCTGCGGCGGCAAGAGCATCTCGATCGCGCTTGCCTGGAGGGATCCGCCGGCCGGAACGAAAAGCTACGCGCTGACCATGTTCGACACCGATGCAAACGGCGGCAAGGGATTCTGGCATTGGCTGGCCTGGAACATCCCGGCGAGCGCCAAGGGACTGCGCGAGGGCGCCGGCGCGCAAGGTGGCAAGCGCATGCCCAAGGGCGCGGTGCTTGGCAAAGGCGACGTCGGCCGAGCCGGCTATTTCGGCCCGTGCCCGCCGCCCGGCAGCGGCGACCATCACTACATCTTCACGCTCTACGCGCTGGGCGACAAGACGCTGCGCATACCGGCCAACCCGTTGCCGGAAATGGTCTCGGTGGCGGCGAAGAGCTCCGCACTCGGCCAGGCGACGGTGACGTATACTTACGGAAGATAGCAGGGCGCCCGTGACAGCCAATCTCCCCCACGACGGGAGAGATCAGCAGCCTCACGCTTTACTCCGCCGCCTCCAGCTTATCCTGCGTCTTCGTCTCGAAGTCGCTGGCGTCGTGGCGCTCGCGCAGCTGCAAGGCCGGATCGCCGGACATGCGGTTGACCATGCGCCCGCGTTTCACCGCAGGCCGCGCATCGATCGCGTCGGCCCAGCGCTGCACGTTCTTGTATTCGTGCACGGACAGGAACTCGGCGGCGTTGTTGTAGCTGCGGCCCTTCGCGAGCCCGCCATACCAGGGCCAAACCGCAATGTCGGCGATGGTGTAATCGGGGCCTGCGAGATATTCGCTTTCCGCCAGCCTGCGATCGAGCACGTCCATCTGCCGCTTGGTCTCCATGGCGAAGCGGTCGATCGCGTATTCGATCTTGTGCGGCGCATAGGCGTAGAAATGGCCGAAGCCGCCGCCAAGATAGGGTGCGGAACCCATTTGCCAGAACAGCCACGAAAAGGTTTCCGCCCGCGCCGCGCGCTCGGTCGGCAGGAATTCGCCGAATTTTTCGGCGAGATAGGTGAGGATCGAGCCGGACTCGAACACGCGCAACGGCTTCGGCTCGCTGCGGTCCATCAGCGCCGGGATCTTCGAGTTCGGGTTGACCTCGACGAAGCCGCTGCCGAATTGGTCGCCGTCGCCGATCTTGATCAGCCAGGCATCGTATTCCGCGCCCTTATGGCCGAGCGCCAGAAGCTCCTCCAGCATGATCGTCACCTTCTGGCCGTTGGGAGTGGCCAGCGAATAGAGCTGCAGCGGATGCCTGCCGACCGGCAGTTCCTTCTCATGCGTCGGGCCCGCGATCGGCCGGTTGATCGAAGCGAACTCGCCGCCATTCGGCTTGTTCCAAGTCCAGACTTTCGGCGGGATATATTCATCCATGTGCGGAGGCCTTGTAGGTTCGGAGAACTGCGACGTCTGCTGATGGCGATAGACTTAGGTGCGGTTGCGCGCGCGTCAAAGAAAAAAGTTCAATCTTCGTTGAACTAGCGCTTGTGCCAGCATGCGGGGCTTCCCTTCTCCCACAGAAGGACGAAGGCCCTTGCGCCGCGCGCCTCCGGCCATACTTAATAGGGAAGACCCGCAATGCAGGATGGATCGATGACCATCGGGAAAATTTCGCGCTCCGTCGTTGCCGTGCGCGCCATGGTGCCGGACGACGCTTTCACCGCCAATGCGCTGGGCACGCGCCGCGAGGGCAGCGGCGTGGTGATCCGCGACAATGGCCTTGTGCTCACCATCGGCTATCTCATCACCGAGGCCGAGGAAGTGTGGCTGACGGACCAGGACGGCCGCGTGGTCGCGGCGCACGCGCTGGCCTACGACCAGGAGACCGGCTTCGGCATTGTCCAGGCGCTGGCGCCGCTCGGTCTGCCGGCGGTCCAGTTTGGCAGCGCCAGGAAGGCCGATATCGGCGATGCCGTGACGCTCGCCGACGGCATCGGCCAGCAGGTCGACGCCCACATTGTCACCAAGCAGGAATTCGCCGGCTACTGGGAGTATCTGATCGACGAGGCGATCTTCACGGCGCCCGCGCATCCGTCCTGGGGCGGAGCCGCGCTGTTCGACCGCGACGGCAAGCTGCTCGGCGTCGGCTCGCTGCGGCTGCAGATGAGTCGCGCCGGCGAGGTCGCCGACATCAATATGGTCGTGCCCATCGACCTTTTGACGCCGATCCTCGATGATCTCATCAGGCGCGGCCAAGCGGCGAAGGCGCCGCGCCCGTGGCTCGGCGCCTTCTCGGCCGAGTCGAACGGCATGGTGGTGGTGATGAGCGTGGCAGAAGGTGGCCCGGCCGCCCAGGCGGGCCTGCGTCAGGGCGACATCATCTCCGACGTCCGCGACGGCGAGGTCGACGGTTTGGCCGATTTCTACAGAAAGCTCTGGCAGAACCCGGCCGGCTCGGAAATTCCGCTGCGCGTCGTGCGCGACGGCCGCGAAACCTGGCTGCGCGTCAAATCCGCCGACCGCAATTCCTTCCTGAAGAAGCCGCAACTGCAGTAGGTTCGGCGTCCTTATGCATCCCAGACTGCTGAAGACTTTTCTCGCGGTCGCGCGCGCCCGCAACGTCACGCGCGCGGCGCAGGAGGTCAATCTCGCCCAATCGAGCGTCAGCGACCAGATCCAGTCGCTGGAGACCGAGCTTGGCGCCAGCCTCTTCACCCGCTCGCGGCAGGGACTCACCCTGACGCCGGCGGGCGAGGCGCTGAAACCCTATGCCGAGGATTTGCTGGCGCTCGCCGACGACGCGCGCGCCGCCATCGATGCCACCAGAGCCGGGACGGCCGGCAGCCTGTCGCTCGGCGCGCTGGAGACGATCGCCTCGGCAAGGCTGGCTCCGTGGCTCGCCGGTTTCCGCGCCGCCCACGCCGGCATCGACATCAAGCTCCGGATCGCCGGCAGCAGCGAGTTGCTGCGCCGGCTGGGCGACGGCGAGATCGACGTCGCCTTCTGCTTCGAGCGATCCCCTGAGCTCGAAGATCAGCGCTTTGCCAGGCGCGTTGTGGCGGCCGAGCCGCTGGCGCTGATCGCGCCGCCCGGCGAAAATCGGGCGGACATCGATCTGGCGGCGCTGGCCGAAAGGCATTTTGTCGCCACCGAGACCGGTTGCGTCTACCGCGCCATGGTCGACAGGGCCTTTGCCGAAGCGGGCCTGGGCGAGCCAAGGTTGGCGGCAGAAGCCGGCAGCATCGACGCCATAGCCGGGCTGGTGGCGGCAGGCGCCGGCTTTGGCCTTGTGCCGCGGCTGGCGGTCGCCGCCGCGATCGAGCGCGGGGCAGTGGCCGAGCTTGCCTGGCCCGGCCCGGTCCGCTCGGCCGACATCGTGATGATATGGCGTCGCCGCCGCGTCCAGCCGCCGACTCTGAAGGCGCTGCTCACCGCTCTTGGGGAGGGCTTCGTCCCGGTCACACCAGCCGGTGCCCGCCCTCGACATGCAGCGTCTCTCCCGTCGTGAAACCATTGCCGATCAGGAATCGGATCGCATCGGCGATGTCCTCCGGCTTTCCGATGCGCCTCGCGGGTAACCGCTCCGCCATGGCGGCCAGGATCTCGGCCTTCCGGTCGCCAGCGACGAATTCCCAGATCGGCGTGTCGATCCAGCCTGGCGAGACGGCGTTGACGCGGATCGGCGCCAGTTCGATGGCCAAAGCCCGCACCAGCCCTTCCAGCGCCGCGTTGACCGCAGCGACCACCGCGCCGCGCGCCGCCGGCCGGTAGGCGGCAATGCCCGAGACGAAAGTGAGCGAGCCGGTCGGCGGCAGCGTCGGTGAGCCATGCTTGGCAAGCAGCAGCGGTCCGTAGAACTTGCTTTCCACCACACGCTGCGCGGCTGAAAGCTCGACCTCGGGCAACAGCCGGTAGGCGCCCCCGATGTCGGCCGCGGTGCTGACGATATGGTCGATCCTGCCGATGCGCTGAAACAGTGCGGCGACCTCATCCTCGCGGCTGATGTCGGCTACCGCCGTTTCGAGTGTATCGCGGCGGCCGAGCGCTTCCCGCGCCGCGCTCAGCTTCGCTTCGCCGCGCCCGGCGATGATGACGCGCGCGCCTTCCGCGAGGCACTGTCCGGCAAGTGCCAGCCCCATGCCCGAGCTGCCGCCGACGACCAAGATTCTTTGCTTGTCCATGTCCATGCCTTTCCTTGCATGGAAAGGGTTTGGCAGACGCTGGCCCGAAGCGGAAACGGAAGAAACCGATGGCGCCATCGGAAACTCCGATGGCGAGGCACGCCGACTGCCAGCGCAACCCCTGGCATAACCGGTCGCGAGACCTGGCCGCGCGGGAAACCCGGCTCCCCGCCGTCCTTCGCGAGGCAACCACAATTTCGGCAATCTTGACTTGGGCGCCACCCGATCCAGATGCACAGGTACGGGCTTCGAGTTCATGCTTTGCGCGCACTCCTGATCGTCGACGTATTTCAGGCTGACGAATGCCCGCCGAAAGGAGACATCTGTGAACAACAAGTCGATCATCATGCTGGCCACGTCGCTGGTTTCCGGCCTCCTATTTTCGTTCGGCGCCACGCCCATGGCGGCGGCGCAAAGTGCTGCAACCAACATCGTTGTGGGCGCCGACACGACCTTTCCGCCATTCGAGACCGAGACGAACGGCGAAGTAACCGGTTTCGACATCGACATGATCCAGGCGATCGCTAAGGCCGAGAACATGACGGTCAGCCTGAAGACTCTGCCGTTCAACGGGATTATCCCGAGCCTGCAGGCCGGTTCGATCGACGCCGCGGTTGCCGGGATAACCATCAAGACCAGCCGGATGCAGAACGTCGACTTCAGCGACGCCTATTACAAATCCGGCCTTTCGGTGCTGGTGAAGAAGGACTCCGGCATCAAGGGCTTCGACGATCTCAAGGGCCACGTGGTCGCAACCAAGAAAGCAACCTCTTCCGTCGACTATCTGACCAGCCACGGTTTCGCGCCTGATTATGTGAAGCAATTCCAGAGCATCGATGCGGCCTATCAGGCGCTCGAAACCGGCGGAGCCGACGCGGTCATCTTCGACAACCCCGTCAACGTCAATTTCAAGGCCGGCCACGACAACGTCGAGACCGTCGGTCCGCTGCTGACCGGCGAATATTACGGCATCGCCATCAGCAAGCAGAAGCCGGAACTGGTCGAGAAGATCAATGCCGGCCTCGCCAAGATCAAGCAGAGCGGCGAATACCAGAAGCTTTTCGAGAAATATTTTGGAGGCGACACCAGCGGCGTCGTCAATGAGGTGCAAAAACCGGCCTCCGTTGCGATTTCGGGCTGAGGACCGCTCGGATCAACCGAACGGCAGATTCTTCGGCCTTCCCGGCTTGTCCGACCGGAGGGTGCATGGCTCGAGCCATGCGTTCCTCCGGCGAGGCGGCGGGAATTAGCATTCCAAGGTACGGTGCATGGGCCCTATCTGGCAAAACCTACCCGTCATCCTCGATGGCCTGCGGCTTACCATCCAGTATTCGATCGTCGCCATCCTGCTGATGGTGGTGATCGGCCTGTTCGCGGCGCTGATGCGCCTGTCGACGGTTGCGCCGCTGCGCTGGCTCGCCACCGGCTATGTCGAGATTTTCCGATCCACCCCGCTCCTGGTGCAGCTCTTCTTCATCGTGCTCGGCCTGCCGGCGATCCTGCCCGTCAACCAATGGTTCGGGCAGCTCACCTATCCTATCCTCGCCGCCGCCTTCACGCTGAGCCTGAACGAAGGCGCCTATGTCACAGAGATCATTCGCGCCGGCATTCTCGGCGTCGACCGGGGCCAGAAGGAGGCGGCGCAGTCGATCGCCATGAACGGCTTTCAGACGATGCGCTACATCGTCCTGCCCCAGGCGTTCAAGCGGATGATCCCGCCGCTGGTCAACCAAGCGGCCCAGACGATCAAGGACACCTCGCTGCTGGCGCCGGTGGGCATCGCCGAACTGGTCTACAAGGGCGAGATCGTGATCGCCGAGACCTTCGCGTCCTTCGCCATCTGGGGGCTGATCGCCGCCCTCTACTTCGTCCTCATCTTCTCGCTGTCGAAGTTCTCGTCCTATCTGGAGAGGAGGCTTCAAGTTGATAAACGTTAAGGACCTTCACAAGTCCTTCGGCCACAACGAGATCCTCAAGGGGATAACCACTCATGTGGAGGAAAAGGAGGTCGTCGTCGTCATCGGCCCGTCGGGAAGCGGCAAAAGCACGTTCCTGCGCTGCCTGAACGGGTTGGAGAAGGCAACCAGCGGCGAGATCGAAATCGCCGGCATGGTTCTGACCGATCCGAAGACGAATATCCATCAACTGCGCCAGCATGTCGGCATGGTGTTCCAGCAGTTCAACCTGTTCAAGCACCTGACCATTCTGGAGAACGTCACGATCGGCCCGCGCAAGGTCAAGAAGATCCCTGTCGAGGAGGCCAACAGGGTCGCCCGCGAATTGCTGGCCAAGGTCGGCCTTGTCGGTAAGGAGGCGAGCTATCCCGATGAGCTTTCCGGCGGCCAGCAGCAGCGCGTGGCCATCGCCCGCTCGCTGGCGATGGGACCGGCGGTCATGCTCTTCGATGAGCCGACCTCCGCGCTCGATCCCGAAATGGTGGGCGAGGTGCTTCAAGTCATGAAGACCCTCGCCGTCGAGGGCATGACGATGGTCGTCGTCACCCATGAGATGGGTTTTGCCCGCGAGGTCGGGCACCGGGTGATCTTCATGGATGACGGCATGATCGTCGAGGAAGGGGCGCCGAAGGCGCTTTTCTCCGATCCGCAAAGGGAGCGCACGAAGAGCTTCCTGGCGAAAATCCTGTAGCGTCAGACCCGCCGATTCCCTCCATTGACCTTAGTGCCAGCTTCTGCTGACAGAACTGGCAGCAGACGAGGCTACTTGGGCCGCGGAATCGGCGAGACTGTCTTGCGATCAGCAATGTGGCAGAGGTGACGATGGCCCCCATCAAAGTCGATCCGGACAAGGTGCGCGAGTTCCCGGACGCGGAGAGTTTTTATGCCTGGCTGGCCGACAACCATGCCGGCGAAAGCGAGGTCTGGATCAAGATCCACAAGGTCGGTTCGGGTCTGCCATCGATCACGCCGAAGGAGGCGATCGACGTCGTGCTCTGCTTCGGCTGGATCGACGCGGTGCGCAAGTCGCTTGACGATAAGAGTTTCCTGCAGCGCTACACGCCGCGCGGCAAGAAGAGTATCTGGAGCAAGATCAACATCGACAATGTCGCGCGCCTGATCGAGGAGGGCCGCATGACCGAGCACGGCCTGCGCGAGGTCGACGCTGCCAAGGCCGATGGCCGCTGGGACCGCGCCTATGCCGGCTCGAAGGGAATGACCATCCCGCCCGACCTGCAGGCCGCGATCGATGCCGAGCCGAAGGCGAAAGCGATGCTGAAGAAGCTTTCCGCCCAGAACCGCTTCGCGTTCGCCTTCCGCACCCACAACATGAAGACCGAGGCGGGGCGCAAGAAGAAGATCGCCGATCTCGTCGCCATGCTGGCGCGCGGCGAAACGATCCACCCGCAGAAGAAGTAAGGCATGATCCCGAACCGCAGGACCGCGTTAGCGAAAAGTGGTTGCCGGTTTTCGGAGAAGATCATGCCTCACTAAAGCATGTCTCCCGAAAGTGGCCCCGGTTTCGGGACAAAGACATGCTTAAAATCAAAAAAATTTAAAGCAGGTCGCGTGAATCTTTCTTCACGCGACCTGCTTTAAGGCAACCAAAAACGCCGCCCAGAAGGGAGGGGCGGCGTTTTCGGGAAGCGATGGTCCTGAACCCTCTGCAAGCGGTTCCGGATCATCCGGTCATGAAGTTCGAAACGCGTCGGGCCTTACGCGGCCTTCTCCGCATGGTGCTTGCGCGCGTGATGCTTCTTCACGTGATGCTTCCTGGCATGATGCCTCGAGTGCTTCTTCACGTGATGATGCTTGCGGGCATGATGACGATGATGCTTGCGGTGATGCTTCTTGTGCGGGCCATTGCTGGCCGGCTTGGCGGCATCCGTCGCTGCCGGCTTCGCGGCTTCGGTGGTCGCAGCCGGAGCCGTGGTCGCCGCCGGAGCCGTCGTCGTCGTGGAGGTCTGGGCATTGGCGGCCGGCACCGCGAAAGCGAGCGCGACGGCGAGGCCGAGTGCGGAAAGAAGGGTCTTTTTCATAATCGGCAATCCTTGGGTTTAAGATCGATGTCTTTGTCGCGCGCCGAAATTCGGCTGCTCCGGTACCGGTTATGACAGCCGCTTTTTTCGCGAGTTTTTCTCGAATGTTGAATCTTGTTTCCGGATTGTGTCTGCCGGGCCCCCAACGCTTAGGCGCCATTCATGAATCCGATCGAACAATGCAGTGGACGCGATCACCGCTCACATGGGGAGATGGCCAATCTCAGCAGACGCGCGCTGGTAGAGCTGCTCGGGTCAGCGTCGCGCATCTGAGATTCTAGTCCACAAACCGGCGCTGACGATGGACATGGCTTTCAAGCTCGATCGCGAGTGGCATATCCCGCAGAGGTCCTGATCGTCCGTATCACTTGGCCGACCAAGGCGACAAAAAAGGGAAAAACCTGCCACTCGGGCTTGATCTTCTTCGCCAACCGGTCATCCCATTCATCCGCCATGCTACGAAAATAGCATTCGAGGCTCGCGAAATGTGATGCTAAGTTCGCGCATGCAGGGCGGTGGCGCGGTCGTGCAGAGGAGGGGCAATCGGGGCGAGAACACCGCATTTTCCAAGATATCGGACGCAACCATTGAACCATCGCGAGGCCGCCGCGTTTCCCGTGGTTGGCCACCAGGGAGGAACCACCAGTGAAAGCATCCTGTCTCGTCTCGGCCGCGCTCCTTGCGGCATCTGCAATGCCGGCCGCTGCCGGCCAGATTTCCGACGGCAAGGTCAAGATCGGCATCTTGAACGACCAGTCGGGCGTCTATGCCGACTTCGGCGGCAAGTGGTCGGTCGAAGCCGCCAAGATGGCGGTCGAGGATTTCGGCGGCAAGGTGCAGGGCGCGCCGATCGAGATCGTCAGCGCCGATCACCAGAACAAGCCCGACATCGCCTCCAACATCGCGCGCCAGTGGTACGACACCGAGCAGGTCGACGCGATCATGGAGCTCACGACATCCTCCGTGGCCTTGGCCGTCCAGGGGCTTTCCAAGGAAAAGAAGAAGATCGACATCGTCACGGGCGCTGCCGCAACCGACCTCACCGGCAAGCAGTGCTCGCCCTATGGCTTCCATTGGGCCTATGACACCCATTCGCAGGCCGTCGGCACCGGCGGCGAGTTGGTCAAGCAGGGCGGCGACAGCTGGTATTTCATCACCGTCGACTACGCTTTCGGCTATTCGCTGAAGGACCAGACCGCCAAGCTCGTCGAGGCCAGCGGCGGCAAGGTGCTGGGCGAAGTGCGCTATCCGCTCGGCTCCACCGACTATTCCTCCTTCCTGCTCCAGGCGCAGTCCTCCGGCGCCAAGATCGTCGGGCTCGCCAATGCCGGCCTCGATACCTCGAACTCGATCAAGCAGGCGGCCGAGTTCGGCATTGTCGCCGGCGGCCAGCGGCTGGCCGCGCTTCTCTTCACGCTCGCCGAAGTGCATGGGCTCGGCCTGCAGGCGGCGCAGGGCGTGGTGCTGACCGAGGGCTTTTACTGGGACCGCGACGACAAGAGCCGCGAATTCGCCCAGCGCTTCTTCAAGCGCACCAACCGCATGCCCAACATGATCCAGGCCGGCACCTATTCGGCGGTGACGCAGTATCTCAAGGCCATCGACAAGGCCGGCACCGACGAAACCGAGGCGGTGGCCAAGCAGTTGCATGAAATGCCGGTCAACGACGTCTTCACCTCAAACGGCAACGTGCAGGCTGACGGCTCGATGGTGCACGACATGTATCTCTACCAGGTCAAGAAGCCGGAAGAGTCGAAGAAGGACTGGGATTACTACACCTACCTGGCGACCATTCCCGGCGACAAGGCCTTCATGAAGGCCGAGGACAGCGGCTGCCCGCTCGTCACCAAGTGACGCTCGACACCGCCACCGCTGTCCGCCAGGGCAGCACGGAAGAGATGCCGCGGGTGGTGCTTTCCGCCCGCGGTTTGCGGCGCGACTTTGCCGGCTTCGTCGCGGTGAAGGATGTCGACCTCGACGTCCATCACGCCAGGATCCACGCGCTCATCGGCCCGAACGGCGCCGGCAAGACGACTATCTTCAACCTTTTGACCAAGTTTCTGCAGCCGACCAGCGGCAGGATCGAATTGCTCGGCACCGACATCACGCGAACGCCGCCTGCAAAAGTGGCGCGCATGGGCCTCGTGCGCTCCTTCCAGATCTCCGCGATTTTTCCGCACCTTTCAGTGCTAGACAATGTCCGCGTCGCGTTGCAGCGCCCCGGCGGGCTCGGCTACCAATTCTGGCGCTCGCTTTCCGCGCTCGATAAGCTCACGCCAAGGGCGCGCGAACTGCTTGATATCGTCGGTCTGCACGACGCCGCGCATCGCCTTGCGGGCGATCTCTCCTATGGCCGCAAGCGCGTGCTGGAGATCGCCACCACACTCGCCCTCGACCCGAAAGTGCTTCTGCTCGACGAGCCGATGGCTGGCATGGGATATGAGGATGTCGGCATGATCTCGGGCATCATCCGCTCGCTCGCCAAGAACCGCGCCGTGCTGATGGTCGAGCACAACCTCACCGTCGTTGCCGATCTCTGCGACTGGATCACCGTCATGCAGCGCGGCCAGGTGCTTGCCGCCGGCGACTACGCCACCGTCAGTCGGGACGAGCGCGTACGCGTCGCCTATATGGGGACAGCGCACGAAGAGGGCGGGCATGAATGAGCCGCTGCTTGCCGTTCGCGATCTCCACGCCTGGTACGGCGAGGGCCATGCGTTGCACGGCGTCAACCTCGACGTCATGCGCGGCGAGACCGTGACGCTGCTCGGACGCAACGGCGTCGGCAAGACGACGACGCTGCGCGCCATCATGGGCCTGATCCGCAAGCGCAGCGGCAGCGTCATATTCAACGGCAAGGAACTGATCGGCCTGCCGCTGCACCGCGTCGCCCATCAGGGCATCGGCTTCGTGCCGGAGGAGCGCGGCGTCTTCGCCACGCTGACCGTCGACGAGAATCTCATCCTGCCGCCGGTTGTGGCCCAGGGCGGCATGAGCGTGGAGGAGATCTTCGAGCTCTTCCCCAATTTGAAAGAACGCCGCAACAGCCAGGGCACGAAGCTTTCCGGCGGCGAGCAGCAGATGCTGGCGATCGCCCGCATTCTTCGGACCGGCGTCGAAATGCTTCTGCTCGACGAGCCGACTGAAGGGTTGGCGCCGGTCATCGTCCAGCGCATCGGCGAGTTGCTGGCAACGCTGAAGAAGCGCGGCATGACCATCCTCCTGGTCGAGCAGAACTTCCGCTTCGCCGCCAGCATCGCCGACCGTTTTTATCTGATGGACCACGGCAAGGTGGTCGAAGGTTTCCCGGTCGGCCAGCTTTCCGCGCACACCGACAAGCTGCACGAGGTGCTGGGGGTATGATCGCGCAATGTTGACGGTCTTCGGCATCCCCATCCAGGCGCTTCTCGGCCAGCTCCTCGTCGGCCTGATCAACGGCTCCTTCTACGCCATACTCAGCCTCGGCCTCGCCGTCATCTTCGGCCTGCTGCGCATCATCAACTTCGCCCATGGCGCGTTCTATATGCTGGGTGCCTTCATTGGCTATTTGTTGCTGGTGCACCTCGGCATCGGCTACTGGCCGGCGCTGGTCCTGGTGCCGCTCATCCTCGGCCTGCTCGGCATGCTGGTCGAGCGCCTCGCCCTGTCTCGGCTCTACCAACTCGACCCGCTTTACGGCCTGCTCTTCACTTTCGGCCTCGCCTTGGTCATCGAAGGCGTGTTCCGCTATTATTACGGCGTCTCCGGCAATCCCTATGCCGTGCCAACCTTGCTTGCCGGCGGCACCAATCTCGGCTTCATGTTCCTGCCCAATTATCGCGGCTGGGTGGTGGTGGCCTCCCTGATCGTCTGCTTCGGCACCTGGCTGCTGATCGAGAAGACCAGGCTCGGCTCGTATCTGCGCGCGGCGACCGAGAACCCGGAACTGGTGCAGGCCTTCGGCGTCAACGTGCCGCTGCTCCTGACACTCACCTATGGGTTGGGCGCCGCGCTTGCGGGCCTCGCCGGCATTCTCGCCGCGCCCGTCTATCAGGTCAGCCCTCTGATGGGTTCGGATCTCATCATCGTCGTCTTCGCCGTCGTCGTGGTCGGCGGCATGGGCTCGATCCTCGGCGCCATCGTCACCGGTTATATGCTCGGCCTCGCCGAGGGCCTGACCAAGGTTTTCTATCCCGAGGCCTCGAACCTCGTCGTCTTCGTCATCATGGCGATCGTGCTTTTGCTCAGGCCGGCCGGCCTGTTTGGAAGGGACGCCTGAGATGAGCGAGGCCACCCTTCACCAGAAACGCGCCGCAGCCTCGCTCAGACTGGAACGGGCGCTGATAGCGCTGGGCATCGTGGCGCTCATAGCCGCGCCCTTCGTCATCTACCCGATCTTCGTCATGAAGATGCTGTGCTTCGCGCTGTTTGCCTGCGCCTTCAACCTTCTGCTCGGCTATACCGGTCTGCTGTCCTTCGGCCACGCCGCCTTCTTCGGCGGCGCGGCCTATTTCTGCGCCTATGCGGTGAAAGCCTGGGGCTGGCCGCCGGAGGCCGGCATCCTGCTCGGCACCGCCGGAGCTGCCGGCATGGGCCTCGTCATGGGTTTCCTCGCTATCCGTCGGCAGGGCATCTATTTCGCCATGATCACGCTCGCGCTGGCGCAGATGTTCTATTTCTTCTGCGTGCAAGCGCCCTTCACCGAAGGCGAGGACGGCATCCAGGGCGTGCCGCGTGGGCACCTCTTCGGCGTCGTCGATCTCAGCGTCACCATCAACATGTATTTCTTCGTGCTCGCCGTCTTCCTCATCGGCGTCTTCGCCGTCTGGCGTATCGTCAACTCGCCCTTCGGCATGATCCTGCGCTCGATAAGGGAGAACGAGAACCGCGCCATTTCGCTCGGCTATTCCGTCGGCCGCTACAAGCTCGCCGCCTTCGTCATGTCGGCGGCCCTGGCCGGCTTTGCAGGCGCTACCAAGGCGATCGTCTTCCAGTTCGCGACACTCACCGACGTCACCTGGCAGATGTCGGGCGAGGTGATCCTGATGACCCTGCTCGGCGGTATCGGCACCATGGTCGGCCCTGTGGTCGGCGCGGGTCTCGTCGTGGCGCTGGAAAACACACTGGCCACCTCAGGCTTCCCGGTGACCATCGCCACCGGCCTGATCTTCATGATCTGCGTGCTGATCTTCCGCCGCGGCATTGTTGGCGAGATTTATGCGCGCTGGCTGGCGCGGGCAGGCAAAGGAACGGGCTGAGTTAAGCGAGGCGCTATGCCGCGCGCTTTGGTTCGATCGCGAACGGGCTCAGGCCGAGCCAGGTCTGCATCTTCTTTCCGATCGCCTGGTCGCCGGTCAACGCGACCTTCGCGCCGGCCCTCTCGACCGTGAGCATCCCCATCCAGATCTCCGTCATCGTGCAGAGGTCGGTCGACACGTAAAGATCGACGTCGAAGCCCGGATCGTACCAGCAAAGGTCGACTTCGCCATGCTTCTCGACAATCAGCCACCATGACCGTTTTGAAACCGGCAGATCCTGGTACAGGAATTGTATCACTGTTCGTCCTTCAGGCAGCGGCGAGGGATTAAGGTTCCGCCGCATGTCCCACATCAGCAGTGATGGATCGAGGTTCTTCAATGATAGCCGGGACTCGACCCATTTCTGTCCCCAAAAGCCCATCGCCTCGACAACAGGACGCAGGTCGCGGCCCGCTTCAGTCAGCCGATAGTCGAAGATGCCCTTCTCGCCCGGGACCTGCTTGCGCTCCACGATTCCGGCCAGCTCGAGCTCCTTGAGCCGTTGCGAGAGAAGGGTCGGGGACATCTTTGGCACGCCCCGACGCAGGTCGTTGAAGCGGGTCGAGCCGGCAACCAGCTCGCGCATCAGCACCATCGTCCAGCGAGTGCACAGCACCTCGGCGGCCATCGATAGCGGGCAGAACTGCTTATATCCGTGCTGAGTCATATTCGGTGTCCTCTTCGAAACCGGCGGAACATTAGACCTTCATGAATGAAGCGGCGAGTACGGAAACTGTACCGGCCCGGTACAGATCCCGGACTGGTTGGCGCCAGCCCTGCCGTGCGACCCATGTGGCCGTCGCACGGGATATCCCTGTGCGCAGCAACAGGAGAATGACCATGACCGCTTATCTTATCGCGGACATCAAGGTGAAAGATCCGAAATGGATACCGGACTACGCCGCGACCGTGCACGACCTCGTTCACAAGTACGGCGGCAGATATCTGGCGCGCAGCGGCAATGTGAAGACGCTCGAAGGCAAGCCGCTCGACACCACGCTGATCGCCCTGATGGCGTTTCCGTCGGAAGCGGCGGCGCACGCTTTCACCAATGATCCGGCCTACGTCCCCTTCATGTTGGCCCGCCAGGGCGGCAGCGACAGCCGCTTCCAACTGATCGACAACACCGACCTGGCCGGAACGATTTCGTACCTGCCGAAGGGATGATCGGGCAGCTGCGGCACACCCAATCCGGGATCATCAAGCACAAACAGCCACGGCGCTTGCCTGTCGCGTCGCCTTATTGTCGGCGGCCGGCCAGCCGTGCTTTTCAGGAAGAACGGAATGAACATGACACCACAGTTTTGTAACAGGCTTCTCATGGCAGCGGCCGCGCTGACGGCCTGTACGACCTTCGCCCAGGCGCATCAGAACGCTGCTGCGTCCGTGTCCGGCGCCAGCCCGCTGGCCGACAAGGTGCGAGCGGCCAACAGCCGGTTTCTCGACGTCAAGGCCGCTACGGCCGAGGGCTATGCGCCCATTCCTTGCGCCAGCGGCATCTCCGGCGGTGCCATGGGCATCCACTATGTCAACGGCCAGTATCTGAAAGACGATAAGATCGATATCGCCCGTCCGGAAGCGGTCATGTATGAGCCGATGGCCGACGGCACGCTGAAGCTGGTGGCGGTCGAATACATCACCTCGAAGGGGCCCGCGTCGCTCGACGGCCAGCTGTTCAATTTCAACAGCGCGCCCAACCGCTACGGTCTGGGCGAGTTCTACGAACTGCATGTCTGGGCCTGGAAAGGCAACCCGACCGGCACATTCGCCGACATGAATCCGAAAGTTTCGTGCGAACACGCGGCGTCGCTGACCCAGTAGATTGGCGAAAGCCAAGACGACTGCCGATCTCTCCTCTTGTTGGGGAGATCGGCGGCTGCGACGCCTTACCCAACCGGCACCTCCAGCCCCACCTTGACCCGGTCCATCGCGACGAACGTGCGAAATCTTTTGACGTTGTTGTTCTCGAAGAACAGCCGCCTGGTCAGCGCCTCGTAGTCGGCCATCGTCGCCACGGTGACGACGAGGATGAAATCGGCCTCGCCGGTGACGTAGTAGCATTGCTGCACTTCCGAAACCGCCGCGAAGCCGCGCTTGGCGGCGTCGATCAGTTCGGCGCGCTCGCTCTCCACCTCGACCTCGACGAAAATGGTGATCGGGTGGCCGACTTTGGCCGGGTCGACCAGCGCGACATTGGCGCGGATGACGCCCGTTTCCTCCATACGCTTGATGCGCCGCTGCACTGCCGGCGCCGAGAGATTCACTGCTTCGCCGATCGTGCGTTGCGGCGTGGCATTGTCTTTCTGCAGGACGGCGAGGATGGCGCGGTCGAAGGCGTCGAGTTCGGGCGAAATTGACATGGCAGCGCTCCACACGAAACAAACTTGCATTTCAAGCATCGAAACAGAGCGCCTTTCTCGCTTGGCTTGCAATAATTTCAGCCGTAACACGGAGAGAACCTATGTTCCTGCTCAACCGCCATCCGGACCATCGCCAGCCCCTGACCGAGGAAGACGCCGCGACGTTGGGGCTCGCCGGGGCCGCGGAGGCCGAGCGCTTCCTTGCCGCGCGCGACAACCATGCCGAGACGCCGCTGCACGCCATGCCCGCACTGGCGGATGAACTCGGCATCGACGCGCTCCACATCAAGGACGAGGGCAAGCGCCTCGGCCTTGGCAGCTTCAAGGCGCTGGGCGGCGCCTATGCGGTGATGCATCTGGTGCTGGAGGAGGCCGGCAGGCGGCTCGGCCGCGCCGTCGCGGTCGAGGAACTGCACAAGCCTAAGGTGAAGGCGATCGCCGCGCAAATGACCTTCGCCTGCGCCACGGACGGCAATCATGGACGCTCGGTGGCGCAGGGCGCCGGCCTGATCGGCGCGCGCTCCGTCATCTTCGTCCATTCGGGCGTCAGCAACGAACGCGTGGCGGCCATCGCCCGCTTCGGCGCCGAGATGGTCCACGTCGCCGGCGATTACGACCAGTCGGTCAGGGAAGCCGCCCGCGTCGCCGCCGAGCGCGGCTGGACCGTCGTCTCCGACACGTCCTGGCCGGGCTATGAACGCATCCCGGGGCTGGTGATGCAGGGCTATACGGTGATCGTGCGCGAAGCGCTGAAGCGTTTGCCCGAGCCGCCCACCCACGTCTTCCTGCAGGCCGGCGTCGGCGGCTTCGCCGCGGCGGTCGCCGGCCATCTCACCATCATGCTTGGCGAGCATCGGCCGACGGTGACCGTGGTCGAGCCGGCGCGGGCGGCCTGTGTCTATGAGACGGCCAAGGCCGGCCGCCCGGTCACGATAGCGCACAGCAAGCCGACCGTCATGGCGATGCTCGAATGCTACGAGCCGTCGCTGGTCGCCTGGCGGGTTCTGTCGCGGCTCGGCGATGCCTTCATGACCGTGGATGAGGAAGATGCCGTCGCGGTGATGAACCGACTGGCGCGGCCTTCCGGCAATGATCCGGCGATCGTCTCCGGCGAGAGCGGCGGGGCAGGGCTCGCCGGGCTGATCCGCGCCGCCGGCGACAGGAAGACGCGGGCCGCGCTAGGCCTCGATGGGAACTCCCGCGTGCTGATCGTCAATTCCGAAGGCGCGACCGATGCCGGCCGCTATGCCGAGTTGGTCGGCATGGCGCCGGACGAGGTCGCCAACGCGAGGCAGCCGGCATGAGCAATCTGACGATCGATGCCGACCGGCTTCTACGCCGCGTCCAGGAACTCGGCGGAATCGGCCGCGACGCGCAGGGCAGGCTGGTCCGCGTCGCCGCCTCCGACATGGACAGGCTTGGCCGCGACCGCCTCGTTGGCTGGCTGGAAGAGGCGGGACTGGAGGTCGCCATCGACCGCATCGGCAACATCTTCGGCATCTGGAAGGATGGCGCGAACGAAAGCCAGGCGCCGATCATGCTCGGCTCGCATATCGACACGGTGATCGACGCCGGCATCTATGACGGCTGTTACGGCGTGCTCGCCGGCCTCGAAGCGATCGAGAGCCTGAAGGAGGCCGGCTTCGCGCCGGCCCGCCCGCTCGTCGTTGCCGCCTTCACCAATGAGGAGGGCGTGCGCTTCTCGCCCGACATGATGGGCTCGCTGGTCTTTGCCGGCGGCCGGGACCTCGAGGAAGCGCTGGCCTCGGTCGGCACAGATGGCACTGTGCTGGGCAAGGAGCTCGAGCGCATCGGTTATGCCGGCAACCACGAGCCCGGCTTCCTCAAGCCGCATGCCTATGTCGAATTGCATGTCGAGCAGGGGCCGGTGCTCGAGCGCGAGGGCATTGCCGTCGGCGCGGTCGAGAACCTTCAGGGCATCTCGTGGCAGCGCATCACCATCGACGGCGAGGCCAACCATGCCGGCACCACTCCCATGTCGATGCGCCGCGATGCCGGCGTCGCCGCCGCGCGGGTGATCGGCTTCCTCGCGGACCGTGCCGGCGCCTCGTCGACGCGCACGGTCGCGACTGTCGGCACCATCGCCTTCGAGCCGAACGCCATCAACGTCATTCCGTCGCGGGCGACCTTCACCATCGACCTTCGCGATCCCAACGAAACGCACCTTCGCGAACAGGAAGCAGCGCTCGCCGCCTTCCTGGAAAAACTTGCCGCAAGCGCCGGCGTCACCATCCATGCCGAAAGCCTGGCGCGCTTCGAGCCGGTGACCTTCGATGCCCGCATCGTCTCGCTGGTCGAGGACGGCGCCAGGGCCGCCGGACTTTCGTGCCGGCGCATAACGTCGGGCGCCGGCCACGACGCGCAGATGATCGCGCGCATCGCGCCGTCCGCGATGATCTTCGTGCCGAGCCGGGGCGGCATCAGCCACAACCCCGCCGAGTTCACCGCTCCCGGCGAGCTGGTCGCCGGCGCCAACATCCTGCTTGGCGTCGCCGCCCGGCTGGCGGCCGATTGATCGCGCGAGGAACGCAATGGGCATCGCCGGCATCCTGCAACCGAGGCGAAATATCCCCAAAAATAATCACGTCGGCAGTGGCGGGTCGTGCCGAAGCGAACATTCGGCGACATCCAATCGAAACAAACTTCAATCACTTAGCCAATTAAAGCGTCCAACATCACGCCTGTATCGCGCCCGCCGACAGAATTCAGTGCCTAGCAGGAAGATTAGCATGCTGCTTCTCAACCAACGTCCGGAACACAACCAGCCGTTGGTTGCCGCCGATGCCGAGTCGCTCGGTATGGCGGGAGGCGAGCGGGCCGAATGTTACCTGGAGGCGCGCCACAACCATGCCGAGACGCCGCTGCACGCCTTGCCGGCGCTGGCTGGCGAGCTCGGCATCGCGGCGCTTCATGTCAAGGATGAAGGCCAGCGTCTTGGCCTTGGCAGTTTCAAGGCGCTGGGCGGCGCCTATGCCGTCATGCGGCTGGTGTTGGAAGAGGCAGGCAAGTGGCTCGGGCGGGACGTCGATGTTTCGGAGATCGGCGAGCCGAGAGTGCGTGAGATCGCCTCCGGCATGATCTTCGTCTGCGCCACCGACGGCAACCATGGCCGCTCCGTGGCGCAGGGCGCCAGCCTCGTCGGCGCGCGGTCGGTGATCTTCGTCCATGCCGGTGTCAGTGCCGAGCGCGTTGCGGCTATCGCCGGCTTCGGCGCCGAGATCGTTGAGGTCGAGGGCGGCTATGACCATGCGGTGCGCGAGGTCGCCCGCGTGGGCGCCGAGCGCGGCTGGAAAATCGTCTCCAACACGTCCTGGCTGGGCTATGAGCGCGTTCCCGGACTGGTTATGCAGGGCTATACGGTGATCGTGCGCGAGACACTGCGGAGCATGCCCGAGCCGCCGACGCATGTCTTCCTGCAGGCTGGCGTCGGTGGCTTCGCGGCGGCGATCGCCGGCCATATGGCGGTCATGCTAGGGCCCAGGCGGCCGAAGGCGATCGTGGTCGAGCCGCAGCGCTCGGCTTGCGTCTACGCCTCGGCTGAGGCCGGACGTCCGGCAACGATCGCAAACCCAGAGCCGACCGTGATGACGATGCTCGAATGCGCCGAGCCGTCCCTCGTCGCCTGGCGCGTGCTGGCGCGCGTCGGCGATGCTTTCATGACGGTGGACGAAGAGGACGCGATCGCGGTGATGAAGCGGCTGGCGCGGCCCCTGGGCAACGATCCGGCGATCGTCTCCGGCGAAAGCGGCGGAGCAGGCCTCGCCGGGCTGGTCCGCGCCGCCGGCGACAGGGACATGCGCGCGGCGCTCGGCCTCGATGGGCATTCGCGCGTGCTCGTCATCAACTCGGAGGGCGCGACCGACCATGGCCGCTTTGCCGAGCTGGTCGGGATGGCGCCCGAAGAGGTGTTCCCGCAGACTACCTGAGAGCAGTTCCAGTGCGATGCTGGTTTTCCGTCCGGAATCGCGTCGAGAAAAGGTTTAAGAGGCGACGATGGCCAAGCTCGACCTTGAGGCACTGCGTGGCGAGATGACGGCGTGGCGGCGCGATCTCCACGCCCATCCCGAGTTCGGCTTCGAAGAAAAACGCACTGCGGCGTTCGTCGCGCAAAAGCTGCGCGACTTCGGGCTTGAGGTGGCCGAAGGCGTCGGCGGCACCGGCGTGGTCGGCACGCTGACCAGGGGCAGCGGCAATCGCGCCATCGCGCTGCGCGCCGATATGGATGCATTGCGCATCGCCGAGCAAGGCACGCATGCCTGGCGCTCGCAGACGCCCGGCACCATGCATGCGTGCGGCCATGACGGCCACACATCGATGCTGCTCGGCGCGGCCAAGCTGCTCGCCGGCGAAGGTGGCTTCGACGGCACAGTCCGCTTCATCTTCCAGCCGGCCGAGGAATGGGGCAGGGGCGCGCTGGCCATGCTGGACGATGGCCTGCTCGAGCGCTTTCCCTTCGAGGAGATCTTTGGGCTGCACAACATGCCGGGCCTTCCGATCGGCCATTTCGAGACCCGCGGCGGTCCGGTGATGTCGGCCGAGGACAATTTCGAGATCGTGTTGAAAGGCCTCGGCGGCCACGCGGCGCGGCCGCATGCCGGCCAGGAGACGCTGGTCGCCGCCTGCGCGCTGGTGGTCAACCTGCAGACCATCGTCTCACGGCGCCTGAGCCCCGCCGATATCGGCGTTGTCTCGGTGACCGAGCTCATCACCGACGGCACCCGCAACGCGCTGCCGGGGCTGGCACGCATCCTCGGCGATTGCCGTAGTTTCCGGCCCGAGGTGAGTGCCGCGATCGAAAAGGAGATGCGCCGCGTCGCCGAGGGCACGGCGCAGGCCTATAACGTCGCGGCTGAAGTGACTTACACCCGCGAGTTCGTGCCGTTGATCAACGACGCGGCGCTGGTGGATGAGGCGCTTGCGGCGGCCAAGACAGTGTTGGCGGACGGCGCCGTTCGCGTCGCGGCCGAGCCCCTGACCGCCTCGGAGGATTTTGCACGCTTCTTGACCCACGTGCCCGGTTGCTTCGTCTTCATGGGCAATGGCGCCACCGCGCCGCTACACAACCCGGCCTATGATTTCAACGACGAAGGCCTGCTGCACGGCGCGCGCTTCCATGCGGCGATTGTGCGGCGCAGGCTGGCGGTCGGCGGTTAGAAATCTCCTGCGCGGGGGAGATTAGCAGTTCCACCCGGTAACGCTTTCTTCTCTGCTTTCATGCAGTATTGCCGGGGCAGGACGGCAAGAACAAAGAATGGCGGACGACGATAAACGCAACGGCAAGTTCTGGGCGCTGGCGCTTGATCGCGCCCAGCTCGGTCTTTGGGACTGGAATCTGTCGAACGGCGATTGCTATTATTCGCCGACCTGGTCGAGGATGCTGGGTTACGAGGAGGGCGAGCTCGCCAACACGCCCGATCTCTGGCTGAAGCTAACCCACCCGGACGACCGCCAGCGCGCGCAGGAAAGCGGCGACCGGCATATTGCGGGCCTCGTGGATGCCATCGAGACGGAGCTTCGCCTGCGCCACAAAGACGGCCACTGGGTCTGGGTGCTCGATCGCGGCGGCATTGTCGAGCGCGACGCCGACGGCAAGCCGCTCAGGCTGATGGGCGTGCAGACCGACATCACCCGGCAGAAAGAGGCCGAAGCCGAGCTCGAGCAGGTCAATGTCCGCTTCCGTCTCGCAATCGCCGCCAGCGGCACGGGTATCTGGCATTTCGATATCGGCACCCAGAAAAGCTATTGGGATGCCCGCACGCGCGAGATATTCGGCGTCGTCACCGATCACGACGAGGTGGCCGCCGACTTCTGGCACACTTTCCTGCATCCGCAGGACAAGGAAGTCGCCGAGCGTGCCCATGATGTGCCGGTCGGCTCTGAGGGCGTCGCGGCCGTGCAATACCGCATCGTCCGCCGCGACGGCGAAATCCGTCACGTCGAGTCGCTTGTGCGCTTCATCGCCGCGGGTGCGGCCGGTCAGGTCCTTGGCACGGTTCGCGACATCACCGAAGAGAAGACGCGCGCCGAGGAGCTTGCCTTCGCCGCGCGTCACGACGCGCTGACCGGGCTGCTCAACCGTTCGGCCTTCGACCGGCTGCTTGCCGAGAACATCGCCATGGCCGAGCGGCTGCCGCTCGCCGTGTTCTATGTCGACCTCGATTACTTCAAGGCGCTCAACGACTATGCCGGCCATGCCGCCGGCGACGTGGCGCTGAAAAGCGTCGCAGCGGGCATCCTCGCCAGCCTGCCCGCATCGGCGCATGCGGCACGGCTCGGCGGCGACGAATTCGCGCTTTTGGTGCCGAACTGCGATGACGCCTGCGCCGAGCGCCTTGCCCGCGCCGTGCTTGCCGCCGTGCGTGACGCCGATCTCGGTCCGGCTGCCAGTTCGCGCAGGCTTGCCGCCAGCATCGGCATCGCCTTCATGCGCGATCGCAACATGAGTGTGGCCGATGCGCTCGCCTGCGCCGACGATGCCTGCTACGCCGCCAAGGCCGGCGGTCGCGATCGTTTCGCAGTGTTCTCGCCGGAGACAACGTCGGGCGCCGGCGGCCTCAATGCCGCGCGGCTGGCGGCCGACCTGGTCGATGCGATGGAGGACGGCCGGCTGAAGCTGTTCGGTCAGGAGATCCACCGACTCGGCCAGCCGTGGGAAGACAACCGCCATGTCGAAGTCCTGGCCAGACTCGAAGGCCACACCGGCAACATGATCCCGCCCGGCGATTTCGTACCGGTCGCCGAACGTTTCGGCCTCGCCGCTCGGCTCGACCGCTGGGTCATTCGCACAGCGCTGACCCGCCATGGCCAGGCGATGCGCGCCGGGGCCGTCTCGCTCGACTTCAATTTGTCGGCGCAGACGCTTTCCGATCCGCAGCTCTGGGATTTCGTCGACGAAGCCATTGCCGAGAGCGGTGCGTCGCCGTCGGCTATCGGCTTCGAGATCACCGAAACCGCCGCGGTCACCAATTTCGACGCAGCCGAAGAATTCGTACGCAAGGCGAGGCTTCGCCGTTGCCGCGTCAGCCTCGACGACTTCGGCGCCGGCATGAGCTCCTTCGAATATCTCAGGCGTTTCCCCATCGACGCCATCAAGATCGACGGCTCCTTCGTCGAGCACATCGCCGACAGCCGCTTCGACCGCGAGATCGTCTCGGCGATCACCGATATCGCCCGCTCGATGGGCGCCGCCGTCGTGGCCGAGAAGGTCGAGGAGAAGAACGCGCTGGAGATACTGCAGGGCATGGGCGTCGCCTATGGCCAGGGCTATTTTCTGCACCGGCCCGAGCCGTTGGAAGCGATTGTCGCACGGGCCATGGATGGCGCGCGGGAGATGCGGGCAGGCTGACGTGGCTGCCGGCGGCCAAGTAACTCGTAAGGAAGGCCCGGCTGTTCGAACGCGTTGGCAAGGAATTCGGCATCGATCAGGACGACTACGGTTCACTTTCGCCTTACGGCTTGGCCGCCAAGACCGTGCTCGACAGCCTGCTACAGAAATCGCCCTTCGCTCTAGTCGAGATCGAAAACAAGCTCGGACTGGATAAGCTCGGCGTCTCGCTCGATACGGTCGTCAACGCGATGATCGATCCCGGCGGCGACGACGGCGACAAACTGGACGCTGCATTGAGGAGGCGACTGGGTGAGGCCGGCAAGGACCACAGCGCCTTGGCGCGACTCGATGAGTTAGGCCGTTACGGCGCTTAGCCGATCAGCCACCTCAGCACGCCCGCCGAAGCCACCCCGATCACCACCGTCGGC
>NZ_VFTG01000012.1 GCF_006439355.1 Mesorhizobium sp. B4-1-3
CTGCTTCGAGAAAGCCTCTCAAGAATCCTTCTTTTGCTGCCTGGCAATAGACATTCGACTTATCTGCGATTCCCCTACCCGATCGACGGAGGAGAGGAAAGGCGCGAACCGATTCCAACTGGCTCCTCTCCTCTCCCTCCGGAGGGGGGAGAGGTGGCGCTGCGAAGCAGCGACGGAGCGGGGGAACCACTTGGCAAGAAAACACCGCCGTTCCCTTAATGGTCGCGGTCGTCATCATCGTCCTTGGCGGCCTTGGTCTTGCTCTTCTTGTCGCGGGCGAGGTTTGAAATGTCCTTGGCGTCGCGCAGAACGTCGGTCATCCGTCCCAGCGAGCCGCCCTCGATGCCGATCTCCTTCATCAGATTGTCGATCATCGGCGCCTGCACCCGGTAGCGCAGCGCCGAATCGATCACCTCGTCGGTGACGTTGCGGTTGCCGCCCGGCCCGCCATTGATGCCGTCGACATGCAGGATCTTGATGCCGTCGATCTTCTCCATCGGCTTGACGCTCTCGCGGATGATGCCTTCCATGTGATCGAGCAACTTGCCGCGCAAGCGGCCGGCGCGCGCCTCACTGGAGAGCAGGTTCTCCGCTTCGTTGATCTGGCGATGGCCGTTCGCGTCGACCTCATAGCGCTGGGCGGCGGCAAGGGCGTGGATCTTTTCCGCTTCCGCGGCGGCGACGGCCGCGATCTTCTGCGCCTCCGCCAGGCTCTTCGCGGCTTTCATCTCGGCCTCGGCGGCGGCCGTCACGCGAAGGGCCTCGCGCTCCGCCTCGCGTTGAGCGCCGATCAGGTCGGTCAGCTTGCGGCGCTCGGCGATCTCGCGTTCGCGGGCGGTCAGTGCCTGTTCCTCGGCCTGGATGGCCTTGGCGCGAACGGCTTCCGAAGCGGCGATCGCCGAGGAACGTTCCTGCGTCTTCTTGGCGATGTCGATGGCCTTCTGGATTTCGGCGATCTCGACCTTCTGGTCGCGGTCGACGGCGAGCTGTCGCAGCTCGCGCTCCTTGACGAGCTTGGCTTCCTCGATGCCGCGCTCGGTGGTGATGCGCGCCCGCTCCACCTCCTCGGCCGCTGCGATCTCGGCTTCCTCGAAGGCCTGGCGCTTGGCGATCTGCAGCGCTTCGAGGTGGCGCTCCCTGTCGATCCGCACCTCGTCGATAGCGCGTTCCTGCTCGATGCGCGCGGTCTCGGTCGCCTGGTTCTCGACGATCTCCGCGCGGCGCTTCTCCGCCTCCGCCCTGGTCACTTCGAGCGCCTTTTCGGCGAGCGCGATCTGACGTTCGAGTTCGGCGATCTCGAGCGACTTCTTGCGTTCGATCTCAAGCCCGCTCTGCGCGCCCTCGCGCTCGATGCGCGCCTTCTCCAGCGCAAGTCCAAGCGCGATCTGCTCGCGCTCGGTCAATTCACGCATCTTCATCTCGGCTTCGTCGAGCGCGCGGCGGCGCGCGATTTCGCGGCGCTGCGTGTCCTCCTCGGTGCGGATGCGTTCCTCTGTGATGCTGCGCTCCTGGGCGAGGCGCGATTTCTCCACCGCTTCGCGCGCGGAAAGCTGCGCCTGCTCGGCCTCTTGGTCGCGCACGGCCCGTTCCCTTGCGAGCTCGGAGCGCTGCGCGGCGCGCCTTATCTCGACTTCGCGCTCCTGTTCGAGGCGCGCATATTCGGTGTCGCGCTCGATCTCAAGCACCTTGCGCTGGGTGTCGAGGTTCTGGTTGCGGATATCGACCAGGGTGCGCTGCTCGATCTCATTGCGCATGCGGCGCCTGGTCTCGATGGATTCCGTCAGCTGCGTCAGGCCTTCGGCATCGAAGGCGTTGGAGGGATCGAAATATTCGAGGCTGGTCTGGTCGAGATCGACGATGGCGACGCTTTCCAGCTCGAGCCCGTTGGCGGCCAGCGAATCCGAGGCAAGCGCCCGGACCTTGTCGGCATAGTCGCCACGCAGCTCATGCATCTCTTCCAGCGTCATCTGCGCGGCGACGGTGCGCATGGCGCCGGCGAATTTGCCCTCCAGCAATTCGCGCAGGCTGTCGGGCTGCAGCGTGCGGCGGCCGAGCGTCTGCGCCGCGGCGGCGACGAACTCGCGGCTCGCGCCGACGCGGACGAAGAACTCGGCGATGAGATCGACGCGCATGCGGTTCCTGGTGATCAGCGCCAGCGCATCCTCGCGGCGCACCTCGATGCGCAGCACGCTCATGTTGACCGGAGTGATCTCGTGCAGGACGGGGATGACGAAGGCGCCGCCGTTCACCACCACCTTCTCGCCCAGGAAGCCGGTGCGCACGAACGCCGTCTCCTTCGTCGAGCGGCGATAAAGCCATCGCAGGATATAGACGGCGATCACCACCACGACCGCGGCGACGATCAGCCACAGCAGGAAAGCGCCAAAGCTCTGCGCGTCCATGATTTATTCTCCCCTACACAATCCGGTCGGCGCCAGGCGCCAATTCAAAGATCCGTCCGCCGTCAGGTAAAGCCCAATTCGTCATGCCCGCCTCTGCAGCTTTGGGCCGATCGCGTGGAAAGAGCTGATCACCGCATCGACGAAAGCCGTGTCGTTGATGTTGGCGCGCACCCGTTCGACATGGCGCAGCGGCGTCCGGCGGACGGTCTTTTCGATCGCTTCGAACAGCGCGTTGTCGGCTTCCGGGTCGTGAAAGGGCTGGCCGGGCGCGTCGAGCATCGAGATGCCGCCTTCGGGCAGCAGGAAACGCACCGGGCCGTTCATGGCGTTGAGCCGGGCGCCGATCCATTCGCCGAAAGCGCGGTTCTCGTCGCGCGTCGTGCGCATCAGCGTGACGTTGGGATTGTGAATGACGAATTTGCGGCTGCGGAACTTCTCCGGCACGCTGTCGCGCGGACCGAAATTGACCATGTCCAGCGCTCCCGTCGATCCGACATAGGGAAGTCCGCTGCGGATCGCCGCGCCGAACCGATCCTCGGTCGCCGGGAACACGCCGCCGACGATCATGTCGGCCACTTCCGTCGTAGTCAGGTCGAGGAAGGCCGACAGCAGGCGCGAGTCGCCGAGATTTTCCATGGCGCGCCCGCCGATGCCGGTGGCGTGGAAGACGAGGCAGTCATAGTCGGCTTCAAGCCGCTTCGTCACTGCCTGCACGGCCGGCGTGGTGACGCCGAACATGGTGATGCCGACGGCCGGCCGCGCCAGCTTGCGTGTTGCTTCCCACGCTTCGGCATTGGGCAACTGCGCGACCATGCCGGCCATGGCATGCGCCGCGTTGGCAAGCACCCGCTCGGTGATGGAGTTCAGCCCCTGAACGTCGGCGACGGAATGGAACATCATGATGTCGGCGCCGCCGACATATTTGGCGACATCGCCTGCCGCCACCGTCGAGACCATCAGCTTGGGGATGCCGACCGGCAGGACCCGCATGCCGGCCGTGGCCAGCGTCGTGCCGCCGGAGCCGCCGGCCGAGATGACGCCGCCGATGCGCGGCTCCCGCTCGATCCAGCGCGCGAAGGCCTCCGCCATGGCGCTGACCGAACCGCCGCGATCGTCGGTGAACACCGCGGAGGACCCGCGGATATGCATTCCGGCCACCTGCATGGCGGGCACGTCCGCGCTCGCCGGTTTCCCTGATGTCGAGAGGTCGACCGTGCGGACCGGAACGCCGAGCGACTTCAGGCGCTCGGCGATGAAGCGCAGTTCCTTGCCCTTGGTGTCGAAGGTGCCCGCGACCAGCACCGTTCTGCCGATGCGTTCGGCGAACGGCATGGCAAAGACCTTCTTAGGGTCTTCCTGCGGCAGGTTCTTCGAGACGGCCGCCTGGCGCAGTTCGGTGACAGGGACGTTCCAGCGGTTGGGCAATTCGGTGACCGGGCGGTAGACGCCGTCACTTGCCAGCGGTTCGACCGATCCGATCGCCGCACGGTCGACGCGATAGACGGCCGCCAGTTGCTCCTTTGCCTGCGCCGCTTCCGCTGGCGTGACAGGCGCTTCCTCGGCATGACGTCCGACGCCGAGCAGCCGCTGCTGCAGATCGCGGTCGGCGGCAAGTGCTGCTGCTTCCATCAGCCGGTTGATGCGGCCGTTGACCATGATCGCGACCTGGCTGGAGACGGCGGTCGCCACGCCGATATTCTGCTCGATGACGAGCACGGCCATCTCGCCGTCCGCGGCAAGGTCGACCAGCATCTTTTCGACCTGGTCGACGATGATCGGCGCCAGGCCTTCGGTCGGTTCGTCCATCACCAGGAGCTTCGGGTCGCTGAGGAGCGCGCGCGAGATGGCGAGCATCTGCTGCTCGCCCCCCGAGAGCTGCGATCCGCCGTTGTGGCGGCGCTCCGCCAGACGCGGGAAGGTCTGGTAGACGCGCTCGACGGTCCAACTCGCATCGCGCCGATTGCCGGCAGCCAGCCGCAGATGCTCGTCGACGGTCAGGCTTGGCCAGACGCGGCGCCCTTGCGGGACATACCCGATGCCGAGGCGATGGATCTCGTGCGGTTCGAGCGCGGTGATCTCGCGGCCGTCGAAGCGGATCGAGCCTGAGCGCGCGCGCTTCAATCCGACGATGGTGTTGCACAACGTCGATTTGCCCATGCCGTTGCGGCCGACCACGGAGAGCACGCCGCTCTCCAGCGTCAGCGAAATCCCCTGCAGCGCATGGCTCTCGCCATAGAAGACCTGCAGGTCTTCTATCTTCAGCACCGCCCTGGGGCTTTTGCCGGCGGCGCGTTCAGCCATGCTTGCCTCCGAGATAGATCTGCTGGACCTCCGGATCGGCCTCGATTTCCTGCGGCGTGCCTTCCTTGAACAGATGCCCGTTATGCATCATCGACACATAGTCCGCCACGCGCAGCGCGACATCGAGATCGTGCTCGATGATGATGAAGCCGATATGCTTCGGCAGCGCGTTGAGGATGGCGACGAGATCGCGCCGCTCGGTCGGCGAAAGACCTGCCGCCGGCTCGTCGAACAGGATGAAGCGCGGCGCGCCGGCAAGCGCCAGCGCGATTTCCAGCTGACGTTGCTGGCCATGGCTCAGTGTCGCCACCAGGGCGTCGCGATGGGCTTCGAGATGGACCGCCTCGAGGATCGATTGCGCCTGCACCATGTTGACGTCGTCGGCGGCCGGCCTCAGCAGCGAGAACCGCCGGCGCGAGACGCCCCGGCAGGCGAGAAAGATGGAATCGAGGACCGACAGGCCCTTGAACAGTTGCGAGATCTGATAGGTGCGACGCAGGCCGCGCCGGATGCGCTCATGCGGCGGCAGGTCGGTGATGTCCTCGCCGAAGAAGCGGATGCGTCCGGCGGTCGGCAGGAAGTCGCCTGTCACGGCATTGAACAGCGTGGTCTTGCCCGCGCCGTTGGAGCCCAGGACCGCGCGCCGCTCGCCGGCCGCGATCCTCATGTCGATGCCCGAGAGCGCCACCAGCGCTCCGAAATGCCGTGCAACGCCATCGAGCTCCAGCGCGTAGGCGCCGGAGCTCTGCAGACGGTTCGCGGCCAGGTTTTCGGTCACCGACGATGCTCTTGGCACGTACCGTTACGGGCAGCTCGGATTGTCTCGGTTGACCGCCCCGAGCTTCATGAACTCGTCCTCGGGAATGCCGAGCGTCTGGTTGACCTGCGGCACGACCTTGACCAGCTTGTTCAGAAGGTTGCCGTCCGAACCTTCGGTGACCTCGGTCAGGAAGATGTCGGCGACGGCGTTGCGGTTCTTGTCGAGCGAGACTTTGCCGGTCGGCGTGTCGAAGGACAGTTTCGACAAGGCCTCGCGCAATTTCTTGCCGCCGTCGGAGACGTCGCCCCCGACCTGGTCGAGCGCCAGCAGCGTCGCCTTCATGTTCACATAATAGCCGTGCGCGAAGAGCGACGGCGAGGGGAAGGCGCCCGGCTGCTTGGCATAGGCCGCGACGAACGACTTCCAGGCCGGCGCGTCATTGGTGTCGGCGGTCGGGCCCGCCGAGGGCGTGCCCTTCAGCACGTCGCGCAGCTTGCCTTTCGAGGTCAGCACGGTCTGGTCGACGGTGATCGAGCCGCCGATCAGCGGAGCCGTGCCGCCGGCCTGCTGGTATTGGGTCAGGAAGTTGACGGCATCGGCGCCGCCGAGCGCCACATAGATGGCGTCGACATCCTCGGGGATCGCCGCGATGACGGAGGAGAAGTCCTTGTTGCCGATCGGCACCCAGGATTTCGAGGGCACGTGCCCGCCGGCCTTGCAGAACTCGGCCATGAAGCCGAAGACCTGCGTGTAGGGGAAGGAGTAATCCTCGGCGACGGTGGCGACCTTCTTGTAGCCCTTGTCTTTGAAGGCATAGGTGCCGAGGCCGGCCATCCACTGCGCGCCGTCGGTGGAGAAGCGGAAGAAGTTCTCGGCCGGATTGCGCAGCGTCGTGTCCTGCGCGGCGGAGGTGCCGTTGATGAACGTCACGTCGGGCTTGGTCTTGGCATAGTCCTTGACGGCGAGGCCCTCGTCGCCCGAAAGCGGGCCGACCAGCACCTTCACGCCGTCCTGCTCGACCAGCTTGCGCGCCGCGCGCACGGCGCTGTCGGGCGACGCGTCGGAGGAGCCCTTGACGATCTCGATCTTCTTGCCGGCGACGGTGCCGTTGGTCTCGGCGACCGCCGTCATGGCGCCGCGTTCGCCGTCCTCGCCAAGCACCGTGAACGGTCCTTCGAAGGTAGCGAGCAGGCCGATCTTGATCGTGTCGTCGGCGGCGAGCGCCATCGAAGGCGCGGTCAGCCCGGTGAACAGCGCCAGGGCCAGCAATGTACGTCTATGCATCCTCGGTTCCTCCCTTTGAATTGCATTGATCTGCGGTGCTTCATCCGCGTCGGCCGCTAGGGACCGGCGCGCAAGGACTCCTGGGCAAGATGTGGCTTGATCCTCCCCCACAACCCAAGAATTCCATCCGGCGAGACGAAGACGATCACCAAAAACACCAGGCCGATCAGCGTGTTGAAACGCTCGGCGCCGACGATGTCGATGGCGAAGGTCTGCATCAATATGACGACGATCGCGCCCACGAACGGCCCGATCGGATGGCGCAGGCCGCCGATAACGGCGATGATCAGGATGTCGATCGCCACGTCGACGCCGATCGTGCCGGGCGAGACGCGTCCGTTGAACCAGACCAGCAGCACGCCCGCCAGCCCGGCGAGGATGCCGGCAAGGAACCAGGCGAAGACCTTGTGAGCGGTGACGTGGTAGCCGAGCGCCCGCATCCTGCGCGGATTGTCGCGGATCGCCTGCATGGTCATGCCGAAGGTGGAGCGGGAGCCGTAGAGCACCGCCGCGTAGGAAAGCATCGCAAGGCCGAGGCAGAGGTAATAGAACGGCTTCGGGTCCCGCCAGTTGATGCCCCAGAAGACCGGCGCGTGGATGCCGGCATAGCCGGAATGGCCGTTGAAGATCGCGTAATTCTGCTGGGCGAAGTAGAAGGTCGCCGTCGCGATCGCCAGCGTGATCATGAGCGTGTAGATGCCTTCCGTGCGCACCGAGATCCAGCCGATCAGCGCCGACGACACCGCCGCCGCGGCGACCGCGAAGGGAACGACGATCCACCAGGGCCAACCGAAGCCCAGCACGTTGGAATTGTTGCTGCCGAGGATGGCGACGGCATAGGCGGCGATGCCGGCGACCGTGATCTGAGCCAGGCTCAGCATTCCGCCATAGCCGGCCAGCAGCATCAGCGACAGCGAAAGCACGCCGAAGATCATCGAATAGCCGGCGATCTGCGTCAGGAAGAAATCCGACGCCACCAGCGGATAGAGAAGCAGCGCGACGGCAAGGATGACGTGACCGGCGCCGATCTTGTCCAGCCAGTTCTGCTGCGGCGCCGCGCCCTCGGCGGCTGTGGCCAGGCTCATCGCGCCTTCCCCATGATGCCTTGCGGCCGGACCGCCAGCGTTACCACCATGATGACGAAGGTGAGCACCACGCCATAGGTCGGGAAGTAGACGAGACCGATCTGCTCGGCCAGCCCGATGAGCAGGGCGCCGATCGCAGCGCCGGTGATGGAGCCCATGCCGCCGACGATGACCACGACCAGCGAAGCAAGCAGATAGCGCACGTCCTCGCCCGGCGCGACCGAGAGCGCCGACCCGCCGACCACGCCGGCGAAGCCCGCCAGTCCGGCGCCGACCGCAAAGACGATGGCGAACACCGCATGCACGTTGACGCCCGACGCCGACAGCATGGCGCGGTCGTCGACGCCGGCGCGGATCATCATGCCGACGCGTGTCTTGTTGAGCATCAGCCAGAGCCCGACCCCGATGACGATCGCCGCCGCCAGCACCACCACCCGGTAAAGCGGATAGGTGAGGAACACCGAGGCGCCGTTCGAGCGCACCGCCGTGATGACGGGCAGGGTCAAGGCGCCGTCGAGCCATTCCGGCGTGGCGATCTGATAGGTGCCTCCGGCCCAGACCGCCAGCATCAGGTCGGCGGCGACGATCGAGATGCCGATGGTCACCAGGGTCTGTCTGAGGTCGTCGCCCTCCAGGCGGCGGAAGACGAAAACCTGCATGACGACGCCGATGATGGCGAGCACCGCGAAGCCGGCGGCGACGCCGAGCAGCCAATAGCCGGTGCGGCTGGTGACCTCGTAGCCGATATAGGCGCCGAGCAGGTAGAGCGAGCCGTGCGCCAGGTTGATGTTGCGCATCAGGCCGAAGATCAGCGTGAACCCGCTGGCGACCAGGAAATAGAGCCCGGCGAGCGTCAGGCCGTTGAGGACGGCGCTCACGAAGGCCTTCTTGGAGATCAGGATCGCGTTCAGCCAGGCGGGCCAGACTGCGAAGACCAGCCAGGCGACGATCGCCGCGGCGAGCAGGCCGACAAGGCCCCAGGCCTGGCGGCGCGTCACTCCGCCGCCCGACAGCGACGAGGACGATGGCTGGTCGAGTATGCTCATGCCTTCAGCCGCCGGCGCTGCTCGTTCATGCGCGGCGCCTTGTGGAACTTGCCGTCCTTCATGATGGCGAGGATGCGGTTCTTGTCCTGCAGTATGCGCACGTCGGAAATCGGATCGCCGTCGATCAGAAGGATGTCGGCGAGATAGCCTTCCTTTATCAGGCCGAGCTCGTCGCCCATGCCCATGATCTGGCCGCCATATTTGGTCGCGGCCTGGATCGCTTCCATCGGCGAGAAGCCGAGCATCTCGACGAAGGTCTGGATGTCCTTGGCGTTGGTGCCCTGCGGCGTCCAGGCGAAGCCGTAGTCACCGCCGATCAGGACGCGGATGCCGCGCCGGTGCATCTTCTTCATCGTGTCGATGCACATTTCCAGCTCGCGCTCATATTCGAGCGACAGCGGCGAGCCGGGCTTGATGCCCCATTGCTCTGCGTAACGCGCGGTATTGATCAGCCAGGCGATGCCGGGCGCGACGAAGTGCTTGTCCTTGACCGCCTCCAGCATGTCGAGCGCTTCCTCGTCGGCGAAGGAGGCGTGGTAGATGTTCTGGATGCCGTGGCGGACGCATTGCTTGACCGAGCCGGAGGAGCGCGCATGCGCCGACAGCACCTTGTTGCGGCAGCGCGCCTCGGAAGCGGCCATGGCGACCTCTTCCTCTGACATCGGGGTTTCCTCCGCGCCCATCCCGGTGATGCTCTCGCCGGAAAGGTTGAGCTTGATGGAATCGACGCCGTATTTGATCAGCTGGCGCACCGTGCGGCGGATTTCCTCCGGGCCGGAGACGACGATGCCGAGATTGAGGCCCTCATGCGGAATATGCGAGGGCGCGGAATCGCCGAGGCCGCCGACCGTGGTGATCTCAGGCCCGGCCGCGAGGTAACGCGGGCCTGGAAACCGGCCCTGGTTTATGAATTTCTTGGCGACGACGTCGAGCCGCGGCTTGGCGGCGGCCGCGCCCCGTCCAGCGGTGAAGCCGGCATCGAGCACCAGCTTGGCCATCTCCATGGTGACCAGCATGTGCTCCTCGACCTCCATCATCTGGATGGGATCGATGCCCGGCGCGTTGTTCCAGGACAGATGCAGATGCGCGTCGATCATGCCGGGCATCAGCGTCGCGCCCATGCCGTCGATCACGGTTGCGCCCCCTGGCGCGCCGGCGCTGTAGGAAGACGACGAGGAGGCGCCGAAGCGCGACGAGCCCTTGGTGATCTGCTTGATGCGGTTGCCCTGCACCAGCACCTCGCCGGTGTAGGGGTATTCACCCGTGGCGTCGAGCACGCGCACATTGGTGAAGAGCGTGCTTCCCGATCCGTTTCCGGCCCAGCTTTCGTCTGCCATAACAAGCCTCCCAACTTGCCGAGCGCGTAATTCTACGCCCGATGCGAAATCCTCACCTATCAACCCGTCTCAAAAAATCGGCGAGCTTCGAGCTGCTCTCGCGCGGACTTTCCACCGTGGCCCAGTGTCCGCACCGATCGAGCGAGGAGAATACGGCTCCCTTGATCCTGTCGGCAAGCGCCTGGGCGACGCCTGGCGGATTGACCGTGTCGGCATCGCCGGTGACGAGCAGGGTCGGCGCCGAAATCCGGCGCGCATCGACCGCTGTGGCTTTCGCCAGGGCCTCACAGGTGCGGGCATAGGATTCAGGGTCCTGGCGGGTGATCGATTCCCGCACGAAGGCCACTGCCGCGGGCGACGTCTCCCTGGTATGCGCCGAGATCGCGTTAGCGACGATCTGATCGGCGATGTCGGCAATGCCGCCGGAGCGCGCCAGGCGCGCCCGGTTGCCGAGCCCTTGCCGGGTTGCCTCGCCCGGTTCGGCCAGGGCCCCGAACAGCGTCAGCGATGTTACCAGCGCAGGCTGCGTCGCGGCGATCTGCTGGCACACGATGGTGCCCATCGAATGGCCGACGAAATGCGCCGACGCGACACCCATGCCGCCCATGGCGCGGATCACGGCTTCGCTCATCCCCTCGATGGTGAGCGGCTCGATCGGCCGTGGCGAGCGGCCCGAGCCGGGCAGGTCGAGCCGGATGACGCGGTAGCCGGAGAGCGCGCCCATTTGCGGCTGGAACATGTTCGAGGTTCCGCCGAGGCCGTGGATCATCACCACGGCCGCGCCTTCGCCGGTCACTTCCGCAACGACTTGGCCGACAGTCACGGTCGTCATTGCGGCCTCTCCACGAAACGGTTCTCCAGTGTGCCGATGCCGTCGATCTCGATGCGTACGACATCGCCGGGCTTGAGATATCTCGGCGGATCAAAACCGATGCCGACCCCGACGGGCGTGCCGGTGGCGATGATGTCGCCGGGCTTCAGCGTGATGCCTTGCGAGAGCGTGGCGATTATCGTCGGTATATCGAAGATGAGCAGCGATATGCGGGAGTCCTGGCGCAGGTCCTCATTGACGAAACAGCGGATGCCGGCGCTGGCAAGATCGAACTCATCCTTGCTGACGGCCCATGGGCCCATCGGACAGAATGTGTCCTGCGATTTGCCGATCAGCCACTGGCTGTATTTGCCTTGCAGGTCGCGCGCCGTGACGTCGTTGACGATCGTATAGCCCCAGACGTGGTCGAGGGCGTCCTCCTTCGAGATGCCGCGCCCGCCCTTGCCGATGATGACGGCAAGCTCCGCCTCATAATCGATCGCCGTCGAGACAGTGGAATCGATCAACACGCTGGCGTGGTTGGGGACGACCGATTCCGGCACCTTCGAGAAGATGATCGGATGCTTCGGCACTGCCCCGGCGCCGGCGCTGGAATCGAAGCCGCTGCGCGCAAACTCGTGCGCGTGCTCGTGATAGTTCTTGCCGACGCAGAAGATATTGCGGCGCGGCTGTGGAATCGGAGCTTCGATCTCCACTCCCGCCAGCGGGATCGGGGAAAGGGTGCGCGGCAGCCCGGCTCCGTTGCGCTCGATCAGCGCGAGCAACCCGGCCTCGGCGCGCTCGACGGGAAATTCGAAGGGGGCGACGGTCTGGGCGGCAAGATCGACCAGGCCGACCCGCCGTTCGCCGGCGAGCGAGAAAGTCGCGACCCGCATGAAGTTCCTCCCGTGAACCAATTTTGAGCCAATTTTACGCTCTTTCGAAACACGCTAGCGGCAATTGGCTTAGGCCGCAAGCCGAATTCTGATTGGTTTCATCAAATAATCCGACATTTACAGGGTGCAAACGCTGTGATGCTTGCGACCAGCACGATGGACGGGAGCAGGAAAAGCTGCTATAAATGGTTCACTATTGGATCAGGTAACTGCCGCCAATTATGCCCAAACTGGTTGCCAACGATATCGCCATTGCCTTGAAGAAGCGCATTTCTCTGGGCGAGTGGCTGGAGAACGGCCGCATGCCGCCGGAGCGCGACCTCGCCAGCGAGTTCGGCGTGGCGCGCAATACGGTGCGGCGCGCCGTCAGCATGCTCGAGGATGATGGCACGGTCGTTCGCCACGTGGGCCGCGGGACATTTTTGACGGCGGGCAATCCCGATTCCATGGCCGCGACCGTCGCGCGCATGGAAGGAACCAGCCCCGCAGACATGATGGAGATCAGGCAGTTGCTGGAGCCGGCGGCAGCGTCCTTCGCCGCGACCAATGCAAGCGCCGGTGAATTGAACGCAGTGCGCGAGGCGCACAAGATCGCCTGCGCGTCCCAGGACATGCCGACGTTCGAGCACTGGGACGCGGAATTCCACCACCGCATCTTCGCATGCTCGCGCAACGACTTCCTCAAGGAGATCCACAATCTCATGCGCATCCTGCGCAATCAGCGGCCATGGTTCGAGATGAAGAAGCGTTCCTTCTCCGAGGAACGCCGCGCCACCTATTGCAGCGAGCACCAGCTCGTCCTGGATGCGTTGCTGGCGCGCGACTCCGAAGGCGCCAGCGCTGCCATGCTGACGCATCTGAGGACGGTCGAGCGCAATCTTCTGGGGAGGTAGCCGCCCGGATGTCGAAGCCCGAGTCGACATCGCATGAGGATGCCACTATATAGCGCCTGCTCCGGCTGAGGCCGGGGCAGCATCGACCGGGAAGCCGCGATACGGTTTGTGATACAAATGCGCTGTCAAAGTTAGAAAAAAGCAAGCAAAAACAACAATAGCGGCCTTCTATCGATCCCGGCCAGCGATCCCATCATTCTCAATGATCTGAACGTGCACCTCGACCCCCTCCATTTCTTCGGCTTTGCGTCCCACGGGCAAGATGTCTTGCCGGCGGAGGCCGACTCGGCTCGAATGGGGCATGCCTTCTGTGCGGGCGTGCGGACGTTCATGGCTACCAACCGGCTTTGCCGCTAGGGAAAAAGCGATATGAGTGAACATGCGATCGAGTTTTTGCGCGGATGGATTGGCGAGAAAGTCCAATGCCAGCATTCGCCGATCAAGATCGACAAGCAGGCAGAGACGCTCGCCAAGGAATGCTGCGCCAAGGCCGCCGAGGCAGGCATTCTGCTCGAGGACATTCAGGAAGAGGTCGGCGACATCCAGGAATTGATCGCGTCGCGCCTCGAGGAGGCCGCCGAAGAGGGCAGCAGCGAAGCACGACCCGACAAGGCTGCGGAATAAGTACCCGCCTGGGCACAGGCCGGCGGCGGTGTTTCCAAGCAATTCCAAGTGTAACGGTTTTCCGTCCCGGATTGCGCAAAACAAAGGAGATAGAGTGTTTCAACGAACGCTCTATCCGAATTTTTCCTTCAGCCAGTCCTTCGGCAGCGCCGGCACGAAATTGCCGTCGCGTCCCGTCATATCCTCATTGGCGACCAGCGCATTGAGGATCGCTTCCTCGACGCCTTGCACGACCGCGTCGAAGAACGGGTCGATATCGACGTCCGGGATGAACTCCGCGCGTCCGATGCGCCCGGAAGCGCCAAGCGCCGCCTCCGGATTGGCGGTCGAGAACGCCAGAAAGATATCGCCCGAACTGTGATAGCCATAGCCGCCGGTCAAGGCGGTGCCGAGCGGCACCCGCCGGGCGAGCCGCTTCATCTGATGTGGCAGGAACGGCGCGTCGGTGGCGACGATGGCGATGATCGAACCCTTTTCGGCGCGGGGCGTGCCCTCGCGGATGGCCGGCTGGGCCAATTCTGGGCCAACACGCCGGCCGCGAATGGTGAAATTGTGCCTCTTGCCGAAATTCGCCTGCACGAACACGCCGAGAATGTAGCACCTGTCCTGCCATGCGACGACGCGCGAGGCGGTGCCGGATCCGGCCTTGAAGCCGAAGGTGATCATGCCGGTGCCGCCGCCGACGCTGCCCTCCTCGATGGCTCCGCCGGCAGCATTGTCGAGCGCCGCTGCAACATGCTCGACGCTCACATGATGGCCGTTGATGTCGTTGAGGAAGCCGTCATAGGTCTCGGCCGCCACCGGCAGGCCCCAGCCTGTGTCGAGAGCGACCGGCAGCATCTTGTGCATCCAGCGCAGCGTGGCGTCGCGGGTGACGCCGCAGGAATGCGTGTTGGTGATGGTGACCGGGAAGTTGAAGGCGCCGGTTTCCTCGATGATGTGCGTGCCCGTCAGCTCGCCATTGCCGTTCTGGCTGAACACACCGGCAAAGACCGGTGTCGCGAGCTGTTGAACCGGCCTTGGCAGGATGGCGGTCACACCGGTGCGCACTGGGCCGTTGCCGACCTGCAGCGGACCGTCGCCGGAAATCAGTGTCGTGTAGCCCACCGACACACCCGGCACATCGGTGATGGCGTTGAAAGGGCCCGGCGTGCCGTCGAGCGTAATGCCGAAGGCGCGCAGGCGCGGCTTGCCCAACGGGGTGCGAAGATGCGGGTCGTGGTTGCTCATGCTGACCTCAGAACAACGAGCCCTGGTTGCCCGGCTCCTTGGCCTTGGCGGGCGACTTCGTAGCCAGCTTAGGTCGCGCGCCGCCGGAGGTTGCGATGGCCTCGGCAGTGCCGTCGGCGAATTCCAGCTGCAGCGCTGCGCCCGGCGCCAGTTCCGCTACCCCTTTGACGACGGCGCCGTCGGCATCCTTGACCAGCGCGAAGCCGCGCGCCAGCACGGCCTTGTGCGACAGAGTCGACAAGAGGCGGTTGGCCTGGGTCAGCGCCGCGCGCAGCCGGTCGAGACGCCGCGCCAATGCCTGGTCTTGTCTGCGGCCCAGCCCGGTCAGCCTATCGGCCTGCAGCTTCTGCCGCCGGACGATCGGTGCCGGCGACAGGCGCGTCGAATTGCGCTGGAAGCGCGCGCGCCGCTCACGCACGATGGCGAAGAACGCCGCGCGGGCACGCGCGATGTCGCGGCCGGTCAGGGTGCGTGCTTCATTCAAGCGCCGCGACAGGGTCGCCGGCGTCAGCCTTTGCCGCTCCAGCGTCGCCCGCTTGCGCTCGATATTAACCGTCAGTCCGCGGCCGAGGCGGCTGGTTGCATCGTCGAAACGGCGGCGCGGCAGCGCCAGCAACTGGTCAGGCGAGGGGAGCGCGCGTGCCGCCGCGCGCACTGCTTGGCGCTTGCGCTCCAGGTGCCGCGAGGCGCAAGCGTTGAGCCGCGCGCCAAGGCTGGCCAAGGTGGCCTCCAGGTCCGCCCTGACCGGCACGGCGATCTCGGCCGCGCCCGTCGGTGTCGGTGCGCGCATGTCGGCGACGAAGTCGATCAGGGTCGTATCGGTCTCGTGCCCGACGGCTGAGATCACCGGGATGGCGGACGCCGCCACCGCTCGCGCCAGCCCTTCGTCGTTGAAGCCCCAGAGGTCCTCGAGGCTGCCGCCGCCGCGTGCGACGATCAGAAGATCGGGCTGGCGGATGGGTCCGTCCCATGCCAACGCGTTGAAGCCGTTGACGGCCGCGGTGACTTCCTTGGCCGTCGTCTCGCCCTGGACCCGCACCGGCCAGACCAGCACATGGAGCGGGAACCGGTCCTTGATGCGATGGATGATGTCGCGGATCACCGAGCCCGTCGGCGAGGTGACGACGCCGATGACTTTGGGCATGAATGGCAGCCGCCGCTTGCGGCCTGCATCGAACAAGCCTTCGCCCTGAAGGCGGCGCTTGCGCTCCTCCAAGAGTGCCATCAGCGCGCCGGCGCCCGCCGGCTCCAGATTGTCGATGACGATCTGGTAATTGGATTTGCCAGGATAGGTCGTCAGCCTGCCGCTGGCGATCACCTCCATGCCTTCCTCGGGGCGGAATTTCAGCCGCGCCATGGTGGTCTTCCAGACCACGGCGTCGATCCGCGCGCGGTCGTCCTTCAAGGCGAAGTAAGCGTGGCCGGAGGAATGCGGCCCGCGATAGCCGGAAATCTCGCCACGCACCCGCACATTGCCGAAAGCATCCTCGACAGTGCGCTTCAGCGCGCCGGAAATCTCGCTCACTGTGTATTCGGTGGCGTTGCTGCGTGATTCGGTTGCTGTTTCACTCATTTGGCGATTGGGGAGCGCTTATCGGCCGGCGTCAAGCTGCGACAAACATCGCTAATATTATACAGCAGCCCGTTGACGCGTCAGGTCACGCTGACGCTCGCCGCTTTGCTGTCGCCGCCGCTGGAGCGGCCAGTTGCTTGCGCTGCCGGGTGTCTCGTCGCTCGATCAGGAGCGCGCCGCCGCTCGGGCCTGACTTTACCATCCAGGCATGATCTGGTTTGCCTTGACCCGCTTCATCTTGGCGAAGGCGAGCGCGGCGAAGTCGAAGCTTCCCGCCTCCTCGCTGACCGGCACGGAAATATTGTCGAGGCTCTCGGCGATGTGGCGGGCCAAAGCGTCGACGATCTCCGGCTGCGAGGTCTGGCCGCGCATGATGCCGATGCGGCAATCCGGCAACTGCCCGAATCCGTCGGCCTCGCCGAGCACGCGCATGCCGGGCCTGAGCGCGCATTCCGGCAGCACCGAGACCGCCAGGCCGGAAAGCACGGCCGCGGTGATCACGGTGGCCGAGAAGCTGGAGAACAGCACGCGATAGTCGCGGTTCTGCCGGTCGAGCACGTCGACCGCGGCGCGCCGCCAGATGCAGTTCGGCCGTCCGAACGCCATCGGCAGGATTTCCTGCTCATGTGTGGCGTGGTTGGCCGAGGTCACCCACAAAAGCGGCTCGCGCCGCACCACTTCCGACTGGCCGCGCGTGTCGTTATGCGTCACCAGCGCCAAGTCGAGATTGCCGCGTTTGATGTGCTCGACCAGGCCCGGCGTCGGCTCGCAGACGACGGTCAGCTCGACCCGCGGGTTGGAGCGCGAGAAGCGCGCCATGATTTCGGGCAGGAAGCGGTCGGCATAGTCGTCCGGCGTGCCGATGCGGATCGTGCCTTCGAGCCGCTGGTCGTCGAAGGCGGCCAAGGTCTCGCGGTTGAGATAGATCAGTCGCCGCGCATAGGAAAGCAGCCGGTCGCCCTCTTCGGTCAGCTTGTTGGTGCGCCCGTCCTTTTCGAACAGCGGCTTGCCGATCCGCTCCTCCAGCCGCCGCATCTGCATCGACACGGCCGACTGTGTCCGGTGCACCTCCTCGGCCGCGCGTGTGAAGCTTCCTGTGTCGGCGATCGAGATGAAGGTTTGCAACTGATCGAGGTCGAGCGGCGCTTTCATCGGTCCAACCTATCATTGATGTTGATGCTACAGATTAAAAACATTCGTTGGATTAATCAATCGCGCGATGGCAAATTGGCATCGTCCACATGAAAGCATGTGAATGGAAACTGCAGCGGCGCTTCTCCCGGGACGCCGCTTGCCTAGTTCGTCCGCTCTGTCCCGTAAGAGAGACTGACATGACCACGATTGAATTCGCTTCCGAGACCCCGCGCATCACCACGCGGCCAGCCGTTGCGACACGCGTGCTCAATGCTCTCGCCAACGCCTACGTCGCCTGGAAAAACCGCCGCGCCTTCTATCGCCTGGGCGAGATGTCGGACGCCGAGCTTGCCGATATCGGCCTGACGCGCGCCGACCTCCATGTCGCCGTCGCCGTGCCCTTCGGTCGCGATCCAACGGTGAAGCTGCGCGCCATTGCCAGCGAGCGCGCCGACACGATCGAGGACCTTGCTCGTCAGGTGGCCTGAACGGCCGCGTTGCCCGGATTTCCGGTCGCGTTGAACCTTTTCACGGCTCGGCGCGACCAAGCTTCATGCAGGCTCCCACACTCCCTGCCGGTTCCCCGCCGGCCAGCCTGCACATTGCCCGGTTCTCCTCCAGGACCGGGCATTTTTCTTTTAGTTCGTCATTCTAGGGCGGAGCAAGGAGCGAAGCGACGCGCGCAGACCCTAGGATCCGTGACGTTGATGTGCTGCAACTGTGCAGAGTTCTGCTCCGCTGCACCCTTCGGCGAAGGTAGCGGCATGGATCCTCGGGTCTGCGCTCCGCTTTGCGTCGCTGCGCCCGTGGCTGACGACCTCGCCGTCGGCGCGAGACCTAACGCCGGTCCATGTCGCGCTTGAACTGGTCGAAGATCGTCTCCATGCCCTTTTGATACTCGTCGCGCTGCTGCGCGCCGGTCTCGAACATCTTGCCGAAGATGTCGTCGAACGGGTTTCGCGGCCGTCCGCTCGGGTTGGTCTGCGGCTGTTGCGGCGCGCTCTGCTGCGGCTGGCCCTGCTGCGGCGCCGGCTGTCCGCCGGGCAGGCCGAAACCGCCGCCGCCCTGGCGCAGCATCTCCTCGAAGATCTTCCCGAGCGGATTGTCGCCATAGGGGCTTTGCGTCTGCTGTGGCTGCGGCCGGCTTTGCGGCTGCTGCGCCGCGCCGCCACCGAACATGTCCTGCAGCACCTTGCCGAGTGGGTTCTCGCCGTAAGGATTGGGCGATTGCTGCGGCTGGCTCTGCGGTTGGGACTGGGACGCACCGCCGCCGAACATGTCCTGCAGCACCTTGCCGAGCGGGTTCTCGCCATAGGGATTGGGCGCAGGCTGCGGCGCCTGGCGTTGCTGCGGCGCCGGCGCCACGCCGCTTTGCCGCATCATCTCCTCGATGATCTCGCCGAGCGGATTGCCGCCGCCGCCGAAACCGCCGGCGGTCTGCATTTGGTTGTTGGTCTGCTTGAACAGGCCGCCCATCATCATCGAGGCCAAAGCCGGCAGCATCTGTTGCAGCACCTGCTGGCTCAATCCCGTTGCCTGCGCGGCCTGGGCTGCCACGGCGCGTGACAGGTCCTTCGAGCCGAACAGATGACCGAGAATGCCGTTGCCCTCATCGATGCCTTGCGGCGAAAAGGCCCGCGTGGCGTCCTCGAAATATTTGGCATGCTGGCCGCTCGCCATTGCGGTCATGAACGCGCCCAACCCGTAAGGATCGGCGGTGTTGCGCTGCAACCCTTGCGAGAAGGCCGGCAGCAGCGCCTGCACCGCGGCCTGGGTCTGCTGCATCGAAAGCCCGTATTGCTGTGCCAGTGCCTGCATGCCGGCACCGTTCTGGGCCTGGGTGAAAATGTCGAACAGGGAAGGCATCGGGTTCTCCTCCGAGAATGTCCTCCTGAGGAGCCTAGTTCCTTTCCATCACCGATTGAAGCGGCTTTTGCTGCCCAACCGCTCGACGCATCCCGGACGTTAGTAGGCATATTCCATGAACACCGGCTCGATCGAGCCGCCCCAGCGCGTGTGATAGGCCGACAGCATCTCCTCGGCGCTGGTGGTGCCGCGCGCAACCACTTCGTCGAGCGTGTTGAGGAACGACGTCTCGTCATAGCCGTCGCGGTTCTTCTTGGCCCGGTTCTTCAGGCCCATGCGCGAGATGGCGAGCACATCGCGGGCGACGTCGCGCAAGGTGGCGTTGCGGAACGGCGCGGCAATGCCGAGCTCCGGCACGGCGTTGCGCATCGCCAGCGCCTCCTCGTAGCTCCAGCTCGACGTCAGTGCCTCGGCGGCGTCCAGCGCCTGCTCGTCATAGAGCAGCCCGACCCAGAAGGCGGGCAGGGCGCAGATGCGCCGCCACGGCCCGCCATCGGCGCCGCGCATTTCCAGGAAGCGCTTCAGCCGCACGTCGGGGAACAAGGTGGAGAGATGGTTCGCCCAGTCGCCCATCGTCGGCAGGCCATCGGGAACTTCGTTGCGCGCCGCACCCGCCATGAACTGGCGGAAGGTGTAGCGCGTCATGTCGTGATAATGCCCGTCGCGGATGACGAAATACATCGGCACGTCGAGCGCCCATTCGACATAGTCGGCAAAGCCGAAATCCGGCGCGAAGCAGAATTCGAGCATGCCGGAGCGCTGGTTGTCGGTATCGCGCCAGATGTCGCCGCGCCAGCTTTGCAGCCCATTCGGCCGGCTCTCGGTAAAGGGCGAGTTGGCAAACAGCGCCGTCGACAGCGGCTGCAGCTTCAGCGACACCTGCATCTTGCGGCGCATGTCGGTCTCGCTCTCGAAGTCGAGATTCACCTGGATCGTGCAGGTGCGGTACATCATGTCGAGGCCCTTGGTGCCGACCTTCGGCATGTAGCGCGTCATGATCTCGTAGCGCGACTTCGGCATTTTGGGCGTATCGGCCAGCGACCATTTCGGGCTGCCGCCGAGGCCGAGAAAGCGGATGCCGAGCGGCTCGGCGATCTCGCGCACCTGCGCCAGATGCGCGTTGCCCTCGCGGCAGGTCTGGTGGATCGATTCCAGCGGGGCGCCGGAAAGCTCGAACTGGCCGCCCGGCTCCAGCGAGATCGCGCCCTGTCCCGTCGGCTCGACAAGGCCGATGATGCGGCCGGCATCCATGATCGGGTCCCAACCGAGCTTTTCCTGCATGCCTTCCAGGATGGCGCGGATGCCGCGCTCGCCGCCATAGGGAACAGGCGCGTTGCCGTCGACATAGAAGGGGAATTTTTCGTGCTCGGTGCCGATGCGCCATTTGTCGCGCGGCTTGTTGCCGGCGGCCAGGTAGTCGACCAGTTCGTCGATGCCTTCGATGGGCTGGGTATCGGTTGTGTCGCGCGCCATCTCGCCCCTCCGTGCGCATGAGATCCGAAAACCGGCACCGATTTCCGCTGGACGTCCTGCGCAAGTCTTTTAAGTGTTACAGCGCCCTTTGCTCCACGAAAAGGAGGCGCGGTGCTGCAGTGGCCGGACGGCCGCCGGCGCTAGATGGACGAAATGCCGGCAGCCGATCAAGCAAAAAATCCTGAGCCAGGCCTCAACAGGATTTGATCACCAGTCGCCGATCGTCGCCTGGATCACGGCCAATGCCGCCACCGCCGCGGTGTCGGCGCGCAGGATCCGCGGCCCGAGCGGGATGGCGGTGACGAAAGGCAAGGCCCTCAGCATCTTGCGCTCGTCCTCGGAAAATCCGCCTTCTGGACCGACCAGCAGCGCAAGTTTCTTCTCCTTTACCGCTTGCAGGGCCGGCAGCGGATTGTTGGTGGAGGCATCCTCGTCGCAGAAGATCAGCCGCCGCTCCTTGTCCCAATCGTCAAGAAGCCGTTCCAGCTTCTCCGCCTCGCGCATCTCCGGCACCGCCAGTATGCCGCATTGCTCGGCTGCTTCCACCACATTGGCGCGCAGCCGATCGATGCCGGGCTTTACCACCTGCGTATGCTGGGTGATGACCGGCTGCAGGGTGCCCGCCCCCATCTCGACGGCCTTTTGCACAAGGTAATCGAGCCGGCCCTGCTTGAGCGGCGCGAAGCAGTAGACGAGATCGGGCAGCGGCGGCTGCGGCCGCTGCAACTCCAGCACCTTCAGCCGGACCGCCTTCTTGGATTTCGCGGCGATCGCAGCCGACCATTCGCCGTCGCGGCCGTTGAAAAGCAGCACCTCGGCGTCTTCGCCGAGCCGCAGCACATGGGCGAGATAATGGCTCTGCTGCTGACCGGCGTCGAATTCGAGGCCCGGCCTGAGATCGTCCGGCACGAACAGGCGTTGCATTTTGTAATTGGCGCGCATGGCCCAAGCAGGTTCCGCAAAAGTGTCCTGCGGTTTTGCGATTAGAACCTGCGAAAAACAAGGGAATCCAAGCAGGTATTTGTGGGACATCCCACGAATATCTGCTTAGTGATGGGCGAGGCGTTGACTGTCGTCAAGTATCGCCGCTGGGATGCCAGACCGGGGTGAAACCATCCTTCAATACGGAAACACTGGTCGCCGGTGTCAGCATCCGCAGCTTCTGTCCCGCCAGGCGTTCGAAGGGGAGGGGAGCGGCATAGCCCGCGAACGACCATTCGAGTGCCTTGCCGGCGCGGATCGCATAGGCAGTATCGCCGCTGGCAATCATCGAGCCGTCAGGGAAGCCGTTGAGGTCTTCCAGGAGCACACCAGGCGGCTGCCCGCCTGAGGCCAGCCGCTCCTTGTGCAGCCGTTTGTCGACCATCGGGGCGCGCGGCTCATCGACGCCGAAAGCCTCGCCGAAGCGGCCGACGAAATCGGCCGCCCGCTCGCGCCGGCAGAAGAAGCAGGGCCGGTGGCCGGCGGCCAATGCCGTCACCTCGTCGAGGAAGAACAGTTCCGTCCAGCCGGCCTTGCCGCCGGGTCGATTGGGGCCCATCGGCTCGCGCCGCACGTTGCGGAACCGGCAAACGCAGATGATCCAGGCAGGCAGGGCCCAGCGTTTCTTTAAGAGCGTCTTCGTTTCTGGATCATGGATGATGCCGCGATTGCCCGTGAACAGGCCGCGTTCCGGCACGGCATGGATGGCGCCGAACGGATCGACCCGGTTCTGCAGTGGCATAGCTTTCTCTCTCCATCCGTATCTTGGCTGAAATACGGGCCCCATGATATCGCTCGCCCCTGCGTTTTCATGTCAGCAGGATTCTCGATGCGCGTGCTGGTGGTCCAGAACTACGACAATACCGGCCTCGGTCAGGTCGGTGCCGCTCTGGCCGAAGCGGGCGCGGATGTCGACCTGCGGCGTCCATACCGAGGCGATCCGTTGCCGCAGGATGCAGGCGGGCATGATGCGATGGTCTTGCTGGGCGGCGGGCAGAATGCGCTGGCCGACGAGGACTATCCCTATTTCCCGGCGCTCCTCGAGCTGACGCGCGATTTCGCCGACAGGGACCGCTCGGTGCTCGGCATCTGCCTCGGCAGCCAGCTCCTTGCCCGCGCGTTCGGCGGCGACAACCACATCGGCGGCGCCACCGAGTTCGGCTGGCATAAGGTCTCGCTGACGCCGGCCGCGAAGTCGGATCCGGTGCTGGCGGCGCTGCCCGAGAAATTCCCTATTTTCGAATGGCATGACGACACCTTCGGCCTGCCAGAAAATGCCGTGCGGCTCGCCGGCAGCCCGGTCGCGGAAAACCAGGCCTTCCGCCTCGGCCGCGCCGTCTATGGCTTCCAGTTCCACTTCGAGGCGGATACGCCGATGGTGCGCGACTGGAGCACGTCCTTCGCGGCGACGATCGCCGAGCGCCATCCCGACTGGGACGAGCGGCTCGACGATGAGATGGCCCGCAACGGCCCGGGCGCCGACGCCGCGGGGCTGGCGATTGCCCGCGCCTGGGTGGCCACCATCTGATTGTCTGGCCGGTCGAGCGCAGCGTGGCATATTTGGCACGCCGTTCCGGTTCCGTCTGGGGAAAACTCCCTTCTTTCTTGGTTTGTGTCCGGCCGCTCGCCTAAGAGGGCGCGCCTTGTATCGTCGGTGCAACCGGCATGAACCTTTGTGTGATCCAGCCGACACACCGGCGATACAGAATCTGCTTAGAAGCGCGAAATCGTCGAAACATTGAGACGCATTTTATCGTTTCAACGCATTGGTAACCGCCTCGTGCCCAGATGCAGAAAGCTTAACCAGAGATGACGTCCGTGAAAGCAGCTCTCCTGTCTTTTGTCATGCTGTCTGCCATCGTGCTCTGCGGCCTGGGCATTTATGCCGCCGACGCAGCGACCAATCACCGTGCCGTCGACGGCTACGGCGTCACCGCCTCGCTGAATTAAGCCCAATCAAAAATCGGAAGCTCGCCCGCGCTGGGACCGCGCCTAAAGCGCTTTGCCCTGGACGGTCAGGATGCGTTTGTCGCCGCCATTGACGGCGAGCGCGCTCAGCGTTCCCGCTTTCCAAGCGAGCGTGTCGACATTGACGCGGTTGGCCATCACCTCGGCTTTCGGGACGGGCGTGTGCCCGTGCACGATCACCTTGGAAAAAAGCCCTGGATGGTCGTGGAAGGCGTCGCGGATCCAGATCAGGTCCTGCTGGTTCTGACGGTCAAGCGGCACGCCCGGCCTTATCCCGGCATGGCAGAAGAAGAAGTCGCCGAAGGTCGCCGAAAACGTCAGCGAGCGCAGGAAGTCGACATGTGCTTGCGGCACAGCTTCGACCAATGCCGCGTGTCCGCGCGCCAGCGCCTCGTCCGGCCTGCCGAACCAGCTGCTGCCGGTCGAGAGCTTCACCCCGTATGACGCCGCGGTCTGGATCCCGCCATAGCTCATGAACAGCCCGTCCGGGTCCGGACTGTCGAGAAAATCGAGGAAGCCGATATCGTGGTTGCCGGCAAGCATCAGGTTGCGCGGATCGCGCGCTCGCGCCGCGATCAGGAAGTCGATGACGCTTCTGGAGTCAGGACCGCGATCCACATAGTCGCCGAGATGGATGATGCGCCAGTCGGAGGCGGGCACATATTCCAGTTCGCTCGCGATGCACCGGTGCATGGCGGCGAGCAGGTCGTGGCGGCCATGCACGTCGCCGATCGCATAGAGACGCATGCCGTCCGGACCGCACGCGTCGAGGTAATGGATGCCGGTCTCAGTCAAGCGCGTACGTCTTTCCCGTGTGGTTCACCACGGGAAAGCTAGGGCGGATCAGTGAATAAGACCTAGCGCCGCAACTGGTCCTTGCCCATGTCGGTTACCAAACGCTTACCGCACAGCGCCAGCGTGATGTCCATCTCCTTGCGGATGATCTCGAGCGCCTTGGTGACGCCGTCCTTACCCATCGCGCCGAGCCCATAGAGGAACGGCCTGCCGATATAGGTGCCCTTGGCGCCGAGGCAGAGCGCCTTGAGCACGTCCTGGCCGGAGCGGATGCCGCCATCCATATGGACTTCAATCCTGTCGCCGACCGCATCGGCGATCTCTTCCAGCACTGAGATCGACGAGGCGGCGCCGTCGAGCTGGCGCCCGCCGTGATTGGAGACCACGATCGCATCGGCGCCGGTCTCGGCCGCCATCAACGCGTCCTCCTTGTCGAGGATGCCCTTCAGGATCAGCTTGCCGCCCCAACGCTCCTTGATCCAGGCGACATCCTTCCACGACAGCTGCGGATCGAACTGCTCCGCCGTCCAGGACGACAGTGAGGAGACGTCCCCCACCCCCTTGGCGTGGCCGACGATGTTGCGGAAGGTGCGGCGCGGCGTGCCGGCGATGCCCAGGCACCAGCGCGGCTTCAGCGCCAGGTCCATGATGTTGGCAAGCGTCATCTTGGGCGGCGCCGAAAGCCCGTTGCGCACGTCTTTGTGGCGCTGTCCCAGGATCTGCAGATCGAGCGTCAGCACCAGCGCCGAGCACTTTGCCGCCTTGGCGCGATCGATCAGGTTGAGCACGAAATCCTTGTCGCGCAGCACATAGAGCTGGAACCAGAACGGCTTCTTGGTCACGGAGGCGACATCCTCGATCGAGCAGATGCTCATGGTGGAAAGCGTGAACGGCACGCCGAACTCTTCCGCGGCCTGCGCCGCCAGCATCTCGCCGTCGGCATGCTGCATGCCGGTCAGCCCGGTCGGCGCGAGCGCCACCGGCATCGCCACCTTCTCGCCGATCATGGTCGATTCCAATGAGCGGTTGCTCATGTCGACCAGCACGCGCTGGCGGAATTTTATCTTGCCGAAGTCTTCTTCGTTGGCCCGGTAGGTGCTTTCCGTCCAGGCGCCGGAATCGGCATAGTCGAAGAACATCTTCGGCACCCTGCGGCGTGCCAGGTCCTTGAGGTCGGCGATGGTGAGGATTTCGCTCATGGTGGTCCCTGCTAGATTGCTTAGGAGCGTTTTCGTGTGGCTTCGATGTCACCGGCGTCCAAGCGTTGTCTGAGGCGCAACCTGGATACACGCTGCCAGTCGCCGCTGCGCTCGGCTTCCGCCATGGAGCGTTCGACATAGGTGATGTGGTCCATCGCCGCCTTGCGCGCCGCGATCGGGTCGCCGGCCTTGATCGCGGTATGGATCGACCGGTGCTGTTCGAGCAGCGCCTCGCGCGCGCCCGGCACGTCGAACACCAGAAGCCGGTTCTGGAACACGCCCTCCGACAGCAGGCGGTAGCAGGAGCGCAGCGTGTGCAAGAGGATGATGTTATGCGCGCATTCGCACACCGCATGGTGGAACTCGACGTCGATCTCCGCCTCGTCGTCGAAGTCTCCGGTCCGGTGCGCCTCGTCCATGCGCGCCATGATGCGGTCGAGCAGGGCCAGGTCCTCCGGCATCGCGCGGCGCGCCGCATATTCGGCCGCCACCGCCTCGACCTCGCGCCGGTATTCCAGATAATCGGTCACCGCCTTGCGGTTCGTGGAGATGAGGTCCGTCACCGGCTTGGTGAAGAGCTGGCCGATGACGTCGGCGACATGCGTGCCGCCACCGGCCTTGGTCGTCAGCAGCCCGCGCCCTTCCAACGCCTTTAGCGCGTCGCGCAGGATCGGTCGCGACACGTCGAACTGGCGTGCCAGCTCGCGCTCCCCGGGCAGCCGGTCGCCCGTGCGCAGCACGCCTTCGAGGATCAGGCTCTCGATCTGCTGCACCACCTCGTCGGCGGTGCGCGAATGCTCGATCCGGGAGAAAATGTCGCTCAAAGGGGCGCCTGGGGAACGTAACGGAAGTAGCCAGATTAAAGCGTCCGTCGCCAACTGGTCAAATTATTTATCCAATTCGTCCACGCCGGCGGCATCGCCTGCCGCGCGTCAACGTCCTTGGGTGGCGATATTTGCTGTTTACGGGTCCCGCCGATTGCCGCAAGACGACCGGATTGCACGATGGGTCGAAACCAGGGGGACCAGCCGTGTCGGACGAGAAGCTCGAATTCCAGCCGCGCGCGCAAGGCAGCGTGATGGGCTTCCCGGCGCATGAGGGGCGACCTGGCGCGCTGGGCGAGGTCCATGCGCGCCCGCACCCGCTGATCGAAAAGCCGCGCGTGCTCATCCAGCTTTCCTTCATGACCGAGGGCGGCGCCGCCGTCGACCATGCCGTGCTGTCCGAACTGTCGCGGCGGCTGGGCATCGCCGCGCCCGAGCGCAATGCCCGCCACCATGCGATGAAATGGGGCAAGGGCACGCTGCGCTGGGAGCGGCATACGGAATTCTCAACCTATCTTTGGGAAGGGCCGCTGGCTGAGAACGGCCGGGCCCAGGAGGATTCGCCCTTCGGCAATGGCTTCTCGCCGCCCGGCACGGTGATTTCCGGCATCCGCCTCGAAATTCGCAAATGGACTCAGGCCAGCGAAAAGCTGATCGCCGGCTTCGATCCGACCAGCCTGTGCTATTCGCTGGTCGAGCGGGGCGCTGCCGCCATCATCACCGATTTCCGCCAGGATGGCGACGGCCTGACCCGCATGCTGGTGCTCGACCGCGGCCTGACGCCGGCCAGCACCGGCGCCTTGTCGCAGCGCCTGATCGATATCGAGACTTACCGGACACTGGCCATGCTTGGCCTGCCGATGGCATTGACGCTGTCCGGCCGCGCCCGCCGCATCGAGGACCGCCTGGCGCAGACCACGCTGGAGATGAAGGCGGTCGAGACCCGTGACAGCCAGACCTTGCTCGCCGACCTCACCGAGCTTGCCGCCGAGCTCGAGGCCGACGCCGCATCCAGCCTCTATCGCTTCGGCGCCAGCCGCGCCTACGACGGCATCGTCACCGAAAGGCTCGGGGCGTTGGATGAGGAGCCGGTGCAAGGCTATGACACCTGGGCTGGATTCCTGCAGCGCCGCATGGCGCCGGCCATGCGCACCTGCCGTTCGGTCGAGGAGCGCCAGGCAAACCTGTCGCGCAAACTCACCCGCGCCACCACGCTTCTGCGAACCTGGGTCGATGTCGAGGTCGAGAAGCAGAACCGCGACCTGCTCGCCTCGATGAACAACCGCGCCCGGCTGCAGTTGCGCCTGCAGCAGACCGTCGAAGGCCTGTCGGTGGCCGCCGTCTCCTACTACGTCGTCGGCCTCATCGGCTATGTCGCCAAGGGCGCCTCGATCTTCGGTCACGCTTTCGCGCCCGAGATCGTCACCGCGGCTTCCGTCCCGGTCGCCATCCTGCTCGTCTGGTGGGGCGTGCGCCGGGTGCGCAAAATGCATTCCGAGCCGGCGAAGCATCCGGGGGAGTAATCTTCTCTCGATGGCGTAAAGCCAGCGGCAGATTGCCGCTGCGGAAGCTTGGCGTTACGTCCGTCGCCCGATGCGATCAAAGCAGCGTTTGCAACAAAATCGTCAGGCTGGTAAAAGATTTTGACCAGCAAAGCGAGATGACCGATGTCCGGCCTAGCCATGCCCAAGCCAGATGCCGAGACCATGCGCCGGCGCGCCGAGATCGTTGCCGACATGCGCATCATCGTGCCGGGCGAGGGGGTCGTCGACGCGGCCAATGAGATGCGCGCCTTCGAAAGCGACGGCCTCACCGCCTACCGGCAGTTGCCGCTGGTCGTGGTGCTGCCGGAAACGGTGGCGCAGGTTTCCCGCGTGCTGAAATATTGCAACGAGCGCAATATCCGCGTCGTGCCGCGCGGCTCCGGCACCTCGCTGTCTGGCGGCGCGCTGCCGCTCGAAGATGCCGTGCTTCTGGTGATGAGCCGCTTCAACCGCATCCTGGCGATCGACTACCCGAACCGCATCGTCGTCGCCCAGCCGGGCGTCACCAATCTCGGCATCACCACCGCCGTCGAGCAGGAGGGCTTCTACTACGCCCCCGATCCATCCTCCCAGATCGCCTGCTCGATCGGCGGCAATGTCGCGGAGAATTCCGGCGGCGTGCACTGCCTGAAATACGGGCTTACCGCCAACAATGTGCTGGGCATCGAGATGGTGCTGATGAACGGCGAGGTGGTGCGGCTCGGCGGCAGCCATCTCGACCAGGAAGGCTACGACCTGCTCGGCGTGATGACCGGCTCGGAAGGCCTGCTCGGCGTCGTTACCGAGGTGACCGTCCGCATCCTGAAAAAGCCGGAGACCGCGCGCGCATTGCTGATCGGCTTTCCGACCAGCGAAGAGGGCGGCCAATGCGTCGCCGACATCATCGGCGCCGGCATCATCCCGGGCGGCATGGAGATGATGGATCGCCCAGCGATCCACGCGGCGGAGGATTTCGTCCATGCCGGCTATCCGCTCGATGTCGAGGCGCTCTTGATCGTCGAGCTCGACGGCCCGAGCGTCGAGGTCGACCATTTGATCGGCCTCGTCGAGGCGATCGCCTACCGCAATGGCTCGAGCACCTGCCGCATCTCTCAGTCCGAGCAGGAGCGGCTGAGCTTCTGGGCCGGCCGCAAGGCGGCTTTTCCGGCCGTCGGGCGCATCTCGCCCGATTATTACTGCATGGACGGCACCATCCCGCGCAAGGAACTGCCCCGCGTGCTCGCCGGCATGCGTGATCTCTCCGAGAAATACGGCCTCGGCGTCGCCAATGTCTTCCACGCCGGCGACGGCAATCTGCACCCGCTTATCCTCTACGACGCCAACGTGCCGGGCGAACTCGACAAGGCCGAAAGCTTCGGCGCCGACATCCTGCGCCTCTGCGTCGAGGTCGGCGGCGTCCTGACCGGCGAGCACGGCGTCGGCGTCGAGAAGCGCGACCTGATGCCGGAGATGTTCAACCAGATCGACCTCGACCAGCAAATGCGCGTCAAATGCGCCTTCGATCCCAACCATCTGCTCAACCCGGGAAAAGTGTTCCCGCAGCTGCGGCGCTGCGCGGAGCTGGGGAGGATGCATGTGCATCGAGGACAGGTGGCGTTTCCGGATATTCCGAGGTTTTGATGGGGACTAATTTCGCATGACGGCGTTCCTTCGCCCCCCTCTCTGTCCTGCCGGACATCTCCCTCTCAAGGGGGGAGATCAGCTGTCATCGCGGCCTTCGCCAACCTTCGACGTCGCAAGTGAGGCGCGGCCCCAGAAGCTGCCAATCTCCCCCCTAGAGGGGGAGATGTCCGGCAGGACAGAGGGGGGCGCGAAGGAACTCGGCCTGTCTCGGGCTGCGCCGGAGCCACCTCTTCCCCGCGTTGCGGAGGCGAGGAACCAGGTCCACGCACCATGACCACCTTCACCCCTTCCACTCCCGCCGAAACCCTCTCCACCATCCAATGGGCAGCCGCCGAGGAAACGCCGCTCGAGATCCTCGGCCATGGCTCGAAGCGCGGCATCGGCCGCCCATTGCAGACCGAACACACACTCGACCTCTCGCGCCTCACCGGCGTAACCCTCTACGAGCCGGCCGAGCTGGTGCTGTCGACCCGCGCCGGTACGCCGCTCGCCGAGATCGAAAAACTGCTCGCCGAAAACGGCCAGCAATTCGCCTTCGAGCCGATGGATTACGGCCCGCTGCTCGGCAGTGAGCCGGGCAAAGGCACAATCGGCGGCGTATTGGCTTCGAACCTGTCCGGTCCGCGTCGCCTCAAGGCCGGCGCCGCCCGCGACCACATCCTTGGCGTCGCCGCCGTCTCCGGCCGTGGCGAGGCCTTCAAATCGGGCGGTCGCGTGGTGAAGAACGTCACCGGCTACGACCTCTCCAAGCTGATGGCCAACAGCTGGGGCACGCTCGCCGTCTTGACCGACGTCACCTTCAAGGTCTTGCCTGCTGCGGAAACCGAAGTGACCTTGGCTATTCGTGGCCTGCTCGATGATGCCGCCGTGGCCGCCATGGCGCTGGCGCTTGGTTCCAGCGCCGAAGTGTCTAGCGCCGCACACCTGCCGGAGCGCATCGCCGCTAAGGTCGCCGGCGGCAAGCACGGCAGCGATGCCGCCACGCTGCTGCGCGTCGAGGGATTTGGCCCTTCGGTCGTCTATCGTATCGAGGCGCTGCGAAAGCTGCTCGACAAGGCCGGACCGTTGGAAGAGATCGCCGGCGAGGCGTCGAAGGCGATCTGGCGCGACATCCGCGATTGCGTTCCGTTTGCCGATGGCGGCGCGCGGCCTATCTGGCGTGTCTCGATGGCGCCGTCTCAGGCGCATCACATGGTGATGGCGCTGCGCATGCAGGCGGCGGTCGATGCCTTCTATGACTGGCAAGGCGGTCTGGTGTGGCTGTCGATGCGCGAGGACGATCCGGAGGCTGATTTGCTGCGCGGCTTGATCCGCAAATATGGCGGCGGCCATGGCACGCTGGTGCGCGCCTCCGCCCCGCACCGCGCGGCGCTGCCTGTGTTCGAGCCGCAGCCGCCGCATCTGGCGGCGCTGTCGGCGCACCTCAAGGCCGAGTTCGATCCGAAGCAGATTCTCAACCCCGGCCGCATGGCCTAGAGCAATTCCAGGAAAAGTGTGAAACGGTTTTCCGTCCGGAATGGCGTCTAAACAAAGACTGATATATGCAGACCAATTTCTCAGCCGCGCAGCTTGCCGACCCGCATGTCGCGGAATCGGAAAAGATCCTGCGCAAATGCGTGCATTGCGGCTTCTGCACCGCCACTTGCCCGACCTATGTGACTTTGGGCAATGAGCTCGATTCGCCGCGCGGCCGGATCTACCTCATCAAGGATATGCTGGAGAACGGCCGGCCCGCCGACAAGGAAATCGTCACCCATATCGACCGTTGTCTCTCCTGCCTCGCCTGCATGACGACATGCCCGTCGGGCGTGAACTACATGCATCTGGTCGACCATGCCCGCGCCCATATCCAGGAGACCTATAAGCGTCCGCTGCTCGACCGGCTGACGCGTGCCGTGTTGGCTGCCGTGCTGCCCTATCCTGGCCGCTTCCGCGCAGCGCTGAAGCTTGCAGGCCTGGGCCGGCCGTTCATAGGCTTGTTTGACAAGCTGCCGGCGCTGAAGCCGATCGCCGCCATGCTCAAGCTTGCGCCGTCCTCGATCCCGCCGGTATCGCCGATGGCGAAACCGGGCACGCATGCCGGGAAGGGGACCAAGAAGCGAGGCCGCGTCGCCATCCTCACCGGCTGCGCGCAGTCGGTGCTCGATCCCGCCATCAACGACACGACAATCTCGCTACTGACGCGCCTCGGCGCCGAGGTCGTGGTGCCGGAAGGCGAGGGCTGCTGCGGCGCGCTTGTTCACCACATGGGCCGCGAGGATCAGGCCCTCGCCTCGGCCAGGCGGAATGTCGACGCCTGGACGCGCGCCATCGACCAGGGTGGGCTCGACGCCATCATCATCACCGCGTCCGGCTGCGGCACAACCATCAAGGATTACGGCTTCATGCTGCGCCTCGATCCGGTCTACGCCGAAAAGGCCGCGCGGGTATCATCACTGGCCAAGGACATCACCGAATACCTCGCCGCGCTCGACCTTCCCGAGCCGGTGCGCAAGCCGGGCACGGTCGTCGCCTATCATTCCGCTTGCTCCATGCAGCATGGCCAGAAGATCACGCGTCAGCCGAAGGAGCTTCTCGCCAAGGCCGGCTTCGTGGTGCGTGAGCCGCGCGAGGGGCATCTGTGCTGCGGCTCGGCCGGCACCTACAACATCCTGCAGCCCGAAATCTCCGTCAAGTTGCGCGACCGCAAGGTGAAGAACATCGAGGCGACGGGTGCTTCAGTGGTCGCCACCGGCAATATCGGCTGCATCACGCAGATCGCGTCCGCCGCCAGGCTGCCGGTTGTGCACACGATAAAACTGCTCGATTGGGCCTATGGCGGCCCGAGACCGGAAGGCGTTTCCGACAGCGGTTTGATCGCTGCCGAATAGCTATTCCGCCGCCAGTTGGTCCGGTACGCCATAGGTCGCGCGGTAGAGCGCGCGTTGGCGGTTGAGCGCCACCATGGTGTTGCGCAGCAGGATCGCGACCGTGAGCGGGCCGACGCCACCCGGCACCGGCGTGATCCAGGACGCCACTTCCTTGACGCTGTCCGTGTCGACGTCGCCGACAATGCGGGTTTCGCCGTCGGGCCCGACCTCGGAATTGATGCCGATGTCGATGACGGCAGCGCCCGGCTTCACCATGTTGGCCTTGATCAGCCTGGGCTTGCCGACGGCGACGAACAGCGCGTCCGCGCGCCGCGCATGCGCTGCCACCGAGCGCGTCATGTGGTGGCAGACCGTCACCGTCGCGCCTTCGCTCATGAGCAGGAAGGCGATCGGTTTGCCGACGATCTCGGAATGGCCGACGACGACCACTTCGAGCCCCTGGAGCTCGAGGCCGGTTTCCTTGAGCAGCTCGACCGAGGCCGCCGCCGTGCAGGGCGCCAGGTCGAGCTGGTTGTAGACGATATTGCCGATCGAAGCCGGATGCATGCCCTCGACGTCCTTCAGCGGATGCACCGCCGCCTGCAGCGTCTTGATCGGGATATGCGCCGGCACCGGCCGCTGGATGATGATGCCGGTGACGCGCGGGTCGGCGTTGAGGCCGTGGATCGCTGCTTCCAGCTCGCCGGCGGTGATGTCGGCGGCGAAACGCCGCTCCTCGAAGCCGATGCCCGCAAGCCCTGCCTTGGCGCGCTGGTTGCGCACATAGACATCGACCGCTTCGGTATCGCCGACGGTGATCGAAACCAGCTTCGGCGGAAAACCTTCGGCTGTGGCGATCGCCGCGTCTTCGCGCACCGAAGCGATGATGCGCTGGGCGACCGGGCCACCTTTCAGGTAGCGGCTGTCGTCGGTCCGGGTCATTGTTGGCACCTCTGCCTTCTGAGGCAATTCAAGGACAAGCGCATAAGTGGCGTTGCGTCCAGAATTGCGTGGCTATCAAGATTTGTGCACTGCAATAGCAGAGGCACGCCGGGAAATCAGCCCCGAAAGCGAATACGCCTGCGTTCGGAGCGACTTGCCGCGCCCTGCGCCAAAGGAAAACGCAAAAACGAAAAGGGCAGCGCGGCTACCCGCGCTGCCCTTTCGTGACCGGCCGTATCCCCACACGGCCCGTCCCCCGTAAACTCTATCACCGGTTTAAGCACATCCCGCAGGATCGCACTATGACTTGGCGGCAACAGCAGGGGAAGAAAACTGCTGCGCCGTCTAACCGGCTGATTCGCCGCGACTATATCACCTCGACCGTGGTTCCGACATTCACGCGCTCGTAAAGGTCGACAACGTCCTCGTTGCGCATGCGGATGCAGCCGGAAGACACCGCACCGCCGATCGTCCAGGGCTGGTTGGTGCCGTGGATGCGGTATTCGGTGGTGCCGAGATAGAGAGCGCGCGCCCCGAGCGGATTCTCGATGCCGCCGGCGAGATAGGTCGGCAGGTAACGGCCCTTGGCCGCCTCGCGCTTGATCATCTCCGTCGGCGGGCGCCAGTCCGGCCACACCTTCTTGTCGGTGATCTTGTGCGTGCCCGACCATTCGAAACCGGGCTTGCCGGTGCCAACGCCATAGCGCCGCGCCTTGCCGTTCTTCTCGACCAGGTAGAGGAAATTCTGGTGCGTATCGATGACGATGGTGCCAGGCTTCGCCGGCCCGTCATAGCCGACTTCCTGCGGCAGGTATATCGGGTTGATCTGCGGCCGCATCACCATGCGCTTGGCCGGCTGCTGCACGGCTGCCGTCTTCTGCCGGTCGGGCTGCGCCTGGAACAGGCGCTGCAGCGGCTGCTGCGTTGCCTGCCGGCTCGGGCGCACGATGCCCGGCGCGTGGCCAAGCTGCAGCACCCACGGCGCCGAAAGGTCGGGGCTCACCATGACCGGCGGCATGTCGGCATAGCGGTCATTGGCAAGCGAGGTCGTGGCGCTGGCGGCTAGGATCGCCGCTGCACCGAGCAGGGAACAAAACGCTGTCTTCATCGGAACGCACCTTGATCGAACTCATCCGGGGCGGAGAGGGTGCCCTCGGTTTCGCGATCCTTGGCGCTGAGCGGCAAGCAAAACATGAATCGGAATGCGTAAAATGCCGCTTTGTCAGTAAACCTTTTGGTGTGGTTACCGGCCGGTTCAGGAATCTGGTAAAGCCACGGTAAAAGCTGGGCTGAAGCACATTAACGAATGGATTTTGCAAGCGATGGCGACTGAAAATGCCGGTATTCTCGACGGCCCCGACGGCAAGGCGCGCTGCTTCTGGCATGGCAACCTGCCGGACTATCTCCATTACCACGATCATGAATGGGGCCGGCCGGTAACGGACGATCGCCGGCTGTTCGAGAAGATCTGCCTGGAAGGGTTCCAATCCGGGCTGTCGTGGCTGACCATCCTGCGCAAGCGCGAGAACTTCCGCGAGGCCTTCGCCGGCTTCGACTTCGACAAGGTGGCACTTTTCACCGAGGAAGATGTCGAGCGCATGCTCGGCAATGCCGACATCATCCGCCATCGCGGCAAGATCGTTTCGACCATCAACAACGCCAAACGCGCCCGCGAGATGATCGATGAGTTCGGCTCGCTGGCCGCCTGGTTCTGGAAGTTCGAGCCGGGTCCGGACGAGAGGCCCGAAATCGTCGACCTGGCGCATCTGCGCGCCAATCCGACGACGGCAGTGTCGGTGAGGATCTCGAAGGAATTGAAGAAGCGGGGCTGGAGCTTTGTCGGCCCGACGACGGTCTATGCCTTCATGCAGGCGATGGGCCTGGTCAACGACCATCTCGAAGGCTGCTACTGCCGCGCCGAGGTGGAGAAGGAACGCGAGAGACTGAAGCGGCCGAAGTAGGGCGCTCTTTCCTTCTCCCACATGGGGACAAGGGAAGAAGCGCGCTACTTCTCGAACCTGCCCTTATGGCCGCTAACATTGATGTCCCAGACCAGGCTGGAGCCGGACACCGTGAGCACCAGTCCGCTGAAACCGCGATCGTCGGGCGTATGATGCGTGGATGCGGAGCCGCGGCCGGCCGGGATGACCTCGACAGTCGAGCCTTTCCTCACCCAGCAGCCCTTGCCGTACTGGTCGTTGGCGCCATAGGCGAGCGCGAATTCAAAGCTGCCATCTTTCTTCAACAGCAGTTCGGAACCGACTTCCATGACGCCGTTGAGGCAATAGTGGCCGACCAGGCGGGCATCGCCCGGCTGGCATGCGTTGGCGGCAACGGGCATGCTACAGAAAAGCGCGCCGGCAAGCGCGCCCGCAAATCGCAACCGCATGATGATCCCCCGATCGTTGGATGAAAGTCACACGCTGCCGGCGCCGGTCAGGAACAGCCCGGCAATGATCGCCGCCATGGCTGCGAAGGCCGGATAGATCACCAGCAGCCCGGTCAGCAGCGCGTCGCGCATGGTCGGCTTGCGCGCCTCGGCTGCAACCTCGAACGGCCCGGCCGGCTGCGCAAAGCCGCCGGCAGTCCTCAGCCTGGCGGGCTTGCCGCTCTCAATGATATCTTCAGCCGTCACCATGGCCCCGAACCCCTTGTTTCGGCGCGCTTTATGGTCGCCGATTGTGTCGGCAGCGTGCCGCGCCGACGGCGGAATTGTTTCGTTTTTTGGCGTTGTTTGTTTCAGTTTTTCCTTCTCCCCTTGTGGGAGAAGGTGGCCGCGAAGCGGCCGGATGAGGGGTGCTCCAGGGAATGCCGAGGCCTCACTCCGCTGGAACACCCCTCATCCGTCTCGGCGCTAGCGCGCCGATCCACCTTCTCCCACAAGGGGAGAAGGCGAGGCGCTAACCCTTGCCGCTCCAAGCGGCATCGTTTAGGAAACGCGCGCCCATTGACCAGAAAGACCGATCCCATGGCCGACAAATCCGAAAAGACGAAGGCGCGGCTGCCGCGCGGTTTTGTCGACCGCAGCGCCGAAGACATTCGCGCTGTCGAGAAGATGATGGCGACCATCCGCTCGGTCTACGAGCTTTACGGCTTCGAGCCGGTCGACCAGCCGATGATCGAATACACCGATGCTTTGGGCAAATTTTTGCCCGATCAGGACCGGCCGAACGAAGGCGTGTTCTCCTTCCAGGACGATGACGACCAGTGGCTGTCGCTGCGCTATGATCTCACGGCGCCGACGGCCCGTTTCGTCGCCGAGAACTTCGACAAGCTGCCGAAACCCTATCGCAGCTATCGCTCCGGCTGGGTGTTCCGCAACGAAAAGCCCGGCCCCGGCCGCTTCCGTCAGTTCATGCAGTTCGATGCCGACACGATCGGCACGCCGGGCGTCGCCGCCGACGCCGAGATGGCGATGATGATGGCCGATGTCATGGAGGCGCTCGGCATCAAGCGCGGCGATTACGTCATCCGCGTCAACAACCGCAAGGTGCTCGACGGCGTGCTGGAGGCCATCGGCCTCGGCGGCGAGGAAAATGCCGGCCGCCGGCTAACGGTTCTGCGCGCCATCGACAAGCTCGACAAGCTCGGGCCGGAAGGCGTCAGGCTCCTGCTTGGTCCCGGGCGCTGGGACGGCGGCAAGGAAGGCGAGGGCGACTTCGCCAAGGGCGCCGGGTTGAATGACACACAGGCTGAGGCGGTTCTGCTCGCAACGGCCAGAAATGGACGGGCTGGCCAGGATGCCAGCGTCAGCGGCAATGCTGTGTACCAAGAAGGCGTGGGTGAACTGGCGACGATCGAGGCTCTGGTCAGGGCGGCAGGCTATGGCGACGACCGCGTCGTGATGGATCGCTCAGTCGTGCGTGGCCTCGAATATTATACCGGCCCCGTCTTCGAGGCCGAGCTGCTGGCCGAGATCCCCAACGATGAAGGCCAGATCGTTCGCTTCGGGTCGGTCGGCGGGGGCGGTCGCTATGACGGGCTGGTTTCGCGCTTCCGCGGCGAGCCGGTGCCGGCGACCGGCTTCTCCATCGGCGTCTCCCGGCTGATGACGGCGCTAAAGAACCTCGGCAAGCTCGATACCTCCGATGTCGTCGCGCCGGTCGTGGTGTTGGTCATGGACAAGGATACGGAAAGCCTTGGCCGCTACCAGAAGATGGTCGCCGAGCTCCGCGCCGCCGGCATCCGCTCCGAAATGTATCTCGGCGGCGCCGGCATGAAGGCGCAGCTGAAATATGCCGACCGCCGCGGCAGCCCGGTCGCCGTCATCCAAGGTGGCGACGAGCGCGCCAAGGGCGAGGTGCAGATCAAAGACCTGATCGAAGGCGCCCGCATGTCGGCCGAGATCACCGACAATGCCGAATGGCGCGCCGCGCGGCCGGCGCAGGTGACGGTGGCCGAGGGTGAGCTGGTCGGCGAGGTCAAGAAGATCCTCGCGGCGCAGGCCGAGGAGCGGGCGAAGTGACGGGCACCGCGCTGTCCTTTCCTTCTCCCCTTGTGGGAGAAGGTGGATCGGCGCGTAGCGCCGAGACGGATGAGGGGTGTTCCAGGGTACGCCAACGTCTCACTCCGCTGGAGCACCCCTCATCCGTCGCCTTCGGCGACACCTTCCCCCACAGGGGGGGAAGGGGAGGTGGCGCTTTATGACCTCCCGTCCCGCCATCGCCACCGACATCGCAAAACTCTTCGCCGCCCGCGACACTCACGCGGTCGAGGTCGCTGTCCTGCAGCCGGCCGATCCGTTTCTCGATATGGCGGGTGAGGACCTGCGCCGGCGCATTTTCCTGACCGAAAGCGAGACGGGCAAGACGCTGTGCCTCAGGCCCGAATTCACCATTCCCGTCTGCCTCGACCACATCGCCAGCCAGGCCGGCACGCCGCGCCGCTATTCCTATCTGGGCGAAGTGTTCCGCCAGCGCCGCGACGGCGGCAACGAGTTCTTCCAGGCCGGCATCGAGGATCTCGGCGACCGCGACACGGCCGCCGCCGATGCCCGCTCGCTGGCCGACGCCCATGCGCTGCTCTCGCGGGTGCTGCCCGGAAGGAAGCTCGCCATCACGCTCGGCGACCAGACCCTGTTCGAGGCGGTGCTGGCGGCGCTCGGCCTGCCGCGCGGCTGGCGCATGCGCCTTGCCCGCGCCTTCGGCTCGGCGCCGATGCTGGAGGCCGCCCTTGCCGATCTCGCCAATCCGCCACGCAACAGCCAGCTCTCCGGTCCCGTCGCCTTGCTGGTGCTCGACGGCGATGCGGAAGGCCTCGCCGCGCACATTGCCGAAGGCATGGAGGAGGCGGGGCTGTCGGCTTCCGGCGGCCGCGCGCCGGCCGACATCGCGCGCCGGCTGATCGAGAAAGCGCAGCTGCGCAGCGTGCGCCTGTCCGACGAGGCCTTCTCGGCGCTCAAGGGTTTTCTCGAGATCGACGTCGCGCTCAGCGACGCGACCGCGGCGCTGGAAAAATTCGCCGCCGATGCCGGCCTGTCGCTGGGGCCGGCGCTGGAGAATTTCGCCGCCCGCGCCAAGGCGATCGAGGCGCATGGTCTGCCGATGGCGCAAATCCGTTACGATGCCGCCTTCGGCCGCCCGCTGGATTACTACACCGGCCTTGTCTTCGAGATCGCGGTGGCGGATGGCGATCGGCCGCTGGTCGGCGGCGGCCGCTACGACCGGCTGCTGACGTTGCTGGGGGCAAAGAAGCCGATTCCCGGCGTCGGCTTCTCGGTCTGGCTCGACCGTATCGAAGCCTTGCGGGAGAGCGCCAAATGATCACGCTGGCTATCCCGTCCAAGGGACGACTCAAGGAGCAGTCCCTCGAGGTGCTGGCCAAGGCCGGCCTGGCCGTCACCTTGCCCGAGGACGACCGCAAATACCGTGCCCGCATCGACGGCCTCGACAACCTCGAGGTGGCCTTCCTGTCCGCATCCGAGATCGCCGGCGAGATCGGCCAGGGCGCGGTCGATCTCGGCATCACCGGCGAGGACCTTTTGCGCGAGAACCTCGCCGACTGGGAAGCGCGCGCCGAGATCGTCGCCCGCCTCGGCTTCGGCCATGCCGATGTCGTGGTCGCGGTGCCCGACATCTGGCTCGATGTCGACAGCATGGCCGACCTCGACGATGTCGCGGCCGATTTCCGCCAGCGCCATGGCCGGCGCTTGCGCATCGCCACCAAATACTGGAGGCTGACGCAGCAGTTCTTTTCGCTCAAGCACGGCATCCAGGTCTATCGCATCGTCGAAAGCCTCGGCGCCACCGAAGGCGCGCCGGCCGCTGGCCTTGCGGACGTCATCGTCGACATCACCACCACCGGTTCGACGCTGCGCGCCAACCACCTCAAGGTGTTGGGCGACGGCACGATTCTGAAGTCGCAGGCCTGTCTGGTAGCGTCGAAGAAGCGGCGCGATGCGGCTGATGAAGCGGTCTTGCGCGACATCGCCGTGAAGATGAGCGTCCTCCCTCCTCCCTGAGGGCCCTCAAGAGGGGGACCTTTGACGGATTTCCACCATCCCCATCGGCTGATAGGCTGACCTATCCCGGGAGGAGAACGGCGATGGCGATCAAACTCGACGAGCTCATGAACGCCACCAATCTGCGCAAAGCACGCAACAGCTTCATTGCTCCGGTTGGCGGCAAGTCGCATGTGTCGGGCGACCGCTCGGTGCCTCTGCTCGACAAGACCATTCCGGAGCTGTTTTCCGATACGGTGAGCAGATACGCCACGCTCGACGCGGCTGTCTTCGTCGGCCAGGATAAGCGCTTCACCTGGAGCGAGCTGTCGGATGCGGTGGACGCCTTGGCCGCCGGTTTTCTGGCGCTGGGGCTGGAAAAAGGCGACCGGGTCGGCATCTGGTCGCCGAACCGCTGGGAATGGCTGGTGACGCAGTTCGCCACCGCGCGCATCGGCCTGATCCTCGTCAACATCAACCCGGCCTATCGGCTGACCGAGCTGGAATACGCGCTGAACAAAGTGGGTTGCAACGCGCTGGTCACGGCCGCCCAGTTCAAAACCTCCGACTATCTCGGCATGATCGAAACGCTGGCGCCGGAGATCGCCAAGGCGGAGCCCGGCAAGCTCAAGGCCAAGAAACTGCCGGCGCTGAAGATCGTCATTCGCATGGGCGACGACAACTCGCCCGGCATGTTCAATTTCGGCGACGTGCTGGCCATGGCCGGCCGCGACGAGCATGACAGCCTCGATCGCATCTCCGAAAGCCTGAAGCCGGGCGAGGCCATCAACATCCAGTTCACCAGCGGCACGACTGGCGCGCCGAAGGGCGCGACGCTGACGCATTCCAACATCGTCAACAACGGCAATTTCGTCACTTCGGCCATAAAGCTCACCGTCGACGACCGGCTCTGCATCCCGGTGCCGCTCTACCATTGCTTCGGCATGTCGATGGGCACGATGGGTTGCGTGTCGAAAGGCGCGACCATGGTTTTCCCGGGCGAAGGTTTTGACGCCGGCGCGACGCTCAAGGCGGTTGCGCAGGAGCGCTGCACCGGGCTCTATGGCGTGCCGACGATGTTCGTCGCCATGCTCGATCATGCGGATTTTGCGAGCTTCGATCTCTCCAGCCTGCGCACCGGCATCATGGCCGGCTCACCTTGCCCGATCGAGGTGATGAAGAAGGTGGTGTCCCTGATGCATATGTCTGAGGTGACCATCGCCTACGGCATGACCGAGACCAGCCCGGTCTCCTTCCAGAGCAGCGTCGACGATCCGCTGGAAAAACGCGTCTCCACCGTCGGCCGCATCCATCCGCATGTCGAGGTCAAGGCGATCGCCGCCGACGGCGTCACCGTCGCGGTCGGCGAGCCGGGCGAGCTCTGCACGCGCGGCTATTCGGTGATGAAGGGCTATTGGGACGACGCCGAAAAGACCCGCGAGGCGATCGATGCCGACAGTTGGATGCACACCGGCGACCTCGCGACGATCGATGCCGAGGGCTATTGCAACATTGTCGGCCGGGTGAAGGACATGGTCATCCGCGGCGGCGAGAACGTCTATCCGCGCGAGGTCGAGGAATTCCTGTATCGCCATCCCAAGGTCAAGGAAGTTCAGGTTTTCGGCATTCCCGACGACAAATATGGCGAGGAGCTCTGCGCCTGGATCGTGCTCAAGCCCGACCAGATCGCCACCGAGCATGAGATCAAGGCCTTCTGCGCCGGTCAGATCGCGCACTACAAGGTGCCGCGCCACATCCGCTTCCGCACCGAACTGCCGATGACGGTGACCGGCAAGCCGCAGAAATTCCTGATGCGCGAGGCGATGGTGGAGGAACTGGGGCTGGTGGCGCAGAAGACGGCGTGAAACGGCATTTATGGACAACGAGTTTCCCAATTTCGCGGCGCTGAGAGCCGCCAAGATCGAAGACGTGGACTACCGCATCGTCATCCGGCGTGGCGCGCGAACCGGCGGTTCGATCGTCATCGCCCCGCATGGCGGCAAGATCGAACCCCGCACCTCCCTGATCACCGAAACGATAGCAGGAGGCGATCTCGATATGTATTGCTTTGAAGGGCTCATGCCGGAAAGCAACCGGGAGCTGCACATAACGTCCAGGAACTTTGACGAGGCAACCGCGCTGGACCTGTTGCGGACGAAGTCCACCGTCGTCGCCATCCACGGCCGTCAGGATCGCGACGATCCCGCTACGGTCTACCTGGGCGGCAAGGACGCCGCGTTGGTTTCAGAGATAGCCTGGCGTCTTCAGGAGGCGGGATTTCAGACGAAAAAGGATAACCATCCGTTTCCAGGCATCCAGGATTCGAACATCGTCAACCGAGGAGCGACGGGGAAGGGAGCACAGCTGGAAGTGCCTTTCTCGCTGCGCCGCCGGCTGGGCAACGAGCCGGAACTTCTGGAAAGATTCTGTGGGGCGGTTCGCAAGGCTATCGACATAGTCGACGCCAGAAATGGTGCCGGGTCCTCGGTCGTGTTTTGAGCGGTGCGCCTGGTCTAGGGGGCTTGGATGACTGGTTACGGGCGGTCGGTGACTTCCTACGCGATCCCGTTGGCCGCGCTGGCGATGGCCTTCGCGGTCAGGGCCAGCGGCCTTTCGGTTGATGAAGGGGCGCTGAACGCCAGGATAGTCGTTGGGGCGCTGTCGAGCGCCATCATGTTCATCACCATTTTCGTGGTGCTCGACCATGCCGAGGCAGTGGCCGTGCGCGTGGGCGAGCCCTATGGAACTTTGGTGCTGACTTTTGCGGTGACGGCAATCGAAGTGTCGATCATCGTCTCCATGATGCTGCATGGAGAAAACAATCCGACGCTGGCGCGCGAATCCGTTTTCTCGACAGTGATGATTACGTCCACCGGCGTCGTCGGCATCTGTCTCACGCTTGGCGGCTGGCGCTACCGCAAGCAGGCGATCCTGCGGCAAGGCACCAACGCATACCTGTCGGTTCTGATCGCGTTGACCGTGATGACGCTTATTCTTCCGACCTACACCCAGGCTACGGATCCCGGCACGTTTTCGGCGGCTCAGCTTGGTTTCGTCAGCGTTCTTTCGGTGTTGCTCCATACGAGCTTCGTGTTCGCCCAGACCATCCGGCACCGGGAGGACTTCGTCCAGGGGCAGGCGCACGACGTTCCGGTGCGGACCGCCTCCCACAGAAGTATTTTCGTCAGCGCCCTGCTGCTGTTGAGCGGGCTCATCGGCATTGTCCTGCTCGCCGAGCAGGTCGCCGCGAGCGTGGAGGATGCGCTCGCTGCCTATAAGGTGACCCAGGCCGACAGCATCGTGGGAGCAATGATCGCGGCACTGGTTTTGATGCCGGAGGCCATCTCGGCTATCCGCGCCTCGTTCAAGAACGAGCTGCAGCGCAGGCTGAACGTCGCGATGGGCTCGGCCTGCGCCACGATAGGCTTGACGATACCGGCGGTTGCGGCGGCCAGCCTGCTGACGGGCAGGGGATTGACCCTGGGATTGCCGGCGTCCGATGCCGTGCTTCTGGTGCTGGCGCTTTTCATCTGCAGCGTGAGCTTCAGCACCGAAAGAACGACCTTCCTGACCGGCATGGTCCATGTCGTGGTGTTTTTCACCTATGTGTTTCTGATCTTCGTGCCCTGAACTTGTCGCGGGCCGGCCATTCGGCGCAGAGACGCCTCGAAAGGCGCTCACGCCGCCAGCACCGCCCGATCCAGCCCGCGTATGATCCGCGCCAGTTCCACGCACTCGTCCCGGCGCACCTTGTTCTTCCGCCAGGCCATGCAGATCATGCGCTGCGGCATTGGCTCCTGGAACGGCACGATCCTCAGGTCCGGCATGACGCCGGCGGCACTTGCCGCCATTTCCGGCACTAGCGTGACGCCGAGCCCATGCGCCACCATCTGCAAGAGCGTCGTCAGGCTGGTCGCGCCGTAGCTCGCCATCGCCACCGGCCGCACATTGCCGCAGACGGCTAAGGCCTGCTCGCGCAGGCAGTGGCCTTCCTCCAGGAGCATCAGCCGCTCCAGCGCCGGGCTTTCCGGCGGCACCGGCGGCGAAGCGAAGGCCGGGTCGCCGGCGGGAACGGCGAGGAAGAAGCGGTCGGGAAAAAGCCCTTCGGTGACGATCGCCGGCTGGTCGAGCGGCAAGGCCGCGATGAAGGCGTCGAGCCGGCCGGACGTCGCGTCCTCGACCAGGGATGCGGTTACCGCTTCGCGCAGTTCGAGCTGGAGGGAAGGGTAGTGCTTCTTCAACTCCGGCAGCACATGCGGCAGGAGATAGGGCGCGACGGTCGGGATGATGCCCAGCCGGAAGCGCCCTTCCATGCTCGGGCGGCCGCGCCGGGCCGTCGTCTCGACGTCACGTATGTCGGCCAGAATGCGCTCGATACGCGGCTGCAGGGCAAGTGCCTCATCGGTCATGCGCACCGTCTTGCCGCCGCGCTCGAAAAGCAGGCACTTCAGCCGCTCTTCCATCTCGGCGATCTGCGCGGAAAGGGCCGGCTGGCTGACGCCGGCAAGCTTCGCCGCGCGGCCGAAATGCAGCGTCTGCGCCAACGCATCGAAATATTGCATTTGCCGGACGGTCAGGCCAATCATAAGGAAATCCTATCAAATGAAACAGCAAAGGCAATTTGTCTTTATCGGCAGGCCGGCCTAGTCTGGAATCATTCCAGGTTGGCGCGGCCAGTGGCTGCCCCCGGAAATTTTCGGGAAAATCAACTCGGCAAAATTCAACCTCGGCAAAACCTCTGCAGAATCGGGAGACCCAAGATGGACGCGAAAACCGACGACAACAGCGCTGGCAAATGCCCGGTGGCGCATGGATCCAGACGGAGCAACCGCGACTGGTGGCCGAACCAGCTCGACCTTGCTGTCCTGCATCAGCAATCGAACCTCTCGGACCCGATGGACGAAGACTTCGACTACGCCAAGGAGTTCGCAAGCCTCGACCTCGATGCGGTGATCGCAGACCTGCACAAGGTCATGACGGATTCGCAGGACTGGTGGCCGGCCGACTTCGGCCATTACGGGCCGCTCTTCATCCGCATGGCCTGGCACAGCGCCGGCACTTATCGCATCGGCGACGGCCGCGGCGGCGCCGGCGCCGGTCAGCAGCGTTTCGCGCCTCTGAATAGCTGGCCGGACAACGCCAATCTCGACAAGGCGCGCCGGCTGCTGTGGCCGGTCAAGCAGAAATACGGCCGCAAGATCTCCTGGGCCGACCTTCTGATCCTCACCGGCAACGTTGCGCTGGAATCGATGGGCTTCAAGACCTTTGGCTTTGCCGGCGGCCGCGCCGATGTGTGGGAGCCGGAGCAGGACGTGGACTGGGGCTCCGAGACCAAGTGGCTCGGCGACGAGCGCTATTCTGGCGACCGTGAGCTTCGCGGCCATCTCGGCGCCGTCCAGATGGGTCTCATCTACGTCAACCCCGAAGGCCCGAACGGCAAGCCGGATCCGGTCGCCGCGGCGCGCGACATCCGCGAGACCTTCGGCCGCATGGCGATGAACGACGAGGAAACCGTGGCACTGATCGCCGGCGGCCACACCTTCGGCAAGACGCATGGCGCCGGCGACGCCTCGCTGGTGGGCGCCGAGCCGGAAGGCGCCGGCATCGAGGCGCAGGGCCTCGGCTGGTCGAGCAAATATGCCTCCGGCATTGCCGGCGACGCCATCACCTCGGGCCTCGAGGTGACCTGGACGACGACGCCGACCAAATGGAGCAACAACTTCTTCGACAATCTCTTCAACTATGAATGGGAGCTGACGAAGAGCCCGGCCGGCGCTCATCAGTGGACGCCGAAGGGCGGCGCCGGCGCCGGTACCGTTCCGGACGCGCACAATCCCTCCAAGCGTCACGCGCCGGCCATGCTCACCACCGATCTCGCGCTGCGTTTCGATCCGGCCTACGAGAAGATCTCGCGCCGGTTTCATCAGAACCCGGACCAGTTCGCCGACGCCTTCGCCCGCGCCTGGTTCAAGCTCACCCACCGCGACATGGGTCCGGTCGTGCGCTATCTCGGCCCGCTCGTGCCGAAGGAAGAGCTGATCTGGCAGGATCCGATCCCGGCCATCGACCACGAACTGGTGAGCGAAGCCGACATCGCTGCGCTCAAGGCGAAGATCCTGGCCTCCGGCCTGTCGGTGTCGGAGCTGGTCTCGACCGCCTGGGCCTCGGCCTCGACCTTCCGCGGCTCGGACAAGCGCGGCGGCGCCAATGGCGGCCGCATCCGTCTGGCGCCCCAGAAGGACTGGGAGGTCAACGAGCCGGCTCAGCTCGCCAAGGTGCTGGCCAAGCTGGAAGCCATCCAGAAGGAGTTCAACGCAACCCAGACCGGCGACAAGAAGGTCTCGCTCGCCGATCTCATCGTGCTTGGCGGCGTCGCCGCGGTCGAGAAGGCGGCGAAGGACGGCGGCAACGAGGTCAAGGTGCCCTTCACGCCAGGCCGTATGGATGCTTCGCAGGAGCAGACGGATGTCGCCTCCTTCGCGGCGTTGGAACCGAAAGTCGACGGCTTCCGCAATTACGCCCGCGGCACGTTGCCGATGTCGGTCGAAGCGATGCTGGTGGATCGGGCCCAGTTGCTGACGCTGACGGCGCCGGAGATGACGGTGCTGGTCGGCGGCCTGCGCGTGCTCGGTGCCAATACCGGCGGCTCGAAGCACGGCGTCTTCACCGACAGGCCGGGCCAGCTCACCAACGACTTCTTCGTCAACCTGCTCTCGATGGCGACCGTCTGGGATCCGGCGGCCGGCTCCGAGCCCGGTTCGGACGAGGTCTATGAAGCGCGCGACCGCAAGACCAGAGAAGTGAAGTGGACCGGCACCCGCGCCGACCTGATCTTCGGCTCGCACGCGCAGCTGCGCGCGCTTTCCGAGGTCTATGGTTCAAGCGACGCCAAGGCGAAATTCGTCAAGGATTTCGTCAAGGCCTGGACGAAGGTGATGAACGCCGACCGCTTCGACATCGCGAAGTAAGGTCGGACCTCCCAAGAAAAAGGCGCGGGTCATCATGCCCGCGCCTTTTTGCGTTTCTACGGAGCTGTCAGTCCTTTTCGAAGATACCGGCCTTGGCGACCACGCCGGCGATCGCTCCGCCGATCAGCGGCGCGACGATGAACAGCCAGAGCTGGCTGAGCGCAGCACCGCCCGAAAACAGCGCCGGGCCGATCGAGCGGGCCGGATTGACCGAGGTGCCGGTCACCGGGATCATGGCGAAGTGGATGCCTGCCAGCGTCAGGCCGATTGCCAGGCCGGCGAAGGCGGTCGTGTGCTTGGCGTTGGTGACGCCGAGGATCACCGTGACGAAGGTGAAGGTGCCGATCAGCTCCCACAGGAAGGCCGAGCTCATGCCCCATTTCGTCTCGTCCCAGCCATTGGCGCCGAAGCCGCCGGTGTGCCCGCCGGCCTGGCCCGAAACGATGATCCACAGCGCCAGCGAGGCGATTATGGCGCCGATGATCTGCGCGATCCAGTAGGGGACGACGTCCTTGGCCGGCATCCGCCCCGCCAGGAACACGCCGAGCGTCACCGCCGGATTGAGATGCGCGCCCGAGATCGGGCCGATCGCATAGGCCGCGGCGATCAGGCCGATGCCGAACGCCAGGCCGATGCCTTCCTGTCCGAGCGGCAGCGCGCCGCCGAAACCGCCCGTGACCACGGAGGCCGTGCCGATGAACACCAACAAAAACGTGCCGAGAACTTCTGCCAGATAAGTCTTCATTGCCCTCTCCTCATAGGATCCGTCGAACCGCATTTCCCGCGTCGCGAATCACTGCTGGAAGAGTATTCCCGCGGACAACACTTGGAAAGCTGGGAGGTTAAGCCGATGGTCTTTCTTGCAGACGTCAATCAAAAACATTAGAAGTCTTTCATGTTCTGATCGATTGTTGTTGTTTCGTGCCTCGGGCCCCCATCATGGAAAAATCATTCGGCCAAATCGCCCGGTCTTGAAACGTCATTTCATCGGCAAACCGAACGGAACTGTTTCAATCCTGGCCGGAAAGGCTTTATGAGCGGGCTGGAACCGATTTGTAACAGCTACGGAAAACGGAATGCGACTAGGCGGAAGGCTGGCGGCGGCCATAGAGGTTCTTGAAGACATCGGGCGGCGCCACCGGCCGGTGGCCGACGCCCTGCGCGACTGGGGCCTGTCGCATCGCTTCGCCGGCGGCGGCGATCGCGCCGCGATCGGCAACATCGTCTATGACGCGCTACGCCGCAAACGCTCGGCCGGCTGGCTGTTCGGCGACGACACGCCGCGCGCCATCGGCTTCGGCGCGCTTTTGCTGGAGTGGGGGCAGACGGCGCAGTCGCTCAACGATGCACTGGACGGCGACAAATTCGCGCCGCCGTTGCTCAGCGCGTCCGAGTTGAAGGCGGCGGCCGAGCGCAAGCTTGACGACGCGCCCGATGCTGTGCGCGCCGATATCCCGGACTGGTGCGCGCCCTTGCTCGATCAAGCCTATGGCGACGCCTGGGTCGAGGAAGGCGCGGCGCTCGCCCAGCGCCCGCCGCTGGATCTCAGGGTCAACACGCTCCAGGCCGATCGCGCCAAGGTGCTGGCCGAGCTCCAGGGCACGGGTGCCGCGCCCGCGGCGATCGCGCCGAACGGCATCCGCATCCCGCCGATCGACGGCGACGGCAGGCATCCGAACGTGCAGGCCGAGCCCGCCTTCCAGAAAGGCTGGTTCGAAGTGCAGGACGAGGGCTCGCAGCTTGCCGCGGCGCTTGCCGGCGCCGCGCCCGGCATGCAGGTGCTCGACTATTGCGCCGGCGCCGGCGGCAAGACGCTGGCGCTGTCGGCCGAGATGGACAATCGCGGCCAGCTCTTTGCCCACGACGCGGAGAAGGTGCGGCTGGCGCCGATCTTCGAGCGGATCCGCCGTTCGCACAACCGCAACGTCCAGATCGTCAGCAAGCCCGCGGAGCTTGCGCCGCTCACCGGGCATATGGACCTCGTGCTGATCGACGCGCCTTGCACCGGCAGCGGCACCTGGCGGCGGCGGCCCGACGCCAAATGGCGGTTGACGGAAAGGCAGCTCGATGCCCGAAAGGGAGAGCAGCAGGCAATCCTCGATACCGCGCAGGCGTTCGTCAGGCCGGGCGGCCTGCTGGTCTACATCACCTGTTCGGTGTTCGACGCCGAGAACGGCGAGCAGGTCGCGGCGTTCCGCGAACGCCATCAAGGCTTCGCGCCGGTCGATCACCGCCAGCTCTGGGACAGCCGCTTTCCCGGCCATGAAGGGGCCGCGCGCATTGCCGGTACCGGCGGCATCTCGCTGTCGCCTGCGCTGAGCGGTACGGACGGCTTCTATTTCCACGCGCTGCGCAGGGCTGATTGAGGACGCGGGGCTTTTGCTGCGCTGCAACATAAGAGATTGCCTGTCTTGCCTGCCTCTGCAATAAGCTTCGCCAGCAAATAGGAGGCGAAGCTCCATGGCAGCCAAGATCGTACCCGCTCCCGATTTCGAGGAACGCGTCAGGGCCTCCTTCGCCCGGCAGAAGGCGATGGCGACGATCGGCGCCGAGCTGACGGTGGTGACGCCCGGCATCATCGAGATCGAGATGCCTTACTCGGCCGCGCTCACCCAGCAGCACGGTTTCCTGCATGCCGGCGTCATCTCGACTGCGCTGGACTCCGCCTGCGGCTATGCCGCATTCTCGTTGATGCCGGAAAATTCCGGCGTGCTGACCATCGAGTTCAAGGTGAACCTGCTCGCGCCGGGCAGGGGCGAGCGCTTCCTGTTCCGCGGTTCCGTGACGAAGCCCGGACGCACCATCATCGTCGCCGACGGGCAGGCCTACGCCTTCGCCGCCGACGGCGAGGCCAAGCTGATCGCCACCATGACCGGCACCATGATGACGGTGGTCGGCCGCGACGGGATTGAAGGGTGAGAAAGCCCTAATGGGCTTTTCGAGCGACGAACGCCGGAGCCATGGCGAAGGGGCGGGAGGCGACAAGGGCACGTTGTCCCTTGCTCTTCGTCGTAGCAAATAGGGGTAAAGCTTCATGACTGTCGAAGTGCCGAGCCTGTCGGGAAAATCCGTTCTCTTCGTGATGGCGGTGGAGGCCGAATACGGCCAGCACCTGAAAAACCTGTTCACGCCGCTGATGACCGGTGTCGGTCCGGTCGAGGCAGGGGTGCGGCTGGGCGCCGAGTTGGCCGCATTGAAGGCCGAGGGAGCGCTGCCGGACCTGGTCGTCTCGCTGGGTTCGGCCGGCAGCCGCAAGCTGGAGCAGGCCGAAATCTACCAGGCCGTGTCGGTGGGTTATCGCGACATGGACGCTTCGCCGCTCGGCTTCGAGAAGGGGGCGACGCCTTTCCTCGACCTGCCGGTGACGGTGCCGCTGCCTTTCGTCATCCCGGGCATCAAGACCGCTTCGCTCTCGACCGGCGGCGCGATCGTTTCCGGCGCCGCCTACGACGCCATCGATGCCGACATGGTCGACATGGAGACCTTCGCCTGCCTGCGCGCCTGTCAGCTCTTCGGCGTGCCGCTGATTGGGCTGCGCGGCATTTCCGACGGCGCGGCCGATCTCAGGCACGTCAACGACTGGACGGAGTATCTGCATGTGATCGACGAGAAGCTGGCTGCGGCCGTCGGCTTGCTGGAGCAGGCGATCGAATCCGGTGCGGTCCGCCTGGGCTAGGCCCGAAGGGACGGAAAGCCGCAGCGCGGAGCCCATTGCGCGGACTCGTTTCTTTCTCTAAAGGCTCGCCATGACGACGACAGCCAATCATCCCGACACCGTCCTGATTGTCGATTTCGGCAGCCAGTTCACGCAGCTCATCGCCCGCCGCATCCGCGAGGCCGGCGTCTTTTCCGAGATCGTGCCGTTCCAATCGGCGGAAGCTGCCTTCAAGCGCATCAAGCCGAAAGCTGTGATCCTGTCGGGCGGACCGGCCTCGACCACCGACATCGGCAGCCCGCGCGCGCCGCAGATCGTCTTCGATGCCGGCGTGCCGGTGCTCGGCATCTGCTACGGCCAGATGGCGCTCTGCGTGCAGATGGGCGGCGTCGCCGAAAGCTCCAACCACCGCGAGTTCGGCCGCGCCTTCGTCGAGATCGAGAAGGAAAGCCCGCTGTTCGAAGGCCTGTGGGCACCCGGCCAGCGTCACCAGGTATGGATGAGCCATGGCGACCGAGTCATCGAATTGCCGCCGGGCTTCAAGGTGCTCGGCAAGTCGGAAAGCTCGCCCTTCGCCATCTTCGGCGATATCGAGCGCAAGATGTACGGCATCATGTTCCATCCGGAAGTGGTGCATACGCCGGACGGCGCCAGGCTGCTGAGGAACTTCGTCCACAACATCGCCGGCATCGAGGGCGACTGGACGATGCGCGCCTATCGCGAGCACGCGGTGGAGACGATCCGCAAGCAGGTCGGCAAGGGCAAGGTCATCTGCGCGCTCTCGGGCGGCGTCGACTCCTCCGTCGCGGCGCTTCTCATCCATGAGGCGGTCGGCGATCAGTTGACCTGCATCCTCGTCGACCATGGCCTGATGCGCAAGGACGAGGCCAAGGGCGTGGTGGAGATGTTCCGCCAGCACTACAACCTGCCGCTGATCCTGGTCGACGCCTCCGACCGCTTCATCTCGGCGCTGGAAGGCGAGGCCGATCCGGAGAAGAAGCGCAAGACCATCGGCCGGCTGTTCATCGAGGTGTTCGAGGAGGAAGCAAAGAAGCTCGGCGGCGCCGATTTCCTGGCCCAGGGCACGCTCTATCCCGACGTCATCGAAAGCGTCTCCTTCTCCGGCGGCCCGTCGGTGACGATCAAGTCGCACCACAATGTCGGCGGCCTGCCCGAGCGCATGAACATGAAGCTGGTCGAGCCGCTGCGCGAATTGTTCAAGGACGAGGTGCGGGCGCTGGGCAAGGAGCTCGGCCTGCCTGAAAGCTTCATCGGCCGCCATCCCTTCCCGGGGCCTGGCCTGGCCATTCGCTGCCCGGGCGGCATCACCCGCGAGAAGCTGGAGATCCTGCGCGAGGCCGATGCCATCTATCTCGACGAGATCCGCAAGGCCGGCCTCTACGACGCCATCTGGCAGGCGTTCGCCGTGCTGCTTCCGGTGCAGACCGTCGGCGTGATGGGCGACGGCCGCACCTACGAGTTCGTCTGCGCGCTGCGCGCCGTGACCTCCGTCGACGGCATGACGGCCGACTTCTACCACTACGACATGAACTTCCTCGGCGCCGCTGCCACCCGCATCATCAACGAGGTGAAGGGCATCAACCGCGTCGTCTACGACGTGACGTCGAAGCCGCCCGGCACGATCGAGTGGGAGTGATTCAGGCCCATCCGAACGCCGCCGAAATTGCGCCAGAGCTCGAACTAAGTCACTGAAATTTAAGATACATTTAGCCGGCAACTTTCGCCGGCTGTCGGCGCAGGTCATTCGGTGTTGCCGTACTATCTGCCGGACCTCCACCGTATTCCCACGATGACAGTACCGTCACGTCATAGAGGGCTTCTGACGGTACCTTTTTTGAGCTAAATACCTGAAATAACTCCAAATTCTGAATTCGGCCCTCAAAAAGCCGCTGACGGTACTTCAGAAGGAGCTGCACCAGCATCGGCGTGCCGCGAACGACATAGGTGTAGGCCGGCGCCGCGCCCGAGGAGCCCGGACGCCCGAAGGCGCGCACGAAGGCCAGCGGCACCGACAGAGCGGATCGCGATCGCCGCCCCTTCGGTCTTCGGTTTCGTCACCCTGCCGAAGGTGGTTGCCGTCATCCATGCCAGGATCGCCTCGAATGTGCGTTCCATCTCGGGGAGCTACGACTTTGGTTCCTTGCGTACCCTGCTTGACAAACAACGAAGCCAGGCGCCAACTCGACATCGTTTGAGGGATCAACAGGGGGATTTCCCATGAAGAAGACTTACGAGAAGCCGGTTTGGACGAAACGCGAGCGGCTGAGCAGCGTCATTGCCGTCGTCCTGTCGAAGGGGGGCGCCCTATGAAAAAGACTTACGAGAAGCCTGTCCTGCGGAAGCGTGAGCGCCTTGGCACGGTTGCAGCCCAGGTCGTCGTGATCTCCGGGCCGATTGGGCCAGCCTGATCTGGCGTTTTCAGAAGATCAAAAGCCCGTCGGCTCCGGTCGGCGGGCTTTTTTGTTGCCGATCAATTCAGCCTAGCCGGCGCCTCGCCCAAAGTACCGATGCAGGAATGAAGCAGTGGTCTGGATGGCCTCAAGATCGGGACATACCGCGAGCGCTTCTGTCACATTGTCGCCCGCCGGCCGAGCACCGGGATCAGCATGCATCTCTCCGGCTAAGTTACCGCTGGCTTACTAAAGGCACCTCTAAAGTAATAAGGTGTTAACCGCTGCCAAGCCTTGCCGACTTTTTTGAACAACACAGCACAATCTTGAAATACTCAAGTCTTGGAATCATGTCTTCTTGAGGCAATTGAAACTATGCCGGGTTTCATGCGGCTGACGTGTGGGCAGGCGATCGTCGCCGAGCACCCTGCGCATGCCGGAAGTGCCGAGGAGGACGGGGGACATGCCGAGCTTTGCCCGAACTTGCGGGTTGCAGCACGCGCCAATCGCCGCGGATTTCCGAAGAGCAGCAGACACACACGATGCGCGGGCGCCAGTCTTTCGGATGGCTGCTTGCGATCTCGATCATTGACGCGATGCAACGGCGTTCCGCGGATCACTGGATTTCCAATGTTGTCCCGCTGGGTGTCCGGCAGACCCCCTCGCCCACAGGGCGGCTTAACGGGCGCCGGAACTACGCAATTTTCTCTTACTCCGGTTGCCTAGAGCAGCATCGCGCTGCATTTTTCAGAGCAGGCTGTCCCGGACAGCCACAGCTGCTTGATCCCAGCGCTTTCATCCGCCGCAGCCGGCTTCGTCCGAATTTTCAATTGCAATCGCATGCGTGCGCCAGATCCCGACGGCCAGTCGCGAGACCCGCCAGGCTGGCGCAAAGGGGGCAGAATGAGCCGAATCCAGGATAGTTCAGCAGAGACCCGCAAGCGCCGGAAGGATCTGTCGGCAACCGCGTCCCGCGCCCCTGCCTACGGCGCGCGGCTGATGCGCGGTGGTCGGATGACCAAATGGAAAGGCCACGTGGCGAGCCGTGCGCCGCATTTGGCTCAAATCGTGACCGCGACCTCAAAAGCCTGGGCGGTGACGCTGGTGCCGGCGGCGCTGGTGCTGGCGGTGGCCACGGGGCAGGCGGGCGCCGCGAGCCGATACTGGGACCCCAACGGCACCACGGCCGGCCGCGGCGGCAGCGGCACATGGGACACGACGTCCAATTTCTGGAGCCCCAATGGCGACGGCCTCAGCGGCCCCTACACGACCTGGAACAATGGCGCCCTTGATGACGCGTTCTTCGGCGGCACGGCCGGCATAATCAACCTCGCAGCGCCGATTACTGTCCACAGTCTGACCTTCGACGATCTCAATTCTCCCGATGGAGTCTATACGTTCACGGGCGGCGTATTGACGCTTGGCGGCGTCACGCCGACAATCACCGTAAACGGCAATGCCAATGACAGCGCCACCTTCGGCAACGTGATTGCCGGCGCGTCTGGCCTGACGAAGGCCGGCGGCGGCGTCCTGGTTCTCAACGGCGCCAACACCTTCTCGGGTGGGATCACGCTCAGCGGCGGCACGCTGACCTTCAACGGCGACGCGGCGCTCGGAGCCGGCTCCAACAACATCAGCGTTACCGGAAATTCGACGCTGACGAACAGTGGCACGACTTCACTGGCCTCCGGCCGTACGGTCACGATCGGCAGCGGCAGCACTCTGACAATAGCCAAGACGGGTGCGGGAGATCTTGGCTCCGCGTTTTACACGGGCGCCGGCGCGCTCAATGTGGCCAACGCAGGTGGTACTACGATCACGCTAAACAATGACAACAACGACTACACAGGTCAGACGAGCTTCAATTCCAGCGGTAGCACAGTCAACTTTACGTCGATCCGCAATGTCGGTGGGGGGCCGAGCGCTCTCGGCGCGCCGACAACCGCAGCCAATGGCACGATCATCGCCGGCATCTACCTGGGCAACCTTGTCTATACCGGCACAGGCGACACCTCCGACCGCAACTGGACCTTGAATGGCGCATATTATAGCGGGCAAACCATAACCAACGGCGGTACGGGCACGCTCACACTGAGCGGAAACTTTACCGAAAACTATCTCACGCCCGGGTATCCTGGCGTCCCGACCTATACCTTCACCGCCCAGTCGGCCGACATGGTCCTGAGCGGGGTTATCAGTAGCACCGTAGCCGTTGACCACAGAACCACCTTTAACGGCGGAGGCGCTGGTCGAACCATCACGCTCGGGGGCGCAAATACCTACACCAGCAATACGACCATCGGCAACGTGACCGTCCGCGCCAGCACGCTCGCGGATATCGGCACGAGCAGCTCCATCGGTATGGCGACGAACCTCGGCAGCGCCACCACTGCCGTGAGCATCACCAACAATGGCACGCTCAGCTATGTCGGCGGCGGTGCCAGCACCAATCGAACGATGTCGCTCGATGGGGCGGCCGCGATCAGCAATGACGGCACCGGCGCGCTCAATCTCACCGGTGGGTTATCGTTCCTTGCCGGCGGCGCTTCCCCCGACGTGCTCACCCTCGGCGGCACTTATGCCGGGGTCAACACGCTTTCGGGAACGTTGTCGGGCGTTGGCAACCTCGTGATGAACGGCGGAGCGTCCGATGTCTGGTTGCTCACCGCCGCCAATACGTTCACCGGCCCCAACAGCACGACTCCGCAAAGCATTACTGTCCAAGGCGGCACGCTCAGGGCCGGCAATGCTCAGGCTTTCGGCCTTGGGGTGCCTGCCGCAATCGTGAACGGCGGTACGCTCGATCTCGGGGGCTTCGACACCACCTTTGTGTCGCTCGCCGGAACCGGCGGCTCGGTGGCGATGGGTGGGAACAACCTCACCATCAACGGCACGACAAGCGCGAGCTATGGCGGCAACATTGCCGGCAGCGGCGGCCTTATTAAAGGAGGCACCGGCACCCTCACGCTCGCCGGCGCGAACACGTATACGGGCGCCACCACCGTCCAGGGCGGCACGCTCGTGCTCAATTTCGCCGCGGGCGGAGCGCCGGCGAGCAACATCATCTCGAACCTGTCGACGCTCGACATGAGTGGCGGCTCGCTAACGGTAACCGGCGGCAGCGTCGCCAACGCGCAGAGCTTTGCCCAGACAAACATTACGGCCGGCAGCAACACGATCAGCGCGACCTCCGGATCGGGTGGCCTCACGCTCAATCTCGGCAATATCAATCACACCGGCGGACTCGTCAATTTCGTGCTGCCGGCCAGCGGCAACATCAAGACAACCAGCGCGGCCCTGGGCGGCTGGGCCACCGTCAGCAGCGGTGCCACTACCGACTATGCTCAGGTGGTGGGGGGCAACATCACCGCGTTGACGTCCTATGCGACCAAGGACGATGCGTCGACCTGGGTGGATGGCGATATCGTGAGCGACACCGGTGGTGCCGCCAACACGCAGTATTTCGGCACAGTGAGCGATGCGGTCGACAACCAGGTACAGCTCGGCGGCCTGAAATATACCGTGGCGAAAGCCAGCACGGTAACGATAGCTGGCGGCAACACACTCGGCGTCGACGGCACGATCATTGTCGGATCGTCGGTGGGAAACAATACCCAAACCATCACCGGCGGGCAACTGACCGGACCCATCGGTGGCGGCACGTTGGGTATCCTGCAAAACAACACCGGTACATTCGTGATCCAGTCCACGGTCGTCGACAATAGCGGCCCGATCGGTGTCACCGTGGCTGGCACGGGCACGGTGAATCTGACCGCCAACAATACCTACACCGGGGCGACGACCGTTAGCGGGGGCACTCTATGGGTCGGCACCATCGGCAACGGCGGCACGGCCAGCGCTGTTGGCGCATCGTCCAACGCGTCCTCGAACCTGGTGCTCGAAAACGGCAGGCTCCTTTACACCGGGGGCACTTCCGCCACCGACCGCGGTTTCACCCTTGTCAACGGCGGTTCGTCGCGGACGATCGACGTAGCCAATGCTGCCGCCAACCTGACCTTCACAGGCCTTGTCACCAGTCCTGACGATGCGGGGCTGACGAAGGCCGGCGCCGGCACGCTGACGCTGGCCAACGCAGCCAATGACTATGTCGGGCCCACCTCCATCACCGGCGGTATTCTCTCGGTCGGCACGCTGGCCAATGGCGGTGTGGCGAGCGGCATCGGCAGGTCTAGCAGTGCCTCGAGCAATCTGCTGCTTTCGGGTGGCGGTACCCTGCAGTACACGGGCGCCACAACCAGCACCGATCGGGCCTTCACACTCGGCGCGGGCGGTGGCGGTTTCGATGTGGCGAACGCCGGCACCAGGCTGACGGTCAGCGGCACCGGGGTCGGCCCGGCCGGCACCGGCGCACTGATCAAGAACGGCGCCGGCACGCTGATACTTTCGGGCACCAACACCTATGTGGGCGGCACCGTCGTCAATGCCGGTACGTTGCAGGCCGGTTCCACCCAGGCATTCGGCGGCGCCGCGGCAGGTGTCGGCGTTGGTGGCATGACCGTGAACAGCGGCGCCACGCTTGCCCTCGCAGGATTCGATAATACCGTCGGCGGATTGAACGGCAACGGGACAGTCGCCCTGGGCTCGGCGACGTTGAAAACCAACAACAATGGCACGTTCTCCGGGAGCATAACCGGCAGCGGCGGGTTCACCAGCGCCGGCAACACGCAAATTATGACCGGCTGCAATAATACCTATTCCGGAGCGACCACTCTCGCGGGCGGAAACATAACCACCGATTGTATCCAGAATGGCGGCGCGGCAAGTGGCATCGGCGCGTCGGCCAGTGCTTCGTCGAACCTGATCTTCAACAGCGGCAATCTGGCCTATACCGGCGGCACCGTTACTACTGACCGCGGGTTCACCTTGACCGGCAACGGAGGCATCAATGTAACCGATGCCGCCACAACGCTCACGTTTACCGGCACGGTGGTGGGCCCGGCTGGTCTGATCAAGAACGGCGCCGGCACCCTGGTGCTTAGCGGCACCAACACCTATAGCGGCGGTACAACCGTTAATGCCGGCATCCTGCGGGCCGGCTCGGCGCAGGCTTTCGGCGGCTCCGGCGGCATGAATGTCGTGGGCGGTGCGACGCTTGATCTCAACGGGTTTGATAATACGGTCTATTCACTCGACGGTGCCGGCAACGTTTCGATGGGCGCTGGCACGCTCACCATCATGGGCTACTACGGGGGCACTTTCACGGGCGCCATCAGTGGCACTGGCGGGATCACGCGGACTGGCGGTGGCTATGCGCAAGTGCTGTCTGGCTGCAACAACAGCTATACCGGCGTGACCACCGTTAATGGCGGCGGCGCCGGGCTCAGCGTCGATTGCCTAGCCAACGGCAACAGCAACAGCTCGATCGGCGCGGCCAGCGCCGGCGCGGCCAATCTGGTGCTCGACAACGGCGTGCTGACCTATACGGGCGCCGGCGGCGCGACCGGCACAACGGACCGCCTGTTCACTCTCGGAACGGGTGGCGGCACGCTCGGCGCCTCCGGGACCGGCCCGGTCAGCTTCACCAACACCGGCGCGATCGCGCTGGCCGGCACAAACACTGCCCGCACCCTGACACTGCAGGGCACCAACACCGGCAACAACACCCTGTCAGCACTGCTTGCCGACAACGGCACCGGCAAGACATCGCTGACCAAGAGCGGCGCCGGCACCTGGATCCTCAACAATCCCACCAGCACCTATACCGGCGTTACGACGATTTCGGGCGGTGTGCTCGGCGTCAGCAAGCTCTCGAACGGCCTTCAGGCGAGCAGCCTCGGCGCTTCGTCCAGCGCGGCCTCCAACCTGGTGATCGGCAACGGCGCAACCTTGCGCTACACCGGCGCCGGCGACAACACCGACCGTCTGTTCACGCTAGCCGCCGGCTCGACGTCGATTGAATCCTCGGGCACGGGTGTAATCAACTTCACCAACACTGCGGCCGTGACCTATTCGGGCAGCGGGCCGCGCACGATCGGGCTCGGCGGCACCAATACCGGCCTCAACACCATGGGCGGCCAGATCACCGACGGCCCCGGCGGCGCGACCACGCTCGGCAAAAGTGGTCCCGGCACCTGGGTGCTCACCGGCAACAACACCTTTACCGGCAACACGGTCATCAACGACGGCAATCTGATGATCGGCAATGGCGGCACCAGTGGCAATGCCGGCGCCGGCAACGTGATCATTGCGAGCGCAACTTCGACGCTGTCATTCAATCGCAGCGATACGTTCAACTTCACTGGCACGATCACGCCGGACAGCGGCGCCGGCAAAGGCACGATCGCGCAGATCGGCACCGGCACCACGGTGCTGACCGCGGCCGGCAACAACGTGGCCGCCACCAGTGTCGACGCCGGCACGCTGCAGGTGAATGGCGGCCTGACCACCGCAACCGTGGCGATGAATGGCGCCGGGACACTCACCGTCAACGGCACGGTCGGAGCCGCGGCAGGCGGCACCTCGACCTTCACCGGCGATGCGGGCGCGAGCACCATCAACATCGCTACGACCGGCACGCTCAGGGCCAATGGCGATCTCGGCGGCGGCAACGACACCGTCAATGTCAGCGGCACGCTCGCCACCGGCGCCGCGGCGCTGAACCTCGGCGCCGGCAACGACACGCTGGTGTTGAACGACACTGCCGTATTCACTGGCGCGGGGGTCGACGCCGGCACCGGCGGCGAGACCGGCGCAGGCGATACGCTGCAGGTCAACACGACTGCGGGGCGTACGCTGGATGGCGCCAATGTCAGCAATTTCGAGACCCTCGACAAGCAAGGCGCGGGCACGCTGATACTGACCGGCAATCACAACTACAGCGCCGGCACGACGATCGAGACGGGCACGCTGCAGGTCGGCACCGGCGCCGTCGCCGGGGCGCTGACGACGCCAAGCGTGACCGACAACGGCACGCTCGCCTTCAACCTGAACAATAACTACACCTTCGGCGGCGCCATCTCCGGCACCGGCGCGGTCAACAAGCTCGGCACCGGCGTCACGACGCTCACCGGAACCAACACATATACCGGCGCGACGAACGTCAGTGCCGGCACGCTCATCGTCGACGGCAATCAATCCGGCGCCACGGGGACGACGACGGTCGCGAGCGGGGCGACGCTGGGCGGCACCGGCACGATCGGCGGCAGCGTCACTGTCGCCGACGGCGGCACGCTGGCGCCCGGCGAAGCCGGAAATGCTCCGGGAGCGCTCACCATCGATGGCGGGCTGACCCTCAACAACACGTCGGCGGTCAACTTCAATTTCGGCCAAGCGAACGTGCCGGGCGGCCCGCTCAACGACCTCGTCAATGTCGGCGGCAACCTGACGCTCGACGGCACGCTCAACGTCACGCAGACGACGGGCGGCGCCTTCGGCCCCGGCGTCTATCGCATCTTCAACTACGGCGGCTCGCTGACAAATAACGGACTCGATGTCACCGACCCCAACTATTCCGTGCAGACCTCGGTCGCCAACCAGGTCAACCTCGTCAATTCGGCCGGGCTGCAGCTCAGCTACTGGGACGGGGATGCCGGCCCGCATTCCAACAGCATCGTCAACGGCGGCAACGGCACCTGGCAAGTGGCGGGCGCCAGCAATAACTGGACCGACATCACAGGCACCTTCGCGGCGCCGTTCGCCAATGCCAGCTTCGCCATCTTCGAGGGCGCTGCGGGAACGGTCACGGTCGACAACACGAACGGCTAGGTGCAGGCCTCGGGCATGCAGTTCGCAAGCGACGGCTACGTGGTGCAGGGCGGCGACATCGAGCTGGTGGGCGGCTCGAGCATCATCCGCGTCGGCGACGGCACTGCGGCCAGCGCCGGCTATACGACCACCATCGCCTCCAATCTCACCGGCGCCAGCGAGTTGGTGAAGACCGACCTCGGCACTCTGGTGCTGTCGGGCACCAACAGCTACAGCGGCGGCACGGCCATCAATGGCGGCACGCTGCAGGTCGGCAGCAATGGCAGTCTTGGTGCGGCGTCCGGCGGTCTTTCTCTGAACGGCGGCACGCTGCACACCACCGACACCTTCACTTCTGCCCGCGCCGTAACCCTCGATGCCGGCGGCGGCACCTTCGACACCGACAGCGCGACCAAGCTGACGCTGACCAACACCGTGAGCGGTGCGGGTGCACTGACCAAGGATGGTGGCGGCACCCTGGTGCTGGCGAGCGATGCCACGCATTCGGGCGGCACGACCATTGCCGCGGGCACGCTGCAGGTCGGCGATGGCGGCACTGCCGGCAGCCTCGCCGGCAATGTCACCGACAACGCCACACTGGCCTTCTACCGCTCCGATAGCTTGTCGTTCGGCGGCGTGATTTCCGGTACCGGCTCCGTGAACCAGATCGGTAGCGGCACCACGATCCTGACCGCCGCCAACACCTACAGCGGCGGCACCACGATCTCCGCCGGCACGCTGCAGCTCGGCAATGGCGGCGCCTCCGGCTCGATCCTCGGCGACGTCGTCGACGACGGCACCCTGGCCTTCGACCGGTCCGACGCGGTCACCTTCGGCGGCACGATCAGCGGCAGCGGCGGCATCAGGCAGTTCGGCAGCGGCTCGACGACGCTCACCGCGAACAACAGCTATGCGGGCCCGACGGTCGTCGATGGCGGAACGCTGTTCGTCAATGGCGACCAGTCGGCGGCCATCGGCCCAACCTCGGTCAATGCCGGCGGCACGCTCGGCGGCACCGGCACGATCGGCGGCGACGTCAGCGTGGCGGATGGCGGGTTGATGAACCCGGGCGCTGCCGGGGCAGCCGGCACGCTCACCATCAACGGCGCGCTTGGGCTCAGCGGCGGATCCACCCTCAATTACGATTTCGGGCAGGCCAATGTCGCCGGGGGCGCCCTCAACGACTTGACTGTGGTCGCAGGTAACCTGACGCTCGACGGCACCATCAATGTGAGCGTGGCGCCCGGCGGCACGTTCAGCCCCGGCATCTACCGGGTCATCAGCTATGGCGGCACGCTGACCGACAACGGTCTTAACGTCGGCACGATCCCGTCGCCGGACTTCTTCGTCCAGACCTCCATCGACAAGCAAGTCAACCTGGTCAACACCGCCGGCCTGCTGCTCAACTTCTGGGACGGCAATGCCGGTCCAAAGAACGATAGCACTGTCAATGGCGGCAACGGCACCTGGCAGAACTCGGCCGGCAACGACAACTGGACGCAAGCCACCGGTGCGATCAACGCGCCTTATCAGGACAATGCCTTCGCGATCTTCGCCGGCACGGCCGGCACCGTCACCGTCGACAACGCCCCGGGGCAGGTCAGCGCCGCGGGCATGCAGTTCGCCACCGACGGCTACCTGATCCAGGGCGGCGACATCGCCCTGGTTGGGCCGCAGTCGACTATCCGCGTCGGCGACGGCACCGCGGCCAGCGCAAGCTTTGTGGCGACCATCGCCTCCAACCTCACCGGCGACACCCAACTGGTCAAGGACGATCTCGGCACGCTGGTGCTGTCCGGCACCAACAGCTACACCGGCGGCACCGCGATCAACGGCGGCACGGTGCGGATCGCGTCGGACACGAATCTCGGCGTCGAGGCGGGCGGGCTGAGCTTCGATGGCGGCACGCTTGACACGACCGCGGATGTCACGAGCGCTCGCGCCGTCACGCTCGCCGGCGCCGGCACGTTCCTGACCGATGCCGGCACGACGACCACATTGAGCGGCGGCATCACCGGCGCCGGCGCCCTGACCAAGGACGGCACCGGCACGCTGGTGCTGGCGAGCGACGCCGCCCATACCGGCGGCACGACGATCGCGGCGGGCACGCTGCAGGTCGGCAATGGCGGCGCTCTCGGCAGTCTGGCTGGCAATGTCGTCGACAACGGCACGCTGGCCTTCGACCGCTCGGACGCCATCACCTTCGGCGGCGTCATCTCCGGCACCGGCGGCCTGAACCAGATCGGCGCCGGCACCACGATCCTGACCGGCGCCAACAGCTATGGCGGGCCGACCAACGTCAATAGCGGAACCTTGCTCGTCAACGGCGACCAGACCGGCGCCACTGGCCTGACCTCGGTGGCAGGCGGCGCAACGCTTGGGGGCACCGGCATCATCGGCGGCAATGTCACCATGGCGGATGGCAGCACGCTGAGCCCCGGCGGCAGCGGCAACGCCGCCGGCGCGCTGACCATCAACGGCAACCTGACCCTCAGCGGCGGCACCAGCCTTGCGTATAATTTCGGCCAGGCCAACGCGCCCGGCGGCGCGCTGAACGACGTCGTCAATGTCGGCGGCAACCTGACGCTCGACGGCACGCTCAACATCACGCCGACCGCCGGCGGCAGCTTCGGCCCCGGTGTCTACCGCGTGTTCAACTACAACGGCTCGCTGACCGACAACGGGCTCGCCCTGACATCGCCCGATTACTCGGTGCAGACGTCGATCGCCAACCAAGTCAACCTCATCAACACGGCCGGGCAATTGCTGACCTTCTGGGACGGCGATGCCGGCCCCAAGAACAACAACGTCGTCGATGGCGGCAACGGCACTTGGCAGGTGGCCGGCACCGGCGACAACTGGACGACGCCCGGCGGGGAGGTCAATGCGCCGTGGAGCAATGGCCAGTTCGCCGTGTTCCAGGGCACGCCCGGCACCGTGACGGTGGACAACGGCAACGGCGCGGTCACCGTCAACGGCATGCAGTTCGCCGCCGACGGCTATCGCATCGAGGGCGATGCCATCACCTTGACCGGCGGACCGGCCATCATCAATGTCGGCGACGGCACCAGCGGCAGCGCCGGCTACAAGGCGACTATCGCATCGGATCTGGTTGGAAACTCCGGGCTGACCAAGGTCGACTACGGCACGCTGATCCTTGCCGGCAACAGCTCCTATATCGGAGCGACGACCGTGCAGGACGGAACCCTGGCGGCGGGCAAGGCCGGCGCCTTCAACGCGACGTCCGCCTTCACCGTCGCTTCCGGCGGCACGCTTGACCTTGCCGGCTTCGACCAGACGGTCGCCTCGCTCAACAACAGCGGCGCGGTACGGCTCGGCGCTGCGGTACCGGGAACAGTGCTCACCTTGAGTGGCGACTATGTCGGCAATGGCGGCAAGGTCCTCATCAATGCTGCGCTCGACGGCGATGCTTCTGCGACCGACAGGCTGGTCGTGCATGGCAACACCTCGGGCACCGGCATCCTGGCGGTCACCAATGTCGGCGGCGCGGGGGCGCAGACCAGCGAGGGCATCAAGATCGTCGACATCGACGGCAGCTCGGCCGGCACCTTCACGCTTGCCGGCGACTATGTCTTTGAGGGCGACCAGGCGGTGGTCGGCGGCGCTTATGCCTACCGGCTCTACAAGAACGGCGTCAGCACTCCGGCCGACGGCGACTGGTATCTGCGCTCCACCCTGATCAACCAGACCGGTCCGCTCTATGCGCCCAGCACGCCGCTCTACGAGGCTTATGCGGGCGTGCTGCAGAGCTTCAATGAACTCGGCACCCTGCAGCAGCGCATCGGCAACCGGACATGGGGTGAGGGCGCGACGCCGCAGGGCGCGGACGTGCCCGGCCAGGGTCCGGTCGACGGCCACGCCATCTGGGCGCGCATCGATGCCGCGCATGGCAAGTTCGAGCCGAAGACCTCGACCACCGGCACCGACTACGACACGACGACCTGGAAGCTCAACGCCGGCGTCGACGGCCTGCTGCATGAGAGCGAGGCCGGCATCCTGCTGGGCGGCATCACGGTTCACTACGGCACCGTTTCGTCGGACGTGTCATCGACCTTCGGCACGGGCTCGATCTCGGCCACCGGCTACGGCGTCGGCGGCACGCTGACCTGGTTCGGCAACAGCGGCTTCTATGTCGACACGCAGGCGCAGGCGACCTGGTATGACAGCGACATCAACTCGGCCGTGCTGGGCAAGCTTGCCGACGGCAACAAGGGCTTCGGCTATGCGCTCAGCATCGAGAGCGGCCAAAAGATCGCGTTGCGCTCCAACTGGTCGCTGACCCCGCAGGCGCAGCTTTCCTACTCGGCGGTGGACTTCGACAAGTTCACCGATCGGTTCGGCGCGATCGTGTCGCCCGGCAACGGCGATAACCTGATCGGCCGCCTCGGCATCTCCGCCGACTATGAGGACCAGTGGGCCGACAGCGCCGGGCAGGTGAGCCGGGCGCATGTCTACGGCATTGCCAACCTCTACTATGACTTCCTCGACGGAACCGATGTCGATGTCTCGGGCGTCAAGCTTTCCAGCCAGAACCAGAAGTTCTGGGGCGGCGTCGGCCTCGGCGGCTCACTCGACTTTGCCGACGGCAAGTACTCGGTCTATGGCGAGGCGCTCGCCAAGACCAGCCTTGCGAACTTCGGCGACAGCAATGTCATCAGCGGCAAGCTCGGCTTGAGCGTGCACTGGTAGCCGCATCGAAGAGCATCGGGCGTAGCCCGGCTGGACAATCGGAATGCGCGCGGCGTGCGCATTCTCCATTGTAGACATTCCCGGGGAGCCTGATTTTTTGAAAGATGGAAACGAGATGAAACGAAACAGACGAATTGGATATGCCACGCTGATCGCCGCAAGCCTGCTCTCATTGGCAGCCGCATTCGCGCAGGAAACCGCGGCTCTCCCCGGAGGGGCGACCTCACTCAGGGAAGGACATGGCGACTGGACTGTGTCCTGCAATCTCGCCACCCAGAACGGCGCCGCCGTCAAGGTCTGCGCGCTGTCGCAGGAGCAGACCGACAGCCAGTCGCGCCAGCGTGTGCTGGCGATGGAACTGCGCCCGGCCGGCGAGGCCGTGCAGGGAACGCTCGTGCTGCCGTTCGGCCTTGCGCTGGACCAGGGCGTGACGCTCCAGGTGGATGACGGCCCCGCCCTGCCGGCGCTGCGCTTCCGCACCTGCCTCCCCGGCGGCTGCCTCGTGGACCTGAACTTCGACGCCGAGACATTGGCGACCCTGCGTGAAGGCAAAAGCCTCAAGGTCAAGGTGGTTGCCGACGGCGGCAAGGAGACCAACCTGGCGCTCTCGCTGAACGGCTTCCCTAGTGCAGTGGACAGGACCACGGCGCTGCTGAAGTAGAGGACTCTACTTCCCGTACCGCTGCTCGAGCGCTTCGGCAATGTGCTCGCAAAGCAGTTCCCCGGTTGCGATGCTGACGTGGAGACGGATCCGTGCGCCCTGCGGATCGACCACCGTGACGACCGCGCCGCGGTCGGAGTACTCGAACGTGTCCAGAACCTTGTGAACGACGAAGTCAGCTATGTTGGGCGCCGAGCCGGCGTGATCTTCCACGGCCTTCCTCCATCCCGAAATCAGCGGGCCGATGCCCCTTGTCCGCAGTCGTGCGCCCCTGCGGTTTCCTTGAGCAACTGCCCAATGATCAGATATGTAGCGGATAGCACCACCGTCCAGAAGAAGCGCGCATCGCGCAACCCTCTTGAGCGGGCAGCATCTCCTCGTTCCCAGAGAAAGAGGCAAGTCAAGTTCTTGAGGAATCGGCAAGCTGGCACCTTGGGTGATGGATGCCCACCATCATCGCAGGCAATGATGGGCATCCATGAGATGGCGACGAAGGGACTATTCTCGCCATCATTCCCCAAATGGCCGACTCTAGAAAATGTTTCATACTGAAGGACTTATGAGCTCACGGATACGACGTTCGTCTCACGCGCGTTGCGACTGACGGGCCAGCTACAGCTATCGGAGGAACAACCGGGGCTCCCCGCTGTTCCCGGAGTAGCCTGCCGCGCTCGTTGCCAGTTTGCGCACCCAGGCTCCTCCAGCGTTGCCCGCCGACTCCGGTCGGCGGGCCCTTTTATGGTTTTAAGAGTGCCGCCTTGATCTCATTCAGCGTCTCGATGCCGTTCTCAAACAGCGTCATGATCTCAGCCGCCAGCGTCTCGCGCTCGGGACTGGCCAGGGGCAGATCGGCTCCAAGCTCTTTGAGGGCGGCTGCAAGTATCGCAAGCTGTTCCGGTGTGGCATAGCCGTTGTGCCGCATAGTGATCGCCCCGGAAGCCCCTCGTTAATTGTCTCCCGTATTGGCTCGTCTACCCAGAAACAATCGGCATTAACATTTGTTATATGCCCCATGGATCATGCGGTTTCACCGATTCCTGTGGCAATTTTGCTCTTGGCGATAAAATTACAGGTGACCCTCAACCGGCGAGCAGGCAAGCCCACTGGGAAACTCTGAAGGTAAGCGACCGCAGGCGGACTGGGGGACCGTGGCGTTGTTGTCGTCGTACCGAGCCAGAACGGCCTGAAGCGCTTCGATTCGCTTCATCCGAAACCTTGCCATCCGGCTCGATGTTCATGGCTCTGCCTGCCGATGTAATCCGGGTACGATCTGAAACGGCAGCCGGGCAGCGCTGCACGAGACACTCGCGCAGATCGCCAACCTTGGGCGTGACCACGCACGTGCGCGCGGCACGGCGATTATGCCGGTGGTGGGCCTCGATGTCATAGCGCCGTCGAAAAGACCAGCGGCCGACGCATACTGTTGGAGTGGGGTACTTGAAAGCGTCGGCCGCCGTGCTTGGGGGGCGGAGTTGGCACTCGTCGGGTTTGGGAAACGGGTGCACAGCCACGCTATGCCGATCTATGCTGCGTTCAATCTAGATGCCCTGATACAGTGAACCGGCGGTTACTTTCCACAGGCGTCGGTCGCTGTATGTCGTGACATGGCAGAAGAGCGCTACCATGTCGACCTCGATCCCGACGGGACTTGGTCGGTCATCGGGCTCACCTGGCAAGTCGGGGGTCTTGTGCTGGAAGGCCGGCTTCGAGATGGCAGACGAATTGCCTTGGTTCTCAAGCGACGTGGACCGCCAGAGAGAAAAGCGCCCCGATTAGCATTTCCCTATGCTTCGCGCTGATGCGCCATCACGCTCCTCCGGTACCGGGTTGGGGGCTCTGAATTCCCGTGAGATCAATTCATCCCGGTGAAGTAGATGGATATGCCAGCACCTATGGCGGCAAGGCCGATCATAAAGACTATGAACCCCTCGAAACCATTCCCGCGCTTGCCGATTCTGTCCATCGCATACTCCCCGTCTAAAACAATCAGCCGGGTTCCAACGTGCGTCGTGACAGATGGTTGCGAGGTGGCGCAGGATTGCCGTCAGCTGCAACCGTTCGTGATTTTATTGCGACATTGCGGTCGATGAATGTCGACCCGTTTATCGAGATCAGGGACGGAGCATTGCTGAATGGATGTGTGGGGAGGGCGGGCCTTTCCGGTCATTTTTCGCCGAGACTGTCGTCGAGATCGAGGCCAAGGAGCAGTTGATCTTCGGGCAGGCTCTCGGCCCGGCGGCCGAAGCGGTCTCCCGCTGAGTCGCACGGAGTCTGTAGTACCAGCGCCGCCGGGTTTGCCAGTGTCGGGGCAGGGCGGCATGGGGGGCTCTTAAAAGATTCTGTTGAGCCAGTGGTCTAGCCGGTTGCCCACCGGGTAAAACCCTCCCGCCAAAATGGCGGCTACGAGTGCCGTCAGCGCGCCGCCGGCGACGTCACTGACATAGTGCGTGCCAATGTAGATCCGAGACAGCGCAATGACGAATGCCACCACCGCGAAACCCAACCCATATTTGGGAAAACCGCTAAGATAGAAGGCGAACGCGATCGCGGCAGATGCCGTTGCATGGTCGGATGGAAAGGAAAAATCCGCAGTCGGCGTGATCAAAAGATGCGTCAAGCCGGCTTGATAGGGACGTGGTCTATGGATGAACAGCAAAATAAGCTGGTTGAAAGTCAACCCGAGGCAGAACGCCAGACCGGACACGATCGCTACATGACGCGTCATGAAGCGCTCGGTGCGGCGCCACCAGAGGCCCACGACCATCAATACCATCACTGGCACGCCGAGAGCGGAGAGGGCGATGGCAACATCATCTAAAAGGGGTAATGACCCGGCGAAATGATTAATCCATTGGGTCAGTGCAGAATCGAAATGTTCCATTGATTGCCATCCAGACGAGAGGGGCTAAGGGGCGGGAAAGCGCGTCGTGACACGCAGGCCGGGGTGGTTGTCGTCAAGTAGAACTTCAGCGCCGTGGAGATCGGCGATGGCCTTGACGAGGCTAAGCCCAAGGCCGGTGCCCGGCGTCGATCGACTCTTGTCCATGCGGTAGAGGCGGCCGAAGACTTTTCCCGTTCACCTATTGGAATGCCGGGGCCGTTGTCTGCTACCGTGACAAGAGCTGTTGTGCCCTCGTTTCGTACCGCGATCTCGATGGCTGTGCCGGTGTGTCGGATTGCATTCTCCACGAGGTTGGCAAACAGCTGTGTGAGCAGTTCCCTGTCGCCCAGGACTGGGCTGTACCCGGTGATTAGCGCGAGGGTCAGCACTGGACACGACATCGATATCGTTGCCCTTCCCGGTCAGGGGAATGCGGCTCTCCTACCTGCCGTGAGACGGATTCCATCGTCGCGGCGATGGTATCAAGATGCTGCACGCGAGCTGCCAACAGGGTTCCACTGACTACGGCAAGCCCGAGGACAATCACAGTGGCCCCCAAGCCCCTGAGAACGATTGCCTGCAGCTCGTCGGTCTCGGCGTGGCTGAAGGCGACTGCGAGCGTATTTCCCCGACACGCTCGGAGAAGGCGCGATAGCTTGAGTGAGCCCAGAGCCCTTGGGCCAGGAGTTTATCAGTCAAAACTCACCGTGGCCTGTCGCGGGCCTTACCGTTTCGTAAGTTGCAAAATGGTCTGCCGGGAACGATGAAGAGTGTTCGGCCGGGCGTCTGCGCATGAGGGGCAGAAAGCTAGACTAAGGCCCGCGCGCGCCCTCCCAGAATCAACCCATGGGCTGGTTGGCGTTGCGCGAACGCAAAGGGCGGCGAATGCCGGTAGCCCCAGGTCGTTTCCAGAGCGTGCGGTACTCGTTGGTTGGGTCGCGGCAGATGTCATCGATGTCCTCCAAAGATCACCCGTCTTTTGTCCCGCCCCATCCGGCGTCTTTGACTTCGACGTGGAGTGCTGCGATTGAGTCACGCTCCCGCCCCACCGCGGTCACATTCTCACGACAGGAGCATTGCGCCGGCAACTCCTCGGGAGAATCGCGTTGAACGTTGTATTGCCGAGTCAGATCGCGCAAGCACCAACGCTGCAACGTTCGCGGGGCCGGGTGCCCTATCGTGCCGACATTGACGGGCTTCGCGCGATCGCCGTGCTACCGGTGATCCTGTACCACGCAGGCATTCCCGGCTTCCAAGGCGGCTTCGTCGGCGTCGACGTGTTCTTCGTCATTTCCGGATATTTGATCGCATCGCTGATTGCAGGCGAGATCGCCGAAGGCGACTTCAGCCTGCTGCGTTTCTATGAACGCCGCATCCGGCGAATCTTCCCGGCACTGTTCGCCATGGTTGCAGCTTGTGCCGTTTGCGCCTGGATGTTCTTCATGCCGGAGGAGTTCAAATATTTCGGGCGCAGCATGTGGACGACCGCCCTTTTCACTTCGAACATCCAGTTCGTGAAGGAAAGCGGATACTTCGACATAGGGACCCAGATGAAGCCGCTGCTTCATACGTGGTCACTTGCTGTCGAAGAACAGTTCTACATCGTGTTTCCCGTACTGCTGATGACAGTCGGCAGATATGGTCGCAGCCCAACCGTCGCCGTGCTTTCAATACTGTTTATCGCATCGCTCGCAGCGAGCGCCTGGAGCGTGTTTCAGTGGCCGGCGGGCGCTTTCTTCCTCTCGCATTTTCGCGCCTGGGAGTTGCTGCTTGGCGTTCTGCTGGCCTTCCAGGTCGCGCCGCCGCCATCACGGCCTCTTACACGGCAAGCGTTGGCTGCGCTGGGTATAGGCCTCATTGCCGTTGCAGTTTTCACTTTCGGCCAAGGAATGCCGTTCCCCGGGCTTGCTGCGTTGCTCCCCTGCCTCGGCGCCGGACTGGTTATCCACGCTCATGCCGCAGACGGTGCGATCGGTCGAGCGCTGCAGATGCCGGTCGTGGTGTCTGTCGGCCTGATCTCCTATTCCCTGTATCTCTGGCACTGGCCCCTCATCGTCTTCACGCCTTACATTCTCGGTCACAAGCCGTCGGTGGCCCAAGGCGGCGTGATCGTCGGCTGCTCAATCATTCTTGGCGCTCTCTCATGGCGCTTTATCGAAAAGCCCTTCCGCGGCGGCGCCAGCCGCGTCGGCCGCAGGCCCTTGTTCGTAGCCGCTGCCACTGCGATGGCCGCAGCGATCGGATTCGGATATTACGTCGCCAGGGAGGGCGGTCTGCCGTCGAGGCTGCCGGAGGTTGTGCGCAAAGTCTATGCTGCGCACGACGACGTCAGCCGCTTCAGTCAATCCGGTTGCATTGAGCACTCCGAGGGCAACAGCCGCCCGACGCTAGCGGACATCGGTTCCGGAAGGCTCTGCGCACTTGGAGCGAAAATCCAGGCAGAACCGGCTTTTCTGGTTTGGGGCGACTCTCATTCCGGCGCAATGGCCCCCGCGATCGATGTTGCCGCGGCCAAGCGAGGAGTATCCGGCCTTTTCGCGGGCCGTGAGGGCTGTCCGCCGCTTCCCGACCTGCAGCCTTCCAACCCAAGTGGTGAGCAGTCCTGCCTGGAATTCAACACGGCGGTACGCGGGCTTATCGCTGCCCGCCAGATTCCGCTTGTATTCCTCGTGGCCTACTGGCCCAAATACGTGCACGACAGCGAGCTTCCTCAGGAGGGGATATTCTTCGACGCCTCGATTCCCCCGCCGCTCGAGGACAAATCCAGGCAGATCGGCGAAGCCCTCGACCGGCTGGTGGCCGACCTTACGCGGCAAGGCACAAAGGTCGTGCTGGTCATGGATGTGCCTGAGATGGGCCGCTACGTCCCCGAGGCTGCCGCGAGGGCGATGCTCACGGGCGGCTCGACCGATATCGCTCCGCCCTGGGCCTATATCGCGAAGCGGCAGGCTCTCTCGCGCGCGATTCTGGCCGACCTGGCGGCAAAGTACGGCGCTCGGATTGTCGATCCGCTTCCCGCATTCTGCAGCAAAGGCCATTGTGAGGCTGTCCGCGACGGCATGCCGCTCTACAAGGATGCCGACCATCTTACGGCCAGTGCGGCACGAAGCCTCGCCTATCTGTATGATCCCGTATTCGCCTCACTCGTCGCCCGAGGCGCAAGCGAAGGAGATCCGGTCCAAAGATAGGCTGCCGAGGGCCAGCCCGAGATCTTTCCCTGTAGCGCATTTAATCGATCACCGTGCAGGGTCGCGATCACGCCGACGTGATCCGCTGTACATCGGGCTTCCGCTTGCTGAGATTCCCTGCTTAGGTCGAGTAAACCCGCACCAAAGATAGAGTTGCCACGTGATACCAATCTATATTGGGTATGACCCACGCGAATCCCGAGTTCTAGACGTGGCGCGATGGAGCGCCTATCGGAGGACGAGCAGGCCGTTGCAGATACAGCCGCTCGTGCTCAAAGAGCTTGAAGCCCAAGGTATCATGAAGCGACCGATGGTGGTTCGTGATGGGAAGCTCTGGTGCCCGATTTCCGAGGCACCGATGGCGACCGAGTTTGCCATATCGCGCTTTGCCGTTCCGTTCATGAGGCAAAGCGGCTGGGCCATGTTCTGCGACTGTGATGTCCTGTTCCTGAAAGATCCGGCCAAGCTGCTCGATCTAATCGATCCTTCCTACGCGATTATGGCGGTCAAGCACCAGCAACGCGAATCCGAAGCGGTCAAGATGGACGGACAAACGCAGACGTTCTATCGCCGCAAAAACTGGTCGTCGGTGGTTTTGTGGAATCTAGATCACCCCTCCAACAAACGGCTGACCAACGAGATGCTCAATACCTGGCCTGGACGTGACCTTCACGCCTTCAAATGGCTTGAGGACCATGAGATCGGGGAATTACCTTTGGCATGGAACTACCTCATAGGGGCTTCGGCTTCGGAACTCGACCCCGCCGAGGTCTCGCTGGCGCACTACACACTTGGCGGTCCTTGGTTTGCGGGCTGGTCTGGCGCCACGCAATGGGACGAATTGTGGAGCCGAGAAGAGAGCATTCTGCGCGCGTTTGAGGACGCGGTTCAGACTCCCACATGAAAACTTCGCTTCTGAAGCACTTGCCAACCTTCTCAAAGCCCGTTCTTCGTTTGCCCAGAGTCACGGGGCCGGCTTTGGTGATGGGGTCGGCGCCGAATTTTCGCCTCCCTGAGGGATACGATGCCGATTGGGCACTTGTGACCGTCAATGCTTCCCAGCTTTTGGCGGAAACCTTCGGCCTCCCCGTTCCTGACGTCGCCGTGATACGCCGCGGCATTTTGGTCGGCGGGGGCGAGCAGGATTGTTACAAGCGTGATTTGTTAAAAGGGCGGCAGGCAAAGCATCTGATCATTCCAGTTTGGGCGGACGTTGAGGACAAGCTGAAAGTGGGTTGTCGCAGCTTCAACTATCAATATGACACCTTGCAAGCACTTACCAAATGGCAGCTTGCCAACATCGTCTGGCGGCTTAGCGGCAAATATCATTTGTCCCGCCGCTGGCACCGGAAAATCTCCACCGGAGCCTTCGCAATCCTGCTGGCGCGTTTCGCCGGCTTCGCTCCTGTTGTAGTCAGCGGGTTTTCCCTGTCCCAGGCCGGGCATGGATACGACACCCGAAATGCCTTTCGATATCACGCCGACGAGGATGCGGCTTTGCTTCGACTGGTCGTGAGAAGAGGAGAGCCAATCTACGCGGAGGATAGAGACTTCGCTGCAGAAACTGGATTGCCCTGGTGGGCAGGGACAGATGGCATCATGAGTGTTTCTTAGACAAGCCGCAATATGAGCCAATTCCGAACTTTATAGCAGAGATGAGCCGGCTCCGACGTTGAAAAATAGGATAAAGATTTCTCGGAGTGCGAGCCGGCCAACGACCAGCATCCCCCACCGTCGGGAATTCGGTGCGCTGAATACGTCGATGGTTGATCGGCAGAACATTAGGTCCATTCTTGTTATTCAGACGAAGTACATCGGGGACGTCATTTTGACCTCGGTGCTCGTGCGAAATCTGCGCCTCGCTTACCCAAACGCTGCGATAGCCATGCTTTGCGCTGCCGGTCTGCGAGACTTCGTAACCAGCCAGAATATTGCGGACGAGGCCATCGGATTTGACCGTCGAAGTGCTGGTAGAAGTCTGCTCCGGCGCGTGAAGGAATATTCAAGCTTGCTCGCTGACCTCCGCCGCCGAAAATTCGATCTCACCATTGATGTGACTGACTCGAAGACATCAAGGGTCGTGCAGAGGGCAATCGGTGCCCCGCTGCGCATCGGATACAATCCCCCGGACAGGCCTCTGAAGTTTTGGGAAGTTCAGCCTGCTAACGTATTTGCTGAAGCACGCGGCCATGGAGGCGCGCACTATTTGTACCGATATCTGTCCCCGCTTAAGGCGCTTGGGATAGAACCCCGCGAACTAATACCGAGGCTTGAGCCCACACCAGTCGGGCGAAGCGCGGCTGCCCAGGTTCTGGCGCAAAGCAATCTGGCTACAAAAGCTTTTGTGGCAGTACACGCTGGCGCAGGGTTCGAAGGGCGGCGTTGGCAACCTGAACGGTTTGCTGCAGTAATCGACGAAATTTATACAGCGACGGGCCTGCGGTCACTGCTAGTCGGTGGACCTGATGAACGCGCAACCGAGCAAGCAATACTGAATTTGGCAATGTCCCCTTTGGTGAGCGTTGTTGGCAAGGTTTCGCTTGAGACACTCACTGCTTTGCTTGCGGACGCGTTTATCTTTCTGGGAAACGAGAGCGGCCCAATGCACCTGGCCGCGTCGGTCGGAACCCCAGTTGTGGGCCTGTATGGCCTCACGTCGCCCAACATCTGGGGACCTTTGGGGGTGCTTCACCGCACCGTTGAGCCGCCGCTGCCTTGCCAGTGTGTTGCGCCCGGTTTGTGCAAACCCGGCAATCCGAGCCGCGTCTACTGCGTTCATCGCCTGCCAGTTGCCAATGTCGCTCAAGCGACACGAGACCTGATAGATGCAGTGAGACAGCAGGCGAATGAGGCCGCCAATTGAACGTACTTGCTCCGGTAGGCGACAGCGATCATCGGCCCGCGTGACCATACCATGCAACGAGTTACTGCGATGCTTGGACCAGGCGTCGGAGCAACCGGTAATCCTTCAGATCCTTGTAAGGCGTGAGATCTAAATCCCCCGGCACGCAGCGAAGCTGTTCATCATCGATCGCTTTCTCATGGCTCTTGATGATGCTTTGGTAGTGCCGCCAGGTCAGGCCAGCCCCTCTGACGGCTTCTCTTTCGATGCGCGAGGCGATTTGATGGGCGTGCAGATAATGAAGGCGCAACTCGTCCAAGAGAACTTTCTCAACAATTTCGTGGCACACTAGAAAGGGTTCGAGGTGCACGTCCTTGCCTCTCCATCTGATGGTGCGAGGCAGATGTCGGTCGATGTAAATCTTCGTTGCATCCCTGCTGTACCCAGCAATGTAGGGAATATCGAACTCGTGGCTGACCTTAACCCGTCGGTGAAGTGCAGACACGACATCGGACAGGACTTGGTCGCTGATATCTTCAGAGCTATGGCGGACCTCGTCGGCTAGTTTCAAGTCCTCTCCTGCTATTTGGCGACCGAAGCGCCCGCCCCAAGGCGAACGCCTGAAATAACGAGCCGAACCGCAGCGATATGATTGATAAGCGCGGTCTTGACGGACTTACGATTTTGCATGGCTTTATGGCCCTTGGCCCCAACCAAGACGATCCAACTTGGTCCGAGGGGAAAAGTTCCTCGGCAAGCAAAATGTAAAGCGCAGGTCTAAATGCTGAGAAGCAGAGCGCCTCTGCGTGCCCTGACTTAACGATGATCCCTCGCGCTTCCGCCGCTCGCGCGACGTCGCGACACACTTCGGGCTGACCTCGCGCCGCTGGCAAATCCGGCTCCATGTTCGACATCACGCGACGCGTGTCGCAGCCTGGCGACGCAGACGTACGGCGCGCTTTACGAGGCGGTGTCAGGCCTGATGACGCGCTTCAAGGAGTGCCGTGAGACCGGCTGGCATTTTTTACTGTCCACGGGTTGACGGGCAGCCTGACATAGACAGCGCCATGACTCGCGCATACTAGCTCGTTTTTCGCCGACGCTGTTGTCGGCAATGATGTGCAGATCGTGGCGAACCAGTCCCCTCGTCAGTCGCAACTGCATATCTAGGTATTGAGCATCGCTGAACGCTATGGTGAGCAGCACACGGCGACCTCGAGCGGCGGCGCGGATAGTTTGGATGTCGCCTTTCCTTGTTCGTTGCCGCAGAAAACTTGTCTTACCGTGCCTGCCCTATACCCTCGATTGGCCGGGGGCTCTCGTGCCGGCGGCAAGCCGGCGCACTATCATCCGGCGGACAAGGACGCCAGGACGGTCACAGCCCCAGTGCCGCAGCGACCCGTTCTTGGAAATACTGCACTCCCCGCTCATGCCGCCCCGAAAGCGGGCCGGAGCTATAGGCCCCTGCGGCATAGTTGCGATGCGTATCGGCGCAGATGGCATAGTCCTCGCGTACCACGGCCAGGGTGCCTTGCACAGACTTCGCCCGGCTCTCGGATGCTTCTGCAGAGGTGTCGGCAAAGAAGAAATGGTAGTGCTGGTCTGTGTGATGCGGTGAGGTCGGGTTGATCCGGCTAACGTTCATGCCGCCATCGAAAAGCGACAGCGTCCAGTTCGGCCACATCCAAAGCCATTTGCCGCGATAGAACAGACCGTCTTTCGGCGGTGCGGTCATCCGGACATAACCGGGATGGGCGGTGGTCTGGAAAGCTTCGAAGTCGATGGCAGCGTAGAACGAGGGATGTGTGCCAGGGATGTGGTAGCCTTCGACGAAATTGTCGGTGTAGATCTTCCAGTTCGCCGCAAAGCTGACAGTGGCCTGATCGGTGGCGGCATAGGTCTCCAACGGCTCGTCCGCCATTTCGGCGGGCAGAGAGCCAAGTTGATCCAGAAGACTTTCCTTCGGGTCGAGTGCCGCAAAGAGCAGCCCGCGCCATTCGGACAACTGCACCGTCTCCAGCGGCCAGTCTTCGGCGATGATCGCGGGATCCTTGCCATACCACGGGGCTTGCACCAGCCGTCCGGTGTCGGCGAAGGACCATTTGTGATAGGGACAAACGATCAGCCCACATTTGCCCGCGCCATCGGCCAGCAGTTTCGCCCCGCGATGGCGGCAGACGTTCTTAAATCCGCGCAAGGTCCCGTCCCGGCCCCGGACGGCGAAGATCGGCGTGCCGGCGATGTCGATGGCAAGGTATTGACCGGACGTCGCAACCGAGGCGACAGGCCCCATGAACTGCCAGGTGTGCGCGAAGATGTTGCCCCGTTCCTGCTGCCAGATATCATCGCGGACGTAAAGCGAAGGGTCCAGGTTCAGGTATTGCACGGGCGGAGTGTCTAGTGGCAGGTGGTCCGGCCGCAAGGTGTCTGGCGTCATAGGCTAACCTCCAGTTGCGGCAATCCTGTCGTAAGCGGGGCGACATCGCAAGGGACTTGGCGCTGCTGCGCACAGCCTGTAAGCCGGCGTGCAATTTTGGCTCCAACGCAGATTTGGAGTTGCGGTTCATTTCCAGCTCTTGACGGCCAATCACGGCACCACCTGTTCGAAGAATCGGTCGGGCAAATGTCCGGGGCGATGCTGCCATGGAGAACTTCTAGGAGCCTCGATGGCTTCCCGGCGGTTTGTTTAATTCGCCGACCTAATTGTCGACAGCGATCATCACGTCGGATGCCTAAACCGCAGCACAGGTTCCAGGCCGACGTCGCGCCCAGTTCGTCGTCCTCCTGGTAAAAGGCGGGTATCAGAATGATGCGCTTGCGAATGACGGGATGGCGTCGATGGCTGGCTAGGCAGACCTTTCCAGGTCAGACAGATCCGAAGCGGCAGCTTTCTGTGTAGCGAGGACCAGAAGCGGACTGTCTAGTTCCGGCTCGAACCAGCCCCGCTCATGCGCTCACCGGAACCCCTTGAAAGGGAAAGGCCCGCTTGGACTGAAACCAGCCGTCCTCCTGGTCCTTGGGTTCGCCAGACCATACGAGATCATACGAGGAAGTGGGTTGCTAACCATCGACAGCCATTGATTTCTTGCAGAATCCTACACGCTACTCGACCACGGCAACCGACTGGGCAGCCGGGATGTCCTTCATCCCCAAGCTTGAGCAGTCTTGGTTGATGGTCGAATTGCCCGACCATTGGATAGTATCGGCGACGACCTGCGTGCAGCCGTTCACGCCAGAGAAATTGCCGAGATAGTTGACCTGCTGCTTGGGAAAGTAGATAGCGCCGGTCAACAGCGAAGTCGCGGTGCCGTTGAAGGTGCTGGAGGCGCTGCTGCCTGATCGGTCGCCGTAGAACAGCACTCCCGAATACGTGCCCGAGGTCGGCGCGCTCAGCGTCACGGCGGCGTTTCCGTTAATGAATACCGTGTTGCTGCCGGCCATGAAGATGGTCACGCCGCTGCCCGAAACAACCGCGTTGCCATTAATCTTCATATTGCCTTGGACGACGTACACCCCGGGAGAAAGCGTTACGGTGCCACTCAGACTCATGCCGCTGCAATAAGTCCCGGGCTGGAGCGTTTGCGCCTGCTTGCCTTTGCTGATGTTCTGGCAGGGGTTGCTGGCAGCGGGTGCCGGCAGGCTGGCGAACGGGTCGGAGGCGGGCAGCGCGTTGGTGACCGGTGACTTGCAGACCGTGGTTACCGGGTTGTTCAGCGAAATACCGCCCGCAGAGATGAGGCAGTCGGCCTGCAGCCCTGCCGAGCCCTGTACCTTGAGGGCGTCGCTGGCGATCGAATCCGCCATGACCGAGCAGCCCGTGAGCTTGACGCTCGTGTTGCCGGAAAACAGCGCCGCCTTCGAGGCTGAGGGATTGAGCGCCAGCACACAGGCCTTTGAAGCGTCCGTGATCAGCGCGACTGACCTCGCCTGTTCGGGCACCTTCGTCTGGGTGAAAATGGAGGTGAAAAGCCGGTCGAGGTTCTGGTTGAGGATCACCTCCACCGCCTTCTTGCCAGTGTTCGGCCCCGAGGTGGGCGGCGTGTTAACGACGATGGTGCCGCTGCCCAGTCCGTTCGAGGCCGCCGACGAGCTGGCAGCCGCGGTGATGGTCGTCATGTCGGACCCCTGGATCTTTTCCAGCGCGCCGGCATAGGCGGCCGCGTCCGCAATCGCCTGCAGCTTTAGGCTCGAATAATACCAATAGGAGGTCTCGACACCCAGCCCTGCGCCGCCGACGACGACGGGCAGGGTCAGCGCGAAGATAGTCGCGACGTTTCCGCCGGCTTCATGGCGGATTTCCCGCATTAAGGCCCAAATGCGTGTTTTCACTGCCATCAAGTATTAGTAAGCGCGCATACGTGAACGAATAGTGAAATTGCTGGGTGCAAATGTGTGTGGCGCCGCCTCGCTAAGGGCGGGCTTCCGCGGTGGGATATTCAGCCGGCAACACGTGCACCAACAAAGCGCCGGATGGGCGCGGAGCCGATGGGACCGGAAACCTTTATGGCCGAGGCATGCCCCCGCACTCGTTCAACTCCAGTCAAGCCCAATGCCATCCTCCCCGGCGGCGGCCTTTTTTCGCTGCGACAGATCTAAGCAACCTTTGTCGGCGGAACATCAAGGACAATCCGGAGTTCGGTAGTCGCGGCGCCTGCCCCTCCCAATCCCTTACATGGCGCCCGCGTCGGATGTGGCATTTCCTCCGACAAGAGCCCGCATCGTTCCCCTCGGTGCGGGCTCTCCTATGTGACAAACCGGCCGAGGTAGGGCCCCTCAAGGCAGAACGGTCTCCGACGCAACAAAGCGGCTCGCCGAGAGTTGGGTTCTGTTCAACGGGCCAGTGCAGCATGACCAGATTTTATTTCCACGTCGACAACGGCACCTTCACTCCCGATCCCGATGGGGTCGACCTCCCGGATTTGGATGCGGCGCGGGTGGAAGCGGTGCGTGCTGCTGGCGAGATGATAAACGACAACAAGCAGTCGTTCTGGCAGCATATGACCCCTTGGATCATGAATGTGACGGACGATGCAAACCGCCTCCTGTTCACTCTTCAATTCGCTGCAAAAATACCGTCTGGAGATGCGCTGTACATTCCTCGAACTCAGGATAATCCAGGGTCGGCTCGAGAATCAAAATCGCAAGAAACCCGCTCCGGGCCTCATATCCCAGGCGGGCCATCATAGTAGGAACGCGAGTGCGCCGTAGAGGATGGCCTGCGCGAGGAACTCGCCAGCCTCATCGGGTTCGTGCCGTCCGAGTCCGTCTGGCAGCGGGTGTCCCGCAGGCGGGAGGCTGATCTGTCGGTACCGGAGCGCTGGCACGCAGGGCGCAGGCCACGCGGCGGTCGGCGATCTGCCGCTATTTCACCGAGGCCGATCATCGTCCGCGCCGCAATCAGTGTCCCCAGACCTTGGCTGTCAGCGGCCTAAGTTCGGCGATTGCTGCAGCGAACTCGAAGATGTCGGCTGCGAACGCATCCTCGGCGCCGATCGATTTGCGCGGCCGATCCGGCTCGACCGCGTGCTCGTCGATGGCTCGCGCGATCTGATAATACCAGAACCCCGATCATGGTAGGGCGCGATGTCTGCATTGGCCCGGATCGTGAGGATTGCGTAGGCTTCCGGCCAATCGCGCGCCGCCGGCCGCCAGGTGCCGGCGAAATAGAACCAGTCACCGTTGGCGATGCGAAAGCTGTAGTTCTTCCCCTGGCTTCGGTGCCGAAATTCGGACGCCGGCACGAGGCAGCGATGGCTCGGGAATGACCGGTCCTTTGCGCGCACCACCGGCCGAGGCCGGCGACGACATCGAAGGTGCCGCTGGTCAGCGCCCCCGCCAAATTCTAATCCCATCCGGACATGGTCGGGGCCATCGACGTTGTTCTTCTAAAACGCTCTTCGTTGGCCGCCCTAGCAGGCCCGTAGCTCAGCCAATGGCTGCAGTGCCTGATGGTATCCGGACAGGCGGCGCTCATGGCTGTTGCGACAATGGTGATTTCCGTCCCAGTTTCTTCACCATTTCAGTCCTCCTCGTGAGGTTGATCGCCCCGCTTCGGAGTTGGCCTCCCGTTTTGTCGTGCCGAGAGATGGTTGAGTAGGTTGAGGGTCATCCTCCCCACGTCATTCATGGTTCTGCCGGCTGGCAGCGCGCCGCACCAGGCGACCGAGCTTGCTGAAAAGATCAGGCCACCCGCAGCAAGGTTTCGTAAGGTCATTTCAGCGCAGCGACGGCAGGCGCGTTCTTCATCACCGCCTCCATACCAGCGCGAGGAATCCTGAAAGAAGCTGGCTGGAAAGTCTGTCGCGCGGGCGATCACGATGGTATCGGCCGACGTGCCCAAGGCCGGATCCGTCGCATCCACCTCGTAGCCCGCGGCAGCACCCAACACGATGCCTTCCGATCCGAAGGTTTCGTTGTCGATGCCTTCGAACAGCCATGCGCATTCCGGCGCGTGGCTCTCGGGCGTTCGCGTGAACGGGCGCGCTCCGTCGAAACCCATCAGCGAAATCGCCCCGCCGACCAGCGAAAATTCGCCGCGACCGCGAGAGCGAAGGTGGCCCCCAGGCTCATTGGTTATCGACAGATGTTGTTCGCTGATCGGACCGTCCCATGTGCGGCCCGATTCCAGGGGCGAGCGGCGCAATTCCATTAGGTCGTCCTTGAAAGCGACCGTTCCGGCAAAGCCGTTTCCGCCGAGATAGGCGATGCTGCCGCCCTCGGCCGCAAATTGCCGCAGTGCGCCTTCCATTTGGGTCGACATGTATTCCGGGTGGCTTCCGGTCACGACTGCCCGATGCCCGCGAAGGTCTTCGATCCCATGCTGATGCAGATCGTGATCGGTGACGATGTCGAGCGCGATACCGTTCTCGTTGCAGAATCTGAGGAAATGCAGATCGACCGGCAAGTTGTGAGGGCAGCCGCACAGGGGATAGTTGTAGTCGTCCCGCAATGTCGCCTTGGGTTTGCGATAAGAGCAGATCGACACGCCGCTGAGGTCGGAGTGGTAGTCGTAGAGCGACTTGAGATTGTTGGCGACGGCAAAGCGGTGCCCGCGGTCATCGCATTTCCATTCATAGAGATGGTCGGGGAGATACTCGTCCGCGTAGGCGAGATAGGTCGCGGTCGGCAGCAGATAGAGCAGAGGCGAGGATACACGCGCGGAGGTGACGAAGAAGACGATGCGCTCGTAGCCGCCGTCCCATTCCACCTGGAATGCGTATACACCCGGCTTTGCATCCGCCGGCACGACGGCGCGATGGGAAGCGGGCCATTGGAGCGGTCCCATGTCATCGTCATGGCAATGGATGGCATCGTAGTGCGAAGGGACGAGCCGGGGATCAAAGCTCGATCCGTTCCAGCGCGCCGATGTCACGCAGAAGGTAGGCTGATTGATCACATCGAGCGCCAGCGGAACCGGGCCGCCGCACGACAGGATCTGCCCCGTCGGCAGCAGAGACGGAAAATCCCACGCGATTTGCCCTTGAGAAGTCTTCAGCCGAATAGCCGCGTATCTCGCATTGAGCGTTAACTCGCTTCGAGAGCCGCTCGCTCCGAGGAGGATGTCCGTCTGTTGCCGATGCCATCCGGCGTCGCGCAAGGGCTGCTTGAATTCATAAGGGGCGAGGAGGTCGTGAGATTTCAGCTTGAAGAACGGCTCGTCCTCATGCAGGCCAAGCTCGACGGTCAGCCAAACGCCTAGCGGAGGCCGCGCAGTGAACAGACGATGATTCCGCATCTCCAAGCTGATCGCCCCATCGCGAAAGCTCAGCAGCAAGGACCCTGCTTGCAGGATCGTGCGCGGCCCAGTATTGCGGGTGAGAAGCAGCTCAAAGCGGATGCCCTTGATAGCCGGCGCCTTTGCAAGCTCCTCGGCACGCAGGCGAATGTACGATCCTTGATCGAAGCCGCGATGTGCGTCCGGCTCGGATGTCGCCTCGATTGGCCAATTCACAAAGTCCGCGGCTTGCGTGTCCAGCCGGCATATCCGCACGCTCTCCACCGATCGGCTGCAGGAGAGGCAAAATTCCACCCACTGGCCGGGCCTCACGCTCCAGGGCGTGGCATAGCCGACCGCGCCCATCGCGCCGTGGTCAACCAAGCGGCGCATCAATCGTGCCTCTGAAATCCATGAAGGACGGAGCGACTTCGCAGTCGTGGTGCCAGATCGGCCGGTTATCGCGCATAGCCCTCAATCTCCATGACCCTAGCTTCAGCTATATATCCGGTTCGGGTAGCGTGCCGATAGCTTCGGATCGTTCCGAGTGGACGGGCTAGCGAAGCGGCGCATCCGGCTGGCGATCGTGACTACATCGAGGAGCGGCGGCGCGTGGCCCGCTGGCATGGAGTTGCTTCCATCCCGTCGCGTCGCCAATTCGATTGGAACGCCTCTTCCGGCCGGCGAAGACACTACCGCTGCACCAGCCCGATCGATTTGTATGTGCTTGTATAGGTAAGTTACGCCGGCTAGGCTCGTGAGAGGTCGCAACGCTGCCCGTGCCAAGGAGGACTTATATGCGCAACGCTCCGCTCTTTGACCTGTCGGGCCGGAAAGCGCTTGTCACCGGCGCAAGCCGCGGCATCGGCAAGTCGGGCCTGCTCGGCATGACGCGCGCGCTGGCAGCCGAGTGGGCGGATCTGGGTCAAGGCCATCGCCCGGGCTATTTCAGGACCGCAATGACGGAAGTCTTCTACGGCAACGAGGCATGTCGGCAATCAATGCTCGCCAAGATCCCACAGCACGCCCGGGTCCGAACACCGTTTGGTTCAGATGCGATCAAAGGTGAAGGATGTTAGAAGGCTGGTGACGAAATTGCTTGCCTTCTCTTTGACGAGAACCTCGGTCCATTCGTCGTTCCCTCGCAGCCTCAGGTCCGTGGAGATGCTGTCTATCGCATCCTCCTCGAGGCGCTTAATATGGGACAAGAATAAAGCCTCGTCGCCTGTCTTATAGATGTCCCGCACGACTAATCGGAGAATTTCCTGGATTGCGATTTGCCAGGCGGTATTAATTTTCTGAAGCTCGTCCATTTCGCTGGTCATCGAGATTTCCTCGATCATCATGGCTTTGGGGCGCAGCCAATGTTCCATCATTCGAAGCGCACATTCCGCCGAAAATTAAAAAGGTCAGGCAGATTTGCCTGACCCCATTAGGTCTCGTGCTTTCACAGTGCCAGTACATCCGTGGTCAAAGGAAAGCTGACCCGATCAAACGGCCTGCAGCTTACCGGCAGACATCTTTCCTGACTTGCTGTCCCGCTCAAGTTCGTAGCCAATCTTCTGGCCCTCAACGATCTCACGCATACCGGCGCGCTCGACGGCAGAGATGTGAACGAAAGCGTCGGCGCCGCCGTTGTCAGGCTGGATGAAGCCGAATCCTTTGGTGGAATTGAACCATTTAACTGTGCCAGTGGTCATCATGAACCCTTTCATAGCAAATATTGAACTATGGCAGCGCGAACGCGCTGCCGACCGAAGATGACGATTTTGAAAGAAAGTTCGTTCAGGGCGCGTTGCCAAGCGCGCGATAACCAAAGCTCAGCCAGCAATATCGACGACCAGCTTCTATGCTGCCTTTCCAACAATGTCAACTTTTGGTTTTTTTGGTCGCCGAATACAACTTATTGATGTTCGGGCGAACACGTGCACGATCTGATGAGAGCTGAGGAGGTGGCGGATGCCGAGCCTCCAGGGAGGAACCCACCACTTGTCGGGGATAGACGGCCCCAGCGGACCCTTGGCAGTTCGATGCCACGCAATGTTCAATCGGCCTGCTGGGCTCGCTCCAGCTCCTCAAGCAGCGAGACCTCTTGGTTGGTTAGCGATTGGTCGATCAGTTCCAGCCCCAGCAATTTCCGAAGGGCACGCCGATTCGCTTCGGTCCTGATAAGCCTGCGCACGGCTTTTGCGACCACCGCCTGCGGTTCCGGCCCCATCGATTTCGTACTTTCCTGGACGCCCCCGCCGGGAACGCAAACTTGGCCGCATAGGTTCCAGGTATCTTTAGCTGGGCAAAAGAAACGGCGTCTCCTATCGGTCGCGCCGCCAGCTCCGCGCAAAACCAATCAGCACCAATATTCCCGCGTCCTTGGCCGCAGCCTAGGTTCTTGGAATACACCGTGCCTGGCAATGAAATCTTCAGGAAAGTTTGCCAGGCTCGCGGCTTGCGACACCCCGGATCGGGTTCGAATGGATGATCAGGAGAAAGCGCAAGGCTTCGGCTATGACAGATCTCATGCACCTCGATGTGCAGGATGACCCTGGGTTAGCTGCCGAAGTTGACCGGCTTCTGGCGCACCGAACGCGCGATATCCGCCTCAAAGGTGAGGTCAAGCGTCGGTTTCGCGCACGAGTCTGGTCGCAAACGGCGAAGATCATCCGCGCCTGGATGATCTGGGTGGCTGTGTTGGATATTCTGACGCTGGCGCTCAACATGCTGGTGCTCCCAACCGCAATCGCGCGATCTATGCTCCTGCCTGGAGCCATTATTCCGCCTGCCGTCATCGCAGTGGTTCTCGTATGGCGAAAGCCGAGCCCCTCCTGGCTCGAAGGAGCTTCGCTGATTACAGGTATGTTCCTGATCTTGTTGTCGATTGCCCTGGTTGGCGTAGCGGCTGGCGGCGAGTTCTATGAACGGCAATTGAACGTCATGCTGTTCGTGGCCATTACAGCCATCATCATCTTCGGTATCCCGCTGGTCTGGACGGTCACGATTGCGGCGCTGGCGCTCGGACTGTATCTCGTGTTTCAGGTGCAGAATCCGGCCATCGAGCATGGGAGCGCGATTGATGGAACGCTGTTCTTCGCTAGCGGCATCTTCGCGACCGTTGCAGCCCGGCGCATCATGACAATTCTCGCTCAGAAGACTTTCCTGTTTGAGTTGCGCGATCGGCGCAGGGTCGCCGAATTGGCTAGGGCGAATGATCGGCTGGAACTGCTGGCGAACACCGATCCGCTCACGGGCATCGCCAACCGCCGCTGGATGACGGAAACGCTCGACCACCTGTGGGGAACTGACAAACGTTGCCTCAACGGTGCTGCGATGCTTATGTGCGACATTGATCACTTCAAAAAGCTGAACGATCAGCTCGGCCACGCGGAGGGCGATCGCTGTCTGGTGGAGGTCGCCAATATCATCCAGGAAAACGTCAGGCGCGATCGAGATCATGTTGCCCGCTACGGTGGCGAAGAGTTCCTCGTGCTCCTGCCTGGGGTGACGGACGAAGAGGCTGTCTCTGTGGCTGAGCGGATTCGTAAGAGCGTTGAGGCCGCTGCTTTGCCCAACCCAGGATCCCGCGTCTCGCGCAGCGTCACGCTCAGCATTGGAGTTGCAGTTCAGACTGCTGACGAGGCCAGTTCACCGGAGCAGTTACAGGGCCAAGCGGACGCCGCACTTTACCTGGCTAAGCAAACCGGCCGGAACCGGGTCCTGCTCCACGGCGCGATGGACCAAGTTAGCCGCTCTTCGTGATCATAGGCCAGAGCCCAAGCTAAACCGCAAATGGATTGCTCACCCGATGGCTGTCTATCGAATGCTCATCGAGACGGCGTAACATAACAGAGAAGTGCATCTCCGCTCGGCTGGTAATTCCCTGAGAACCCGCTAGAGATTTCGTGTCTCAATCATCGAGGAGTTGTTGCGTGTCCGAGCAAGCATTGAATTCGCAGAGCGCATTGATGGCCCTGACAGCCGATATCGTGTCGGCTTACGTCAGCAATAATGCAGTGCCGCCCGCGTCCCTGCCTGAGCTGATTCAAAGTGTGAATTCGTCCCTCTCCAAAGTCGGGCAGCAGGTTGAACCCGCAAAGCCGGCTCAGCAGCCTGCCGTCAATCCGAAGCGATCGGTGTTTCCTGACTACATCATCTCGCTTGAAGACGGGAAGAAGTTCAAGTCGCTCAAGCGCCATCTCAGCGTGCATTACGGCCTCACTCCTGATGAGTACCGCGAGAAATGGGGCTTGGCGCGCGACTATCCGATGGTCGCGCCGAACTATGCGGCTCAGCGATCCGCTCTGGCAAAGTCAAGCGGACTCGGTCGAAAGGCATCGAAGCCGACGAGGAAAGCTCCGGCCAGGCGCGCGACGAAATAAAGGCCCGCATCTTGAGCCGGTAGGCGCCATCTTCTCGCTCCAACTTGCTTCATTGAGCTGCTCACGAGCGCCATCCCGTCAATCCGTTTACACGGGGATCATTTTCGCGCGCCAGCCAAATTATCGCAGCTGTTCAGTTGGATCCCGGTCTGCCTCCTTCGCACCGACGATGGTGTTGGCCGGTTTGCACGCCGTCCCGAAGGTGAGGACAACTCGAGCGATTGAGCTGTCGCTCAGGTCTCTCGAAGAGGCGCACGAGGATATCGGGCACCCCGCTCCAGGCGAGTATCTCGGCTTCGCCAACCTTCTGCACGCATGGCCAAATGGCGCCTCGCTGGATCTGAAGATCGGCGATGACTGGCGATTTATCGGTCTTGGCGTGCGGGCGGACGCGCAGGCCCGCGGCAGTGACGAGCCCCTTCATATGATCGAGATTTGCCTCGGAGGCATTGAGGTCGATGAGGAGAGCGGGCGTGTCGATCTCCTGGATCGACATGCCGGGCAGGGTAGGCGGGCGTTGCAGCATGACGCATCGTTCCGATCACATCGGCTTTTTTGGGCGGTGTCCGTTATCGGACGCGCCGACCTCGTTAGAGGGCCGCAACGAGCTCGGCTGTGTGCTTTCCTATGGAAGGCAGGATCGTAAGGTTTGCCGAGATCTGCTCGCCTTGGGTGAAGACGACGCTGGTGAAGCGCTTGCCGCCAGCCAGCTCGACATGAACGGCGTCGTGGCGACGGTAGCTCGCGCGCGGATCGCCTGTCCAGCCCGTCCAGCCCGCTTTCGACCACAGCTTGGCGCCTTCCGGCAGGTCAGCGCCCATATAGTTGAGCACCTGCGACAATGGACGCTGCACGAAGCCGGGGTCGCGCGGCCGATGCAGGAAGTCGGCCATGATGCGCGAGCGTTCCGGCGAAATCATCGCGCCATCCATGATGCGGGAGAAAATGGATGTGGAGGCATCGGCGGTGAGCCGGTTGTGGTTGTTGCCGCCAACCTCGACGAATATCTTCTCGCGACCATAGCGGTCATCGTCCATCAGTTTCTGGCAGACATTGATGCCTTCGAATTCCGGCAAGGCGAGCTGCTTGAAATAGGCGTTGATGCTGTTTCGGGCCGCCATCCAGCGCTGCATCTCTTCTTCGCTAAGCTCGGTGTCGCCGGTAGTCCCGGTCAAGTTATCGATGATGTAGTTGGTGGCATTGTTGCTCGACCACTTGATCATGTCGTGCATGGCCCGCTCCAGTTCGGGAGTCGCCTGGACTTTTCCGGCGTGAAGGGCAGCCTGCATGGCGACAAGATAGAAGACCTTGATCACGCTGCAGGGATAGAAGGAGGCGTCGCCGTTGTAGGAGTAACCTGTCGGCAGCGTCCCACCCTCGCCATAGGCCTTCACTCCCTTCGGGGGATGGAGCAACAGCGTGAAAGCGAATTTGTCTTCTGCGAGCCCGCAGGAGGCGAAGCGGTCCAGCGCTGTCCGCACGATTTGCCTGCCCACCGCTTCAATCTGCTTCGACTTCTGAAAGAACATCACTGATTTCCTGTAGCTGGATATACCGATCCGGGATCGGCAAAGGGACGGGTCGCGGCCGGATTGAGGCAGCGCACCCCATGCTCGCCGGTTTGGTGAAGATCGGGGTGCCGGACCCGGCAAGGGTGGATCACATGTGAGCAGCGCGTCGAAAATCCGCAGCCTATCGGTGGACTGAGGGGATCCGGTATTTCGCCCTCGACGCTCGGTACACTGGTGCGCCTTTTCGGATCGGGGATCGGGATCGCCGCGAGCAGGCCGCGCGTATAGGGATGCAGCGGCCGAGTGAACAGCGCTTCGGCGGCCGCAGTCTCGACGATCTCGCCCAGATACATCACGGCAACACGATCGCTTATGTGGCGCACCACATTGAGGTCATGGGCGATGAAGATCAGGGCGATATTCAGCTTCGCCCTGAGGTCCTCCAGGAGATTGATGATCTGCGCCTGCACCGAGGCGTCCAGGGCAGAGACAGGTTCATCCGCGACGATCAGTTGCGGTTCGGCGGCTAGGGCCCGGGCGATGCAGATGCGCTGGCGCTGGCCACCGCTGATGGTATGTGGCAATCGCTCCTTGAGCGCAGGCGCAAGGCCGACCATCAGCATCAACTCGTCGACGCGCTCGCGCCGCCGCGCCGCATCGCCTGCGAGCCCATGCACACGGAGAACCTCCTCAAGCGTCTGACCGAGCGTCATGCGCGGATTGAGCGAGGCGTAGGGATCCTGGAACACCATCTGGATATGGCGAGCGCGGGTCCTGCGGTTTTCGCCGGCCGAGATTGGAGCACCCTGCCAGAGCATGTCGCCATGCTCGGGCGTTTCGAGGCCGGCGATGCAGCGTCCGAGCGTGCTCTTGCCGCACCCCGACTCCCCGACCACGCCGACCACTTCGCCGGGCCGCACGGTCAGCGACACATCGCGCAGGGCCCGCAGAGTCTGCCTGGGCGAGCGCGTGACGACGTCGCGGAAATTTCGGGCCATCGGAAAGGTCTTCGAAATATGGTGGATCGAGAGGAGCGGTTCGGTCATGCCGGCTCGCCGATCCTGATGCACGCGGCTGAATGGCCTTCCTGGATGGCGGCAAGGGGCGGCTGCTGCAACTCGCAAGCCGGAATCGCCAGCGAACAACGCGGATGGAAGCGACATCCAGGCGGCGGTGCGGCCAAGCTCGGCGGCGAACCGCCGATCGGCTGCAGTCGCCCGCCCCGGCCGCCATGGGCCGGCAAGGCATTGAGCAAGGCACGCGTATACGGGTGGGAGGGCTTGGCAAAGAGCTGTTCGGTCGTGGCGAGTTCCACGATGCGGCCGGCATACATCACCGCGACCCGATCGCAGGTCTGCGCCACGACGCCGAGGTCATGCGTGACCAGAAGCACCGCCATGCCGATCTCCGCCCGCAGTTTTAGGATCAATTTGAGGATCTGGTCCTGCACGGTGACGTCGAGCGCGGTGGTCGGCTCGTCGGCAATCAGCAGCTTGGGGCGGCAGGCAAGCGCGATGGCGATGAGGACACGCTGGCGCATGCCGCCGCTGAAGGCATGGGGATAGCTGTCGAGCCGACGCTCAGGCGCCATCACGCCCACTGATTTCAGCAGCGTGATCGCCTTTTCCCTAGCCTGCCTCGCGCTGAGTTTCTCATGTTGGCGCAGACCTTCCTCGATCTGGCGGCCGACCTTCATGGTCGGGTTGAGGGCCGTCATCGGATCCTGGAAGATCATCGCGATCTCGCTGCCCCTGACTTTCACCAGATCCTTGGGCTGGAGAGCCGCGAGGTTGCGCCCTTCGAAGGAAATCGAGCCCGTCATCGCCGAGGGCCTCGAGCCGCCGAAGAGCTGGATCAGCGAGCGGCAGGTCACGCTCTTGCCGCAGCCGGATTCCCCCACGAGGCCGAAGACTTCGCCTTGCCGGATCTCGAAACTCACATCGTCGACCGCCGTCGCCGCATTCGGGGCCTTGCCGAAGGTGACCCGCAAGTGCTCGACCGCGAGGGTATTGTGCGCGGCGCTCATGCCTTCGGCCTTAACAGATCATCGAGGCCGTCGCCAATCAGCGTGAAGGTCAGGCCAACCAACACGATGGCGAGGCCCGGGAACAGGGAGATCCACCAGCCGTCCTGGATGAAGTTGCGCCCATCGGCGATCATCACGCCCCATTCCGGCGTCGGCGGCTGGATGCCGAGACCGAGGAAGCCGAGCGATGTGACGCCGAGGATCGTGAGGACAACGTCAGCCATCATGAACACGATGGCAGGAGTAATCACATTGGGCAGGATATGGCGCAGCATGATGCGGGCATGGCTGTAGCCCAGCACCGATGCGGCTAGCGTATACTCGAGCCGGCGCGCCAGGAGGACCTCGCCGCGCACGATCCGGGCGAAGGAAATCCAGACCACCAGTGAAAAGGCGAGATAGATGTTGGTGGTGCTCGGCCCCAGCGCGCCGACGATGCTGATGACCAGCACGTAGAAGGGAAAGGCCCAGAGGATGTCGACGAAGCGCATGATCACACGATCGATCCAGCCGCCGAAATAGCCGGAGACCAGACCGATCGTGCTGCCGATCAGGAAAGGCAGGAGGACGCAGACCGCCACCACCTGCATGTCGACCTGCCCCGCCGCCACCACCCGGGCGAGGACGTCGCGACCGAGGTCGTCGGTGCCAAACGGATGCTGCAGGGTCGGTGCCAGCAGCGGATTGCCGAAATCGAGCTCCTCGGGATCGTAGGGCACAAGTGAGGGCCCGAAGAGGCTTGTCAGCACGATCACGGCGAGCAGGAAAAGGCCGACCTGCAGATTGCGGTTTTGCTTGAAGCGCCGCACCGTCTCCTGGCTGAGCAATTTCATGACAGGCTCACCCTGGGGTCGACAATCGAATAGGCAATGTCTGCGAGAAGGTTGATGACGACGACCAGCACCGCGAAAGTAACGGTCAGCCCCTGGACCATCGGATAATCACGAGCGCTGATGGAGGCGACCAGCAACGAGCCAAGGCCTGGAATACCGAACACCGTTTCGATCACCACAGTGCCGCCGATGACCCAGCTCGTGTGAACGGCCAGCACAGAGATCGTCGAGGTCAACGAGTTGCGGAACACGTGGCGCCGGAGCACAGACCTTTCTGGCAGGCCCTTGGCGCGCGCCGTGTCGACATAGTCGGCTCCCAGCACGGCGATGATGGAGCTGCGCAGCGAACGGATCGTCAGGGCAGCTGTGCCGAGAGCGATGATGAAGGCCGGCAAGGCGAGATGATGCAGTTTGTCGAGCCAGTCCTGGCCGTAGCCGGACACGGGAAAGATCGGCACGGCAATCGCCAGAGGCAGCACGAGCAGCACGCCAAGCCAGAAAGGCGGCATCGCCATCGCCGTGACGAAGAAGAACTTGACCGCATGGTCGACCGCGCCATTGCGGCGCACGGCGGTGTACATGGCGAGCGGGATCGTCATGAGGACGGCGATTACCGTGCTGAGGCCGACCAGCGCCAGTGTCGGCCACAGCCTCGCGATCAGCAGCGGGCCGATCTCGGCCTTGTAGGCAATCGAACGGCCAAAGCTGCCCCTGGCGATATCACCGAGAAAGGAGAGATATTGCTGCCAAAGCGGCCGGTCGAGGCCGAGCTGGCTCGTCAGCGCCGCGATATCCTCGGGCGTGCCTCGGCTTCCGAGCATCAGCGTTGCCGGATCACCCGGCATCACGCGCAGCAGCAGGAACGCCACGATGGTGATGCCGAGAAGGACCGGAACGAGCTGCAACAGCCGCGAGATGCAGAAGAACAGGAGGTTCATTTAAAAAATATTGCCTGCCAGCCCACCGGTCATGGCGCGCCGTAGCGCTTCGCGACGACTATTTCACCACCACATCCTTGAGCACATAGTTCGCTGTCGGCACCACCTCGAAGCCGCTCACATTCTTGCGGTTCGCATAGGCTGAATTGGGCGTGTAGAGAAAAATGAACGGGGCCTGCTCATGCACGACCGCCTCGATCTCCTGGAACTGCTTGGCCCGTTCCGGGCCATCCGGGGTCTGGCGCTCGTCGGCATACAGTTGGTTGACCCTGTCGCTCTTCCATTGAGTATGGAAGGCGTTGGCGCGCTCGGGATTTACCGCGGTGAAGCCCACAAGCTGGTCGGGATCGATGGTGTCGCTTGTGGCGTAACTCAGCGACATTTCGTAATTGCCGCTCTTGGTGGTGCTGAACTGCGAACTGTCCTCGATGGTCTGCAGGGCGACCTCAACGCCAACTTTCCTGAGCGAGGCCTGAATGGCGCTGGCGACCTGGCGTGCGGTGACGTCACCGGCCGCGACCAGCATGCTGGTCTTGAACCCGTCCGGAACGCCGCCTTTGGCGAGAAGCTCCTTTGCTTTGGCAAGATCGACGGGATAGGGCTTCAGCTTTTCATTGTGGTAAGCCATGACGGGTATCGAGGACGTCGTCGGCTTGGCGTTGCCGCGCAGGATGCCCTTGACGATTGCTTCCTTGTCGAGGGCGTAATTCAGCGCCTGGCGGACCGATTCATTGTCGAAGGGCTTCTTGGTGGTGTTCAACTGCACCAGGTCGACGCGAAACACCGGCGCGGCGTGAACATCGATATCGGCGTCCGTCTTGAGGTTTGCTGCCTGGTTGTAGGGAACGTCGGTGATGGCATCGAGTTCACCGGCCTTGAGCTTCAACACCCTGGAATTGTCTTCGGGCACGACCTCGATCGAGACGGCGTCGATGCTCGGCTTGTTCTTTTCCCAATAGTTGGGATTTTTCGTCAGCTCCTCCCCCTGGCCGCGGGTCCAGCTCTTCAGCACGAAAGGACCGGAACCGATCGGATGTTCGAAGAACTTGTCCCCTTGTTGCTGGACCAGCTTGGCCGGCAGGATCGAGGCGCTGAACAGAGCGAGATTGTTGAGGATCGGCGTGAACGGCTTGTCGAGCTTCATCACGATGGTGTGGTCGTCGACCACCTGATAGCTGGTGATCGGCTTGAAGAAGCGGGCCCATTCCGATTTTTCGCCGGCGGCGCGCTGCAGCGAAAAGGCGACATCGGCGGCGGTGACCGGCTGGCCGTCCGAGAATTTGGCTTCGGGACGCAGCTTGAAGGTGAATTCCTTGCCATCGGGCGAAATCGTCCAGGATTCGGCAATCGCCGGCTCCAGCTTGCTGCCATCCTTGCTGGGACGCACGAGCTGGTCATAGACCTGCAACTCCAGCCAGATGGAAGAATTGTCGCTTGAGGCGATCGGATCGATGGTCAGCGCATCGGCCCGGACCCCGAGCCGGAAATCGGCGGCGTGGGCCGTCGCCAGGATCGCGGTTGACGACAGGAGGGTGGCGGCTATCGCGCTTTTGAGGAAGGACGCAGGAGCAAAGATCGTAGACATGGGCTGGTTCTCCTCTGGTGTCGCGGTCAGGGCGACGATGGTGCCCGGAATTATGGTGGCCCGCTCGAGCGGACCGCCAGTTCCCAGGTCATGTCCTCCGATTTCAACGCAAACGCCATGGCCGGTCAAAATGTATTATCGACGGCATACATAACTTTGGGTTATGTGCTGCCGCCATCAGGAGGGTTCGGCATGCGGCTTCGTCATATCGAGGTATTCCATGCGATTAAGCAGACGGGCTCGATCAGCAAGGCAGCAGCCCTGCTCGGCGTGTCCCAACCAGCAGCGAGCAAGGTGCTGCAGCACGCGGAAAGTTCTCTGGGCTTCAAGCTGTTCGAGCGGGTGAAGGGGCGGCTTCTCCCGACGATCGAGGCCGAAGCGCTCCATGTCGAGGTCGCCAAGCTTCACACCGGGATAGAGCAGCTAAAGATGCTTGCAGCCAACCTGCGTCGTTTTCCCGAGGGCCGGCTCCATATCGGTTGCCTGCCAAGCCTCGGTCTTTCGATCATGCCGCAGGCGGTCAGCGGCTTTCGCCGAAGCTATCCCTCGGTGACCTGCGAGGTGGAGACCGATCATATCGAAGCACTCGTCACCGCCTTGAGGGCCCGTCGGCTGGATTTTGCAGTGACGCTATGTCCCGGCGAGCATCCTGGGTTGCGCACGGAAGTTCTGGGAGAGGTCGAACTCGTCTATTTCGGTCCAAGGCCGGGCCCCGACATCGCCTTGGCAGAAATAGACGGGCTAGATTTGGTCGGAGTTTCATCGAAGGATAAGATCGGGGCGCTCATCGCAATGCATCTCGAGGCGGTCGGCCGGCATTTCAGCCCTTCGATAGAAGTACAGACCTATTTCCTTGCTTGCGCGATCGCGACGGCAGGGAATGGGGCTACAATCGTCGATGAACTCACCGCTCGCAGCATGCTGCGCGAAGGTTTCCACATCCGACGAATTGTGCCGCGGCTTTCAGTCGAAGTCGGTTTTCTGACACACGAAACGCATATCAGTCGAGGTTTTTATGCTGATTTCATCCGAGCATTGAAGACAGCACTGAATTCCTACCGTCGGAACGACAGCTGATCTCGGCGAGTAACCTCGATTACTCTGTGCACATGGGCGTCGCGGCCCCTCCCTCAAGGCGTACCAGCCGAGGTGGAAGCAACCATTGAAATCGCAGAACAGGAGACCTGATCCACGACGGCCCAAACAATTAATCCCAAAGACCTTCCGGTTCCGCAGACATATAGCCAGGTGGTCTTTGCGACAGGCACAAAGTTGGTTTTCATCTCCGGCCAGGAGCCCGAGGGTTTGGATGGCAAGCTTGTTGCGCCCCAGATGTCGGCCCCTGCGGCAGCCCTTGCTAGCCCTGAAAGCAGACATTCGGACGTGCAACCGGATCAGTTTCTGGGACCTCAGATATTTTCCGGCGTAACTATTTCGAATGGTATCGACCGCTGCAGGGTGGCCAGCTGTGCCTGTGGGTGGATGACGTCGATCATTGTCTGCACGAGAAGGGCCGATGTGGCTTCGAGAGGATGACAGAGAGCTGCAGTGATCAATCCTTCCGAAAGGCCCCTGCGTGTCTCGGGCCCAATGTCGCGGCATACCACCTTGATAGCTGCGCGCCGTTCCGGTGTGACCTCTTTTAGTGCTCGAAGCACGCCTGTGATGCCGCCGCCAACGATCAGAATCCCCACGAGGTCTTCGGCCGTTTTCAGCAACTCGGCCACCATGCGATAGGCTTCGCTTGGTTCCTCATGAGTGGGGCGGCTTTCCTCGACCGTTAGGCGAGGCGCGTGCTCGCGCAGATAGGAGCGGAAGCTGGCGTCGGAGACATCCTGGCATTGGTACCGGTGGTTGCCGATGAAAACCGCAATGCGGCCTGGACCTTGGGTGGTTTGCGCCATCAGGAAGGCCGCGGTCCGCCCCAGCTTCCAATTGTCGGTACCCACATAAGCTGCCCTTTCGGGTGCGGACTGATCCGTGATGTATGAGACGACCGGCTTTCCCACCTCCTTCAGGGCGCGGATGGCCTGACCAACGATTGGGTGATCGGCCGCGACGACCGCGACAGCGTCGCATTCCTCGCCGAGCGCGATAAGACGGTTCGAAATGGTCTCCGGCGTCAAAATATCCACGAAGTCGACAACAGGATCGATGACGTCGTCCCGACGCTCGCGACAGGCGGCAACAATCTTCTTGCCGAACAACTGATAGAGGTCACGAGTCGACTGCTGCAGCAGGAAACCCAACCGGTAATGCGGTGATATCTTGCGGGCCCGATCGTCGATCGCCCCGATGGCGTAAAATCCGATTTCCTCCGCTGCGCTCTGCACGCGTTGGATCGTTTTCGGCCGCACCGAAACGGTGCCGCCTAAAATTCTGTTCACAGTCGCCACCGATACGCCTGCTGCGGTGGCCAGATCCTGGATTGTCGGCCGCTTCATGAACGTCCGCCCTTATCGTATCATCATGATTGTTACTAAATGATACAAATGCAACTTTGATACTATTTCTGCCTTCTCCGAATATCAACCCTCCGATATGAATTGCGCCAAGTCAGGGCTCAGCTAGGGCAAGGTCCGAACCCGCGAATGCCAGACCGATCCGGCCAGGAGGCGCTGCAGCGATGGATGACCTTCAGTATGGAACGCGCGACAAGCGCGGCAATTGGGCGCCGCACCGCCGCGCCGAGCCGGCGCCAATCTGGCACCGCCCCTTCAATGCAAAAAAAGTGGTGGCCTGGATCCCGGAGTTTTTCTGGCCGTGGAACACGTTCCATCTCGCCACGGCGCTCATTTGGGTAAATCTGCTCATCCCGAGCTGGCAGAGTCTAGCGAGCTTCTCGTTGCTCAACTACCTTTGGCTGTACGGCCTCAACGCCGCAGGGATTTTTCTGTTCTACGGCTTCTTTGAGTTGCGCTACTACATCCAGCGCAAGCAGCAGAACCGCTTCAAGTACAATCCGAAATTTCCGTCGGACGCGCCGTCCGACGTGTTCTGGTTCCAAAGCCAGAACATCGATAATTTCGCCCGCTCGTTTTTCGTCACGATACCGCTGTGGACGGTGGTCGAGATCGTGATGCTGTGGGTCTATGCAAACAGCTGGGCGGTCTGGCTGCCATGGACGACGAACTGGCTATACCTGTCGTTCCTGGTGCTTGTCGCGCCGGCGGTGCACGAGATCTATTTCTTCTTCTTGCACAGGGCGATCCATTGGCCGCCGCTCTACAAGTGGGTGCATTCGGTCCATCACAATTCGATCAACCCGAGCCCGTGGTCGTCGTTATCGATGCATCCGGTCGAAGGCTTCCTCTATCACGCTGAGGCCTGGCTGCACCTGGTGATCCCATCCAACCCGGTCTGCGCCTACTTCACGCTGCACGGCGCGGGTTTCGGCGCAGTGAACGGTCATCTCGGTTTCGAGATCTTCGAAATCACTGACAAGGTCAATCTCGATAGTCACTCCTATGTGCATTACCTGCACCACAAATATTTCGAGGTGAACTACGGCGGCGACGGACTGGTGCCCCTCGATAAGCTGTTCGGCACCTGGCACGACGGCAGCAAGGAAGCCGACGAGGCCATGAAGGCGCGCTTCCGCAAGAAAAAAGAAAAGATGCGGGGCCGCCAGGAAGGCCGCAGTGATCCGGCGTCTGGAATGCCGGCGGAATAACGAAGCAAACCTGTTTCGGCTGAGCCCGTGAGGAGCGGGCCTGGAACAGGAAGACTTTTGTCGAACCCTGCGGGGCAATCTGGGAGGAAGACCATGAAGCTTTTCAAGACACTCGTCTCGACAGCGGTGCTGATCGGGTTCAGCGCCGGCGCGACGCTCGCCGCCAACATCTTCGTCGTCGGCGGCAAGCCGGACGATCCGTTCTGGTCGATCGTCAAGCGCGGTGCTGAAGACGCCGGCAAGGTGGTCGAGGCACAGGGCGGCAAGGTCACCTGGCTCGGACCGCAGAACTACGACAATCTGGGGGTGGACGCCGCAGAGCTGATCCGGCAGGCGATCGATCAGAAGGCCGACGCCATTGTTGGGCCGGACTGGGTGCCGGAAGCCATGGACCCCGCGTTCAAAGCGGTGAGGGATGCAGGCATTCCGCTGATCATCTACAATGCCGGCGGGCTGAAAGCGGCCGATCGTCTCGGCGCCATGAACTATGTCGGTTCTGATGACTACAAGGGCGGCGTTGCGGCCGGCGAGTATCTCACCAAGGCCGGCAACAAGAAAGGCGTCTGCATCAACACGCTGCCAGGCGCCGCCAACATCGAGGCCTTTTGCGGTGGCTTCAAGGAGGGGATGAAGAACGGCGGCGGCGAAGCCGACGTGCTGCCGTTGCCGGCCACCTCCTTCGGCTCGGCCACGGCCGTCGCGCAGGCGGTCAAGGCCTATCTGCTGCAGCATCAGGACGTGAACGCCGTCTTCACCATCGGCAATGTCGATGCGAACTCCGCCATGAACGGTATTACCCAGGCAGGCAAGGTCGGAAAAGTCCACCTGTGCGGCATGAATTTCGACGAGACCATCCTGAACAACATCAAGGGCGGCCAGCAGGACTGCGCAATCGACCAGCAGGGTTATCTGCAGGGCTATCTCGCGGTTGCGATCCTGAACGGCCATGTCAACTATGGCTTGTCGGTGCCCACCCGTGAGATCCTGACCGGGCCGGGCATCATCGACAAGGCAAATGTCGAGGCTACCATCGCTGGCGTGAAAGCAGGGACGCGATAATCCTCCCGGCTGGGTCGCCCTCGCTGCTGCTGCGGGCGGCCCCTTTTCCCTCTGTCGGTGTCGGCCACATCGTTGCCGGCTGCATGTTCGCGGATACCCCATGGCACATCCCGTGACGTCCACATCAATTCCAGCCCCGGGCCGAAGGCAGTCCGCACTGGCCCTCGGCCGGCTGGCGCGGCGGCCGGAGTCGGGCTCGTTCCTCGGCATGGTCGCAGTGCTTCTGTTCTTCGGCGTGTTCGGCGGCAGCAGCTTTCTATCGGCAGCGGGTACGGCCAGCTGGCTGAACATCGCTTCCGAGATCGGGATCATCGCGCTGCCGATAGGGCTGCTGATGATCGCGGGGGAACTGGACATCTCGGTCGGCGCGGTGATCCCGGCAGCGTCGCTCACCGCTGCCATCGTCTCCGGGCATTATGGCCTGCCTGATTGGCTCGGCATTACGGCAGCGCTTGGGCTCGGTCTCGCGGTCGGCTTCCTCAACGGCCTGCTCGTGACGAAGACGACAATCCCGTCGCTCATCATCACCATCGGCACCATGTTCGGCACGATGGGATTGACGCTGGGCCTCACCGTCAAGATCGCCGGCAGCACCGGCGTCTCGCTCGTGCCGAATCCTTTCCCCAAGGCGATTCTCGGCGACTATCTCGGCGGCATGTTCCAGGTCACGATCCTGTGGTGGGTGGTGTTTGTCATTGGACTGTTCTGGCTGCTGCACGTCTCGCCGATCGGCAACTGGATCTATGCGCTGGGCGGCGACAAGGAGAGCGCGCGCAATGTCGGCATCCCGACCAAGCGGCTCACCATCGGCCTGTTCATGCTGTCCGGCTTCAGCGCCGCTTTCGTCGGGGTCAGCGAAGTGATGGTCTACCAGAGTGCGCAGGTGCTGGCGGGCCAGTCCTTCATCTTCAATTCCATCATGTGCGTCGTCATAGGCGGTGTCCTGCTCACGGGTGGCTTCGGCTCGATCGTCGGCATCGTGTTCGGCACGCTGACCTTTTCGATCGTGAACCAGGGCATCTATTTCACCAGCCTCGACCCCAATGTCGGCAGCGTCATCATCGGCGCGCTTCTTCTCGTCGCAGTGCTGACCAACGACACGTTCCGCCAGCTGGCGCTGAACTATTCGTCGAAGAGGGGAGGTCGGTCATGATGGACGCAATCAAGTCCGTGCTGCGCCGCCCCGAAGCGGGCTCGGTCCTCAGCCTTATTGGCGTGGTGCTGTTCTTCGTTCTGTTCGGCGGCGCCAATCTGGTCACGCTGGTCGGGGCGGCGAGCTGGGTCAACTTCGCGGCTAATCTCGGTATTGTAGCCATTCCGGTCGGGTTGCTGATGATCGCGGGCGAACTCGACATTTCCATCGGCGCCTTGATCCCGGCGGGTTCGATGACCACGGCCATCCTGACCGGCTATTATGGCCTGCCTATAGCGGTTGGGATCGCCGGCGCGCTTGCGGTCGGCGCGGCGGTCGGTCTCGTCAACGGTCTGCTGACCATCCGCACCTCGGTACCCTCGCTGATCGTCACGCTCGCCACACTCGTCGCCATGCAGGGCGTGGTGCTCAGCGCCTCGGTGCTTCTGACCGGCAATGCCAGCGTGGCGCTCACCGCACCGGACTGGGCAAAATTCCTGTTCGGACAGCTGATCGGCGGCAGCCACCAGGTCATCATCGTCTGGTGGGTCGTATTCGCCGCCATCATGGGTTTCGTCCTGCACAAGACGCGTTACGGCAATTGGCTCTTTGCAATGGGTGGCGACAAGGTCAGCGCCCGCAATGCCGGCATCCCGACGGAGCGCATGACCATTGCCCTGTTCGTGCTGTCCGCGGTCAGCGCAACGTTCGTCGGTATCTGCCAGGCGATCCTGTTCAATTCCGCCCAGGTCTCGGGCGGCATGAACTTCATCTTCAACGCCATCGTGTCCGTGGTGGTGGGCGGTGTGCTGCTGACCGGCGGTTTCGGCTCGGTTGTCGGGATCTTCGTCGGCACCATCACCTTCGCCATCGTCAGCCAGGGCATCTATTTCACCCAGATCGACCGGAACTGGTCGAACCTGATCATCGGCGTGATGCTTTTGCTCGCGGTGCTGATGAACCAGTCGTTCCGCGACCTGGCGCTCTATTTCCGACCGCGGCGCAAACAAGGCCTGCCGCGGGAGCCGGCGAACCCATGAGAAACGAATTTTCAGATCAGCCCCGCTTGGCCGAGCACCTCGGCGCAGCCGGATGCAGATGATGAGATGATGCCATGAACGACAAACCTGCCATTCTCGAACTGAGGAACGTCAATAAGTCCTTCGGACCGATAGACGTCCTGCACGATATTTCGCTGAGGGTGCGCGCTGGCGAAGTGCTTTGCCTGCTCGGCGACAACGGCGCCGGCAAGTCCACGCTGATCAAGACCCTGGCCGGCGTCCACAAGCCCACCAGCGGTCAGATCCTGATGGATGGTCATCCAGTGACCTTTACCGGACCGAGCGACGCGCAGGGGCGCGGAATCGCGACGGTGCACCAGTTCGGCGGAACGTTTCCGCTGATGAGCATCGGACGCTCCTTCTTCGTCGGCGTCGAGCCGACCAAAGGTTGGGGTCCGTTTAAGATCTACGACCGCAAGCGAGCCAATGAGATCGCGGTGAAAGCGGTCCGGGACTTCGGCATCACCCGCATCGATGACGGTGACCGCCTAGTAGGAGGCCTATCGGGTGGCGAGCGCCAGTCGCTCGCTATTGCCCGCGCCGTGTATTTTGGGGCGCGCGTGCTGATCCTGGACGAGCCTACCGCGGCGCTCGGCGTCAAACAGGCCTCGCATGTGCTGCGCATCGTCAACGAGGCCAAGAAGCGTGGTCTGGCGGTGATCTTCATCACGCACCAGGTCATGCACGCCATGGCCGTCGGCGACCATTTCGCAGTGCTGATCCGCGGCGCCATCGCGGCCGATTTCCGCAGAGGCGAAAAATCCCGCGAGGAGATCACGGATCTGATGGCCGGCGGCGAGACCATGGCTGACCTCGAAGCCCAAGTCGAAGGCTACTTGGAAACACATGAGGGGCATCCGCCGTCGCTCCAGGTTCTGGAGGGTCCAACCGCGCACTAGACTTTACGAAGGTATTCCCAGTCTGGCGCCGCTCCGTGCCGCCCATAATTCGAAGAAACAGGACAGAAATGACAATCCGCATTTCAGTGATCGGCGCCGGCCTGATGGGCGCGGATCATGCCAGGATCGTTGCCGAGGAGCTTCCCGGCGCAACCCTTCAATTGGTCTGCGACATGGACGAGCAGCGCGCCCGTCGCGTTGCCGACGCTTGCGGCGCCTTTGACGTTGCCACGGACCCCAAGGCCAGCATCGCGCGGCAAGACGTGGACGCCGTGATCATCGCCAGCCCCGATTTCACGCATGCGCCGCTTTCGATGGCCTGCATTGCCGCCGGCAAGCGAGTTCTGTGCGAAAAGCCGCTTTCGCAAGCATCGGCCGAGTGCGTTGCGGTGATGGAAGCCGAACAGAAGGCTGGGGCGAAATTCGTCCAGCTCGGCTTCATGCGGCGCTACGACCGTTCCTACCAGGAGATGAAACGGGCGCTTGAAGAAGGCCGTCTCGGCCGGGCGCTGATGATGCACAATTTCCACCGCAATGTCGAAACGCCGGCTGCCGATTTCACAGGTGCGATGGCCATCACCAATTCCGCCCCGCATGAATTCGATGTGGTGCGCTACGTGCTCGGAACCGAGTATGCGGCGATCTCTGCATTCCAGCCGAGCCGCTCCGATGCGCGCGTGGCTCCCGTCGTCATGGTGCTGGAAACAGTGGACGGCCAGCTCGTCAACATCGAGATCAACAACAACGCCGCCTATGGCTATGACGTTCGCGCCGAGCTGGTCGGCGAGCGCGGCACCGTTGCGACCAACAATGTCGCCTATACCCGCACGGAGTCGGCGCTTACCCAAAGCACAAGCTACGACGCCGACTGGCGGACCCGCTACTATGATGCCTACCGCCGCCAGAACCGCGATTTCCTGCGCTTTGCCACGACCGGCGAGTTCCCGGCGATCGCCTCGGATTGCTGGGACGGATACTGCGCGGCCGTCGTAGCCGAGGCCGGCGTGCAGGCGCTGAGGGAAGGCCGCCGCGCACCCGTCCAGATGATTGCAAAGCCGGAGTTCTACGCGTGAAGCTGGGTTTCGTTTCAGACAGTCTCGGCAACCTGCCGTTCGAGGCGGTGCTCGATCATGCCCAGCGCATGGGCGTATCCGGCATTGAGGTGAACACTTGCGGCTGGTCGACCGCGCCGCATTTCCGGCTGTCGTCCATGTTGGGCAACAGGGACGCCCAGAAGCGGTTTGCCGGAGCGTTCGAGGAACGCGGGTTAGAGATCATCAGCCTGAACGCCAACGGCAATCCGCTGCATCCGACCGATCATTCCCAAGGCGAAGGATTGAGAGATACCATCCGCATCGCCGGCGAGATGGGCATCCGCACCGTCTGCACCATGAGCGGCCTACCGGCCGGCAGCGCCGGAGACAGCATGCCGAACTGGGTTGTGTCCTCCTGGCCGCCGGAAACACAGACCATCCTCAAATATCAATGGGAAGAAAAGCTGATCCCGTTCTGGACCGAGATCGCTGCGCTGGCGAAGGCAAACGGCGTCGAGCGCATCGCGCTCGAGCTGCACGGCAATCAATGCGTCTATAACGTGCCTTCGCTTCTGAAACTTCGAGCGGCGGTCGGACCTGTCATTGGCGCCAATCTGGACCCCTCGCATCTGTTCTGGATGGGCGCTGACCCGCTCGCTGCCGCTGAAGCGCTGGGCGCGGCGGTTTATCATGTCCATGCCAAGGACACGCTGCTCAACGGACCCGTTCAGGCCACGACCTCGCTGCTCGAGAATGGCAGCCTGATGGACATCCCGGCCCGCTCCTGGAGCTACATCACGCTCGGCTTCGGCCATGGCGAGGAGTGGCGGCGGCAGTTCTGCTACCGGCTCAAGATGGCCGGCTATGACGGCTGGCTCTCGATCGAGCACGAGGACGTGCTCCTGAATTCGCTGGAGGGGCTGGAAAAGTCCGTCGCGCTGCTCCAGGGCGTGATGCCGTCGGCTCCTGCAGACTTCAAACCACAAGACATCTGAGGAGAAACGGGTATGCCCTGGGTGGACGCTTGTGCCGCTGACGACATTGAAGCCGAGGAGGCCAAACGCTTCGACAATGGCGGCCGGACCTTCGCGATCTTCCGCAACGACGCCGATGAATATTACTGCACGGACGGGCTGTGCACGCACGAGAGGATCCACTTGGCCGATGGCCTGGTCATGGGGAATACGGTGGAATGTCCGAAGCACGCATCGATCTTCAACTTCACGACCGGCGAGGTGGAGACGCCGCCGGCTTGCGAGAACCTCAGGACGTATAAGACGAAGGTCGAGAACGGCCGCGTCATGGTCGAGGTTTGAGCCACTATGGCCCAGCCCTTCCAACTGGCTGCCTGCGCCGAGATGCTTTGGCGCGATCGTCCGATGGCGTGGCGCGTCGCGCGGCTGCATGAAATGGGTTTCGGCGTCGGATTGTGGAATTGGCCGAACCATGACCTCGCGGCGCTCGAGAAGACTGGCGCGAGCTTCACGATCATGAACGGCTATCTCGTAGGGCGGCTCGCCGACGATGAAGGCGCCGACATGCTCTTGAAGTCAGCTTCCGAGACCGCGAAGGTCGGAAAACGCCTCGGCGTTGCCCGGTTGAACCTGCACGGCACCGGGCTCGGCGCGGGCGGTATTCCCATCGTAAAGGCCGAGGTCGAGACCGGCCCCATGTGGCTGAAGGCGCAGGACACGTTGAACCGCATCTGCGACATGGCCGAGGCCGAAGATGTCGTCTTCACGCTTGAAAACTTGAACCTGCTGGATCACCCAGGCTGCCCCTTCGGCTCGACGGCGGCGGTGCTGGCTTTGGTGTCGTCGATCGACAGGCCGCAATTGCGGATCAATCTCGACCTCTACCACACCCAAATAGGCGAGGGCGACATTGTGCGCTGGTGCGAAAAATGCCTGCCCTTCATCGGTGAGGTGCAGGTCGCCGACAATCCGGGTCGCTGCGAGCCGGGGACGGGCGAGATGAACTGGCCCTACATCGCGAGGGCCCTGTCCGACATGGGATATCGCGGGCCGGTCGGTCTGGAGGCCTTTGCCCGAAACGATGCGGAAGCGGCGCTGGACGCTTTCCGGCGGGCTTTCACGATCTGAGAAACGAACTGCGGCGGAGGCTGACCATGGGCATGTATCACAATCGTCCTCATGTCGAGGACATCCGAAAGATGAAGCGGAATGGACAGAAGATATCGATGCTCTTCGTCAGCACGCCCGACGAAGCCGCCGCCGCAGCGGCGGCGGGCATTCACATGCTTTCGATCGAAGGCCGGTATTTCGACCCGGAAATGCGGGATGCAGCCGGCAACTGTTTCGTGCAGGTCGGTCTGCCCTATGGCGGCTGGGGCAGTTTTGCCGGCCGGCCTCTTGCCACGGCGGAAGATTATCTGCGGGCGGCCTTCCATTTCGCCGGCATTGGCGGCGACGCCTTCTACTGCGCCGCCTCCTACGACATCCAGAAGGCGCTCTGCGACAATCACCTGCCTGTCGTCGGACATATCGGCCTGATCCCTTCCTACATAACCTGGACGGGCTGGCGCGCGGTCGGCAAGACGGCGGATGAAGCGATGCGCTTGTGGCGGCATACAAAGAAGCTTGAGGAGATCGGAGTCTTCGGGGCGGAATTGGAAGTCGTGCCCGACCGGGTGGCGAAATTCCTGACCGAGAACTCGTCATTGGTGATGCTTGGCATGGGCGCCGGCAAACATGCGGATGCGCAATATCTCTTCACCGAAGATGTCTGCGGCTACGGCAAAAACCACAAGCCACGACATGGAAAGGTCTACCGAAATCTTGGTCCTGAGCTGCAGAAGATTCAGGACGAGCGCATCGCGGCGTTCAGAGAATACAGGGCCGATGTCGAGTCTGGCCGATACCCAGGTTATGAGCATACCGTTCCGATCGGAGATGCCGAGTTCGACAGCTTCATGCAAGCGGCCAAACGGTGAACGATGCCTCTGGAGCAATCCACCTCATTGCGGGGGACCGCCAAGCAACTGGCAGAGCGACGCACCAAAGCGCCAACCCTCGCTGAGCTCAAGATGCTGATTGCAAAGAAGGAGCTGATACTTCCGGCGAAATTGGAGACAGCGGCTCGTCTGATGTTCTCGAACCCGGACTACATCGCCTTCGGGAACTCGGTCTCGATCGCACGCCGGTGCCAGGTATCAACGTCGACCTTGTCTCGCCTCGCTCCGCGCCTCGGCTTCAGATCCTTCAAAGAAATGCAGAACTGCTTTCGCAAGGATATTCTTGATCGAAAGGGCAGCGGAAACGGGCTAACAAAGCAACGCCTCGATTGCCAGAGCCTGAAGCTCCGTTTTACTAGCCCGTGACATTAGGTCAGCTTTCTAGTCTGGCTCCCCGGAAGCCGACTTCCGCTTTCGGCCCGTGCGTCCGTTCCGGAAATTGGGCGGGCTCACACGGAGCGATACGGGAGGTTTCGGAGTCATGAAAAACACCTTTCCGCCGGCAACTGCAGAACAGATCAATCACCGCCGCTTCCGGCGCCTCGTCCTTCATGGACGTGCGCGATAAGGAAGAGGGGTGCCCCACGCGCTGCGGCAAACAGCCGTCTCAGGCTCAGCAATGGTTTCCTGGTCGACCGAAAGTCCGATTGAACACTCAAGCATGATAAGATTCTCGTCAGGAGGTGGGTTCGCTATTGAGGAAACAGAGGACATCGACATCGACCCGACGGATGGAAGGGCGCCCTAGATTTCCTCGGTTTCGAGCACGAATGTCCCCTCCGGGATTCGATTGGTGATGAGGGATCGAATGCTCGGATCGATGGCAGAATCGTCCTCATTGAAGAGGCCGCAGGCCCTCAAGGCCTTTTTTTGGTCGACCGACTTGCCGAGATACTCAAGAAGCACCAGGGACGCGGCCGGGCGGCGGCCGCGCAGGAGCGGCATTCCGGTCTGAACGCCGATCAGGTAGGCGACGCTGGGGTGATAGCTCTTGTACAGGATCACCTCGGTGACGCTGCTCTTCAGAAAAGTCTCATATTCCAGCGCAAAGATGCGATCGCCCAGCAACAGAAGCGCGGCCGCATATTTGGTCGTCTTCACACCTTGCTTACCGACTGTTGCCAGCCGCTCAAGGCAGCGCCAGAAATAGCGGCCGTCTTTTTCATAGATGATGACCAGGCATTTGATGATCTTGCCGGCGTAGCCGAAGGAGTAGAAATATCGGAAATAATAGCCGACATACCGGCCAAGGTCCCCCGAGTGCTGATAGAGCTGCTCGACATGCGCCATCACGTCGGTCGGCTGGATCGGCAAAGGCCTTCGTCTGAGGCCAACGATCTCGGCGAAGCGCTGATGCTCCATCAGCAGCTCGCCTTCGCTTACACCGAAGAAATCGCAGATCTTGCGCATGTTGCGGCGGGATGGCCAGGTCTGGCCACTCAGATACTTATTGAACTGCTGGCGGTTGATCTGCAGCCGCCGGCAGACGGCGGCGATCGAGGGATAGTAGCTGCAGAGAAAAGCGAGGTTCTGCGAAAGCGGCTCGGAATTCATGGTTCTATGCATCCTGAAGTGCAACTGGTGTCAAGTCGCGAAGGGATGCGAAATTGTTTTAGATAGAGGGTTGCTGCAGCTTGCTCTGCAAAACAGGGCCGAGCGATGCGCGTTGAAACGAATTTTCCCCACCCTATCCGCGAGGTAGATCATTTCGAGATATTGATGCCCGATGGGTGCCGGCTCGCCGCGCGAATGTGGCTCCCGCTCGATGCCGAAGCGAAGCCGGTACCGGCCATCCTGGAGTATATCCCCTATCGCAAGAACGATCTGACCGCCCAGCGTGACGCCGTTATGCATCCCTATGTGGCTGGGCATGGCTATGCTGTCGTTCGCGTCGATTTGCGGGGGACAGGCGATTCCGACGGATTGATGCTTGACGAATATCTGCAACGGGAGCTCGACGACGGTTGCCGGGTGATCGAATGGCTCGCAGCTCAGCCCTGGTGCGACGGCAACGTCGGCATGATCGGCATCTCCTGGGGTGGCTTCAACGGATTGCAGATCGCTGCGTTGCGGCCGCCGGCTCTGAAGGCCATCATCACCTGTGCTTCCACGGACGACCGCTACGCGGACGACGTCCACTACATGGGCGGAACGCTTCTCATCGACAATCTCTCATGGGCCTCGATTATGTTCGCGCGCAACACGCTGCCGCCGGACCCAAGGAACAGACCGGACAAATGGCGCGAATTGTGGTTGCGCCGGCTGAAGGAAAGCGGGCTGTGGCTGGAAAACTGGCTCGAACACCAGCATCGCGACGAATTTTGGAAGCACGGGTCGGTTTGTGAGGACCTTTCTGCGATTGTCTGTCCGGTCTACGCGGTGAGCGGCTGGGCGGATGGCTATTGCCGCTCCGTCTTCCGCCTGATGGAGAATCTCACCGTGCCCCGCAAAGGCCTCGTCGGACCTTGGGCGCATACCTATCCCCATATCGCCAAGCCGGGACCGGCGATCGGCTTCCTGCAGGAATGCCTGCGCTGGTGGGATCACTGGCTGAAGGGACGCGACACCGGGATAATGGCTGAGCCGATGCTGCGGCTCTTCATGCAGGATGGAGTCGAACCTCGAACCGCTTATGAAACGCGGTCCGGGCGTTGGGTGACCGAACCCGCCTGGCCTTCGCCGAATGTGCAGACGTGGTCATTATTTCTGGGCGGGGACGGGCGTCTGTCCACCAGTCACGCGGATGTTCGGCCCGAATACCAATCTATCCGCTCGCCGCTTTCAGTCGGGCTCCACGGCGGCAAGTGGTGCTCATACGCTGTACCTGGGGATCAGCCGGCCGATCAGAGGGCCGACGACGCCGGCAGCCTCGTTTATGAAACCGGAGTCCTGCAGAGCGATGTCGAGATTGCGGGCGCAGCCGCTCTCGATCTCGTTTTCGAAAGCGACAAGGCGGTCGCGCAGGTAGCGATTCGCCTTTCCGATGTGGCGCTTGACGGGGCAGTAACTCGCGTCAGCTACGGCCTTCTCAATCTGACGCACCGCGACAGCCACGAGCAGCCGGAACCGCTCCAACCTGGTCGCCGATATCACGCGACGGTGCCCTTCAAACATGTGGCGCAACGCTTCGCCGCCGGCCATCGCATTCGCCTGGCCATTTCGACCAGCTATTTTCCGGTCGCGTGGCCCGCACCAGAACCGGTCAGGCTCATCATCCAACTCGATGAATGCAGGTTGCGGCTTCCGGTCCGTACTCAGGATCCGGACGAGCCACGACCTGCGGCCTTTGCCGAGGCAGAGGGTGCCGAACCGCTGCACATCGAGCCGATCGCGAAACCGCAAAAGGATTGGAAAGTCACGGAGAATCTCTCCGAAGGCACCGTTGCGGTCGAGATCGGCGACGGTTCGGGTACCTACCGGATCGTGGAGAACGACCTCACGATTACGTCGCTCGGCACCGAGCGCTATTCCTTTCGTGGCGACGATTTTGCCAGCGTGAAGGGGGAGGCGGTGTGGACCTTCGAGATGTCGCGCGGTGATTGGCGCGTGGGCAGCCTCACCGAAACTGTTCTTACCGCGACACCATCGCACTTCCACATCGAGGCCCATCTCAGGGCTTGGGAAGGGAATGCACCCGTGCACGAGCAGAGGTGGGCGACGACTATACCGCGACAGCTCGTCTGACTTCGCCAGATGACGCTTCAGAGACGGCGAAGCGCGTCGGGAGCGAAAATTGACCTCGCTGCAGGGCGTGTCAAAAAATGAGCTCGCAGAACCAGAAACCAAGCAACGACGCCGAAAGCGAGCCGCCGCCAAGGGAACTCGCGCAACAAACTCGCGCATCAAGGGGAAAATGAATCAATGAACCGCATTCGAAGCAATCTCGACCGCAGGACATTCCTCAAGGCCGGCGCAACGCTGGGCGGAGCCATCATCGCCGCCGGCATGCCGCTCTCGCAGGCCATCTGGGCCGCGGAAGGCAAGGTGCTCAAGGCGCGCTCCTATTCCGACATCGACAAGCTCGATCCCGGCTTCTACCAGAATGCCTACAATGTCGACGTGATGAACTGCATCTATTCGAAGCTCACGCGCTACAAGCCAGGCTCCGAATGGGGTTGGGAACTGGAGGCGGCGGAGACGGTCGAGCAGGTCGATCCCACCCATATTCGCTTCCGCCTTAAGAAGGGCCTCGCCTTTACCGGCAATCATGGCGAGCTGACCGCAAAGGATGTCAAGTTCTCCTTCGAGCGCGTCATCAAGCACAACTCGCCTGTCAAGGGCGACTGGGGCCCGCTCGACCACGTCGAACTGGAGGACGACTATACGGGCGTGATCGTGCTGAAGACGCCCTTCGTGCCGCTGTGGAACATCACCCTGCCTTATGGTTGCGGACACATCGTCTCTGAAAAGGCGGTCATGCAGGCGACCAAGGATGGCGGCGACTTCGGCATGAAGCCGCCCGCCTTCTCCGGGCCCTATGTGCTGGCGGACTGGAAGCCGAACCAGTATGTGCAGCTCGCCCGCAATCCGGAATGGTCGGGCCCTAAGCCTGGCTTCGACGAGATCCGCATTCTGCCGATCGGCGACGTCAAGACCGCCGAGCGCGCCTATCAGTCGGGTGATATCGACTTCACTGATTTCAGCCTGGATTCGCTTGCGACGTTCAAGAAGAGCCCGCCGGAGAACACCAAAGTCGAGGAGAAGCCCTCACTTTATTATGTTTACATCGGCATGAACACTGAGCATCCCAACCTCAAGGACATCAATGTCCGCAAAGCAATCCAGTGGGCGATCAACGTTCCACAGATACTGGATGCGGCCTATTCCGGACAGGCAGAGGTCGCCACGGGTATGGTCGCGCCCGGCCTTGTTGGCCATCGCGAAAAGGCGCTTGTCCCACCCGAAGGTGATATCGAAAAAGCCAAGGAGTTCCTGGCCAAGGCAGGAGTCAGCGACCTCACGCTCACGATCGATTGCCTCAACGAGAACACCTTCTCAACGATCGCGGAGGTCGTTCAGGCGCAGCTTGCCCAGATCGGCATCACGCTGCAGGTCAACGTGCAGGACTCCGGTTCCTTCTGGACCATCGGCATGGAATCGGAGGGCAGTCGCTGGAAGGACATGCAGCTCATTGTCCAGCGCTTCTCGATGGTGCCGGATCCGTACTACGCAACATGCTTCTTCGTGCGCGATCAGGTCGGGGTCTGGAATTGGGAGCGTTTCCGCAGCGAGCGCTTCGACGAGCTGAATGCGAAAGCCGTCACCATTGATGATCCTGCCGAGCGCACAAAGCTCTATACCGAGATGCAGGATCTGCTGGAGGAGTCGGGCGCCTACCGCTTTCTGACGCATGAAGGCTCTCCGGTCATGTACCGGACCACGAAGGTCGACGCCGCGGTCCGTCCCGACGGACGGCCGCTCTATCTGAACTTCAAGCCGGTCTCGGCCTGATCAGGGAGCGGCGGGAGCATGTGGCTTTATCTGCTCAGGCGCGTCGTGCTGGCGGTTGCGATCATCGTGGCCGCCGTCATGCTCCTGTTTTTCATGATCCACGCCGTTCCCGGAGATCCGGCCGCAGTTCTGCTCGGTCCGCGGGCCACACCTGAGATGAAGGCGCAGCTTCACCAGCAGATGGGGCTTGACCGGCCCCTGCTCATCCAGATTGCCGGCTTCTTTGCCGGGCTCCTGCATGGCGACCTTGGATTTGACGTCTTCACCCAGCGGCCTGTTGCCGACATCGTCTTCGAGCAGTTGCCCTACACCATCGAGCTGATCCTGGTCTCGATCGCCTGGGCAGTGATCGTTGCGGTGCCGCTGGGATGCTATTCCGCGGTACGGCGAAATTCGGTAATCGACAAGCTCATCGGCATCATGGCCGTCGGCACCATCGCCATTCCTTCCTTCGTCATGGCGATCTACGCGCTTTTGATCTTCTCGGTCGGTCTTGGCTGGCTGCCGGCCATCGGGGTGGGCAACGGCTTCTCGGACCGACTCGTCCATCTCGTCCTTCCAGCCTTGGTCGTCGGCATCGGCTGGGTCGGCTATGTTTCGCGTCTCGTGCGCGCCTCCATGCTGGAGATCCTCGGCGAAAACCACATTCGCATGGCGCGCTCCTTCGGCCTCTCCGAAAAGCGCATCGTGGCGCGCTATGCGTTGCCGCTCGCAATCCTGCCCACAGTGACGATCCTGGGCGTCGGCATGGCGCATCTTCTTTCGGCCGCGGTGTTCGTCGAGGTGGTCTTTGCACGGCCCGGCATCGGAGCGCTGACCGTGAAGGCCGTCGATTCGCGCAACTATCCGATCGTCATGGGGACCGTGCTGGTCACGACCTTCCTGTTCGTCATCTCGACGACGCTCGCCGATCTGATCAATGCCGCGCTCGACCCTCGCATCAGGGAGAAGCTTTAGCATGGAGGACGTCGAGGCTATTCGGACAGCCGCGCAGGACAGGCACGACACGGGCCGTCTTGCCTCTTTCCTGCGTCAGTTGGGCAAAGACCCACTCGGCATTCTGGGGGCGATCCTGGTCGTGGCGATGGTTGCCACCGCCCTGTTGGCCCCGCTTATCATAACGCATGATCCGACGCGCATCATGGTGGGGCCGCGCCTTGCTCCGCCTTCCCTCGATTTCCTGATGGGAACCGACCAGCTTGGTCGCGATACCTTTTCCCGCGTCATCATGGGCGGCAGGATAGCGCTGCTCGTTGCTTTCGCATCGCTCGGCAGTTCGCTCACCGTCGGTCTGCTGCTTGGTCTGATCGCAGGGTTCGGGCCGCGCTGGCTGGACAGCTTCCTGCTCCTCGTCTTCGACACAGTTCGTTCTTTCCCGGTCATCATCTTCGCGCTCGCCATCGTGGCGCTGCTTGGCCCCAGTCTTACCAGCGTTATCTTCGTCGTCGCGGTGACCTCGGTCCCGATCTACGCTCGTGTCGTGCGCACCCAGGCGCATGCGCTCCGCAACAGCGAGTTTGTCGAGGCCGAGCGCTGCATGGGGGCAAGCACCCTGCGTATCCTTGCCGTGCATGTGTTGCCGAATGTCATTGGACCTCTGCTCATCCTCGTCAGCATGGACGTGCCGCTCGTCATCACGCTCGAGGCGGGCCTGAGCTTCCTCGGCATGGGCGTGCGGCCGCCCACCCCCGACTGGGGCGCCATCCTGAGCGACGGCTACGGCTATATTCACAAGACGGCCTGGCTGGTCATTGCCGGCGGCATCCCGATTGTGGTGACGACGCTGGGCTTCACCTTCCTTGGTGAAGCGCTGCGCGACATCTTCGACCCTAAGCTGCGGAAAGACCTATGATGCCCGGCGTGATCAACCAGCACTCGTCCGGCGCGCCGCTGCTGCGGGTTCGTGGTCTTGACCTAGACTTCGGCTCACCGCGCGGCAGGGTGCACGCTTTGCGCGGCGTCTCGCTCGATGTTTCTGCCGGCGAGGTCGTCGGCATTGTCGGCGAAAGCGGCTCGGGCAAATCGACGCTCGCCTATACCCTGATGGGACTGCTCGCCGAGAACGCCGAAGTGACAGGCGGCGAAATCCTTTTCGAGGGACGCGATCTTCTGCGGATGGCGCCGGCGGCGCGGCGCGACCTGCTCGGCAATCGGCTTTCCATGATCTTCCAGGACCCGATGACCGGGCTCAATCCGGTGCGGACGATCGAGCGTCAGATGATCGATGCCCAGCACCACCAGCCGGGCAGCCGGCGCGAAAAGCGAGACCGCGCGGTGGCGATGCTTGCGCGTGTCGGCATACCCGATCCGCAAAGCCGGATTGGCGGTTACCCCCACGAATTCTCGGGCGGCATGCGACAGCGTATCTGCATTGCCATGGCGCTTCTGGTGAGGCCGGCGCTGCTCATCGCCGACGAACCGACGACAGCCCTCGACGCAACGCTTGAAGTGCAGATTATCCACCTGCTCAAGGATCTTCAGAAGGAGATCGGCTGCTCGATCCTCTTTGTCTCGCACCATCTGGGAACAGTGGCCGAACTCTGCGACCAGGTTGCGGTGATGTATGCGGGCGAAGTCATCGAACATGGGCCCGTGCGCGACATTTTCCGCAACCCCGCCCATCCCTACACGCGTGCGCTGCTCGAATGCGATCCCGGGCGGATCCGGCAGAAGACCAGACTGCTGCCGACCATCCCAGGCGAGGTGCCCGGCCTTGTCGGCAGTCAGCGCGGTTGCATCTTTCGCCAGCGCTGCGGTTACGCGTTTGCGCCCTGCGCCGACGAGCGGCCTGCCGAATATTCGGTCGGTGCGGCCCAAGGGGCTCGTTGTCATCTGTTGGCTCCCACGTCGGGGGTTCCCGCATGAGCCCGCTGCTTTCCGTCAGGGACCTTCGCGTCCGCTTCCGGACCATGGGGCCGCTGAAGGCGCTGGCAACGGGCGTTCGCCAGCCATTCATCGATGCGGTCTGCGGCGTATCCTTCGAGCTGCGCAAGGGCGAAACGCTGGGACTGGTCGGTGAAAGCGGCTCAGGCAAGTCGACCGTCGCGCGCGCGATCATGGGACTTCGGCCACCGACGAGCGGCAGCATCGCTTTCGAAGGGCAAGAGATCACCGGGCTCAGTCCAGCCGAACGCAAGCTCTACCTGCGCCGCATGGCAATGATGTTCCAAGACCCGATCGGATCGCTCTCGCCGCGCCTCACGGTTCGCTCGCTGCTGATGGAGCCCTTCCATATTCACGGCATGAAGGACCGCGACGCTGCCACCGAAGCGGATCGCCTTCTCGGGCTGGTCGGTCTGCCGGCCGATTTCGGCCGCCGCTATCCGCACCAACTCTCCGGCGGCCAGGCAAGGCGCGTGGGTGTGGCACGGGCGCTGGCGCTGGATCCAAATCTGATCGTGGCCGATGAGCCCACAGCCGGCCTCGATGTCTCAGTTCAGGGCGAAGTCCTGAACCTTTTGGCCCGCCTGCAGGATCAACTCGGCATCGCCATCCTGATCATCACGCACAACCTCAACGTCGTGCGTCACATCACCGACCGCATGGCGATCATGTATCTGGGCCGTTTCGTGGAAGTGGGTCCGACGGAGCATATCTTCCGCCAGCCGCGCCATCCCTATACGGAAGCGCTGCTGTCAGCCAATCCGGAGCCGGATCCCGACGCCGTGATCGATAGGATCGAGATCAAAGGCGAAGTGCCCAGCCTCTTGAAACGTCCCTCCGGCTGCGAATTCCACACACGCTGCCGCTACGCCCGCGAAATGTGCGCAAAGGTCTTTCCCGAGCCGTCGCAAAGTGGGAGCGACCCTGCGCACAGCTTCAAATGCCACTTCCCGCTCGAGGGCAGATGGCAACGGGCCGAGCGGTCGCTGGTCAGCCCCACTGTTTGAAACGGACGACACAATGCCCTGCCAAATCCTCGACATACCACTCGCCCACAGTGCGCCGGGCAGTCAGAGCAGCGTCCGTATGCTGCGCTATGGGCCGGCCGCGGCAAGACCCAAGGCCCATATCCAGGCGGCCGTCCATGCCGACGAGGCGCCGGGCCTGCTGGTGGCGCACCATCTCATCGAGTTCCTGGACGCCGCGGATGCGCGCGGCGAGATCACGGGCCAAATCGTCATCGTACCCTACGCCAATCCGCTGGGTCTTGCCCAATTCGTCAATGGTGACCATCTCGGCCGTTTCGAGCTGGCCAGCGGCCGGAATTTCAATCGCGGCTGGCCGGCGCTGGGGAAAGCGCTGGAGCAACGCATAGGCGCCCAACTCGGAAACGATCCTGAGGCTAACCGGTCACTGATCCGGCGGGCGATCAGCGATGTTCTTGGTGAGATCACGTCCAGCACCAAGATCGACGCGCTGTACCTGGCGCTGGCGCGCGAGGCCTTCGACTCGGACCTTGTGCTCGATCTCCACTGCGATGACGAGGGGCTGATGCATATGTTTGCGCGGCCGGAGATCGCTGGCGAGTTGTCCGATGTCGCAGCCGAAATTGGCTGCCGGGCTGTCTTTTCGCAGCCGGCTTCCGGCGGCTCCACCTTTGCCGAAGCGAGTGCCGAACCATGGCTCCATCTCGCAGCTGCCTTTCCTGAGAAACAGATCCCGATCGGCTGTCTTTCGGCAACTGTCGAACTTCGCGGTTTTGTCGACATCGATGATCGGCTGGCCTGCAGCGATGCGGCGGGGCTCGTGAATTCGCTGCGCCGGCGGGGCTATCTTGCCGGGCTGGCTTCTCCCGTGCCCGCGCCACTTTGCGACATCACCGGCTTCGATGCATGCGATATCGTGCGCACGCCCGATTTCGGCGTGATCGTCTACCGCGTGGAACTCGGGGACGAGGTCGAAAGCGGCCAGCCGATCGCCGACATCGTCCGGCCTGGCGTGGTCGGCAACGAAGCACGAGTGACGGTTCGCTCCCGCGCCAAAGGCACAGTGATAACGCGGCGCCTGAAGAAACTCGTTGCCGCCAATCAGGTCATCGCCAAGATCGCGGGCTCGGCAGCCCTGGCGCACAGGAGCGGCTATTTGCTTGAGGATTGAACCATATGTCTGGTCCGATTTCCGGCCAAGGCGGCTCCAAGCCTGTCAAGTTGAGCAGGATGACCACATATCGGCTGATGCAGACCCAGTGTTCACTTCCGCTCGTCGCCAAGCTGCGATTGTTCGGGCAAGCAGATCATTTCCCGAGATGCGCGGCGACCGAGCGGTAGTCTGGATACAGCGCCCGCCAGTAGCGGTTCCAGCCTGGCGAAATCTCGATCACGTCGCGTGACTTGCGGTTGGCCGCTTCGAGGAAGGTGGCGAAGGCTTCGATCTGGCGGATACGCAGCCAGTTGCGGCTGTCGTAGCCGATCACCCGCTTGATTGCTTGCTTACCGCGGGCATTGAGGGCGCGTAGGCTGTTGGTCAATCAGACCTCCTCAATAAATCCGCCGCCCAGCTTTTCCAAGCTCGTGGAGAAAAAATGACATGGCCGCTGCTTTTTGCCGTCATCGAGACCGAAAGCAGGGAACCTAATCAACTCGGCCAGGTTCGGGCGCTTCACTCCCAGGAGATGCCCAATGTCGAGAGATCACCCGCAAACATTGTCCCGAAGGCAAGTTATGGCTGCGGCGGGAGTCGGAATAGCGGCCGGAGTCGCGGGGTCGGCCAGCGCGCAGCAGACAAGCACCAAGCCAATAGAGGACGGACCAGCCATGCGAGATCCCCGCTCGAAATATCCGAAGCCGCCTTTCGAAGCGCAGACCCAGCCCTGGCCCGGTCTGGCGCGTGACATGAAACCGAAGCCGGACCACGGGGAGGTGAGCTACAAAGGATCAGGGCGGCTTTCGGGACGCAAGGCTCTAATCACAGGCGGAGATTCCGGCATGGGGCGGGCTGCTGCTATAGCCTATGCGCGCGAGGGGGCGGACGTCGCGATCAATTACTACCCGTCGGAAGAGCCCGACGCGAGCGAGGTGATCCAGCTTATACGCGGTGCCGGCAGAACCGGCGTGGCGCTTCCAGGCGATCTGCGTGACGAACGCTTTTGCCAGAGACTTGTGGCGGATGCCGTGCAGCAGCTCGAGGGCCTCGACATCGTCGTTTGTAATGCCGGCAGACAGCAGGCGAAGCCTTCCATTCTCGACATCACGAGCGAGGAATTCGATGCCACGATGAAAACCAACATCTACGCGCCGTTCTGGATCATCAAGACGGCGCTGCCACACCTGAAGCCAGGTTCCTGTATAATCGGCACGACGTCGGAACAGGCCTACGATCCTTCGCCCGAGCTCTACGACTATGCGCAGACGAAAGCCGCGACGATGAATTACGTCAAGTCGCTGGCAAAGCAGCTCGGACCGAAGGGCATCCGCGTCAACGGTGTGGCGCCTGGGCCGATCTGGACACCGCTCCAGATAAGCGGCGGCGCGTCTGAGGAGAAGTACAAGAAATTCGGCAGCACCACCGTGCTGGAGCGGCCCGGCCAGCCCGCCGAATTGGCTTCCATCTACGTCCAGTTGGCGGCCGACGATGCAAGCTTCGCAACCGGGAATATATACGGATCCGGCGGTGGCCAAGGACAACCGTGAGAAAACGGTGCGGGCAGCGCCGATCTCGGCGCCGCCTTCTTCCGCTTGAGAGTTCTCAGCGGACCCAGAGAGTCTCAATAGTTGCCGTTGTAATACCGGTCGTCGCAGGGTGCGGTGTAGATGCGCCCGTAGCGGTCCTGATAGCGGCAGAGCTGGCCGCGTCGCTCCGTCGGGGTGGTGGCGGAGCCAATGACAGCGCCGAGAAGAGCGCCGCTGGCGGTACCAATCACCGTGCTCTTACGATTCCCCCCGCGAGATTTACCCAGAGGTCCTCAGTCTGCTGAGGGATTGCACGGGGCCGGCAGCGCTTTTCGCATCGCTGCGAGCAGTGCTTCCGGTCCGGCAAATAGAGATTGCGCGCTTGATGATTGCCAGAGGGCCGGTCAGTCTCAACTACGTGAAGATGCCCGCCGCTCTCACGCAACGTTCGCTCCTGGTTGAAGATATCCGTCCGCAACCTGAGCTCGCGAGCCTTTCCGAAGATCGGAGGGCAGAAATGGAGTGTGATTTGGCAAACCTTACCCGCGCATTTTTGACTGCGCTCGGCCGGCGCGGACCAGCGAACCTGGAACTCGTGGCCGCCCGCCGCTATTTTGACCGGCTGATGGATAATTCCAGGGTGGTGCGGTATCTGGCACGCAATTTCCTTGGGCGCTTTGAAGACTTTCACAATCTGGCCGTGGTATCCGGGCAGGCTGCTCTACCGGCCTAAGTCGATCCAGGCGGGTGCGTGATCACTCGGCTTTTCCCACCCACGGGTCTCGACATCGACACCGGCGGCCACAATGACCTCGGCGAGGGAGGGACTTACAAGCAAATGGTCCATGCGCAGGCCGGAGCTTCGATCGTAGCCGCCGCGATAGGAGAAGTTCCAGTAGGTATAGATGCCCTTGCCTGGATGGATCCGACGCATCGCATCCACCCAACCCAGATCCAGCATGCGAGCGTAGGCGTTCCTGCTTTCCGGGAAGAAGACGGCGTCACCCAACCAGCGGCGAGGTACTACGGCATCTATCTCGGTGGGGACGACGTTGTAGTCACCACAAAGCACGGTGCGCTCGCCAAGGAGCGATTGGCTGTAGCTGACGAGACGCTCGAACCAGCGCAGCTTGTAATCGAATTTGGGGCCTGGCGCCGGGTTGCCGTTCGGGAGGTAGATGCAACCCACGATCAGTCCGTCGATCTCAGCCTCCAGATATCGGCTGTGCGTGTCGTCGGGATCGCCAGGCAAGCCACGGCGACGCTCGACCGGATCCCTCCCTCGCGCCAACACCGCCACCCCGTTGTAGGATTTCTGGCCATGCCAGATCGCGCCAAACCCCGCGTCCCGTATTGCTTCGACGGGAAATTTCTCGTCGGACGTTTTCAGTTCCTGAAGGCAGACCACGTCATAGTCAGTCTCGGCCAGCCACTTCAGGAGCACCGGCAGCCGGCCGTTGACACCGTTGACGTTGAACGTCGCGATCCGCGTCACAATGTTTTCCTTACGTGGAGTGCACTGCTTCAGGCATCTGCGGCGAAGGCTACGGCTTCGACATTGTGGCCGTCCGGGTCGAGCACAAAAGCTGCATAATAATCCGGTGCGTATTGGGCGCGAATGCCAGGCGCGCCATTGTCGCGACCTCCGGCGGCGAGGCCTGCCTTGTAGAACGAGTGCACCATAGCGCGGGAGCCGGCTCGGAACGCTATGTGGATAGGTGCAGGAGGGGGACCGAATGCCCCTATCCAGAGACGACCGGCGTGGCCACCCAACATTGCCCAGCCCTCTCCAGATTCGAGCACGCCAAGATCGAGAGGGGCGAGCACTGCTTTGTAAAAGGCGAGCGATTTTTCTAAATTCCCGACGTTGAAGCCGATGTGGTCGAACATGCTCCGATCCTCTGATTGACCCAACCTGGTAGCGCTTCAGTTTCAATTGCCGCTTCTATTGGCGAGTTGTCACTTGAGCGTCTGACGGTCATCCACCTCTTCAATCTTGTCCAGAACCGCCTCCGGCGCCACATCGCGCTTGAGTTCCTTGAGCTCGTGATCCGCATCGGTATCTATGTTCAGACGCTTGGCAATCTCCTCCACCAGCTTGATAAGCTTGGTGGTTTCGTGCTCGTTAAGCAGACTGACCTGCAGATCGAGGTCTGCCCTGGAATTGTCCTCCGCAGTCATTCGGTTCTGATTGATCAGCACGAAGGTCGAGAGAAAGATGGCCTCGACCGAGGCGAACATAGCCAAGATGACCAGTGACGGGTCCCAGGGTCTGATAAAGCTCAGGATGCCGAGATTGAGGACGATCCAGATCCCGAAGAAGACAATATGCAAGTAGACGAAGACCATGCTTCCGGCGAAGCCGCTTATCGCTGCGGCCGCGCGCTCCTCCAGCGATGCGGCCGTAGCTTCTCGTTTCCGCCTCTCGATCAGCGCCTCAATGTTTCTCGCCAGGGCAGGGGCAAGGCCTTCCGGCGCCGGCTTGGTTGGCGTGAAGTGACCGTTGCTTTTCGATGCTGCCATCCGTCCAATCCAGTCTCTTCCGGCTAGCCAGCCTAACTCGCCGATCGGCAATTCGCTCCATTGAGGGTTCTCAGATGGCAAATCTTGGCAGAATGCTCCTGTCTGAGATCGCGGCCGCGTCACACCGGGTTGTCTCTTGCACCGGCGTTGTGCTTGGCCCAGCCCGGCCTATTTATAGGATATGCCCGGGCGCCGAAAAACCGAACCGACCGCCAAATTAATGGCTGAGTGGCCGCTATCGCCGGCGGCGACTCTGGGATCGTCCATGCGGGCGAGGGGCATTTTCCTCGAGATACGCGCCCGCCTTCCTGCATCCTTGAGAAAGCTGCTTCACATCGAATCCCGAGTGCTCACCTTGCGCCTGCCGGAGGGCGTCGATGCCGATGTACAAGCGGCAGCGGCCATCGTATCCAAGACCATGATCGACATCGAAGACCTTCCGGTCATCCCCCGCGAAGTCGAGGACATCCTGACGATCTCGTCTGGCGAGCGGCACCGCTGGCTGAAGGCCGGTCGGCTGCAGAGCGCGGGGACCAGAACGGTGAAGCTTCGCGGTCGCGCTCGGAAGATCACCTTCCATGTTTTTGATCCGCGCCACATAGAGGATGTGCTTGACCGCGACCTGGTCAGCGTTTGGCGCGAGGAAGACGCCGCCACCCGCGCCGAGAACCGGCGACGCGCTGCCGCAAAGGCGGCATTGAAGCGCGCGCAGAAAAAGAGCAGCGGAGCCGCAAGTCATACCCATGACGAGGCGGGCCTCAGAGGCTGGGAAGATTTCGATATGGACGGGCTTTTGCGCTGACTCGTTGCGGGTGGCGATGATGGGCTATTCGCAACATGCATTGCGGCTACCGAAGTGCGATGGCGTAGACTGAAGAGCGTGTCACCGGCCGCTGTTGCAGCAGCGGACTATCCCTTCGTCGAGAAGACTAATTCGAGTTAAGCGGCGAGATCTTGCTCACGTCGAATCCAGTGGATTCATTGAATAACCCATCCCGAGCGTTTTAGACTTCGGTCGGTTCCATACCTTCCAATCGCCGAACCCGACGCTCCTTCGGGCTCGGGATTTAGCCCTAGGGGGACACACGTCACCATCCTGCTTCCTTGATGCTTTGCCTTCCCTTAAAATCGCTATCGGACACAGAGGAGTTCCGCCATGAGCGAAGATGCCTTCAACATGTCGATTCGCAAGTTTCTGAAGGAAGTCGGCGTCACCTCCCAGCGTAAGATAGAGGAGACGGTGCGCGAACGGCAAATCGGCGGCAAGAAGTTGAAGGTCCGCATGACTCTGACGGCGGAAGGCACCGTCCTCAACCACGTGGTGGACGGCGAGATCGAACTTCCGTGAGAGTGGCGAAGTCGTCCGGCCGAACCGACAGCGTTTGCAGCGGCGCGGCGTCCAACCCCCGGTTATATTGGATGGAAGAGGGGCGGCCGAGGTCCCACATACGCCCCTGACGCGGCGTTTCGCTCCGGCACGTTTGGTCGCAAGCTGGGCCTGATGAAGGGGTCCTTCCGCGCCCTTCACAAGAGGTCTGCGTTGCTGATCTTTGGCCCAGTCATCCACGGCGGTGCTGTGGGTACGTCCTCAATCACGCCAACCTTGCTGGCCCAAATCGTAAAGGCCTTGTGCGCGGCCTCGACTGGTTTGCGACCGTCATAAGCCGCGTAGCACGCTTCGCAGGCCGCCGCATGGAGCAGGCCACGTCTCTCCACAGGCCATTCTTCCAAAAACTCAATGGCATCCATCACGCAGTCGATCTTTTGGACGTAGCCATTCTCCCCTACGAAAACCGGCTGCTTGAAAGCATCGCCGTCCATAGTGACCTCCCTTCAACAACTGACCCCTTTGGTCGTTTCCGCAGATGCGCTGGTAATATTCGAACACCTGCACGCCCCGCTGGAGACCAAGAGAAGAGATTGGAAGTAGCTCTTTTCGATTCAAGAGGAGCCCGCGCGACCTCACCAGCAGCACCTGAATGCCACCGCGAGCATCGATGTCAGGCCCTGCTGTCCCGGTTGCTAAGAGCGAACGACCAGCGGCACAAGGCCCTCGTGCTGTTTGCCGAGATAGCAGACGATACGGTCGTCGACGCGCTGGAAACTGAGGTCGAGCTTCGCCTCGCCCACGGCTAAGTGCTGGATGACGATGTTGTCGATGCTTATCGGCAACCGTGGCCGTTCGACATTGATCTCGCTTCCAACCATCGATGCGGATCCCCAGGCAGGCCTGCAGCATCATAAACGCAGAACCAGCCAACCATGCCTGCGGCAGACAGGCGACGGAATAGGCAATCGGCGCATCCCCGATTGCCCGCGTAAGGCCGCAGAGCAGCTCCGGAAGCCGCATATTGAACCGGACCGCGCCTCGAACATGCCGCTCATAAGCTTCACGACGCTGGTGCGCTCCTGCTAGCGGGCTAGCCCGGCGGCACAGGGCCGATAACCGGCTGTTTCTCCGCCGGCGATCCCAGAAGGTCTCTGCTCGCGGTCTGACAGGCCGGTCGCGTTCTCGGAGTGTGTCAGCACCTTTCGTGACAAGTAGGCGGCTCTATCTCACCCGCGAATCCGGGAGCGATATTGGAGTGCGAACTGTCACGGGCGCCTCGATCGTCGGGCTGCGGATGCGTGGACGACTGCCCGACATGCGCCCGCCGTCGATGATCGGCTACGGCTCATAACATTGAGCTCCGTTCTCTTACGGACGTTTGGCGCCTCGATAGCCGCTGCTTCATAGCAGCCACGGGACGCTGTCAGCTGTCAAATCTCGCCCGGTGCGCTCTGCGGCTTGCGGTTGCGCGGGGACAATGTTCTGGTGCTGGGCCGCAAGCCGGACGCGCTGCGCAACCGTGCGCCATTCCACGACTGGACGCTGCCCTTGGCGGTCGAACAGGTGCAGCGCGGACTGCGGCCCGCCGCGTTGCTGCGGGCCACATTTCCCTCTATGGTCCAGCGGCGTCGAGCCGCCAATGTCATATGTGGACGTATCCCGGGTGAACCTCTGATGGAGCCCTCAAATGCACCGGTGCCGCATTCTGTGCTCGATACGCGGGGCATGCCTGGCACGCAAGCCTTCGCCTTTTGGCAGGACCATATAGGGTCGCAATACGACTTGCGGACGCCCAGGGAAATTCCAAAAGCCTTCAACGCGCGCGTGGATTTCTGGCACCTCGAAAGCGCGCTCCTCGGCACGTTCCAAGGGCCGGCTCAGGATTGGAGCCGATCCCGCGCGTGCATCGGGCGCGATGGCATGGACAGCTTTCATCTGCTGGTTTTTCGTGGGGGCTGGAGCGCTCCGCACGGCGGCGGAGTGCCGGTTGGTCCCGGCGATATCCTCGTCTGTGATATGGCGCAACCGCTCTACATGCACGGGGGAGACAATGAATTGCTTACCCTCGTCTTGCCGCGCCATCAGCTGGCGCCCCATCTTCACGTGCCGGACGAGCATCATCTGCATCTGCTGCGGTCGGCCGATCCCCTGGCGACGCTCCTGAAGGACCACCTGTCAAACCTGCTAGGGCATCTGCCCAACATGTCGCTGGAACAGGCCAGGGCGGCCATACCCGCCACCGTGCACCTGACTGCGGCCGCCCTCAATGGCACGATAAGAGACGAGCAACTCGGCAGCGTCCGCATGGCGATGACCGAGCGGATATGCCGCTATATCGATGCATGTATTCTCGACAGCGGCTTGAGCCCCGAGTCAATTGCCCGCCAATTCGGCATGACGAGGCGCAATCTCGGCCATCTGTTTGAATTCTCCGGCGGCGTCGCTGCCTACATAAGGCGTAAGCGTCTGTCGCTGGCTCATGCGAGATTGAGGCGCTCGGCGAGAAGCGGGCAGTCGATCGAGGACATCGCCCAAGCGCATGGGTTTAACCATTATCGCAGTTTTTCCCTCGCCTATCGCAAACAATTCGGGACCTCGCCGCGGGAAACGCGTGCGCAGGCCCTCAAGGGAACGGTGCTTTCCACGGACGCCAATGGCAGGCTGTCGCCTTGGGCGCAATGGCTCAAAGATTTGAAATAGCGCGGGCCTCCTTCCGATGTTTCCGACCTCCGCAGGCGAATCGGCTCCCTCCTCACTGGTGGGTCCGCTGCCGGGCAGACTCCAGAGAGTTCCCGATAGAATTCGTTCCTGAATTTTCCGGCTTGCTTTCCTGAATTTTCCTATTTGAAAGCACCGCGTCATCCGGCCTGTTCAGACGGCCCGTCCTCCCCCAACGTTTCTCTCGAACGCCGCTGCGCTCCCTTGCCGGAGCCTTAGCCGTTTCCGTTCCGCTGCGTGCGGACCGGCCAATGAACCGAGGGGCTGGACGGATGCAATCCAATACATCGCGCAAAGACCGGCCGCATCCGGCGAGGCGCGCTTCTGTTTCCTCCCGACACTTTCGAGAGCGCAGATGGGCGATTCAGCAATGGGGGTGACGATGGCGCACAGGTTCCGTTCGATCGAGGCGTGGGCAGGCACCGCAGGGGAAGCCGGCGCGCGGGAGCGGCGGCTTCCCGGCGCGCCGCCGGGCCTGTCCCTGGCGGCGGGGTTTCCCGCCGGCATGGCCGCGCCAGCGCCTCGCGAGGCGCTGGCCGAGTTCATTTGCATGTCGACCGACGGCCCCGGGCAGGGCGCGCAAGCGCTATCAAATTCGTCGTATCTCCTCCGAGTGGAGGATGTGAGACGTGCCGCAGCTCCGGGACAAAGAGATGTGGATTCTGTTCTTGGTCGTGGGACCGACGATCTCCGATCGGAGCGGGCAAAGGGCCGCTCCGCCCGAAAACGCGGCGGCTTGTCGTTCGAGGGGATCATGGATTCGACTTGGAATCTCTTTGGGTGTCATGCAGGCCGTGGCGGCGGCACGCCGTTCTTGGTCCTATTTCTTTTCATGTCCTTTTTCTGGACGGCGCCAGTTTCGGCACAGGTCTCCTTCGGCGGGGACGCTGGCGACCCTGAGAACACGGTGTGCAGCTTTGCCGGATATATCGGCACCACGATGAACGATGATTGCTCGGGTTCTGACGTCTCGTTCATGCCCGCGCCGTTTATCCAAGTTGGCCCCACTGGAAGCCAGATTAATTTGGACGCAAACACGGGTGAGGCTACTTTCGGCGCGAAAGCGACGTTCAATGCCAATGTGCAAGTCAATGGGCTGATCCAGGCCGACCAGGCGACGATCAACCAAGGCACCTTTGGCGGCAGCCTGAGCGCGGCCTCCGGCGCCACCGTCAATATGAACGGCAACCGCATCCAGAATGTCGGCACGCCGACGGCCGGAACGGATGCGGCCACGAAGGACTACGTCGACAGCCTGGCAAGTGTCGGCGTGGCGAAAGACACGGAGCAAGATGGTCGGCTCGGCGGCGTCGAAGCCAAGAATGTCGAGCAGGACGGGCGTCTCGATGGCCACGACACCATGCTGGCGGCGCACCAAGCGACGCTCGACACTCACACGCTCCAGATCACCGACCTCGACAGCCGGGTGACGACGAACACGCAGGACATCGCCAGCCTCGACAACCGGGTGACCGGTCTGGAAGCCAGCCTTGGGGAAGGGTTCGCCAGGCTGGATGGGCGCATTGACCAGGCCTTCGAGGGCGCGGCCATGGCCATGGCGATGGCCGCGCCGGCGATGCCTGTGGACAAGAACTATGCCGTCTCCATCAATTGGGGCGGCTTCGAGGGAAAGAACGCCTTTGCGGGCACCGCGCAGGCGCGTATCAGCGAGAGCTTCATGATCCATGGCGGCATCGGCCTCGGCTCCTCCGGCACAGTGGGTGGCCGCGCGGGCCTGACCTACGCCTGGTGACCCGTGGCGGCTGATGCCGATATGCAACCGCCTGCCCAGACGCTGCGAAATCCGAGAGGCCCGATGAAGGCGATCCTGCTTCGCCTTCTGCTCGTCATGGCACTGCCTCTCGCGTTGGCGCAACCGCTTCCGGCGGGGGCTCAGCAGGAGAAGACGGCTCTGCCGGCGAATAAGACGCAACGCTCCGCGAAATCCGCCGGACCGGCCAAACCGAAGCCGGCCAACATCGACAGGAACGGCGTGCTGATCATGGTGCGATACGCCCTGCTGGCAGTCGACCAGGCCAACAAGACCGGCAACTATACCGTGCTGCGCGACCTCGGCTCCCCAGGCCTCCAGGCGAACACCTCGGCGCAACTGGCCGAGATATTCGCCAGCCAGCGCAAACAAGGGATAGACCTCGCTGGCGTGGCTGTACTGGAACCGCAACTGACCCTGCTGCCGCAGATCGAGCCCAACGGTATGCTGCACATGGCGGGCTTCTTCCCGTCGGTACCTCTGCGGTTGAACTTCGAGCTGCTGTTAGCTCCCGCCGACCACCAGTGGAAGCTCTTTGGCATCTCGATCAATCTCGGCGACAACAGCCCCCGGGCACCGGACAACCCCCAGGCTCCGGCTCCGGCGGCTGCGGCCGAAACGCCGGCCGCGCCCGCGGCCGCAATCGGCGCAAAGCCAAAAGGCGCGGCGAACTGACACGCCTGACGATTGCCGCGCGCCTGCATGACGATGCGAATGAGGTCGGTTTTGGTCGTGAAGGTATTGAGAGCGGCAATCCGCCTTGACCAGATTGCCTGCCGTGAACGTCGCCCTCGACGCCGCCGTCAAATGGCCGCGCCATGTTCTCAAGGGCGACATTCCAAGCCCAGCAGATCCACCGTCGGGCTGCATTTTTCCGAACGCGCTGTCCGTACGCCATTGAAGCCTGCGCGGAGGCGGTGCCTGCCTTGACAGCGGTCGGGCCCCGGCACCACACGGCCTGCATCCGCGACGACATCGAGAGAAGCAAATGCGCGCCCGATCACCTCAAAAAATTGCGAAATTCATACGCTTGTCGCACTGTTCGCGCTTGGTAGCTTTCGAGGAGGAAGGGCTATGTTGTACCCCGGTCAGTTTTTGCGGCCCCCCGAAATCCATATGCTGTCTCGGGTGTGCCGGGCCATCTGCCAAGACAATGGCATTTCCCCTGAATCCCCGCAGGCCCAGCGCACCGCTTCTCATCTGATGAAGATGTTTATGAACGGGCTGACGCGCGAGGAAGAACTGCTCGACGCCAGCAGGAATCGCCTCGCGCGACGAAAGCAGCCTCTCGAGCAAACGCTTCTGCTCCGCCATCTTGGGGACGACAGCCAGACGCAGGTCGGCTAAGAATCCGGCCACCTCGTGCCTGGCACCTGGCCAGAACCGCGGCGCATCACGGCACTGCCTTGAGACGGACACGGCGGCACGTGAGCTACTGCTCCATTCCAGCCATGTCGTGGGGGCACGATGAAGTTATGTCAATCTCCGTGGAGGACGACATTGTAGTCATCACATAGCACGGAGCGCTCACCTAGCAGCGATCTGCGCAGGTGAGGAGACGTTCGAACCAGAGGAGCTCGCAGTCGAACCTAGGCCCTGGTGCGGGATTGCGATCGGGTAAATGGATGCAGCCGACGACTAGGTTGTCGATCTCTGCCTCCAGATAGCGGCTGTGCGTTCGTCGGGATCACCCTTGCCAACAAGCGACGAGAAGGATGAATGGCGCCTGCTGCGAACAGCAGATGCGCGGACTCGGTCGGCTCACGGTTGTGGTCTGGGCAGAGCCCGTATCTCGAGCCTTGCTCGAACAAACCTTTACCGACGGCATCTCGTTGCCAGATAATTCCTGCCTTTGTTATAAATCTAGCGCAACCTCTCCGAGCGGGCGGGTGCAGCAGGCGAGTACGTATCCCTCAGCCTTCTCCTCTGCACTGAGGCCGCCGAGATCGGCCGTTTCCACGTCGCCGGCGAGCTTGAGCACACGACACGTTCCACAAATTCCATGCCCGCACGCGCTGGGAAGATACAGTCCAACGTTCCGAGCGATTTCTAGCAGCGTTTGCGTCGAACGGCATTGTTGGCCTATGCCCGAGCGTGCGAAACGCACTGAAGCGGCTTGGCTCGCAGACGGTGTCGGCGCCGGCCTTGTCAAGCCGCCGAAGCTCTCCTCGCGATATCGATCGGGATCCAAGCCGATCCTTTGGAGGGCCCCTCTGATTGCCTTCATGTAGGGCTCGGGCCCGCATACATAGACGCTGCGCTCCCGAATATCGGGGGCAAGCTTTAGCAGCGTCGTGTCGTCGAGCAGGCCGACCGGACCGCGCCAGTTATCGTCGGGTTCGGCACAGAGGACATGGATGTGAAAATTGCCGTGGTCGCGCGCCAGCTCGTCAAGCTCCTCACGGAAGATGATGTCCTTTGGCGAGCGAGCGCTATGGATGAAGCGGATCTCCCTGTCGGAACCACTGTCAGCGAGCGTGCGCAGCATCGACATAACCGGCGTTATGCCGCTGCCGCCGGAGAGGAAAAGCGGCCGCTCGCTCGGCAGGTCGTCCCAGGTGAAGGCGCCGGACGGGCCACTATCCCTATTTCGCTTCCCTGTTCGAGATTATCGTGCAGCCAATTGGATGCGAGGCCGCTGGGGACCCGCTTGACCGTAATCCTCAGGTCATCCGGTCGCGTGGGCGGTGAAGAAATCGAGTAATTCCGTACGACCGCAGCGCCGCCGACCACCAGATTCAGCATGATGAACTGGCCGGCTTTGAACGGGCCTAGCTGTCCGCTCTTGGGGGAGAGGACGAAGGTCTTCACGTCGTGCGTCTCCTGAATGACGCGGCGACAGGTCAGCGTAAGACCACCGCCGGAGCGGTCGGCTGGGCCGGAAGAGGAGGAGAGACTGAAGACGTTCATCGCCTGGCTCGCGTTTGCGGGCCAAGATTGCCAGCAGGTCAGCGTTCGATACAGAAGATACTCCGGCCGTTTATGATCGACAAAATCGATCAGCCTTCCAGCGACATGACAGCGAGGTGAAGCGCGCGAACGCCTTTCTTGATGATCGCCTCATGTCGGCGTCGTGCGAGCACCGCCGTATAGACCGGCTGATGCAGCGCTGGAGCGTCTTCGACGATATGGGAGGAGGGGCGCTCGGCGGCGAAGCGATGCGCATCGTCGGCGCGCATATAGCATGTGCCGCCGGCCCGCCTCAGCATATTGTCCGCCAACGTCTCCGAGCCCATCGAAAGCCGGCAAGCGGTCAGGTTTGGCAGCACCTCTGCATGAGCCTTCTCGAGGGCCACCGTGTAACCGGGCCGAATGTAGTTGTCCGGGCATACATCGCAAAGCCTCCGCGCCGTGGTCGAGACCATCACATATTCCTCGACCATCAACTGGTCGTATGTGATCTCTGGTAGGTAGCGCGGAGCATAAACCACAGCAATATCGAGGTTTCCCAGGCTTAGATCCGATATCATCTGCGGCGAATAATCGGATTCGACATGGATCGAGGACCGAGGCAAGACTTGCAGCAGCATTTCGAGCCAACCTGGCAGGATCGAGCGGGTCATCCCGACTTGGGCAGCCACCCGCAGGCTGCCCTCGAACCTGTTGAAGGCGCGCACGTCGTGACGCGCCTGGGACCAGGTGGACAGCATCGACCGCGCGTAAGCCTCGAACCGCCGCCCTGCCGCCGTCGGCTCGGCCCCGGCACGCCCGCGGTGGAAGAGCTCGGATCCCACAGCGGTTTCCAGGTTCTTGATGCGGGTGCTGACTGTCGATTGCGTCAGTCCGAGGCGCTCCGCGGACCGGTTGAAGTTCCGCGACTCGATGATATCCAAGAAGGTTTCTACCTGTTCCAGTTGCATGGGCAAGCCAATCGATTTTTCCGATCGTATCGAGCAGAGCATACGCTTGATCGAAACACAGACAAGGCGGAAGTTCGGGGCAGAACCTAGGGGCGCCCAGCGGCGCCCGCATCATCAAAGAGGGACACGTGTTCATAGTCGATTGCGATTGCCACAATTACTGGTCCAGCGCGACGGTGCTGGAGCCTTATCTATCCGGCGTCTGGAAGGACATGTTCATCGAAGGCGAGAAGACCGGCCCCGTCGGAGCCTTTCCGCATGGCCATCGTCCCTGGTTTCATCCGCAGGATTTCTCCCGCAAGGATGTGCGGCCGAAGGTCGAGGCGGACAACTACTTGATCATGAAGGAGAAGCACCTCGACAAATACAATATCGGAGTGGCGGTCCTGACCGGGGATGAGCCGATCGAAGCTTCGACGCTGGCAAATCCCTACTACGCCAGCGCTTTGGTAAGCGCCTATAATGATTATCAGATCAACGAATGGCTGCCGAAAGACAGCCGCTTCATGGGCTCCATCGTCGTCGCGCCGCAAGACCCGCGCCTTGCGGCTGCGGAGATCCGGCGGCTCGGCGGGCATCCCCGGATGGCGCAAGTTCTGGCCTCCCAGGGCTCGGTCCGGCCATATGGCGATCCCTTCTATCATCCGATCTTCGAAGCCTGTGCCGAGGTCGGCTTGCCGTTCGCCATACATCTCGGGGGGCATGGCGGAATCAACTGGAATGCCGTCGCGCCAGCGCCCACCACTTTTTTCTGGGAAACCCATGCGATCCTGCACATGTCGGCCATGTCGCATGTCGCGAGCATGATCGCGCACGGTGTGTTCGAGAAATGGCCGGACCTCTACTTCGTCGTCATCGAGTGCGGCGTTGCCTGGGTGCCGTCGGTGCTTTGGCGACTTGATGCCGATTACAAGGCCCTGCGCAAGGAGACGCCATGGCTCAAGATGCTGCCATCGGAATATTGCCGACGCAACATACGCTTCTCCACCCAACCGCTGGAGCAACCCTCGACCGTCAACCACCTCTGGGCGATCCTGGAGGCGATGGACGGGGAAAACACGCTGCTGTTTGCGTCCGACTACCCGCATTGGGACTACGATGACGTCAACACATTGCACATCCCGCCGGAATGGCGCCGCAAGGTGCTCGGCCAGAATGCGCTCGACGTCTACAAGCGCATTCCCCGCCCGCAAGCCGCCGCGGCAGCGTGAAGGGGACAGACATGGCTGAGAAGACGTATATTTGTCGCGCTGACGAGATCCAGGTCGGAATGCCGTTCATCGCCAAGGTGCGCAGCCTGTCGATCGGTGTGTTCCGGATCGGCGACAGTTTCCATGCGCTGCTGAATGTTTGCCCCCACCGAGGTGCTCCGCTTTGCGAAGGGCCGCAATGCGGCACGACCGCCCCCGTTGAGCTACCCGAATTCATCTACCACCGTGAGAACGAAATCGTTCGCTGCGCCTGGCATGGATGGGAGTTCGACATCAAGTCGGGTGCAGCTCTGGTCAACCCGTCTGTTCGCGCGCGCACATTCCCAGTCACCGTCGAGGGCGAGGGCATTTATGTCACGGCCTAAATATCCGGAGGCGGCAGACACGCCTTGCAACCGGTTAGGTGGCGTTGCTCAAAGCAGCCGCCTTATGCGCTTCATCGTTTTTGCTAATGCGGCACAATTTGGGATGGATTGCCTGCACGTTCCGCTAACGTGACGAATAGACTGACAAAAGTCAGCGCAACTACGACTGGGGAACACCATGAAACATCATCTTCTTGCATCTGTCGGCATGCTGTTGCTGCCGATTGCATCGGCTTCGGCTGCGGACGTCACCATGCCGGATCCGAATTACGCCACCGCCACGGCGGTCATGAACGTGATCAAGAACGCGGCCGAGCAGGAGCTCGGGCTCGACGTTTCCACCGTCACCACCACGGCGGTCCCCGTCATTTGGGAAGCGATGGACCGCAACAAGGGGGAAGTCGATATCTGGCCGGATGTCTGGCTGCCGAACCAGCAGGGCCTCGTCGACAAATACGTCAAGGGCGCAGGTACCGTAAAACTTGCGCAGAATGGCTACGAGGCCAAGCAAGGCTACTGCGTGACCCAGGTCACGGTCGACAAATACGGCATCAAGGACGTCGCCGATCTCGCCAATCCCGATAAAGCCAAGATCTTCGACACCAATGGCGATGGCAAAGGCGAGATATGGATCGGCGCGTCAGGGTGGCAGTCGACCAATATCGAAAAGGTGCGGGCCCGTGATTATGGCTTTGCCGACTTCTTCGATCTCCAAGTCACCGATGAAGCGGTGGCCGCCGCCTCGCTCGACCGCGCGGCCAAGGCCGACAAGCCATGGGTCGGCTACTGCTACGGTCCGCACCAGAATTTCGCCCGCTACAAGCTTGCCTTCCTCACTGAGCCGAAACACGATCCGGCCAAGTTCGTGATGCTGCAGCCCAGCGAGGATCCTCAATGGTTCGAGAAGTCGAAAGTGTCGTCGGCTTATGCTGACACGACCGTGCATATTGCCTATGCTGCTTCGCTGGCGCAGCGGCAACCGGAACTGACTGCTGCTCTGGATCGGATTACCTTCAATCCTGACGACATCAGCAAATGGGCCTACGCAATCATCGTCGATAAAAAGCCGGCAGACGAAGTGGCGAAAGAATGGATCAAAGCCCACCCCGATGAGGTGGCGAAATGGTTCGGTCATTGAATTCGAAGACTAAGACTGCAGGCTCCAAGCGGGCCTGCATTGTCACCCGGCTGCTCAGATCCACGATCGGGCGGGAGCAGTAGCCGGTGGACGCCGCACCGGTCAGTGCATCGGGCGGAGCCGCCTCAGCGGAGCGTGGGGCCGCGCGCTCTCACGCGGCCGCCATCATCATGAAGGGCGTCTGGAAAATCTTTGGTGCCCGTGCGCCCGAGGCGATGGCGGCGATTTTGCGTGACCGCCTCGACAAGGACGAAGTCGCCAGGCGCTTCGGCTGTGTCGTGGGCGTGGCCGACGTCAATATCTCGGTTCGGCCGGGTGAAATCTTCTGCGTCATGGGCTTGTCGGGCAGCGGCAAATCGACATTGATCCGCCATATAAACCGCCTGCTCGAGCCGTCCGCGGGCGAGATTTTCGTCGATGGCGAAAACGTCATGGCCAAGTCGCCTCATGAGTTGAGGGCCTTGCGGTCCCACAAGATAGCCATGGTGTTCCAGAGCTTCGGTCTGCTTCCGCATCGGACCGTCCGCGACAATGTTGCGCTGCCGCTGGAGATCCAGGCGGCAAACAAGCAGCGGAGATACGATGCCGCCGAGGCGGCGCTCGCCAAAGTGAACCTATCGGGCTGGGGGGATCGTTATTGCCATGAACTCTCAGGCGGAATGCAGCAACGCGTCGGCCTCGCCCGCGCTTTGGCTGCCGATCCGGCGATCCTGCTGATGGATGAGCCGTTCAGCGCGCTCGATCCGCTGATAAGGCGACAACTTCAAGACGAGTTCCTGGCCCTCTCGCGCTCGATGGGAAAGACAGTGATCTTCATAACCCATGACCTCGACGAGGCGATCCGGATCGGCGACCGCATCGCGATTATGAAAGACGGCGTCATCGTCCAGACCGACACGCCCGAGGAGATCGTCACATCGCCGAAGCACGACTATGTCGCGAGATTCGTCGCGGACATCTCGCGCCTTAAGGTGATTACCGCCGGGCGCATCATGGAGTCGGTTGAGAATTTCAAGAGCCGGCATCATCCGGAACTGGAGGTCGAGGCGTTGCGCAGAGTGGATTCCCGAGAACCGCTGGCCGAACTCGTCGAACTCGCGGCAAAGGATGCCGCACCGCTAGCTGTGATCGATCCCGATGGGTCTGTCGTCGGCGTCATCGACCGGCAGATCCTGCTCGACGGTTTGCGAAAGGCCGAAGCCCGTGAACGCCCATGATCCGGTCGCCGTACGATCGGTAGAGCATGCTCAACCGACAGAGGACGGGCTCGTCCGGGAGTTCGTCGTTCGCAATCCGGATTATTACGCCCAGGTGTTCGCCCGCATTCGGCGGGCTTCCGGTTCTGTCTGGCCGTTCAACCTCGCGGCCGCGCTGCTTGGGCCGGTGTGGGCCGCAGCTCGAGGCATTACGCTGCTGTTCTGGCTCACCTTCTTCCTGGAGACGCTTGCGGTGGTTCAGATCGGCGTCGGCGCGGCCGGCAACCTCGGCGCGGGCGAGCAGGCACGAGCCGATCGCGTCACCAAGCAGGCGCAGGCGCGCGCCGAACAGGCACGGGCCGCGGAGGCGGTGGGAGCGGACAACGCGGCAGGACTGAAATCATCGGCGGCCGCTCTGGAGAAAGCGGCCAACGATGCCAGGCTTCGGGCTGATGCCGCAAAGGCAAAGGCGCCGCTTGTAGTTGGGTCCGGTCTTGTCACTTTGCTCCTCGCTAGGCTGATCGCCGGCGTGCTCGCCAACCGGATGCTCGAGCGGCGCTTCGCGCGCTGGCGTTCGATGCCGGCGCTTCAGCGCGGGCTCAATTATCCGCTGGCGCTGTGCGCTCTTGCCTTCTGTATCGCCGCTTACGGGCTTTCGACATACCGTTTTGCCGCGCCGACGCCAGCCGCCTGGCTGACTGCTGCGCCCTCGAACCGCGAGTGGCAGGCCGCCTTGTCATCGGGGCTGGACGGCCTGATGGGAGCGGTGTCGCACTTCGGGGCCGGCCTCTTCGGCGGCATAACAGGCGCAATATCGTTGGTGCTGGACGGATTGGCCTATGGGCTGACGGGTATGCCATGGCCAGTGACGATGGCGATCATTCTCGCCCTCGCCTGGCAATTGGCCGGGCCTCGTGTGGCCATCTTCACGGCCGCTGCGCTCGCCTATCTCGCCGTCCTCGGCTTTTGGGAAAAGAGCCTGGAAACGGTCGCCCTTTTGGGAACCTCGGCAATTCTCTGCCTCGCGATCGGAGTCCCGCTCGGAATATGGTGCGGGCGCCGGCCGCGCGTGTACGCCGCCGTGCGGCCGGTGCTCGACTTCATGCAGACTATGCCGGCATTCGTTTATCTGATCCCCGTGATCGCATTGTTCGGTATCGGCAAGCCGCCCGGCGTGATCGCCACGTTGATTTTCGGCACTCCACCGGTAGTGCGCTTGACCGCACTGGGCTTGCAGGGAGTCCCGCCGACCGTAAGGGAAGCTGCGCAGGCGTATGGCGCTACAAGGTGGTTCCTCCTGACCCGGGTCGACCTCCCGCTTGCCATGCCTTCCATCATGGCCGGCATCAACCAAACCATTTTGATGTGCCTTTCGATGGTGGTCATCGCTTCCCTGATCGGCGCCAAGGGGCTCGGAGAAGATGTCCTCAATGCACTTCAATATGCGGCCGTCGGGCAGGGACTGCTGGCGGGCTTCGCCATTCTTCTCTGCGCCATGATCATTGACCGTATCGTGCAGGGCAGGGCCAAGTAGAGGCCTTGTGCGTTTCGGGCGCGACAAAGACCTTACGGAACCGCACGCCACCAGGAACCACAATGCCGGCGTTCAGAAATAGTCCTGATCGGGCATGCTCTCCTTGCGCTTGGCGATGAAGGCCAGCAGCGCTTCATCGATCGCGGGGTCCAGCCCGGGGTCCGCATAGTCGCTCAACAGCTTCTTCCAATGGCGATTGGCGCGCTGGGCGGCGTCCAGGCCGCCTTCGGCATTCCACTGCTCGAACGAATTGTTGTCGCTGATCGTCGAGCGATAGAAGGCTGACAGGAAGTTCGACTGCGTATGGGCGCTGCCCAGGAAATGCGCCCCAGGCCCGACTTCCTCGATGGCTTCCATTGCCTGCGCGTTCACCGACAGATCGATACCCTCGAACAGGCTCATCACCTTGCCGCACAGGTCGGCATCGATGATGGTCTTCTCGAAGCCGGTGACGAGCCCTCCTTCCAGCCATCCCGTCGCGTGGTTTATGACGTTGGCGCCGGCCAGAAGCGACATCAGCAGGCCCAAGGTCCCTTCCTGCTCAGCCTGCGCGTCCGGCAGCTTGGATGCCGAAAGGGTGCCGACGGTGTGAAACGGAACGCCGACCCTTCGCGCCAGCTGACCCGCCGCCAACACCATCTTTGCCGCTTCCGGCGTACCGAATGTCGGTGCGCCGCTTTGCATGGAGATCGTGCTGGCGAAGCTCCCCATCAGGCAGGGCGCTCCCGGATTGATGAGCTGGACGAGCGACAGACACGCAAGCGCCTCGGCAAGCACCTGCGCCAGCGTCCCGGCGACGGTGCAAGGGCTCATGGCGCCGGCCAGCGTCCATGGCGTGCAGGCGACCGGCTGGTTGTTGCGCGCATAGACCTTGAGCGACCCCGACATGTTGGCGTCGAGCACCAGCGGCGCGTTGGTGTTGCTGACGTTGTAGAGCACGGCATTGTTGGCAACGAATTCCTCGCCGAAGACGATCTTGGCGATGTCGACCGCGTCCTGCGCCCGCATGGAGCCGATGAACGCCCCCATGAAAGGCCGGTCCGAATAACGCGCATGCGTGTAGAGCATGTCGAGATGGCGCTTGTTCGCCGGAAGATCGACCGGTTCGCAGACCACGCCGCCGGAATGATGCAGGTAGGGGATCATCTGGTGGATCCGCACCAGGTCGCGAAAGTCGTTCAGCGTCGCATAGCGACGGCCGCGGTCGAGATCATGCACGAAGGGCGGGCCCCAGGACGGGCAAAGCACCGTGTTGTCGCCGCCAATCACGACCGTGTTGGCCGGGTTGCGGGCATGCTGCTTGAATTGCCTTGGCGCTGTCGCCTGGACGAGCTTGCGGCACATGCCGGGCTCGAAGCGGACACGGGTTCCCTTCACATCGGCTCCGGCGTCGCGGAAGAGATCGAGGATCTCCGGATCGTCATGGAACTCCATGCCGACCTCCTTGAGCAGGCGGTCGGCATTGGCTTCGATCAGGCTCAGCCCTTCCTCGTCGAGGATGTTGAACGTGCCAATCCTGCGGCTGAGATAGGGGCGGCGCGGTTCCTGCGCGCTGCGCTGCACGAGGCGCGCGGCGCGGCCGCGGGAGCGCGCCGGGGATGCTGCTTCGCCAGGTGTGACGACATCTTCCATCATGTGCCTCCAGACGTTCAGACGGATGCGGCGGGCTGCGAATGATCCAGCCCGCGCAACCGCAGATTTCGCGGATCGTAGGGAGCTTCCTGCAGTTGGTGCGCCGCGAGCACCTTGCCCAGGATCGACACGCCGAACTCGCGTTCGGGTATCCCCGGCCTCAGATAGGCAAGCGCCAGCACCTTGTTGGTGCGGAAGCCATAGCCGCCGCTGGTGACGACGCCGACAGGCCGGCCATCGTGCAAGACGGGGTGGCTGTAGAACGGGAGCCGTTCGCCGTCGTCGTCGATCTCCAGCAACGCCATTCGCCACGGGTTTGCCTTCTGGCGTTCGAGCATGGCCTCGCGGCCGATGAACGAACGGCCGTCCGCCTTGACCAGGGCGCCCAGCCCGGCTTCGAGCGGCGTGCGCTCGGTCGTCAGGTCCGCGCCCCAGCCGCGATAACCCTTCTCCAGCCGCATGAAGTTCAAGGCATAGACGCCGAAGGGACGCAGGCCATGCTTGGCGCCCGCTTTGACGATCGTCTCGTAGAGCCGCCGGAACTGTGCGAGTTGGACATGCAGTTCCCATCCCGGCTCGCCGGCATAAGACACGCGAAGCGCTGTCACCTTGATGCCGGCGATCCTGATCGTCTGCGCCGACAGCCAAGGGAAAGCCGCGTTCGAGAAATCGACCTCGCTGACCGCCTGCAGAATCTCTGCCGCGTTCGGGCCCATGACGCCCAGCACACCTCGTCTCTCGGTGATGTTCTCGATCACGACACCGGCAAACGAGCCCGACCGGGCGCGAAGCAGGTCTTCGTCATGACGTTCAGCCAGTGCCGCGCTGGTCAGGTAGAAGCGGTTCTGTTCGAGCCGCGTGACCGTGAACTCCGACGCGATACCGCCTCTCTCGGTCAGAACGTGGATGAGACCGATGCGGCCGAGGCGCGATGGCGGCGTGTTGGCGCCCAATGAAGCCATGAAGGCTTCGGCGTCCGGCCCGCTCACCTCGAATTTCGAGAAGGCCGAAAGGTCGATGACACCTGCGCCATCGCGCACGGCGAGGCATTCCCCTTTTACCGCGCCGAGCCAGCCCGGGCGTTTGAAGGTCAGCGGCGGGTTGCGGTCGGTGCTCGCCGGCGCGAACCAGTTGGGCCGCTCCCAGCCATAGGCAGCGCCCAGCACCGCGCCTTGCGACAGCTGGATGTCGAGCGCCGGCGTGGTACGGCGCGGGCGCCCCGCCTCGCGTTCCTCGTAAGGATAGTGGACGCCGAACTGCAGGCCGAAGCACTCCACCGCCTTGTCGACCCGGTAGTCGCGGTCGGCATAGTTGCCGAACCGCCGCGGATCGATGGCCAGCGCATCGCGCGGCGGCTCGCCATCGACGATCCAGTCGGCGAGGAAGGCGCCGGCACCGCCCCCTTCCATCACGCCCATGCTGGACCCTGTCAGAAGCCAGCCGTTGCTCAGGTTGAACGCAGGGCCCACCAGCGGGTTGGCATCCGGCGTGAAGGTGATCGGGCCGTTGACCACGGTCTTGATGCCGGCATTGGCGAGTGCCGGCACCCGTTCCATCGCCAATGCGATGATGTGCTCGACCCGGTCGAGATCGGGTGGCAGCAACTCCATGCCGAATGCGGGCGGCACGCCGTCGATCGCCCATGGATGCGCCGCCTTCTCGTAAGGCCCGACAATATAGCCGCCCCGCTCCTGCCGCAGATACCAGCTTTCCTCCGGATCACGGATGATCGGCAGTTCCTTCTCGCCGGCAGCGATACGCGCGGCAATTTCGGGCACGGTATCTGTGACGACATACTGATGCAGCATTGGCACGACCGGCAGGTCGATGCCCATCATTGTGCCGACCTCGCGGCACCAGGTGCCGGCGGCGTTCACCACATGCTCGGCCCGGATCTCGCCTTGCGCGGTGCGGACCAGCCATTCGCCCGAAGCCGCGCGCTCGATCGACAACACAGGATTGTGCCGGACGATCTCGGCGCCGCGCGAACGCGCGCCCGCAGCCATCGCGTTGGTGGCCAACGTCGGATCGACATGGCCGTCATTCGGCTCGTGGAAGGCCCCCAGTATGCCGTCGGTTTCGCAAAGCGGATATATTTTCTTCAGCTCGGCGGGCGTCAGAATGTTGAAGTCGTAGCCGACAAACCGGCCAAGACCTTGCACATGACGGAACTCGGCCATCCGCTCCGGCGAGCGCGTCACGCGCAGCGCGCCGCTTGCATGGAAGCCGGTCGGTAAGCCGGTTTCGGCCGTCAGCACCTCGCGATATAGCCGTACGGAATGCGCACGCATCTCCATGATCGTGGCATTGTGGGCGAAGTGGGTGCAAAGCCCGGCGGCGTGCCAGGTCGAGCCCGCGGTCAGTTCCTGCCGCTCGACGAGCAACACATCGCTCCAGCCGCGCTTGGCGAGATGATAGAGAAGGGAAACCCCCATGGCGCCGCCGCCGATCACGACGACGCGGGCATGCTGTCTCATAATGTCTCCTGTTGGCCGCGCATTCTGCTGCCGGTTGGATCGTAGGGTGGTCTTTCGAGAAGCCTGAGGCCGAAGCGTTGTCCCGCGACCGCGATTTCGTAATCCGAAACGGCGATCTGCTGCTTCGTCTCGCCCGGATCGCAGGCAACGTAACCGAGGCAGAGGCTTAATCCGGTGCGAAAACCGAGGCCGCCCGAGGTGGTCAGTCCGGCAAACTTGCCGTCCCGGTAGATGGGCTCGTCATGCAGCAGGAGCGGATTGGCGCCGTCGACCGCGAAATGCAGTAGTCGGCGGGTAAATCCCTGCACCCTCTTTGCTTCGAGGGCCTCACGACCGATGAAGTCGCCTTTCGTCCAGGAGACTGCAAAGCCCAGTCCCGCCTCGATCGGCGTCTCCTTCGGGCCGATGTCGTGACCCCAGTGCCGGTAGCCTTTTTCCAGCCGGCAGCCGTCCAGCGCATAGTGACCGCAAAAGGCCGCATCATGCGCGGTGCCGGCTTGCCTGATGGTCGACAGCAGGCTTTCGGCGCATTCGACAGGGACATAAATCTCATAGCCAAGCTCGCCGACGAAGCTGACCCGTGTGGCCCGCACATTGACCATGCCGATATCGATGCGTCGTGACGTCGAGAAGGGAAAGGCCGCTTCCGACAAGTCGGCGTCGGTCAGTTGCTGCAGCAATTCACGGGAGCGCGGCCCCATGACGCCGAGGACCGCTTCGGCCGAGGTCGCGTCGAACACCGAGGCGTCGAGCCGGAGATCGCTGGCGCGCCTGGCGATCCAGGCGAAATCCTTTTGCCGGGTAGCCGCGCCGGAAACGATCCGGAAGGCGGTTTCTGCGCAGCGCGTCACCGTGACGTCGGCCTCGATCCCGCCGTGGCGGTTGAGCATCTGGGTATAGACCGTCCTGCCTTCCGCCACGTCGACATCGTTGGCCGACAGCAGTTGCAGCAATTTCGCCGCGTCGCGTCCGCTGACATCGAGCTTGGTGAACGGAGAAAGCTCGAACAGACCGATGCCGCTCGCCATGGCGACTGCTTCGCGTTCAGCCGCCGGCCACCAGTGCTGCCTGCTGAAAGTGTAGCGCGGCTTGCGCTCGGCTTCATCGCGGGCAAACCAGAGGGGCCGCTCCCAACCGGTCGGCGCGCCGAACACCGCCCCTTCTTCGCCGAGCCGGTCGTGCCACGCCGACCGGCGCAGGCCTCGGCCGGCCTTCGACTGCTTATACGGCCAGTGCATGTGGAAGAGGTCGGCGACCGATTCCTCCATCCGCGCCTGCACAAAGGCGCGGGAGGCGGAGCTTCGGTCGAAACGCGCGATATCGAGCGGCCACAGATCGAGACCGGGCTCCCCGTCGACGATCCATTCGGCCATCGCCTTGCCGGCGCCGGCAGACGACATCATGCCCGTCGAATTGAACCCGGCAGCGACGAAGAAGCCGCGCAGATAGGGCGATTCGCCCATCAGCGGCTGAGTATCCGGCGTGAAACTCTCCGGCCCGTTCATGAAGTGGCGGATGCCCGTCTCGGCAAGCACTGGAAAGAGCCGCAGCCCGGCCGACATGAAGGGTTCGAATTGGTCCCAATCTTCCGGCAGCTCGAGGAAGGGCCTGTCGCCAACCGGGCCGGTGACGTCGAGGACCTTGGCATTGGGCTCGAAGCCGCCGAGCACCAGCTTGCCGGAATCGCCCTTGACGTAGATGCCCTCGTCGAGGTCGCGCACGATGGGAAAAGGATTGGGCAGCCCAGTCACCGGCTCGGTCACCACATACATGTGCTCGGCCGCTTGCAGCGGCACCGGAACGCCGGCCATGGCGCCGATATGCCTCGCCCAGGCGCCGGCGCAGTTCACCGCAATGCCGCAACGGATCGTCATGCCCGAAGCGAGCTTGACGCCAGCGACGCGGCCCTTCTCGATCACGAAACCGGCACAGGCCGCTCCTTCCAGGATGCGGATTCCCGCGGCGCGTGCCCGCCTGGCATAGGCCGCGCAGATATCCACGGGATTGGCCTGCCCGTCTTCCTCAACCCAAAGCGCGCCCACGAGCCCCTCCAGCGCAATTCCCGGGACCCGCTCACCGACGATACCCGCGTCAACCATCTCAACCCGAAGGCCGCAGACGTTGCCCATATGTGCGATGCGTTTGAGCTCGCTCATCCGATCTTCGCGGCGCGCCAGCCAGACTCCGCCGGTTTGGCGGTAGCCTGAGGTTTGGCCAGTCAACGCCTCGAGCTTCGGGAACAGTTCGGTCGCGTACTGCGCCAGGCGCGTCAGGTTGAGCGTGGCCCTGAGCGGCCCCACGATTCCGGCCGCATGCCAGGAGGTGCCGCTGGTCAACTGATTGCGCTCGAGGAGAACGACATCGGTGACGCCAAGCTCGGCAAGGTGATAGGCGACACTCAAGCCGATCACGCCGCCGCCTATGATAACGATCCGAGCGTCCTCGTTCACCGATGCGATATCCTTGCCGTCGAAACGGCGCGATCTTTCCCGCCAAGCCGGCTTGCGCTCAATGGGATTTCTGCAACATTAGGAAAACTTATGTACGGTCCCGCGAAAGAACCCTGGTGAAGAGCGGCAGCTTCGACTTCAACCTTTTTCGATCGATCGAGGTCTTCGCGGCAATTGTCGAAACGCGGCATGTGACGCAGGCCGCGCAGATGCTCGGCATGACGCAGTCCGCCGCCTCGCAGCATCTGAAGAACCTGGAAACGGCCCTTGGCGTCAGCCTGATCGACCGCAATCTGAGGCCGATCGAACTGACCAAAGCCGGAATTGCGCTGCATCGCCGGGCCACCGCGATCCTGGCGGAAGTCGAGGGGCTGCGCACCGACGCCCGCCGCATCAACGCCGCGCCGCTGCCGCTGCTCAGGGTGGCGCTGCTGGCTTCCATCGCCACCACGCTGGCGCCGGCGCTTTCCGTGCTGGCACGCAAGACTTTCGGCATTCCCGAACTCAGCCTTTTTGCCGGGCTAGCCACCGACCACGTCGCGCTGCTCAGGGCGCGCCGCGCCGATCTTGCGGTCACGTCGGGCGAGCTGTTCGAGATAGAGGGGCTGACGCGCTACCCGGTGATGACTGAAAAATTCCTGCTGGTGACGCCGAAGGGCTTTTCCGGCGATGTCGGCGACATCACCAAGCTTTCGAGAAAGCTTGCATTCGTCCGCTTCTCCCGGGAGACGCCGGTCGGCTTGCGCGTCGACCAGCATCTCAGCCGCTTGCGCATAGAATTGCCGCGGGCGATGGAGGGCGACCGCTCCAGCGTCGTGATGGCGCCCGTTGCCGCAGGCATGGGTTTCGCTATCCTGACGCCGACCCTGCTCATTGACGGCCTCGCCGAGGGCATGGAAATCGACATCCATCCGCTGCCTTTCACCAGTGTGTCCCGCAACATCCTTCTGGTTGCACGTGAACGCGAGTTGGGCGATCTGCCCGAAGCCTTTGCCGCGCGCACCGCGGAAGTGCTGAAACAGACGATAAACCATCGCCTGCCGGACCTGCCTCCGGACCACTACACACTGGATTCATCCGTCGCTTCGACGTGAGGCGGAGCGCATCGCGTTCGTCGATCCGCCAGTTGCTAATCGGCTGCATCAGTTATCCTGATGGATGATTTTGCCGGGTGCCTTCGGCGTGCGTCCATGGTCTATCCTGTTGCCATCCAATCCAGGAGGCCAAGATATGAACGCTCCTCATACCCATTCATCGCTCGCGATCGACTGGTCGACACAAGGCATTGTCGACCGCAGGAACCGCTTCTACTCCGCCTCCCAGCGCAAATTCGTTCCCTATAAGGATCCGCTGATCATCAAGCGTGGCCGGGGGCAATATGTTTGGGATGAGCAGGACAGGAAATACATCGACCTGCTTGGAATGAACCTTTGCATCTCGGTGGGACACGCCCACCCTCAGGTCGTCAAGGCGGCAAGCGAACAGGTCGCGGAGCTCACCCACTGCACGACCATGTTCTATCATCCGGTGCCCGCCCAATATGCGGAAGAGCTCGCAGGCACGATGCCGGCCGGCCATGATTGGGTCGTCCATTTCACCAACTCAGGCGCGGAGGCGATCGACCTCGCGCTTCTGATGGCGCGTTCCCACACTAGCAACATCGACATGCTGGCGCTTGCCTCCAGCTATCACGGCGCCACCTTCGGCGCGCAGTCGGTGACTGGAATAGCCGGCTTCCGCCACTCGGTCCCGCAGCTTGGCGGCGTTACCTTCGTGCCCGAGCCGAACCAGTATCGCGGCATCCACGGGGAAGGCGTGGAGCCCTACCTGAAGGAAATCGACCGGGCGATCGCGACGTCGACGAGCGGCAGGCTGTCGGGCATGATCATCGAGCCGGTGCAGGGCTATGGCGGCATTGTTCCCATCCCCGAAGGTTACATTGCCGGCGCGTTCGAGCGCGTGCGCGCGGCAGGCGGCCTTTGCATCATCGACGAAGTGCAGGCCGGCGTCGGGCGCACCGGCGAGGCCTTCTGGTCCTTTGAATCGCATGGCGTGGTGCCTGACATCGTGGTGGTGGCGAAGGGCGTCGGTAACGGCATCCCGCTCGGCGCGGTCATCGCCAAACGCGACGTTGCCGAATCGATGGCCGACAAATTCCTGTTCCACACCTATGGAGCCAATCCGGTCGCCTGCGCGGCCGGCAGGGCCGTGCTCAACGTGATGCGGGAAGAGCGACTCCAGGAAAACGCGCGAATTGTCGGTGGCGCGCTCAGGGCCCGGCTGGAGGACTTGAAGGAACGCTACCCGATCATCGGCGACGTCAGAGGCCGCGGCCTGATGCTGGCGATCGAGCTCGTCAAGAACCGCGCAACGAAAGAGCCGGCGCCGGAGGAAACGCTCGCGGTCTTCGAGGAAACGCGCCGCAACGGGCTCGTCGCCAGCCGCTCAGGACCCTATCGCAACGTCATCAGGATGTGCCCGCCACTCTGCCTGGCGATGGCGGACGTCGATGATGTCGTGGACCGGTTCGAAAGAAGCTTCGCTGCCGTCGGCGTTCGGTGAATTGCGTTTCAATGTGCTGAGGGAGGAGCTTTCGCGACATGCGCGGGGAATGTTGATAAGCCTCCTCGTCATTGGTCGCTGCGCTATCGTGCTGCATTGGACTGCCCTTCAAATCAGGCTGTCTACTCGCGACTGTGCTCCGAAGCCGGTCAGGCCGCTAGCGGCCCCAAGCAGAAGCGAACGGTATTACAAATGCAGATCGACTAGGATTCCTCGAAGCTTTTCGAACTTGCTGGGTCGTGCCCCAGCCCGAATTGCGCATGCTTATGGACAAGGTGGGGCACTAACTTAGGTTTGGGCAGTTGGAAGGCATCGACGTCTAGCAATTATGCAATCCTAACACTGCACCTCCCCAAGAGCGGGCGTCGGCTTCGGAAGGAGCAAATCCTACGGTCCTCATCTTCAGGTGGCTGTTATCCCAAAACCGGCCCTTGAGAGCGGTTCGAGGCAGCTCATCGATCGCGGCTGGCAGGACTTCTATGCAGCCAGCCGTTTAGTCCGTTCGGCCAAGCGATGACGAAGAGTGCAAGCAACAGGCCGAGGCCGATGTTGCGGTAGTCGGAGAGCTCCCGCATCCCTTCGTCGGCCAGCATCAGCAATGCGGCGCCGAGCACGGGACCCCATATCGATCCAAGGCCACCGATGACGATCATTGCGATCAGAAACAGCAGTGTTGAGAAGGAAAACACCGTCGGGCCGACGACGCGGAAATGCACCGCATAGAAGCCGCCGGCGATGCCGGTGAAGAAGGCGGAGACCGCGAAGATCCAGAGCTGATATTTGAAACGGCTGATGCCTCGCGACATGGCGTAGCCCGGATTGTCGCGCAGGGCCCGGAAGGCGAGGCCGAGTGGCCCCCTGATGACGACGATCGAGATCGTCACCGCGACAGCCAGCAGCGCCAGCCCGACATAATAGTGGGCGATGTACCATTTCGACGGGAACAGCGCGCGCAGGCCGATGTCGCCGAACTGGCCGATGCCGCGCACGCCGCCGAACAGCGGCATGCAGCCGCCGGCGGTGGTGAAGCAGTCGGTATCGTTGACGATAAGCACATACATGACCTGCGCGATCGCCAGCGTCAGCAGCGCCACGTAGGGGCCACGCAGGCGCAGGCATGCGAGACCGATCAGTATGCCGACCGCGACGGTGATCACGCCGGCCATCGGGATGGCGGCAAGCATGGGAACCTTCCAGTAGAAACCCAGCATCGCGGCGGCATAAGCGCCGGTGGCGAACAGCGCCATCTGCGCCAGGGAGAAGATGCCACCTATCCCGAGCACGAGGTTCCACTGCACCACCACGATCGCCCAGATGAAGAATAGCGTCGACTGGGTGACGACGTAGCGCCCGGGCACGGCGATCGGCAGCGCGATGGCGAGAGCCAGGCAGACGAGGCCGATCAGGATGTCGCGGCGGATTGATGTCATAGGCGCACCACTTGCTGTTTGCCGAACAGGCCATAGGGTCGCCAGATCAGCACGAGGATGACCAAAAGCAGCAGGGTGGCGAAGCTCCAGCGCACCCCGAGTACATATTGGGTGGCGGCCTCGAGCAGGCCGAGCGCGATCGCCGCAATCACGGCGCCGTAGACATTGCCGAGCCCCGCAACTACGCAGACGATGAAGGCTTTTAGCATCGGGTCGCCGCCCATCACGGGCGTCAGTGTAGCGATCGAGCTGATCATGATGCCGGAAACGGCGGCGAGCGCGCCGGAGAGCGCCAGCACCTGCGCGTACACCCGGCCGACCCTTACGCCCATGAGCTGCGCCGCCTCGCGGTTCATCGACGTGGCGCGAATGGCGCGGCCGGCGCTGGTGCGCTGCAGGAGGATGGCGACCGCCACCATCAGCACGATGGCGACGCCGAGGATGAAGACGTTCTGCAGCGGTATGTGCACATTGCCGATGACGACCTGGCCTTCAACCGCGAGCGGCTGCGGGATCGGATAAGGTCCAAAACCTTTCAGCATCAAGTTCTCGATGACACTGCCGATTCCGATCGTGGCAATGAAGATGTTAGTCTCGAAATTCTCGGCTCTGAGCAATGGCAGCGCGGCGCTGAAATAGATCAGCAGCCCGACCAGCGCGCAGACGAGCGCGGCGGCGACAACCGCCAGCGCCGGATGCAGGCCGGCATAGACGATGGCCGCGTAGCAGATATAGCCGCCGAGCGTTAGGATGGCGCCATGCGCCATATTGAGCATGTTGAGTGAGCCGTAGACCAGCGAGAGGCCGATGGTAGCGACCGCGTACATGGCGCCAAGCGTCAGGCCGGAAGCGACGATCTGGATCAGGACATCCATCGCTCACACTCCGAGATAGGTTTCGACGATTTCCGGGCGCGCCATCAGTTCGGCGCCTAGGCCCGACCAGGCGATCCGGCCATTGTCGAGCAGGTGGATCATGTCGGCATGCTCGGCGATCCGCTCCGCATTCTCCTCGACCAGAAGGATGGTGCGGCCTTCGCGCCTCAGGTTGAAGATGACCTCGTAGATCTGCTCGATGACGATCGGGGCCAGCCCGAGCGAGGGCTCGTCAAGCATCAAGACCGCGCCTCCCGCCATCAGGCCGCGGCCGATGCCGCACATGCGCCGCTCGCCGCCGGAAAGCGTGCCGGCGGTCTGGTTGCGGCGCTCCTTCAGCTTTGGCAGCAGCGTGAAGACGAAGTCGAGCCGTTCGGCCAACCCGCCGCTGTTGGCATAGGCGCCCATCATGAGGTTCTCGTGCACGGTCATCGCCGGAAAGAGCAGATCGCCCTGGGGAACTTGGATGACGCCGCGTTCAACGATCTGGTCGGGACGCAGGCGGTCGATGCGCGAGCCGTCGAGGCGGATCTCGCCCGATGTCACCGGGACAAGCCCCGAAATCGCCTTGAGCAGGGTGCTCTTGCCATGGCCGTTGGGGCCGACAATGGCGGTGAGCTCGCCTTTTCTTGCCGACAATTTGATGGCGTCGAGCACGATGCGGCCGGCATAGCCGGCGCTGGCGTCGACGATATCGAGCGCCGCTTCAGCCATGCGCGTTTTCAATGAAGGAGCGTAGCCGCTCGGACGCGCCCTGGCCGAGATAGACGTCGACGACGGTGCGGTCGTCGAGGAGCTTTGTCGGCAGGCCCTCGAAGATCTTTTCGCCGTGATGCATGATCATGATGCGGTCGGAGAGGCGCACCAGGAAACGCATCACATGCTCGATGAGGATAATGGTGACGCCCGCCGCCTTGATGGCGCGCACGGCATCCATCACGCGGTCGACCTCGCGCGCCGTGAGGCCGCCGACCGGCTCGTCCATCAGAAGAAGTTTCGGCTTCGTCGCCATGGCGCTCGCCATCATCAGGAGCTTGCGGTCGAGCACCGGCAGCTTGCCGGTGACCTTGTCGGCGCGGCCGGCAAGGCCGAGCATCTCCAGCGCGGCATCGGCGGCCTCGTGCGCGGCGCGGCCGGCGCGCAGCGTCGGCACGGCCCGGTTGCTGCGGCCGAAATAGGCGCCGACCAGCACGTTCTCGCGCGCCGTCATGCTGTCGAAGCCGGCGTTGAGCTGGAAGGTCCGGGCAACGCCGGCATGGCAGATCTGCTCGGGCGCATGTCCGGTGATGTCCTGGCCGTCGAGCACGATCGCGCCTTTGGTGGCCGGGTTCAGACCCGAGATCACCTCGAACAGCGTCGTCTTGCCGGCGCCGTTTGGACCGCCGATGCCGAGGATTTCTCCGGCCCCGACATCAAAGGACAGATCGCGGACCGCCGCGAGTGCACCAAAGGACTTGGCGACATGCCTGCACGACAGCAATGGCGTCGCGGCGGCGTCTTGCGTCATCTGGCTAGGCCTTGATCCATGGCGGCATCATGAACTTGGTCGTGCCGTAAGGCGCCGGCGCGATCAGGCCAGGCCCCTTGGTGTAGTCCTGGATCTGCAGGAACTGATGCGGCATGCCGAGCGATGAATCGTTGACCTGGGTCGGATAGGTATAGGCGGCATTCTCGAGCGGCATGAAGCGGGTCGTGCCGGTGACGCCACGCCATATCATCGAGCTCATCCGGGCCGCAACCTTGCGGTTCTGATCATTGTTGCCAGGTTCGCCCGTGCCGCCGGCTAGTGCCGCCGCGGTCGCCCAGACATAGGCGCCGTCATAGGGCTGCGCGCCGGAATTGTGGCCGGCGTTCGGGCCGAACTTCGCCTTGTAGCGCTTTTCGAAGGCGGTGCCGATCTCGTCCTGCAGCGCGCCGACGACGGTCGCGTAGATGATGCCGTTGGCCGCCTGCTTGGCGATATCGCGGAATGCCGGGATCGACGGTCCGTATTGCATATAGACCAGGCTCGGCGTCGGGTTCGGGGCGAACTGCAACGCGAACTGCCCGAGATCGGCGGGCAGAAAATGGGTGATGCAGATCACCGCCGGCGGATCCTGGCGGATCTTGGCCAGCGTCGGTCCCCATTCGGAAGCCGGCACGCTGACCGTCTCGAAGAGGCTGATGTCCCAGCCATAGCTCTTGGCCTGTTCCTTGACGGCATTGGCGATGTTGGAGGCATAGACGCCGGCCGACAGGATCACCGCCATCTTGTTGTTCTTGCGCTTCCACTCGCCGTTTTCCTCCAATTGCTGCAGGAACTTCAGGAAGCCGGGGCCATACCAGTATTCGGCGGGGTCGCCCTGGAAGGACCCCCAGTAGCGGTCCGGATTGGATTTCACCAGGTTGTTGTGGCCGATCGTGGTGTCGTAGTGGACGTAGATGATGCCGTTGTCGGCGGCGACCTCCTGGATCGCGGCGCCGGAGCCGATGTTGTAGCCGTTGAGGATGGCGTGCACGCCATGCCGGTCGACGAGGCGCTGCGCCGCCTGCACGTTGGTGGCGTCGCCCATCTGCGCGGTGTCCTCGAAAGAGGGTTCCAGCGGCCTGCCGAGGATGCCGCCCAGCGCGTTGATCTCCTCGCAGGCGAGCGTCAGGCCGTTCTTGAACTCGATGCCGTCGGGCGCGGCGAAATCGGTCGTCGGGCCGCACTGGCCGACCGGGATCGGGTCGCCTTCGGCGCGCGCCTCGTTGTTCATCGCAAGGAGCATGGCCGGCATGCCAGTCAGCGTCGCGGCGGTCGCAAGTCCGCCCTTGATCAGGAAATTGCGGCGGGAGCCGGCAATCACACCAGGCATGGTGAGTTTCGAATTGCGCTTCATCTCAATTCCCCTTGTAAGTTTTTTGTCAGTTTATGTTTTTGACCAGTTCGGCCGCCTGGTCGATGATCGCCGTCTGATGTGGCTGCGACGACATCCCACCCCATTGTCCCATCATCTGGTCCCACGGGTCCTCGACGCCCGTGCGGTGCCCGCAAAGCTCCTCAATCACAGCAAGGCCGCAGTAGGGTACGTACATTTCGGAGTAGCCGCCCTCATGCGTCATCACGACCCGGCCGCCGCACAGCTCGCGCGCCGCGTCGAGCAGCATGCGCGCCAGCCTGCGATAGCCGCTGGAATTCATCAGCATGCGGCCCATTGGATCGACGCCGGAGGCATCGAAGCCGCAAGGCACCACGATCAGCTCCGGCTTGAAACGCATCAGAGCCGGGATCACCACCCGCTCGAACGCCGCGGCGTAGGCGCCGGGACCGGATCCCGGCGGCAGCGGAACGTTGATGTTGAAGCCCTTGCCCTTGCCCTCGCCATTCTCGGTGATAGCGCCGGAATTGGCCGGGAACAGATTGTCCTGATGCAGCGAAATCGAAAGCACGCTCGGATCGTCGTAGAAGATCGCCTGCGTGCCGTTGCCGTGGTGCACGTCCCAGTCAACGGTCGCGATGCGGGTGAGGCCGTGCAATTGCTGTGCGTGCCGGATGGCGATGGCGGCGTTCGAGAACAGGCAGAAGCCCATGCCGACATCGGCGGTGGCGTGATGGCCGGGCGGGCGGATCAGCGCATAGGCGTTGTCCACCTGGCCGGTGATGACGGCTTCGATGGCCTTGATGGCGCCACCCGCGGCCAGGAGAGCGATCTCATAGCTGCCGGCGCCGAGCGGCGTCAGCGAACTGGCGTCGCCATAGCCGCGGTCGCTGATTTCCCTGATCTTGGCGATATGCAGCGGCGTGTGGACCCGCGACAGCTCCTCGACGGTGGCGCGCCGCGGCTTGATGGCGACCAGATGGTCGAGGATGCCGCTCACCTCCAGAAGATTGCGCAGCCGACGCTTGGTCTCGGGATTTTCAGCATGGGTGCCGGGCTGAACCGTCAGGCTCGGCGGAAAGACCTGGGCCCAATTCCAGGTGTTGTGCCAAAGATAAAGCTCGTGAAAAACGAAACCAGTCGCCATGCGGCTCCCACCCAGAATATTTCGGCCGGATGATGGCCCGCTACATGAGCGCTGTCCCGACACCTTCGGGTAATGGGTGGTTATTTAGGACCCACCCATTCAGGTGGTTAGCTCGCCAACCGCCGCTCGGTGGCGGCCTCGAGCCCGATTTCTTTCAACTTCAGGACGGCCTGCGTGCGGCTTGAGACGCCGAGCTTGCCGAAGATGTTCTTCAGGTGCCATTTGACCGTATCAGGCGCCATCGACAGCGACTCGGCCAGCTGGCGGTTGGTGTAGGCGCGCAGAAGCAGGGCGGCGACATCGGTTTCCTTGCTGCTCAGCATCTGCCTCTTCCCAGCGATCGCTATCGGCCGCGCGCGTTCGGGCGCGGTCTTGCCCAGTTCATGCAGAAGCGTGTCGACAAAGGTGGCCGTGCTGGAATTGCGTGACCAGGCCGGTATTCGGGAGCGGGCGAATTCGAGCACCTCGCGCATCGGCAGGCCCTCGTCGACCAGCGAACGCAATGCGTTCTGCGGCAGCGCCAGGGTGACGACATCGACTGCCGCCGCCAAGGCCAGCAACGTTTCGCCGGCACTGTGCGCGGCGATCGCGACAAGTGCCCGCACCTGCATGAAGCCGCGGAGGCGACCGTCCCGGCGCATGCGTTCGGCGATACGGTCGAGCACGGCGATGGCCTTCGCCGGGTGGCCTTCGGCGATCAGCACGCGTGCAGCGCCGATATGGGCATATTCGTCAAGCGGATGGATCGGGGCGGGCCGGCTTTCGGCCGAAGGCTCTATGCCGCGCGAGCGCAGCGCGAGCCGGGCGGCACGGACGTCGCCGCGTGACAGGAGCAGCCGCACTCGCTCGTTCAGCGCGGCGGCCGTCAACCGGCGGTAGCGCTTCTCGATGCCCAGCCGTTCGGCGCGTTCTAGGAAGACGATGGCTTCGTCGTGCCGGCCATGTGCGGCGGAGAGCCGCGCCAGGTGCAGCTTGCAGGCCATCTCATGCACGACCAGCCCGCATTCCTCAATGACCTGCCGGTGCTGGTGCAGGATGCGCTCGGCGCCCTGCAGGTCGTTCCATTCATAGGCGAGCTCGACATGGAAGATCGCCGTCATCGCTTCCGTATAGGAACCGGGCCCCAGGCGCTCGCGGGCGAGCCGGCAGGCTCGGTCGAGCAATTGGTGCGCCTCGGCGAGATTGCCTGCGGCAATCTCGACCAGCCCCAACAAGAGGTCGCAATAGACGATGCCGAAGACGGAATTGGCGGCGGCATGATGGTCGCGCGCCGCGAGGCTGCGCAGGCGCGCGGCGTCCAGCTCGCCGAGCGAATAGTGGCTGAAGGCGCAGATATTGGCGAGCGTGCCGCGCGCGAAAGGCTCGTCTTCGGGAAAGTCTGCCAGCCAGCGCGAGGCGACCCGTGTCGCGGTGCGGGAACGGTCGGTGGCGCTGATAACACCGGCCGTCAGCGTCTGCAGCTCGGCCTTCAGCGAGCGCGTGGTCGCGCGGTCGATCTCGCCGCGCTCGGAAAGCTGCCCGACCAGGGTCTTGGCCTGTTTGAGGATGCGGACCGCCTGGCGTGGCCGGCTCATGTGAAACTGTGCCCAGACACGCGCCAGCAGCAGGCGAGGGCGGGCGGCAACCAATTCGGGGGGAAGCTGGTTCAGCCACTCCGTTAGCCTGGGAATGTGACCCTGCATGGTGAGCGGCATGGCGCATTCCTCGACCAGACGCGCGGCATGATCGGCATCGCCGCTGGCAAGCGCGTGGTCGACCGCGTCGGAGATGTGGCCCCGGGCCGCCAGCCAGGCCGCGGCCGCGCGATGTAGGTCCCTGCGTGCCTCAGGCGCCCAGGCATCCAGCCTGTCACGCAGGAATTCGGAGAACAGGTGGTGATAGCGGAACCATTGTCCCGTGGAATCGAGCGCGATGAGGAAAAGGTTAGAGTGCTCGATGGTCGCCAGCGCCGCAGCGCAGTCGCGCCTTGGACAAACCGCCTCGGCGAGGCCCAGGCAGAAGCGGTCGAGGATCGAGGTTCTGAGCAGGAAATCCTGGATCTCGGGCGCCTGCCGGGCGAGCACGTCCTGGGTCAGGAACATCGCCACGTCACGCTGGCTACCCGAAAATTCCGCGATGAAGGCTTCTCTCGAGCCCTCATGCGCCAGCGCCAAAGCCGCCAGCTGCAGGCCGGCTGGCCAGCCTTCGGTCTTGTGGTGGAGCGCCACCACGGCCGAGACGGCAAGGTCGAGGCCGCAGACATTGGCAAGGTAGTCCTCGGTCTCCTCGAGCGAAAAGCGCAGGTCGCTGTCGCCGAGGCTGACGACATGCCCCTTCATCTTCATATGGGCGAGCTCTAGAGGCAGCTCGCCGCGGGTTGCGAGCACGATGCGCAAGGCCGGCGGCGCGTAGGCGACCAGCATGTTGATGCAGGCGGCGATCTCGCCGGAGACGATCAGATGCGCGTCGTCGAGCACGAGGTAGATAGGCGCGGCGCGGCGCGACAATTGGTTGATGATGGCCGTGAGGAGGGAATCGACCGGCGTCACGGGGCTGGAGTCGATCAGCGACTCCGCGTTCCCGGCAATATTGAGGTCGACGCGATGAAAAGCGGCGGCGAGATATTTGAGGAAGCGGGCGAGATCGTTGTCGAGCCGGTCTATCGACAGCCACGCGACCTGGGCGACGCCGCCGGATATGCCGGCCGCCCACTGCGAGAGTAGGGTCGATTTGCCGAAGCCGGCGGGCGACGTCACCACGGTCAGCTTTCCTGCCGTCGCGGCGTCCAGTGTGTGCAGCAGCCGCGGCCTCTGGACCAGCGCGTCGCGCAAATGAGGCGGCTGGAGCTTCGTTTCTATCAGCATCCGGTTGTCAACTGCTCCGCTAGGCGACTTCAGTAAACGCGGAGTAGAGCGCAGATGCAATGATCAGCTTTCCCTGATCCAGGTCAGAACGATTCCCGCGGCGGCCTGGCCATCCGCTTCTGGAATCTGCCATTGAGATCTGCCCGACTACGCCCAGCCCCAAAGCGATATGCGGTTCGACAAGACCGCGGTCACGACAGGGAAAGGTCTAGGTGATCGATGCGAATTGTGCATCCACCTATGAGCGGCCATTGTGATTTCTAGCGCAACAGCTTTTCCAGATCTCCGCATATTCGTACAAGTACGTCTACCTCATTAACTCTTTATCGAATTCGACATTGACGGGCGCTTTCGTAAAGTTAATAATGTCCTAATATACGGGGTAGCGTTAATTAACTCCCGACCGGCAACAACGAGCTACGACGCTACTGGGGTAGGGGAAATACAGCGCGGCCGTCTCAGCTGCCGTTGTCGTCACCATTGAGCCACCGTCTGTCCGTGGATAGCCGCACCTGTGCGGACCGTTCGCGGCCGGGATCGAGGGGTCGTGGCTTGGTGCGCTGATCTTCCCGCCTCACGTGACTGGACGCCGAACGTCAACCGCGTTTCGGCATGGGGTTGTCAGCCGTCTCGGACGGCCAAAGGCAGATGCGTCGACATCTGCCGACAGGGGGTTAAAATGGCCACTCAGCAAATCGCCGGCGCAGGCGGCACGACGACGTCGTTCTCCAACACGCCGCAGGCGCAGAATGACGTCTTCTATTTTACAGAGGATTCAAGTGGCGTCCTGGTCCTGAACGTACTGGCGAATGACCTGGGAGGGGCAGCCAAGCAGCTCTATTCCATTGACGACGCAACCAGTGCGTCGACAGCAACGAAAACACCCGCGCCAACAGATCTGCTCGTCCGTGACACAACATATTCCAGCGACAGTGTCGCGCTGAATGGGACCTCCGCAGTCCTTCCGACTGCTGACAAGAGCGCTCTTGGTGCTCGCATCTGGATTAGTAGTGATGGCACGATCCACTACAACACTGCGGATATCAATACGCTGTTGCAGTCGCTTGCTCAGGGCCAGGTTATCACCGACAAACTGACTTACGCCATCCAACTCGGCAATGGCACGCTGAGCTGGGCTACGACCACCATTCAATTCACCGGCACCAACGACAAGCCGGTGATTGGCGCTGCCACGCTTGTCGGAGCCGTCACCGAGGACGCCCACACGCCTACCGAGACCGCCACCGGCACCATCGCCTTCAGCGACGTCGATCTCACTGACGTGCACTTGGTCTCGGCGGTGTTCAAGGGCACCGACTACGGCGGCCAGCTTGGTTCGCTGGCCGCAGTCGAGACTGCTGACACCACCGGCACCGGCTCCGGCGGACTGATCACCTGGACATTCACCGCCGCGGATTCCGCCCTCAACCAGCTTGCCGCCGGCCAGACCGTCCACGAGACGTATACTGTGACACTTGACGACCAGCACGGCGGTGTCATCACCCGCGACATCGTTATCACCATCACCGGCACCAACGACGCGCCGACGATCACGGCGGCCGGCACCAATGCGGCCGGCTCGGTGGTCGAGGACGCCTCGACGACGCCGGACCTGACCGATTCTCTCGACGCGGCCGGCACCGTCGCCTTCCATGACGTCGATCTCATCGACAGCCACACCGCGACCTTCCTGCCGACGGCTGGCGAGACGGCGCTCGGCACCTTCTCGCTCGATCCGGTCAGCGAGGCGGCTGGCGCCGCCGACGGCTCCGTGCAGTGGCATTACGCCCTCAACAACAATGCGGCGCAGTATCTTGCCGCCGGCCAAAGCGTGGTCGAGCACTATAGCGTCACCGTTGATGACGGGAATGGCGGCACCGCAACGCAGGTCGTGGCCATTACCATCACCGGGACCAACGATGCGGCGACGGTGAGCTCGGACTCCAAGCCGGTGACCGAAGGCGACACGGCGGCGGC
>NZ_VFTG01000013.1 GCF_006439355.1 Mesorhizobium sp. B4-1-3
GATCTACACGTCGCCCCGTTCCGTGAAGACGGCGAGACCTACGGCACGCCGACCTGGATCTGGTCGGTCGTTGTCGACGACGACCTCTATGTGCGCGGTTACAACGGGCAGAACTCGCGCTGGTATCAAGCCGCGGTCCGGCAACGCGCCGGGCGCATCACGGCCGCTGGCATGACGAAAGAGGTCTCGTTCGAGGCGGTCGACGGCGCGATCAACGATCGGATCGACGACGCCTATCGCCAGAAATACCGCGCCAGTCCTTACCTCGCGCCGATGATCAGCGCCCGTGCCCGCGCGGCGACCGTTCGCGTCACGCCGAAAGATTAGGAGGCCGCCAGCCACCATCGAAATCGAAGGCGAGTGCTATCCAGAAGCAATGCTGCGGCGCTCCGGATTGTAACGGGCGAAGACGTCCGAGGAAGAACAACAATGTCTATGACCATGCTCCAGCGGTCGGCCTCGCCGACCGATAGGTCCCTCTTGTCCCTGATGGCCTCGGTCTTCGCCGTTTTCCTGGTCACGGGCGCGGTGCTGCCAGCCTTGCCGCTACACATCCATGAGGGCCTCGGCTTCGGTCCCTTCATGGTGGGCCTCGCGACAGGCGCGCAGTTCGCGGCATCCCTGCTCTCGCGCCTGTGGTCCGGTTCAGTCTCCGATCGCCACGGACCCAAACGCGCTGTGTCGGCGGGGTTGATTATGGCGGCGCTCGCCGGCCTGCTTTACATCCTGTCCCTTCTCGCCGTTCGCACTCCCGCATTGTCGGTAGCGATCTTGCTCGTAGGACGGGCGCTCCTCGGAGGCGCGGAAAGCTTCATCATGACCGGCGCCCAGAGCTGGTGCCTGACGCTCGCCGGTCCGGGCAACGCCGGAAAGATGATCGCCTGGATCGGCACGGCGATGTTCGTGGCGCTGGCGATCGGCTCCCCTCTTGGCAGTTTCCTCTATGCACACTGGGGCTTTGCGGCGATCGGCTTGGCGACCTTCGCCGGCGCGGTGGTCACGCTGGCGCTCGTCATGCCTATCCCGTCCGTCAAGCCGGTGCCGCAGGGCGACAAACCCGTTGCCAAGGTTTTGAAGGCCGTCTGGCTTCCTGGTACGGGCATGGCCTTCGCCGGTCTCGCATACGGCGTTATGACCGCCTTCTCCGTGCTGCTATTCGTGCAACGGGGCTGGGAGCCAGCCTGGCTTCCCTTCACCGCCTTCGCCATCGCGCTGATGGTCGCGCGCGTCTTTTTCGGGGCGTTGCCAGACCGGCTCGGGGGGGCGCGCGCGGCGATGATCTTCGTTGTCATTCAGAGCGCGGGCATCGGCCTGATCTGGGTCGCTCCCGTCGCCTGGGTCGGCTTTGCGGGCGCCGCCATCGCGGGCTTCGGCTATGCGCTCGTCTATCCGGGATTCGGCATGGAGGCCGTCGGGCATGCGCCGGCCGCTTCCAGCGGACTGGCCATGGGTGTCTATACTGCCTTCTTCGACCTGTCGCTGGGCGTCCTGTCGCCGATGCTCGGGCTTGTCGCCAATACCACCGGAATCGGGACGATCTTCCTCATCACCGCGCTTCTTGGGTTGTGTTCTGTCCCGATCGCGGCGCGTCTCCTTCTCTCGTCTCCCCAACCTACATACAGGTGACGGGGCCTCCTGCGTGGCCCTTCGATTTGGCGCACAGCAGGATCGGGGTGGTAGGAATCAATTTGAGGGACGTCACCATCTTTTCAGTCGAAGTCTTATATCTGAGAAAATGCGGCGACTTGATATGTGCTTCATAGGCGCTTTGGCTGGCATAGACCTCGAGTAGGCGGATGTGCGTAGGGTTGTCGGTGATGGCGACCGAATGAAGCATGAGCACGCCGGGCTCCAGTCGCACCGATGCCTCCTGTTCCTCGGCCAGGATCGCTTTGTAAGCGTCGAGCTGCTGAGGATCGACCTCGATCTCGGCGATTCGGACAACCGGCTGCGCCGGGTTTGGCGCAGCGTTTAGTGCGACCTCGGAGGCCGCTAAGAGGGCGACGCCTATTGCCATCGTGATTACCTTCATCATCACAAGCCTATTGCTTTCCTGGCGTTGGCTCCTCGCCCGCCAACCGCCTCACCTCCGCCAAATAGCTCGCCCGGTGGATACGCTCCTGAAGGACAGGGCGTTGCGACTGAAATTCCCGCAAGTGGCTCGACCGCGGCTCAGCGCGAGCTGGGCGCGCGGAAAATCCAATCGGGCCTCGGCGTCGCGTTGGTGGTCTCCACGCATGCGAGCAAGGTTCAGTGAGCCGTAAAGCCGCCATCGACCGGCAAACCGACGCCGATCACGAAACTCGCGCCGGGGCTGCACAGCCACAGCACAGCGGCTGCCACCTCCTCCGCCTGGCCAAGGCGGCCGATTGACTGCTCCTTCATGATCTCGTTCATGGCATCAGCCTGGCCTTTCAGCATGTCCTGCACCATAGGCGTGTCGATGGTGCCTGGGCAGACGGCGTTGATGCGGATGCCGCGTGGCGCATATTCGACTCCGGCGCTCTTCGTCATCCCCAACACCGCATGCTTGGAGCCATGATAGGCGGCGCGCGAGGGCAGGCCGACGAGTCCGCCCAGCGACGAGTTGTTGACGATCGCCCCCGATCCTTGCGACCGCATTACCCGAAGCTCATGCTTCATACTCGCCCAGACGCCGAACTGATTGACCGCAACGACCCGCTGAAAGTTCTCGACCGGCTCGTCGGCCGCGTCGCTCGGCGGAACCTGAATGCCAGCATTGTTGAAGGCCATGTCGAGCCGGCCGTACTCGGCCACCGCACGATCGACCGCAGCTGCGACCTGTCCCTCGTCAGTAACGTCACAGGCAACGCCGATGGCGACGCCCCCTTCGTCAGCGATTCGGGCCGCTTCCTTATCGGCGAGCGCCTTGTCCCGATCAGCGAGCACGACCGATGCGCCGCTCTGGGCGAATGCGCGCGCAGCCGCGAGGCCCATGCCCATTGCGGCACCCGTCACGAAGGCGACCTGACCGCGAAAATTATAAGTTGGATTCACGCCTCTATCCTTGTGTAGTGCTATCGAATGCCCCTTTCCAACTGTATCGGTAATCCGATGCTACGCTAAGGTGCCTGGGATTGCATGCGGTTATGAGTTCTGCTCATCAACGCGTTACTGGCCGCATTTGCCCGGACCTCTTTGCAATGCGGACTGGCGGCTCGCCCGTCATTATGGTCCGCGGCTCGGCCGACTCTATGCAAACCGAACCTTCGGGGCACCAGCGCGGGCCGTGGCCCATCCCAGGGCGTTCGCATTCGACAGAGCGACCTCAATGCCGACGTTCTCATGTGTGACGCCGGGTGTCGCCTGCCTCAGCTGCGTAAACACGCAGACGATCCCGCCCCCGTGGTGTGCTCGATGACAATGCACACCTTTGAGTGTGGCTCATTGCTTCGTTGAATCGAGCTGGGCTTTCGCGCGCACACCCCAAGGCAGAGAATAAACTCGAAAGCTGAAGCCTGTCAGGGCGGTGAGATGTAGCAGTGTGCCTCAGCTGCTGGGGACGCGATGAGCAGATAACCGCACGTTGCATCGGGAGGGATGGAGGAATGCTGCGTATCGACACGTGCCTTTTCTGCTTCCAGAACTGCCGGCGCGACTCTCGACAGGCGGCCCTACGCTATTCAGGTCGGCCATTTTGGCCTGCGCGATCATGATCGCGCTGAGCGCCTCTCCGATGAGAGATTGCAACATCCAAAGCTGTGCCTAGTCCTGCGCGGCGGTACGAAACGTGATTGAGGTGCGCCACCTTCGATACTTCGTAGCCGCAGCGGAGCATGGGAGCTTCCGAAAGGCCGCGGTGGCGCTCGAAATTCAGGAGTCGGCCGTAAGCCGCCGGATCCGAGACCTCGAAGATCACCTCGGAGCCTCTCTTTTTCAGCGATATAGTGGCGGTGTTCACCTGACGTTAGCGGGACACCGCTTTGTGCATCGAGCGCGCAAAGCGCTTCGACAGATCGACTATGGGGCAAAGGATGTGGCCGCTATCGGCCGTTCCGAGCTGGGACATATCAAGATTGGAATTTTCTCGTCGCTCGCGTCCGGCTTCCTTTCCGATCTGCTGCGCGCCTACAGCAAAGAACATGCGAGTGTGCGTGTCGAATTTACTGACGGTGATCCCGCGGATCATGTCGCCTCGATCCGGCGGCTCCAACTCGATGTGGCCTTCATCACGGGAACCGCGAGGTGGTCAGACTGCGAATCAGAACAGCTTTGGTCCGAGCGTGTATTCGTGGTGCTTCCAGACGACCATCCGCTTTGCGCACGGCCGGAGCTTGGCTGGCATGATCTTGCAAACGAGCGGTTCATTGTGAGCGACGGAGCGCCTGGTCCGGAGATTCATGATTACTTGACGCAGCGCCTAGCCGACCTCGGACACCATCCCGAAATCCACACACATCACGTTGGGCGAGACAACCTCCTTTCTCTTGTGGCGATCGGCCGCGGCCTGACGGTGATGAGCGAGGCGGGTACAGCGGCACAGTTTCCTGGAACCGTTTACCGGCAGCTCGTCAGCGAGCTTCTACCGTTCTGCGCGGTATGGTCGGCCAGAAATGACAATCCCGCCTTCCGGCGCCTGCTCAGTCTGGCGCGAACCTTATCACGATCTGTAAGAGCGGCGGTCATTGCGACGATTTTCTTGACTTCCTCGCTGTCGCAAAACCCCGATCCGTGGCTATGAACCGCTCCAGCATCGGGACGATCAAGCGAAGCGGATCGGCCGATGGCTGCCCAGCTTCACGGCCGAGGATCTCGGCATAGGCGACGAGATCGCGGTGAAGGCTGGCGGGCAGTTCCACCGTCACCTTCACCGGTTTGGCGTCGACAATCGGTCCCAATTTCAGCTTGGCCATCTTTAGCCTCCGTAGGGTTCGAGCACGAGATCGCGCGTGACGATGACGCGAACGGGGAAACCCGGCCGGATAGTGAGCGTTGGCGCGACGTTGAGCTGGCGTTGGACGATCTGCTGGCCGGTCTGATTGATGCTGTCTGATCCGCCGCGGCGCAGAGCCCGCACGATGTCGCTTTCCTGCCCGGACGATCCAGCCTCAGCGCCGATGCTGAGAATGGTGGATATTGCCGCGGCCTTGAACAGCTCGCCCCAATGATAGTCGACGCCGTCCTCGAGGCCGGCATAGCCTTCGGCGTCGGCGCCAGGCTGACGCTCAAGAACGATGGAGCGGCCATTGGGGAAGATCAGGCGGTTCCAAACGAGGAGGATGCGCCGCTGACCGAAGCCGACGCCATTGTCGTACTGCCCGATGACGCGCGTGCCTTGGGGCACGAGCAGGATCTTGCCGGTCGGGCTATCGTAGATATTCTCCGTCACCTGCGCAGTGATCTGACCTGGCAGATCGGAGCGGATGCCGGTGATGAGGGCGGCAGCGATGACGGCGCCGGCCTGCAGGACATTCTTCGACGCCGGCGCCGCAACGCGATCCGGCGAGACAGTGCGCTTGTCGGGGGCCTGGTTGAGGAAGGCGAGTTGGCGGTCCTGCGCCGATGGCGTCGCCGGCTGCGGCGCCAGGCCGAGGCTGGCGAGATCGGCCGGCGGCGTGGCGTTCGTAGTAGGCTGTGCCGAGGCTGCAGCACTGCCGGGCCGAGTCTCGGTCGAGGCGAACAGCCGCGCGGTCCGCGCCGCCTCCAGCTCCTGGGCCCGCCGCTGTTCCTCCGGGCTTGGCCCCACTGGGCCTGTGGCCGGCGTGCCGATCGCCGGCACGGCGGCGCCATTCTGCGCATTGAGGATAGGTCGGCCGAGGTCGCCGGGCAGCGGCGGCCCGAGCTTCGGGACGCCGGAATAATCCTTCGGCAATCCAGCGAGGCCATCCGGTGTCGAGCGGTTGTCCGTCGAGTACAGCTCCTGGCCTTGGCCGCCGTGACGGGTCTGGAGCGCGTAGATCAACGCCCCGCCAACGCCGAGGCTCGCGGCGAGACCCAGACCAGCCAGCACCTTTCGGGACAGCCGGGTCACACGCGGCGGATCGGCGCGCAGCCGCATCGTCGCGGCGGGCTCGCCGGTCAGCGGCCGAGCCTCGTCGTCGGCCGGCTGGAGCTGGGGCGTCGAACCCTGCGACCGTCCCTCTTCCTTTTCGGGATCGCGTTCGTCGCTCACGATGCCGGCCTCCCGTCAGTGCGGGAGATGCGGACGCGCTTCTGGCTCTTGCCCGCACCGAACCGCAATTCGGCGGCGGCGAACAAGCGGTCCACTATCATATAGTTGCCGCGCACGCGATAATTCACCAGCTCGGAAGTGTCGCCCTCCGGCCCGACCACGAACAGCGGGGGCATCTCGCCCTGGCCGATGCCGCGCGGAAATTCGATGAACACCTGTTTCCCGTCATCGAAGGCGCGCAGCGGCCGCCACGGCGCGCGGTCGCCCGTCACCTCGTATCGGAAATTGACGCGCGCGAGATCGATGCCGCTGGAGACAGGCTGCACGGCCTCGGCCTGCTGGTTTTGACGGCGCAGCGCGATGAGCTGGTCCTGTGGATATTGCCAGGACACCGACGCCATGTAGGTCGAAGGCGTTGCGCGCAATTCCATGTGATAGGTGCGCCGGTCCGTGTTGATGACGAGATTCGTCATCAGCTCGGCGCGGGTGGGCTTCACGAGAATATGGATCTGTTTGGCAGCGCCAATGCCGCTCTCGGTATCGCCGATGATCCAGCGCACCGTGTCGCCGGCGGCGACGGGACCGGAACCGACGAGCTGCTCGCCGGGCTGAAGCGCGATGTCGGTGATCTGCCCCGGTGATGCGTAGACCTGATAGAGCGCGCCCTCGACGAAAGGATAGACCTGCATCGAGTTGATGAAGCCGTGGCGGGCGGGTTGGACGCGCGCGGCGGCGTTGGCTTGGTTCACGCGCGCGGCGGGATCGGCCGGTTCCGGCTCGGGCTTGCCGTCCTTACCGACTGGCTTCAACTGGCCGGGCAGCGGGAGCGGCTTCGGCAACTCCACGACCTGCACCGGTTTCGGCGGATCGGCGGCGATGACAGCGGGCGCGGCATCGTCGTAGGAAATCTCGGGCGGTGGCGTGTGTCCGGCACAGCCCGCGAGCGCCGATGTGCAAAGCAGGAGAAGTGGCAAGCCGGATTTACGGAAACCCGGAACGGCATGGTTGAGGAAAGCCGGCCTTCCGGCTTTGCGGAAGGTCGGTGTCATTGTCCAAGTTCCTTCGACCAGTTGATGGCGTTGATGTAAATTCCCAGCGGATTCTTTCGCAGCGTGTCGGCGTCGCGAGGGGGCTGCACGACAACCGTAAGGATCGCGGTCCAGCGCTCGGTGGAAGCCAGCGAGCCATCCTGATAGCGGCGCTCGATCCAGGCGATGCGGAAGCTCGATGGTGAAGCGCGGATCACCGACGACACCTCGACGGCGACCTGCTGCTTGCCGACCTTGGCAAAAGGATCGTTGGCGCGGGCATAGTCGTTGAGCGCAAGCGCGCCGCCCTGTGTCGTGAAGTCGTAGGCGCGTAGCCAGTTTTGCCGCACGATGATCGGATCGGCGGGGATACTTCTGACCTGCTCAATGAAGCGGGCGAGGTAGAAGGCGATCTGCGGATCGTTCGGCTGATAGTCGGCGGTCGCTGGCGCGATCGCCTGCGCCTGGCCGAGCCGATCGACCTGTACCACCCAGGGCACGATCGAACCGTTGGCCGACTGCCAGACCAGCGCCGCCGAAAGCCCGCACGCGAGCGCCAGCGAGCCGAAGGCCATGTAGCGCCAGTTGCGGGCCTGCACGCGGGCGGAGCCGATGCGATCGTCCCAGACCTGCGCAGCGCGCTGATAGGGCGTCTCGGGCTGCGGGGCTTTGCCGTAGTGGGTGGATGGTCGCTTAAACATGGTCAGTCGCTTTCAGAAAGGTTGACGGAGGAGCCGCCGCCATGGCTGTCGCCGCTACGCACGGCGTGGGCGGCCGCGGAGACACCGTGGGACATTTGCTGCGAGCGTTTCATGCGCTTCGCCCAGGCTGGCGGGCCGTCGCTGGCAGAGGACGCGGCTCCCGAAGGCACGGCCTCCGCAGCGGTTGTGGTTGCGGCGCCGGATGCGCTCGTGGCGATCTTCGTCACGGCCTGGCCGCCGGCCTGATAGCTCTGCTTGAGGCTGTCGGCGGCGCGCACGGCTGCGCGCTTCAACGGGGAGACGGCCGCCTTCGCGCCGGTACTGGCAACATTGCCAAGGCCCGACGCGACGCCCGATGCGCCGGATTGGCCGGCCGCGCCGAGGCTGTAGGCGGTGGAGGCTCCGCCGGCGAGGGCTGCACCGCCGCGCGCGGCGGCGGCAGCGCCGCCGGCAAGGGCGGCGCCGCCTGACACGACGGCGCCGGTGGCGGCCGCGCCCGCTGCGACAACGCCGCCGGCGGCAAGACCAGTGCCAATGGCCGCGCCGGCACCGAGCTGTGGGCCACCGGAGATGAGGCCGTTGGCGATGCCGGGGCCGAAGATGCCGAGACCGAGCAGCGACAGCGCGGCCAGCACGATCGCCATGGCGTCGTCGATCGATGGCGTTGCGCCGTTGAAGCCCGAGGTGAACTCGGAGAACAGCGTCGAGCCGATGCCGATGATGACGGCGAGCACCAGCACCTTGATGCCGGAGGAGATGACGTTGCCCAGCACGCGCTCGGCCATGAAGGCGGATTTGCCGAACAGGCCGAAGGGAATGAGGACGAAGCCGGCGAGCGTCGTCAGCTTGAACTCGATCAGGGTGACGAAGAGCTGGATCGCTAGGATGAAGAACGCAAGCAGCACCAGCGCCCAGGCGAAAAACATGCAGGCGATCTGGATGAAGTTCTCGAAGAACGACCAGTAGCCCATCAGGCTGGAGATGGAGTCGAGCAGCGGGCGACCGGCATCGAGGCCGGTCTGCGCCACCTTGCCGGGACGCATGAGATCGCTGACGGCGAAGCCGGTGCCCGAAGCCTTCAGGCCGAGGCCCGCGAAGCTCTCGAAGATGATGCGTGCGAGATTATTCCAGTTGGAGATCAGGTACGCGAAGACACCGACGAAGAGCGTCTTCTTGACCAGCCTCGCCATGATGTCGTCGTCGGCGCCCCATGACCAGAAGAGCGCGGCGAGCGTGACGTCGATGACGATCAAGGTGGTAGCGATAAAACCCACTTCGCCGCCGAGCAGCCCTAATCCCCCGTCGATGTAGCGGGTGAAGACCTCGAGAAAATGGTCGATGACGCCGGTGCCGCCCATGTCAGCGAACCTCTGGCTGAGCGGGCCCGGCCTGCATCGCAGGCCCGGTCACGTCCGCTGGCGCACTGTCTTTATGGATGGGATCGGCCGAGGTGGGCGCACTCGGAAACAGCGTGGTCGGCGCAACCGGCGACGGGGATGAAACGGGGGCTGGCCGGCCGAGGAAGCGGCGCCGGTTCTCTGCCCACGCCTTCAGGCAATTGGGATCGCGCGTGCCAGCCTCGCCGATCTCTGAACATCGAAGCAGTTCTGCGGCGAGAGGATCTGGTGCCGTGGCCGGGCGGCCCTGCGTCGCGGGGGCATCCGCCGAAGCGTCCTCGCGGTTCATCTCGATCGCGGTCGCCGTGATGGCGACCGCAATGAAGGCGATGGCGCCGACGCGAGCGAGGGTCTTGCCGTCCATCGTGCCAGCCTCAGTTGCCGCTGTTCGGGAACATGCGGGCGTTGCCGGGCTGGTAGCCCGCGCCCGGCGTCAGGAAACGACGGCGCTGCTCGCGGCCTTGCTCGGCGGCGGCAGCCTGCTCGGCGGACTGCAATGCCTGAGCTCGACCATTGGCCGCCACGACGGCGGTGAGATCAGCGAGCTGCTGCGCCTGGAGTGCGAGGAGCTGGTTGCCGGCCTGTGTCGCCTGCAGCGCGCCGGTCGCGCCTTGGCTCTGGCCGACCAGCGCCGACATCTGCGCGCGGTTGGTGTCGATATTGCCGACCACGCCCGCTTGGACGCGCATCGCATCCTGCAGGCCGCCGACTGTGTTCTGCCAGCGCGAGCGGGCATCGCTGACGAGCTGTTGGTCGGAGGCCGAAAGCGAGACGTTCCCGTATTTCTGCTGGAACATTCGGTCGATCTGCTGGACGTCATAGGCGATGTTCTGCGCCTGGCTGAGTAGCTGCTGCGTCCGCTGCACTGACTGCTGTAGCTGTTGCAGCGAGGAGTACGGCAGGCTCGCGAGGTTGCGGGCCTGGTTGATGAGCATCTGCGCTTCGTTCTGAAGCGAGGTGATCTGGTTGGTGATCTGCTGGAGCGATCGCGCCGCCGTGAGCACGTTCTGCGCATAGTTCGAGGGATCGAACACGATGATGGCGTGGGCGGGGGTCGCCAGCATGGGTGCGAGCGCAACGGGGGCGGTCAGCAGCGCGGCAGCAAAACGCGCTGCGCGGGAATTGCGCAGTTTCATTGGAACGTCTCCTTGTTGGTGAGCGTGGGGATGAGATCGGCGGCCCAGCCGACTTCACGGTGATCGAGCCAGGCGGCGAGGAAGCCTTCGCGGCCATGTTCGGCGACGATGCGAGCGATAGCCGCCTGGTCGGTCTTCGACGATGCAGCGCACAGCGCGAGCGCGACATCGGAGAGCCCCAACTCGAACAGCCGGTTGCCGCGGCGCGACTGGCAGTAGTAGTCACGCTTCGGCATCGCCCGCGCGATGATCTCGATCTGGCGATCGTTGAGGCCGAAGCGCCGATAGATCGCGGTGATCTGCGGCTCGATCGCCCGCTCGTTAGGCAACAGGAGCCGCGTCTGGCAGCTTTCGATGATGGCGGGCGCGATCGCCGAGCCGTCGATGTCCGACAGCGACTGCGTGGCGAAAATGACGCTGGCGTTTTTCTTGCGCAGCGTCTTCAGCCATTCGCGGAGCTGGCCGGCGAAGCCATCATCGTCCAGCGCCAGCCAGCCCTCATCGATGATGAGAAGAGTTGGCGAACCGTCGAGCCGATCCTCGATCCGATGGAAGAGATAGGAGAGAACCGCGGGCGCCGCGTCGGTGCCGATGAGCCCCTCGGTCTCGAACGCCTGGACGGAGGCCGAGCCGAGATATTCACGCTCGGCGTCGAGCAGCCGGCCGTAGGGACCGCCGACGCAATAGGGCCTGAGCGCTTGCTTGAGATCGTTCGACTGGAGCAGCACGACCAGGCCGGTGATCGTGCGCTCCTCTACTGGCGCCGATGCGAGCGAGGTCAGCGCCGTCCAGATATGCTCCTTCACCTCGGGCGTGATTGCCACGCCCTCGCGGGTCAGGACCGATACGATCCAGTCGCCTGCCCAGGCGCGCTCGGGCACGTCGTGAACGCGAGCGAGCGGTTGAAGGCTGACGCTATCGGTCACGCCGTCGCTGAGATCGCCTCCGAGGTCATGCCAATCACCGCCCATGCCGAGCGCCGCCGCGCGGATCGAGCCGCCGAAGTCGAAGGCGAAGACTTGGGCACGGGCATAGCGTCGAAACTGCAGCGCCATCAGCGCCAGCAGGACCGACTTGCCCGCGCCGGTCGGGCCGACGATCAGCGTGTGGCCGACGTCGCCGACGTGAAGCGAAAGCCGGAACGGAGTCGAGCCTTCGGTCTTGCCGAAGAGCAGAGGGGGCGCTGCAAAATGCTCGTCCCGTTCCGGCCCCGCCCACACCGCTGACAGCGGAATCATGTGGGCGAGATTGAGGGTGGAAATTGGAGGCTGACGGACGTTCGCATAGACGTGGCCGGGCAACGAGCCGAGCCAGGCGTCCACCGCGTTGATGGTCTCGGCCATGGCGGTGAAGTCGCGGCCCTGGATGACCTTCTCGACCAGCCGCAGCTTCTCGTCGGCTATCCGCGGATCATCATCCCACACCGTCACCGTCGCGGTGACATAGGCCATGCCGGCATAGTCGGCGCCGAGTTCCTGAAGCGCGAGATCGGCGTCTGCCGCCTTATTCGCGGCGTCGGTGTCCACGAGGACGGACGCCTCGTTGGTCATCACCTCCTTAAGGATCGCGGCGATCGACTTGCGCTTGGCGAACCACTGTCGCCGAATCTTGGTGAGCAGCTTGGTGGCGTCGGTCTTGTCGAGCAGGATCGCGCGCGTCGACCAGCGATACGGAAATGCGAGACGGTTCAGCTCATCGAGCAGGCCGGGCGTCGTCGCCGTCGGAAAGCCGGTGACGGTGAGGATGCGCAGATGCGACGCGCCAAGGCGCGGCTCGAGCCCGCCAGTGAGCGGTTGGTCGGCGAGCAGCGCGTCGAGATAGATCGGCGTTTCGGGGACGCGGACACGATGCCGTTTGGTCGAGACGCAGCCGTGGAGATAGGTGAGCGTCTCCGCGTCATCGAGCCAGCGGCATTCCGGCATGAAGGCTTCGACCAGGCGCAGGATGCGATCGGTGCGATCGGCGAAGCCGGTCATCACCTCGTTGGGGTCGAGGCCCGACTTTTCCCGCCCCTCATAGAGCCAAGCTTCCGCCCGTGCGGCATCTTCGGCCGGCGGCAGATAGGTGAAGGTCAGGAAATAGCTCGACTCGAAATGCGCGCCGGCTTCCTCGAAGTCAGCCTTGCGCTCCGCATCGACCAGCGCCGAGGCGGGATCGGGAAAGCGGCTGTCGGGATAGAGGTTTGAGGCATGGCGCTGGGCCTCGACGAAGATCGCCCAACCGGAGCCGAGACGACGGAAGGCATTGTTGAGGCGGCCGGCGACGGCGACCAGCTCGGCCGGGACGGCACTGTCGAGATCGGGGCCGCGAAACCCTGCGGTGCGCTGAAAGCTGCCGTCCTTGTTGAGGACGATGCCCGCGCCGACCAATGCCACCCAGGGCAGGAAGTCGGCGAGCCGGCTGTTGCGGTTGCGATATTCTGCGAGGTTCATCATCGGCGCGCTCCCGTCAGACCGAGAGGTGCGCGGGGACGCGCAGATGGCGGCGCACCACGTCGACGAAGAGCGGATCGCGCTTCGCCGCCCAGACCGCCGCGACATGGCCGATTGCCCAGATGGTGATGCCGACCAGCCAAAGGCGCAGGCCCAGGCCCACGGCGCCAGCGAGTGTCCCGTTCATGATGGCAATGGCGCGCGGCGCGCCGCCGAGCAGGATCGGCTCGGTCAGCGCCCGGTGAACGGGTACCGTGTAACCCGGGACTTCGCCGCCCTGTTCGACAACGCCCGTCATCAGACCAGCGCCCCGCCGCCGAACGAGAAGAACGACAGGAAGAAGCTCGAAGCAGCGAAGGCGATCGAAAGCCCGAACACAATCTGGATCAGCCGCCGGAAGCCGCCGGCCGTGTCGCCAAAGGCGAGCGTCAGGCCGGTGACGATGATGATGATCACTGCGATGATTTTGGCCACGGGGCCTTCGATCGACTGCAGGATCTGTTGCAGCGGTTGCTCCCACGGCATCGACGAGCCGGAGGCGTGGGCAGGCGCGGCCGTCACTACCGACAGCGCGGCGACGGACACGGTCATGGCGAGACGTTGGCGCACTTGATGCAAGCGCATTGGGCGCAGGCGTTGGATCACAGGCTTTCTCCTTCAGGGCTTGGGGTGAGCAGGGTCGAGCCGCCGTCGCCCTCGATGACGGCCGGCGCGATGCGATAGTCGCCGTCGGGGCCGAGGCCCTCGACGCGTGCGAGTTCGGAGAGCCGGCGCGCGGAGCCGCGTCCGGAGAGGACGGCAATGATGTCGATCGTCTCGGCGATCAGCGCGCGCGGGACGGTGACGACGGCTTCCTGGATGAGCTGCTCCATCCGGCGCAGCGCACCGACCGCGCTGCCGGCGTGGATCGTGCCGACACCGCCGGGGTGGCCGGTGCCCCATGCTTTGAGCAGCTCCAACGCCTCGGCTCCGCGCACCTCGCCGACCGGAATGCGATCGGGGCGCAGGCGCAGCGAAGAGCGAACGAGATCGGAGAGCGAGGCAACGCCGTCTTTGGTACGCATCGCCACGAGATTGGGTGCGGCGCATTGCAGCTCGCGCGTGTCCTCGATGATGACGACGCGATCAGCGGTCTTCGCGACCTCAGCGAGCAGCGCGTTGGTGAGCGTGGTCTTGCCGGTAGATGTCCCGCCGGCGACGAGGATGTTGGCGCGAGAGGCCACGCCCTGGCGCAGCATTTCGGCCTGTTCGGCCGACATGATCCCCGCGCGCGCGTAGTCGTCGAGCGTGAACACCGCGACCGCTGGCTTGCGGATCGCGAAGGCCGGCGCTGCGACGACAGGCGGCAGCAGGCCCTCGAACCGCTCTCCCGTCTCGGGCAGCTCCGCGGACACGCGCGGCGCGCCCGCGTGAACCTCCGCACCGACGTGATGGGCGACCAGGCGAACGATGCGCTCACCGTCCGCCGCGGAGAGTCGCTCACCCGTATCGAAGAGACCTTCGGACAGGCGGTCGATCCACAACCGCCCATCCGGGTTGAGCATCACCTCAACGATGCTTGCGTCGTCGAGGTAGCGCGCGATCGCGGGGCCAAGCGCCGTGCGCAGCATCCGTGCCCCGCGCGCCAGACCTTCCGCATGTTGATGTGAAGCCGCCACGTGACCCCCGATTCCATCGGGGTCGAGACAGTCTTTCCCCGGACGGGGATGATTAAAAGGGCCTGATTTTGGGTCGATTCAACAAAGATTCACCGGCGTAGTGGTGTAGCGTGCAAATACAGGAGAACGGCGGTGCGGGATTTCGGGTAGCGCGAGGTGAGAGATCAATGACGTCGACTGTCGGCCATGGGAGAACCGACTCAGCGATCCGATTCATCGCCGCCAGCGCGGACGTGATCTATCGTGCGTTTGTCGACCCTAGGGCATGGCCGCAGTGGCTTCCGCCGGATGGCATGACCGGCCAGATCTACGAGTTCGACGCACGGCCAGGCGGCACCTACAGGATGGCGCTGACCTATCGCGAGGATCATTCGAACGCAGGCAAAACCTCCGACGACACTGATGTCGTCGGAGGTCGCTTCGCAGAGCTGATCCCAAATCATCGCGTCGTTCAGATCGTGACGTTTCAGTCTGATGATCCGGCTTTGGCCGGCGACATGCGAATGACGTGGAGCCTATCGCCGGCGGCCGGCGGCACTGATGTCTCGATCATCGCCGAGAATGTGCCGATCGGAATAAGCAAAGCGGACCACGATGTCGGGCTTCGTTCGACGCTCGAAAACCTAGCACGATTTGTTGAAGGATGATCTTACGCCGATCCGGTTAGATTGACGCGACACACTACGGCTCGCCGTCGGCGGCGACGTCCTCGGAAATCTCCTGCCGTAGCTTCGGCCCCTTCGCGAGGCGGCGGCCGAGCGCGGTGACGAATTGATCGTAGCGCTCGCCGGCCTTCGCACGTGCAGCCTGCGCGGCAGGCTCCGGCAAGGCCGGCGTGGTCGCGACCCAAAACCGCACGAACACCGCCAGCATCTCGACGGAGATGCCGACGTCGCGTTCCATCCGCGTCATGCGGCGATCAAGTTGGTCGAGGCGCTTGGTAATCGCGGCCTCCTGTCGCTCAGCAGCATCCGGGGAGAGGAAAGATTCGATGGCGGCTTCCGCGATCAGCGATCGGGAGTGATCGCGTCGCGCGGCATGCTCGGCGAGCCGCCGCATCACGGCCGGATCGAGATAGACGGACAGGCGCTGTTTCTTCGCGGATTTCGTCATGGCGACCCTCACAGCTCCATGCCGTCGCCGGGATCGAGCGACACCTGACGCGCGACACCCTGCATCAGTGCGTTCATCCGGCTATTGCGGGCGGCGTCATCCTCGGCCTCGTCGGCAAGACCAATCTCGAACTCATTCTCGATCGGCGCCTTCTTCTCGACCGGCTTCACGCGGCTCAACTCGGGCTGCTGGCGACGCTCGGATTCGGTCGGATCTCCGTCACCTGCCTCGGTGGATGGTCTTGCCTCCGCCGTCTCGGGCGGCGTCGGGAGTGGTAGCGCGGTCCAATCGTCAGCATGGCCCTGTTTCGGTCGCGCGAGCGCCGGCGGTGGCAGGATGCGCTCTTTGAAGCGAGAATCCTCATAGTAGCGCGCCTTCTTTGCTCGGATTGGCGGCGTGCCCGCGACCATGACAATCTCGTCGGTCGGCGGGAGCTGCATGATCTCGCCGGGCGTGAGCAACTGGCGGGCCGTCTCTGAACGCGAGACCATGAGGTGTCCGAGCCACGGCGAGAGCCGATGTCCCGCATAGTTCCGCATCGCCTTCATCTCGGTCGCGGTGCCGAGCGCGTCGGACACGCGTTTGGCGGTGCGTTCGTCGTTCGTGGCGAAGCTGACGCGCACATGGCAGTTGTCGAGGATCGAATTGTTCGCCCCGTAGGCTTTCTCGATCTGGTTGAGGCTCTGGGCGATCAGGAAACTCTTGAGGCCATAGCCCGCCATGAAGGCCAACGCGGACTCGAAGAAGTCGAGCCGCCCCAGTGCCGGAAACTCGTCGAGCATGAGCAAGAGGCGATGACGACCGGCCCTCGCCTGCAGATCCTCGGTCAGCCGGCGGCCGACCTGATTGAGGATCAGGCGGATCAGCGGCTTGGTGCGATTGATGTCGGAGGGCGGCACGACGAGGTAGAGCGTCGTCGGATGCTTGCCGCCCGCGATATCCGTGATGCGCCAATCGCAGCGCCGCGTCACCTCGGCGACAACGGGATCACGGTAGAGGCCGAGGAACGACATGGCGGTGCTAAGCACGCCCGACCGCTCATTGTCGCTCTTGTTGAGCAGCTCGCGCGCCGCGCTGGCGATGACCGGATGCGGCCCTGCTTCACCGAGATGCGCCGTCTTCATCATCGCCGCGAGGGTGGACTCGATCGGGCGCTTCGGGTCCGACAGAAACGCCGCGACGCCAGCGAGCGTCTTGTCGGCTTCGGCATAGAGGACATGGAGGATCGCGCCAACCAGCAGCGCGTGGCTGGTCTTTTCCCAGTGGTTGCGCTTCTCCAATGAGCCTTCGGGGTCGACCAGGATGTCGGCGATGTTCTGGACGTCGCGGACTTCCCATTCACCGCGGCGCACCTCGAGCAGCGGATTGTAGGCGGACGATTTGGCGTTGGTCGGATCGAACAGGAGCACGCGGCCATGCTTGGCGCGAAAGCCGGCGGTGAGGGTCCAGTTCTCGCCCTTGATATCGTGGACGATGGCCGAACCGGCCCAGGTCAGCAGCGACGGCACCACCAGGCCGACGCCCTTGCCGCTGCGGGTCGGCGCGAAGCACAAGACATGCTCCGGTCCGTCGTGGCGCAGATAGGCGTGATCGTAGCGGCCGAGCACCACCCCATCCGGACCGAGAAGGCTAGCCGCCTCCACCTCCTTCTTCTCGGCCCAGCGTGCGGAGCCGTAGGTTTCGACCTTCTTGGCTTCGCGCGCCCGCCAGACGGACATGCCGATGGCGACCGCGATCGAGATGACGCCGCCGGACGCCGCGATGTAGGCGCCCTCGACAAAGATCGCCGGGGCGTAGGCGTCGAAGCCATACCACCACCAGAAAAAGGAGGGGGGAAGGTAGAAGGGAAAGCCGAACAGCGTGAACCACGGATGCCCCAGCTCGGGCTGGAAGGCGAGCCGCCAGGCCACCCATTCCGTTGCGCCCCAGGTCGTGATCAGCACGATGGTGAGGACGGTGAGAATCTGACCCCAGAGGATTTTGGTAGCGGACATGACGATGGGTCTTTCTGCGAAGGATCAGAGGCCAAGGCCGCGCTTGCGGCCGAAGCTCCAGTCGATGCCGCCATCGTCGCGGGCGACGCCGGTGACGTGGCGACCGAGCTGCTTTTCGAGAGAGGGTGTCCAGGGAACGAGCTGGAAGCCGAGGCCGTCGTCCAGCATGGCGAACCGGCCCGACGCGAGCGTGAAGCGCTGACGGTAGGAGCCGGCCACATATTCGCCGCTGGCCGCCCGATTGAACGGCTGGCCGATCTCCGTAGAGAGCTTCTCGCCGAGTGCCTCAAGCTCACGCCGGCGCAGCGTGTCGATGAGGTTGCGGGTGAAGGTGACGCGCGAGCCTTGCCGTTTGCCGAAACCCTGTTCGATTAGGTGATCGGCACGTCGCTCCAACGCCTGCCGAACCTCGGCGCCGAAGCCACCTTCGGACAGCGCAGCCGGCTCGCGGGCGATGTTCTGCCGGTCGAGCCAGGTCGCGCCCGACGCCGTGATCTGGCGGTCGATATCGAGGTCGGAACGGACGGCGATCGCGACGCGCCGCTGCCCCTGCGCATCGTCGAACCTGCGCAGCTCGACGATCGAGCCTGGCGCACTGTCGCCGGCCGCATCGAGGTCGGGGAGCTTGATGTGATGGGTGCGGCCATCGACACCATCGACAACGGCATAGGCCGTGCCCTTCAGCTCGTCGTCGAGGCCGCGATCGACCAGCCGGCCGATGATCGGCGTGTCGAGACTTTCGGCGGCAAGAACATAGCTGGCCGAGCCGCGTTCGATGCCGCGTTCCGTCAGCGCGCGGTGCATCCGCTTGATGATGTCACCGCGTTCGCCGAGCTCGCGTAGCGTCGCCTCGGTCTTGCCGTCGATCATCCATTGGCCGGGACCGACCTGCTCGGCGAGGCCAAGGGTTTCCAGCTTGCGAAGGCGACCGACCTTCAGCGCGTGATATTCGTCGGGCCACGCGCCCGGATCGGGCGCCATGTCGATGACGCCTGCGTCTCGGGCATCGCGAACAAGCTGGCGATCGAGCTGGGTCCAGCGCTCCGCCTCGACCTGACGCTCCAGATTGCGGCGGATGTCGAGATCGGTGCGCGGCCCCAATTCCTGCGTGACGAGATCGGCCGCGCGGGCGCGCATCCCTTCCTTGATGTAATCGCGCGCGATGACGAGATCCTGCCCATCATCGGCGCGGCCGCGCAGAATAATGTGGACGTGCGGGTTGTCGGTGTTCCAGTGATCGACCGCGGCCCAATCGAGCTTGGTGCCGAGATCCTTTTCCATCTGGCCCATCAGGTCGCGGGCGAAGGATTTGAGGTCCGCCATGTCGACGGCGTCTTCGGGCGAGACGATGAAGCGGAAATGATGCCCGTCGTTCTGGCATCGCTCGGCGAAGGCGCGGCCATCGGCGTCATCGGTCTCCGGCCCGAACACCCGGGCCTTCTCCCCGTCACGGGTGACGCCCTCGCGGCGCAGATAGCTCAGATGGGCGGCAAGTGGCGCCGCGCCAGCGGTGTGGCGGACGACGCGCGTCTTGATGACGACGATGCGCGAGCGTCCGGTCAGCAGGCGGTTGGCGCGCACGCTCGCTGTGCGGCCGCGGCCGAATGACGAGCGGTTGCCAGAGCTGATCTTGCCGGAGTGCGAGACGCGGGCACCCGCCTTCTGCGCCGCGGCCAGCGCTTGCGCGATGAAGGGGCGTGCCGCCTGCGCGCGCGTCGAGCGGATGCGGCCAGGCCGGATGCGAAGCTCGTTCTCGCCGGTCATGGCTGAGAACCCACACATCGTGCCAAGCGCAGGAAATCACGGTAAAATTGGCGTTGCCGCGAGGTGCGCGCTAATCCCGCACCTCGCGAAATCGCTTCATAACCTATTGAAAAACCACAATCGACCGACGCCGCACCTCGCGGCTTTTTATCTCGCCATCCTTCGGTCGTGTTCCCTGCCACTACCCTCCGCGCACTCCATGACACGCCAGAGGCCGCTATCGTGCGATCGGGAACCGGAACGCTCATGGCGCGGTCCCTTCACCAGCACGGGCAACGAACAGGCCAATGGACTGTGGTGTGATGGCGGAAACATCGCGCACGGTTGATGTCGTCGCTGCAGCATCGGACATGCGCTCGGCCGGCACGGGATCGGCGGCCGGTCTGCGCTCCGGCTGCCCGATGAACAGCGGCGCGCGTGTCCAGGCGAGCGGATCGACCGCGGCGACCGCGATCGGGCTGGCCGTGTCGCCGCGATCCACAGACGGGGCGACGATGGTGACATAGGCGCGCGTTTCCGCAGGCAGCGCACGACCTTTCAGCGAGTCCTCGTAACGCCCCGGTCCGGCGTTGTAGGCGGCGATCCAGCCGGGCGAGCCGTAGCGATCGAACAGGTCGCGGATGTAGCCCGCGCCCGCGATGACGTTGTCGTGCGGGTCGTAGGGATTAGCGCCAAGACGGTGGCGAAGGCGCAAGCCCGCCCAAGTCTCCGGCATGATCTGCATCAGGCCCATCGCGCCCTTGGGCGAGATGGCACGCGGATCGCCTGCGCTTTCGGCGCGCATCACCGCCCTGATCCATGCGATCGGAACGCCGAACCGCCGCGATGCCTCCGCAATGTAATCCGCATAGGGCGCTCGCAGAGATGGCCGCGCGATCGGCCCGTCTTGCGCCATCGTGACCGCCGGCATGACGCTCGCGATGGAAAGGCCGGAAAGGAGAAGGAGAGCCATGCGCCGGGCAGCGCGAAGCGGCCCGGGCGCACTCGAACGGCTCGTCGATTGATGGCGAGCAGGCATCGATCAATCCTTCTCACCGCGATCGCGCGGGCGCGACCAGTGCAGCGACCAGGCGTTGCCGGCATCGTCGTCGCGGAACAGGTTGGCGCGGATCGGATGCGGGAACGCCGGATCGTCGATCTGCAATGCGACGTATTCGCCGGCTTTCTCGCCGGTGCGTTTCCAGGCCGCGCCGATCTCCGGGCCTGTTTCGTTGCTCATGCCGTCGAAGAGGTGAACGCGATAATCTGGTGCGTTCTCCGCGTCGGACGGTTCTGCCAGGACGATGATGATGTCCTGATGCAGTAGGAGCGTTGCGAGGTTTCCGATGAAGCCGGCCTCGTCGCGCCTGAATTCACCAATCTGCGGCATGACTGTCTCCTTAGCGGTGAAGGTGGGAAAGCCATCGGCGAGCACCGCTCCCGCCGATGGGGAAGCGGTCAGCGTGTCGGCGCACGCCATTCGAAGCGGCCGGTTCCGTCTTCGTCGGTCCACAGCGGGACGGCGCGGCCGATGATCTGGTCGGTCGAGATCAGGCCGAAGTAACGGCCGTCGAGGCTGTCGTGGACCTGCCAGTTCATGAGGAAGACTTCGCCGGTCTGGACACGGCGGCAGCCTTGCCAGACGGGGAGATCGCGACCAGCGCGATCACGTTCGAGCGCCGCACCGACGTTGACGCCATCGACCGTGATGGTGAGATTCGACCGGCAAACGGTTTGCCCCGAAACGGCGAGGATGCGCTTCATCAGCGGCACGCCCTTGGGCAGATAGCCGCGCTCGGCGAGGAAGGTCGACAGCGGTTCCGGCGCATCGACGGCGACGAGATCGGTGACCTCAAAGGGACCGTCGAAATCGATCGTGTAGAGGCCGACGGGTGCGCTGGCCGACGCATTCCAGACGAGCTTGGTCGGCATCGGCGTGAGGCCGGGATAGCCGACGCCGAGCGCGGCGAGCGTCGTCGCGAGGAGCAATCCCGCACGGCTCACGGCTCCGCGCTCCGGCGCAGCAGGAACGCGCGGTGATGATCGAGCGTGTAGGCGCGCGGCTCGTGTCCGGCGGTGAGCCGGTTGTGAACGTGACGCCAATGGTCGGGCGAGACGGCTTCGGGATCGATGCCGAGACGCTCGATGGCGTCGATCGCCTGCAGCACGCGCTCGACCTTCGGCCAGCTCTCGACCTTCAGCAGCATATCGCCGCCTGGCCGCACGAAGGGCAGCGTCTGGTAGGCTTCGCCGCGTGCGACGGCGCGCACGATGTCGATGCGTGAGATGATCGTGCCGAAATCGTTCGACGCCCAGCGCACGAACGCGAAGACGGCGCCGGGACGGAACGACAGGACGCGCCGTCGACGATCGAGAATCTGTTCGTGCGCGTGTGCGCCGAAGCGAATCCAGTTCTCGATCTTCTTCTCGACCCAGGTCAGCTCGACATGGGTCAGCGTGTCGTGGGGGAGCGCGGCCGGCGACGGGCCGCCGCGCACGCGGGAGGCCGCGATGCCGGTCATGATGGATCTCCTGACGGTGGGGGGAATTCGCGCGTGAGCAGCTCGCGCAGCATGTCGGCGACGGTGGCGCCCCGCTGGAATGCCGCGATCTTGATGCGGCCGCGCAATTCGGGCGTGATGTCGATGGTGAGCCGCGCCGTGTAGGCGGGAACATCCGCCGTGTTCGGGTGCGGCGCATCCGCTTCACGAACCCAGGTCTCAGCCGTCGATGGACGGGCCGCAAAGTCGCGTTTCGGGGAGCGGAAGTTCATCGCGCGATCCTCTCGGTCTCGGAAACGAGCGCGGTGATCTCGCGCGAGGCGGGACCGTCTTCATCGATCTCGAAGGCGAGCCGCCCGGACTGCGCGGCGTCGGCGTAGATGACGCGTTGGCCGATCGTCGTGCGCAGCACCGGCGGATCGTGATCGGCGAGCGTCTCTGCCGTCTCGCGGGCGATGACGGTGCGCGCACCACAGCGATTGAGGACGAAGCGAGCGCGTAGCTCCGGCCGATAGATGCGCGCCTCCGACAGGAGCGCCAACATCTCGGCCGAGGCCCAGCCGTCGAGCGGCGATGGTTGGACCGGGATCAACACGAGATCGGCGGCAAGCAGCGCCGAGCGCATCAACCCGGCGACACGCGGCGGACCGTCGATCACGACATGATCGACGTCACGCGCCAGCTCCGGCGCTTCGCGGTGAAGCGTATCGCGCGCCAGGCCGACAACACCGAACAGGCGAGGCACGGGCTCGCGGGAGCGTTGCTGCGACCAGTCGAGCGCCGAGCCTTGCGGGTCCGCGTCGATCAGCGTGATGCGCTTACCCCTGCCGGCCCATTCGCCAGCGAGATGCAGCGCCAGCGTCGTCTTGCCGACGCCGCCCTTCTGGTTGAGCAGCGCGACGATCATGACGCGCTCCTGGCCAGGTCGGCGAGGCTATCAACAGCGGTGCAAAAACGCGGCAGCGTTAGAAAGATTCCGTAGGAATCTAGGTTAGAGAAGTTACGGCCGCTGCAAGGCTTTGAATCGACACGATGAATCGGCGATTCCGGTCCCCGATAGCACGAGGATCGGGTCCCCGATGGCACGATAGGGGCGGTCCCCGATAGCACGAGACAATTCACAGCTTATCCCCAAAGCGCGTTGCTGATTTCCGTCGCGGGCGCGGCGGGGTGAAAAAGGTCGGATCGACGGCGACGAAGGAGAGGATGTCGGGTCCGCCGGGCTGCTGCTCGATGGTGAGCCGGTAGCCGGGAAGCGGCTGGCGCTTGACGATCTCGCGCAGGTCGTAGGCGAAGTGCTTGAGCGGCGAGAGACTGCCCGACTTCTGGTGCAGATGGCCGAAGTCGAAGCTCCAGCCGAACGACTGGCGACCGCCGTGCTTGCGCACGATGCGGTAGAGCCAGCGCTCGAGACCGCCGGTCAGATCGAAATACGCCCGGTCGATCGTGAGCACGAGCGCGTCGTCGAGCACGGCGCGGTAGAACCAATCGGGCAGGATCAGCTCGACGCCGATGGGGCGGCCATCGCGATCGGTCCGCTCCTGCCATTCGTTGATCCAGGAGAAGCGGTGACGGCGGCCTTCCGCCGGCTGGCGGATCGATGTCGCGACGGTGGTGGACTGGAGCCTGTCGAGCGCCGCCTTGAGGCGCTGGTAGTCGCGCATGGACACGCCGCGGCCGACATAGGTGAGAATCTCGTAAGGCGTCGTCGCCATCAGGCGCGAGGTGCGCAAACCTGCGTCGCGAGCATTGACGATCTGGCTCGCGGCCCAGATCAGGATGTCGGCATCCCAGATCGTCGCCATGCCGTGATCCGGCACGGCCTCGACGCGGATGGTGATGTCGCCGGCCTTGAAGTCGATCGGCGCGACGCGCTTCGACTTCGCGAGGGAGAAGAACGGATAGGCCATGAGATCCTGTGCGTCGCGAGGCGCGAACTCGCCGGGAACTGCGTGAAACAGATCGAGCTGCGCGCGTTCCGAGGGCTGGCGAGAGCGGGCCGACAAGAGGAAGCCGCTGCGTGATCAGCGTGCGTAGCGGCCGGCATGGGCCGGTGGTTGAGGCGTGTGGCGCTTGGCCGGAAGCACGGTGCCGCGCGGATCGGAGGTCGAGGTGACAGCGCCGCGCTCCGCCCAGGCCTCAAGATCGTCGACGGCATAGACGACGCGGCCGCCGAGCTTGCGATAGGCAGGGCCTGTCCCATAGGTCCGGTGCTTTTCGAGCGTGCGGGCGGACAGGCTGAGAAACTCGGCGGCTTCCTTGGTGCGCAGGAAGCGCGGAGGGAGAACGGCGAGATCGGGTCGCATGGGAGGGCCTCCGTGGGTTCGTTGGGGCCGCTGGTGTTCAGCGGGTGACGAAGGCCAGGATGGCGAAGCAGGACCGGCGAGATGCAGGGCGAATTTGGGGGGTGCCAAAATCGCCCACCGCCAGCCGAACGGAGGACAGCTAGGATTGCCGGCGATGACGAAGAAGCATGCGATAGCCGCCTGCGATCATCGCGCGGGCATCCCGGAGCAGCGCCTTGACTGCATGGCGTGCGGAGGACTTCTGCCAGTCGTGGCGATCGAGCGGGCCAATGCGAAATACGACCTGCGCGATCTCCTGCTGCGTCGCGCCATTGCGATAGCCATCGACGCTCTGCAGCATCCGTCGCAGCCGCGCGCGCTGTTGTTTGGTCAGCCGTGTTTCGGGAGGAACGGTCCTCTCGTGGAGCGCGGCGAGCAGGCGTTGGATGGACTCAAGCCGGTCGAACCCCTCGATGCCGAGAGGCACGAACGCACCGAGGGCCATGCGGCCTGGCTCGACGTCATGATGCGTGAGCTGCAGGTGTTGCCCGTTGCCGAGATCGCAGAGGAGTGAGGTTTCTCCCTCGTCGCTGATCGTGAAGGCGACGCCGAGTGGCGGGTATTGCTCAGTGCTTGCCGACAGGATTGCGGGCGCCTCTGTGAGAACGATGGCGCTGGTATCTTCCTGCGGTAGCCAGATCACGCGCGCTTCGGGCGGGGCATCCAGTGGGTTCAACGGGAAATCGCAACCCCCACCGCCGCCGGATCGCGTCGGTCAGCGGACGTGTATTACTCTTGGCGTTCATCAGCGCCCGGAAATCCTTGTCATAGGATTCATTGCGACGCAGCCATTCCCACGCGACATCGGACGCGGTCATGTCTTCGATATGTTCGTAGCTCTCGCGCGAACGCCAGTCGGACGCATCCGGTGTCATCGCGATCCTCCCTTAGCCCTTGAACTTGTGGGAGAGTCAGGATTCCCGGTTGAGTTGTTCTGCGGAAGCCAGGCGGGCGGCAAAGGGCGATGCCGAAACGGCATCGCGACGATCACTGTGCGGCGCGTACCAGTTCCCGGTAGCCGTGTTCAGTCATCCACCGCGCACGCGCGAGGTGCGTGTCATGGATTTGGCGACAGCGCTGCGGGTCGCGCTCTGGATCGAGGCCGAACAGGATCTGGACGGCCTCCTGCCAATCAGCGCCGTCGCGGGCCGAATCGAGCAGGCGAAGGTAGAGAATCATATGCTCACGATCATAGATCGTAAGCGTTTCGCTGATCGGTGGCTCGTCCAGAAACGGTGGCATAGCTTGTCCCATGAGCCGACTATATTCGCTCGACCGGCATAGTTACCACGCCCGCCTAGCGTTACTGTGACAAGAGACGGCGGACGGTGCGCAAGGCGCGATCGGAACGACACTAGCGGGTGGGCTTAGCCTGGTCCCGGTCATGCAACAGTAGCACTCCTTCACCCTTGTCGGTTGAGAGCAGAACGATACCGGCCGCCTCAAACGCCCTGCGAACCTGATCGCGCGTCGACTCGTACACTTCGAACCCGTTCTCGGATTCGAGGCGCTTGAGCGCGGTCAGCGACGTGCGGGCCTTGTCAGCGAGCGTCTCCTGCGTCCATCCAAGCAACGCGCGCGCGGCCCGTGATTGGCGGGCGGTGATCATGCATGATCACCTCCCACCGACGCCAACGCACTTGCCAGAACTACGACTATATTAGTCGTTCTTGACCCACTGTTCCAGTCGAAACTTTCTTTGGGACGCTGTAAAGAGGGCAATCGACTGACAACCGATTCGGTCGCACTGATCCTGCCGAAGGCGGGGGCCAAAGCCCCCATCCGGTTCAGGCGAAGGGATCGATTTCGCCGACGATGGTCTCAGCATCTCCATCATATTCGGCGGCGGGCATGACGCTCATTGTGCCGTCGCCGGCGCGGTAGATGATGATCGTGACCATCAGGGTGGCGGCCAGGCTGAAGGCGAAGGCGTGGGCATCTGCGAGGGACATTTTTCCGGCTCCTGTCTGGAGGCGGGGACCATCCCCGCTCGACAGGCGCCCGACGTGTTTCGTTCCTGGCCGGGGTCATCAGAGAGGCGAAACCGATCTGACCGCACGCTTCGCGTAGCGGACCCCTTGAGGGTTGACCCCATGAGGCCGGGATTGAAACCAAGGTCAGCCTCAAAGAGCGGGGTGGTGCCCGCTGACCGGAGCGGAAACCCACGCATTGCCCGCTGCCACAGCCCTGCGCCGCCATAATGATTGCGATGTCGCCGTGCGGGGGAACGCCGCAGAGTGCGCACGCCCGAATATGATGGGGATGGAGCCTGCGGTTCCTCGCTTGAACCGGATGGGAGCTTCGACTTCTCAGGGGCGGAAAAGGGAGCTCCTGGCGGCCGCGATCCGCCGCGAACATGGAAAATCCCGGCGGCTTTCGCCGCCGGGCTTCCGGTCTCCCGTTCAGAACGGGATGTCGTCGTCATCGACGGTGTTGTTGCCGTCGTTCTGGGCCTGCTTCGCCCGGCTCAGGAAATCCACTGTCTCGGCGATGATCTCGCAGCCGTAGCGGTCGACGCCCTGCTGGTCGGTCCATTTCGTGTAGTGGATGCGGCCGCGAACCAGAACCTTCATCCCCGTCTCGCAATATTGCTCGATCGTCTTGCCGAGCCCGTTGAAGGCGGTGATGCGGTGCCATTCGGTGTCCTGGACCCGGTAGCCCTTCTCGTCCCGAACAACCTTGCCTTCCGAGTAGCGGGGACGCGAGGTGGCGAGCGTGAAGTGCGTGATCGTGGTGCCGCCGTTGGTGGTGCGGGTTTCGGGGGCCTGGCCGATGTTGCCGGCGAGAATGACGATGTTCTGCATGGTGAGTCTCCGTTGCTTCTCGGAGGGGCCAATCCCTTCCGATGAGACCCGGCCAAGACCGGCGGGAGACTCCTGCACTGACGCCTTGGCGGCAGTTCGACCCCTAAGGCCCGAAGTGGTGCGGGCAGGCGCGCAGCGCCAACACGGTTCGGAGCCGCGGGGGTTGCTGGTGGAAACCGAACGGGCTTAGGGGATCAGTCAATCGGAGGGATTAGCGCCTTTCGAGAGCCGGAAGATCACGCAGAGTCGAACCATCGTCCTTGCCGGCAAGAGCGTCCGATCAGGCTCCACCCACGACGGCGGCGCACCACCCACACCATCTTTGTCGCCCCTCATACGCCCCGGCCGGAACGGCAGATTGGGACGAGAACGGAATTGTTACCGGGCTTCGGGCACACAGTGCCGTCTTTGCCGGGATGAAGGTGCTCGCGGCTCTCTCCACGCCGATGTGGGGGACAGGCCGACCATGCGGGCGTGCTCGCTATGGCCGCGGAATTTGGCGCCAAGTGGCCGCTTACAGAACCGGGCGACGCGGATCGGACGGACTGGCGAGCCCGTCCCTGAAACGCTCAATCTCGTTTGAACGGGATGTCGGAGGCGTGGTGGTGTCGGCCGTCACGGGAAGTCTCCTGGGAGCGGCGCATCGCGGCCGACCCCTTAGCGCGAAAGAACGGCCGATCCCAGCGCATTGAGATTGAGCATCGCCGCGATGCCGATGAACACGCCACCGGCACCGCACAGCAGGTTGAGGGCAAGGCCCGAGTCGATCATGTTCTTGGTGATGCCGTGGACGAGTGCATAACCGGCGATCGCGGCAGGGATGGCGAAGATCGCCAGCGCGACAAGGCGCAGTGCCGGATTTTTCGCGAAGCCGACGACGACGATGACCAGGGCGATCGAGGCAAGCGCGGTGCCGATGGCCGCAAGACCAGACATGAGGAATCCGGCGTGCGCTCCATAAGCATATTGGAACGCAGTCAATCCGACCATGAAGGGCAAGGCGTAGATCGCGAAGTTATAGGCGAGCACGCAGAGCGCGATGGTCAGCGAGATGGCGAGCAAGATCAGCGTCATGAAAACCTCCGTGCAAACGGTTGAGGATCACGACAGGCTGCCGGAAGATACGCTCCGCCTGCGACTATGTTGCTTCGCCGGTTCTCCAAGGACGCTTTATGTGATCCCGATAGGGAGCTTCCGTCAAGTAATAGCGACAGGAACAATCGCCGAGCGGCGGCGCATTACGCGCCGCCGTCGAACTTCATGACGGGGATGCCAAGCTTGCGGGCCTTGTCGCCGAGGTTCTCCTGAATCCCGGTGCCGGGGAATACGAGGACGCCGACCGGCAGGACATCGAGCATGGCATCGTTGCGCTTGAAGGGCGCGGCCTTGCCATGCTTCGTCCAGTCGGGCTTGAAGGCGATCTGCGGCACCTTGCGCGTGTCGGCCCAGCGGGAGGCGATCAGTTCTGCGCCTTTCGGCGTGCCGCCGTGCAACAGCACCATGTCGGCGTGCTTGGCATGGATCTGATCGAGCTTCGCCCAGATCAGGCGATGGTCGTTGAAGTCCGCGCCGCCGGTGACGGCAACCTTTGGGCCGGCGGGCACCATCACCTGAGTCTCGGCTCGGCGCTTCGCGGCGAGGAAATCGCGGCTGTCGATCATCGCCGAGGTCAGATGGCGATGGTTGACCTTGGAGCCGGTGCGCTGCCGCCAGGGTGAGCCGGTGTGGCGCTCGAAGGCGTCGGCGGAGAGATCGCGGAACAATTCCATGCTGTCGCGCCGCTCGAGAAGGGTCTGCCCCTCTGATGTAAGGCGCTCCAGCTCGACCGACTTCACCTCGCTGCCATCCTGTTCCCGCTGAAGGCGGCGCTGCCCCAGCTCATTGTCGTCCAGTTCGCGCTCCACCCGGTCGACGGCGCGGTGGAAGAGATTGACGGTCCCCCAGAGCAGATCGTCAAGGTCGGGTTCGAGGCGGGTGTCGCCAAGTGTGGCGATGAGGGCGTCGAAGATGTCCGCGACGGCGGCGACGACCATGTTGCCTTCGGGCAGCGGCCTTGGATCGGGTTCGTCCTGAAACGGGCGCCAGCCATAGAGCTGGAGTTCGTGGAGGACATGATCGGTGGGGGATGAGGTGTGGAGCGGCTCGAAACCTGCATCGTCGAGTTCGTTCGTCATCGGGAGCGTCCTTGGTCTGGAGACCGCGCCCATCGCGGCCTTCGCAGGCATCGGAAGCCTACGGGCGGAACGGACCTGCATACGCAGCGAAGCGAAGGACCGGAGCGTCAGCGCAGGATGGCGGAGGCCGGCGATTTTGCTTCGCGATGCAAAGCGCGGCCCTGGCCGCGCGGCGGAAAATCGTTGGCCGCAGCCATTGCCGGGACGGGCCGCTTGTGGGCCGATCGCCCTCTCAGAAGGCCGTGGGTGCGGGACTCTCCGACGCCAAAGGTTGCCCACGATGATGGATGAACATGGGAGGTGAAGATGTGCCGGGCCGTACCTCATCCCCCACCGATCATGTCCTCACGCTTCCATGAAGCGGCTGATATCCTCAGGACGAAGCTGATCCCGCAAGGTCGCCCGCAGGGTGTCGATGCCGCGCCAGCGCAGATCGTCGTTGAAGTCTCCATCGACCGGCGACACAGATACCGCTTCGATCCCGACGCTCTGCGCTCTGGCGATCAGGCTATCTCTTGCCCCATCCCCGGCCGGGTCGCGATCACGAAGGACGTAGAGCCTGCGCAGTGTCAGCGGGAACAGGATGGCAGCGAGGTGTGCGGCCGAGAGCGCCGCCAGCATCGGCATCCGGGGCAGCCCCATGCGCGCCGACAGCACGGTCTCGATCCCTTCGCCAGCCGCCAGCACCTCGCCGGCGATTCCGAAGCGGACGCCGTGCCCGAGAAGGTCGCCCATCGCCCGTCGCGGTGTGTCGACTGGCGCCTTGCCCGAACCATCCGGAGCGAGCCAGGTGCGATGCGCGCCGGTCTGCCGTCCGGCAAGGTTGGTGACGGACGCGACGATCGCCGGCCAGATCTCGGTGGGCGAATGCTCGTCGGGCCGATAGTAGCACCGCGGATGGTAGCGCAGCGCGGTCGCGCCGGAGAGTGACGTGATCGCCCGACCGCCGAGATAAGTTGCCGCAAGGGTGCCGCAGATCGGCTGAGACATGGCGAACAGCCGACGCGCCGCTTCGGGCGAACCAACGCTGCGGGACGCCCTGCCGTTCGGTATCCTCGTGCTTTCCAGCTCGGGATGTGGGAGCGACAGAAAACGGCGTGCTTCCTCGGCCACGTCCTTGAAGTCGATCAGGCCCTGCGTCTCGCGGATGATGTCGAGCAGGTCGCCATGCTCGCCGGTCGCCGCGTCCGTCCATTTGCCGGCCGCGCCCCTGGCGGTGCCCTTGAGGCGGACGTAGAGCGAGCGGCCGGGATTGTTCTGCGTATCGCCCACCAGCCAGTAATTTCCGGCGCGATGGCCCGACGTCAGATATTCGCGACACACCGCCTCGGCCTCCCGGCCGAGGCGGTTCGCCAGTTCGGAAGCATCATGACGGGCCATCACGCTGCCTCCCGCTCGCCGATGCGCTCGACCGGCCAGCAGCCCAGCACGCGCTCCAGCACCACCGCGCCGTTGCCATCGGTGGGCACGAACATGCGCAGCTTCCACGAGATGATCTCGTGGAACAGGCCATAAGCGGTCAAGCGTTCGCGCATCGTGTCGGTGAAGCCCGACAGTTCGATGCGGTTGGCGCCCATGACACGGCAGCGACGGAGCTGGAGGCCCTCGGCGAGATCGAGGATCGTGCGACCATCCATCAGCGCCATGAACGCGGCATCGGGCGTGAGCGTGGATGCGCCGGTCGTGGTCGCGTTCGCTGCCCATGCGGGCGAGACCTTGCGACCGACGATCCGTTCGCCCTCGTCGGTCTGAAGCCGATAGACGCGGGTGGACTCGTTCGGCAGCCGCTTCCAGATCGGAAGCAACAGGCCGGTGACGACATGGATCGTGCTGTCGGCAAATGCCGGCACCTCGGCGACCTCGGCGCTCCAGGCCGAGGCGAAGGCATCCCGGTCGGCTTCGATCCAATGGGTCTCGCCCATCATCTTGACGGGTAAGTTGTGCGCCTCCATCGGCCGGATGAGCCGGAGGCGCCGCTCGATCTCGCCGTCGTCGAGCATGATGCTGGTTGTCGGGATCTGCACGGCGGCCCGGCCCGATCGCTCGTTGATGAGCAGCTTTGCGCGTGGATCATCGAGATGGCCGAAGGCATCATCGACCGTCACTGGACGATTGCGTTCGCGCTGCGTGATCGTCAGAAGCCGGGTTTCCGCGCCGGTGCCAGGATGGGTGTAGATGGTCTGGCGCTCGGTGACGGTGAAGCGCTCCGCCGTCAGGGTCTCCAGCCCGACATCATAGGTGCCGCTGGCGATGGCGCCCTCGATCTTCCCATTCAGCAATTGCTCGAACGCGGTGAACAGGATGCCTTGAAGCTCGATGGTGAGCGCCAGCAGCCGGTTGAGGAAGGTGGTGATCGGCGGCAGCTCGTCCTTGATGCCGTTCGAGTCCATCAGCTTCAGGCCGGTGGCGGACTCGAAACGGTCGAGCGAGCAGCCCTCGACTTTGCCGCGCACCAGCAGAAGATAGAGCTGACGCAGCGCATCGCGGGCATAGGTGCTTTCCAGATTGTCCTCCGGCCGGAACAGGCCCTGACCTCCGGTCTGGCGCTGGCCGCGCGTGATCGCGCCCAGCGTGTCGAGGCGGCGGGCGATCGTGCTCAGAAAGCGCTTCTCCGCTTTCACGTCGGTCGCGATCGGGCGGAACAGCGGCGGCTGCGCCTGGTTCGTCCGATGCGTGCGGCCGAGGCCCTGGATGGCGGCATCGGCCTTCCAACCCGGTTCGAGCAGATAGTGGACGCGCAGCCGCGTGTTCCGTGCCGACAGTTCAGCGTGATAGCTGCGACCCGTCCCGCCCGCGTCCGAGAAGATCAAGACACGCTTCGCGTCGTCCATGAATGCCTGCGTCTCCGCGAGGTTTGCGGATGCTGCGCGGTTCTCGACAGCGAGACGGTCGCCCTTGCGGACGATGCGCCGTGAGCGGCCCGTCACCTCTGCCACCATGTCGGTCCCGAAGTGCTGGACGATCTGATCGAGCGCACCGGGGACAGGCGGCAGGCTGGCGAGCTTGGCGATCAGCTCGTCGCGGCGCGCGACTGCCTCGCGGCTTTCGACGGGTTGGCCATCACGGGTGACGGGCCGTGACGACAGGTTGCCCTCGCTGTCCGTGAACGGCTCGTAGAGCTGCACCGGGAAGCTATGGGCGAGGTAATCCAGAACATATTCGCGCGGCGTGATGTCCACGCGGACGTCGTTCCATTCCTCGGTCGGCAGCTCCGCCAGCCTGCGCTCCATCAGCGCCTCGCCGGTCGAGACGATCTGGATGACGGCGGCATGGTCATCGTCGAGATCGCGGCTGATCGAGCGGATCAGGGTCGGCGTCTTCATGCTCGTGAGCAGATGGCCGAAGAAGCGCTGCTTGGCGCTCTCGAAGGCTGAACGCGCGGCGGACTTGGCCTGCCGGTTCAACGTCCCGGACGAGCCGGTGATGTTGGCCGCCTCCATCGCCGCGTCGAGATTGTTATGGATGATGGCGAACGCGCCGGCATAGGCGTCATAGATGCGCGTCTGTTCCGGCGTCAGCGCGTGCTCGACCAGCTCATATTCCACGCCGTCAAAGGAAAGCGAGCGGGCGGTGTAGAGCCCGAGCGTGCGCAGGTCGCGGGCCAGGACTTCCATCGCCGCGACGCCGCCGGCCTCGATCGCCTCGACGAATTCGGCGCGGGTGCCGAATGGAAAGTCCTCGCCGCCCCAGAGGCCGAGCCGCTGGGCGTAGGCGAGATTGTGGACCGTGGTGGCGCCGGTCGCGGAGACATAGACGATGCGGGCGTTCGGTAGCGCGTGCTGGAGGCGCAGGCCCGCACAGCCCTGCTGCGAGGCGGCGACGTCGCCGCGTTCTCCCTTGCCGCCGCCGGCATTCTGCATTGCGTGCGCCTCGTCGAAAATGATCGCTCCATCGAAATCGGAGCCCAACCATTCGACGATCTGCTTGACCCGCGAAACCTTCTCGCCGCGGTCGTCGGACCGTAGCGTGGCGTAGGTTGTAAATAGGATGCCTTCCGGCAACGTGACCGGACGCCCTTGCGGGAAACGCGAGAGCGGCGTCACCAGCAGGCGCTCCATGCCGAGGGCCGACCAGTCGCGCTGGGCGTCCTCGATCAGCTTGTCCGACTTCGAGATCCAGACCGCCTTACGGCGACCCTGAAGCCAGTTGTCGAGGATGATGGCGGCGGACTGGCGGCCTTTGCCGACGCCGGTGCCGTCGCCGATCATGAAGCCGCGCCGGAAACGCACGGCGTTCGCCGCATCCTCGCGCGCGGCGCTGACGACATCGAAGGTCGCGTCCACCGTCCACGACCCGGCGAGGTAATCGGCATGCGCCTCGCCGGCGTAGATCACGGTCTCTAACTGCGCGTCGGACAGCAGATCGTGGACGTTGGCCGGAAGATGCGGCCGATAGCCCGGCTTCGGTGGCGCGACCGAGGCCATCGCGGCCGATTGCACCAGCTTGGTCGGATGCGCCTGAGACCCAGAAATACGGATCGCCTGCAATCCGTATTCTTCATAGATGGCGTCGGGAAGACGGCCCGCTTCGCTGGCCTGCCAGTCGAGCGTCTCATAAGCGAGCGGCAAGCCCTCCGGTTCGCTCATGGGCGCGGCCGGGACGGTGCTGACGGCGCGAGTGAGATAGCCGCGCACGCTGCGGGGCGCCGGCGTGGAGACCTGGGGAATGGCGACGGAGGGATCGACGGGAAGCCGCGCGGGCAGATGCTCGTTGAGCCACCCCATGAGCGTGGCGATGTTCGGCGCGACGCCGGGAGAAGCCGGGAACGCGGCCGGATCGACAGCGGGCAGCTTGTCGATGACGGTCAGTCGTGTGTCGATGGTCGTGCCGTGCTTGGCATAGACCGCGCCGTCGACGGCGGCGGAGAACACGACGCGCCCGCGCTCCTGCAAGCGGGCGAACGCAGAAGCCCAGGCCGGATTGTCGGGCGCAAAGCTGGCGCCGGTGATTGCGACCAGGCGGCCCCCGGGAGCGAGACGCGCCAGCGCTGAGGCGACATGCCGGAACGTGGCATCGGCCACACGTCCCTCGACATTGGCCATCACCGAGAACGGCGGGTTCATCAGCACCACAGTCGGCACGACGGCGGGATCGAGATGGTCGTCGATCTGGGCCGCGTCGAAGCGGGTGACAGGGACGGCCGGAAAGAGGGAGGTGAGCAGGCCCGCGCGCGTGTCGGCCAGTTCGTTCAGAACGAGCGTACCGCCCGCGACCTCGGTGAGGATGGCGAGGAGGCCGGTGCCCGCCGAAGGCTCCAGCACTCGGTCGGCCAGCGTGATGCTGGCGGCATGGGCCGTGGCCAGGCCGAGCGGGATCGGCGTCGAGAATTGCTGGAAGGTCTGGCTTTCGGAAGAGCGCCGCGTATGTGTCGGCAGAAGGCTGGCGATCTTCGTCAGCGGGACAAGCCGTGCAGCCGGAGAACCGGCTTTGCGGAAAAGCGCCTTTCCGTATTTGCGGAGGAAGAGGACGGTCGCGGCCTCGCAGGCATCATAGGCCGTCTTCCAGTCCCAGGCGCCGCTCGCGTCGGACGCGCCGAACGCGGTTTCCATCGCCGCGCGCAAGGTCACGGCGTCAACGCGCTCGCCGCGTTCGAGATGAGGCAGCAGCAGGTTCGCCGCTGCGAAGATCGCGGCGGAAGCCCCCTGATCGGAGCCGTGCGGAAGGGTTGCGGCAACGGGTGCCGCCGATCCAGACATCATGTTCATGGGAAAGCCTTAAGGAGAGCGGGACAGGATCGAGCCCGCGCAGCGCTCTCTCTCGACCGCACCAGCTCAAACCCGTCCCGGCCTCCCTCTGCCTCTCATTCGGCAGGTCGTGGCCAACATGACAAAAGCGCCCCAGCCATACGGCGGGGCGCTTTTGAGGGATCAGTTCCAACGTCCGTCAGCGATCTCGCTGGCGACAACCGCGCGCGCTTTGCGGATCAGGTCATCGCCATGAGTGTCGATGTGGCCGAAGAACCTGGCGCGTTCGCCGTGCGCGGTCCAATCGGCATATGCGCAATATTCCCGAACATCGGATCGGAACGCGCGCATGTCGCTGGCCCAATGGGGCTTGGGCTCGATGACGACGGTGATGTCGCCCCTGGTTTCGGACCACGGCAGAGACCGCTCGTATGGCGGACGTTCACGATCAACCGTGAAGATAGCGTCGATGTCTATCATGACGTCTCTCCCTGCGCGTCGGGGTGCACGAAGCCGTCTGGATCGCTGGGATCTGGTGGCAAATAGGCGTTGTAGGGATTGCCGTCGGCGAGATGGCCGAACGGCGTGAAGACGTAATCGCCATTGTCGCGTCCCATGGCGCAGATGACGTAGCGGGCGCAGCCCGTCTGCGCGTCGAGGCACTCCATCAGCGCGAGATTGCCGTCCGCTGCCGCTCGCAGCAGCGTCTGGAAATTGCTTTGCGCATAGGCGGGGATGCTCATATCCGCTCTCCATCGCCAGAGAGCGTTTCGGCGAGCCAGCCATCGGTATTGGTCCAGGCGATCGTCTCGCCGGTCGCGAGATCGAGGACGTGCGCGCCGCCACCGAACCCATCGAACCGAGGGCGCGAGCAGGTATTGGCGTATTGGAAACCCCAACGGCCCGTCAGCCCGAACTCGGCGGCGCAAATCGTCACGAACTGAATCAGCCGTTCGGGATCGCCGGTGATGTCATCGCGCATCCAGAGCTGGCTGCCGCCATGCTCGGGCTGGATCGACAGAAGGAAGCCTTCGGAGGGCGGTTCCTCCGATGCGCCGTCCTCGGACAGCTTGTTGTAGAGGTCGAGCGCGCGAGCGGCCTTGTCGGGCGTGCCGACGTCGAGCAGGCACGAGAAATGGGTGAAATAGTCAGCCATGACGGCCTCCTGAAACGAAAATGCCCGGCGCGATGGCCGGGCTGATGGATGGATAGGGAAGGAAGGCGCGGAACGGCTGATGCCGTCCCGCGCCAGTGCGCTATTCGGCGGCGACGGCGTGCGGAATCTCGTCCTCTTCGTCGGACGGTTCGTCATCGTCGGCGAGGAAGGCCGGCAGCGCCTCTTCGCCTTCGCCGTTCGCCGCCGGCTCGTCATGCTCGACCAGGCGCAGCGGTTCGGGCAGCCAGCCGCTATCGGTGAGCAGGCGTTCGGCCTCCTTCGCCATGTCGGCCTTTTTCAGATGGTCGATGAGCTGGGCGGCGCGTTCGCCAGCACCTTCGCGTACCGCAGCGAGGATGCGCGGCTTCGTCACGCGGCCGAGATAGTTTTCGACGGTCGGGCGGAAGCCCACCTCCACCATGTCGAGTCCGGTCGCGCGCGCCAGCCGATCCGCCTCGGCCATGCGTCGATCGAGGCTCGATTGCGAGACGCCGCTACCACTGAACGGATTGGGCCGTTCATAAAGGGCGTTGATCCCATAGCTGACGCAATGGGCGAGCAGCGCCAGGCGACTGGCGTCGTCGAGCACGGCCAGCCAGTCCCACAGCGCATCCTCGTCGGCGGGCAGGTCCACCTTCCAGTCCTCGTGCCGTTGGGTGATCGACCTGGCATAGGACGTTTCAGCAAGATCCTTGCCCTGTTCGCGGAAGAAGACGTGATTGACCGACGCTTGCAGGCTGGCTCCGGCAGTGCCGGTGCGCTGAAAGGTGTCGCGCACCAGCTTGTGCAGCAGGGCCGTGAGCGCGACCTGCGGATTGGCGCCAACCGCATCGCGCAGCGCGAGCGTGCGGTGCGCGGTCAGCTCGGTGACGAGCCGTTCGGGCAGCGGCTTGATGACGTCTTCCTCGTCATCCTCCTCCGGCTCGGCCGACTGGCCGCCGATGGTGATAATGGCGCGCTGGACGTTGGCGCTATTTTCGGCGTCGGCGCCGGCGGGATCGGAGACGCCATCGACCTCTTGGCCTTCGGCGTCGATCGGCGCTTCGTCCTCCGGCCGGACATAGCCGCGACGGACGACAAGCCCGCCGTCGCGATCGATGCTGACGAATACCCCGGCGCGCGTGATTTCGGCGCGATCGTAGATGACCGGGCGCTGCTCGAACGCCTCGATCGCCGCTTCGATCTCGCCCAGGCGTTGGTCGATCTCATCGGGCAGTTCGTCGGCTTCCGAATATTCCCCTTCGAGCCGGTCATACTCCTCGCGCAACGCTTCGCGGGCGGCACGCTCGTCGTCGGTGAGATCGACGGGGCTACCGATCAGGACACGAAGGCCGTGGTCGTGGCCGTAGGGCAGATCGGTATCGATGGTGATCCACTTCCAACCTTCGGCAGCGATCTCGTCGGCGATCGCCTTCAGCTTGTCGGAGACCAGCCGGTCGAGCAGCGCCGGTTCCTGCAGCCAGCCACCGTCGTCGGTCTCGAACAGGTCGCGAAGAATTTCGCCGCCCGCCGCCTGATAGGCTTCGACGCCGACGAACTGCGCCCGCTTGTCGGAAGCGGGAATGGAGGTTTCGGTGAGAAGCTCGCGGATGTGCCAAGGCTGGCGGTTATAGGAATGCTGGATCGCCTCCCAGACCTGTTCTTGCCGGGCGTGGTCCGGGTTGACGGTGAACGCCATCAGCATCTCCAAGGTCATGCCGTCCTCGGCATAGATGCCGCACAGCGCGGGCGAGACCGCCGCGAGGCGCAGGCGCTGCTTCACGATCTGGACCGTGGTGAAGAAGGCGGTGGCGATCTCCTCCTCGGTCATGCCCTTGGTCCGCATGTCGAGGAATGCGCGGAACTGATCGAGCGGATGAAGCGCGACGCGCTGGGTGTTCTCGGCCAAGCTGTCATCCTCGGCGAGAATGGGCGTCGAGGGATCACGTACGACGCAGGGCACCGGCGAGGTCTTGGTCAGGCGCTTCTGCTTCACCAGCAGTGCGAGGGCCTGATAGCGGCGACCGCCGGCGGGCACCTCGAACATGCCGGTCTCGCCGCCATCGGCATCGAGGACCGGGCGGACATTGAGGCTCTGGAGGAGCGTGCCGCGACGGGCGATGTCCTCGGCCAATTCCTCGACCGAGACGCCGGATTTGACGCGCCGGACGTTGGACTGGCTGAGGACCAGCTTGTTGAAGGGGATATCGCGCGAGGGCGAGAGGGTGAGTTTCTGAACGGCAGTAGCCATCGTGGTGGTCTCCGCGACGGGCGCCGAGAGCCTCTCTCTCGACCCTAAACCCGTCACGAAGCGAAGCGCCGCCCTCTTCCTCTAAAGAGAGCAGCGCCACGGATACGGAACAGCGGAAAGCAGGAAATCCGTGTCGCCGCCTTTCAGGTTTTCAGGAGATCACGCCGCCTGCCGCTCGTCATCGGTTATGCCGAGGTCGGTGTCCGGCGCGAAACTGAGCAGCCAGTCCGCTGCCTTGCTCGCCTGCGAGGCGGCGCGGACAATGGCGCGATTGTCCTCGCGCAGCACCTCCAGCCAGGAGCCGATATAGTCGGCATGGCGGACGGTCGGCACGATGCCGAGCGAGGCGCAGCAGAAAGCGGCGTTGATCTCCGCCACCAACTCCTCAAACGCGTATTTCTTCGACCCGAACGAGCCGGAAAGGTCGCGATCGAGACGTGAGGAATGTCCGCTGGCGTGCCCCAGCTCGTGCAGGGCCGTGCGGTGCCAGTTGATCGGCTCGAAATAAGCCTGCGGCGGCGGAACCTGCACATAGTCGAGCGCTGGAGCATAGAAGGCGCGATCGCCGCCGATGCGGAAGTCGACGCCTGTCGCCCGGATCAGCACCTCGACCTTCGGCTCGATCAGGCCGGGCGGAGGCGGCGGGACGATCGTGGCGATGTCGTCAGCCAGACCATCGCATTGCGCGGTGTTGAACACCGTGAACCGTTTGAGGAACGGGATGGCGGCGGCTTCCTCGCCGGCCTCGCGGGCGCGGCGTTTTTCGTCCTCCGGAGTGAAGCGATCGGCATAGACGACGGTGGTGCCGCGCTCGCCCTTGCGGACATTGCCGCCAAGCGACAGCGCCTGGCGGAAGGTGAGCCAGCTCTGGCCGGGAAAGCCGTGCTGAATGACGGCGCCCCAAAGGATCAGAACATTGATGCCCGAATAATGCCGGCCGGTTGCGCCATTTCTCGGCATGGCGAGCGGCGCTTTGGTCGAGGCCGATCCCCAGGGCTGGACCCAGGGCACGCGACCCGCCTCCAGCTCGGCGATGATCTTGCCGGTGATTTCGTCATAGAGGCTCGCCCGGTCCTGGTCGGTGCGTGCGTTGCTATCTTTCCTGAACATCGCGGTTCTCCGCGACGGGCGCCGGAGACCTCTTCTCCAGCCTCAACCCGTCACGGAAAACCCGTCCGCACTCTCACTCTCAGGGGGCGTTGCGGGGTCTCCCCGCAGAAGGGGTCGGCCGAGACCTTGGGCTCGGCCGCAGGGGAAGGCGTTCCCCTCCTGCCCTCCCAGATCGCGACCCCATCATTCCCAATTAGCGGGCCATTGACTCCCAATCAGCCGGAACCCATAGTCCCGATGGGCGAGGATTCGGAGCTGGGATGTTCGGACGGTTTGTGGAGCGACGGGCGGAAGAAGCCCTTGCGGATACCCCCGTGGTCCTGATCGTGGGACCGCGGCGGGCCGGCAAGACCACGCTCGTCCGAAAGATGGGCGACGCTGGCCGAACCTATATCACGCTGGACGATCAGACGGTTCTCGCGGCGGCCCAATCCGATCCGGCCGGCTTCATCCGGGGTCTGGATCAAGCCATCATCGACGAGATCCAGCGCGCGCCTGACCTGCTGCTAGCGATCAAGAAGACGGTCGACGAGGACTATCGGCCCGGACGATTCCTGCTGACCGGATCGGCGAACGTGCTGACCCTGCCGCGGATCGCCGACAGCCTGGCCGGACGGATGGAGACCATCCAGATGCTGCCGCTGGCAAAGGCCGAGATCGAAGGCCGGACGCCGACCTTTCTCGAGCGTCTGTTCGAAGGAAAGCTCCAGAGCCAGCGGAATGCGATCGTCGGCGACGATCTGGTCGAACTCGTCCTGCTCGGAGGATTTCCGGAGGCAATCAGCCGCGACAATGAGCGGCGGCGGCAGGACTGGTTGCGGTCCTATCTCACGTCGATCCTGACGCGCGATCTGCGCGACATCGCCGACGTGGAGAAACTGACCGAGCTTCCGAAATTCGTGCGGCTGCTGGCCGAGCATTCGGGACAGTTGGTGAACTATTCGCAGTTCGCAGCCGGCATCAACGTCACCCACAAGACCGGGCAGCGCTATGTCGGGCTGCTCGAACAGGTGTTCCTGATCGCAACGGTGCAGCCCTGGTTCACCAATGCGCTGAAGCGCATCGTCAAGACGCCCAAGCTGCACTTCCTCGATTCCGGCCTGCTGGCGACCGTGCGCGGGCTCACCTTCGACAGGGTGAAGGCCGATCGCGGAACATTCGGCGCGCTCCTGGAGAGCTTCGTGTTCTCGGAAGTGCTGAAGCTGATGAGCGCCTCAGACCTGCGGCTGACACCGCATCATTTCCGGGATCGGGACATGCGCGAAGTGGACATCGTACTGGAGCGCGATGACGGCATGATCGTCGGGATCGAAGTGAAGGCGAGCGCTACGGTGAAAGCGGGCGACTTCGCTGGTCTTCGCGCGCTGGCCGAGGCGTGCGGGGATCGCTTCGCCTTCGGCGCAGTCCTCTATGACAGCACAGATGTCGTACCGTTCGGCGACAGGTTGGCGGCGGCGCCACTGTCTTCACTTTGGGGATGAGACCGGTCTGCGATGGCGCGTCTTGATGCAGCGCCAATGTGCGCATCTACTACGCCGTTCGATCAGTTTTTTGGGTCGAGCCGAAGCAACATGCGCCGGGCGATATCAGGCGGCACTCTCCGGTGCATCGCCATCAAATCTTGATGGTGGCAGCGCCGTAGCGCCTTGCCACTTCCACACGGGCACGGCCAGTGGCCCTTTGGCCAATCCTGGGATAGCAGACGTAGATGATAGAGCAGGCTTTCTCGCTTGTTCGCTATTCCCAGCGCATCGGCATAAGCTTCCTCAAGTCCCTTCAGACCGTGTGGCCGTTCGCCAAACGGCCATTTTCCGGTCTTTTCGAACCAAAATTGTCCGAGAAAATATTCGCTGAGAGGGCCCTTGAGGAAGCTCCCAAACGAATGGTCACGCGAGGCGGCCAGCCAGTTTTCCCAAACCGTGACACAGCAATCCCCGTCGGGATTGATGTGTCGGTCCGGATTGCGTGGAATCCTGCCGCCAACTTCGAAAACCTTTGGCTCCCGCCGCGGATAAAGGTCGGGCAATTCCATCCTGATGTTGAATTCGGCGATCGGCCCATCCGGGGCGGCGACGACGTCCCGTTCAGATACGAGGTAGCTGCCTTCGACCAGGATCCGTCGATCGGCCGCGGTGGCGCGCAGCTTCGGCTGGTCAAAGGCGATCGCGGCCTTGACCTCCTTGAGGGTGAGCAACTCGGCTGGCCTCCTTACGACCTTGCCCAAGGTTTCGACTGCGGTCCGGCACGGTTGATCTGGTCGACGGCGTGTTGGGCGCGATCCACATCCTCCGCACGCGCGGCGCTGGTGATGATGGCCGGCGCCGCAAGGCCGGCGGCTGCAACCGGCAGCACTGCCGCCATGGCGCGATCGACGAGTTGCGGACCGAGATGCTCGCGGAGCAGCTCGGGGACTTTGTCGAAGGCGTTCGCCCGCAGATAGAGGGCGAAATCCTGGCGGGCCTGACCGAGCCAACGGTCGAAGTTCTCGCTCTTCTTGGGCTCTTCCGCCCATTTGTCGGCGAAGTTCTCGGCAGGGTTGACCGGGTTGGCGACCCAGGCAGCGCCGCCGCGATCCTCGATGTAGCGGTCCATCACAGTCAGGATGCTCTGCAGCGCCCCCGAGATGGTCGTCTCCTCGTTATAGGCGTGGGCCGAGAGCGTCGTGATGATGATCGAGATCGGCTTGTGTTCGCAATCCTCGGCGAACATGCAGTCGCGGTGGCGTTTCAGAAGCTGGACCGCGCGCTGGAGCGGGGTCTTGACCTTGTAATCGGGAATTTCATCGACGCTGGCGGTGATCCGCTCGCGCTTGGCGAAGGCCTTCTTGCTCTCGGTCAGTTGGACGAGCATCCGGTTCCGGAACCATGCGCCATAGCCGGTCGGATTGCTCTGCGGCCAATCCTCGGTCGGCTGATCGTAGTGCGGGAGGGTCTTGTCGGTGATGGCGATGGCATGCCCGCTCAGTGCGCTGTCGTGCGCCAGAGTGCGATAACCCTCCGCCAGGAGCTTGGTCTGATAGCGCTGCGCGTCAGGCAGCGCCGGCAGAATGTCCATGTGGAATTGCGCGCCTGCAGCGTAGTTGAGGGTCCAGCAACGCCGGCCGTCGTCGGGCTTGGTCATGCCATGGGCCTTGGCATAGAGTCCGACCTCGTAGCCGACCGCATCCTTCAGGCTTTTCTGCGTGAACTCGGCCTTCGTCGCATTCAAGCGACAGACAAGATCAACATCATACTCCTCGGCGTCGGTGAGCGGCCGGGTCACGGTACCGAGCAGGAAAGACCCCTGCGGCGAGATCGCCGGATCATAGTCGGCCAGCGTGGACTCAGGACGGTCGAGCCAGTTGCCGATCGCTTCGTAACGGGACCTCGCCTCCTCGAGCTTGGACGGCGGGATGGCGAGAGCTTCCGCCATCGCTTCCAGGATATCATCGTGCGTCTTGGCGAGGCGCTTGTCGTGCATGGTCATGGCATCACCTGTAGTGAGGGGTGAATTCCTCAGCAGGCGCGCCGAAGAATTGCGGTTGAAGGATGGGTTTCTGGATTCGCGCCTCGGCAAAGGCGCGGTCTTTCAAGCTGCGGATGCGGCTGGTGTCGTCGAGGGAATAGAAGCCATCGGGGACAGGCTGGGAGACGCGGTAAATGGCGCGCCGCTCATGCGGATCGCCCGTCAGAATCTGGGCGATGCCGAGAGAGCCATGCGACTGGCCAGCCATGAACAGGCTGGCGAGCTGCGGCGCGAGACTGGCTGCGCCATAGGCTTCGCGCACAACCTTGATGTCCTCCAGGCACCCGATGCTGAGAACGCGGATGTCTTCGGCCGGCCAGCCCAAAGTCGCCATCGCTTCGACGACCGCGATCCCGGTCGGGTTGTTGGCCCAGAGCCCGCCATCGACCAGTCCGACGTCATTGGCCGTGACGTGCTGCGCGAAATAGGTTGGCGCTGCCGCCGTCGCCATCGCGGCGTCGACCGCGAACTCCTTATAGTCGGTCCGGAGCCGGGGGTGATGGGCGGTCTTGAAGATGTAGACGCCTTGCGTCTGGGGATGCCATGCGGGGATCACCAAGCGTGTCCGAGCCTCGCCAAGTTTGCGGTCCCCCAGCACGCCATGGAGCGCGTCGCGGAGCGGCTGCGCGCTGTATTTCGGCCCCCAAAGCAACCAGCGTCCCTTACGCAGGTGCCGGCCGACCCAGCCTGCAATGCCCCCGCGCGTCTGCGCGAAGATCGCCGGCCCCTTCTCCTCGTAAAACTTGAGAATATCGGAGGCGCGCAGCCCAAGCGCCAATCCGATGGCGATGATGCCGCCGGTCGAGGTGCCGGAGATGAGATCGAAATAGCGGCCGATGGGCTGCTCAAGGTCGTGTTCGAGATTGGCGAGGAACGCCGCCGGGAATGTGCCTCGGATGCCGCCGCCATCGATAGTCAGGATACGTTTCAACGCGCGCCCCCTCTGCTCGTCGCCTAGTGCTTCTGGTCCCGCGGCGGATTCGGATCGTTGCCGGGCGGCACCGTGTCGGAATCCCGCCAACGGCCGTCGCGGCCCTGAATACGAACCTCGCCGCCACCGAGATTGCGAACCGTCTGCTTCGCGGCCTGCTCGGCGTCGCGCTGGGTGGAATGGACGCTGCTCGCGCGCTCGCTGCCGGGCGCTTTCACGGCCCAGCCCTTCGGATGCTTGGTGACGTATCTGTCGGCCACGGTGAACTCCAGCCATTGACTCGGTGACGACATGAATATATAAACTAATCGCGTTCGTCGCAAGATGCGTATAGTTTTTATCTTCATATGAGGACCGCGAGTGCGTTGGGGCGTCGAACAAAGGCTTGAGTTTATTGAGTTCCGCCTGTTCTGGGAGGGCTCGATCAATCGCGCCGACATCGTGGAGTTTTTCGGCGTGTCCGTGCCGCAGGCGTCAAAAGACCTGACGCTCTATCAGGAGCGCGCGCCAGGAAACATGGACTACGACACGCGGGCCAAGCGCTATGTCGCTGCCGAAAAGTTCGTGCTGCGGTTCCTCGACCCGGATCCTTATGTGTATCTCGCGCAGCTCCGCTCTGTGGCCGAAGGCACCGTCCCCTCCCATGATTCCTGGATCGCCGCGCTACCCCGGGCCGATGTCGCGCTGACGCCCAAGCGGGACATCGACATCAAGGTCCTGCGCCGGATCCTCGATGCCGCGCGCGAAGGCGCGTCGGTGGACGTCTTCTATCAGTCGATGAACAAGGTGCGCCCCGACCCCATCTGGCGCCGTATCACACCGCATGCCTTCGGCTATGACGGCTTCCGCTGGCATACCCGGGCCTATTGCCACATCGAGCACAAGTTCAAAGACTTCCTCCTACCGCGCATTCTGGAGGTCGGCGCCATCGGTCAACCCGGTGCGACCGGCGAGCAGGACTGGCTCTGGAACAACTATTTCGACGTCGAGATCGGCCCGCATCCGGATCTCACCGAGAGCCAGAAGAAAGTCGTCGCCAAGGACTATGGGTTCGACCATGGCAATGGCGTGCTTTCGGTTCGCTATGCGATGCTGTTCTATGTTTTGAAGCGACTGGGTCTTCTCGGCGACGCGATAAAGCAAAACGCTCGCACGCAGCATATTGTCGCAATAAACCGCAAAGAGACCGAGGCTGCGCTGGAGCGGGCGGAGTTTCGGCAGTGAAGATATTTGGGGGAAACGTCGGCTGATGGGGGCGAGACTCGAAGACATCAAGAATGGCGCGTCGGTTCGGGGCATCGCGTCCGCGCAGCCTGTGCATGTCGTCTCGATCGACTGGATCGGCGACCAGGCGATCAACGTCGTTTTCCGTGATCACAACGGTGCGGTCGCCGAGGCGGTGCTCTATCGGGACGACGAGCATCGTCTCGAAGTCGAGCAGAGCGGACGACCCTGGTCGTTCGACGCCGATGGCGCGCTGCTGCGGCTGGTGACTGAGGCCAATCGCATTAAGCTCGCGCATTATTTCGACCCCTACCTCGCGATACACACCAGCCTGGTCGATCCGCTGCCGCATCAGATCTCGGCCGTCTATGGCGAAATGCTGCCGCGCCAGCCGCTGCGCTTCTTGCTCGCGGACGATCCCGGCGCCGGCAAGACGATCATGGCCGGGTTGCTCATCAAAGAGCTGATCGCGCGCAGCGATCTGGAGCGCTGTCTTGTCGTCGCGCCGGGCAGCCTCGTCGAGCAGTGGCAGGACGAACTCGGCCAGAAGTTCAATCTGGAATTCGACATCCTCACGCGCGACATGATCGAGACCTCGCGCTCGGGCAATCCGTTCAGCGACCGCGACCGGCTGATTGTCCGCCTCGACGTGTTGGCGCGCAACGAGGAGCTTCAGGAGAAGCTCATGAGCGCGCGCGGATGGGACTTGATCATCTGCGACGAAGCGCACCGCATGTCGGCGACCTATTTTGGCGGCGAGGTCAAATATACGCGGCGCTATCAGGTCGGGCAGAGGCTCGGCCAGGTCTGTCGCCATCTGCTGCTGATGTCGGCGACGCCGCACAACGGCAAGGAGGAGGACTTCCAACTGTTCATGGCGCTGCTCGACGGCGACCGCTTCGAGGGGCGGTTCCGCGACGGCGTCCATTATGCCGACACAGAAGACATGATGCGGCGGCTGACTAAGGAGGAACTGCTCAGGTTCGACGGTCGGCCGCTCTTTCCCGAACGTCGCGCACGCACGGTCAAATATCAGCTCTCGGAAGGCGAAGCCGCGCTCTACGCCGCCGTCACCGACTATGTCCGCACAGAGATGAACCGCGTGCAGCGTTTTGCCGAGGGCGACGGCAAGAAGCGCAACAATGTTGGCTTCGCGCTTCAGATCCTCCAGCGGCGGCTCGCCTCATCGCCGGCCGCCATTTACCAGTCGCTGAAGCGCCGGCGTGAACGGCTCGAGACCGAGCTGGGCGAAGCGCGTCTCGCCGCCAAAGGGCGCAGGGCCGGCATCGGCGAGCCGGCAATCAACCCCGATATGCTGCGCAACATCGAGGAATATGGGCAGGAGGAGATCGACGAACTCGAGGATCTGATCTCGACGGGGGCGACGACCGCCGAGACGGTCGAGCAGCTCGCGCTCGAGGTCGAGACGCTGAAGAGCCTGGAGACGATGGCGCTCGGCGTGCTGCGCTCGGGCGTCGACACGAAATGGACCCAGCTCAACCGCATTCTCGACGATGACCTTATGCTCGATGCCGCAGGCAATCGCCGCAAGCTGATCATCTTCACCGAGCCCAAGGACACGCTCCACTACCTGCTCGACAAGGTGCGCGCGCGGCTCGGCAATTCCGAAGCGGTGGACGTGATCCATGGCGGGGTATCGCGCGAGGAGCGCCGCAAGGTGATCGAGCGCTTCATGCAGGACAAGGACCTGCTTGTGCTGATTGCCAACGATGCCGCCGGCGAGGGCGTGAACCTCCAGCGCGGCCATCTGATGGTCAATTACGACCTCCCCTGGAACCCCAACAAGATCGAGCAGCGGTTCGGCCGCATCCATCGCATCGGCCAGACTGAGGTCTGCCACCTTTGGAATCTAGTCGCGGCCGACACCCGCGAAGGCGAGGTCTATGGACGCCTGCTCGAAAAGCTGGAGGCGGCACGCGAGGCGCTGGGCGGGCGCGTCTATGACGTGCTCGGTGAGCTGTTCGAAGGCACAGCGCTCAAGGACCTCCTCTTCCAGGCCATCCAATACGGTGAGCAGGAAGAAGTGAAGGCGCGTCTCTTCCGGCAGGTCGATGGCGCCGTCGATCAGACGCATCTCTTGGAATTGCTCCGCCGCCGGGCGCTGACCAACGACACGATGCCCGAAGCCAAGGTCGAGGAGCTGCGTCTCGAGATGGAACGGGCCGAGGCGCTGCGCCTTCAGCCCCATCATATCCAGAGTTTCTTCGTCGAGGCGTTCCAGCATCTCGGCGGCCGTCTCAAGCGCCGGGAAGAGGGGCGCTGGGAGATCACCCATGTTCCCGTGCGCATCCGGGAGCGTGATCGTCAGATCGGCACCGGCGCGCCGATTCAGAAGCAATATGAGCGGATCTGCTTCGAGAAGAACCTGATCAATCAGCAGCCGGTCGCCGCCTTCGTCTGCCCTGGCCACCCGCTGCTTGAAGCTGTGATCAGCCTCATCCGCGAGCAATATGAGCAGATCATGCGCCAGGGCGCGATCCTGGTCGATGAAACCGATCCAGGCGACGCGCTCTCCGCGATCTTTCTTCTGGAGCACACGGTCCAAGACGGCCGCACCACGAGCCTCGGCAAGCCGCATGTGATCTCGCAGCGGCTCCAGTTCGCCGCGATCGACAAGGCGGGCCAGGCGGTCAACGCCGGCATCGCGCCGCACCTTAATCTCCGTCCAGCCACGGCCGAGGAGGTCGGCGCCGTGCGCGACCTGCTCGACGAGAACTGGCTGACGAGCGAGCTGGAAAAGACGGCCATCCGCTTCGCCACGGTGGAGCTGGCGCAAAAGCATGTCGCCGAGGTCAAGGCCCGCCGTCTCCCCGAAATCGAGAAGGTCGAGCAGGAAGTGCGGTCGCGGCTCAAGAAGGAGATCAATTATTGGGATTCGCGGGCCTTCGAGCTGAAGGAGGAGGAAAAGGCCGGCAAGAAGACGAGGCTCAACTGGCAGAACGCGCAGCGCCGGGCCGAAGAACTGGCCGAGCGTCAGAAGCGCCGGATGGACCAGCTCCAGCAAGAGCGGTTCATCTCCTCTCAGCCGCCGCGGGCGCGCGGTGGCATGGTGGTGATCCCGCGTGGTCTCTTGGACGCGCGACAGTCCCCGACGGTGCCGAACCATTTCGCCGAGGATCCCGCAGCGCGCAGAGAGATCGAGCTCGCCGCGATGCAAGCGGTCATGGCGGCGGAGCGCGCGTTGGGACATGAGCCGGTCGACGTCTCTGCCCAGAAGATCGGCTATGACATCGCCTCGCTCAATCCGAAGGCGGGGCATCTCCGCTTCATCGAGGTCAAGGGCCGCATCGACGGCGCAGACTCGGTGATGATCACTCGGCAGGAGGTGATCACCTCGCTGCACGAGCCCGAGAAATTCATCCTGGCGATCGTCTCTGTCGCCGGTGGCTTCGCCCATGAGCCGCGCTATGTACGCGGCCCGCTCGTTGACCGCGAGCCGTCCTTCCTGGAGACCGCGATCCAGTTCGATCTTCGGCGTCTATTGGAGCGAGCGGGGACGCCGTCATGAGCACGGGGCGTCTGCTTGCAGCCAGCGTCGGCGATCCGCCGGACTATTTCCATAGAATCAGGGAGCGGGCCTCAAAGCGTTGGGATCAGCTTGAGGCAGACCCTGAGCTTGCAGGGCCTTGGCACCAACTGTTCAAGCAGGTCCAGAGCCCGCGCCATATCCTCTCCGAATTGCTCCAAAACGCCGATGACGCGGGCGCCAGCGAAGCGCGCGTATCGATCGAGAATGATCGCTTCGTGTTCGAGCACAATGGCGAGGACTTTATCGAGGCGCACTTCGCGTCGATCTGCCGCTTTGGCTATTCCAACAAGCGCGCACTCCACACTATCGGTTTCCGCGGCATCGGGTTCAAGAGCACGTTCAGTCTTGGCGATCGGGTCGAGCTGTTCACGCCGACCCTGGCCGTGGCCTTCGAGCGCATTCGGTTTACGGAGCCGCACTGGATCGATGGCAGACATCTCACGAACGGCAGCACTCGGGTCGAGGTAGCCATCGCCGATTCCCTGCTGCGTCGCGAGGTTGAAAAAAACCTCGATGAGTGGCTGAAGAGTCCAGTTTCGCTGCTCTTCTTCAAGCGGATTCGCCGGCTGCAGGTCGGCGATCGCGTGGTGCATTGGCAAAGCCTCGGCCCTGGTCCGATCGCCGAGAGCGAATGGATGGGGCTCGACCAGAAGGCCGACGATCCCTTTCTGCTGGTGCGGTCGGCCGAGGAGGCTTTTCCGGCGGATGCGCTCGATGAAATCCGTAAAGAGCGCATGCTGGGAGCCGAGGATAGCAGCGACTTTCCGCCCTGCCGGGTTGAGATCGTGCTGGGCGCAAAGGGAAGACTCTATGTCGTGCTGCCGACCGGAGTTGAAACGGCGCTTCCCTTCGCCTGCAATGCCCCTTTCATTCAGGATCCGGCGCGCCTCAAGATCAAGGATCCGGAGACCTCGCCGACCAATCGCTGGCTCCTGAACCGAGCGGGCGTACTCGCCGCCAGCGCGATGATGGAATGGCTCGAACAGGCCAAGACCAGCGCACGGGACCGGACGGGCGCCTATGGTCTGCTGCCTGACGTTGACCGTGAGGCGACCACGCTCGAAGGGTCATGCGGCGCGATCGTCGAGCTTGCGTTTGATGGTGCGATCGATGATCGAGCGATCCTGCTGACTGAGAATGGCGAACTGGTCGCCGCCGGGGGCGCGATCGCCGTTCCGCAGCCGATATTCGACATCTGGCCAGCCGACCAGGCCTTGGCCTTGCTCGACACCAAGTCACGGCCGGCGTTGTGCCAGCATGTGTCGGTCAAGGATCGGACCAAGCTCGTTCGCTGGGGCCTGGTCGAGGAGTTTTCGAAGGCCGAGCTGCTTCAGCGGTTGCGCAGCAATCATCTGCCTCGGCCGTCGACTTGGCGGCACCTGTTGAATCTCTGGTCCTACATCGCTGCCGAGGTGACAGGTTGGCAGTATCAGGACGCCGACGATCTGCGGATCGTGCCGGTCCAGGGCAAGGAGGTGCTTTACGCAGCGTCCGAGATCGTTCGGCTCGGTGAGAAAAAGCTTCTCCAATCGGAGGAGGATTGGGAATTCCTCGCCGGTCATCTGATCGTCCTGAACCAGAATTGGACCCGTTTCCTCGCCGAGCAGCGCCGCGACAAGGCCGAGGGTGGTGGCCGAAGCGACCCGGTTCAGGCCGCCTTCGCGGTGCTGAAGGAAATTGGTCTGGATGAAACAAGCGACGTCAATGCCGTGATCGAGCGGGTCGCCGCCGATTATTTCAGCTCAGCGCAGCCGAAGCTGGCGGAGTGCGTCCAGCTTGCTCAGATCGCGGCCAAGCTCGGCGTTACCATCGGCGAATCCTTCCGATATGCTTGCGCCGACCTGAAGCTGCGGGCGATCGGGAAGGGCGTCCTATTTGATGAAAATGGCTCGTTAGAGGAACTGCTGCCGGAGAGTGTTCAGCAGACGCACCTCGTGCACGCCGATTATGTGGCAACCTTCAAATCCTGCTCGCGGGAAGATTGGCTTCGCTGGGTATCTTCCGGCCGTTCGGGCCTTCAGACATTCGCACCGCTCGTCCAGAGGCGAGGCAGCGTCTATGGGCGTCAGCGTGCCACTGCGGAGGCGCAGGCACGCGGGCAGCGCCAACCACTTTCCTATTCCTACGTCACCGACAGCTTCGTCATCGACGATTGGGACTTCCCCGCCGACTATTGGCGGCATTGGGAGGTGCTGTCGAAGAGCGATCCGGGCCTCTGGGCCAAGGTCGCCGGGAAGGTCCTGGAACAGCGGGAGGCCTATTGGTCGCGCGCTTCGAGCGCTCGCCTGTCACAGGTGGCCACCACCGGATCGACGCGATCGGTCACTTCGGAGCCGTTGCTGACGGATTGGTTACTGAAGCTGCGGACCAAGCCCTGCCTCCCTGACATGCGCAGCATGATCCAGGTTCCGGCGGACCTGGTGCGCAGGAGCCCCGAGACGGAGGCGCTGATCGACGTCGAGCCCTTCGTGCATGGCTTGCTCGACCGGGAAACGACACGCCCGCTGCTCGACCTGCTTGGCGTCCGCAGCACGCCGAGCGGCCCCGGACGCCTGCTCGATCGGCTGCGCGCGCTTGCGAAATCGGACAAGGCTCCGGCGCATGAGGTCGAGAAGTGGTATCGCCGCCTGGACCAAATGCTCGACGGCTGCTCGACCGCCGACGCCCAAAATCTCAGGAACGCTTTCAAGACCGAGAAGCTGATCCTCGCCCAGGACGGGACCTGGGTGACGTCCGGGGGAGTCTTTCTGGCCGGGGACGAGGAAGACGTTCCTGGCGCGGCGGTCATCCGGTCCTCTGTGCTCGATCTCAGTCTGTGGCGGCGCATCGGTGTTGCTGAACGGCCCTCCGCAGACCTGGCGCTGCAATGGCTCGGCACGCTGGGCTCGGGGAAGGCGCTGTCGGCTGACGACGCCCGCCGGGTTCGTTCGCTGCTGGTGCGATACCCGACCCGCATCTGGGAAGAGTGCGGCCATTGGGTGAATCTGCTGGGCGAATGGGTGCCGGCCGACACGCTCGCCTATGCGTTGAGCATGCAGACCCTTTTCCGGTGGAGCCACCTGCACGATTGGGTCAAGCGTAAGACCGCCGACCTTCAGCGGCTACCGGCGGAGACCGTGCAGGCGCCGCCGTTCTCGGCGCTTCCGGCGCTGTCGGATCTTGTCGAAGAGCGGTTCAACCAGCCATCGTTGCTCGCGCGACTCGAAGACCGGCGCGCCTGGCTGACGGCGTTCGGAACCCAGCTTGGGCGGATCGAGCTTGCCGATCCCGCTGAGACCGAGCGAGTGCGGACGCTGGCCGAAGCGATCGCCGCGACGAGCTGGGTCCAGGCGCCCAAGCTGGAGGTCATTCCCTATCTCGACGGTGTGCCCGCCGGCACGGCGCGGCTCACGGACATCCTGTGGCTCGACCGAAAGCTGTTCGTCAGCCCCTTGACCAAAGCCAAGCTCGCCAAGCGCGTGCCGGAGGAGATCGGCAGGAGTCTGAACGCGGACATTCGTGCAGCGCTGGCCTATGCGTTCGAGCGGTCGCCCGAAGACATCAAGGAATATCTTGAGGAGAACTTCACGCTCGGCCCCGAGCAGCGAGCGGTAGCGCCGGTTGTCGAGACCCAGCCCGTAGCCGGGCCGGTCGTTGACGAAGCGGTGGGCGCGCTCCGCGAGGATGCCGGCGAGTACGCAGAGTCGATCGGCGATGCCCCTGTCGCGGAAGAGCCTGATCTAACCGAGGACGATGAACCCGCGGCCCAGCCAGAGGCCGAGGAGCCATTGGAAAACCCTGAAGGCGGCTTGCTGGCATCAGAGCCCGTAACCCGGTCGCGCCCGCCCGCGAAGCCGCCACGACCGAACGTGATGTCGCGTTTCGCGCTTGCCCAGGGCTACAAGGCCGACGGCGACGATCGCTTCTTCCATGCGGACGGAAGCTGGATCGGCCGCGCCAACGGAGCGAGGTTTCCGTGGGAGCGCCGCTCGGCGGGCGGCGAGGTCCTGCGTCACTATTACCCGAAGGAACATTGCCTGGAGCACGAGCCGCTCCAGATCGAGGCCGACGTGTGGGGTCTGCTCGACCAGAAGCCCGACGTCTATTCCTTCATTCTCGTCAACCCCGAGAGCGAGCCGGTTGAGATGACGGGCGCCCGCCTGCGTGCGTTGCGCGACGACGGCGAAATCACCATTCACCCCGCAACATACAGGCTCGTCCTGTCGGAGGCATCAACGTGACGGATGCCCAGGTGTCTCATTTGGGTGCCGTCTCCAGGCGGGTCGTTCGCGCGTTCAACGGGCGCAGCAATCTGCCGGTCCATGAATTGGCGAAAGCTAAAGTGGAGAAGCCCCACGGCCGTACCCGACCGCTTCCCAAAGCATCGGGCAACGTGCAGTTCAGTGCTTGGCGCCTGGCCCATGCGGTCAAGAAGGCTGATTGCTTGCGATGGCAGACCGCGCCGATCCGTTGGGTAGGGGCTGCCGGGTTTCTTCTTGAAAACGGCCACCTGTTCGATTGGACCACGAGCGAGTGGTGCCTGAACGACGGCATGTCGAGTTTCTATGCCGATTTCTCCGGCTCCGGCTTGGCGGGACGGATTGCGCAAGGCATGGCGCTGCTGCTCTTGGAAGACAAGGGCTACGCCTATGTCGGTCGCTTCGAAACCGAGTGGAGGCAACGCGCGGCCACGCAAAATAGGCAATGGCCCGCAGGCAAAACGAAGGCGCCGGACTTCATCGCCGAGAACGGGCAAAAGCAATGGGTGCTCGCTGAATCCAAGGGCGGGTTTTCGTCTCCGGGAAAGAAACCACCCATCAAAGGCGCGTTGAAGGACGGACTGACCCAGCTCGACGGTTGGGACAAGTATATCAATCCCCAGCCCATCAAGAGCTTTGCGATCGGCACGTTCCTGCGGGAGGCTGGTGATACTCTTGGCGAGACATCGCTTGTCGCCTTCGTCGATCCCGAGCCGGAGGTTCCCGAAAACCCCGTCGAGTTCCCCCGTGACGCGGTTCGCCGGGCCAATTATGCCTCGTGGTTATCCCTGATGGGATTGGACGAGGCGGCTGCTCGGCTGCGAGTGGGCGAAGGGGAGCCCCAGCGATACGAGATTCCTCTCCTTACCGTGGGCGAGCGCCAATATGCGGTGAGCATCGCGTCGGTGATGCCGAGGCATCCCGACCTATCCAGCCGGGAATTCGGGCGTGATTGGCCATTTTGGCCCTTTCCTTGGCTCCGGGACGGCATCGACATCGAACTTGTCGGCCTCGATCTCAAAGTCCTGCGCGCCCTGAGTTCGGCGACGCTATCGGTTGATGCTTCAGAGCTGATGGCGCTGGAGCCGTCGGAGCGGCGAGACACGCCTGCCGATCTGGACGGCGGGACATTTTACGGCAGTGTTTTTTCGGATGGTTCCTTGCTGGGCGAGCTGAGGCTGCGGCGTCGGGGAGAGCCGTTTCCGGATATCGAGTGGACCGAGGTGGAACTGTGACGGCTTACAAAAAGAAACTCATCGAAGTCGCGATCCCGCTTGAGGCGATCAACGCTGCCTCTGCGCGAGAGAAGTCGATCCGGCACGGACATCCGTCCACCCTACATCTGTGGTGGGCGAGGCGCCCCCTGGCAGCATGCCGAGCTGTGCTGTTCGCTCAGCTCGTTGATGATCCATCAAGCCATCCGGACAAATTCCCAACCGAGGAGGCCGTTGAAGCGGAGCGGCAAAGACTGTTCAGAATCATCGAGGAACTCGTCGTTTGGGAAAATTCGACAAACGACGAGGTGCTCGAGCGCGCACGAATCGAAATTCGCAAGAGCTGCGGGGACGAACTTCCTGCGATCTATGACCCATTTTCAGGTGGTGCGTCGATCCCACTTGAAGCGCAACGCCTTGGCCTTCCATCTTTTGGTTCTGACCTCAACCCCGTCGCGGTGATGATCGGCAAGGCGATGGTCGAGATCCCGCCGCGCTTCAAAAGCAATCCGCCAGTTCATCCCGGAGGACGGGACCGAATTCACTATCGAAACGCTGAGGGGTTAGCCGAGGACATCAGATATTACGGCGAATGGGTGCGAGAGGAAGCGTTTCGGCGCATTAGCCACCTGTATCCCCAGGTCGACCTGCCGAAAGAGCTAGGGAGTGGGAAGGCCACGGTCGTCGCATGGATTTGGGCGCGAACAGTGCCGAGCCCGGATCCCGCCTTTGCCGACACACGCGTGCCAATTGCGTCCAGCTTTCTGCTGAGCCTCAACGCCGGCAAAGAAGCGTGGATCGAGCCGATTGTCGACAAGCGCGCCAAATCCGTCACCTACAAGGTACGAAGCGGGGGGACAAAGGCACAACTTGAAAAGGCAAAGAAGGGCACCAAAGCTGGCCGTGCTGTCTTTAACTGCATTTTCTCGGATGCCCCGATAACAGGCGACTACATCGATAGGCAAGCCGCCGAAGGCAAGATGGGCAAGACGTTATTGGCCATCATTGCAGAAGGTCCGAGCGGGCGGCGCTATTTGTCAGTGGATTCGCTGAGCGAGCAAGCAGCAACCGTCGCGGCGGAAGCAGCCGTAGCTAAGTTGGACTTGGGCTACCTCGATATACCCTGTCGGGGAACGTTCGCAAGTAACGCTCAAGGTCGTCGATATGGCTTTAATACCTTTAAGGATTACTTCATTGAACGTCAGCTCGTCGCCTTAAATACGTTCGGCGAGTTGGTTCGCGAGGTGCGCTCAAAGATCGAGAAAGATGCTCTAGCCGCAGGTCTCTCGTCCGACGGGATGCCACTTCGCGAAGGAGGAGATGGCGCCAAGGCCTACGCAGAAGCCGTAAGCGTGTATTTGGCATTTGCCATTGATCGCGTGGCGGATGCCGGCAGCTCAGTCGCGACGTGGTCGTCCTCCGGGTTCATTCGATTCACCTTCGCACGCCAAGGCATCGCTATGACGTGGGATTTCGCTGAGTGTAACGTATTCAGTGATAGCACCGGCAATTTCTTGGGCGCCGTAGAATGGGTATGGAAGGCCCTTCTAGGATTAAGTTCGAATGCGGCAGGAAAAATTGTTCAGCATGATGCGCAGACTGTCCAAATACCTGAGAACGCCGTAATCTCGACGGACCCACCCTATTACGACAACATTGGCTACGCCGATTTATCTGACTATTTCTATGTTTGGTTGCGATGGAATATAAAGGATGTATTTCCTGCGCAGAGCAGCACGATTACTGTTCCGAAGGCGGAGGAGTTGGTTGCTACGCCGTATAGGCATGGAGGAAACGACGAAGCAGAGAAGTTTTTCCTCGATGGAATGACGCTGGCTATCTCAAATCTGGCGCTGCAGGCTTCGAGTCAGTTTCCCGCGACCATATACTACGCGTTTAAGCAGAGCGAAGTGGAGCAGGAAGGGCTATCGTCGACAGGATGGGCGACGTTTATCCAAGCCGTAATTTCAGCAGGGTACTCGATCGTCGGAACTTGGCCCGTCCGGACAGAACGCGCTGCACGCACAGTCGCGTCGGGTACGAATGCCCTTGCCAATTCGGTCGTCCTCGTCTGCCGCAGGAAGGAAGCCGCCGCCGAAGTTATCACGCGCGCGGAGTTCATACGTGCGCTGAAACGCGAGTTGCCCCCGGCAATCGCCGAGCTTCAGGCCGCCAACATCGCCCCAGCCGATATGCCGCAATCGGCGATCGGACCCGGAATGGGCGTTTTCTCGCGCTACCAGGCCGTACTGGAAAGCGACGACAATCCGATGAGCGTGAAGACTGCACTCCAGCTCATCAACAAGGAGCTGGACGAGTACCTTGGGGGCATCCAGGGCGAGTTCGACGCCGATACCCGCTTTGCGATCACTTGGTTCGAGCAGAACGGGCTAAAAGCCGGTGAGTACGGCACCGCCAACAGCATCGCGACTGCGCGCGGCATCTCGGTCGATAGCGTCAAACATGCCGGGATCGTGGAAAGTGCCGCCGGTAAGGTCCGCATCCTGACGCGCGACGAGCTTGATGATGATTGGGAACCAGAGAGCGACGGCCACCTGACGGTGTGGGAGTGCCTCCAGCATTTGGTCCGTCTGCACGAAAAGGACGGCATCTCCCACGAAACCGCTGTGCTGCTGAAGAAGATCAACACCCAGGCCGAGGCCGTGAAGGATCTCGCCTACTGCCTCTACGACATCAGCGCCAACAAGCGAAAGGATGCGAAGGAGGCCACGGCCTACAACGCGCTGATTGCCGACTGGACCGAGCTGACGAAGGCTGCGGCGGCCATCCACGACACGAGCGGGGATCGTCAGACCCGGCTGGATATTTGAGGGGGAACGGGACGTGGCAAAGAGTACGCGGCAATATGTGTTTGAAGGGATGGAACTGCTGCCGGCGGCGCTGATCCCCTTCGTCGAAAAGAGGCTCGAAACCTCCCTCAAGGGGCACTGGCAGGTCCAAGTTCTGGAGAAGCTGCCGAGCCTACGCCCGAACAACAACGGCGAAGTCGGCTGGGATCAGGCCGCGCTGTTCAATGCGATGGACCGCTTCTGGAGCGAGGCGTTCAAGGCCGTTCTCGGCCGCGCGGAGCGATCGCTCGTCAACGAGCTGGGCGACGTCCGCAACAAGCTCTCGCACAATGAAACCTTCACCTACGATGACGCCGAGCGTGCGCTCGACACTATGCGGCGGCTGATGGAGGCAATCAGCGCCGGCGAGACGGCCGAGCAGCTCGGCAAGATGCGTGACACTATCCTGCGCACGAAGTTCACAGAGCTGGCGCGCAATGAGGAGCGGCGGAAAACCCAGCGTCTCGAAATCTCGGTCGAGACCGTGGCGGGCCTGCTGCCGTGGCGCGAGGTGGTCGAGCCACACCAGGATGTCGCCACCGGCGAGTTTCAGCAGGCCGAATTCGCGGCCGACCTCGCCAAGGTGCATTCGGGGAGCGCGCCGCCGGAATATCGCGACCCACGTCAGTTTTTCAGCCGCACCTACCTGACCGAGGGTTTGAGTGCGTTGCTCATCGGCGCCGCAAAGCGACTGTCCGGCAGCGGCGGCGATCCGGTCGTCGAACTGCAAACCAACTTCGGCGGCGGCAAGACGCACTCGATGCTGGCCCTCTATCACATGGCGGGACCAACGCCGGTGCAGGACCTCTCGGGTCTGGACCAGTTGCTCGAGAAGCAAGGGCTCAACGTGCCGCAGGGCATTAACCGCGCCGTCCTCGTCGGCACGTCGCGGGGGCCGCAGGACGTCCTCAACGCCGACGGCGATCGGAAGATTCGCACGACGTGGGGCGAACTCGCCTGGCAGCTCGGCGGCGCCGACGCCTTCGCCATGGTGGCCGAGAATGACGCCAGCGGTATCGCGCCGGGCTCGAACCTGCTGGAGGCGCTCTTCAAGAAATATGCCCCGTGCCTGATCCTGATCGACGAATGGGTCGCCTATCTGCGGCAGATCTACAAGGTCGAGGGGCTGCCGTCGGGGTCGTTCGACGCGAACCTGTCCTTCGTTCAGTCGCTGACCGAGGCGGTCAAGGCCAGCCCCGGCACGCTGCTGGTCGCCTCCTTGCCGGCCTCGCAGATCGAGGTGGGCGGTGAAGGCGGTCAGGAAGCACTGGCGCGCCTCAAGCAGACCTTCAGCCGCGTGGAATCCTCGTGGCGGCCGGCGAGCCAGGAAGAGAGCTATGAGATCGTCCGGCGGCGGCTGTTCAAGGACATCCCCGGCGACAAGTTCCACCACCGCGACAACACGCTGAAGCAGTTCGCCAAGCTCTATCGGGAGAACGCCAACGACTTCCCGCAAGGCTGCGCGGACGAGGACTATCGGCGCAAACTGGAGAAGGCGTATCCGATCCATCCCGAGCTGTTCGACCAACTCTATACGACCTGGGGATCGCTCGAAAAATTCCAGCGTACACGCGGTGTGCTGCGCCTGATGGCGCAGGCCATTCACGAACTCTGGATGAATGGCGATCCATCAGTGATGATCATGCCGGGCAGCGTGGCGGTGAGTTCGCCCCGCGTGGAGCCGGAATTGCTCCATTATCTCGACGTGACCTGGCAATCGATCATCGCCGGCGATGTCGATGGCACGGCGTCCACTCCGTACAAGGTCGACCAATCCGCGCCCAATCTCAATCGCTACTCGGCGACCCGGCGCGTTGCCCGCGCGATCTTCATGGGCACGGCGCCGACACATCAGCAGCAGAACACCGGCCTCGACGACAAGCAGATCAATCTCGGCGTCGTGCAGCCTGGTGAGCGTCCGGCGATCTTCGGCGATGCACTGCGTCGGCTTACCAACCAGGCCAAGTTCATGCACGCCGATCTTGGTCGATATTGGTATTCAATGTCGGCCAGTCTCAACCGCATCGCTGCGGACAAGGCGGCTCAGATCGAGGCGGCGCTGGTCGATGTGACGATCGATGCCGAACTCGGAAAATATGTGAACGGCCTAGCGGATCGCGGGCATTTCGACGCCGTGCAGGTCGCACCGGCATCCTCGGCCGAAGTCCCCGATGAAGCTGGCGGCGTGCGTGCCGTGGTGCTGGGTGTGAAACATCCGCATAACGGACGTGATGGCTCAGACGCGCTGGCCGAGGCGAAAGACATCCTCATGCAACGCGGTAGCACGCCGCGCGTCTATCGCAACATGCTGGTGTTCATCGCCGCGGAAACCCGCCAGCTCGATCATCTGAAAGATGCTGTGCGCGCATCCTTGGCCTGGGGTGAGATCGTCCGCGATACGGAGCGGCTGAACCTCACTCAGAGCGACAGCGCGCTAGCCAAAGCCAAGCTGGCTGAGGCGAACGAGACAATGAAGACGCGCATGAAAGAGGCGTGGTGCTATCTGCACTATCCGGCCCAGGAGAGCGCCCAGGCCGATTGGGAGTGGGTGTCGGGCAAGATTCCGGCGCAGGACGGGCTGCTGGCCCGGGCCAGCAAGAAGCTGGTAGCTGAAGAGGGCTTACTCGTCGAACTGGGACCGTCGCGCCTCGACCGCGATCTCCAGAAATATATCTGGAACGAAAAGCCTCATTTGTCGCTGAAGGATTTGCGGGAATATCTCAACCGTTACATCTATCTGCCGCGTCTGAAGGGACAGGACGTCCTGGTCAAGGCGGTTCAGGCGGCCGTGAGTGGCATGTTGCCCGGTCCTTTCGCCTATGCCGAGCGGTGGGACGAGAAGACAGACACCTATCTGGGGCTGGCGATCGAGCGGGCGACAAACGCCATGATCGTAATCGACAGCGACAGTGTCATCGTGACGCCCGCCGTGGCCGAGGCGCACCGCCTGGCGTCGGCACCGCCGGTTCCGAACGGCGGTCCGGAAGCGCCAAGCGATAAGCCGCCGGCAATTGGCGAACAGCCCAATGGCGGAACGCCGGGTTCACCTCCACTAGAAAAGAAGCCGACCCGGTTCACGGGCACTGTGATGATCTCATCGGACCGGCCAGCCAGGGACATGCACCAGATTGTCGAGGCCATCGTCGAGCAGCTCACGACGCTGCCGGGCAGCGAAGTGAAGCTCAGGCTCGAAATCGAGGCGGAGGTTCCGGCAGGCCTTGAACGCACGAAGGTGCGGACACTGATCGAAAACGCCAACACGCTCGGCTTCGTCGAGAAGTCGGTCGAGTAGATGAGCGGAGCCGGGCCTATCGAGCGCGACCTGATCTTCATCTCCAAGGCGACGCCTGGCGATGACCAGTTCGTGCTGTGGCTCGCGCCGCGGCTCGAAGCCGCTGGCTACAAGGTCTTTGCCGACATCTTCGATCTCGATGCCGGTGACGAATGGCGCGGCAAGCTCACCGCAGCCCTTCAGACGCGGGCGATCAAGATGCTGCTGTGCTGCAGCGACGAGACGCTCGCCAGAAGGGGAGTTCGCGAGGAGATCGCCATCGCGGAAGACCTGACGAAGCAACTCCCCGATCCCAATTTCATCATCCCCCTCAAGATTCGCACATTCCAGAAGCTCTTCGGCATCGGCGGCCTTCAGTATATCGACTTCGAGAGCGGCTGGGCCAAGGGACTGGCGAGTCTGCTCAAGTCGCTCGAAAAGCAGCAGGTGCCGAAGGCTGGCGGCGGTATCATTCAGCCCGAATGGTACGCCCATCTCCGCCGGCGCGCCGTAGAGATCGAGGCGGCTCCCGAGGTCCTAACATCCAACTGGCTCCGGATCCTACGGATGCCGGACAAGCTAAATCATCTGGTGCCGCGCAACCGGGCCACTGAGGCTTTGCTGCGCAAGCTCGGCGCGTCCTTTGAGTTCCCGATGGCCGAATTCGGCGACGGTTTCCTGACCTTCGCCAGCCCGTTCGACCTGACAGAACATTTCGAGCGGGTGGGGCCGTTTCGCGTCGAGCGTGACTTCGATGTTCTCGATCTGCTCGAGAACGGGTCATCGAATGCGGGGATCGAAAGCGGGGATGCCCGGTCGATCATGATGAATCTCCTGCGGCAGGCGTGGGAGAAGCATTGCGCCCGCGAAGGGTTTCTTGCCCACACCTTCTCGAGCGGACTGTCCTTCCATGTCGGCGAGGGCAAGTTGGGCCTCAAGAAGCGTGTTTCATGGGGGCGCCAGGGTCAGAGTCGCAACTCGATGCTGCGCGGCGTCGCCCGCAAGAAGATCTGGGAATATGGCGTCAGCGTCATTCCCAGCCTATTTCCCTATCCCCATATGCGCCTCAAGGGCCGCGTGCTGTTCTCCGACATCGGGGAGCGCAACAAGCCGATCGCCATTCCGGACACGAAAATCCAGTTTCGCCTGCGGCGCTCGATCTGTTCTAGCTGGCGCAACAAGGCATGGCACGGGCGCGTGATGGCGTTCATGGAGTTGTTGGCCGGCGACAGTCCTTATGTCGATCTTGCCGTCGGCTCGGGCGGCAGCATCACGCTCGACGCGATGCCGATCCAGTTCACGGCGCCCGTGACCGCGCGCCAGACCAACCAGCTCGGCGAGGATGCGGAAGAAGCCGATTCCACAACGCTCGGCGGCCACTTCGAGGAGGAGGACGCTTGATCGAATTTTCCGAAAAATCCGTTCCGGTCCTCTATATTCCGGAACCACCGCTCGGATTTGGGCATGGGCAGGCTTCGGATCATCCGAAGGACGGCCTCACGCTCTATGGGCCGGCGTCGACGCCCGATCGCCCGCAGATCACGATCGGCGCGATCGGTACCAAACATGGCCTGGATCTCCTGCGCCGTTGGCTCGAGGCGATCAGCAATCCCGTCGCGATTCCGGCTCGCGGCAAGCGCGACAAAGAGTTTCGGCTGCACCTGTCCGACTTTCCCGGTCTCGAAGAGGCGTTCGGGATGCGCGCAGATCCGAGCGCCATGATTGCATGTGAGATCGATCCTGCGGACATCCGTGCCGCGATTGCGATCGAGAACCATCACGAGGCGGTGGCCGCGACGACCAAGCTGTTCATCGACCCAATCGAGCGTCACGCGAAAAACGAGGAGCGGACGGTCGATGTCTGGATCTTCGTGGTTCCGGAGATCGTGTTCGAGACCTGCCGGCCGGTTGCGGGGCAGCGCCGCAAGGTCGAGCTCCTCAAGGGGGAGTTGTCCAGACGCCAGAAAGGGCGTGCCGACCTTCCGTTGCTGGCCGGCGTCATTGATGACACGCTTGAGGCGGTGTTCGACGACATCCCCGACTTCCACCGTCAGATCAAAGCGAAGCTTTTGAAGCTGGGCATGACATCCCAGCTCATTCGTGAGACGACCCTTGCCCCCGAGGAGTTCGTGAACAAGGCGGGATATCCGAAACGCGGCACTCAGGATTCCGCTACCGTCGCCTGGAACCTGGCGACAGGCCTGTTCTACAAGACGCAGGCCGAGCCGCCATGGAAGATTGCCGGCATGCGACCGGGCGTCTGTTACGTCGGCTTGGTCTTCAAACTCCTTCCCAACCATCCCGACAATCACGCTTGCTGTGCAGCGCAGATGTTCCTGAGCGAAGGGGATGGCGTTGTCTTTCGCGGGGCGAACGGACCCTGGCAGACCGAAAACAGGGAATTTCACCTCAGCGATCTGGCGGCGGGGAAGCTGATCAAGACGGTTCTGGACACCTACAAGCAGCGTTTCGGGGCTTATCCGAAAGAGCTGTTCATTCACGGCCGGACCAAGTTCAACGACGCGGAATGGGAGGCCTTCAGCAAGGCCGCGCCCGATGGCACCAATATCGTGGGCGTGCGTATCCAGTCGACCCATGGTGAGACCAAGCTCTTCCGCGATGGCGATTATCCATGCCTTCGCGGCACGGCAGTCCAGCTCGGTAACAAAGATGCTTATGTGTGGACCACGGGATATGCGCCACGCATCGACACCTATATCGGCCCGGAAACGCCGAACCCTCTGTTCGTGACTGTGCTGCGTGCGAGCGGTGAATTTCCGGCCATCGAGACCGTGCTGGCCGACATCTTGGGTCTCACGAAAATCAACTATAACGCCTGCAATTTCAGCGACGGGCTTCCTGTCACCATTCGTTTTGCGGACAAGGTCGGCGAAGTGCTGACCATGGGAAGCGCCGCCGGCGCTGAGCGCCAGCCGTTCAAATTCTATGTCTAAGCTTCACGTCAGGCAGCTTTGCGAGTCGTGATCTCCTTGCAATAGCCTTCATCGCTCACGGCACTCTGGAGAAACCGATCAAGAGCTGCACGCCGAGATTTGCGGTCCAAGGCGTAGGCAGTCTGCTTGAACTCAACTCCGTCCAGGAGCCCTTGAATGTAGCCAGCGATCGTATCCGCAGCCATGATGAGCGCGGTGTCGAGCGTGTGAATATATTTGCTCGTCACCGAGCCCTTCGAATGCCCGACCAGCGCGGCGATCGTCACCTCGGTAAATCCGAGATCGTTGGCGATGCTGGCAAAGCTGTGACGCAGGACGTGCGGCGTGACGCCAGCGAGCGGGCTGCCCTTGAAGATCTGGTCCCAATGGTTCGGGAAGCTGCCGAACGCATTGTCCTCGCCCTGACCGGGGAAGACATAGGTGCCCGTGGCGGCCTTGCGGCGCTCCTCCAGATATTCGACGACGGGCAGCCCGATAGGACGAATGGACTCGCCCTCCTTGCTGTCCACCAGGCGCATGCAGCTCGCGTCTGTGTCGGCCTCGATCCACATCAGCGAGATCATTTCCGAGCGGCGGCAGCCGGTGAGCGCGATCTGGCGGATGATGTCGACGGTCATGACGTACTTGTCGTTCGCCGCAGCGTCGCCAAGCATCTGGCCGAGTGTACGATACTCCGCCTCGGTCAGCCGGCGATTCCGGACTTTGTCCTTCGGCTTCTTGATGCCGTGCGCGGGATTGCTCTCGATGATGCCAGCGTCAATGGCATAGGTGAGGATGCCGCCGAGCAAGCCGACCGTTCGGGTCGCCGTGCCCGCGCCGCCGCGCACGATGGCCTTGCCGCGCAACTTCTTCGTCTTGACGGCAACGCGCGTCTTGCCGGCCATGATGTCCTTCAAGACCTTGTTGATGTCGGCCTTGGTGAGATCCTTGACCCTCCGCGCGCCGACCAGCGGGATGATGTGCCGCTCGATGCGGCCGGTGTCGGTGACGATGGTGGTCGGCTTTTTCGGCCGTCCGCCCTTGCCCAGGATGAGGCCTGCGGTCAGGTCAGCGGTATAGAGGGCGCAAAGCTCCTTGACCGTGATGGCTTTGTGATCGAGCTGGCGCTCCTCGGAAGGGTTGTCGCCGCGCGCGACGCGCCCCAATTGGACCTTCGCCTCTTGCCGGGCGGTCTCCGGCGTCCATACGCCATGCAAGCCGATGGTGAAGCGTCGCGTGCGTCCGGCAGCGCGATATTGAATGAGGTAGCTGCGCTTGCCGGACGCGAACACGCGGAGGCCGAAGCCGGGCAGCTCGTCGTCCCAGATGAAATAGTCCTTCTTGCGGAGATCGGCAGCGTCCACGATCCGCTTGGTCAGCTTTGCCATGAGGCGTTCCCCCCGCTAATGAGGGGCTGCTTCCGCGGAAGCACCACGGAAGCAACCGGATGGATATCGGAGCGAAATTCTGGATAGACAGTTCGGCGTGCAAATCTGAATTGTCTAGTGACTTCAGATACATATCGCATTGTAGCGTGCCCTATCGTGCATTTAGGATGGGCAGGCTAAATTGCTCCGAAGGCAGAGGTCACAAGTTCGAATCTTGTCGGGTGCGCCAGTGGCCGCCGATTTCCCTCCACAGTGCCCCTTTAGCCGCCGAGACCGCGCCCCTGACAAGAGCAGGAGACAGTCTATGTGTGAAAAAGCGTAGAATCGGCGGCATTTGGCGGTGAAAAATTCGAATCGTCACAGCCTTCACCACCACGCTTAATATGCCCCACTACGCGGCAACTCCATGGTTGTCGGTCATACTTGCCCAAATCTCCATCTGCTGATCACGCGCTTGACCTGCCCCTTACAAGACGGTGTGCTCAAAGACTGTCTTCGATGGAAGCGGGGATGAGGTCGAGCGGCCCCCATCCGCGTAAGCGCAATTGCTTCAAATCTAGACGGGAAAGATCGATCGCAATTTCCGTGGTAAAGGGAACTAGGTAAGTACCAGCGTCGAAATCTTTGAAACCGATCCCTCCGGCGTTCATTGCCTTGAAGACCTTGCAGATAGCCGAGATGCAAATCGGCACGAGATCCAGATACGTCTGGTCGTCAGGGTATCGGTGCTGGGAACGAAATTTACGGATCGCTGGAAGTCCCAACTGCGAGTCGATCAACGAAAATCGCGTGGCGGCTTTCGCGCCACTCACAAAGGTATCGAGATATGGCGATGCGGTTGAAGGATCGAGACGCGCGTCTAGTTCGTCCAATCTCACATGGTGGGACATCAAAATCGGAGCACCGTGAAGTGTTGGGTGGCTTGCGAGCAAAAAGGACGCGCCGAGCCAGTGTTCCACTCCGCCCCTATCGAGATGCAGGCGCCGGTGAAGGCTTCGAAACAGCGGGTGATCACGGTGATGGATCGCGTTTCGCACTGAAATCACAAGTGCCGTGTCCCCATGGTCGAAGAATGGAAAGAAATGCTTCGATACATCATAGAGTGTATGAAAACTCTCAAGAACCATTTCAAAAGACCGATCGATATTGTCGATCGCTTCTTCGGGATCAAGCTTGAGCAGAACGCCGAAGCGCATATACGCTTCACCGTAAATTCTCATAGTATTTGCGAGTCTAGTGATTGCATTCTCGATAATTTGGCTTCTATCCAAGAGCTTGCCCTCGCACGGCGCGCAGTTCATCAGGCGTCTGGGCCGATCATTGGTGATCTTGAAAGCACGGCGTGCCGAACCTCCTCTCCAGTATATCGTCGAACGAAACCCGTCCGCACTCTCACTCTCGCGGGCCGTAGCTATTCGAGAACAATGCTTCGCTCTGCTCCGCGACAAGCTTCTGAAACTCGGCGTAACATGCTGACAAGCGGAGGCACTGGGCTCTCAATTCTCGAACGACCGCGTCCAGCTTGAGTGGCGGCGTGCCGCCGATACCATAAGACGGCGCGTTTCCGTCCTTTTGCCAAAGACGCTTGATCGATTGGGATAGTCCAAGCTCGACCCGTGGCGCGAATCTGTGGGTGTGCTTGCTCCGAAAATCATCCGTGGCTGTCTTGTAGTCACCCATGTCAACGGTGTTGAGTGCCCTGTTCAGCTTCTTCCAGGAGCGCCAAGGTTTTGCGGTCCTGACCGCCACCTCTTCCTTGATGCCCCAATCCTCCGGAAGAGCTGCAAGGTCGTCTGTCCATTCATTTCCTTCGGAAACACAGTTCGCTTGATGGGAAAGATGCGCGATCACAAAGTAAAATCTGGCCTTGAGAGTGTATGGGCTGAGTAGCGCCGTTGAAGCCAGATCCTGCACGAACTCATGCAGCAACTGGTTTGTCTGCTGGACATCAAGCCCTTCGATGACGTTGCCCCATGCTTCCAGGCGCATGGTGAGACCGATCAGGTGATTAATCCCGTTTGCGAGGTCGCGTGCAGCATCATCCGCGAGATCGCGATAAGCCATTTGTTGAAGGCCGAACTCCGTATCCAGCCGGATTGTCTGAGGCGACTTGAACCAACCATAGGGCATGAAGGGTGTAAATGCCTTGGTTTCATTGAAAGCCTGGCGGTACTCGACATATTTTGAGGCGAGAAAATCGTCTTCCTGATTCATCGTGATTTTATGCCTGCGTCCTCGCCAACGACCGGTTTGTTAAGCGACTGGCTCGATCACGGGTGATCTCGAAAACAATGCATGCCGAAGCTCGATTTCTGAGCCGGCTGAGCGGGCATGCCGCGTCCGAAAGCGTTCGATAGCTTCGACTGCCGTCAGCGGCGCAGGCCCGTCAATGAGTGCGAGAGGAGTATGGCCACCGATAGCACCGGCAAGCCGCGCTTGGGCGAAGCTCACGTCCCCGTCGAGCACATAGCCAAGCATGCAGCCGACGGGCAGATTCTCCGCATATTGTTCCGTGAGGAAGCGCATCATGCCTTGTGTGACGTATGCGGTCGCCAGGGAGCTACGATTTCCAGCGTGGATCACATTAAGCCGCTTGCACTCGTAGGCCAGGTAGCGTTCCCGCTCCCAGTCAAACAGCACGGCTATATCGATGATGCCTTTGCTGTATTTTGACCCGTCAGGAGCAAGGCCAAACGGTTCGAACTGGTATTCGACCCAATGGCACAACCTACGCACGACGACGTCCTTTGCCAGGCGATCGACGAGGTTGATGGTGATGTCATCTTCGCCGGGCTGTTCCGGGAGAACGGCCATACAAGCAGGCAAAGCTACGGCGATCCTCTCGAGAAAGCGATCATCAAAGGAAACAAAGCTATCGACCCACCCCTCCATATCGCCAATCATCATCAATCAGCACTCCGCCGATGCCGTACGGAGGCGGCTTGCTGGAGATCGAGCGCTATTCCATCGGCGTCTGCGAGCGCCGTGGAGCGCAGCCAGAAGCGCATCTGCATCGGCTTGATGAGGAACAGGCAATCGCCAACGAAAACTCTGAGATCGGGCATAAGCTGGAAATTGCCGTTGAGCGGCCTGTGGATATGCGCTGCGAGTTGCCCGAGAACCTCACTAAGTTGGCCGGTCGCATCCTCGGTATAGTCTTCATGCCCGCCTAGATGCAGACGAAGTATCGCCACGTCGGCGCCGCGCGCGACGAGCCGAGCATTGATCTTCTTGCCTTTGAACCAGTCCGCAAGGCTGGCCGCCAATGTACGCGCATACTGCGACCGCTGTGCTTCGTTCGGTGCTCCCCAAAGTTTGGGGAAGTGGCCTTCATGAGGTTGAAGCGCAGGCAGCACCGCTTCGACGGTATCGTCGATCAATGCGACTTCATCGGGAGACAGACAAAAATACTGGTATGCTAGGCGGTCGACCTTCCGAAGGATCTCACTCTCGTCGACCTGCATCGAGAAGGGCTCGTTGGAGCGTTCGCGTGCATCGTCCACAATCGCAATCAGCTCAAGAGCTGCCTGCGCGGCCGCGTCTTCGTCAGGGACATCGGCAGGTGACGGAAACGGCAACCGCAGAAGGTCGGCTTGCTTGACCTCTGGACGGTCGGACCCGAATGAGGCGGTGCCGTGAAAGGCGTACCAGACCGCGATGCGGCTATTGAGGATTGCAGTCAGAACCTTTGCACGGTCGCTCTGGCCAGCCGGCACCACGATTGCCTGCAAGATATCCTGAAAGGTGAGCGGTTCATCGCAGTAGGCGGCTCTGAGGCGATTTTGCGACGTCTCCACCCCGCGAGGGATAAGGATGCGCGTACCATTGAAGCCCGCTTCGAATCCGCGGCGACGAACTGTCGATGAGGCGGCGGATTGCAATCCCCCCGCCGCCTGAGCCAAGCGCGTATATGCTGTAATCGGCAGGTCAGGCAGACGCCCGACATAGTCGCTCACGAGAGGAGGCGCGTCGCTCTCGCTGTCCTCATTGAATGGTTGATAGCCTTGCCCGATTACCCATCGATCGCCCGGCTCTTCCCGGCGCCGGCTCAGGCTACCGTAATCGTTGACGACGGCCCCCAGTTTGGGGAGCCGTCCGAGGTAACCAAAGAGCTTGGCATCTGGCTCACGCATCCAGAGCCGCTGTTTGAAGATCAGCGGATTATCCAGAACCGTGCCAACCCCGAGTGCGGCCTTGTCGGCGCTGCTCAACGTGATGACCCGCTTAATGCGGAGATTGAGATCGGCCTTCGGCGCCCAGTAGTCGAACCGATATGGGAAACCGTCCGCCTTGGCGCTGCCATAGATGATCAAAGCGGTGGGGCGATGAGCCTTCTCAAAAAGCTGAAAACGAAGGTCTGCGAAGTTAATGACACGGCGGACCCGGGATTTTCGGAAGAACGCGTCACGTGCTTCAACGGTATTTTGGGCGTGGTTGTGCAAAAATCCCATCGCTGGCAACAGAAACGCGATCAGTCCTCCGTCGGCGAGATGTGAGAGGGCTTTCCAGGTGAATGCCCAGGCATCTTCGCCTCCCGGCATAGGATGGCCGGTCTTTTTGCTCCACTGCACAGACGAGCGCGCGGGACCGCGGCGGCTAGTCCAAGGCGGGTTGCCGATAATGATCTCGTACCGCGTACTCTCCGTGGGCACTTCGAAAAAGTCGCGGCAGACAAGGGTTTTACCCCAGAGTTCCGGAAGGAGTTTTCCCCGGGTGATGAGCTTGCGGATGTCGCGCGGCGACACCTCTTCGAGCAAAGCGACATAGAGCGAGAAAACGGCCACGCGAACGGCGCCACCATTGAGATCCCAGCCGTGAACTTGGCTCAGCAGCGATAGCAAGGTCTTCCAGGAGATCGTCTGCGTCTTGTGCTTGGCCCGCCAATGCTCACACAGCCGCTGGAACGAGCGGACGAGAAAGACGCCCGAGCCGCAGGCAGGATCGAGAAAGCTCCCGGTTGTCCGAAACGCGTCCGGCAGCATTTCCCAAGCTTGGGAAACGACCGTGTCGGCGAGGAACATGGGGGTGTAGTAAGCACCGTGCGCCCGCCTTTCGGCCTCACGCTCACCGAGAAAGCGATCATAGACGGCGCTGACCAACTCAATTGGGATGTAGCGGAAGTCATAGCCCCAAAAGCGCTGCTGGCTCGAATGTGCCATCTCCTCGCGCCCTGATCGGAACCGGGCCAGGACTGCAAGATGCGCAGGTGAAACCTCTGGCACCTCTCCTTTCGGCTCGAAAGAGCAAGGTGCTACGAACAGGTCGCCATTGAAGTCGGTGTGAAGGGTTCGAAATAGAGCCCGGAAAAGATCAACGTCGCCCGTTTCCAATAGCGCTGAGAAGCTCTCGGCACTTTTTTCGGACACCGCCGCGAAATAGGCGGGAGTTAGGATCTCACGGTCTTCAAGATATGCGATAAACATCGCCTGGATGAGCAATGCCTGCGCCGCGTCCTGGGCGAGTTCCGCAGCCTGCAAGAGGCTGTGAGATGCATTCAGATTATCAAGAAGAACCTGATCGATACGCTCCTTGGGCGGGAAGTATTCGCCGTAGTCCTTCCAGAGACGGCCGGATTCCGCGCCATAGATGAGATTCTGGAATTTTAACGCCTCGGCCGTCAGGCTCAGACTTTCAATGAGGCAGCGGGTCTCGAAGGCGTTGCCGGGGTCGCTAAGCGGAGTACGAGCGAGCGAGAATGCTCTGAGCGTATCTTCGGCAATGACCAACAGCAGGCTAGCTAGCCCTTGATTCCATAATGCGCCGTGAAGGTCGATTACCGCGGCACGGTCGTAGTGATCGGCCTCAAGGATCGCAACAGTTGGGACGCCTTGAACACAGAAGATAGCGGACACGCCCATCTCACTGAGAGCGGCCCGAATGGCGGGTGCATGGGGTACGTCGTTGACGGCTTCAGCTGACTCGTAGAGTTCGGGTGCGCGCCGATGCGTGAGGCCCAGCCGGTCCCTCCACTCCGGCGCCAGTGTGGTTGCTAAGGTGGTCATGCTCGCGTCCCACGCCGTTCCGGCTGCATTGCCACGGAGGTCGGAGGGAACTGCAGATGGCCCTGAACTTGGTCGACTTCGGCTGCCGTGAGTAACGAGCGCAGTCGTGCAATGATCGGCGCGCACGGAATGTAGAGGGTGGAAGCATCCGGAGAGCGCTGGCCGGCCAAGTTTACGTCGACCAAGCGAAAACGCTCGGCGTCGATCAAGGCGACGCAATTTTCAAGCGAGAGCCAGGATCTCCCTCTGCACTCCTTGAACAACTCATCAAAACGGTCGCCAACCGTCCCTACACGCACACCGAAATCCCTGACGAGTTCGGCGACGATCGCCATGGCGACAACGTCCCCCGGGGTGAAGCTGGGGGCATGCCCTTTATGTAGGGCCAGTGCGGGAATTGCGTCCCGCCACGTGCGAAGGGCATCCACCGAAATAGATAGCAATTCACGAATCTGGCTCTGAGTATAGCGCATTGCACCATATTAGTATGGAACTAGCCCCGTATCAATGCGGGGCTTGCCCCGTGTTAGTTCTATATATGTTCCATGGTCTGATGTGTCTGATCAAGCAAGTGCCACCAGGAGCATGCCGCCTATCAAGTTTGAAAGTATGCGAGGCCTTGCTGCAGAACGGAGGCGACCCAGACCGTGGCTCGGTCGCGGAGGGAGACGCCTTCCTCTCATACCAGACTTTTCCCGTGAAGGGTTCCCAACCTGAAGGGTTCCCAAAAGGAGTTCTTTAGAGGGCTACGGAGGAGATGTAGTTGTCATCATCGCTCGGCGCGCGGCGCGCCGTCATTGAAGCGACAAACGCTTCCCTCACCCCAGCACCTCCCCGATCGCCTGGGCCAACCTCTCCACCCCCTCCCTTGTCTGCGCCGCGTCACATGCGGCGTATCCCAGCACCAGGCCTTGGGTCGGCGCGGTGTTCTGGAAATATTTCGACAGCGGCGAGACGTTGATCGCCCTTTTCGCCGCGGCCTGGCTGACCTGGATGTCGTCGATGCCTTCCTTGAGATAGCCCACCACCTGGATGCCGGCTTCGGCCGGCGAAAGAGTGATCTCGTCGCGCAGGCGTTCGGCGACGATATCGCGGAAGAGCTGGCGGCGCTGGGCGTAGATGCGGCGCATGCGCTTCAGGTGCCGGCTCATATGGCCTTCGGTGATGAAATCGGCGAGAGCTGCCTGCAGCAGCAGCGGCGCGAACTGGCCGGTGGTGGAGAGGGCGTTGACGATGCGGCCGGCGAGCTCCGGCGGCAGCACCATGAAGCCGATGCGCAGCGCGGGGAACAGAAGCTTGGCGAAGGTGCCGACATAGATGACGCGGCCGGAGCGGTCCATGCTCTGGATCGCCGGCACGGGGCGGCCCTGGAAACGGTATTCGCCGTCGAAATCATCCTCGATCACCCAGGAATTCGCCGTCTCGGCGATGTCGAGCAGGCGCAGCCGCTCCTCCATGCGCATGGTGATGCCGAGCGGATGCTGGCAGGCCGGCGTCACATAGATGAGGCGCGGCGAAAAACTTGGAGCATCGAGACGCCAGCCGCGCTCCTGGTCGACCGCAATCGGCAGGATCCTGGCGCCGGCCACGGTGAAGGCGGCCTTGGCGCCGTAATAGCCGGGCTCCTCCATCCATACGGTGTCGTCGGGGTCGAGCAGCAGGCGCGCCAGAAGATCAAAGGCGGCCTGGGCGCCGGTGGTGACGACGATCTGCTCCGGCCGGCAGCGCACGCCGCGCGCGGAGAAGAGATAGCCGGCGATCGCCTCCTTCAGCGCCGGGTGGCCGGTGACGTCATAGGTGCCGAACAGCGTCTCGCCGCCATGGCTGGCGCGGCGCGCCACCAGCCGGCCCCAGACGCCGAAGGGAAAGCTCTGCGCATCCGGCATGCCGGGGTGGAAGGCGACATGCCCCGGACGGCCGTGATGGTAGGGCTGACTGAGCAGAAGCTGGCCGCGCAGCGAGGGTGAGCGCAGCGGCACCGGCGGCTCCTCGCGCGGCGACTCACGCGGGCCGTCGGGCAGGTCGACGATGACCGGGCGGGCGCCCCGGCGGTTGGCGAGATAGCCCTCGGTGACGAGCTGGTCGTAGGCGGCGACGATGGTGTTGCGGCCAAGGCCGAGCTCGGCGGCCAAAGCGCGGGTGGAAGGCAGTTCCGAGCCGGGAGGGAGCGCGCGGCTGCGGATGATGGCCACGAGGCCGTGATAGAGCTGGCGCGAGAGATGCTCGGGGCCGGCGCGGTTCACGGTGAGCGTGTCGAGGGGGAAGGGTTGGGGTTTGGGGTGCGGGCGCATTTTCATCGTGCGCCGTGGGCGATGCGGCTGCCGCGTGCGGGCCTTCCAGGTCGAGTTCCTTCGCGCCCCCCTCTGTCCTGCCGGACATCTCCCCCACTTGGGGGGAGATTGGCAGCTTCACCGCCCCGCTCTTTCCTGCGACGCTTGTGATTGGCGAAAGCCGGCGTGACATCGATCTCCCCCCTCGTGGGGGAGATGCCCGGTAGGGCAGAGGGGGGCGCTGTCCCGCCGACGATCGACATTTGCTGACGTCCGTTCCTTCTTCTCCCATCCTGCCACAGCCATCTCCCCGCACAAACTGGTTCCTTCATTTTCCGGAAAACTGGCCCTCGCGGGGGAGACAGAGCAGGTTAGACTTCGATCACTGACGTTGGGGCAAGACGTCGACAAGGACATGCAAGACGGGGACATGCACGACGGGGACATGTGAGGCTCGGCGCTGGGAGGGCGTCCGGCCGAACGAAACGGCAGGGTTTCGCCCTGCCGCTAGCAATCGCAGCCATCTCCTCCCGAGATCATGAACCCCGCAGCCATACCGGCTGCGGGGCGGAAAGCGAGCAATGACGACCATACGACTTGGCATCAACCCGATCACCTGGACCAATGACGACGTACCGGAACTGGGCGGCGACACGCCGCTCGAGACGTGCCTGAGCGAAACCGCGGAAGCCGGCTATGCGGGCACCGAGCTTGGCGGCAAGTTCCCGCGCGACAGTCGCACGCTGCGGCCCATCCTCGACCATTACGGGCTGGCGCTGGTCTCCGGCTGGTATGACGGGCGCATCTGCGAGAAGGATGTGGACGAGGAGTTCGAGGCGATCCGACCGCATCTGACGCTGCTGCGCGACCTCGGCGCCCGGCATGTCGTCTATGCCGACACCTCGCGCGGCCGGCATGGCGCGATCCACGATCCGATCTCGCAGCGGCCGAAGCTGATGGACTGCGAATGGAAGGCCTATGGCGCCAAGATCACCCGGCTCGCCGAGCGTTTTTCCGATTTCGGCGTCGGCATGGCCTTCCACCATCACATGGGCACGATCGTCGAGACCGACCAGGAGATCGACAGGCTGATGCACACGACCGGCGAGGCGGTCGGCCTGCTCTACGATACCGGGCATTGCGCCTTTTCGGGCGGCGACCCGGAGCGATTGCTGCGCCGGCATGTCGAGCGCGTCGTGCATGTGCATTGCAAGGACGTGCGCCCGGCTATCTTGAAGAAGGCGCGTGAGGCCGACATGAGCTTCATGGGCGCGGTGATGGAAGGGATCTTCACCGTGCCGGGCGACGGCGCGATCGACTATCCGACGCTGCTCAGGATCCTCGCCGACCAGGGCTATTCCGGCTGGCTGGTGGTGGAGGCCGAGCAGGATCCGGCCAAGGCGCATCCCCTGACCTATGCCACGATGGGCTACCGCAGCCTGAAGAAACTGGCCGAGAGTGCGGGTTTCCACGTGCACGAGCGGAAAACCTGAAGGCGGAATGGGGCGCCGGGGAGGGAAATGAGTTCGGTTCTGTACCAGAAGGTGGTCAAGAATTTCGGCGCGCTCAACGTGCTGCGATCGCTCGACCTCGCCGTGCCGGACCATAAGTTCCTTGCCCTCCTCGGTCCATCGGGCTGCGGCAAGACGACAGCGCTGCGCATCCTCGCCGGGCTCGACATGCCGACCGCCGGCAAGGTCTTCATCGGCGAACGGGACGTGACCCGGCTGCAGCCGCGCGATCGTGACATCGCCATGGTGTTCCAGAGCTACGCGCTCTATCCCCAAATGACGGTCGCCGAAAACATCGGCTATCCGCTGTGGATCCGCGGCACGCCGGATGCCGGGCGCAAAGCCAAGATCGGCGAGGTCGCCGCGGTCCTCGAGATCGGCCATCTGCTCGACCGCCGGCCGCGCCAGCTCTCCGGCGGCCAGCGCCAGCGCGTGGCGCTGGCCCGTGCCATCGTGCGCGACCCGGCCGCCTTCCTCATGGACGAGCCGCTGTCCAATCTCGACGCGCGGCTAAGGCTCACCATGCGCGGCGAGATCAAGCGGCTCTGCCAGCGGCTCAGCGCCACCACCATCTATGTCACCCACGACCAGGTCGAGGCGCTCACCATGGCCGATCTCGTCGCGGTCATGCATGGCGGCGAATTGCAGCAGATGGCGCCGCCGATAGAGATCTACGACCGACCGGCCAATCGCTTCGTCGCAACCTTCGTCGGCAATCCGCCGATGAACATCCTGCCGGCAGGGCTCTCCGAGCAAGGCGTCCTTGTGGCCGGCAAGGCGGTCGGTCTGGATGGCGCACGGCTCGCCGCCTGCCGCGCCGCTTCCGTTGCCGAAATCGGCCTGCGGCCGGAGGACTGCAGCGTCGCCCCCGTCGATACGCCGGATGCCCTGCCCGGCGAGATCTACGTCGTCGAACCGATGGGCAATGAGACGCTGGTCAATGTCCGCCTCGATGGAGGCAACGTCTCGGTACGGGCCGGCCGCGATTTCCGGGGTGTGGTGGGTGAAAGCATCGGCGTCGCCTTCGACCCGGCGAATGCCTGTTTCTTCAATTCGGCCGGCCTGACAGCCGTCCACAGGGTCAACAACAATGGGAGAGTGACATGATGCATTCCAGCAGACTTACTCGCCGCTCCGTCATCAAGGGTGGACTTGGCCTGGCTTTGGCCACCACCGCCCTGACCACGCTCGGCCTGCCGATGCCCGCGAAGGCAGCCGGCAAGAAGGTGATCATCGGCGCCTTCGCCGATGGCGGGCTGACGCCATTCAAGGAAAAGATCATCCCGCTGGCCAAGGAACAGGGCTTCGACATCCAGTTCCTCGAGGACGAATACGGGGTGACGCTTGAGAAGTGGTTCGCCGACGCCCAGAGCGGCGCCGGCCAGTACGATCTCTACCTGCTCGACGACCCGTGGGTGCCGCAGTTCGGCGCCGCCAACGTGCTCGAGGACCTCGGCGCCGGCGGCATCGACGGGTCGGACAAGGACTGGATCAGCCCGATGATCGACATGGGCTACTGGCCGCCGCAGCAGGGGCCGCGCGTCAAGGGCTTCGAGAACGCCAAGCCGACGCTGATCTGCGTGCCCTTCGTCGGCGACCTGCAGACGCTCACCTATCGTAACGACGTCTTCACCGGCGGCGCGCCCAAGACCTGGGACGAGGTGATCGCCAAGGGCAAGGAAGGCGTGGCGGCCGGCAAGATCAAGTACCCGGTCGTCTTCCGGGGTGTCTCCGGCAACCCGATCGTCACCAGCTGGTATCCCATCTTCCTGTCGTTCGGCGGCTCGTTCTTCGACGACAAGTGGAACCCGATCTTCAACTCGACCCAAGGCAAGGCCTCGGCCGATTTCTTCGTCGGCACGATGAAGCAGAACGCGCCGAGCGGCGTGGTCGAGTTCGACTCCGATCAGGAGGGCGCGGCAATCCTCGGCGGCGAGGCCGGCGCCATCATCCAGTATTCGGGCAACGCGCTGAAGGCCGACGATCCGGCGCAGACCAAAGTCGCCGGCAAGCTCGATTTCGGCGTCGTGCCGAAGCAGGAAAAGGCGATCGCTCAGATGGGCATCTTCATCGCCGGCGTGCCGAAATCGGCGCCCAACAAGGCGAACTCGATCGCCTTCCTGAAATGGTATGTCAGCGCCGAAACCCAGGCTAAGCTCTCGGAAGCGGGCTCTATTCCCGTCAAGCGCAGCGCCTTCGGCATCGCAAAGCCGGGCAACCGGTTGATCCCGGTCGCGCTGCAGCAGCTCGACGCGGGCGCCTTGCCGCGGCCGCGCACGCCGGACTGGGCAAAGGTCGAGGAACTGCTCGGCATCGAGCTCAACAAGGCGCTGCAAGCCGGCTCCGGCGGCGGCGCCGCACTCGACACGGCCGCCAAGCAGGTCAAGGACTATCTCACCACGGCCGGATACTACTGATGCGAACCGGCACGCAGGCACGCAAATATCGCCTGCAGGGGGCGGGGCTCGACCTCGCCCTTCCCTACCTCATGCTGGCGCCGGGCCTGACGATCGTGCTCGGCATACTCGTCTATCCACTGTGGGATGGGCTCCGAGCCAGCACCAGAGCCTATCGCTATGGCTCGCCGGTGGCCGATGTCGGCCTGCAGAACTATCTGCATCTGTGGAGCGACGCGCAGTTTCTCAACGCGCTCTGGGTCACGGTGAAGTTCGTGGCGCTGTCGGTGTCTTTCGAGGCGGTGCTGGGCTTCGCGCTGGCGCTGTTTTGCCTGCACGAGTTCCGCGGCATCCGGCTGCTCAGGACCGTGCTGATCATTCCCATGGTGATCACGCCCGTCGTCGTCGCCATCGTCTTCCGACTGATCTATGCCAGCGACGCCGGAATGCTGACTGCGCTATGCAAAGCCATGGGCGGCGGCGGGGTCCAGATCCTAGGCAATCCGCTCAATGCCTTTATCGGCCTGGTGGCGCTCGACGTCTGGGAATGGACGCCGCTGATGTTCCTGATCCTACTTGCCGGGCTGCAATCGCTGCCGCACGAGCCGTTCGAGGCGGCGCGCGTCGACGGCGCCGGCGCTTGGCGCGTCTTTGCCGATCTCACCTTTCCGATGATGCGGCCGGTGCTGGCGGTGGCGATCGTTCTCAGGACCATCGACGCCTTCGGCACCTTCGACCAGGTTTTCGTCTTGACCCGTGGCGGGCCGGGCGAAGCGACGAGGCTGATCTCGATCTACGGCTACGATACCGCGTTCAAGTTCCAGCAGACCGGGTACGCGGCGGCGCTGTTCGTGACGATCGGCCTCGTCGTGCTCGCGCTCGCCTTCAGCGCCATCAGGCTGCTGCGCAGGATCGACGCGTCATGAGCAACCGTATGGCGCGCATCCTCACCACCATCTTCGTGCTGGCCGTCGTGCTGCTGCCGATCTACTGGCTGGTCTCGACCTCGCTCAAATCGAACCGCGAGATCACTCAGGAAGGCACGCTCTACCCGCATGTGCCGACGCTCGACAATTATGTGCGGCTGTTTACCGAAAAGCAGTTCGGCTCCTATTTGACGAACTCGCTGGTGGTGACCTTCTTCTCGGTCGCGGTCGCGCTGATCGTCGGCGCGATGGGCGCCTATGCGATTGCCAGGTTCCGGCTGCCTTTCGCCGCGGAGCGCAAGGTCGGTCTGTTCCTACTCACCCTGCGCATCATCCCGCCGGTCGTCATCCTGATTCCCGTCTATCTGTTGATGCTCAGCCTCGGCCTGCTCGACAGCTGGCTCGGCCTGATCGCCACCTACACCGCCTTCAACGTCACCTTCTGCGTCTGGATGATGGAGAGCTTCTTTCGCGAGATTCCCGTCGATCTCGAGGAAGCGGCGATGGTCGACGGCGATTCGCGCTTCGGCGCCTTCCGCCGCATCACGCTGCCGTTGGCGGCACCGGGGCTCGCGGCCACCGCCATCTTCGCCGTGCTGGTCACGTTCAACGAGTTCCTCTTCGCGCTGGCGCTGACGGCGACGCCGCGCGCCATGACCATGCCGCGCGGGACGGCGACGCTGATCGGCCGCATCGACACCGACTGGGCCTCGATGGCGGCGGCCGGCGTCATCGGCGCGCTGCCGATCGTGTTCTTCGCGCTGCTGGTGCAGCGGCATCTGGTGCGCGGGCTGACCATGGGCGCGGTGAAATAGATGCCGGGCATGTTGAACTTGCCGTCGCGGACGGCCGCACAGGAAAGTTGAACGCATGATGGATGTTTGTCTGTTCGGGGTCGGACTGATCGGAAGGGTGCACGCGAGCAATCTCGCGCGCCACCCAAAGGTGCGGCTGCGCTACATCGTCGACCCCAATCGCGAGGCGGCCGAGACGGTCGCAGCCGTAACCGGCGCCGAGATCGTGGACACCCAGACCGTTATGAACGATCCGGCAGTGAAGATGGTGTTCATCGCATCGGCGACGCGCACCCACGCCGATCTCGCCATGGCTGCGGCGTCAAAGGGCAAGGCGATCTTCTGCGAGAAGCCGATCGATCTCGACCTCAAGCGCACGGACGAGTGCCTGGCTGCGGTCGCGAAAGCTGGCGTGCCGTTCCAGATCGGCTTCAACCGCCGCTTCGATCCGAGCTTCCGGGCGCTGAAGGAGCGCCTCGACGGCGGCGAGATCGGCGCCGTCGAGCAAGTCATCATCACGAGCCGCGACCCCGAACCGGAAACCGAGGAAGCTCTGGCCGGAGGCGGCGGCGTCTTTCGCGAGATGACCATCCACGACTTCGATATGGCGCGAAACATGCTCGGCGAAGAGCCTGTGGAGCTGTTCGCGACCGGCTCCTCGCTGGTGGCGCCGCAATACCGGAAGCTCGGCGATTACGACACCGCGATGTTCATCCTGCGCACCGCGTCGGGCCGGCAATGTCACATCAACAACAGCGTCAGAGCGGCTTACGGCTACGATCAGCGCATCGAGGTGCACGGCGCCGAAGGCATGCTGCAGGCCGGCAACCGGCTGCCGACCTCGGTGGAAAAGTATGGCGGCAAAGGTATATCGCGCGACAAGCCCTACTATTTCTTTGTCGAACGCTACACGGAATCCTACGCCGCCGAAATCGAGCACTTCATCACCTGCGTCGAAACGGGCAGACGGCCGGCGGTCACCGCCAGCGACGGCCGCAAGGCAATGATCCTTTGTGAGGCGGCGCTTGCGTCGGCTCGGTCCGGCAGGTTCGAACCGGTGAAACTCTGAACGGTCTGAAGGCAAGCGGGAGTTCCGATATGAAGATTGGCATGATCACCGACAGCCTGGGCAACCTGTCCTTCGATGAGATGCTGCGCGTCTCGGCGGAACTCGGACTGGAAACGCTGGAGTTCGCCTGCGGCAACTGGTCGTCGGCGCCGCATGTCGATCTGACGGGGATGCTGGACAGCGCCGCGACTCGTTCTGAATTCGCTGCCAAGGTCCGCGACCATGGGCTGACGATCGCGGCGCTCAACTGCTCGGGCAATCCGCTGCACCCGGGGCCGCAGGGCAAGAAGCACCGCCAGGTGACCGAGGATACGATCCGGCTGGCGAGCCTGATGGGCATCGATCGCGTGGTGATGATGTCCGGCCTACCAGGCGGACCCGGCGACGCCAACCCCAACTGGATCGTCACCGACTGGCCGCCCGAATGCGCCGACATCCAGCGCTACCAGTGGGACGATTGCATCATCCCCTATTGGCGCGATCTGGTGAAATTTTCGAACAATCTCGGCATTGGCAAGCTCTGCCTGGAACTGCACGGCCACCAGGCCGTGTACAACGTGCAGACGCTGTTCCGGCTGCGCGATGCCGTCGGCGAGACGGTCGGCGCGAACTACGATCCGAGTCATCCGATGTGGATGGGCGCCGATCCGATCGCCGCCGTTCGCAAGCTCGGCTCGGCGATCTACTATGTCCACGCCAAGGACACGCGCGTCGAACCCATTCCGGCCGCCATCGACGGGGTTCTCGATGCGCGCCCGCCAAACCACTATGCCGAAAGGGCTTGGAATTACATCACGCTGGGCTACGGCCACGGTGAAACTTGGTGGCGGCAGTTCTGCACGGCGCTGAAGCAGGCCGGCTACGACGATGTGCTTTCGATCGAGCACGAAGACATGATGCTGTCGCCGATAGAAGGCATGCGCAAATCCGTGGCGCTGCTGCGCAATGTCGCCATCAACCTAGCCTGATGCTCAGATCCGATTTTGCGTCGACCGACCGCCATGAGCCACCATACCGGTCCCGGCGCTCGGCCCAATCACCTCACATCGACCCAGCGCTGCTCCTGGAACGAACGCGCCATGGCATGCACGGTGCGCTCGATCTCCAGCCCCTCATCGAAGTCGATGATGCGGGCCGGCTTGCCGGCGATGCGCATCAGAAGCTCGCGGCATTCGATCATCTTGAGGTCGTTGAAGCCGAGGCCGTGGCCAGGCGCCGGCAGGAAGGAATCGTAAGGCTTGTGGTGCGGCGCCACCAGGATGGTGCGGTAGCCCTGCTCGGTCGGCCGGTCGGCGGTGAGGTAGAGCTGGAACTCGTTCATCCGCTCCTGGTCGTAGAGGATCGAGCCCTTCGAGCCGAAGATCTGGATGGCGATGCGGCCCTTGCGGCCCCAGGCCGAGCGGTTGACGAGCAGCGTGCCGGCAACGCCGTTCTCGAGGTGCATCAAGACGCTGGCGATGTCGTAGGTCTCGACCGCGCGGCGGGCGCCGGACGCCGTCTTGCGGTCGGCATAGGGTTTGACCATGTCGCACATGACCCGGCTGACGCGGCCGAACAGGGCCTTGATCAGCGACAGCGGATGCACGGCGAAATCGTCGAGGGCGCCATAGCCGGACGAAGCCTCGTGCTTCCAGAAGAACAGCGCTTCCGGATCGGCCATGAAATCCTCGTCCATCTCGATGCGCACGAGATTGACGTCGCCGATGATCTTCTCCTCGAGCAGCGCGCCGATATGGCGGATGGCCGGGTTCTGGATGTAGTTGTAGCCGAGCACGGCGACCTTGCCGGATGTCTTTGCGGCCTTCGCCATCGCCTCGGCCTCCGCGAAGCTCGGCGCCATCGGCTTCTCGCACCACAGATGCTTGCCGGCTTCGAGGATGGCGATCGCCATTTCCGGGTGGAACTGGTTTGGCGTGGTCAGCGACACGATTTCGACGTCAGGATCATTGACCACGGCGCGCCAATCGCCGGAGCCTTTTGCGAAGCCGAACTCGGCAGCTTTGCGTTTGGCCAATTCGTCATTCACCTCGCCCAGATGCACCAGCTTCGGCTTCTCGACATCGGGAAAGACGGCGCCCACCGCGTTCCAGGCGATGGCGTGGCACTTGCCCATGAAGCCCGTGCCGATGAGGCCCACTCCGACCATGTCTATTGTCTCCAGATGCGGGGAATAGCGATATGGATGAATTAGTCCATTTTCGTATAGAATGGAACATACAAATCATTTTTTATGGTGTTCTTGCGCGAACTCGCTATGATGAGGCAGGAGAGGGAAAACCTTATGGGCGTGGGCGGAGCGACGATGGACGAACGGGTGCCTCGCGATTTCGAAACGCTGCGCACGACGATCCTGGACAGGCGCGCGAGCCTGCCCAAGCGCATCGCGCAGATCGCCGCCTATGCGCTCGACAATCCCGACGACATCGCCTTCGGCACGGCGGCCAGCATCGCCGCCTCGGCCGGCGTGCAGCCCTCGACGCTGATCCGTTTTGCCCAGCAACTCGGCTTCGACGGTTTCACCAGCCTGCAGCAGGTTTTCCGCGAACGGCTGCGCGAGCGCAACTCCTCCTATGACGAGCGGCTGGCGGCGCTGCGCGCCAAGGCCGAGGAAGGCGGCGGGCATCGGGCGATCTTCGACGGTTTCGTCGCCGCCGCCAGCACTTCGCTCGGCGACATTTCGCGCGCGTTGAACGATGCCCATTTCGAAGAGGCAGTCAATTTGCTGGCGAAGGCCGAGACCATCTATGTGCTGGCCAAGCGCCGCTCCTATCCGGTCGCCTCCTACATCGCCTACGCGCTGGGCAAGCTCAAGATCCGCAACCAGCTGATTGAATCGGCCGCGGGGCTCAACGCCGAGATGATCGGCTTCGCCACACCGCGCGACGCCGTCATTGCCATCAGCTTCTCGCCTTACGCGCCGGCGACCATTGAGGAGACGCGCTCGATCGCAGAACAGGGCGTGCCGATCGTGGCGATCACCGACTCGTCCTTCTCGCCGCTGGCGCAATTCGCCAAGGTCTGGTTCGAGGTCGCCGAGGCCGATTTCGGCGGCTTCCGCTCGATTTCGGCGACGATGGCGCTGGCCATGGCGCTGACCGTCGCCGTCGGCGAGAAGCGTCGCGAAGCCGGACGCCGGCGCAAGGGCTGAGCCTCGCCGCGAAGCGCTTTTCGGCTTGGGAACGCTCATTCCATATTGACTGTAGATTGGAATTAATATTTCATATTGACGACACCACGCCGTCGCCGGCGCGTGCTGTCCAAAACGACGCTGCTCTGCACGACAAGGCCGATGGGAGGTTCGAATGGGCGAAGCCGTGGAAGGGAAATACCCGCCGCTCGACGTCATCACCATCGGCCGCGCCTCGGTCGATCTCTATGGCCAGCAGATCGGCTCGCGGCTGGAGGACATCACCTCCTTCGCCAAGTCGGTCGGCGGCTGCCCGGCCAATATTTCCGTCGGCACCGCAAGGCTCGGCCTGCGCTCGGCGCTGCTGACGCGCGTCGGCGACGAGCAGATGGGCCGCTTCATCCGCGAGCAGCTTCGGCGCGAGGGCGTCTCGGTCGACGGGCTGAAGACCGACAAGGAACGCCTGACGGCTCTGGTGCTGCTTTCGGTCGAGAGCGAAGGCGTCTCACCGATGATCTTCTACCGCTCCGACTGTGCCGACATGGCGCTGGCGGAGGAAGACATCGACGAGGCCTTCATCGCCTCGGCCCGCTCGGTCGTCGTCACCGGCACGCATTTCTCGCGGCCGAACTCCGATGCCGCGCAGCGCAAGGCCATCCGCCTGATGAAGGCCCAAGGTGGCAAGGTTGTCTTCGACATCGACTACCGCCCGAACCTCTGGGGCCTTGCCGGTCATGCCGAGGGTTTCGAACGCTACGTGAAATCCGACCGCGTCTCGGCGCAGCTGAAGACCGTGCTGCCGGATTGCGACCTTATCGTCGGCACCGAAGAGGAGATCATGATCGCGTCGGGCGCCGATGATTGCCTGAGCGCGCTGAAGACGATCCGCGCGCTGTCCGCCGCCACCATCGTGCTGAAGCGCGGCGCCAAGGGCTGCATCGTCTATGACGGGCCGATCAGCGACGACCTCGAGGATGGCATCGTCGGTAAGGGTTTTCCGATCGAGATCTACAATGTGCTGGGCGCCGGCGACGCCTTCATGTCGGGCTTCCTGCGCGGCTGGCTGGGGGGCGAAAGCTTTGCCACCGCCGCGACCTGGGCCAATGCCTGCGGCGCCTTTGCCGTGTCGCGCCTGCTCTGCGCGCCGGAATATCCGACCTTCGAGGAGCTGCAGTTCTTCCTGAAGCACGGCAGCAAGCATCTGGCGCTGCGCAAGGACGAGGCTATCAACCACATCCATTGGGCGACGACGCGCCGGCGCGATATCCCTTCGCTGATGGCTCTAGCCTGCGACCACCGCGTGCAGCTGGAAGATGTCGCGGCGAGGGTCGGCGCCGACGCCTCGCGCATTCCGGATTTCAAGGTGCTGACTGTCAAGGCCGCCGCAAAAGTCGCCGCCGGCCGCGACGGCTACGGCATGCTGATCGACGAGAAATACGGGCGCGACGCGATGTTCGAATTCGCCCGTCATCCCTTCGCCTGGCTCGGCCGCCCGGTTGAGCTTCCGGGATCGCGGCCGCTGCGTTTCGAGTTTTCGCAGGACATCGGCTCGCAGCTCGCCGAATGGCCAGTCGACCACTGCATCAAATGCCTGTGCTTCTATCACCCGGACGATCCGGAGACGCTGAAGACCGAGCAGCAGCAGAAGCTGCGCGCCTTGTTCGAGGCGGCGCGGAAAGTCGGCCGCGAATTGCTGGTCGAGATCATCGCCGGCAAGCATGGCAAGCTCGACGACACCACCATTCCGCGCGCACTGGAAGAACTCTATGCGCTGGGCATCAAGCCCGACTGGTGGAAGCTCGAACCGCAGGCTTCCGCAGGCGCCTGGGCCAAGATCGAACAGGTGATCGTCAGGAACGACCCCTGGTGCCGTGGCGTCGTGCTGCTTGGACTGGAGGCGCCGCAGGACGAGCTGGTCGCGGCCTTCGCCGCGACCGCCAATGCGCCGATCGTCAAAGGTTTCGCCGTCGGTCGCACCATCTTCGTCAACGCCGCCGAACAATGGCTGGCCGGCAGGATGTCGGATGACGAGGCGATCGCCGACATGGCCGCGCGCTTCGAACAGTTGACCGAGGCATGGCTTGCCGCGCGTGGCCGCAAGGCCGCATAAGAAGACCGCTGAAGGACTGCGGAGGAGACATCATGAGCAAGACAATCCGCCTGACGATGGCGCAGGCGCTGACCCGCTTCCTCAGCCGGCAAATGACCGAGATCGATGGGAAAAAGGTGCCGATCTTCGGCGGGGTCTGGGCGATCTTCGGCCACGGCAATGTCGCCGGCATCGGCGAGGCGCTCTACCAGGTGCGCGACGAGCTGCCGACCTTCCGCGCCCATAACGAGCAGGCGATGGCGCATGCGGCGATCGCCTATGGCAAGGCGAATTTCCGCCGCCGCTTCATGGCCGCGACCTCTTCAATCGGCCCCGGCGCGCTCAACATGGTGACGGCGGCGGCGCTCGCGCATGTGAACCGGTTGCCCGTCCTGTTTTTGCCCGGCGATGTCTTCGCCAACCGCCTGCCGGACCCGGTGCTGCAGCAGGCCGAGGATTTCTCCGACGGCACCGCTACCGTCAACGACTGCTTCCGTCCTGTATCGCGCTATTTCGACCGCATCACGCGGCCGGAGCAGATCATCCCGGCGCTGAATCGCGCCATGCAGGTGCTGACCGATCCAGCCGAATGTGGCCCGGTCACGCTCTCGCTCTGCCAGGACGTGCAGGCCGAGGCCTACGATTATCCCGAAAGCCTGTTCGCGGAAGGGGTCTGGACGCCGCGCCGGCTGCGCCCGGACCGCAATGAGCTTGCTGCTGCGGTCGCGGCGCTGAAGGGCGCCAAGAAGCCGCTGGTGATCGCCGGCGGCGGGGTGCTCTATTCGCAGGCTTCCGGTGAACTGGCCAAGCTGGTGCAGGGCGCCGGCATTCCGGTCTGCGAGACACAGGGCGGCAAATCCTCGCTGCCCGATGATCATCCGCTCAACATGGCCGCCGTCGGCGTGACCGGCACGTCGGCCGCCAACCGGCTGGCCGAGGAAGCCGATGTCGTGCTCGCCGTCGGCACCAGGCTGCAGGATTTCACCACCGGCTCCTGGGCGCTGTTCAAGAATGCCGGCCGCACCATTATTGGCCTGAATACCCAGGTGTTCGACGCCGGCAAGCATTGGGCGCTGCCGCTGGTCGCCGACGCGGGCGAGGGTCTGGCAGAACTTAACGCAGCGCTGCAGGGCTGGAAGGCACCCGCCGCCTGGACCGACAATGCGCTGAAGGGCAAGACGGAATGGCAGGCCGCCGCCGCCAAGGTGACCGCCTCGACCAACGCCGCCTGTCCTTCCGATGCGCAGGTGATCGGCGCCGTGCAGCGCGCCATGGGTTCGGGCGTCACGCTGCTGCATGCCGCGGGCGGCCTGCCCGGCGAGTTGCACAAGCTCTGGCAGGCCGGCGCGCCGGGCTCCTACCATGCCGAATACGGCTTCTCGACCATGGGCTATGAGATCGCCGGCGGGCTCGGCGTGAAGATGGCGAAGCCCGACCAGGAGGTGGTCGTCATGGTCGGCGACGGCTCCTACCTGATGCTCAATTCCGAGATCGCCACCTCGGTGATGCTTGGCCTGAAGCTCACCGTCGTGCTCCTCGACAATCGCGGCTATGGCTGCATCAACCGGCTGCAGATGGCGACCGGCGGCGCCAACTTCAACAATCTCTTGAAGGACGCGCGCCACGAGGTGCTGCCCGATGTCGACTTCGCCGCGCATGCGGCAAGCATGGGCGCCGTGGCCGAGAAGGTGGCGTCGATCGCCGAGCTGGAAACGGCGCTCGCCAAGGCCAGGAAGAACGACAGGACGACGGTGCTGGTCATCGACACCGATCCGCTGGTTTCGACCGAGGCCGGCGGCCACTGGTGGGATGTCGCCGTACCGGAAGTGTCGTCGCGGCCCCAGGTGAACGCCGCGCGCAAGAAATATGAGGAAGCCGTGGTCAGCCGTCAGGGCTGAACCAGCCTCGCAACGAACCGACATTTGGAGTGACGACTTGAAAGCCAAACTAGGCATGTCCCCGATCGCGTGGTGGAACGACGATCTCGTGGAACTGAGCGACGACGTGTCGCTGGAGGAGTGCCTGCGACAATCGCGCTCGGCCGGCTTCACCGGCATGGAGATGGGCCGCCGCTTCCCCAACGACCCGAAAGTGATGCTGCCGATCCTCAAGGAGGCCGATGTGACGCTTTGCGGCGGCTGGTTCTCCGGCACGCTGGTCAATGAGGACCTGGCCAGGAACAAGGACCGTATCCAGCCGATGATCGAACTGTTCAAGGCGGTAGACGCGCCCTGCATCGTCTATGGCGAAGTCGGCCGTTCCATCCAGGGCGACCGCTCCAAGCCTTTGGCTACCAAGCCGAAGCTTTCCGACGACGAGATGAAGGCCTATGGCCGGCTCGTCACCGAATTCGGCGAATGGTGCGCGGAGCAAGGCATGCCGCTTTCCTACCACCACCACATGGCTGCTGTGGTCGAGACCGAGCCGGAGCTCGACGCCTTCATGCGCAACTCCGGCGAAGGCATTCCGCTCTTGCTCGACGCCGGCCATCTCGCCTTTGCCGGCGGCGACGTGCTGCGCGCCATCGACAACCACCACAAGCGCATCAACCACGTCCATGTGAAGGATGTGCGCATGGGGGTGATCGAGGGGCTCGACCGCTCGAAGCAGTCGTTCCTCGACGCCGTGGCGCTCGGCGCGTTCACCGTGCCAGGCGACGGCTGGCTCGATTTCGGCGCCATCGTCCAGCGTTTCGCCGATCACGGCTATGAAGGCTGGTTCGTGGTCGAGGCGGAGCAGGATCCGAAGAAGAACCCGCCGCTCAAGATGGCTCAAGTCGGCCACAAGGAGCTGATGCGGGTGATGACGGCCGCCGGCTACACGGTGGAGACACAAGGGTTTCCGGCGTAAACGGTGGATTCGCCGCGGCGCGCGGTCTATCCGTTGCGCTTGGGCAAATCCTGGATTGGCGCGATGAAAGACTATGAGCACCCCTTCTTCCGGCCGCTGTGGCGTCGCATCGCGATCGTCGCCGTCTGCCTGATCTGGTCGGTGATCGAGTTCGCATCCGGCACGCCGTTCTGGGGCGTCATCGCGCTCGGCTTCGCCGGTTATGCGGTGTGGCAGTTTTTCTATCTCTACAAGCCGGTGGAGGAGAACAAGGCCGGCATCGAACCGAAGGAATGAAGCGGTCGATGGCGCAACGATCCTTAGCTTTCGAATATTGTCTGCGTAGAGGATCGCAGTGTTGGCGATTGGCCGCAACGCTTCTCACGTCGTCATCCTAGGGAGGAGCAAGGAGCGCAGCGACGCAGTGCAGACCCTAGGATGACGAAATGACAGGCCGTTCGGCCAATCTCGAAGGTCCGCGACCTCCAGGAAAGGGCGCTCAGGTCCACCCGCTTGAGCCAATGGAATTAGGAGAGACAAAAATGTCGAAACTGCTCGTCAAGGCCGACAAGGGACATGGCCATGTCGCACACGTCACGCCGCAAAGCGCCGGCTGGACCTATGTCGGTTTCGACCTGCACCGGCTGAAGGCGGGCGAGACGGTGGCCGGCAAGACGGGCGAGCGCGAGGTCTGCCTGGTCTTCATCACCGGCAAGGGCAAGGCGTCGGCCGGCGGCAAGGAGCTCGGCCTGCTCGGCGAGCGCATGTCGCCCTTCGAGGGCAAGCCGTGGTCGGTCTATGTGCCTCAAGGCACCGATTGGTCGGTGACGGCGGACACCGAACTGGAGCTCGCCGTCTGCTCGGCGCCGGGCTTGAGCGGCGGCCTGCCGGTGCGCGTCATCGGGCCTGACGATCTCGGCCAGGAGGTGCGCGGCAAGGGCACCAACACGCGCTACGTCACCAACATCCTGCCCGAGGGCAAGCCGGCAGATTCGCTGCTGGTGGTCGAGGTCATCACGCCCGGCGGCCACACTTCCAGCTATCCGCCGCACAAGCACGACCAGGACAATCTGCCCGCCGAATCCTACCTGGAAGAGACCTATTACCATCGGCTCAACCCGCCGCAGGGCTTTGCCTTCCAGCGGGTCTACACCGATGCCGACCGCAACGGCTTGCGCGAGTTGGACGACGCGATGGCGATCGAGGACGGCGATGTCGTGCTGGTGCCGAAGGGCTATCACCCCTGCGCGGCCTGCCACGGCTACGATCTCTATTACCTCAACGTCATGGCCGGACCGAAGCGGACGTGGAAGTTCCACAACGCGGCCGAGCATGAATGGCTGATGAAGGCCTGACCGGCGGATTGGTCCAGCCCGGGGAAAATCGTCGGCTAAGGACCACCGGGGGTTGTTTGCCTTCGAAAACCCATGAAAGCTTCGTCAATCCGTCATGGAAATCACCTATGGCAGCGGGTCTGATGCATGTCGCCGCAGCGCTTCGGCGTTTTGAGCCTACGACTTGCAAAGACCATGACTTGAAGCGCGTCGCATGATCCTTTGGGGCGCAGCGCGCTTGACGAGGAACGCCGATGCGCTACGCCATCTACTACACACCGGGACAGGACGAGAAGCTGGCGCGCATTGCCGCCAACTGGCTGGGCCGCGACCCGTTCGGCGCGGCGACGCGGCCGGTCGAGGCCGTCGGCGATCTGTCGGCCGCGGAAGTCGCCTTCCACACCGCCTCCGCCAGGCGTTACGGGTTCCATGCCACGCTGAAGGCGCCATTCCGGCTGGCGCCGAACGAGACGGAAGCCTCGCTGCGCACCGCGCTCGATACTTTCGCCGAGGCGACGCCGCCGGTCGTCATCCCGCGGCTGGTCGTCGGGCAGATCGACGGCTTCTTCGCGCTGGTGCCGGAAACGCAATTCGCGCCGCTCAATGATTTCGCCGGCGAGGTGGTGCGCGCCTTCGACCCGTTCCGGGCGCCGCTCACCGAGGCCGAGATCGAGCGCCGCAGCCCCGATGCGCTGAAGCCGGACGAGTTCCGCAATCTCTGCCAATGGGGCTATCCTTACGTCTTCGACACGTTCCGCTTCCACATGACGCTGTCGGGGCGCGTCGGACCGGAGGAAAGTCCACGTCTTCGCGCCGCGATCGACGGCCTGTTCGCCGACGTGCTGCGGCAGCCGGTGCCGGTCGATGCGCTGACATTGTTCGTCGAAAGCGAGCCCGGCGCCCCGTTCATGGTGCTTTCCCACCATTCGCTTGGCCGTGGCCCGGCCCGCAAGACAGCCTAGGGTGGTTCAGCCGAAACGCTGGACCGCCTATCTCTTTGTTTACGCAATTCCGGACGGAAAACCGCGAAGCACTTTTCCTGGAATTGCTCTGATTTGACCGCTTGAGACAGGACCGCCCGAGATGACCGCCGAAACCGCTCTCACCAATGCCCGCATCGTGCTGCCCGATGAAATCGTCGAGGGCTCGCTTCTGCTGCGCGACGGCCTGATCGCCGCCATCGAGCCGGGGGCCGCCCGCGCCGGCGAGGACATGGGCGGCGATTACATCATCCCGGGCCTTGTCGAGCTGCACACCGACCACCTCGAAGGCCATTACGCGCCGCGTCCGAAAGTGCGCTGGAATCCGATCGCCGCGGTGCTTGCGCATGACGCCCAGGTCGCGACCGCCGGCATCACCACCGTGCTCGACGCCTTGCGCGTCGGCATGGACGAGGACGCCGACCTGAAGTCCGACGACGTCCGCAAGCTGGCCGACGCGATCGAGGATAGCGTGCGCCAGGATCGGCTGAGAGCCGACCATTTCATCCACCTGCGCTGTGAGGTTTCGGCGCCGGACTGCCTCGAGGCTTTCGCCAATTTCGAGACTGACGACAGGGTGAAGCTCGCCTCGCTGATGGACCATGCGCCCGGACAGCGCCAGTTCGTCAACCTTGAGACCTATGCCTATTACTACCAGCGCAAGCTGAAGCTGACGGACCGCGACTTCCAGAAATTCTGCGAGAAGCGGATGGCGGAATCGGCCCGCAATTCCGGCCCGAACCGGGTCTTCATCTCGGCCGCCTGCCATGAGCGCGGTATCGTGCTGGCCAGCCATGACGACGCGACCGCCGGCCATGTCGACGAAGCGATCGAGCAGGGCGTGCGCGTCGCCGAATTCCCGACGACGGAAGAGGCCGCCAAGGCTTCCAAGGCGGCGGGCCTCGGCGTGCTGATGGGCGCGCCGAACGTGATGCGAGGCGCCTCGCATTCCGGCAACGTCTCGGCCCGCACGCTCGCCGCCGACGGCCTGCTCGACATCCTGTCGTCCGACTACATCCCCTTCAGCCTGATCCAGTCGGCCTTCTTCCTCGGCGACGTCGTCGAAGGGATTTCGCTGCCGCAGGCGGTCGCCATGGTGTCGAAGAACCCGGCCGAGGCAATCGGCCTTGCCGACCGCGGCGTGATCGAGGCCGGGCGCCGCGCCGACCTGGTGCGCGTGCGCGTCGACGACCATGTGCCGGTCGTGCGCACCGTGTGGCGTCAGGGCCGCCGGGTCGCATGATGGTCTCGGCCCTCATCGAGCGCGAGCTGACCGACAGCCTGCCGATCCGCAGTGGCGTCTTCGTCGCGGTGGTCGGCCCGAGCGGCGCCGGCAAAGATACGGTGATCGGCTACGCCAAGCAGCGCTTTGCCGGCGAGACGCGGCTGGAATTCGTGCGCCGCGTCATCACCCGCCCGAGCGACACGGCAAGCGAGGATCACGACACGCTGGCGGACGCCGCCTTTGCCGAAGCGGAAGCGGACGGCGCCTTCTCGCTGTGCTGGGACGCGCACGGCCTGCGCTACGGCCTGCCGGCCGATGTCGACTGGGCCGTGGCGAACGGACACGTTGCGGTCGCCAACGTGTCGCGCGCGGTGATCCCGGCGTTGCGCGAACGCTACGCCAACCTGGCCGTGGTCGAGATCACCGCCAAGCCGGAGATCCTCGCCGAACGGCTGGCCGCGCGCGGCCGTGAATCGCGCGGCGAGGTGCTTGCCCGCCTGGCGCGCAGCGCCAATGTCAAGCTGACGGGGCCTGACGTGACCTCGATCGACAACAGCGGCGACAGGCAAGTCGCCGGCGAACGCTTCGCCGAGGTGCTGCGCAAGGCGATGGCGTTCTCGGATCTGTCGGACATGATCTAAGATGTGCTGATATTCAGGTGAGGCCGGCCTGACCTGAATCTCAACACATCCTGGCGCCGAGCAACTCTGCCATCACTTATTGAAGTTGGCGATGAACTGCTTGAACTGCGGCGTCGGCGGCCTGGCGAACATCTCCTTCGGTTCGCCGACCGAATCCACCTCGCCCTTGTGCAGGAACATCACCTTGCTCGAGACGTCGCGTGCGAAGCCCATTTCATGCGTGACGACCAGCATGGTGCGCCCTTCCTCGGCCAGCGAGCGCATGACCCGCAGCACCTCGCCGACCAGTTCCGGATCGAGCGCCGATGTCGGCTCATCGAACAGCATCACCTTGGGGTTCATCGCCAGCGCGCGGGCGATCGCGGCGCGCTGCTGCTGGCCGCCCGACATATGCGGCGGATAATAGTTGCGGCGCTCCCATATGCCGACGCGCTTCAGCAGCACCTCGGCCTGCTCCAGGCACTCGGCGCGCGGCCGCTTCAAAACATGCGTCGGCGCGGCGACGAGGTTTTCCAGCACCGTCATATGCGACCAGAGATTGAAGCTCTGGAACACCATGGCGAGGTTGGCGCGGATGCGCTCCACCTGGCGGATGTCGGCCGGCATTTGATGGCCGTCTCGGCCCCGCTTCATCTTGATGAGTTCGCCGTCGACCCGCACCTCGCCGGAATCCGGGGTCTCCAGGAGGTTGATGCAGCGCAGCATCGTGCTCTTGCCGGAGCCCGAGGAGCCGAGGATCGAAATCACATCGCCCTTGTGCGCCTCGAGCGAAATGCCCTTGAGCACCTCGTGATCGCCAAAGCACTTGCGCAGGTCCTTGACACTGATGGCGGGGGTCTCGCCAGAGGACGGCGCCGCTTGCGCTGCAGCAGCGACATTTGCCGACATCACAACACCTCCGGGACGGGTTCGGCTAGCCGGCTCTGCTCGGGCGGGGGGCGCAGATGCGGCGAAAGCCGGTGTTCGACCCAGGCGAACAGCCGGGCGATCGACAGGTTGAGCAGCAGGTAGATCACGCCGGCGCAGGTCAGCACCTCGATCGGCCGGAACGTGTCGTGCTGGATCTTCTGCGCCGTTCCCATCATCTCCATGATGGTCACCACGGAAGCGAGCGCGGTCGCCTTGGTCATCAGGATGATTTCGGTCGAGTAGGCCGGCAAAGCGAGCCGCAGCGCGATCGGCAGCGTGACGAGGCGGAAACGGGTGAAGGCCGACATGCCGAACGCCTTGGCCGCCTCGATCTGGCCGACAGGCACCGCCCGCAGCGCGCCGCGGAAGATCTCGCTCTCATAGGCGGCCGTGTTCAAGGCCATGGCGACGATCGTGCAATACATCGGATCGCGCAGGATCGGCCACAGGATCGGGCTGTGGCGGACGAAATCGAACTGGGAGAGTCCGAAATAGATCAGATAGAGCTGCACCAGCAGCGGCGACCCGCGGAAGACGAAGACGTAGGCGCGGGTGAAATACTCACCCAATTTGTAGCCGGAAGCCCGCAACCAGGTCAGGCCGGTGGCGATGATGAGGCCGAAGGCGATGCCGAAGAACCAGATCTCGAGCGTCAGCGGCAGCGCCTTGAGCACGCTCCACATGGTCGAAAGATAGAAGTCGAAATCCACCGCCGGCCCTCACTTCGGCCGCAAGAGGCTGCGTGAGGTGTAACGCTCGGCCTTGTCAAAGATCGGCGTCGAGATCGACGTCATCACCAGGTAAAGGATGCCCGCGAGCGTGTAGAAAAGCAGCGAATGATGCGTCGAACGGGCGGCCTTGTTGGCGGTGAGCATCAGCTCGGCGACGCCGGTGACCGAGATCAGCGCCGAATCCTTGATGGTCAATTGCCAGACATTGCCCAGCCCCGGCACCGCGAGGCGCAGGACCTGAGGCATGATCACGAGGCGAAACCGCAGCCAGGCCGACATGCCGTAGGCGCGCGCCGCTTCCAATTCGCCGCGATGGATCGCCAGGAACGACCCGCGAAAGACCTCGGCCTGGTAGGCGCCGGAAATGATGCCAACCGCAAGCACGCCGCCCAGGAAGCTCGGCATGCTCAAGATGTCCGTCGAGCCGATCGATCCGGTCGACCTCGCCACGCCGGTCAGGACCTGCGTGCCGCCATAGTAGAACAGGTAGATGATCAGCAGTTCCGGTTCGCCGCGGAAAACGGTGGTGTAGCTCTCGCCGATGAACCTCAATCCGCCGCGGTGCGAAAGCTTGGCCGCCGCCACCAGCGAGCCCAGCACGGCACCAATCAGCATAGACACGACGGTGACGGCCAGTGTCCAGGCGATACCCCAGAGCAGTTGCACGCCCCAGCCGGCGGCCAACAGCTCATAGGCCGTCGACACTTGGTCCTTCAGATCGTTGAGAAACTCCACATACGGCTCCTGCGGGCGCCGAGATACGCATCGACGTATATTGCTCAATGCAAAACGGGAACAGCCTTGGCTGTTCCCGTTGCGACATTACTTGGTAATGTCGATCTTGAACCATTGCAGGCTGTATTTCGAGACGGAGCCGTCATCGATGGCGGCCTTGAGCGCCTTGTTGTAGATGTCCTGCAGGTCCTTGTCGGTCTTGCGGAAGGCCGCGCCGATGCCCGGTCCGAGGATCGGGCCGCCCTTGAACTGCGGGCCGACGAATTCCAGGTCCTTGGCATCCGGCTTGGCCAGCGTGCCGAGGAAGTAGGTGGTGTCGGCGAAAGCGACGTCGATGCGGCCCGCCATCAGGTCGAGGTCGTGCTCGTCGGTGGTCTTGTATTCATGAACGTTGGCGACATCCTTGAGATATTTGTCGGCGAAGGTAGCCTCGGTGGTCGAGACCTGCAGGCCGACATTCTTGCCGGTGAGCTCCTTGCGTAGCGTGTCGAGCGCAGCCTTCGATTCGGCGTCGTCCTTCGACAGGTCGATCATCTTGCCACTGTTGGACATATGTGCCAGCGGACCGTTCTTGTCGGCAAGGAAAGCCACCGGCGAGGAGGCGTAGGGGATCGAGAAGTCGATCGTCTTCAAGCGTTCCTCGGTGATCGACATGCCGTCCATGACGATGTCGAACTTGCCTGCCGTGAGGCCGGGAATGACGCCGTCCCAATCCTGCGCGACGATATTGCATTGAAGCTTGGCGCGGGCGCAGACGTCATTGAGGATGTCCACCTCGAAGCCGACGATCTTGCCGCTGGCGTCGGTCTGGTTCCAGGGGGCGTAGGAGCCCTCCATGGCGACAGTGACGGTTTTCCAGTCCTTGGCCATTGCCGGGGTCGAGCAGGTCAACGCCAGCGCGGCGAGCGCGATCCAACGTGATGATGTCACGGTCATTTCTCCCATATTGTTCTTGGAACCCTCGGATACCGATTGCTTAGCCCAGCCCCGATTCTGCGACAAGGGCTGTTTTCCGGTCCGCGCGCCTGACCCAAAGTCAACCTGGAGCACACCTGCAGTCGATTCCGCAGGGAATCGGTCCCCAGGCTGCCGTTGCCGGAAGAGCGAGCTATTCCGCCGGCGCGCCCGCCACGTTCTGGCGCGCGGCTTCGAACATGCGGCGCCGGGCGCGGAAGACGCCCCATTGCTGGTCGACCAGCACGCCGATCAGGATCACGCCGCCCATCACCGCGAAATTGAGCGATGAGGGGATGCCTAGCAGGTTGACGAGGTTCTGAAGCTCTTGCAGCAGCACCGTGCCGAGGATCACGCCGACCAGCGAGCCCTCGCCGCCGCGCAGCGAGAAGCCGCCGAGCACGGCGGCCGCGATGGCGTAGAGCTCGTAGAACTGGCCGTGGCTCGCCGGCGAGATCGAGCGCGTATACATGGCGAAATAGATCGCCGACAGCGCCGTCAGCACGCCGCAGATGACATAGGCGGCGATGATCACCCGGCCGGTGCGGATGCCGGAATATTTCGCCGCCTCCTCATTCTTGCCGATGGCGTAGAGATAGCGGCCGAACACCGAGCGATGCAGCACCACCCACATGACGATGGCGATGACGATCAGCGCGATGAAGGAATTCGGCAAGCCGTAGGAGCGGCCCGCGGTCAGGAATTCGAGCGTCGGGAAATTCTGCCCGAAGGCGAAGCCCGCCGTGCCGTCGGCGGTATAGAATCGCGCCACGCCGCGATAGATCAGGAGGCCGCACAGCGTCACCACGAAGGGCTGCAATTTGAGCCGCGTGATCAGCCAGCCATGCACGAAGCCGATCGCGGCGCCGAGCGCGATGATCACCACGAAGGCCAGCGGCCAGTCCAATTCGCGCACCGCGATGAAGTCGATGAACAGCGTGCCGAGCAGCGCGATCAGCGAACCGACCGACAATTCGATGCCGCCGGTGATGATGACGAAGGCTTGGCCGATCGACAGGATGCCGAACAGCGCGACCAGGTTGGAGGTGTTGGCGAGGTTGATCGCCGACAGGAAGCGCGGATTGATGGCCGTCACCACCGCGCCGACCACCAGGATCAGGATCAGCAGGCCGAGATCTTTCTTGCTCATTCAACTCCTCCCGCCGCCTGCAGCGATCTCGGCTTCTTGCCGACCGCCAGCAAGAGCACGTTCTCCTGGCTGAAATCGTCCTTGTCGAGGATGCCGGAGATCTGCCCCTCATGCATGACCGCGATGCGGTCCGACACGCCGATCACCTCTTCCATGTCGCTGGAGATCATCAGCACGGCAACGCCGGCGTCGGCCAGCGCCCGCATCAGTCCGTAGATCTCGGCCTTGGCGCCGATGTCGATGCCGCGCGTCGGCTCGTCCAGGATCATGACCTTGGGGTTCATGGCCAGCCATTTGGCCAGGACCACCTTCTGCTGGTTGCCACCGGAGAGCGTTCCGGTGCGGGTCAAGACCGACGGCGCCTTGATGCCGAGGTTCTTCTTCTGCTTTTCGGCGGTCGTGAGCTCGGCGCCGGTCGAGACCAGCGAGCGCCTGGCATGCGCCGGCAGGTTGGGCAGCGTAATGTTCTGCGCGATCGAGAGATCGAGCAGTATGCCGGTGAGCTTGCGGTCCTCCGGCACCAGGAAGATGCCGTTCGCCACCGCGTCGGCGGCCGAGCCTACATGGAGCGGTTTGCTGTCGAGCGTGACGCTGCCGGCCAACCGCTCGTCGATGCCGAACAGCACACGGGCGAGCTCCGTGCGGCCGGAGCCGACCAGGCCCGCAAGGCCGAGGATCTCCGCGCGCCTCAATTCGAGGCTGACCGGCCTGTCCGGATAGGTGCTGGTGCGGATCGCTTCCGCCGACAGCGCAACGCTCCCCGGCGCGCGCGTGGCTTCGCCCGCCTTCTCGCGCTCCTTCAACATGCGGCCGATCATCAGCCTGACCATCTCGTCGTGGTTGATCCGGTCCTTCGCCAGTGTGCCGGCCAGCGTGCCGTCGCGCAGCACCACGACACGGTCGGCGACGCGCTCGATCTCATGCAGCCGGTGCGAGATGAAGATGACGCTGATGCCTTCGGCCTTCAGCCCCTTGATGACGTCGAGCAGCTTTTCGGTCTCGGCGATCGGCAGGCTGGAGGTCGGCTCATCGAGGATGACAAGGCGGGCCTTGATCGACAGCGCCTTGGCGATCTCGACCATCTGTTGCTGGGCAAGCGACAGCGACGCGACCGGCGCATCGGCCGAGAAATTGGCGCCAACGCGCTTTAGCAGCGGCGCGACCATCTCGCGCAGCCTGGCGCGGTCGACCAGCCTCAGAGGGCCGGCGCGCAGCGGCTCGCGGCCGAAGAAGATGTTGGCGGCGACGTCGAGATTTTCGAAGAGGTTCAATTCCTGGTGCACGAAGGCGATACCGGAGCCGATGCTCTGCTCGACGGTCAGCCCGTCATGCGCCGCGCCATCGACGGTGATGGTGCCGCTATCCGGCCGCGTCACGCCGCCGAGGATCTTCATCAGCGTCGATTTGCCAGCACCGTTTTCGCCGACAAGGCCGATGACCTCGCCGGACTTCACCTCCATGGAGAACCGGTCCAGGGCGATAACGCCCGGATAGGTCTTGCGCACGGCCTCCAGGCTCAGGAACGGAGCGGTGTCTGAGTGAGTGGTGTCGGTAGAGGTCATCGCGCCTAAATTTACCGCACAGGGCAACAGCCGGTGGCCACAGACTGACGGGCCTTGGCGGGTCCGTCAATACGAACGCCGGCTCAAGGCAAGCCCTTGAGCCGGCGCAACCGTGCCGGGCTTACTTGCCCGCCATCGCCTTGAGGTTGGCGGCGTAGGCGTCGACGTCATCCTTGCCGATGATCTTGGTCGGGATGATGATCAGGTTGTTGGCCGGGATGCCAGACTTGTCGCCCTTGAGATAGGCCGCCATCAGCTTCATGCCCTGATAGGCCCATTCGAACGGCTGCTGCACCACGGTGGCTGCGATGGTGCCTTCCTTGACGCCGCCCAGCGTGATCGGATCGTCGTCGAAGCCGACGACGGTGATCTGGCCGAGCTTGCCGGCGTCGCGCAGCGCTTCATAGATGCGCGGCGTGTTGTAGGAGTAGAAGCCGACCATGCAGTTGATGTCGGGGCTGGCGACCAGTGCGTCCTCGACATTCTTCTTGGCGCGCGCCTGGTCGATATCGTCGCCGCGCACGTCGACCAGCTCGATCTTGCTGCCGGCGAGCCCGTCCTTCATGCCCTGGATGCGCTCCTTGGCGTTATCGGCGCCAAGCAGGCCGACGAAGCCCAGGCACTTGCCGCCGTTGGGCATCGCCTTCTTGGCGATCTCGGCCGCCTGCTTGCCGGCATCCACGTTGGACGAGCCGATATAGGCGACGCGCTTGGTTTGCGGCGCATCGGAGTCGGTGGTGAACAGCGCGGTTTCCGAGGCGATCTTGTTCAGCCCGTCGGTCGAGGTCTTGGGATCGACGGCCGAGACCATGATGCCCTTGACGCCCGCCGTCACCAGATCGTCCATCAACCGCTGCTGGATAGCGACCGAGGACTGTTCCGGATATTTGAGCTCGAGATTGTAGTCGGGCAATTCGCCCTGCGCCTTCTTCACACCGGCTTCCGCCGCCTTCCAGAAGTCTGACGCACCGTTGACGACGAAGGCCAGCGTCGGCTTGTCGTCGGCGCGGGTAACCGCCGTGGCTGCGAGCCCGATGAGCAGGGCCGCCGTGGCGACAGATGCATTGCGGATCATGGATTTCATAGTTCAACCTCCCTTGTAGAACTTGCCTTGTAGAACTCGTTGCCGATGTCTCGGCTGCGGCCCGGACAACCCTCCTCCTCAAGGGTACGGCGAAGCTCCGCCGACTTAAGAACAGTGCCGATCCGGCCGCGATGGGGACACTAGACACTCACGTGGCGTTCGTAAATAGTCCGATTTGTCTGACATTTTCGTGAGAATGGACGCGAGCCCAGACCGGCGAGGCCGCCGGGTTTCGAGCGAGCTTCCCTCGCACTCGCCGTCACCGCACGGAAGCCCGTGCGGTGACGGCGAGTTAACGGTAGAACGCTAACGGCTATTAGTAAAGAGTATTAGTTATGGGACCAAGGCGCGCGCTCTCGAAGTGGAGGAGACGCTGGTCAGAAGACGCGCCGGGAGTGAGAAAGCGAGCGCGGCGGCGGTTTGTGGCCCCATGGAGAACACGGGAATTATCAGCATTGCTGACCTTCCCTGACCGGTTTCGTCGCGAAGCAGCGCAGCCGGCGATTTGCATGTCGCGCTTGCTAATATATATTAGTCAGCCGCAATCTCGATAAACGCACCGGCCTCGGCCATCTTGCCGTCGCCGTCGGCTTTGCTTAGAGCCGGCTGGGTTGGGAAACGACTATGAGCGAACCGACAGAACTCAGCGATCCTCCCGGAGCTTCCAGGCGCCGCAAGCCGGCCGTCAAGCCGAAGGGGCGCGTTACCATGACCGACATCGCGCGCGCCGCCGGCTGCTCGCAGGCGACGGTGTCGTTCGTGCTCAACAATTCGCCGGGCATCAGGCTGTCGCAGCAGACGCGCGACCGGGTGATCGAGGCGGCCCGGGCGCTGGGCTATTCGCCGCCGGTGTTCTCGGCGCTCCGGCCGCCGGTGACGCCGTTCGAAGGGTTGGACGGCGTCATCGGCTTCGCCGTCGACCAGCTCGCCACCAGCCCTGAGGCGGTGGTCGCGATCGAGGGCGCGCGGCAGGCCTCGTGGAACGCCGGCAACGTGCTTCTGGTGGCGCAGACCATGGGCGATGCGATGATGGAGGCGCGCGCGATTTCGGCCCTGACGAGGCGGGGCATCTCGGCGCTGATCTACATGACCATCTTTACCCGCGAGATCACGGCGCCGGATTTCCTCTACAGCCTGGACATCCCGGTCATCCTGCTCAACTGCTACACCGCCGACTATGCCTTCCCGGCCGTGGTTCCCTCCGAGATCGCCGGCGGCCAGAGCGCGACAAGGCATCTGATCGCGCATGGCCATCGCCGCATCGCCACCATCACCGGCGAGCCGTGGATGCAGGCCGCGCAGGATCGGCTCAAAGGCTACCGCCGTGCTCTGGCCACCGCGGACATTCCCTTCGATCCGGAGCTGGTGGTCGAGGGCGACTGGTCGGCCAGCGCGGGCTATGCCGCGACGGTGAGGCTGCTCGGGCTCAAGGAGCGGCCCACCGCCATCTTCTGCCAGAACGACCGCACCGCGATCGGCTGCTACGAGGCGCTGAAGGAAGCCGGCCTGCATATCCCGCAGGACATCTCCGTAGTCGGCTATGACGACGAGGAGATCGCCCGCCATCTCTTCCCACCGCTGACCACTTCGATCCTGCCGCATCTGGCGATGGGTCAATGGGCGATCGAGCAGCTCGAGACGCCGCCGACGCCCGGCCGCGGCCGCTATTCCATCACCAAGCTGGAGTGCCCGCTGGTAGAGCGGGAGTCGGTCGCCACCGTGAAATCGCCTACATAAAGCACCGCCCCAGTCAGGTTACCTTCGCTGCCGATGTTGCAAATCGCACAGCGCCTATGCAGCGGATGCGCAGCCGTTTAGCTTACGCTCATGAGTGGGAGGCTTCGATGACGTCCACCTTCACCGTCCATGCAGCATCCGGCTACGAGCAACTGATGGGACGCTGGAGCCGCAGGCTCGCGCCGAAATTCATCGACTTTGCCGGCCTGCGCGGCGGCGAGAAGATCCTCGACGTCGGCTGCGGCACCGGCAGCCTGACCTTCGAGCTGGCGAAATCCGGTGACCTCGCCGAGATCCATGCCATCGACTTCTCGCCGGTTTTCGTTATGGCGGCGAAGGAGAGGAACACCGATCCGCGTGTCACCATCAGCCAGGCGGACGCCACCGCGCTGCCGTTCCCGGACAATGCGTTCGACCGGGCATTGGCGCTGCTGGTGCTGCACTTCGTGCCGGAGGCGGCCAAGGCGGTGGCCGAGATGCGCCGCGTGGTGCGGCCGGGCGGCGTGGTCGCGGCGGTGGTCTGGGATCATTACGGCGGCATGGCCGGCATGCGCATGATGATCGACACCATCGCGGCGCTCAGTGAAAGCGGGCGCCAGATGCGCAGCCGCTATTGCTTCCAGCCGATGATGCAGCCGGGCGAGATGAAACGGACCTTTGTCGAGCAGGGTCTCGTCGACGTCACCGAAGCCGAGCTGATGATCCGGATGGACTACTCGGATTTCGACGACCTCTGGGCACCGATCGGCGCCGGAGAAGGCCCGCTCGGCAGATACATGACCACGCTGGACGCGGCCGAGCAGAAGCGCGTCGAGGCCGCCGTGCGCGATGCCTATCAGGCCGGCAGGCCCGACGGCGCGCGATCCTTCGCCAATGTCGCCTGGGCCTGCCGCGGCACCGTGCCTTGACGTTCACGTCGAGCGTGCAGGATCGCTGAGCCTGGCATCGCGTCAATTGCCGGCGGCGACCGCGGCGTTGATCTCCCAGCCGTCGACCCAGACCTGCCGCAGCCGGTCGCCCTCGCCTTTGAACCACAGGCCCGCCGGCCGGCAGTCCTCGATGCGTTCGCTGCGGAAATTGCGGATGGCCCGGCGCAACTCGCACCAGGCGACGATGTTGGCGGTCTCGGCATAATAGATCAGCGCGACCGGGCGGATGATGCGGTTCGTCGCCCGCCCCGCTTCGTCGCGATAGGAGAGGCTTAGCTTCTCCTCGTCGCGGATGGCGCGGCGGACCAGCGCGAGGTCGACGGCGGAAGCGGTAGGGGCGGCAAAACCCCAGGCGTGCAGCGCATTGGCATCCAGGGTCTGCCGCAAGGGCGGCGGCACCGCGCCGGCGATCTTGGCTCCGACGCGTTTTGCCGCCTGCTTGAGCTCGTCGTCGCCGGTGCGTTCGAGCAGCGCCAAGGACAGCACGATCGCTTCCATTTCCTCGATGGAAAACATCAGCGGAGGCAAGTCGAAGCCGGGCCGCAGGATATAGCCGATGCCGCGCTCGCCCTCGATCGGCACGCGCATCGCCTGAAGCGCCGCAATGTCGCGATAGACCGAGCGCACGGTCACCTCCAGCCGCTCTGCGATCGTCGCCGCCGTCACCGGTTTCCTGGCCAGACGCAGGATCTGGATGATCTCGAACAGGCGCGAGGCCTTGCGCATTTTTCCACCTGAACGAAACGCAACTGACACATCCCCGTCAGTTGGCGTGACCTATATGAGCGGCCTACGCGCTTCAAAAATCAAGAGATTCCTTTTCGTCCTGCGAGCGAGGCGACAGGCAACTGACATGAGCTATGCCGAAAACCTCTGGCTGTTCTTCGTGCTTCTGTTCGGCATCATCGCCGTTCCGGGCATGGACATGCTGTTCGTGCTGGCCAATGCGCTGACCGGCGGCAGCCATCGGGGTCTGGCGGCGACCGCCGGCATCATGCTGGGCGGCGCGGTGCACACGCTGAACGGAGCGATCGACGTCGGGTTGCTCATGCATTTCGTGCCGGTGCTGTTCACGCCGCTGCTGGTCGCCGGCGCCGCCTATATGGCCTATATCGGCATTTCGCTGATGCGCAGCTCGATCACCGTCGGCGATGACGGGCCCGCGGGCAGCCGCTCGGCCTGGAAGGCGTTCCGCCGAGGCCTTGTCACCTGCCTGATCAATCCCAAGGCCTATCTCTTCATCCTTGCCGTCTATCCGCAATTCCTGAAGCCGGCTTACGGCCCGATCTGGATGCAGGCGACCATCATGGGATTGCTGACGGTCGCCACGCAGGCGGCGATCTATGGCGGGCTCGCCGTCACCGCCGGCCGCAGCCGGGGGCTGCTGGTCGACAATCCGAGAGCGACCATCCTGGCCGGGCGCGGCGCCGGGCTGCTTTTGTTTGCCGTTTCGATATTCACGGCCTGGGAAGGCTTGAGGGCGGCGTGACCGCCGCCCTCTCCATCCGGCTTATGCCGCGCCCTGACGGGTCGCAAGCATTTCGCGCTTGACCGACCGGCGCCATTCGGCGGCGCCGGCAAGGCCGTGCAGCACGGTCTCGGTGGTCGCCCAGTCGATGCAGCCGTCAGTGATGCTCTGGCCGTAGACGAGCGGCTTGCCGGGCACAACGTCCTGGCGGCCGGCGACGAGGTTGCTCTCGATCATGACGCCGATGATGCGCTCGTCGCCCGCCGCGACCTGGCCCGCCACATCATGCGCGACCTTGGGCTGGTTCTCCGGCTTCTTGGCGCTGTTGGCATGGCTGACATCGATCATCAGCCGCGGCGTCACACCGATGCGGCCGAGCTCGGCGGCGGCGGCGTCGACGCTCGCGGCATCGTAATTCGGCTGAATGCCGCCGCGCAGAATGACATGGCAGTCCTCATTGCCGGTGGTCGCGGCGATCGCGCTGCGGCCGCCCTTGGTGACCGCCATGAAATGGTGCGGCTGAGCAGCCGACTTCACCGCTTCGCCGGCGATCCTGAGATTGCCGTCGGTGCCGTTTTTGAAGCCGACCGGGCAGGACAGACCCGAGGCCAGTTCGCGATGGATCTGGCTCTCGGTGGTGCGCGCGCCGATGGCGCCCCAGGCGACGAGGTCGGCGATGTATTGCGGCGTTGTCATGTCGAGGAATTCGGTCGCCGCCGGCAGGCCGAGATTGTTGACGGCCGACAAAACGTTGCGCGCCATGCGCAAGCCCTTGTCGATGTTGAAGCTGCCGTCGAGGTCGGGATCGTTGATCAAACCCTTCCAGCCGACCGTGGTGCGCGGCTTCTCAAAATAGACGCGCATGACGATCTCGAGCCGGTCTGCCAGGGCCTCGCGCAGCGCCGCCAGACGGCTGGCGTAGTCCACGGCGGCGACCGGATCGTGGATGGAACAAGGGCCGACGATGACCACCAGTCGATCGTCGGCCCCGGTCAGGATGGAATGGATGGCGTTGCGCGAGGCGGCAACGGTGCGCGTCGCCGTGAGCGAGCGCGGTATCTCGCGCATCACCTCGTCCGGCGTGCTCAGGACTTTGAGTTCCTTGACCCGAAGGTCGTCTGTGGTGGTCAACACGGCTTTCTGCTCCTGGTTAGGAGACCTGCCGGCTGAAACAAAAAAGCCGCCAGGTCTGGCGGCTTGTCGGATTTTTGATCTGGAATTTTCAGATCGAGCGCAATCCTCCCGCCGCCAGCGAGCTACCGTAGCTAAAGTACCAAAACGAGGCGGTCAGGTGGATCATCCGGCCCATATAGTCGATGCCGAAGCGCTTGTCACGTGTCTCGTTTGACGCAATTCCGAACGGAAAACCGCTTCACACTTTTCCTGGAATCGCTCTACTCCCCGACCACGCCGGCAATGTTCTGGTCGTAATCGACCAGCGAGCCGGTCATGACGCCGGCCTGGGGGCTCAGCATATAGGTGATCAGCCGCGCGAGCTGGGCCGGCTTGACCAACTGGCCCATCGGCTGTGCGGCCTCGGCCTTTGCCAGCCAGTCGTCGGGCGCGTCGTGCCATTTCTTCTGCACGATCGCCTCGCCCTCGGTGTCCATCCAGCCGGGCAGCACGGCGTTGCAGCGGATGCGGTTCTTCCGATAGGCGCTCGCGACATTCTTGGTCAGCGTCATCAGCGCGCCCTTGCTGGTCGAATAGGGCGTCAGGAACGACTGGCCGGCATGCGCCGACATCGAGAGCACGTTGACGATCGAGCCCGGAGCCCTGCGCTCCAGGAGATGCGCGACAAGGCCCTGCATCAGGAAGAAGGGGCCGCGCACATTGGTGTCGAAGATCTGGTCGAACAGTTCCTCCGTGGTCTCCACCAGCGAGCCGCGCGCGGACGTGGCGGCGGCGTTGACCAGCGCATTCAGCGTTCCGAAATGCTTGATCGCCGTCTCGACGGCGCGCTTGCAGTCGGCGACCTTGGCGACATCGGCGCTGATGAAGATGGCGTCGACGCCGTGCTTCTTCAGCGCCGCGACCGCTCTGTCGCCTTTCTCCTGCGAGCGGCCGACCAGCGCCAGCGCGCGGCAGCCCTCGTCGGCCAGGGCTTCCGCAACCGCGAAGCCGATGCCCTGTGCGCCGCCGGTGACAATGGCGCGCGTTTCTGAATTGCGACCGGCCAAACCGTTCATCGCTCTGCTCCTCGATCCGTATTCAAATTTCAATCGACGCGGACGGTCTTCCCCGTTTTCGCCGACTCCAAAGCCGCGTCGGCCAGCTTCAGCGCAACGAGACCATCCTTGCCGCTCGGCGCCGCCTTCTTGCCCGCGGTGGCAGCGGTGATGAAAGAGGCGATCTCGTTGGCATAGGCGTCGATGTAGCGGGTCATGAAGAAGTCGTGCAGCGGCGGGCGGGTGTAGCCCTTGTCGTTGGCGAGCTCGATCGACACCGGGCGCTGGTTCTCGGCCGCGACCATGCCTTTGGAGCCATGCACCTCGATGCGCTGGTCGTAGCCATACGTGGCGCGGCGCGAGTTGGAGATGACGGCCTGCTTGCCGGAGGCGGTTTCGAGGATGACGCTGACCGAGTCGAAATCGCCGGCTTCGCCGATCTTCTTGTCGACCAGCACTGAAGCGTGGGCGCTGACCGCAACCGGTTCTTCACCGAGCAGGAAGCGGGCCATGTCGAAATCGTGGATAGTCATGTCGCGAAAAATGCCGCCGGAGCGGGCGATGTAGTCGAGCGGCGGGGCGCCTGGATCGCGCGACGTGATGGTGACCATCTCGACTGTGCCGATGGCGCCCTCGTCGATCGCCTTGCGCACGGCGGCGAAATGCGGATCGAAGCGGCGGTTGAAGCCGACCATCAGCGTGGCGCCGGTCTTTTCGACCACCGCCAGGCATTTTTCGACGCGTTCGACCGAGAGGTCGATCGGCTTTTCGCAGAAAATCGCCTTGCCGGCCTTGGCGAAGCGCTCGATCAGGTCGGCATGGGTGTCGGTCGGGGTGCAGATGATGACGGCATCGATGTCCTTGGCCTTCTCGATGGCATCGATGGTGCGGACTTCCGCGCCATAGGCGGAGGCCAGCTCCGTCGCCGCTTTCTCGAAGGCGTCGGCCACGGCCACCAGCTTGGCCTGCGGGTTGGAGGCAACGGCGCGGGCATGCACCTTGCCGATACGGCCGGCGCCGAGGAGAGCGAAGCGGAGTGTCATGGAATGTCCTTCGAGGTGGGGTTTTATAGGCATATCCGCGCCTGTCGGCGCGGAAGATTGGTTGGATCCCGTGATGACGCCCGTCAGGCGGCCTGAAGCTCTGCCTGTCCGGTCTTGGCGCCTGTGATGTAGGCGACGATGTCGTTGCCATCGGTGTCCTGCTTGCGCAGGTTGGCGACGATCTTGCCGCGGCGGAAGACGACGATGCGGTCGCAAAGGTCGAACACCTGGCGCATATTGTGGCTGACCAGGATCAGCGGCTCGCCGTTTGCCTTCAGCGTGCGGATGATGTTTTCGACCTGCGCGGTCTCCTGCACGCCGAGCGCCGCCGTCGGCTCGTCCATAATGATCAGCTTGGAGGCGAAGGTGGCGGTCCTGGCGATCGCAACGCACTGGCGCTGGCCGCCCGACATATGACGGATGGTGCTGGAAAGGTTAGGGATCTTCACCGCCGTGCGGACAAGCGCTGCCTCCGTCGCCTTGCGCATTGCCTTGCGGTCGAGGATGGAGAAGGGGCCGAGGTTGAACAGCACCTTCTCGCGGCCGAGAAACAGGTTCGACGGCACGTCGAGATCGTCGGCCAAAGCGAGGTTCTGGAACACGGTCTCGATGCCGGCCTCGCGCGCCTCGATCGGGCCGGTGAAGTTCACCTCCTTGCCGTCGAACCAGATCTTGCCACTGGTGCGCTGCTCGACGCCGGTGATCTGGCGCACGAAGGTCGACTTGCCGGCGCCGTTGTCGCCCATGATGGCGACATGCTCGCCCTTGCGCAGCTCGAAATTCGCCTCCTGCAGCGCGTGCACGCCGCCATAATGCTTGGTGAGGTTTTCAGTCTTCAGAACGATGTCCGACATGGTCAAGCTCCTATCGCGCGGCGGCGCTGGCGCCATTGATCGAGAACGACCGCACCGACGATGATCACGCCCTTGACCATCTCCTGATAATAGGCATCGAGGCGCAGGAAGGTGAAGCCGGAAATGATGACGCCGAAGATCAGCGAGCCGATCACGGTGCCGATGATCGAGCCGCGGCCGCCCGACAGCGAAACGCCGCCGATGACCGCCATGGCGATGGCGTCGAGCTCGTACATGACCCCCATGCCGGCCTGGGCGGTGAGGTTCTTGGAAGACAGCACCACCGCGGCGATCGCCGCCAAGATACCGGCGATGGCATAGACCAGCACCTTATGGTTGGCGATCTTGATGCCGGACATGCGAGCGGCATCCTCGTTTGAGCCGATGGCGTAGCAGTGCTTGCCGTATTTCGTGTAGGTCAAAATGAGCTGGAACAGGATCGCCAGCGAGATGAAGATAACGACGGGCATCAAACCCTTGCCGATGGCCGCGAAACTTTCGGTCGGGAACGAGATCGGCTGGCCCTTCGACCACCATTTGGCGATGCCACGCGCCGTGACCATCATGCCGAGCGTGGCGATGAAAGGTGGAATGCGCGTGTAGGCGATGAGGAAGCCATTGATCAGGCCGGCGATCAGGCCGCAGCCGATCGCGACCAGGAGCGGCACGATGACCGGCAGGTCGGTCCAGCCAAAATTGATGAACATCGCCTTGGGATTGGGATTCCCGTTGACGGTCGCAACCTGCGCAAAACTCATGGCGATCATGGCGGTGGCGCCGACGATCGACCCGGAGGACAGGTCGATGCCGCCGCAGATGATGACCTGGGTTACGCCGATTGCGATGATGCCGACGATCGACACCTGCAGGATGATGATCTGCAGGCGCTGCTCGTTGAAGAGTCCGGAGACGTTCTCGCGGGTGTTGAACAGGAAGCTGTCGCCGAGGAAGACGCGGCCGATCAGCTCGAAGGCGCCGACCAGGATGACGAGCGCCAGGAACACGTTGAACTCGGCCGGCCATGGGCGCTTCCTGGCGTCGTAGCTCAGCCCGCCAATGCCATGCGATGTCTGTGACACGTCTTCTTCCTCCGAATGACCGCGCCCGTTCTCCCGCCCAGTCGGGCGGGAGAGGAACAGAGCGGCGCCGCTTCGTCAGCAGCCGATTTCAGCCAGTCCGATGCGTCGCGGCACCACTCCGCGTTCGTTCTCGCAATCCCATACGGAAATCGCTGCGTGATTTCCCGGAATTGAGCGGGCGCGGCTCAGTTCTTCTTCAAGAACTTGTCGATGTTCGCAGGGGTGACGAGCTGGAACGGGATATAGACCTTGTGTTCCACCTTTTCGCCCTTGGCGAGCTTCAGCGCGGCGTCGAGCGCGCCGGCGCCCTGGCCGGCCGCGTCCTGGAAGACTGTCACGTCGAGGTCGCCCGCCTGCATCGCGGCCAGCGCATCCTGGGTGGCGTCGACGCCGCCGACGACGACCGACTTCATGTCGATGTTGGCGGCCTTCATCGCCTGGATGGCGCCGATCGCGCTTTCGTCATTGTTGGCGATGACGCCGTCGAACGGCTTGCCCGACGACAGCCAGTTGGTCATCAGGTTCTGCGCTTCGTCGCGCTTCCAGTTCGAGGTCTGCTTGTCGATGATCTTGATGAAGTTGCAGTCCGGCGTGGCGATCACTTCCTCGATGTCCTTGGTGCGCTGCACCGCGGCCTGGTTGGAGAGCTCGCCCATGATCACATAGACATTGGCTTCCTTCTTGCCGGCTTCCTTGAACAGGCGGCAGGCTTCCTTGGTCTCGAGCGTGCCGGATTCGGCCTCGTTGGAAGCGACGAACGCCTGGTTGTCGGGCAGCGTGTCGACATTGACCGGCTGGCGGTTGACATAGACCAGCGGGATCTTGGCGGCGGCGGCAGCGTCCGACATCGCCTGCGTGGCCGAGGTGTCGACCGGGTTGACGATGATGGCGTCGACGCCCGAGGCGGCGAAGTTCTTGATCTGGTCGAGCTGCTTGGCGACGTCGTTCTGCGCGTCCTCGACCTGCAGCTCCACGCCGCTCATGCCCTTGGCCTGCGCAATCATGCCGTTGCGCAGCACGGTGAGGAAGTTGTCGTCGAAAAGAGCCATCGAAACGCCGATCTTGGCGGCGAAGGCGGATGAACACATCAGCGCCGAAAGCGCGACGCCCAAAAGAAGTTTCTTCATTTTATTCTCCTCCACTTGGTGTCCGGCTGCACCCATTGAACCGGAATCCCCGGTTTGCCCGGGGAATCTCTCCCTGCGGCCATGCGGCGTCGCCCATTCGATCGGAACGCCTCTTCCTCCGTTCGAACAGACGCTCCGGAACGAAAGAACCAAAAAGCCTAGTTAGTGAAATATTTATTCCATTTCGTTTCGGAAACGTCAAGGGCGATTCCGATCGGGGCGGCCGGTTTTTCGATCACTATCGGCGTGACGAAGGACCAAAGACCTCCGAAATTTGCGCTCGAGTCCGAACGAACCGCGATGAAAGAATCCATCAGTCTGACAGATTCTTTCACGCGCGCTACATCAGTGTGAACGCCTATATGTTTTCCGGCAGATAGATGTCGAAAGGCAGGAAGGTCTGCCCGGGCGCATTGGCGGCGCCGCTTTCGATGGCATGGGCCATCAGCCCGACGAGCTCCCGGCAGAGCGCCGCGAGCGGCGTCGAGATCACCATGGTGAGGATGTTGTCGGCAAGCGCCGCACGCGAGGCGGCGTTGATCTCGTTGCAGATGGCGATCGGCATCTCGGCCGGCTTTGCCGTCCGCAGCGCCGAGACCGCGCCCTCCATGCCGCCACCGGCGACGTAGCAGCCGGCGAGATCGGGATGGCGCGCCAAGAGGTCGAGCATGGCGTCGTGCGTCACGTCATTGGCCTCGAGGTTGACCAGCGTCTCCATCACGGTGAAGTCCGGCGCGTGCTCGCGAAAGAATGAGCGGAAGCCGATCTCGCGCAACTCATGGCCGTGGAAACGGTGGCTGCCGACGAAGAGTGCCACCTTGCCGGGCTTCCTAGCGGCCTTGGCGATCATCCAGGCAGCGCTGCGCCCGACCTTGCGATTGTCGAGCCCGACATAGCCCTCGCGGACGCCGGCGGCAAAATCCGACAGCAGCGAGAAGACCGGCTGCCCCCTCCCCTTCAGCGTCTCCACGACCGCCGTCAGCGTCGGATGATCAGGGCCGACGACGGCGATGGCTCTCGACTTGGCTGCAAGGCTGCGCATCTGGGCGGCGATCTCGTCGGGCGCCAGCGAGGCGGCGAAATCGACCGTCGCAACGCCGCGGAAACGCTGCGACTGCGCGACCGCCAGCTCGAGCTCCCGGGCGAAATCGCCGTAGAAGACGTCATTGCCCCTGAGCAGCAGGAAGCCAAGCCTATATTCCGGCAATTCCTGGCGCATGCGCTGCTTGATCAGCCCCGCCGCGTGGTAGCCGATCTCGGTGGCGGCCTCGTAGACCCGGCGCGCCGTCTCCTCGCGCACCGGCAGGCGGCTGTTCAGCACCCGGTCGACGGTGGCGACGCTGACGCCGGAGACGCGCGCGAGATCGGTAATGGTCGGCCGCTTTGCCATGAATGCTTCCTCGCTTGTCCTACTCAGCATATATCCAAATCTGATAGGAAATGATAGAAACTATCTTCTTGATGTTGAGACTATCAGGCCTGGGGGCTATGCTGAAGTCGAAAGTCAGCGATGCGCGAGCCCCGCAGGATTAGGGCGGTCGCCAAGGCGCTGGCGGAGGAACCTCAATGACGGCAATCACGTCTTCGGCGGCGCCGCCGCGCGACTACAGCCTGACCGGGCGAGATGCCAGGCTCGCGGTCGAGACCGGGCTCGCCGCGGCCGAGTGGTACCACACCGAGATCCCGCGCAAGCAGATGAAGGAGCTGATGCAGCGCTCGGACCAGCCGGCGATCCGCGACACCATCATCTGGCTGGCCGCTCTCGTCGTCAGCGGCGCGGGCGGCATCTGGTTCTGGGGCAGCTGGTGGTGCGTGCCGTTCTTCTTCGTCTACGGCACGCTCTACGGCTCCTCGACCGATTCCCGCTGGCACGAGTGCGGCCACGGCACGGCCTTCCGCACGCAGTGGATGAACGACGCCGTCTACCAGCTCGCCTGCTTCATGATCATGCGCAACCCGGTGACCTGGCGCTGGAGCCATACGCGCCACCACACCGACACCATCATCGTCGGCCGCGACCCGGAAATCGCCGTCATGCGCCCGCCGGACCTTTTGCGCGTGGTGCTGAACTTCTTCGGCATCCTCGATGCCTGGCATGCGATGACCGACATGGTGCGCAATGCCGCCGGAATCATCAGCCCCGCGGAAAAGACCTTCATTCCCGAACCGGAACAGCCGAAGGCGATCCGCGTGGCTCGCATCTGGCTCGTCATCTACATCGCGAGCATCGCCTTGGCTCTCTCCCTGCATTCCTGGCTGCCGCTGATGCTGATCGGCCTGCCCCGCCTCTATGGCGCCTGGCATCACGTGATGACCGGCCTGCTGCAGCATGGCGGCCTCGCCGACAACGTCGTCGACCATCGGCTCAACAGCCGCACCGTCTACATGAACTCGGTCAGCCGCTTCATCTACTGGAACATGAACTACCATGTGGAGCATCACATGTTCCCGATGGTGCCCTACCACGCGCTGCCGAAGCTGCATGAGATGATTAAGCACGACCTGCCGGCGCCGACGCCATCGATCCTGGCCGGCTATCGCGAGATGATCCCGGCCTTCCTGCGCCAGCTGCGCAACGAGGATTATTTCCTCAAGCGCGCGCTGCCGCCGACGGCGAAGCCCTACAGGGAAGAATTGCACAACGATAACAATCCGGTGCCGGCCGCGGCCGAATGAGCTGCCGAAGTGCCTAACCAACCCATTTTTTTCGCGGAGAACAAGATGAACGACTGGGTCGAGGCCTGCGCGGCCGGAGACATCGACGAAGAGGACGTGATGCGGTTCGACCATGCCGGCCGCACCTTCGCCATCTACCGCAGCCCGGACGACGAGTATTTCGCGACAGACGGCTTGTGCACGCATGAAAAGGTGCATCTGGCCGACGGGCTGGTGATGGACGACATCATCGAGTGCCCGAAGCACAATGGCCGCTTCAACTACAAGACCGGCGACGCGCGCGGCGCGCCGGTTTGCGTCAATTTGAAGACCTATCCGGTCAAGGTCGATGCCGGAAAAGTGCTGATCCAGATCGGGTGAGACCATGCAGGCGGGGATGGTGATCATCGGAGCAGGCGAATGCGGCGGGCGCGCCGCGCTTGCCCTGCGCGATCTCGGCTATGACGGGCCGGTGACGCTGGTCGGCGACGAGCCGCATCTGCCCTATGAGCGGCCGCCGCTGTCTAAGGAAGCCATGACCGGCGAGGCACCGGCCATCAAGGCGATCGCCAGCGACGAGCTGTTCGCCGAACGCGCGATCCGGCATATCCATTCCGTCCGGGCCGTCGCGATCGATCGCGCCGCGCATGTCGTGCAGCTGTCGGACGGATCTTCCCTGCCATATGAAAAGCTTTTGCTGGCGACCGGGTCCGTGCCGCGCCAGCTGCCGATGCCGGGGCTTGGGGGCCGCTGCGTCTATCTCAGGACCTTCAACGACGCGCTCGCCATCCGCGCCCATCTCCGCACCGGAAACCGTGTCGCCATCATCGGCGGCGGGTTCATCGGGCTGGAACTGGCAGCCTCGGCGCGCAAGCTCGGCGCTGCCGTCAGCGTCATCGAGGCGCAGCCGCGCATCCTGATGCGCGGCGTGCCGGCCGAGATCGCCGAGGTGATCCACAAAGCGCATGAGGCCGAGGGCGTTGCGATCCGCACCGGACAAGGGCTCGCTGCGATCGCCGATGACGGCAAGGAAGTCGCCATCACGCTGGCCGGCGGACAGACGATCGTCGCCGATCTCGCGGTGATCGGCATCGGCGCCGTGCCGGTGACCGTGCTTGCCGCCGAGGCGGGGCTGGCGATCGACAACGGCATCGCGGTTGATGAGCAATTGCGCACCGCCGATCCGGATGTCTTCGCCGCCGGCGATTGCTGCTCGTTCCCGCTCGCCGTCTATGGCGGCCGGCGCGTGCGCCTCGAAGCCTGGCGCAACGCGCAGGAACAGGGCGCCTTAGCCGCGAAGAACATGCTGGGCGCCGGTGAAGCGCATGCGGCCGTGCCGTGGTTCTGGTCGGATCAGTACGGGCTGACCCTGCAGATCGCCGGGCTATCCGACGAAGGCAAGAGCACCGTGCGGCGCGACCTCGACGACGGCGCCTTCATCCTGTTCCATTTGGCGCAGGACGGCAGGCTGGTCGCCGCCAGCGGCATCGGCCCCGGCAATGCGGTGGCGCGCGACATCCGCCTGGCGGAAATGCTGGTCGCCAGGCAGGCGAGCCCGGCGCCAGAGGCGCTCGGCTCGCAAGCGGTCAAGCTGAAGTCGCTGCTGGCGGCGTGAGGCTACTCTTCTAGGAGGGTTGCCGCGACGCTGCGTTGGCCTACTACAAGGGGAAGGTAGAGGACCTCAGCCTAAGCGCTCTAAAACAGCGCCTTCAGCTCATCCAGCTTGTCGTTGACCAGCCAGCCGTAATAGTTCTCCTCGGGCAGCTTTTCCGGTTGTCCGGCGGCGCGGCGCTTTTCATTCTCGGCCTTCAGCGCATAGGCGCGCTGTTCGGGATTGCCGACATTGTAGAGCGTCGCGGTCAGGCCCGGATTATGCGAGATGTCGAAGCCGGCGATGCTGCTATAGGCGTCGATCGACTTCCTGATGGTCGCGGCGACGTAAGGCAGCGTCAGGTCGGGGTCCATGATGGTCTTGTAGACAGTGTTGGGATCATCGACGTCGAGCTTCGGCAGGCCGGAGACCTTGTGCACGAGATCGCTCATCTGCAGCGCGGTCAGCGGGTTCAACTGGCCGAGGCCGAAGGTCTGGCCGGCATAATAGGGCTGGAAGAAGGTGGCGCCGAAGCGGTCGTTGGGGAAGTCCTCGCCGCCCACCGTCTTGCCGCGGAACGAGTGGTTCCAGACCTGCTCGCGGCATTCCCAAAGGTCGTAGCTGTCGCCCGCGCCGGCGCATTTCTTGAATTCCGGCCGCCGGATGAAATCCGAGATGTCCTCGCCGTGATAGGCGAAGGAGAGCTTGCTCGACAGGTAGGAGATCGCCTTGACGTAGTAGGTCTGCAGCCGATCGTAGGCGTCGACATTGTAGGTGTGCTCGCCGACGATGGCGCCGACGATATGCATTGGGTCGATGCCGTATGCCGCCGCCACCTTCCTGATCTTGCCCCGCAATTCGGCATCGTTCTGCAAGAGCGCGTAGACCTTGCGGTACTTGGCCTGGAAGGTTGTGTTGGTGGCCTGGGTGCGCCGGCTGGAGGCGCCTGGAATATCCGGCTGCACGCTGTTGCGGTTGCCTGGAGGCACGATGGTGGCAGCGTCGGCTGTTGCCACCGCCGCCGCCAAGGCCATGCCGAGAAAAAGCAGGATAAGTTTCTTCATACGCCGCCGCTTTCGAATGCGCGGCAAACTAGGTAAAGCGCATGGGAGAGTCGAGAGAAGGCTTCGAGCTGCCCTCAAAAATCGTGACCAGATGCTTCCATTTGGCCACACCTTGGATTGGGAAGGGCGTTTCAGGCTGGCACCAAGGCCAGCCTGAACCCCCGATAGAGCTCAAAGGATGAAGCGCGACAGGTCGGTGTTGCGCGACAGATCGCCGACTTGCTTCTCGACATAGCCGGCGTCGATGGTGACCGTCGTGCCGTGCCGGTCCGGCGCGTCGTAGGAGATCTCGTCCAGCACGCGCTCCATCACCGTCTGCAGGCGCCGCGCGCCGATATTCTCGACGCTGGCGTTGAGATCGACGGCGATGCCGGCGAGCGAATCGATGGCGTCGTCGGTGAAGGTCAGCTCGACGCCTTCGGTCTTCATCAGCGCGATATACTGCTTGATGAGGCTGGCCTCCGTCTCGGTGAGGATGCGGATGAAATCCGCCTTCTCCAGCGCGCGCAGCTCGACACGGATCGGCAGGCGGCCCTGAAGCTCGGGCAGCAGGTCCGACGGCTTGGAGACGTGGAAGGCGCCGGAAGCGATGAACAATATATGGTCGGTCTTGATCGGCCCGTACTTGGTCGCGACCGTGGTGCCTTCGACCAGCGGCAGCAGGTCGCGCTGCACGCCTTCGCGCGACGGACCGCCGGAAACGTCGCTCCTGGCGGCGATCTTGTCGATCTCGTCGAGGAAGACGATGCCGTCATTCTCGGCCGATTCCAGCGCCCGGCGCACGACCTCGTCCTGGTCGAGCAGCTTGTCGGACTCGTCGTTGACCAGCAGCGCGTAGGAATCGCGCACCGTGGTCTTGCGGGTCTTGGTCTTGCGGCCGCCCATCGCCTTCGAGAGCATGTCGTTGATGTTGAGCACGCCGACATTGGCGCCCGGCATGCCGGGGATCTCGAAGCCGGGCATGCCGCCGGTGCCGGTGTCGGCCACCTCGATCTCGATCTCCTTGTCGTCGAGCTCGCCGTCGCGCAGCTTCTTGCGGAAGGAGTCGCGGGTCGCCGGGCTCGCCGTCTTGCCTACGAGGGCTTCCAGCACGCGTTCCTCGGCATTGATCTGGGCGCGCGCGGTAACGTCCTCGCGCATCTTCTCGCGCGTCAGGCCGATGGCGACCTCGACGAGGTCGCGCACAATCTGCTCGACGTCGCGGCCGACATAGCCGACCTCGGTGAATTTGGTTGCCTCGACCTTGACGAACGGGGCGCCGGCGAGCCGCGCCAGGCGGCGCGATATCTCGGTCTTGCCGACGCCGGTCGGGCCGATCATCAGGATGTTCTTCGGCATCACCTCTTCGCGCATCTGGCCTTCCAGCTGCTGGCGGCGCCAGCGGTTGCGCAAGGCGATGGCCACGGCGCGCTTGGCGTCCTTCTGGCCGATGATGAAGCGGTCGAGTTCCGAAACGATTTCGCGGGGAGAAAAGGTGCTCATATCACTCAAATTCCACTTTGCCACTGCCTGATAAACTCGAACGGATGCAGCAGCATGATCACGTTGAGCGTCAGATTGTCCCGGACGATATAACCCGTGCCGAGCTCGAAGATGAGCGCCAGGGCCACGATCACCCATATAGGTAGCTTTCGCGCCATCACAAATCCCAGCGCCATGAACAGCGTGTCGGACACCGAGTTGATGATCGAATCGCCGTAATAGCTGAGCGAGATGGTGCCGGCGCGGTAGCGCTCGATGATGAAGGGACTGTTCTCAAGGATCTCCCAGCCGCCTTCGATGAGGACGGCGAAGGCGAGCCTTAGGCCCACCGGCGAGCGCTGGAACAGCGCCAGCGCATAGAACAGGAAGCCGTGGATGATGTGCGAGAAGGTGTACCAGTCGGCGATGTGCTGGGAGTTCTCCGAGCTGTTGACCACGCCGTGCCAGAGCTTGACGTAGCCGCAGGTGCAGATCGGCGGGTGGCCCATGCCGTACAAGGCGCCCGCCTGGAAGATGATCAGGGCGAGCGCGAGCAGCAGGCCCATGCGCCAGCTGTCTTCATAGGCCGAAAGCGTCTTGTCCTCTCCGGATGCAGTCATTGCCTCAGTCCCCCAGATGTTCGTCGTCCTCGGCCGCATCGACAGCCATCAGCACGACGTCCCCATATTGCGAATGCCTGCGGCCGATCGGCTTGAAGCCGGCCTTCTCATAGGCGCGAATGGCACGGCCATTGTCGGCATGCGGATCGATGATGACGCGCGGCGCGCCCTCTTCGAACAGTTCCTGGACGAACTGGCGCACGATGGCCGAGCCATGGCCGACACCGACCAGCTCCGGCGGGCCGATCGTGAGGTCGATGCCCAGCGTGCCGAAGGGCTGGTCGGCATAGGGATGGTCGTCCTCCATATGCGGATCATAGCTGTGCAAATAGGCGATCGGCCTGCCGTCGAGCTCGACGATCAGCGGCTCCACCGAGACCGAATCCATATGCTCGCGGATCTCGGCAATCTCCTTGTCCGGATCGTCCCACCATTGAGCGACATGCGGCTCGCGCAGCCACTTGGCGATCATCGGCAGGTCCTTTTCCGTGACCGGCCGAAAACCGTAGCTATGTTCCTGTTCGACCATGATCTCGTCCAAAAACCGGTTCCCATTTTTTGGGATCATGGTCGGCCTGTTCCTGATTGAGCATGATCTTGTCCGAGAACCGGCGGCCACTTTTCGCTTTCGCGGTCCTTCGATTCGGGATCATGGTCGTTCAAGCGGCATCGAGCGTTTCGACAACAAAATTGTTGTTGGTGTAGACGCAGATGTCGGACGCGATCTGCATGGCCTTGCGGGCGATCTCCTCGGCGTCCTTGTCGGTGTCGATCAGCGCGCGGGCCGCGGCCAGCGCGTAATTGCCGCCGGAACCGATGGCCATGACGCCATGCTCGGGTTCCAGCACGTCGCCATTGCCTGTCAGCGCCAGCGAGACCGACTTGTCGGCGACCAGCATCATGGCTTCCAAACGGCGCAGATAGCGATCGGTACGCCAATCCTTGGCGAGCTCGACACAGGCGCGCGTCAACTGGTCCGGATATTGTTCGAGCTTGGCTTCGAGCCGCTCGAGCAAGGTGAAGGCGTCGGCGGTGGCGCCGGCGAAGCCGGCAATGACGCTGCCGCCCTTGCCGATGCGGCGCACCTTACGGGCGTTGCCCTTCATGATCGTCTGGCCGAGGCTGACCTGGCCGTCGCCGGCGATCACGACCTTGTTGCCCTTGCGCACGCTGATGATGGTCGTGGCGTGCATGGTGAGTTCATTCGACATTTGAGCTCCGATGCGCGCTATCCCTTGAAAAAGGCGATTGGCGCGGTACGAGTGAGTTTGATCGGCCATATGTATGCATAGGGCCAAGGATTGCAAACCGCCCGCGGCCCGGGCCGATAGCGGCCGGAATGGCAACTGGCAATCGCCGGATCATGCTGATAGAAGGCTTTCGTTTTCAAGCCCCGGTGCCTCCGAACGGGGCAACAAGGACAATGGGATGACGCGTTCGGCCGAAGTCAGCCGCAAGACCAAGGAAACCGAGATTTCGGTCTCGGTCCATGTCGACGGCAAGGGAAAATCCGCCATTTCGACCGGCGTCGGCTTTTTCGACCATATGCTCGACCAGCTGTCGCGGCATTCGCTGATCGATATGACGGTCAAAGCCAAGGGCGACCTGCACATCGACGACCACCACACGGTCGAGGACACCGGCATCGCGATCGGCCAGGCGCTGAGCAAGGCGCTGGGCGAGCGGCGCGGCATCATGCGCTACGCCTCGATCGAGCTTGCCATGGACGAGACGCTGACCAGGGCGGCGATCGACGTTTCCGGCCGGCCGTTCCTGGTCTGGAACGTGGCCTTCTCGTCGCCGAAGATCGGCACGTTCGACACCGAGCTGGTGCGCGAATTCTTCCAGGCGCTGGCGCAGAATGCCGGCATCACGCTGCATGTGACCAACCACTACGGCGCCAACAACCATCACATCGCCGAAACATGCTTCAAGGCGGTGGCGCGCAGCTTGCGCGCGGCATTGGAGCCCGATCCGCGCCAGCCCGACGCGGTGCCGTCCACCAAGGGATCCCTGAAAGGATAGCCCTATGGCGATCTACGTCGTGATGGCGCCGCCGGCCGGCGACAAAGTCGAGGACGCAAGTTTCGTGCGCGACAGCTTCACCTGGCTGGGCTTCCTGGTCGCGCCGCTCTGGCTCGCCTGGCACCGGCTGTGGATCGAGGCGGCCCTGACCTTCGCCGTCATGGCGATCCTGTCGGTGGCCGGCGAGAGACTCGGGCTCGAATGGGCCGGATCGCTGCTGTCGCTGCTGGTCTCTCTCTATATAGGCTTCGAAGGCCAGGCCTTGCGCATCGCTTCGCTGCGCCGGCGCGGCTGGCGCGAATGGGGCGTGGTCGAGGCCGGCAATCTCGCCGACGCCGAGACGCGCCACGCGCTGGAAGCCGGCAAGGAGAGCGAGGAGCAGCCGGCTCTGCCGCGCATCGTACCGGATGCATCGCAGGCCCGTCCGCCGCAGACAGGCATGGCGCTCGGCCTGACCCATACGCCTGGAAGGCCCTGACATGCGGGTAGCCATCATCGACTACGGCTCGGGCAATCTGCGCTCGGCCACCAAGGCCTTCGAGCGCGCCGCGCATGAGGCAGGCCTTGCCGCGACGATCGAGCTGACGGCGGACGCCGAGCGGGTGCGTTCCGCAGACCGCATCGTGCTGCCGGGCGTCGGCGCCTATGCCGACTGCGCCGCCGGCCTGCATGCGGTATCAGGCATGTGGGAGGCGGTGGAGGAAGCGGCAATCGCCAAGGGGCGGCCGTTCCTCGGTATCTGCGTCGGCATGCAGCTGATGTCGCAACGCGGGTTGGAGAAGACCGTCACCAAGGGCCTCGGCTGGATCGCCGGCGACGTCAAGGAGATCCAACCCTCCGATCCGGCGCTGAAGATCCCGCAGATCGGCTGGAACACGATCGAACTTCAACGCAAGCACCCGCTGTTTTCCGGCATCGAGACCGGCCCTAAGGGGCTGCACGCCTATTTCGTCCATTCCTATCATCTGGACGCGAAGAACCCGGCTGAGATCGTGGCGACGACCGACTATGGCGGCGCGGTGACGGCGGCGGTTGCGCGCGACAACCTCGCCGGCACGCAGTTCCATCCCGAGAAGAGCCAGGCGCTCGGCCTCGCCTTGATCACCAACTTCCTGAAATGGAGGCCCTGACATGAGCAAAAAGGGCTATTGGATGGCGATGATCAATGTCCGCGACCCGGATGTCTACAAGCAGTATATCGAAGCGAATGCCGTCGCCTTCGCGAAACACGGCGCGAAGTTCCCGGTCCGCGCGGGCCGCTACGAGAGTCCGGAAGGAGCAACCGGCAACCGGCACGTGCTGGTCGAGTTCGAATCCTACGACAAGGCGGTCGAATGCTATCATTCGCCTGAATATCAGCATGCCTCGAAGTTCCGGCTCGCCGCATCGACCGGTCATTTCGTCATCGTCGAGGGCGCCTGATCCATGATCCTGTTTCCAGCGATCGATCTCAAGGACGGCCAATGCGTGCGCCTGAAGCACGGCGACATGGCCACCGCGACCATCTACAATGACGATCCCGCCGCGCAGGCCGAGGCCTTCGAGGATCAAGGCTTCGAGTGGCTGCATGTCGTGGACCTCAACGGCGCCTTCAAGGGCCAAAGCGTCAATTCGGCGGCGGTCGGCGCCATCCTCAAGGCGACGAAGAACCCGGTGCAGCTCGGCGGCGGCATCCGCACCCTGCCGCAGATCGAAGACTGGCTGGACCGCGGCCTCGCCCGCGTCATTTTGGGCACGATCGCGGTGCGCGAGCCGGAGCTGGTCAAGCAAGCCTGCAAGTCTTTTCCCGGCAAGGTCGCCGTCGGCATCGACGCCAAGGGCGGCAAGGTCGCGGTCGAAGGCTGGGCCGAGGCCTCCGAGCTCGGCGTCATCGAGCTGGCCAAGAAATTCGAGGGCGCGGGTGTGGCCGCCATCATCTACACCGACATCGACCGCGACGGCGTGCTTTCCGGCATCAACTGGGATTCGACGATCAGCCTCGCCGAGGCGGTGTCCATTCCGGTGATCGCATCCGGCGGGCTAGCCTCGATCGCCGACATCGTGCGCATGACCATGCCCGATGCGCAAAAACTCGAAGGCGCGATCTCCGGCCGCGCCCTATATGATGGACGTATCGACCCCGCCGAGGCGCTGGCGATCCTGCGCGGCGAGCGGGCGGAGGCAGAATAGTGAACATTTCGATCATCCTGGCATCCTATGACAGCGGCCATTTCCACAGCGGCTGCGGCCAGGGCCCGGACGCGCTGATCTCGGGCGGGCTGGCCGAAGCGCTGAAGCTCGCCGGCCACGATGTCGAGGTGAACGATATCGGCAAGGTGGTCGAGGACGAAGACGAGCGCGAGATCGGCACCGGATTTGCCGTCTGCAACGCAGTTTCGGGCGAAGTCCGCATGGCGCTGGACAAGAAGCGGTTTCCGATCGTTCTGGCCGGCAACTGCCTGACCGCCGCCGGCGCGGTGGCCGGCGCCGGCGCCGACGCCATCATCTGGGCCGACCAGCATGGCGACCTCAACACGCCGGAAACCACCATGACGGGCTTTCTCGACGGCATGGCGCTGGCGGCCGTGCTGGGCCTCTGCTGGCGAGCGATGGCGGCGCAGATCCCGGGCTTCAAGCCGGTCGACCCGTCGCGCTGCGTCCTGGTCAACGCGCGCGACCTCGACAGCGCGGAAAAGGAACTGCTGGAAAAGCTGCCGATCATCCGAACCGAATGCCCGGACTGGAAGGCTGCTGCGCAACGGCTGAAGGTCGACGGGGCAAACCGGGTGCATATGCATGTCGACCTCGACGTGCACGACCCCGAGAAGCTGCAGGCCAACCGCTACACCACGCCCGGCGGTCCGGCGCCGGAGCAGGTGCGCACCGCCATGTGCGGCCTCGCCGGGCCACTCAGCATCGCCGGGCTGACCGTTTCTGCCTACGATCCGGCCTTCGATCCGAAGGGCGACGTGCCGCCGCTGGTCGGCGAGCTGGTGGTCGACCTGCTCTCGACGCTGGAAGGCAAGTGATGCTCAAGGTCCGCGTCATCCCTTGCCTCGACGTCAAGAATGGCCGCGTCGTTAAGGGCGTCAATTTCGTCGATCTCGTCGATGCCGGCGACCCGGTCGAGGCCGCCAAGGCCTATGACGCGGCCGGCGCCGACGAGCTCTGCTTCCTCGACATCACCGCGTCGTCGGACAACCGCGAGACGATCTTCGACGTGGTCGCCAGGACGGCCGAGCAGTGCTTCATGCCGCTCACCGTTGGCGGCGGCGTGCGCCAGGTCGCCGACATCCGCAAGCTGCTTCTGGCCGGCGCCGACAAGGTGTCGATCAACACGGCGGCGGTGAAGAACCCGGATTTCGTCGCGGAAGCGGCCGACAAGTTCGGCAACCAGTGCATCGTCGTGGCGATCGACGCCAAGAAGGTGTCGGCGCAAGGCGAGGCTGACCGCTGGGAGATCTTCACCCATGGCGGGCGCGAGAAGACGGGCATCGACGCGGTCGACTTCGCCAGGCGCATGGTGGAGCGCGGCGCCGGCGAGATTCTTTTGACCTCGATGGACCGCGACGGCACCAAGGCGGGCTACGACATTGCGCTCACCCGGGCGATCGCCGACGCCGTGCGCGTGCCGGTGATCGCCTCGGGCGGCGTCGGCACGCTCGATCACCTCGTCGAAGGCATCCGCGACGGCCATGCCGGCGCCGTGCTTGCCGCCTCAATCTTCCATTTCGGCACCTACACGATCGCCCAAGCCAAGGCGCATTTGGCCAAGGCCGGCCTGCCGATGCGACTGGACTCGGTTGCCCATGGGGCATAAATAACTGTTATGGCAGACTTTTCGCTCGCCGAACTGGAACAGATCATCCACCAACGCGCTCATTCCGGCGACCCGGACTCGTGGACGGCGAAGCTGTTCGCCAAGGGCATGGACAAGGCGGCGCAGAAGCTCGGCGAGGAGGCTGTGGAAGCGGTGATCGCCGCCATCCGCGGCGACCGCCAGGGCCTCGTTTCGGAAAGCGCCGATCTTCTGTATCATTGGCTGGTCGTCCTCGGCATAGCGGGCATTCCGCTGGACGATGTGCTGAAGGAGCTCGAGGGCCGCGCCGGCCGCTCGGGCATCGCCGAAAAGGCGTCCCGGCCTCGCGGTTGATGGCCCGGGGCTGACGGCGAGGAGGGCAGGAAACCCGATGGACCAGCTGGCTCCGACCGAGAAGTACTCCCCGTTTCGATTCTTCTCCGCCGAGCAATGGTCGCAGTTCCGCGCCGACACGCCACTGACGCTCACCGGGGACGAGATCGACCGGCTGCGCTCGCTCAACGACCCGGTCGACCTCGAAGAGGTCAAGCGCATCTACCTGTCGCTTTCCCGCCTGCTTTCGGCGCATGTCGAGGCGAGCCAACTTCTCTACCGGCAGCGCCAGGCCTTCTTCAAGGCGCAGGACGTGGTCAAGACGCCGTTCATCATCGGCATCGCCGGCTCGGTCGCGGTCGGCAAGTCGACCACGGCGCGCGTGCTGAAGGAACTTCTGGCGCGCTGGCCGTCGAGCCCGAAGGTCGACCTCATCACCACCGACGGCTTCCTGTTGCCCAACGAGATCCTGCGCCGCGACAATCTGATGGAGCGCAAGGGCTTTCCGGAGAGCTACGACGTCGGCGCGCTGCTGAGGTTTCTGTCCGGAATCAAGTCGGGGCAGCGCGATGTCCGCGCGCCGATCTATTCGCACCTTACCTATGACGTCATTCCGGGCGAGTTCGTCACCATCGACCGGCCGGACATCCTGATCTTCGAAGGCATCAACGTGCTGCAGCCGGGCAAGCTGCCGAAGGACGGCAAGATCGTGCCGTTCCTGTCCGACTTCTTCGATTTCGCCATCTATATCGATGCCGACGAGAAGCTGATCCATCAGTGGTACATCCAGCGTTTCATGCGGCTGCGCGAAACCGCCTTCCGCAATCCGCACTCCTTCTTCCACCGCTATTCGCAGCTCTCCAAGGATGCTGCGCGCGCCATCGCCGAGGGGTTGTGGGCCAATATCAACCTGAAGAACCTGCGCGAGAACATCCTGCCGACCAGGGCTCGGGCCGACCTCATCCTGCGCAAGGGCGCCAACCATCTGATCGAGGAAGTGGCGCTGAGGAAGCTGTGAGGCCCTGAGAGAGCCGCGCGTACCGGACGGTTTTCATGTTTCTTAAGAGATTCCTGCAAGAAGCCGACCGGGTAACGGGCAAGGTTTCATGCGACGGCTGCTGGCACTGCCGAAGCCATATCTGTTTGTGTTCGCGGTCACATCTATTGCGGCGGTGGCACTGGCCTGGCCTGTCGGGAACGCGATCGTCGCACCGGGCCTGGATCCGAACCTTGCCGACAAGGATTTCGCCAACTACTGGCTGGCGTCCCGCTTGTTGCTTTCGGGCAAGGTGCAGGACCTGTTCGGCCCTTGGAATGTCTATTTCGGTCACCTTCGAGAGGCTTTCGGCAGCGGATATCCGTGGCACAATTGGAGCTATCCGCCGCATTTCCTCTTCCTGATCTGGCCGCTCGGATTTTTCGGCTACGAAACCGCGCTCCTGCTCTTTCTGACGACGACGGGCGTCGCGTTCCTGATCGCCTACCGTGCCTTCATCGGCGAGCGCGGTCTAATTGCGTGGGTCGCCGCAATGCCTTTCATGGTTCTCAACTTCTGGGCGGCCCAGAACGGTTATCTCTGCGCGGCGCTGGCGCTCGGCGCGCTGGCACTGCGCGAAAAGAGACCCATCGTTGCCGGCATCCTGCTCGGGCTGCTGACAACCAAGCCTCAGCTCGGCCTGTTGTTTCCGTTCCTCCTGGTGGCCGAGCGACGCTGGAGCGTCATCGCCAGCGCCGTCATAACCACGCTGCTGCTGGTGGTGGCCTCGGCCGCCGTGTTCGGGCTCGATTCGTGGCGCGGCTACATCCAGAACGTCGTGCCGTACCAGAATGCGGTCATGGGGCAGCTCCGAGGGCTCTTCCTGGCGATGATGCCCTCTGTCTATGGCGCGCTTCGCAACTGGGACTTCGGTCCGGACCTGGCGCTGATGCTGCATCTCGCGGTGGCCCTGCCCGCCGCGCTGGTGGTGATCACGGCGTTCTTCCGGGTCAAGGACGCACGCAACCACGACATACTCCTGCTGGTCGCCACATTCATTATCACACCCTATGCCCTGACCTATGATCTCGGACTGCTTGCCGGCGCGCTGGGGCTGATGGGGTCGAGAAATCCGCCATCGCCTGAGAGCGGGGCACGGCTCAGCATCGTCACCTTTGCGATGCTGCTTCCCCTCGCCATGATCCATTTTGGATTGCTGAAAATTCCACTCGCCACAGTCGTCCTGTTCGCGCTCTTTTTTGTGGCATTGCGCGACGCCGGTCTACCGCTTGACCTCCCGCGGCGTGGAAACGCCAAGATGGACGCAGCCCCATAAATGCGCCGCCTGGGCAGCTATGCCAAGGACGGCTCCTCGGAGATTTCAGCCTTCCGGCCTCCCGTCCATATCGACAACAGCATCCACCCGGCGAGGGACAGCGGGACCACGACGCCGACGCAGTATCCGCCGTGGATGAACAAATGCGCGACGAAAGGCCAGAGCCAGAAGATCGCCAGTATCAGCCGCGGCGGCCTCGAAACCATCGCGGCGAGCATCGCGACCGCTACGGCCGCCCCGATGGTGTCATAGGTGTAGCCGTAGGGCGTGGCGAGGATCGCAAGGACCGCGGTAAGCACCACGCGTTCCTGGTGCGAGACCGCGCGCCCCGGCCACCAGAGCCAGATCGCCGCGGCAATGGAAGCGATGGTCGCGACCGCCTGGACCCCATAGGCGGAGGTTACCCCAGTGCCGGCGGCTCTCGCCGTGAAGAACACCGTGATCGCATTGTACTGGTAGGGTTGCGGATAAGGCGCCTCCATGATCGCCGTCATCAAGGGACGGGTTTCGGTCAGGAACAGCCGCCAGACATCAAAGCCGAAGAACAGGCCGGTGGCGACGGCAATCACGACGCTAGTGCCGACGGCCGCGAGAATGGCCCGCCAATTGCCGCTGGCGAGCAGGCAGAAGGGCACGAGAATGCCGAGATGCGGTTTGATCGTCAGCAGGCCGAACAGGATCCCGGCCAGCAGCGGGCGCCTAGGCGCCACGGCGAGGCCCCCGATCAAGAACGCGGTGGTCAACGCGCCGTTCTGGCCGAATACCGAGTTCCAAATAACCGCCGGACTGAAGACAATCGCCAGTTCGAGCGCGGTTCCGAGCTTCAGCGGCCGTATCGCCAGCCACAGACACAGCACGGTCCCAACCGTCCAGATCAGATAGGCAGGCAGGATCGGCAAGGTAGCAAGCGGAACGCCGAGCAGGAGGATGTTCGGCGGATAGCTCCATTCCTGGTTGGGAAGGTCGGGCGAGAACATGGCGCGCAGCGCCGCGCGGTAGGCGTCCACATCGAAGAGGGCCGCGACATGGCCGTCCATGGCCATGCGGGAGCCGGCCCAGAGATTGGTGAAGTCCCAATACGGAAGCCTGTGCGAAAGTTCGGAAAATCCTCGGTCGTCGAGGTTCCACAACATGCTCAGGTAGAATTCGGTCATCCATAGCGCGACGATCGACACGACTGTGACGATGGCCACGTCCAAGAGGCTTCGGGTCCTGATCCAGTTCGGTTGCATGGCGACCTCGGTTGCGCAACCGCGGTTGTAGCCCGAGTGTCCTTAAAATCGCGTTGCCCAGGCGTCAGGCATGCTCAGCCAGGCACCGTTACCCGGCGCAACGTCAGATTGATGCGGCCGCCATTCTTCAACAGGGCCGAGGTCGCGGGGTAGATGCGGTCGACGCCATGGAAGGCGAGGCGTCCTTCGCCGCCGAGCACGACGACGTCGCCGCTCTTCAGCCTGAACGACTTCGTGCCGCCCTCGCGCGTGGTCTGGCCGACCCGGAACAGGCAGTCGTCGCCCAGCGAGACCGACACGACGGGCGCGTCGAAATCCTTTTCGTCGCGATCCTGGTGCAGGCCCATCTTGGCATCGGCCGTATAGAAATTGACCAGGCAGGCCTCGGGCGGATGCGGGTAGGCCGCAACCTCGCGCCACAATTGCAGCAGCGCCTCGGGAATCGGCGGCCAGGGCTCGCCCGTCACCGGATGCGTGGACTGGTAACGATAGCCGCGCTCCTTGTCGGTCACCCAGCCGAGCGCGCCGCAATTGGTCATGCGCACGCTCATCTCCTTGCCGGTGCGCGGCATGGCCGGCACGTAGAGGGGTGCCGCCTGCACGACGCGCCTGATCTCCTCGACCAGCGCTTCCTGGGCGGGGCGCGCGAGGTAGCCCGGCATGTGGCGGACGCCTTTGGGCAGAACGAGCATGGGGCGATCCGGTTACCGATGCGTTCGATTGGCCAAGCATGCCACCGGCAAAGGAAAACGGCGACCCGAAAGCCACCGTTTTCCAGAGTCAGATGATGTGCCGTTCAGGCCTGATCGATATCCGGTATGCGCAGCACCTGGCCGGGATAGATCTTGTCGGGATGCGTCAGCATCGGCTTGTTGGCCTCGAAGATGATGTTGTTCTTCGCGCCCTTGCCCTTGCCATAATATCTTTCGGCAATCTTCCAGAGATTGTCGCCCTTCTGGACTGTATAGAATGTCGGCTCCTTGGCCGGCGCAGCCGCCTTGCCGGCCTCGGGCGCGACCTTCAGCTCGTCTGCCTGCACCTTCGACACGCCGAGCGTGTTGCCGACGGCGATCACCGCTTTTTCGAAGACCGACTGGTCCTTGACAGTACCCTTCAGCACCGCGGTGTCGCCCTGGACGGCAACCTCGACGCCGTCCGTGCCCAGCTTGTGCGAATCGAGCTCCTTCTTCAACGTATCCGCGTTTGGCGATGCCTCGTCGTCGGCGCCGATCCCGAGCTTCTTGCCGACGCCCTTGACGAAATCGAAAATACCCATGGGTGGTCTCCTCGCTGTTGCAGCAACCCGACCTTGCCATCTGCAACCCTGAATTGGAAGCAGCCGATTTCTACCTTGCTGGAGCGGCTCACCGTTCAGGGAACGGCAAACCGATCCATCTCTTTGTTTTTGACGCAATTCCGGACGGAAAACCGCTCTCACTTTTCCTGGAATTGCTCTAATCGCTGTCGACCCGGCCGCGCAACTTCTTCACCGTCGAGCGGCCCGCCTTGCTCTTGAGGCGCCGCTCCACGGCGCCTTTGGACGGCCTGGTCTTCTTGCGCGGCGGTGGCGGCGGTTCGGCCGCCTTGGCGATCAACGCCGTCAGCCTGGCCCGCGCATCGGCGCGGTTCTGCTCCTGGGTGCGGAAGCGGCCGGCCTCGATGACGATGACGCCGTCCTTGGTGGCGCGCTGGCCGGCAAGCTTGAGAACACGCTCGCGCACGCGCTCGGACAGGCCCGTGGCGTTCGCAGCGTCGAAGCGCAGCTGCACCGCGGTCGCCACCTTGTTGACGTTCTGGCCGCCCGGACCGGACGAGCGGATGAAATCCTCGTGCAGGTCGCCCGGGCGGATAACGGCTTCGCCTGTGATGATGATGTCGTCGTCGCTCGCCATGGAAGCACTCATGACGCGATGGCCGCAAAAAGAAAAGGCCCGGCGCCAAGGGGGCTTCGCCGTTTCACGGAAACGGCGAACCCTCCCTGGCTTTCTGTGTTGGCGCAATTCCGGACGGAAACCGTTTCACACTTTTCCTGGAATTGCGCTGGCCGGGCCCCGGAGGCAAGACGATCGAGGCAGCGATTACTCGGCCGCCTCCTGCAGGCGCGGCGCCGCGCCGAGGATGGTGGCGTCCACGTGGCGTTCGAACTTCTCGAAATTGGTCGCGAACATGCCGACCAGCCTGGCGGCCTGGCGGTCATAGGCAGCCTTGTCGGCCCAGGTCGAGCGCGGGTCGAGAATGGCGCCATCGACACCCGGAACGGCGATCGGCACCTCGAAGCCGAAATTGGCGTCGGTGCGGAACTCGGCCGACTTCAGCGAACCGTCGAGCGCTGCGCCCAGCAAGGCACGCGTCACTTTGATGGGCATGCGGCGGCCGGTGCCATGGGCGCCCCCGGTCCAGCCGGTGTTGACCAGCCAGCAGTCGACGCCGTGGCCGGCGATGAGCTCGCGCAGCAGATTGCCATATTCGGACGGATGGCGCGGCATGAACGGGGCGCCGAAGCAGGTCGAGAAGGTCGCCTCCGGCTCGGTGACACCCTTTTCCGTACCGGCAACCTTGGCGGTATAGCCCGACAGGAAGTGGTACATCGCCTGCGCCGGGGTTAGCCTGGCGATCGGCGGCATGACGCCGAAGGCATCCGCCGTCAGCATGATGATGTTCTTCGGGTGTCCGGCGCGGCCGGTCTTCGAGGCGTTGGGGATGAAGTCCAGCGGATAGGCGCAGCGCGTGTTCTCGGTGAGGCTGCCGTCGTTGAAATCCGGAACGCGGCCGGCATCGAGCACGACGTTTTCCAGCACCGTGCCGAAGCGCTGGGTGGTGGCGAAGATCTCAGGCTCCGCCTCGGCCGACAGCCTGATCGTCTTGGCGTAGCAGCCGCCCTCGAAATTGAAGATGCCGTGCGGACCCCAGCCATGCTCGTCATCGCCGATCAGCGTGCGCGACGGATCCGCGGACAGCGTCGTCTTGCCGGTGCCGGACAGGCCGAAGAACACCGCCGCTTCGCCGTCCGGCCCCTCATTGGCCGAGCAGTGCATCGGCATCACGCCCTTTGCCGGCAGCAGGTAATTCAGCATGGTGAAGACCGACTTCTTCATCTCGCCGGCATAGGAGGTGCCGCCGATCAGCACGATCTGGCGGGTGAGATCGACCGCGATCACCGTTTCGGTGCGGGTGCCGTGGCGCGCCGGATCGGCGCGGAAGGAGGGCAGGTCGATGATCGTCATGTCCGGCACGAAATGCTCGAGCTCGGCGGCTTCGGGGCGGATCAGCAGATTGCGGATGAACAGCGAATGCCAGGCGAATTCGGTGACGACCCGGGTCGGCAGCTTCAGCTCGGCGTCGGCGCCGCCGACGAGGTCCTGCACGTAGAGGTCCATGCCGGCCGCATGTGCCCGGAAATCGGCAAGCAGCGTTTCGAATTGTGCTGGCGATATTGCCTTGTTGTTGTCCCACCAGACATGAGGCCCGGTCGCCTCGTCGCGCACGACGAATTTGTCCTTCGGCGAACGGCCGGTGTGCTGGCCGGTCTCGGCGACCAGCGCGCCCTGCGCGGTCAACCTCGCCTCGCCACGCCGGATCGCTTCCTCATAGAGTTCGGCCGCGCCGAAATTGTAGCGCACCATGCCCTTGGTCTTCAGGCCGATCGCGTCGACGGCGCAGTCGGGGTTGCGTTTGCCGGCTTCCGACATCAAATTTCCTCTCTGGATTTGGCCACACGTGACGGGAGGCTTCCCGGAGCCCGCACCGGGGCTGCCAAGGTTCAGAACCAGAAAAGCCGAATGATATCAAATCATTAATCGATTTAAAAAATTTGAAAGTTGTTTAAATCGTTTATATGTGCAAAAAACCACAGACGTTGCCCAAAGGATTGGCAGCTTCGGTTCGTCCGATCCTAATAGAGGTGCGATGGTGTGTAGCGGCAGGCCGCCCGTGACTTCGGACAGGGCCCGTGCCACATTTTGTACCCAATTTGTCCTGCAAAAGCCCCTTCTCGACGACAGAAGGGACAGCTCATGAGGGAGCCGCTTGAAATGGCAACAATCGCGCTTGTCGACGACGACCGCAACATTCTGACCTCGGTGTCGATCGCGCTCGAATCCGAGGGCTATCGGGTCGAAACCTACACCGATGGCGCGTCGGCGCTGGAAGGCCTGGCGGCGCGGCCGCCGAACCTCGCCATCCTCGACATCAAGATGCCGCGCATGGACGGCATGGAGCTGTTGCGCCGCATGCGGCAGAAATCGGACCTGCCGGTGATCTTCCTGACGTCGAAGGACGACGAGATCGACGAATTGTTCGGCCTCAAGATGGGCGCCGACGACTTCATCCGCAAACCGTTCTCGCAGCGCCTGCTGGTCGAGCGGGTGCGCGCGGTGCTGCGCCGCACCAGCGCCCGCGAGGCGGCGGCCAAGGCGCCCAGCCAGCAGGCCCGCTCGCTCGAACGCGGCCAGCTGGTGATGGACCAGGAGCGGCACACCTGCACCTGGAAAGGCGAGCCGGTGACGCTGACGGTGACCGAGTTCCTCATCCTGCATTCGCTGGCGCAGCGCCCCGGCGTGGTAAAAAGCCGTGATGCGCTGATGGATTCGGCCTATGATGAACAGGTCTATGTCGACGACCGCACCATCGACAGCCACATCAAGCGGCTGCGCAAGAAGTTCAAGGCCGTCGACGACGACTTCGAGATGATCGAAACCCTTTACGGAGTCGGGTACCGGTTCCGAGAGGCATGAGATAGGCAGTAGACAGCAAGGACTAGTCAGTAGTCAGGTTTTGAATGATGTGAGCGGGCACTCGTGCACAGCCGCGGTCAGCCAACCGTTGTTCCTACTGCCTGCTCCCCACTCACTACTCACTAACTAAGCAGGGCCTGCTATTCGATGGCAGTGGAAGTAGAGCGAGGCAGACGGGCGGGCGCGGCGAAGCGTCCGCCGCGGATCGTGCCCGCCTTCGTGTCGAAAATCACGGTGCCGATGCGCCGGTTTCTCGGCCACCACATCTTCTCCAGCCTGACGCGGCGCATCCTGTTCCTCAACATGGCCGGCCTTGCCGTGCTGGTCACCGGCATCCTCTATCTCAACACATTTCGCGACGGGCTGATCGATGCGCGCGTCGAAAGCCTGATGACGCAAGGCGAGATCATCGCCGGCGCGATCGCGGCCTCGGCGACCGTGGAGACCGACTCGATCAGCATAGATCCGGAAAAGCTGCTTGAGCTGCAGGCCGGCGAGAGCCTTGGACCTGGTTCCGACCAGCTCGACAATCTCGATTTCCCGATCAATCCGGAACGCGTCGCGCCGGTGCTCAGGCGCCTGATCTCGCCGACGCGCACACGCGCCCGCATCTATGACCGCGACGCCAACCTGCTGCTCGATTCGCGGCATCTCTATTCGCGTGGCCAGATCCTGCGCTACGACCTGCCGCCGGTCGAGGACGAGCAGCCGGACCTTCTGGAACGGGTCGAGAAATTCATCTTCGACTTCTTCCGCAACAAGGACCTGCCGGTCTACCGCGAGCAGCCCGGCGGTAATGGCGCGGCCTTCCCGGAAGTGGTCAAGGCGCTGACCGGCAGCCCCTCGACGATCGTGCGGGTAAGCGAGCAGGGCGAGCAGATCGTCTCCGTCGCGGTGCCGATCCAACGCTTCCGTGCCGTGCTCGGCGTCTTGATGCTGTCGACCGAAGGCGGCGACATCGACAAGATCGTGGCGGCCGAGCGCAAGGCGATCCTACGCGTGTTCGGGGTGGCGGCTCTCGTCACTGCGATCCTGTCGTTGCTTCTGGCGTCCACCATCGCCAATCCGCTGCGCCGGCTTTCCGCCGCCGCCGTCAGGGTGCGGCGCGGCGTGAAGAGCCGCGAGGAAATTCCCGATTTTTCCGATCGTCAGGACGAGATCGGCAATTTGTCCATTGCCGTGCGCGACATGACGAACGCGCTGTACGCGAGGATCGAGGCGATCGAAAGCTTCGCCGCCGATGTCTCGCACGAGCTCAAGAACCCGCTGACGTCGCTGCGCAGCGCGGTCGAAACGCTGCCGCTGGCGAAAAACGACACGTCTCGCGCGCGTCTGATGGAGATCATCCAGCACGACGTGAAGCGGCTCGACCGGCTGATCACCGACATCTCCGACGCCTCCCGCCTCGACGCGGAGCTCGCGCGGGAGGACGCCGGCAGGGTCGATTTGAAGAAGTTCATCACCGACCTCGTCGCCGTGTCGCGCGAGACCACGCGCAACAAGAAGGCCGTCGAGATCGAGTTCAAGGCGGCAAAGCTGCCGGCCGGCGCTAAAGGCTTCTTCGTTGTCGGCCATGACCTCCGGATCGGCCAGGTCATCACCAACCTGATCGAGAACGCGCGCTCCTTCGTGCCCGACGAACACGGCCATATCGCGATCTCGCTGGCGCGCGCCGGCAAGTTCAACATCATCACCGTCGACGACAACGGCCCGGGCATTCGGGCCGAGAAGATCGACCGCATCTTCGAGCGCTTCTACACCGACCGGCCGGCCGGCGAGGCGTTCGGCCAGAACTCCGGCCTCGGCCTGTCGATCAGCCGCCAGATCGTCGAGGCGCATGGCGGCACGCTGACGGCCGAGAACATCCCCGGCACCAAGCCCGGCGAGATCAAGGGCGCGCGTTTCGTGGTGACGCTGCCGGCGGAAGGCTGACCGCCGAACCGACCATGCCGGACACGAAGCCCCGCAACATCCATGGGACGGCTCTGCTGATCGGCGAGCATGGCGTGCTGGTCACCGGGCCGTCCGGCGCCGGCAAGACGACGCTGGCGCTGACGCTTGTCGATCATTGCCGCACCCGCGGCATGTTTTCCCGGCTGGTGGGCGACGACCAGTTGTTTTTCGCCACCCATGGCGGCCGGCTGGTGTGCCGCGCGCCGGCAAGCATCGCCGGTCTATGCGAGGTCCACGGCATCGGGCCGCGGCCGCTGACCTTCGAGCCGGCCGCCGTGATCGATCTGGTGGTTCGGCTTGTCGAACCGGCCGACATGGCGCGGGTGCAGGACGAAAGCGCCGAGACCATCGCCGGATGCAGGCTGCCCCGCATCGACGTCGCCCGGCAGAATGTCACGGCCGCGCTGCCCATGCTGATGGCGCGGCTGTCGATCCAGCCTTTTTCATGATCCGCCCGGGTTTTTTGCTGCGATGCGTCAAAATGGCCCCAGCCGCCGCAATTTTGGGCTTGTCAACCGGCCGCGCGTCGACAAGATAGCGCTCCCGCCGCCTGGAATGGCTGGCGAACATAAGATACGCCTGTGAAGCGGCGATGACGGGAGCCACCAGAGAATGATCGGACTCGTGCTCGTGACGCACGGTCAACTCGCCACCGAGTTCCGGCATGCCGTAGAGCATGTCGTCGGGCCGCAAGACAATTTCGAAACCGTGGCGATCGGCGCCGATGACGACATGGAGCAGCGCCGGGCCGACATCGTCGACGCCGTGGCGCGCGTCGACACCGGAGCCGGCGTCATCGTGCTCACCGACATGTTCGGCGGCACGCCCTCCAACCTCGCCATCTCGGTGATGGAATCCGGCCGCACCGAGGTCATCGCCGGGATGAACCTGCCGATGCTGATCAAGCTCTCCTCGATCCGCAAGGGCGACAACATGGCCGCCGCGCTCGACGAGGCGCAGGCGGCGGGCCGCAAATACATCAACGTCGCCAGCCAGCTCCTGAGCAGCAAATGAACGCGTCGGCGCCGCAGACGGACGAAGTGGTGCGGGAGTTCCTGATCATCAATCAGCGCGGCCTGCATGCGCGCGCTTCGGCCAAGTTCGTCCAGGTCGCCAGCGGTTTCGACGCCACCATCCATGTCGAGAAGGACGGCGTGAAGGTCGGCGGCACCTCGATCATGGGCCTGATGATGCTGGCGGCGAGCCCGGGCTATTCGATCCGCGTCATCGCCACCGGCCCGGAGGCCGTGCCGGCCATGGACGCGCTGGAGCAGCTCGTCGCCTCGCGTTTCGGCGAGGAAATCTAGAGCAACTCCAAGAAAGTGTGAGCGGTTTTCCGTCCGGGATTGCGTAAAAACAAAGAGATAGGGCGTTCACCGTTTCCGTGAAACGGTGAACGCACTAGTCCCCAGTCCCGCATCTCGCGCTTCCAGGACATGCGCGCATAAAGATTTCTTTATGTCCCATTGTCGTATGGCGACCGATCTGCTAGTCAGGCCGGCAATCGCGCCCTCCCACGCGCCTCCCGGCGTCGGCGCGTCTTTGAGAAAAAATCACACCGGAGCACTGCCATGACGGGTAGCAAGGACTATGTGGTCGCCGACATCTCGCTTGCCGGCTGGGGCCGCAAGGAGATCGAGATCGCCGAAACCGAAATGCCGGGCCTGATGGCCTGCCGCGAGGAGTTCGGCGCCAAGAAGCCGCTGAAGGGCGCGCGCATCACCGGCTCGCTGCATATGACCATCCAGACGGCAGTGCTGATCGAGACGCTGAAGGCGCTGGGCGCCGATATCCGCTGGGCCTCCTGCAACATCTTCTCGACTCAGGACCATGCGGCCGCCGCAATCGCCGAGGCCGGCATCCCGGTCTTCGCCGTCAAGGGCGAGTCGCTCGAGGATTACTGGAACTACACCGACCGCATCTTCCAGTGGACCGACGGCGGCACCTCCAACATGATCCTGGACGACGGCGGCGACGCCACCATGTACATCCTGCTCGGCGCCCGCGCCGAGGCCGGCGAGGACGTGCTGTCCAATCCCGGCAGCGAGGAGGAAGAGATCCTGTTCGCCCAGATCAAGAAGCGCCTGAAGGCCTCGCCCGGCTTCTTCACCAAGCAGCGTGAAGCGATCCGCGGCGTCACCGAGGAGACCACCACCGGCGTCAACCGGCTCTACCAACTGCAGAAGAAGGGCCTGCTGCCCTTCCCGGCGATCAACGTCAACGATTCCGTCACCAAGTCGAAATTCGACAACAAATATGGCTGCAAGGAATCGCTGGTCGACGGCATTCGCCGCGGCACCGACACGATGATGGCCGGCAAGGTCGCGGTGGTCTGCGGCTATGGCGACGTCGGCAAGGGCTCGTCGGCCTCGCTGCGCGGCGCCGGCGCCCGCGTCAAGGTGACCGAGGTCGACCCGATCTGCGCGCTGCAGGCGGCCATGGACGGCTATGAGGTGGTGACGCTGGAAGAGGCCGCCCCCACCGCCGACATCGTCATCACCACCACTGGCAACAAGGACGTCGTCACGCTCGACCATATGCGGGCGATGAAGGACATGGTGATCGTCGGCAATATCGGCCACTTCGACAACGAGATCCAGGTGGCGTCGCTGCGCAATCTGAAATGGACCAATGTCAAGCCGCAGGTCGACCTGATCACCTTCCCGGACGGCAAGCGGATGATTCTTCTCTCCGAAGGACGCCTGCTCAACCTCGGCAACGCCACCGGACATCCGAGCTTCGTCATGTCGGCCTCGTTCACCAACCAGGTGCTGGCGCAGATCGAGCTCTTCACCAAGCACGGCCAGTACCAGAACCAGGTCTATGTGCTGCCCAAGCATCTCGACGAGAAGGTGGCGCGGCTGCATCTCGACAAGCTCGGCGCCAAGCTGACCGAGCTGTCCAGCGAGCAGGCCGCCTATATCGGCGTGACGCCGCAGGGCCCGTACAAGCCGGAACACTATCGCTATTAACCAAAACGAAATTATCTACCAGATATTGAGGCCGAGTGGTTGACTTCCGCCCGGCTTTATTTTTTGCGCCAATGATTCTTCACGCCGATTCCGGCAAGCGTTATTGTTGTGATTCGCGGTCCGGGGACATGTTGGGCCGGGGACGCATTCAGGGCGGTCTTGCATTCAAGCGGCGAAGAGGACCAAGACATGCCGGGGGATTACCCGCCACGCGCGGGAACGGCCGTTTCCGGCGGCCATGAGGATTCGAACAAGGCCGGCCACGCCGTGAGCGGCGGCGGGTTTCATGCCGGCTCGCGGCTGGCCTCGCTGCTTGCCACCTCGGCGCTCGCCGGCCCGCTGCTGGCCTTTGCCGCCCACGCCGAAACGGCCCTTCCCGGCAAGGCCGCGGCGTCGTTCGGCACCGTCGAGGTCATGCAGCTCGCCATGTTCGTCGGCGTCATGGGCGCAGCACTTGTCTCGGCCATCTTCCTGATCCGCGAGCGCACGCGCACCGCCTCGCAGAATGTCCAGCTCAGGGCCCGCATCGCGGACGTCAACGCGGCGCTGCAGCGTTCCGAGGCACTGCTCAACCTGCGCGACCAGCGCGTCGTCGTCTGGGCCACGGACAAGAAGAAGCCCGAGCTCATCGGCAGCCTGCCGCTGGAAAGCGGCGCGCCTGACGACAGGTCTGCTTTCCTCGCCTTCGGCCGCTGGCTGATGCCGCGTTCGGCGGCGGCGTTGGAGCACGCGGTCGCCGCGCTGCGCGAACAGGCGAAGGCCTTCGATCTGGTCATCGAAACGCAGGCCGGCGTCCCGCTGGAAGTGCATGGCCGCAAGAGCGCGGCGCATGTCCTGGTGCGCTTCGTGTCGCTGTCGGAGACGCTGCGCAACCAGGCCAGGCTGAAGATCGAGAACCAGCGGCTCAGCGCCGACTACGACACGCTGGTCGGCCTGCTCGACGCGTTGAAGATGCCGGCATGGCTGCGCGCCGCGGACGGGCGATTGCAATGGGTCAATCGCGCCTATGCCGAGGCGGTGGAGGCCGAAAGCCCAGCCGCGGCCGTGCGCGACGGCAAGGAATTCCTTGGCGGCCAGGCGCGCGAGCAGATCGTCGAGCAGCACAGGACGCGCCCGGTCTTCGAACAGACGCTTTCCACCGTGATCGAAGGCGACCGCCGCATGTTCGTGGTCACCGACTTCGCCGGCGCCGACGGCTCGGCGGGGCTTGCCTGCGACACAAGTGCCGCGGAAACGATCCGCGCCGAATATGAGCGTACCGTGCGCAGCCATGCCGACACGCTCGACCAGCTGAACACCGCGGTGGCGATCTTCGATACCGACGAGAAGCTGCGCTTCTTCAACCAGGCCTTCCAGAAGCTCTGGGGCCTCGACTCGGGCTTCCTGCTCAGCGCTCCCTCCAACACGCTGCTGCTCGACCGGCTGCGCTCGGAAGGCAGGATCGCCGAGCAGCCGGAATGGCGACGCTGGAAGGAGAACCTGCTCAGCGCCTACCGCGCCGTCGAATCGCAGGAGCATTGGTGGCACCTGCCGGACGGCAAGACGATCCGCGTGGTGGCGAACCCGCAGCCGAAGGGCGGCGTCACCTGGGTGTTCGAGAACCTGACCGAGAAGATGGACCTCGAAAGCCGCTACCAGACCGCCGTGCGAGTGCAAGGCGAGACGCTGGACAACCTCGCCGAAGGCGTGGTCGTGTTCGGTCCGGACGGGCGGCTGCGGCTGTCCAATCCGGCCTTCGTCGCGCTGTGGGGGCTGACAGCGGAAGCGGTCAAGCCGAACGTCCACGTTTCGGCGATCCGCGAGTTGTGCGACCAGCGCGCCGCGAACAGCCCGTGGGCCGGCTTTGTCGCCGCGGTCACCGGCTTTGACGACGAGCGCCGCGACCGCCGCGGCCAGATCGAGCTCGTCAACGGCAACGTGCTGAGCTACGCGGTGATCCACCTGCCCAACGGCCAGGTGATGATCACCTTCGTCGACGTCACCGATACCGTGAATGTCGAACGGGCGCTGAAGGACAGGAACGAGGCGCTGGAGAAGTCCGACCAGCTGAAGAATGAATTCGTGCAGCACGTTTCCTATGAGCTGCGCTCGCCGCTGACCAATATCATCGGCTTCACGGAGCTTCTGTCGCTGCCCGCGACCGGGCCGCTGACGCCGAAGCAGCGCGAATATGTCGAGCATGTCGGCTCGTCGTCCTCGGTGCTGCTCACCATCGTCAACGATATCCTCGACCTGGCCACCGTCGATGCCGGCATCATGCAGCTCGACATCTCCGAGATGAACATCGACCGGACGATCGCCGCGGCCGCCGAACTGGTCGCCGACCGGCTGGACGAACATCAAATCAAGCTCACGGTCGACGCGGCCGAGGCGCCGACGAGCTTCCATGGCGACGAGATCCGCATTCGCCAGATCCTCTACAACCTGCTCAGCAACGCGGCGAACTACGCGCCGGAGGCAAGCACGATCCGGCTGACCTGCCGCCGTCTGGCCGACGGGGTCGAGTTCTCGGTGCATGATGACGGGCCGGGCATGCCGCCGGACGTGTTGGAATCGGTCTTCCGCCGCTTCGAGCCGCGCGCCAATGGTGGGCGGCGGCGCGGCGCGGGACTCGGGCTCTCGATCGTCAAGAGCTTCGTCGAACTGCATGGCGGGACGGTCCGCATCGAGACCGGCCAGGACAGGGGCACCACGGTGATCTGCACCTTCCCGGACAAGCCATCCGGAATCCCGGATACGCCGGCCGGCATCCGCGACGCAGCCGAGTAGCGCGGCCTATATGACAGGAATGGCGCTGGAGCGTTTTCTCGCCGATGAGGTGGCAACGGCAAAGCTTGGCGAGGACCTCGCCATGGCATTGCGCGCTGGCGATGCGATCGCGTTGAGGGGCGATCTCGGCGCCGGCAAGTCGACGCTGGCCCGCGCGCTGATCCGGGCGCTTGCCGATGATGCCGGTCTCGAAGTGCCTAGCCCGACCTTCACGCTGGTGCAGAGCTACGAGACTCGCATTCCGGTGCATCATTTCGACCTCTACCGGCTTTCCGCGCCGGACGAGCTCGACGAGCTCGGCCTCGACGATGCGCTCGGCCAAGGCGCGGCGCTGGTCGAATGGCCGGAACGGGCCGGAGACCGTTTGCCGGCAAACGCTCTGTGGGTCGATCTCACCGAACAGGGGGAAAGCCGCGTGGCGAGGCTTTCCGGGCAGGGACCGGCCTATGATCGCGCGGCGCGGTCGCTGGCGATGCGCGATTTCCTGGCCGCCGCCGGCTGGGGCGACGCCAGCCGCCGCCATTTCGTCGGCGACGCCTCCGCCCGCTCCTACGAGATCGTCTCGCTGCCCGGCCAGATGCCGCGCGTGCTGATGAATTCGCCGCGGCTCGTGCTCGGGCCGCCGGTGCGCGACGGCAAGCCCTATGCGGTGATCGCCCATACGGCGCAATCCGTCACCGCCTTCGTCGCTATCGACCGGGCGCTCTATGCCGCCGGCGTCAGCGTGCCAATGATCCACGCCCAGGACCTCGACGAAGGTTTTCTGCTTCTCGAGCATCTCGGCTCGGAAGGCTTTTTGAGCAAGGACGGCCAGCCTGTCGCCGAGCGCTACGAAGCGGCGGCGGAGTTGCTGGCCATGATGCACGGCAGGGAATGGCCCGCGCGCATGGAAGCGGCGCCCGGCGCGTTCCACGACGTGCCACCTTTCGATCGCGACGCCATGTTGATCGAGGCCGATCTTCTGGTCGACTGGTATGTGCCTTGGATCACCGGCGGGCCGGCGAGCGACGACTTGCGGGCAGGCTATCACCGGGTATGGAACGCCCTTCTCGACCGCCTCGCGGGCAGCGAATACACGCTGATGCTGCGCGACTTCCATTCGCCCAACATCATCTGGCGCGCCGAGCGGTCCGGCCTCGACCGGCTGGGCATCGTCGACGTGCAGGACGCGCTGATCGGGCCGGCGGCCTACGACGTCGCCTCCTTGGCCATGGATGCGCGCGTCACCGTTCCACCCGAGATCGAACGGCGGACGGTTGCAGCCTATGTCGCGGCTAGGCACGCAGCCGGCGCTTTCGACGAGGCCGGTTTCGCCGAGGCCTATGCGGTCATGGCGGCGCAGCGCAATTCGAAGATCCTCGGCATCTTCGTGCGGCTCGAAAAGCGCGACGGCAAGCCTTACTATCTAAAGCACCTGCCGCGCATCCGCGATTATCTGAGGCGGGCGCTGGCGCATCCGGCGCTGGCCAGCCTGAAGGAATTCTACATGGCACACGGCCTGCTCGAGGAACGGGTCCCATGAAGCCCCCGACCATGACGCCGAAGACCGCGATGGTGTTGGCGGCCGGGCTAGGCAAGCGCATGCGGCCGGTCACCGACACGATGCCCAAGCCGCTGGTGAAGATCGCCGGCAAGACCTTGCTCGACTGGGGGCTGGACAGCCTGGAAGCCGCCGGCATCTCCAAGGCCGTCGTCAACGTGCATTACCTGCCCGAGCAGATCGTCGCCCATGTCGCCCACAGGCGCGCACCGAGGATCGTCATCTCCGACGAGCGCGAGGGACTGCTGGAATCGGCGGGCGGCATCGTCAAGGCGCTGCCGCTGTTGGGCAGCGAGCCCTTCTACGTCATCAATGCCGATACCTTCTGGATCGACAGCGGTCAGCCTAGCCTCGAGCGTCTTGCCCTTGCATGGGACGTCGCGAGAATGGATATTCTGCTGATGCTTACTGATCTCGACTCAGCGACCGGGCACTGCGTCGGCACCGATTTCCTGGTTGCCCCGGACGGAGTTCTACGGCGCTCGAAGGGCGACCTGGCGGGCCTGATCTATGCCGGCGCCGCCATTATCCACCCGCGCATCTTCAAGGACGCGCCAACCGGCTCCCATTCGCTCAATGTCTATTTCGACAAGGCGATCGCCGCCGGGCGCCTGTTCGGCATGAAGATGCACGGACGCTGGATCACCGTCGGCACGCCCGACGCCATTCCAGCCGCCGAAGCGGCCGTCGCCGGCGACCTGGCATCCGCATCGGCCCGAAAATCGGCTCCGATTTTCGGAAAGCACGATGCGTAGAGTCAAAGGGTTGGATCGTCCTTTGTGCGCCCAAACGGGCGCACGGCGATCTAATGTGGTATGAGCGGCGCGCGCCGCGTCCTTTCCATCCCGCCCGGAGCGCCGTTCCTGCCGACGCTGGCGGAAGCGTTGCTCGACGGGCGATTGATTCCCGGCTTCCGTTTCGACGGCGAGCCGCTGGCGTTAGCCGACGCCACCATCTATGTGCCGACGCGCCGCGCCGCGCGTGCATTGCGCGGCGCCTTCGTCGACATGCTTTCCGAGTGGGGAGGGGGAAAGCGCTCCGCCATCCTGCCGACGGTGCGGCCGCTCGGCGAATTCGACGAGGACGAGGCAGCCTTCAACGCGGAAGCGGCGCCGGCGATAGACCTCGCGCCGCCGATCGCCGCACAGGAACGGCTGTTGTTGCTGGCGCCGCTGGTGCGCGCCTGGAAGGAAAGCCTGCCGGACCATGTCAGGGCCCGCTTCAACGAGGAATTCGTCGTGCCGACCTCGGCCGCCGACGCCATCTGGCTGGCGCGCGACCTTGCCCGACTAATGGACGAGATCGAGACCGAGGGCACGGATTGGGCGAAGCTCGCGACGCTGGTCACCGGCAATCTCGCCGGCTGGTGGCAGGTGACGCTCGATTTCCTGGGCATCGTCACCGACAACTGGCCGGAATTGCTGAAGGAGCGCGACCGCTCCAATCCGGCCGCGCATCGCAGCGCCCTGATCCGGCTGGAAGCGGCGCGGCTGAAGCGCAATCCGCCGGCCGGTCCGGTGATCGCCGCCGGTTCGACCGGCTCGATTCCCGCCACCGCCGAACTGCTTGCCGTGATCGCCGGCCTGCCAAACGGCGCGGTCGTGCTGCCCGGGCTCGACCGCGAGCTGGACGACGCATCCTTCGCGGCAATCACGGCCCCGGGTGCCCGTCCGGCGACGCTCGGCCACCCGCAATACGGCCTCGCCAAGCTGATCGGCGGCATCGGCATTGCGCGCCGCGACGTCGAAGACGTCGTCGCTGCGCCATCGCCGCTTGCGCTGCGCGCGGCCCTTGTCGGCGAGGCGCTGCGGCCGGCCGAAACAACCGAATACTGGACCGAGACGCGGCCGCGCTTCACGGCATACGATATAGAACGGGCGCTT